>NZ_JAOWHX010000036.1:0-52550 GCF_030332405.1 Citrobacter sp. Cpo147
TGACCTGCCCCCACGATTAGATACAACACTCAGTTAGTAACGTCGGAATCTTCATTCTCAGAATGACCCTTTCTCCAGCCCGCTGCAAATTCAGACGGTGTCTGATAATTCAGCGTGGAGTGCGGGCGGCATTCGTTATAATCCTGCCGCCAGTCATTAATAATTTTCCTGGCATGAACGATATCGCTGAACCAGTGCTCATTCAAACATTCATCGCGAAATCGTCCGTTAAAGCTCTCAATATATCCGTTCTGCGTTGGCTTGCCCGGCTGGATTAAGCGCAACTCAACACCATGCTCAAAGGCCCATTGATCCAGTGCACGGCAAGTGAACTCCGGCCCCTGGTCAGTTCTTATCGTCGCCGGATAGCCTCGAAACAGTGCAATGCTGTCCAGAATACGCGTGACCTGAACGCCTGAAATCCCAAAGGCAACAGTGACCGTCAGGCATTCCTTTGTGAAATCATCGACGCAGGTAAGACACTTGATCCTGCGACCGGTGGAAAGTGCGTCCATGACGAAATCCATCGACCAGGTCAGATTGGGCGCCGCCGGACGGAGCAGCGGCAGACGTTCTGTTGCCAGCCCTTTACGACGTCTTCTGCGTTTTACGCCCAGGCCACTGAGGTGATAAAGCCGGTACACGCGCTTATGATTAACATGAAGCCCTTCACGGCGCAGCAACTGCCAAATACGACGGTAGCCAAAACGCCTGCGCTCCAGTGCCAGCTCAGTGATGCGCCCTGATAAATGCGCATCAGCAGCCGGACGGTGAGCCTCATAGCGGCAGGTCGACAGGGATAAACCTGTAAGCCTGCAGGCACGACGTTGCGACAGACCGGTCGCATCACACATCAACATCACGGCTTCCCGCTTCTGGTCTGTCGTCAGTACTTTCGCCCAAGAGCCACCTGAAGCGCCTCTTTATCCAGCATGGCTTCGGCAAGCAGCTTCTTGAGTCTGGCGTTCTCTTCCTCAAGCGACTTCAGGCGCTTAACTTCAGGCACCTCCATACTGCCATACTTCTTACGCCAGGTGTAAAACGTGGCATCGGAAATGGCATGCTTGCGGCAGAGTTCACGGGCGGGTACCCCAGCTTCGGCTTCGCGGAGAATACTGATGATCTGTTCGTCGGAAAAACGCTTCTTCATGGGGATGTCCTCATGTGGCTTATGAAGACATTACTAACATCGGGGTGTACTAATCAACGGGGAGCAGGTCAATGCGATAAGGTTTATTTATGAACAATGAGTTAATCTTGGCTGTAGCAGGTTCAAGAAAAACACAAGGAATCATTGATCATTGTGCGAGAATAGATGGTCAAAAAAGAGTATTAGTTTTAACATTTACTCAATTCAACCAAAATGAAATTCGCAATCGGTTATCTCATTGTGCAGGAAACAGCTCACATATTGAAGTGCTTGGGTGGTACACCTTTTTAATCCGACATTTTGCCAAACCGTTCCTCCCCTATAAATTCCCTGGACAAAGAATTTTGGGATTTAACTTTGATGGAAGGCCATACATGATGGCAAAGGGTATCAACAGATTTTTAGATAAAAACAACCATGCTTACGCTTGTGAGCTAGCTCGACTAAGTGCAGAACTGATTAATGCAAGCCAAGGGGCATTAATTTTTAGACTTGAATCTATGTATGATGAAATACTTATTGATGAAGTTCAGGATTTGAGTGGCTACGATTTAGACATATTAGATTCTTTGTTAGCAACGGCTATCAATTTAAAAATGGTTGGAGATATGCGGCAAGCTGTTCTATCAACCAATCCAAGAGGAAGTAAGCATAAAAAATATCAAAATACTAATATGCTTTCTTGGTTTTTGGAAAGAGAAGAGAAAGGAATAATAAAGATAATTGAACGTTTTACAACCTGGAGATGCCATCATTTAATATCTGATTACGCCGATACTATTTTTTCACCTGAATGGGGTTTTCCTAAAACAAAATCTGAAAATCACACTGTTACATATCATGATGGGGTTTTTCTTGTAATGAAGGAGGATGTTGAAGATTACATCAAAGCATTTAAACCACAATGCTTGAGAAACTCAAAAAGTAGCGGTAAGGTCTATAATTTCGATTTTATTAATTTCAAAGCATCTAAAGGTTCAACTTTTGAAAGAATCCTAATAATTCCGACCTCAGGAATTGAGGCCTTTATTCAAAAAAATGAGTATCTTGAAAGTACAGCCGCCGCAACATTTTACGTTGCAGTTACAAGAGCTCAGCAAAGCGTTGCAATCGTTATAGGGAAACCAGGTCAATCAACCTTACCGATATGGAAACCATAAAATGGAAGTTTACTCATCATTTTCTAATGTTATAAACTTTAAACGTTCAAATATTTCTATCCAAGGAATATATAAGAGATATGCTATTTTATTTGATAAAATAATATTCAACAGGTACGGATGTCCAATAGGAACCCATGATTTATTTACAAGTCTACCTGAATATATTTCAACTTTTGCAAGTGATGAAGAAGATCTCAAGCAGAAACTAAATCTTTCTAAAAATAAAAAATTCCAAGATTTATTTACCGATTTATGGGATTTATCCGAAAACCCTGAAAAATTAAATGATGAAGCTAGGGACTATGTTTCAGAACATCAAAGTGAGATGATTTCTAAATTCTCATGGGGACGAGCCCTCATAGACAAAGAGATGGGGATCCATAACCATGATAGGGAGTATAAGGCAGCAAGAATAGTTTGGGGAGATATTAGCTCCGATCTGGGGTTTAATTTCCTATTAAAAAATAAATATAAAAGCCTTCATATTAACTTTGCCCCGGTAGTTGCATCAGCGGTTAACTCAGCCCAACAAACATCCAATATAGAAAATCTTTTCACAACTGATCTAATTATCCCAAACTTTGAAGAACTAACTTGGGATCAAATTCTGGAATTAAGAGAAGACAAATATATAAAGGCGTTTAGGAAAAAATATTTCTCCATTGAAATGAATGACAAAAATATCGATTTAGAACTTAATTTAGATTTAGATTCAGCCTTATGGGATTTGGCTTTGCAAATTAAACCTAACATTACAAAATCCAGCATGGAAGCAGTATTAAGCAACCTTCCACTCCCTTCCGTCGTAAATCCATTCGGAATTTATTATGGGGCAAGAGAAATAATAAGAAATTATAAAAATAAAAGAAACCACTCTTGGGTATATTTCATTCAATCGGCGAAAAACAAAACGTAATGCAGTTGAATAATTCAATTCGCTATTGCTTTATTACAGAAAAATAATAGCGAATTGTACATGCATTATAAATGTAAGCGTCCCGACAAAATACACCACTAGCTTGTAGAGATCTTACTACATACTGATTTTATGCCACATGAGGAGCTCTACTTATATTTTCACTCTATCGAACGAATAAGCAGTTAGTACGTAGGTAAATTTATAATCCTATGATTAGTTTAAATTTACTAATATTATCGATGTAATCTGCGTACCATTGCATCATATCTCTCCGTCCCTCCAGATACTGTGCATGGTTATACGTGCCACGAATCGCATTCTTATCAACGTGAGCCAGCTGGGTTTCAATCCACGCTGTATTGAACCCTTTCTCATGCAAAATCGTACTCATCGTGTGGCGAAAACCATGCCCTGTTACCTTCCCCGTATATCCAATCCGCTTGAACACCTGATTTATACTCGCTTCGCTCATCGTTTTGCGGGGATCATTCCTCCCAGGAAACACCAGAGGATATTGCCCAGACATCACTTTGAGCTGCTGTACGATTTCCAGCGCTTGGGTAGAAAGGGGGACAAGGTGAGGCCGTTTCATCTTCATACGCTCTGTAGGGATTTCCCATACCGCTTTCTCAAGATCAAATTCACTCCAGAAAGCACCTCGGAGCTCGCCAGTACGAACTCCTGTAAGGATCAGCAGACGAGCGGCAAGAACAACTAACGGGCTTCCTGTGTAGCCTGCGAGAGCTTTAAAGAATTCTGGTAACTCCTCAACAGTAAGGAAGGGATAATGCTTCGATTCATGCCCTGACATTGCACTGGTAAGATCCGCTGCAGGATTGTATTCCGCACGACCGGTAACGATGGCGTAACGAAAGACTTCACTGCAGCGCTGGCGAACCTTCTTGGCCTTCTCTGTCGCGCCACGGCTTTCCATTCGACGTAGCACATTCAGCAGAACCAAAGGCTTGATGTCATTCACCGGCAGTTGGCCAATATAAGGGAAAATATCTTTATTGAAGGCTTCGATAATGTCGGAGGCATAACCTTCTGACCACCGGCTCACCTTCGTTCCGTGCCATTCAAGTGCCACAGCCTGAAACGTATTGTTGAGCTGCACATCACGAACCAACTTTTCTTCTTTCTTGGCAAACGATGGATCGATACCTTCGGCCAGCTTTTTCTTGGCTTCATCACGTAGTGCCCTCGCTTGTGCAAGGGACACTGCCGGATAGACACCAAAAGCTATACGTTTCTCTTTTCCATTGAAGCGATATTTCATCCGCCAGTATCGAGAACCAGAAGGAACAACTTCAAGATACAAGCCTGCACCATCTGCTAGCTTGTAGGCTTTCTCTCTGGGTTTAGCAGCATCTACCTGTCGTGCATTAAGCTTCATTGGGGGCATCTCCCTGGACCGAACACAGAATGCCCCCACTTATGCCCCCAACTGCGACTTGATTTCGGTTGAGTCCAGTTGATAACAGGAGATAAGATACGGGCCAGAAACCGCAGTATACGGGCTTTTAGTTGATTTCGGTAGACTTGGGAAGAGTTTGAAATGGTGCCGATAATAGGAGTCGAACCTACGACCTTCGCATTACGAATGCGCTGCTCTACCAACTGAGCTATATCGGCCCTGATAAGGACGTGCCCATGAATGTGAACACGGGGTAGAAGGTTAAAACTAACCGGACTGTGCGTCAATGGCCTTGCGAATCAAACGCCTATTTTTGCATCATCCGCATTCAATTACGCACAAATCGTGTCGTCACAGGCTTCCTGGTACGCGGCAAGGGAATTCTATAACCAGCGGCGAACACGCTGCTCATAGCGTATCCATTCCGGCCCGAAATGTTTTCGTAGTTGTTCCTCTTCAAAATCAATATGTAATCTGGCAACCACCAGCATAAACAGCGGTGCAGCCAATATTCCAATCAAGCTACCGACGTAAAGAGCAAAAGCTAACTGAAGTCCACTCATTCCAAGATAGATTGGATTGCGGCTCCAGGCGTAACATCCGTCAGTAACAAGCGTGGTCGATTTCTCTGCATGCAGTGGGTTTAGCGTCGTACGTTTCTTCCGCATCTGCCACGCGGTATGCAGTATCATCGCCAGACTGACGCTAGCCAACAATGCACTTATCACGATAGTCACCGCGCAAAATGTGAAACGCGGTATCGCCGTCAACGCATCCGCGATGAGGAATAATAACAGGATGAGAGGTGGTGGAAGCCAGACTCTTAATTTTGTCAGGAAAGGACGCATGGCTACGGGCAAACCTCAGTACCTGTTTGATTAACGCTGATATCACTATAAATACCCCGTTTAAGATACATAAACAAACGGTGCACACCTCACTATAGGACTTTTTACTTAATCAGACAGACAGGCAGCGATGCAAAGACGCCCATACCAGAGGCGTCTGCCCCTGGTGTTCAGGAAAAAATCATGCTGCAGGCCATGTCAGCTCAGAGCACATACTCGTTTAAAGGTTTTACCCTTCATATGTAATAACCGTGTCAAAAAGGAATTACGTAGATAAAGGTGAATCCGACGCTGATTCAAACAAATCTACTGACTGCTGGTAATACCGGATAAAATCATTAAATGTCACTGGCGGTAGAAACTGATACCCCTGCAGATAGTCAACATTATTTTTTCCCAGCCATTGTTGCTGATAGTCATTTTCAACCCCCTCTGCCACCGTACGTAACCCCAGAAGTCCTGAAAGGTGAGTAATTGACTCGAGCATAGGGATATATTGATCAACCTCTTTAATTTCCTTAATGAAGCTTTTATCAATTTTGATTACATCCAGGTCTAACTCATTGAGATAGCAGAGATTAGCGTATCCAGTACCAAAATCATCCAAAGCGAACAAAACACCTTTATTTCGCAACGAGCGAATAAGTTCTTTGATTGCAGGAGTAATCGTGAACGTCTGGTTCTCTGTTATCTCTATCATCAATTTTATCGGAAGACCTTGCGTTATCTCCATAAAATTAAGGCATTCCCAATAGAATACAGGATTATTTAAACCTGACGGACTGACATTAAAAGAAACGAACAGAGTTTTATTAATACTCGCGCCTCCAGAGACCAGATTGCGCGCAACAGCGGTCATTAAATAGCTAGTTAACTCATTGATTAAACCACTTTTTTCAGCCAATGGAATAAACTCTCGCTGAGAAATAGCATAGTTATGTCCCTGTGGCCAACGAGCCAATACCTCAACTCCACAAACGTCGCCCCTGATATTCACGATGGGCTGAAAATAAGGAATGATCTCCTCATTCCTTATTGCCATACTCAGTCTACTAGTATCCGAAACATCATATGCGTCAGTGTAAACCGCATCCCCATTCACATTATTATTGATTATAGAACCTTCATTTAATAAATTATTTCGGGTTAAAAAGATAACAGTTTCATTAAAATTGGAAAAGCCGAGGCGAGCAGTAATTTTATCCCGATATCGATACACTGACTTAATTGTTAGCGAATTAGCAATACAGAAATCATGCAGTTTTTCTTTTGTGAATGATGAATACAGCATTTCTTCTTCAAATTCAGTCAAGTTAAAAGTAAATATCGGTGAATCTTTATTGACTTCCACAACTTTGTTAGGTGCCAATAAACTCTCTTTTAATTGAGCGATCAACTGCTCCGACAATTCCCCCCCATTGATAAAGGAATATTCTTCATATCCCCGATTAACTGGCAGGGTTTCGCACATCCGCAGAACAATACAGTGTATGTTGATGAACTGTGTACTGTTTCTCTGAAGCCATTTTTTGACCAATAATAATGGCAACCGGTTATCGATCACCAGCAAGCAGGACGGATATTGTGACATAACTGACTGCGTGCCAGAAATAAATGTCCGTGCATCGATCAATACCAGATTTGGTAACCATGCTTTTATTCCTGAAAAAAGGAAAGTATCATAACTGAGCAGAAAAATTTTTTTCGTATTCATAGTTATCACCAACTTGAATTTATGGCATAGCAGGTCCCTCGCTCTATTCACGAGAGAATATACAACACCTTCGACCTCCAATAATCATAAGGCGATTCGTGATAAAACTTTATCCATAAGCCATATCACGTAAATTCAGAATTTATAATCACAGTTATCCATATGAGTATTCTCATCACACCGTAAGTTCCATTTAAAAATTGAAAAAGAAAAAACTCCATTTCTTAATCAGTACAAATCCCTTTACTCACTTTCACTTCATTACAAAACAAAAAGCTATAAATACAAAACTTACAAAACATATAACTACAGTGACCAGCAGAATAACATATTACCGTAGTTTATGCTGACCGACAAACTAAGAGAGGATGTCGTAGATCTTGTATTCATAAACATTTCCGGCAATATGCACGACATATTGTTTCATCGACTCTAAACTTAATGCTACGTTTTATAAAGCTAGTGACAGTATAGGTCCAATATATAATCTGGGCATATTGGCTCAGACCCAACACCTCTAATGATTAATTTTTGAGCAACCCTGACCCACGGGTAAATATTTCTGTAACGCTACGATAAATTTCCGGTTTTTTGTTTTCAACTCACTACTATGCCAGGTTTCCCCCGGTAACACATAACGCATGGTGGCTTCATCATCAGTTGAGTGACACCCCTGGTGTACGATAATTTTGAAAAAAGTATTCCCTGTGTTTTTCAACGTCCCGTTTATCTCATCAATGGTGTAGGCTAGGTTCATTTTCCTCGGACGAACGACCAATATGGTATCCATAGCGATCACCGGGAGAGCCTGTCCGCCTTTCCCTAGATTACGTTCGGTAAACAGCGTTATCGGCATTTCACGAAACAGTATTCGGTAATAGCGTTCTTTATCATCCTGCGGGCCACGATAGAAAATCTTAAAAAACTCACTTGCCTGCGGTGCCAGTGAAAAACTGAGCGGAGTAAACAAAAGTTCGCCTTCGGCAATAGCACTTCTGTTTTCACCTCCCGGTCCCGGTTTATCTATTTTAACTGCGCTAATACTGTACACGTTCTGTTTCTGGCTATCGTTATAGATTCGTTTACTGATAAATGATTTATCCGATGGCATCTCATAAATAGTCGACTCCAGGTAGACGGCCTGAGCGGAGAATACCGTTAGCCCGGAAAGCAAGACCAATATCCATCTTAGCGCCAAACGACAGTGGCTCATGGCGTCACGCCCACCCAATTCGCCGTCACTTTTATCTCTCCGCTGGCACTGACAACACCTTCCCAATCCGCACCGGAAACGGTCAACATCGAACGCGAATCATTCATTGGGAAAAGCAATTTTAAATCAGTCGCAAAGTAGCTTCCATCATCTGTATTATTTGCGTCCCAGGGCGTCTGTTGCCATTGCGCATCTCTCATGCTGATCGCCGCTTCACTACAGCTATTTCGTTTCTGTACCACGCCACCCGACTGACTGTTGTACTGAAGAAAGGCGGGAATTGGGACAGCTAACCCACCTTGCGTAGAGGTGAACAGGCAATAAGGCACATTGTTTATCGTCGTACTTTCCCCAATAACTTGTGCGGTAATGCTATCAGCCTGACGAGGCCCCGAAACCGTCACGGTGTAATCCATCTCAATCGGAGCAGTCTCGCCAATTGTGCCGCTGCCGCTTGCCGAGGTGCTGTTATCCGATGAGATAATACTGATCCCATATTCCTTTGGCACAATATTGAGCTGTAGCGAAGGGGTAAACTGGTAGTGTCCTGACTCTGGTGTTAAGCCATTATAAAAACCGAAGGTAAACGGCTGACTGTTGGTAATGCTGATCCCTGAATCAACAAGCTTCTTCAAAAATGCTTTTGACAGAAAAATATAAATGTATTCTCCAGATGTCGTAAAAACGTTGTAATAAGCAGTTGAAGTACCATAGTTATACCAGTTTGCACCATTCCCGGAGTATTTCACGGTGGCCGCTCCGGGCGTAAAACCAAGCATCGCCGTGTCGACAAAAGCGCGAAACGTCAAGGAGGCGGTCAGATTGGCCGTTTGTTGCAAGTTATAGCTCACCATTTTGCAAATCACACCGTCAGTACCGCCCACCACGCCAAGTTCACAATAACCAGAGTCTTTGGTGATGCTCGGCGTACCATCGCTGGCAACCCAAAGCTCCTGAAATGCGTTAGTCGAGACAAGTGACAGATGACCGCGTTTAGTTAACGTGTAATTGACGTAATTCCATGATCCTGTCGATTGGTCTTTGCACCGTTGCCCGGAAGAATAATCATAATTTACAGAAGTATAACAGCGGTTGAACACATAGGTTTCGCTGCTACCGGTTGGCACATTGCGGAAGTACTCATAAGCAGTATCGGTCAGGGAAGCGAATCCGTAGGCGCCACCAATAACGCCTGCGACAGAGCCGACCTGCGCATGATAAAAACCGTTTTTGTCAGCGCCCAATCCGGCAATAAACCCGGTTGATGGGCATTGATTGCCACTATAACAACGGATTCCCCGGAAAGGCCCGTTAATCGGGGAGTTATCAATCCACATGTCCTGATAATAATATCCAGGCGCAGTCCAGCCGACAAAACCTAAATACCCGAGACTGACCTGAGAGGTACCGTATTTTATCCACGTATTTGACCCGCTGAAACGCGGATCAAGTGCCGATGGGGTAATAAAGTATTCACTATCAATGGCATTTTCGATAAACAAATAGTTATTACTGACTGATCCCGAAGAGATTGCATTCAACGCCAACGCAGGCACAGGTGAAAAACTCCCTACGGCACAGATTACAGTAGCTAATTTAATCAATACTTTCATTTTATTACCTCTGTGCCATCGTGGTTTGCGTTGCACATTTCACATCACCAACCCACGCTGCACCGCGTGCTTTTTCCAGATCCAGATCGGCTTCACATACCCTGCCGTTGGCAGAAATTAACGTAATAACCGGATACTTTTTATCGATATCGATAGCAAACTCACCCTTTTCATCCGTACGCGTTTTACCGATGTGGTTATGGATATCGGTATTTGCAGCCAATTGTCCATCGGGATAACGAATGCGACCGAATACGGTGACCATGCTTTTCACTTCAGGGTTGATAACACCCACGTTACCCGGATATAGCGTCAACTCCTGTTTGCGTCCTGAAACAATATCGAAGCTGTCCTCAGAATTTTTATCATTGAGGATTTCCAGCTTGTACTGAGCATAGGGCGGCAGTGCAATGAAATTTGATTTACCGCTGAGAAGATAATTGCGGTTATTAATCTTCGCAGCCAGTTTCCCCTCGCCGGTCAAATCTGTTTTTACGATAACGCCAGAACGCTGCCTCTCTTTACTCAGACCGAAGTCTTTACCAGCCCACGCCAGAGAACCTTGGGAAGAGAAGTTCATATTGGTGGAGTTGTCAGCAGAACGCGTTACCGATACGGTGCCGGCGTTATATTTCGTGTCATAACTCAAATTGCCGTTTACCGAATAATTATTGTCATAATACTGTTCGCCGCTCAGACGCGTTGATGCCGATAATCCGACCGATTTAATCGGCCCTTCAGCATACTGTTTTCGTGCACTGATATTACCCTGGGTACTACCATAGCGATCTCGGGAGACGCCCATGCTCAACCAGGTCGCCAACGGCAACGATAAGTCCAGGCTGACATAACGTTCCTGTCGCCCATCGTCATTTCGGTTGTTGTAGTAATAACGCTGAATACCTGCACGCAACCCAACCGTGGCATACCTGCCTGAATAAAGGGTCGTGTTGTAATCCAGATTACGGTATTTATTGCCTGAGTAACGATTCTCCGTCTGGCTCACGGTGAGCGAGCCGCCATGAGGAATAAACTTTCCAAGGTTAAGAGTTCCGCCAATGGAATAGTTATCACGTTCCTGCATGGGCAAGCGATCGCCAATTTTACTGTCTTCACGAGATGCCCAAAGGGAACCATATCCTTCAGGGACATTGAGATTGATGTTACTGATGTTTCGCCATGATGAATCGTTCGCTACCAACATCTGATTGCCAATACTGACGTATTCATTCACATTCAGCGTGACATCCGTTTCATTAACCGCATTGTTGTCAAAACCGTAGATCGTTGATTTCAGGCCCAGCCCCGACAATATCGCCAGCGTCACCGATGCGGCCCCCCCAGCAATCCAGGTCTGCTCATTACCCAAATCCTGATAGTGGTTACGCTTATAGCTCACCCGATCATAATCCAGCGAACCACCAAAAAACTGCCATGAGAGCTGATCAACTCCAGCAGCTTGTTGGCGAGCAAAGATCTTATTAACCCGGCTGACACGACTATTAATTGTCCGCCCATTGACCACGATATCTACCGTGACGTCGTAAACACCATACGGAAAGCGACTGGTATCAATTTCATAGCTGCCCATATTAAAGTTCTGCACGCTGAGTAAACGTCCATCGCGGAAGACATGAACCTCACCAGCGGCTGGCAAAAATACGGTAATCGGCGTGAGTGAAAGCGCGGTATTCTCAACAACCGTACTTCCTTTGTTCCCGTAGCTCACACCGTAAATTTTCCCACCATTCAGCGCATTCAGGCTGGCAATAGACTGGACATTCCATGTATCAAGCATCCCCAGCGCCAGTCGATACCCTTCATAATCGCGCTCATACATCGCACGATAAAGTTTACTGGTACCATTACTGTCACCGATGCCGTAAAACGAACCGTTAACATTAATGTGGTGCTCCCGCAGCGATATTGTATTGTCCATCGTCAGATAGCTGCGGGTACTGCTGCCATTTCGGTAATCGTTGTAGTAGGTACCAAAGTTGTAGTTCAGGACGTTAGACAGAGTTTCAACGCTGGAAGGTCCAAGCAAGCTACTGCGCGCGACAATCGCTTCAGTTAACGCATCTTTGCTGACAATCATCTCCAGGTGAAATGATGAGACATTAAGTTGCAGTCGAGCATCATCTGACAGTTCAATATTCGTATTATCGTGAAACTTTACATCACGGATTTTTTCCACTAACGCACGGGTTTTCTCGGATAACACAGCATTATTGGGCAATTCAGCAAGAGTCAGTGCTTTAACTGTAATATTGCCATCAACAAGCGAAATCACCGCATCGGCAATTTTTTGCTGACTTTTCTCATCAGTCTCGTTGTAACGTATATATACCGGCACCGTCATTCCCTGCTCCAGTGAACGGGCGAAAGCACTGGGAATAACGTAATTACCCACTTTTACTGGGGCTGCATGTGAAGTTCCTGGTGTCAGCGCAAGAAAAAGACAAATGCTACCGCCAACAATATATGTTGTTGTCATATGCATCCTTACAATCCGGTATTTTTATTTATCCCGTACAGATGGCTGCTATTGACCATCACTTCACTGTAATAAACTGCTTACCGTGCCAGATACCGATGCGTGAGCGGCTATTACTAATGTCGGTGAACTGCAGTTTTATTTTTGTACCTGGCATAATGTAATAACGTTCACGACAGCCCCGTCCCTGATCGCGAGCATTATCTTTGCAAGCTCCATAGGCGATTACTCGAAATGAAACATTGCCAGTATTGCTAATAACATCACCATTACGGTTATATTCAAAACGCTCTTTTCGCGGCGCAACGACCAAAATCGTGCCAATTTCTGCTGACGCTGTCGCAACAGCCAATTTATTGGCCCGGGTTTCCGCGCTCTCGGTGACCGGCTCATCTATCCATTGCAGACGATAATAACGCTCGACATCATCAACTGGCCCTTTATAAAAGAAGCGAAAAACATCCTTTGCCTGACCAGGCAGAATTAGATTGGCAGGCGTAGAGAGTAATTCCCCGGAATTAACGGGTTTTATTTCGACTCCGCCCGCTAAAGGTGATGACAGTTGTTTTACCGATACGCTGACATAACGAGCCGAATCTGTCGTATTAGTGATTTCTTTCGATAATGAACTCTCAGTAGAAGTCATTATCGACGTGATATCACCGACGTTAATTGCCCAGCTGGAAAAAGAGATTACCAACCCTACCAACATTGCTGCCGGTAAATATTTATTCATGACACCATTCCTGATAAATTCGGGAGAATTTCTCCTCCCGAACCTTTATTTATTAGGCGGACGGAGTCGTCCAGGTTGCATTGAACTGTACTTTTACATCACCAGTCCAATAGCCGTCTGGCAGTGCAGAGTAATCCGTTACCGGCGTGCTACCATCAGAAGTCGCAGACGCAATGGTGAATTTGAAGTTAGATTGATCGCTGACGCGATCAGCACCGTTGTAAGCGCCATCAGCCATCAGGCTTTCAAGACCAGAAGTCGAGCTGGAATTTACCAGGACAGTATCTGATGAATTAGTCAACGCGGTGCCATTCCATGCCACCCCTACGTTCAGGGTAGACGCATCGCCACTGGCGTTGGTCAGAGTATTGCTAATAATCTGAGCGGTCAGTTCAAAATCAGTTGCCGTTTCCTGGCCCTGAATAGTCACATCAAACGCGCCATCCTGGGAGTTGAAGCCATTAAGACCTTCCGCATACTGGAAAGTCAAAGAGTTCAACGGAGTGACGACCAACATGCTGGTGGTATCTTTTGTTGCCGTCGCGTCCCACGAGGCCGTTGCAGAAGCAGTGACATCTGCCATTGCATTTGCCGCAACAAATACAGACGCCAGAGAGGTCACTAATAATAATTTTTTCATTTTTGTCTTCTCCTAAGAACATACTCACCACCGAGTCTTATTATTAAGTCACTCCAGCGGTTCCATTAATTGCGAGCCAGAATTGCCGCGCCCAAAAATTATCATTTGAATTAAGTAACATCTCAACAAACCCTGAAACGCAAAAATTACAAAAAGACTAAGAATTTTCCCACTAAAACGATAATCTAAGAAGTTTCCTAAGTTTAATTTACTTAAATAACACCGTGAATCAGAACTATCACCCAAATAAATAAGGCAAATCAAACAATTCATCTTTTTTATGTTTTTGATAAATATCAAAAAGATCATACAAATATCACGAGAGCAAAACCCTTACAAAACATAAAGATAATTAACACCTCCATAGTTTCTCTATAATGCTTATTATTTGTTGCAATTATGCTAAATTTTTAACGCCGCAAGAAAATTCTCATGATATATCCATTTCCGCGGGAATATTCTTATAAAAAAATCATTCACCTACAGAAACTACATTCTAATTGATAATTATTTGACAAAATTAAAACCAGGAATTTTCCATATAAAATGAATATTCCTGGCTTATCAGGAGAGATAATGATTATCGTTAAATAGAAAATTAGATAAAACGTTTTAAACCAAGATAACTATTAATTGTTACGGTACGTACCCTATGTAAGGTAATCAGATTCTGCTGTTCAAGTGATTTTAATGAGCGGCTAACGGTTTCAATTTTAAGATCGAGATAACTGGCAATTTCGTCCCGAGAAAATGGCAAGCGAAGCGTCGTTTCTGGCCTGCCGATGCGCAAATGCATCTCGTAAAATTCCACCAGGAAAGCCGCGATCCTAGCCTCAGCATGTTTATTCGCATAGCGCCGCAGTTTTTCAACAATGAATCCATTGTCCCTGCAGAGAAACTTGATGACTGCGGCAGCAACCGAAGGCTCCTTATCTGCTACCTTGAACAACCGCGCAATATCAATGTGGCAAACCTCCGCAGCCGTTGCCGCCTTAATCGTTGTCAGGTACTTCCCCCCTTCGACAGCATCCAGCGCCATGATATCTCCCGGAACATAAAAGCGGCTGATAAAAACGTTATCGCCACATTCCACGCTGGACTTGCAGTACCCCTCATGGATAACAAAAAGCATATCCGCGGTTTCATCCTGTCGGGCGAGTATCTCCCCAGCTTTAAACCGCCTTCTTTTGTCTATTAATTTGTATTGATTATTACGATCAATCGCCGCTCCCTTTGGGCACAGCGAACAATGACGGGGAGGAAACGGGTTGCCAAGCGGCACAACAGGAATGCTAAGTTTGTGAATATCCGATTTCACGCAACAACTCCTCATAAAAATGAGATTGATTCTAATAGATCGGGCCATAGGAACAATACGTGAAACGAAGACCAGGAAAATTCATGCAGGCAGGGAAAATTCTGTGATACGCCGCCTTTCTGGCGCCAGAGAATGCATAGGTCAGAACCAGACTGGTGCGGATGATGTTAAAAACACAGGATAAAAAATACGGCAGCGGGATGAAGGTTAGAATTAACTGGGTGATGCCTTAATAGCCTTTTAAATCAGATGGCTATTATTGCATCACCCAGTTTCAATTATGCACGAACCGTGTCGTCACCGAAGCCAATCCACTTATATGTGGTCAGTGCTTCCAGTCCCATTGGGCCACGTGCGTGCAGTTTTTGCGTGCTCACCGCCACTTCCGCACCCAGTCCGAACTGGCCGCCATCGGTAAAACGAGTAGAGGCGTTTACATACACGGCAGAAGAGTCCACTTCATTCACGAAACGGTTGGCGTTGCTGAGCGTGCGCGTCAGTATGGCGTCCGAGTGCTGGGTGCCGTGTTCGCGAATATGGGCGATAGCGCCATCCATATTTTCGACCACCACAACATTCAGATCCAGAGACAGAAACTCGTTATCCAGCTCTTCCGGTTTCAGTGACACCAGTTTGGCAGGGCCATGCAGTACCTGCATCACGATTTCATCACCGTGCAGCGTAACACCGCTATCCGCCATCTTTTGGCTTAACGCAGGCAGAAAATGCTCAGCAATATCCTGATGCACCAGCAGAGTTTCTACGGTGTTACAGGTGCTTGGACGCTGGGTTTTGGCGTTAACGATAATCTTCAGGGCCGGGTCGATCTCCGCGGTATCATCAACATAAATATGGCATACGCCAATGCCACCGGTGATGACCGGGATAGTCGACTGCTCACGGCACAGCTTATGCAGACCCGCGCCACCGCGAGGGATCAGCATATCGATGTACTTATCCATTCGCAGCATTTCAGCGACCAACGCGCGGTCCGGGTTATCAATTGACTGTACGGCAGCCGCGGGTAAACCGCAGGCTTCCAGCGCCTTTTGGATAACAGCCACGGTCGCGGCGTTGGTCCGGTAGGTCTCTTTCCCACCGCGCAGAATCACCGCATTGCCGGTTTTCAGGCACAGGGAGGCAACGTCAACGGTGACGTTTGGACGCGCTTCATAAATCACGCCAATCACGCCCAGCGGGACGCGACGACGCTCCAGACGCAGACCGCTATCCAGCAGGCCGCCGTCAATCACCTGCCCTACCGGGTCGGCAAGATTACAGACCTGGCGCACATCGTCAGCAATCGCTTTCAGACGTGCCGGCGTCAGCGCCAGGCGGTCGAGCATCGCTTCGCTCAGGCCGTTGGCTCGCGCCTGCTCAACATCTTGTATGTTCGCGCTGAGGATGCTTTCCGTTTGCGCTTCCAGCTCATCAGCAATGGTTTCCAGTACGCGATTTTTTTCGCGACTGGAGAGCAGCGCCAGCTTGTATGACGCGGCTTTGGCAGCAATGCCCATTTGTTCCAGCATATGCCTGTTCCTTAACGGGTGATCATGTCATCGCGATGGACAGCAACCGGACCGTATTCGTAGCCCAGGATGGTGTCGATCTGTTGTGAGTGATGTCCGGCAATACGGCGCAGCGCATCGCTGTTATAGCGGGTGACGCCGTGGGCAATATCGCGCCCTTCGAGATTGCAGATGCGGATCACTTCACCACGAGAAAAGTTACCTGTCACGCTTTTAATGCCTTTTGGCAGTAATGAGCTGCCGCGTTCCAGAATTGCTGCGGTCGCGCCCTCATCGACGGTAATCTCCCCGGCAGGCGGCGCGCCAAAGATCCAGCGTTTACGGTTCTCCAGCGGAGAGGCCTGAGCATGAAAACGCGTCCCAACGGAAACGCCTTCCATCACGTCGCCAATCACGCCCGGCTTGCTGCCTGCGGCAATAATGGTGTCAATCCCGGCGCGGCACGCGACATCGGCGGCCTGCAGTTTTGTGCCCATGCCGCCGGTTCCCAGACCTGAGACGCTATCCCCGGCAATGGCGCGCAACGCATCATCAATGCCGTGTACGTCTTTAATCAGCTCAGCCTGTGGGTTGGTGCGTGGATCGGCGGTGAACAGCCCCTGCTGATCGGTCAACAGCAGCAGCTTATCGGCTCCAGCCAGAATTGCCGCCAGCGCGGAGAGGTTGTCGTTATCGCCGACTTTAATCTCAGCGGTCGCTACGGCGTCATTCTCATTAATGACAGGAACAATGTTGTTATCCAGCAGCGCGCGGAGCGTATCGCGGGCATTGAGGAAGCGCTCTCTGTCTTCCATATCTGCACGCGTCAGCAGCATCTGCCCGATATGAATACCGTAGATCGAGAACAGCTGTTCCCACAGTTGAATCAGTCGGCTCTGCCCGACCGCCGCCAACAGCTGTTTCGAAGCTATCGTTGCCGGGAGCTCCGGGTAACCAAGATGCTCACGTCCGGCGGCAATCGCACCAGAGGTAACGATAACAATACGATGCCCTGCGGCATGGAGCTGCGCGCACTGGCGAACCAGTTCTACGATGTGGGCGCGGTTCAGGCGGCGGGATCCGCCCGTTAACACACTGGTGCCAAATTTTACCACCAGCGTCTGGCTGTCACTCATGATTCTCTGCCATTCAAAATTGGGGAAAATGATATCAAACGAACGTTTTAGCAGGACTGGCCCCGGTTGCCAACAACCAGCGCACAAAGCATGAAATTTTATTGCGCAGGATCAGCAAGCGTAGCGGCAGATTTTGACGCATTTATTACAGAAACATAAAAACATCCTTTTTTAAAAATATTCTTACTTTGTCATAAAACGTTCATTGCCAGACGTTAAAAACCCTCCTGTCTTTTAACGGGGATCACACCCAGTGAATATTAGCGCGTACTTTTAATCAGGAATGAAAATGAAAAAGAGCACTCTGGCATTAGTGGTGATGGGAATTGTTGCGTCGGCATCCGTACAGGCGGCGGAAGTGTATAACAAGAATGGTAATAAGCTAGACTTGTACGGCAAAGTAAAAGCCATGCATTACATGACGGATTATGACAGCAAAGATGGTGACCAAAGCTATATCCGTTTAGGTTTTAAAGGCGAAACGCAAATTAACGATCAACTAACCGGTTATGGTCGTTGGGAAGCAGAGTTTGCCGGCAATAAAGCTGAAAGCGACTCTAACCAACAAAAAACACGTCTGGCCTTCGCCGGTGTGAAATTAAAAGATTTTGGCTCGTTTGATTATGGTCGTAACCTGGGCGCGCTGTATGACGTGGAAGCCTGGACTGATATGTTCCCGGAATTCGGTGGTGACTCCTCCGCACAGACCGATAACTTTATGACCAAACGCGCCAGCGGTCTGGCAACTTACCGTAACACCGACTTTTTCGGCGTCGTGGATGGCCTGGATCTGACCCTGCAATACCAGGGTAAAAACCAGGATCGTGATGTGAAAAAACAGAACGGCGACGGTTTTGGTACTTCCGTTACCTATGACTTTGGTGGCAGCGATTTCGCGGTGAGCGGCGCTTATACCAACTCCGATCGTACCAACCAGCAGAATCTGCAAACTCGTGGTACGGGTGATAAAGCTGAAGCCTGGGCGACCGGCTTAAAATATGATGCTAACGATATTTATATTGCGACGTTCTATTCTGAAACACGCAATATGACGCCAATTTCCGGCGGCTTCGCCAATAAAACACAGAACTTCGAAGCGGTTGTTCAGTACCAGTTTGACTTTGGTCTGCGTCCGTCACTGGGTTATGTACTTTCTAAAGGGAAAGATATTGAAGGTGTCGGCAATGAAGACCTGGTGAATTATATCGACGTGGGCGCAACATATTATTTCAACAAAAATATGTCCGCGTTTGTTGACTATAAAATCAACCAGCTGGATAGCGATAATAAACTGGGCATCAACGATGATGACATCGTTGCTGTCGGTATGGTCTACCAGTTTTGATATAGCATAAAAAAATGCCGGATTGGGTTGCGCCGCCATCCGGCATTTCACTGTTCATTATGCCGTTAACTTAACCGGTTCATCCTTAAAGCCGTCAGCAGGTTCCAGCGCCAGATTCAGCGTCGTTAACAAGCCACGTAATTTTTCATGGAATTCACGTAAGGTGTATTCCAGTCGCTCTACCACTTCAGTCTCTTTCACCGGCACCGCCGTCCAGTTACCGTCTTTATCAAACAAACCAAACTGATAGCTGTACGTGAAGCGTTTTTCCTGCGCCTCCAGTTCCATCCACCAGCCCCAGAACTCGCGTTTCTCAGGGGCGGGTTTCACGTTGACGCAAACAGCCAGACAATCGAAAAAAAATCGATTATCTTCGCACTGCCCTTCCCGGATATACGGGCCAAGCGCGGTGAATTTCTTGATCAATCTACTTTTCGGATGCCCACTCGGTAACGTCATTACGATCTCCTTAGGTGAAGCACCTGTTTTACCAAATCGATAAAATTTAGCAAACTTTTAACACAATCTCTGATTGATCCAACCGGTTATTTCCTGCAGCCCTTTGTCAAAATTGCGATACACCGGGTTGAAGGGGATCTCCAGTAGCTTACCGTCTGAAGATGAAGATGTGATTAAACGCGACTCCTCTTCCGGGCTAAACGGATCGTTCTTCCAGAAGCCCGAAAGCATTGGCGTCGGGCAGCGTCGCCCCAGCAGGCCCTGCACTTTTAATGAATAGCGATTTAGCTCAACGCGCAGCGCTTCATCGGAGGCGTCATGCATCCCCAGGCGGCTAGCCAGTACATCAAGGTACATTTCCGGGACGCTCGCCTGACGCTGCGGGTCGCTAAGCAGCGCATGAACCACTGGCCCCAGACAGGCCACCGCCTTCAGACGCGATGATTCCAGATACGCCAGACGTACCGCTACGTTAGCGCCAAAGCGGAAACCGAAGGCCGCCACGCGGGTGTGATCCACCCAGGGAACATTAGGCAGCGCTTTTAATACATGCTGATGCAGCAGGCTGGAATCCTGAGTCAGTTTCCATTTTGACGAGAACCCGACCGACGGCATATCCAGCGTCAGCATGGCAATACCGCGCGGGGCAAAGTAGCGCTCATACAGACTGTAATAATCCGTTTGCATGGAATCGAGGCCACCGCACATCAGCACCGTCGGGAACGGACCGTCGCCTTTTGGCATATGTAAGAAACCGGTGATCGGCGCACCGCCGGTAACAGCAAACTCCATCTCACGCAGCGTGCCCGGCAATCGCTGTGCGGCCTCTTCATAGGCGCGATTGGCTAAAGCCTGTGCCTGCTCTGCCAGCTCATCGCCTTTCAGGTGTGGGTAAGCGGCAATGTTGTACAACGTAGACGCATGCAGCCAGTGACGTCCGCTCACTTGCGGATCCTCTTCCATAGACGCTTTCTGTTGCCAGTCCATCGCCTGCTTCGCCCACTCATAGATCCAGTTCCCACCGCGATAGCCGATAACCGTATCGTAGAGTTCTTTATCTGTACGCTCGGCTTCGCTCATCACGATACGTGCCTGCACCTCAAGGATTTCACGCGGGTCGACGCCGCGCCAGATCCACATCAGGCGATTCACCATGCGATACCAGTGCGGAATGGTTTTGCCATCCAGGGCAGATTGTACGGACGGCTGCGCGCCGTGATTAAAACGACGAACCAGTGTTGACGTTTCAGGGTGTTTGAAGCGGGGTTTAAACAGGACTTCGCTGAGGTTAGCCTGTGACATGATTGCAGCCTCCATGAGTACTCACTAAGGCATAGTGTAACCTGACACAGCACAAAAAGAACAACGCCCGGCAAATGCCAGGCGTTGAAAACTTTTTAGATTAGCGACCTGAGATCGGCGGGACGAACACCACGCCCATATCCCACGGCTGCTCAATCCAGGTATCCTGAGGGATATCAACAACATAATCATTCACCAGCGGGCGACCAGCCGGCTTAGCGAAGATAGTGACGAAATGCGCTTTAGGATACATTTCGCGGATCGCAACGGCGGTCCCACCGGTGTCAACCAGGTCATCGATTACGATGAAACCTTCACCGTCGCCTTCGGCACGCTTCAGCACTTTCAGTTCGCGCTGGTTGTCGTGATCGTAGCTGGAGATGCATACGGTATCGACATGACGAATACCCAATTCACGCGCCAGCAATGCGCCCGGCACCAGACCACCACGGCTAACGGCAATAATGCCTTTCCATTGTTCAGAAGGCATCAGGCGGCTTGCCAGTTTACGTGCATGGATCTGCAACATGTCCCAGGTGACGACGTATTTTTCGCTCATGTGAAGTGTCCCAGCCTGTTTATCTACGGCTTAAAAAGTGTTCGAGGGGGAAATAGGTTGCGCGAGATTATAGAGATCTGACGCACTAAAAACCAGTGTTTCGCGGAATCCGCGCCTCTTTTTGCATGCTTTATGCTAGCCGTCAGCGGAGAAAGTGGTATTCTCAATCGCATCGCGCAAGCCTGACTTGTGGTGTTTTTAATTCTGCTAACCCCGTGGCCTGCAAGCAAGTTTTGTAGGACATCGCCAAGGAGACTCAACGTGTCTGAACTGTCTCAATTATCCCCGCAACCGCTATGGGATATTTTTGCCAAAATCTGTTCTATTCCTCATCCGTCCTATCATGAAGAGCAGCTCGCTGAACACATTCTGAGCTGGGCCCAAGAGAAAGGTTTCCACGTCGAGCGCGATCAAGTCGGTAATATCCTGATTCGCAAACCCGCTACCGCAGGCATGGAAAACCGCAAGCCGGTCGTTCTGCAGGCGCACCTGGATATGGTCCCGCAGAAAAACAACGACACCGTGCACGACTTCACTAAAGATCCTATCCAGCCTTATATTGACGGCGAATGGGTGAAAGCCCGTGGCACCACGCTGGGTGCGGATAACGGCATCGGTATGGCGTCTGCGCTGGCCGTTCTGGCTGATGACAGCGTGGTACACGGTCCGCTGGAAGTGCTGCTGACCATGACCGAAGAAGCGGGTATGGATGGCGCGTTTGGTCTGCAGGCTAACTGGCTGCAGGCAGATATTCTGATCAACACCGACTCAGAAGAAGAAGGTGAGATCTACATGGGTTGCGCAGGCGGTATCGACTTTACCTCTAACCTGCCGCTGTCCCGTGAAGCAATCCCGGCTGGATTCCAGAGCTTTAAGCTGACGTTAAAAGGCCTGAAAGGCGGTCACTCCGGCGGCGAAATCCACGTGGGTCTCGGTAACGCGAACAAACTGCTGGTACGCTTCCTGGCGGGCCACGCTGAAGAGCTGGATCTGCGTCTGGTTGATTTCAACGGCGGTACGCTGCGTAACGCGATTCCGCGTGAAGCCTTTGCCACCCTCGCCGTGGCTGCAGATAAAGTTGATGCGTTAAAAGCGCTGGTCAACACCTATCAGGAAATCCTGAAAAACGAACTGGAAGCCAAAGAGAAGAACCTGGCTCTGCTGCTGGATGCCGTAGCTCAAGACAAAGCCGCGCTGACCGCTCAGTCTCGCGACAGCTTTGTGCGTCTGCTGAACGCCACCCCGAACGGTGTAATCCGCAACTCTGACGTCGCCAAAGGCGTGGTAGAGACCTCTCTGAACGTCGGTGTTGTCACCATGACTGACGACAACGTTGAAATTCACTGCCTGATCCGTTCCCTGATCGACAGCGGTAAAGACTACGTGGTGAGCATGCTGGATTCACTGGGTAAACTGGCTGGCGCGAAAACCCAGGCAAAAGGCGGATACCCAGGCTGGCAGCCGGATGCTAACTCTCCGGTTATGCACCTGGTTCGTGAAACCTATCAGCGTCTGTTCAATAAAACACCGAATATCCAGATCATCCACGCTGGTCTGGAATGTGGTCTGTTCAAGAAACCGTATCCAGATATGGACATGGTTTCCATCGGGCCAACTATCACCGGTCCACACTCCCCGGATGAGCAGGTTCATATCGAAAGCGTCGGCCATTACTGGACGCTGCTGACTGAACTGCTGAAGTCTATTCCGGCGAAGTAAGATTCTGCGCTAAATGTCGGATGACGCTACGTTTATCTGGCCTACATGCTGATTTGTAGGCCGGATAAAGTTGTTACGTAGCCATCTGGCCTGCACGCTGGTTTGTAGGCCGGATAAGGCGTTTACGCCGACATCCGGCAATTGTTCTGAGTCACAGCCCCAACAGTAGCTGTCTTTCCATTTGTGGATCCAGCAGCGTGACGTGTAATCCCACCAGCCTGACGCCTCGCCCTCCCCTACGCTCGTCCCAGGTCTTGCGCGCTGTCGTAATTAAGTCATCTTTATTTAAGCGCGGCCAGACGTGCTCCTGCGTAGTCTGCTGAAAATCATTAAACTTGAGTTTTATCCCCTGGCGAGCGATCAGCAGATCCGGTTTAACCTTTGCCAGACGCCGTTCCAGTTCGGGATAGAGCCGTTCTATTATCGCCTCACACTCCGACCACTCGTGAATATCTTCCGCCAGCGTACGCTCCACGCCGACGGATTTACGCAGCCTGTCGTTGTTAACGTCCCGTTCGTCAATCCCCTGACTGCGCTCCCACAGCACGCGACCAAACTTGCCGAAGCGTTTGAGCAGCATTGCCAGGTCGTATTTTTGAACATCTTCGCAGGTACGTAATCCCATTGATTCCAGCTTAGCGGCGGAGACTTTGCCAACGCCGGGAATTTTGCCTAACGGTAATGTTCTGAGAAATTCAGGAACATCGGCAGGGGTAATCACATATTGCCCATTGGGTTTGTTGAGATCGGAAGCTATTTTTGCCAGAAATTTTACCGGCGCAATTCCGGCAGAGGCGGTTAACTGTAACTCGTTAAAAATTGTCTGGCGGATTTCCTGAGCGATCAGCGTAGCTGAGCCGTGGCAGTGGGTGCTGTCGGTCACATCCAGATAGGCTTCATCCAGCGAAAGTGGTTCTATCAGCGAGGTATAGCGGGAGAAAATAGCCTGAATCTGGCGGGAGGCTTCTTTATAGGCCTCGTAACGACCAGGTAATAAAGTGAGATGCGGACACAGCTTTAATGCCATTCCAGTTGGCATTGCGCTACGAACGCCAAATTTGCGCGCCGGGTAATTGGCCGTGCTGATGACCCCCCGACGTTCTCGACTGCCGCCAATAGCAATGGGAATATCACGCAGGGCGGGGTTGTCGCGCATTTCCACCGCCGCGAAAAAGCAGTCCATATCGACATGTATGATTTTACGCATCGTTTGTCTCCCACATTACTGTTTAAGTATACAGTATTTTTATGTTGTGAGAAGTCTGGTTGTACCTAATGCTGAGCCGTTCCTGACCCATTATCCATCCAGCACGATTAAGACCCAATGAAGCGCAGTAACCAGCAAAATACGCCAGTGTCTGACTGCCTTTAAGCGCAATTTTCCGTATAAAGAAAAACTAAAGTGTAAACGCCGCACGAGAGACTTGCGAAAAACTCTCTTGGTGCTAATGTGAGCGCTCCAGATCCAGATTTATCCGATTTGGGGATTCTTTTTGCCGTCCTGGCGTGTGTGATCGTTTTATCAAGGAATAAGCAGTATGCGTAAAATCGCATTTTTTCTTGCGATGCTTTTATTGCCGTGCGTTTCATTTGCCGGTTTGCTGAGCAGCAGCAGCCCGACTACGCCTGTCAGCAAAGAATATAAGCAGCAATTAATGGGCTCCCCCGTTTATATCCAGATCTTCAAAGAAGAGCGAACCTTGGATCTGTACGTCAAGATGGGCGAACAGTATCAATTGCTCGACAGTTATAAGATCTGTAATTATTCCGGTGGCTTAGGTCCGAAGCAGCGTCAGGGTGATTTCAAAAGTCCGGAAGGGTTTTACAGCGTTCAGCGTGGACAGCTGAAACCAGATAGTCGCTTCTATAAAGCGATTAACATTGGTTTCCCTAATGCCTATGACCGCGCACACGGTTATGAAGGTAAGTACCTGATGATCCATGGTGCCTGTGTTTCCGTCGGCTGCTACGCAATGACCGACAACGGCATTGATGAGATTTTCCAGTTTGTGACCGGTGCTCTGGTGTTCGGGCAGTCCAGCGTACAGGTTAGCATTTACCCGTTCCGCATGACCGATGCCAACATGCAGCGCCATAAGTTCTCGTATTACAAAGATTTCTGGGCCCAGTTAAAGCCGGGATACGATTACTTTGAACAAACACGTAAACCACCGACTGTCTCTGTCGTCGATGGTCGTTACGTCGTCAGCAAGCCGTTGAGTCACGAAGTGGTTCAGCCGCAACTGGCATCAAACTACACGCTCCCCGAGACAAAATAATGCCCACTCGCCTGGCATAATCTTTTGCCAGGTTTCATTGCCGGTTAACGGTTGAGTGGCAATCACGGTGACCACATCATTGGGTGTGGTCTCTGAGCTAAAATCGATTTCCACATCCTGATCCAGCAATGTCGCCACGCCAAACGGCGCACGACGCGTGATCCAAAACAGGTTGGTCGAACAGAAGGCCATCACATAGCGTCCGTCAGACAACAGCATGTTGAAGACGCCCTTCTCCCGCAGTTCTCCTGCCAGCATCGCGATATATTTAAACACTGCCGTCATATTGCCAGGCGTGCGCGGATAACGCTCCGTCAGCTTGTGGAGCAGCCAGCAGAAAGCTTTTTCGCTGTCGGTTTCCCCGACCGGGCGGAAATTTCCGGTTTCCAGCGATTTATAGCCACTGAGCTGTCCATTATGAGCATAGGTCCAGTTACGCCCCCACAGTTCGCGGGTAAAGGGATGGGTATTTTCCAACGCCACTTCGCCACGGTTCGCCTGACGAATATGGGCAATCACGGAACAGGATTTGATGGGGTAGTCTTGTACCAGTTTGGCGATAGGCGAATTAAAGCTAGGTTGCGGATCTTTAAACGTACGGCAGCCCTTACCTTCATAAAACGTAATACCCCAGCCGTCTTTGTGCGGCCCGGTCCCTCCGCCGCGCTGAACCAGCCCGGTGAAGCTAAAGCAGATATCGGTTGGCACATTGGCGCTCATCCCGAGCAGTTCGCACATACATCACCTACCTTAAAACCGTGAACTGCCTGATGGCGCTGCGCTTATCAGGCCTACGTGGTGCTCATGTAGGCCGGATAAGGCTTCAGCCACCATCCGGCAATCATCTTCTTATGGTTTAACCATCTCTTTTTCGATCAGCTGGATCAGGATATGGATCACTTTGATATGAATTTCCTGAATACGGTCGGCGTAGCCAAAGTGCGGCACGCGAATTTCAATATCTGCGCTGCCCGCCATTTTGCCGCCATCTTTACCGGTCAGGGTGATCACTTTCATCCCTTTCTCACGCGCTGCGGCAATCGCTTTAATTACGTTACCGGAATTACCCGAAGTCGAAATGCCTAACAGGACATCACCTTCACGACCCACGGCTTCTACGTAGCGAGAGAACACATAATCGTAACCAAAATCGTTGCTGACGCAGGAGATATGGCTAACGTCAGAGATTGCAATAGCAGGGTAACCAGGACGGTTTTCACGATAGCGTCCGGTCAGCTCTTCAGCAAAGTGCATCGCGTCGCAATGGGAACCGCCGTTACCGCAAGAAAGCACTTTACCGCCCGCTTTAAAGCTGTCTGCCAACAGAACTGCCGCGCGCTGAATGGCGTGAATATTGGCGTCATCTTTAAGAAAATTAGCCAGCGTTTCCGCCGCTTCGCTCAGTTCGTTACGAATAAGATCCTGGTACATGAGGATATCCTTCAGCATGAATGTAAATGACAAGACGCAGTGTACCGGATAGCGCTACCAGCGAGAAGTACAAGCCACAGGAATGGTCATAATGACTGCAAGTGAATCATGTAAGGAGAATATTTTATCTTTGAACAGGGTTACGTTCACCTTATGTTCATCGCTACTCTGATATCGCTATTTACGTGAACGTGCAAGGGTGGCTCACCGCCACCACCCTTGCAACCCGGGCTCCCGGCGGGAAAATCGTCGCTATGCGATTCATTCGTCTTATTCCGTCTGCCTTTCGGGTCGGGGCCGAGCCTGCATCCCTGCAGGCCATCCCCTCCGTCCGCATCCCTGCGGACGACCCCAGTCAGCCGTCAACGCCTCATCAATTTTCAGCCGGACCGAGGGTATCGCTTCAACTCTCTTAATCTCAGGTGTTTCTGTTTCGCTGTTTGAAAAAACGGCGGAGATGATCAGGTGTGGGCTGGTCCGGCTGAAAATTGCCGACGTGTTTCCGTAAGGCCGGGAGAGCCAGCATGGATGCTGGCTCAGGGCGCGTTTTGCAGGGACGCTACCTCGCGCCCGGCCCGGTAGCCTGAAGGAATAAGCGGAGGGTATTTCCCGCCAGGAGCCGGGATTGTTAAGGGTGCAGCGATAGCACCCTTAACACGTTCACAAATATTGTTGCTGCAGAGTGGC
This sequence comes from Citrobacter sp. Cpo147, assembly GCF_030332405.1. NCBI lineage: Bacteria > Pseudomonadati > Pseudomonadota > Gammaproteobacteria > Enterobacterales > Enterobacteriaceae > Citrobacter > Citrobacter sp. Cpo147. The sequence goes on from NZ_JAOWHX010000036.1 coordinate 27,654, forward strand.
GATAAACGCAAAGTGAACGGAACAATTTCTCAGAATTAACACGTTCATTACCTTAACAACGCATGTTGATATTTCCTACTACAGAAAATTATCCAGACAGGAATGGCTGTCGCTTTTGATTTTTTGTGCCGGTTAAAACAGCAACAATGTGAGCTTTGTTGTAATTATTTTGTAAACACATTGCTAAAAGAATTTACATCCACTACAAACATATCATCACAAGTGGTCAGACCTCCTACAAGCAAGGGAGCTTTTCGTTATGATGATTTTGAGTATTATCGCTACGGTTGTTCTGCTCAGCGTTCTGTTTTATCACCGCGTGAGCTTATTCCTCAGCAGCTTAATTTTGCTCGCCTGGACGGCTGCGCTTGGCGTGGCTGGCCTGTGGTCAGTCTGGCTGCTGGTTCCTCTGGCCATTATTCTCGTACCGTTTAACTTTACGCCGATGCGCAAATCCATGATCTCTGCGCCGGTGTTCCGCGGTTTCCGTAAAGTCATGCCACCGATGTCGCGTACTGAGAAAGAAGCGATTGATGCGGGTACAACCTGGTGGGAAGGTGACCTGTTCCAGGGCAAGCCTGACTGGAAAAAACTGCATAACTATCCTCAACCGCATCTGACCGCTGAAGAACAGGCGTTTATTGATGGTCCAGTGGAAGAAGCGTGCCGCATGGCGAACGACTTCCAGATAACCCATGAACTCGCGGATCTGCCGCCGGAACTGTGGGCATATCTGAAAGAACACCGCTTCTTCGCGATGATCATTAAGAAAGAGTACGGCGGGCTGGAATTCTCAGCCTATGCTCAGGCTCGCGTTCTGCAGAAACTCTCCGGTGTTTCCGGGATCCTGGCGATCACCGTTGGCGTACCTAACTCATTAGGCCCAGGCGAACTGCTGCAACATTACGGCACCGAAGAGCAGAAAAATCATTACCTGCCGCGCCTGGCTCGCGGTCAGGAGATCCCATGCTTTGCTCTGACCAGCCCGGAAGCAGGCTCCGACGCAGGGGCGATCCCTGATACCGGTGTGGTCTGTATGGGCGACTGGCAGGGCCAGCAGGTGTTGGGTATGCGCCTGACCTGGAACAAACGTTATATCACGCTGGCGCCTATCGCGACGGTACTGGGTCTGGCATTTAAACTCTCCGACCCGGAAAAACTGCTGGGTGGTGAAGAAGATCTCGGCATTACCTGTGCACTGATCCCAACCTCAACGCCGGGCGTACAAATTGGGCGTCGTCACTTCCCGCTGAACGTGCCGTTCCAGAACGGTCCGACCCTCGGTAAAGATGTGTTTGTACCGATTGATTACATCATCGGTGGTCCGAAAATGGCCGGTCAAGGCTGGCGCATGCTGGTGGAATGCCTGTCTGTGGGACGTGGTATTACCCTGCCGTCTAACTCGACAGGCGGCGTGAAATCGGTCGCGATGGCCACCGGCGCTTATGCACACATTCGTCGCCAGTTCAAAATCTCCATCGGTAAGATGGAAGGTATTGAAGAACCGTTGGCACGTATTGCCGGTAACGCCTACGTGATGGACGCTGCGGCATCACTGATTACCTACGGCATTATGCTGGGTGAAAAACCGGCGGTGCTGTCGGCTATCGTGAAATATCACTGTACCCACCGCGGGCAGCAGTCAATCATCGATGCGATGGATATCACTGGCGGTAAAGGCATTATGCTTGGCGAAAACAACTTCCTCGCCCGCGCTTATCAAGGTGCGCCAATCGCCATTACCGTAGAAGGTGCCAACATTCTGACCCGTAGCATGATGATCTTCGGTCAGGGTGCGATTCGCTGCCATCCGTATGTTCTGGAAGAGATGGCTGCGGCACAGAGTAACGATGTGAATGCGTTCGACAAGCTGCTGTTCAAACACATCGGTCACGTTGGCAGTAACAAAGTACGCAGCTTCTGGCTTGGTCTGACACGTGGCTTAACCAGCAGCACGCCAACCGGCGATGCGACCAAACGTTACTACCAGCACCTGAACCGCTTGAGCGCCAACCTGGCATTGCTTTCAGATGTGTCCATGGCCGTACTGGGTGGCAGTCTGAAGCGTCGTGAACGTATCTCCGCGCGTCTGGGCGATGTGTTAAGTCAGCTGTATCTGGCCTCCGCGGTACTGAAACGTTATGACGATGAAGGCCGTAATGAAGCGGACCTGCCGTTGGTTCACTGGGGCGTTCAGGATGCGTTGTACAAAGCGGAACAGGCGATGGACGATCTGCTGAAAAACTTCCCGAACCGTCTGGTCGCGGGCTTGCTGAACGTGGTTATCTTCCCGACCGGTCGCCACTATGATGCTCCGTCTGACAAGCTGGACCATAAAGTCGCGAAGATTTTGCAGGTTCCGAGCGCGACTCGTTCTCGTATTGGTCGTGGTCAATATCTGACGCCAAGCGAGCATAACCCGGTTGGTTTGCTGGAAGAGGCGCTGCTGGACGTGATTGCAGCCGACCCTTTCCACCAGCGGATCTGTAAAGAGTTGGGTAAAAACCTGCCATTTACCCGCCTCGACGAACTGGCGCACAATGCGCTGGCGAAAGGGCTGATTGATAAAGATGAAGCCGCGATTCTGGTGAAAGCCGAAGCGAGCCGACTGCGCAGTATCAACGTGGATGACTTTGAACCCGAGGAGCTGGCGACTCAGCCGGTAAAGCTGCCAGAGAAAGTGCGTAAAGTCGAAGCCGCATAACGATATACGCACAACGTTTAGCCCCGCTTAATGCGGGGCTTTTTATTGCCACATTTTCATTAATGCTCATGCTACAGTGTCAAAATGTTGTTCAACGAGGAGCCTCGATCGTGCCTGGTTTGAAAATTACTCTGCTGCAACAACCCTTGATCTGGATGGATGGCCCGGCCAACCTGCGCCATTTTGACCGACAACTGGAAACCGTCGCCGGACGTGATGTCATCGTGTTGCCCGAGATGTTTACCAGCGGATTTGCCATGGAAGCGGCAAATAAATCGTTGCCGCAAGAAGAAGTCGTAAGCTGGATGCGTGCCAAAGCGCAACAGACCAACGCCCTGATCGCGGGCAGCGCTGCTACCCAGTCTGAACGCGGCCCGGTAAACCGCTTTTTTCTGGTTGAGCCCGAAGGTAATGTGCATTTCTACGACAAGCGCCATCTGTTCCGCATGGCGGACGAGCATCAGCATTACCATGCGGGTGACGCGCGCGTTATTGTTGAATGGCGCGGCTGGCGCATTCTGCCGTTGGTCTGTTATGACCTGCGTTTTCCGGTATGGTCGCGCAATCGCAACGATTACGACCTGGCGTTGTATGTTGCCAATTGGCCTGCGCCGCGTTCGCTGCACTGGCAGCTTCTGCTTGCCGCACGGGCGATTGAGAACCAGGCTTATGTAGCAGGATGTAACCGCGTGGGCACAGACGGTAACGGTCATCATTATCGCGGTGACAGCCGGGTGATTAATCCGCAGGGTGAGATTATTGCCACCGCCGAGCCGCATCAGGCCACACGCATTGACGCCGAACTGTCACTCTCAGCGCTGCGCGAGTATCGCGAGAAGTTTCCCGCCTGGCAAGACGCCGACCCGTTCACGCTATAACTATCGCCTTCACTCCCGCTGCACAACGTTTTCCGTGGCGGGATTGTTTCACTCCGTAACCAACCGCAAAACAAATTCGCGTGGCGACATGCGGCGGGCATCGTATTCTGCAAAGGATAATCACTCGCAACCAACGAGTGGCAGACAATGTCGATAATTCCCTTATCAGGATTTCAATAATGAAGAACTTCGTACGCATGACTTTGCTGGCGGCTACCTTAGCGGGCGCTTCTTTTAGCACGCTTGCAGCAACGACATCTAATGTTCCGGCTCCAGCCCAGGATCCTATAGTGCAACATCTTAAGTTGAGCACTGACCAGGTTGCGCAGATTAAAAAACTGCACCAACAGCTTGAAACCAACGTCGGCCAGATTTCGGTGAAAGATGTTAAAGACGGCGCGTTAATTGACGTCATCAAGTCCGGGAAATGGGATGAAGCTGCCGTTCAGAAACAGCTTTCCGCGTTCAGCAACATCGAACAGCAGGCGCGTTATTATCGCGTGAAATACTATTTTGACCTGAACAAAGTGCTGACCCCAGAACAGCGCCAGCAGGTGCAAAAAGATATCGCACAGACGCTGAGCGAGTAATTGCCAGAGCCTGAGTCAGCAATGATTCAGGCTTTTCGGTAAAATTTCCTGCTCAAACAGAAAGCCCTGTACAGCATCTGCGCCGCTCATACGGCAAATGGCATAATCCTGTGGTGTTTCTACCCCCTCAATGACAACCCGTTCACCCAGCCCACGAAATTGATTGACCAGAACCCTCAACTGCCACTCCGATGTTCTGAACTGATGAAACATTCCACTTTCAATTTTGATGGCATCGAAACGGATGCCCGACAGCCGCCAGACAAAAAATAGCTCAGGCGAAACATCATCCAGCCACACGCGAAACCCGTGACGCACCAGCGTTTTTACGGCAATGCATACGGCCTGCTGCTCTGCCTTATCCAGGCGCATCATGGAGCCCGGATCCTGAATCTCAATAACAATCCTCCCCTGATGCCCCTGCTTTGTGAGACGCGTGATCCATGACAGACTGGTCAGCATCCTGACGGATAAATTCAGCGAATAGCTTCCCGAGAGGGCCAGCACCCGCTGCATTTGCCATAGAAAAAGCTGCTGTTTTGCCGTGATGGAAAGGTGCTTGAAAAACAGATCCAGTGGGAGCGGTGTGCGTACCTGGCTTAACACCTCACAAACATCCAGCGATGCGTCATCAAAAAAATGAATGCGCTGCAAACGGATCCCGGTGATCCGCAGCAGTTCGGCGTTGCGAGGAAGTTCTGGCACATAACGGGCCTGTTCACTGAATCTGTTCATATCATTCCATTATTTTATTAAAAGGACGTCGTGCATCCTGCAGCCACGGGATACGGCGATCGTTTGGGTATATCAGGCAAAAGCGCGTCGCCAAACGATGCGCCTCGACCAGGTCGCGCTGGTGCAGCGCCAGTAAGATTTGCGTGAAGGAGACATTAGGGTCTGGGTGAACGCGCACATAATCAGGCGCCCAGCGGCGAACCGCTTCCAGCCAACGTGCGTCCCGGGTACGCTGATACCGTTGCAGATACCCCATCTGGACATCAAACCGATAACGACTGGTAAGAAGCCAGCCTCCCACAGGGAGCAGTTCGGCAAGATGCCACTGCGTTGACTGCCTCTCCGCCAGCGTCAATTGCTGTTGCGTGTGCAGCGTGAGAAGCAGCAATGGCGCGACGGTCAGTAACGAGATAAACCCTGTCGCGCGAATCAGCGACGTTGACGTAAGCGCCAGGCGTATTCCCGTTCGCGCACTGTCTGCACATCGAAGCAACAGGATCAACAGCAGCCAGTGTGGCGTTGACTGCCTGACGGGGTATTCCGTCAACATATGAATAACCACCGGCAGTGCCGCCACCAGGCAGGCGCGACGCCAGCAATTACCGTGCAGCCAGAGCCAGAAACCACCCGCTATAAAACAGAGCGCCCCCGCAAGCCCAACCAGACCGCCCTCCACCAGCCACAGCACCAGTTCGTTGTGCGGATGCGAAATGCTGCCCAGCCCCAATGGCCCCGCGCGTTCGAGAAACACGGCAGCAAAACTGCCCACGCCCCACCCCATCCACGGGCGTTCGACAAATAATGCCAGCGACGTTTTCAACACCGTCCAGCGCACTTGAGAAGTCGTCAGATGATCGACCGTGACCACAGACAAAAAATGGCGGGCCGTGGCCCCTATCACCACGCCTAACGCCATCGGCAGTAGAAGCAGCAGTAGCGTGCGCCGTTGCGCCGGGAAAACCGCCAGCAGCAGCACTTCACCGACTACCAAAGACAAGTAGCCGGTTTGCGACTGCGATTCATGCAGTACAAATCCCATCATTACCAGGCCTATTCCAATGGCAATTCGATACCCGCGGTGCAGACGTAAAAAGAGCGGCGCTGACAGCAGCACACCGCATGCCGTGAAGCTGGCCATCAGGTTGACCTGCTGAAATATCCCGTAGGGTCGCGTACCGCGCCGCCAGGCAAACTCCCAGTAATCAACGCCCGGCAAATGCCAGTACTGATAGACAAACGCCAGACATTCAATCACGCACGCTCCCCATAGCAGAGCCAGCAGTGCCGTCAGGGTGTTTGCCGTGAGCGGAATTTGTAATGTGACCAGATAGACGCTCACACCGCCCAGTAACGCCCCCGCCACCAGCAGTGCCTCGGCCTGCCAGACATCAGGCGTTAGCAGGCAAAGCAACGTCAGGATGAACGCCCCGACTGTAAAACCCGCAGCGGGCACAGTGATGCGCCAGCGTTGACGAGGCACCAGCATCAATACGCTTGCAGCCAGTACAACAGCGTAGATCCAGCTCGTAATATTAAGCGGCAACGACAGACCGCTGCCGCCGTTGTTCGGCCAGTAGAGATGCATGGCCCCACACCAAAAAAACAGACTAATACTGAGCAATAATTTCTGCGCAGGAAGCGGCGCAATGCGATTCAGTACGTTCATCATGCTACTGGTAGTTCAACGTCCAGGTCCCGCTGGCGCTGAACGGACCGTATTCGAGAGACTGATTTTTTATCGCCGATGGCTCCGCTGCGACCCACGCCAAGAAATTCAGCGTCATCGAACCTTCTGTTATCTCTTTGACTGACGTGCTCTCATCAAGGCGGATTGCCGTACCGTCCTCTTCGCTCATCCCAATCCCGATCCCTGACGCGCCGCCTTGTTCACTGCTATCCAGCGCCAGATGATCGGTCAGCTCCGCATCCTCACGACCGCTGAAGGTAACCGAGATCCCACGGAAAACCTCAGGGTTGCAGTCGCGTAACTGGATGCTGAATTTTTCCGGCTTACTGCGCCCCGAGAGATAGAGATCCTGTGTCGCGATTTGCTTGAAATCGACCTCGATTTTGTCGCCTCCCGGTGCAAGGCTGCAGGCCAGCGCTCTGATGGTGCCGTGAAAATACATGTCGCCGCCGACCAGTTTGGTGTCGGCCTGCGCCATGCCACCTAGCAGTAACATACTGGTCGCGAATAACGCCGAGAATCTCATGACATCCCCCTACTGAAACTGCGCGACAACGGTAGCAGAGGCTTCAAATTCACCTTCCTTCACGCTTCCCACGCCCGGCTTTGCCACCGGCGCAGCGGTGAGATTCCAGTCGCCCTGATTCTGGTAAAACCCCTTCACGTTGTAGAATTGATTAGGCACGACGGTGCCACCACTTTCGTCTTTAAGCATAATGCCGAGATCGTCGCGCTTTTGTCCGCCGCTCAGCGTGCCAAGGAGATTACCGTTAAACCCCGCCGTACCTGACGCCGTGGTCGTTTGTATACCAAGATTAATGTTCAGCGCGCCCTGATCGAAACTCCCGCCTTCACAGACCACATGTATAGGGACTGACTTGCTGTAGTTAGTGCCGTTGAGCCGGGCAGCGGATCCAGGCAGATCGCCAAACTCAATGCTGATTTTGTCTCCCCGGTTGAAGGTGCATTTGTCCGGGACGGTAATCAGCCCGGATTTAATCACCACGCGAGAAATCGCCGTGGTTGGCGTAGGTCCCGCGCTTCCCATACGCCCGGCCACCTCCACCAGCGACTGGGAAGTGATATTGATGCCATTGATAATGGGTTTAGTGACAATAAACGTCACTTTCCCTTTTGAACCACTTTCAACATTAGTCGCTCGCGTGTAGCCCTTACGTTTTTTACAGCTGTTGTTGCTGTTGCGGTTTGAAACGTTGGTAAAAGGCGCCTGCACATATTTTTTATAGCCCCCGGCAACCCACACCTGAACTTCCACATCCAGATACTCGTTTAGCCGAAAACGGTTCGCCCCCTGATTTGAAGGCGGCATCGTGGTTGTGGTGGTGTAGTAAATTGGTGCTCGGGAGATGTCAGCCTGTTCGCAATAGAAATTCACCACATACCAGCCACCCAGATTCCATGGGAACGGCTCCGTTCTGCCACCCACGTGGTTTTTGCTGACATCCAGCGAGCTCAGTTCAATATCGTACTGATGCGGCGACCCACCTTCCGGCTCACCTTCTCCCTGTGTAAATGCCTGCCCGGCTATCGGACAGCCTGCCAGCACCACCCACAACAGCGTTTTACGTAATACGCTCATAGATACTCCAGCTTGAGTCTGACCAGACCGTTAAATTCTCCGGCGGTCACCTCTCTCCCAAAAGATTCCAGCGCGGCAAGAAAATGAATGGCGTTATCGCCCGGTTTGAGGATCCACATGCGTTGCGGTTGGTTCAGGTGGATCAACTGGTTGCGTTCGGTCAGTAGCCGAATGCCTGCACCACGCACATCGCCGTGAATGCGCCCCAAATCGCTGTTTTCCGGCGCGCCTTCAGCCATTAGGGTCATCGAAACGCCACGTTCCACCGTGCTATGCGCCAGCTCCGGCATCTCACTGGTCTGCCCGGGGAAATCCCTTAAAGTATGACCGGAGCCCTTTAAACAGCCGTTCAGATACAGCGTGACCAATACCGGATCGCTGCGATCGCCGCCCTGGCGAAAACGGCTGGCGGAAATATCACCAAGATCGATAGTCTGATCGCGGGAGGCCATATCCAGCACGCACGGCGAAACGAACACTCGCCCATGAAAGCGGACGTTGCCATACTCGCCGGACACATTGCTCATATCCTGGCGACCACTTGTGGCCTGAACCGAGCAGGCCATGCCCGCCATCAGCAGAGCGCAAAGCATCTTTTTCATTTACGAATCCTGTTACCGGGGCTGTTGCTCCATCGGCAATGCTTTACACACATTGCCTGTGCAGCTGAATTTCAATTCGGGATGACCGCCAAAATCGTTCACATACATCATGCTGAACTGGCTAACGCTGCCGTCGGCCACGCTGAAATCGAGAGAGGACTTTGGTGAAACCATAATCCCAGGGAAGTCAGTCAGCCTGTCGCCGCCCTGCGCTTCAGGCTTGCGGCTTAAGCCGATTAAGGTAACGAAGTACGGCGTAGGGTTATCCACACTCCAGCGCTGCCCCTGCTTATGAAAGACCAGTTGGTTTTGCCACACGGCGCCCGGTGTTTCCGGCACGATGGCGGTCGGACGGTAGAACAGTTTGATGCGTGACTGCATCGCCAGTTGCAGCACGTTCGGCTTATCCGGCTTGGGCGGAATTTCACGCACATTCAGGTAGAACAGACTTTCGCGATCCTGCGGCAGAGCGTTAATACCGCTGGTTTTTGTCACACGCGCAATGCCCTTTTGCCCGCCGTTAATCCGCTGCAGCGGCGGTAAAACCATCAACGGCGAGGTAATTTTTGTTCCATTGGCGTCTTCCACCCACGACTGAGCCAGAAACGGAATGCTTGGACTGGTGTTGGTTAAGTTCGCGCTGACAGATCGCGCATCACCGGTGATGATCAGACGGGTACGGTCAAGTGCAATGCCCGCCCATGAGGCGTTGATCTCTGCAATAAAAAGCAGACCGCAGACCACGGGTTTGAGCCAACGCTGCACGGAGTAAAATGCTTGATTTTTCATGACAAAATTCATTCAGGTTATTGATATTATTCACAAGGCAACAGCACGTTACCTTCCGGGTTGATTTGTTGAGGCACCTGTAAGTGACACTGCGCGCGACCGCCCCAGGCAACAGAAAGACGCTCGGCTGGATTCACACCCGCAATCCAGGCCATGCCGTTTTCCATCACCATGGCGACGCTAACACCGTTGGCGTTAAACACTTCGGCACCAAACGGCGGTACCGAACCATCTTTCAGGCGCAGCAGCGCCATCATTTTTTGCCCCTGCGCCACGGCGAAGCGCTGATAACCAATCGCGCCTTCCGTCAGGGTGTTGGTGACAATGGCTTTGGTCGCGGAAATGTCCTCGTCCATTGCGTCCACATCGATACGGGTATCAAAGCTGTGATAGCTGACAACGTCCGGTACGACGGCAATACCGAAGCGGTTTGAGTGCGCCTGTTCGCCGTTCAGCGGTACATTCGCCACACCGTCGGTATCAACCATCACCCTGGCGGTATTCATCGACGCCTGGCTGTTGTGTAGCGCCGCGCCATGACGCGTTGCGGTAAAGCCGCCGCGCATCGTGCCACCAACGGAGAAATAGCGTGATTGCTGCCAGCTGACGTTAGATTCCAGTTCCGCCATCATGCTGCGATGCTTGTAGTAGCCATCAAACGCGGTGTGCCCTTCACCGGAAACCCCTGCGCGCAGTCGCCATGGATTGTTACGGTCGCGGTTATCGGAATACGAAACCATCTGACTGGTCTGGCTGCCGCTGTTTTGCACTTCATAATCCATTGAGCGGCCATCGCTCCATGGCACCGAAATGGACAGCGAAAGGCTGTCGTCCCGTTTGCCCTGATACTCAGAGCGGTAAGCAGCAAGGTTAGCGCTGATCCCCTGAATGCCTGCGAACGAAAAGCTGTGCCCCATCGACACCCCGTAACGATCCTGAGAGCCACGATCCCAGTAATTCTGGTGGGTATAGGTCAGGTACAGCGTGGTCGCTAATTGCGGGTCGTCGGCAAAAAAGGTCTTGTTACCGGTGATGGTGTACATCTCTTTTTCGTTACCGGCGCTGTTGTTATTTTCATACTGCTCGTCGAGAAACTGCGAGAAGGTGCGGAAGTTACGCTGTGAAAAACGGTAACCGGCAAAGGTGATGGCGCTGTTGTATTCATCAAAGGTTTTGGCATAGCTGAGCTTAAAGGACATCCCTTTTTGTTCAGCCTGATGCTTCACCCGGCTCACGGATTGCGTTGCGTCAGCCGACAGCGCGCCCAACCAGCTCAAATCCCGCCCAATCCCCATCGACCAGGCGTTATAGCGATCGCCAGTGAGCAACGCGCCACCGTACAGTGACCACGCATTGCTGACCCCCCATGAAAAATCACCGCTATAAAATGCAGGTCCCTGGACGTCGTGGTTATAACGCGATGGCTTACCGACAGCGGCGTTGTAACGAACATAGCCCGGGCGCGTCAGGTAAGGGATATCGGCCGTATTGACCTGAAAGGTTTGTACGCTGCCATCCTGCTCTTCGACGCGAACATCCAGCGTGCCGCGTACCGAGCCATGTAGATCCTGAATATTAAATGGCCCCGCTGGAACAGTGGTTTGATAGATAACACGCGCCTGCTGACTGACGGCGACCTTCGCATTACTGCGGGCGATGCCGTGCACTTCTGGCGCGTAGCCCTGCAAATTCGGTGGTAGCATGCGCTCGTCGCTGGCGAGGTTAGCCCCCGTAAATCGCACTGAATCAAACACCTGGGAATTCAGATATATTTCACCGACCGTCAGTTTTGCAGCCTGCATCGGTAACGGGCGATAGGCATAGATCTGATCCCAGTCGATACGCCCACGATTTTCATCCGAAGCATAATTGGCCTGATACTGGCCACGAAAGCGCCACGCGCCGAGGTTAAAGCCCGTCTGTCCATAACCAGACAGTGAGCGGTAATGATCGCCACCTTGTTCGTAATGTGTGGCCTGGCCCGAAACGCTGTAGTCGAAAATCAGTCCCGCGACGCCGTTATCCCAGCGCTCCGGCGGCGTCCAGTCTGGATCGGTATATTTCATCCATGCCTGTGGCACGGTAATGTCCAGTACGCCTGCGCTATTATTCAGCACCACACCCGGCAGGCGGGAAATGTCATAGCAGGTCGCGCTAATCGGATGAATATAGGTCAGCGCCTCTTCTTTGAGCGCCAGTAATTCGAGCTGTTGCGGCGTCAGGCACGCCATGGATTTATGCGCGTTGGCAGGATCAACGATATAACGGATCGACTGCTGAGGGAGCTCCTGGCTGTTAATACGAACATCCAGTAGATATTCTCCGGGAGTCACAAAGTTGCCTTCGGAAAAACGCTGTAAATCGACATTTTGTCTGTCACTGGCATCCAGGACGTCAGTATTAAATTCAATAGACTCATCCGCTTCAGCCCATGAAGAGGCACAGACCAGAGCAATTAAAAGCGCCAGACGTTTTTTATCTGTTTTCAGCGTGATCATTTTCGTTCGCAAACCTTCAGATACCCGAATTGCTGTGCAGCTCAGAGATAATTCACAACAAAATGCGTGACTGCAGTAAATTCACCAGACGTCATTCTTCCGTCGCGGGAGATCAAATAAGCCGTAAAATTGAGCGTGTTTTTCCCTGGGTTAAGCGCATAATCCGGTGATGGCTCACCCAAATGAATTTGCTTGCCTCTGCCGTCATATATTTCTATCGCTAAATTTTCAGTTTCCGATTGCACGCTCAGATAATCAGGATTGTCACTATCCGGTGCGCCGGAAAAGGTAATATTGGCGCGTTGGAACAGATTCCCGGGGTGTTGAGAATCCCCTAATGAACATCCCAGCAAATGAATGCTGAAATCATGCGCAGATACTTTTTCAGGTTTTCCGGAAATATCTCTGGCTGAGAGGTCATCAAATTCAACCAGCAGCGACCGGTCGTGTGGATCGACATAACAGGCAGCCTCAATAATATTTCCCCGCATGCGCATTTTGCCGGGCGTACTGACAAGACGATGGGTGTCAGCCAAAACCCATGCAGGCGATATGAAGATAAAAAGCAGTAAAATACGCCATCCAGGCATCACCGCATTTCCTTTCAGTTATTCGCAGGAAGGGTTAAGCAGGCGCATAATTGCGCCCGCAGCAGATCGTTACTGATAATCGATCTGGAAATTAACGGTAGATTCGAAGTCACCCGGGGTTACTGCTGCGGATGCGTTGTTGGCCTGCAGATAAGCAACGAAATCAATGTCGGTTTCGCCATCGGTAATGTTGACCTGAGATGCGGCTTCGCCCCATTTCACGTCCTGGTTACCACTGTCAATCATACCGATGCCCGCGCCCTTTGCTGTACCCGAGGTAAATGCAGCCAGCGCATTGTTGTCGGTATCAATCGTTGCCGGGGTGTAAGTTACTGTGGCGGTTTTCGCAACAGTTGTATCGCAGCCCTGCAGAACGATTTTGGCATGCTTAACACCAGCACGTTGGTTGTCTTTTAACTGAGAAGTTGGGATCTCACCAAAATTAACCTGCACCGGGCTGGATTCTGGGGCCAGACCGCATGCGGAATTAACCAGAGAACCAGTGAAGTGAATTTTACCGTTAGTCGGTTCAACATTTTTTGCAGCGAAAGCAGAAGATGCAGTAAAAGTCATTCCCGCCATCAGCGCACAAGCCACAGCCACGTTTTTCATTTTCATATTACTACTTAACCTTATATCTGTTTTTTGGTTATTCCGACGATCTATTTCCACAGACAATTTATGCAAGGGAAACCCTGATCTGCAGGTGGCGGAAGTGCATTTCCTTGCAAACAATCCATCTCAAGCCACCCCGTATTTTGAACTTCATTGGTATTCCATCAGAAATACCGTCCACAGTTGTTTACGCTGTTTCGGGGCTTATATTAAGTCGACGAAAAAATGACACAATGCAAAAATCCGGTATTAATCAAACTCAGGGAATCGTGTTGTAACACTGTCTGTAGAGCGATCGTTTACCTAAAAAATAGCCAAAAAACACGCCAATGCCAGTGTTAATGTCTATCATTTATGGTTTTTATAGAGTTTTTATCTATCAACTATTTTTTTATTTAGCCAGAAGAACAGGCAAAATGTATTTATGAATGTTTTGTAAAAATGAAATTGGGCATCAAAATCGAGTAATGACAATAAGATAGTGAAAGAGAGGAAGGAGATTGGAGGATTCTATTAGATACATTAAGAGATTGTTATATAAATATTAATAAAGTGATCTATGGTACAATCATTTTTTATAAATGAATTATGTTATGCTATTGCTTCCCCCACTCGAATGCGAGATATCCTGCTTTAAAGGAGACATCAGTGATTTCTCATATACCAATAAACAAAATTAAATCCGTAATTATTGGTGATGGCTTAGTTTTCAGACCACATAAAAATACCCTAAAAGACCTGGCATCTGGTGAAATGGCCACATTGAATAATGTGGCAACACAATTACTGCTCTATCTGTTGCAAAATGGTAAAGAGATATCCTCGCGCGATGAAATTCTGCAGAATGTTTTCCAGCATAATGGCGCCAGAGCGACGGATGCTAATCTCAATCAGCACATTTCATTTCTGCGCAAAGCAATAACGTCTACGGGCCATCCTGCAGAACTGATCGTCACTATTCCGCGAATAGGATTTCGGATGAGCGACGCCAGTATCAATATTCAGCAACTGGAGGAATCGCAAGCGCCCACCAGAATAGTCAATGTTGCATTGACGCCCAGGGAAAAGAAACGAAACCTGTGGCCTGTCACGATAACAACGTTAATTACCGGCATCGCCGTACTGGCGACAGCGTGGTTAACATGGATACCCAATGAAATCGCGATGACGGACGCGGCGATCCTGCGGACTATCGACTACGAGCAATGCCGTGTGCATATATTAGGAAACGCCCTCACCGACACCATAACCGAAAAAAAAGCGCTGGATATTTTCAAGTCCGTGGGTATTAACCCCAACTGTTCGTACCCAAAAGATCTGTATCTCAATACCTGGGCGAGCAACCATAATCTGGTTGAGTGGTCGTTTGCCGCTGAATGCGGGCTAAACCTCGGCTATTACCATTGCATCAGCCAGTATCGCCATCATGAGGAATGATATGAAGCAGGAAAGCGATCACTCTCCTTTACTATGGTCAGTCGTGATTGCCATTTTTGGGCTAGCGGCTATCGCTTTTTTTATTATCGCCGGGAATGCGAAAAAACAAGAAATCAGTTTTTCCTGCTCCTCGGAATTCACGTCGATACTCGACATCCAGAATACAAAAAAGGAACTCCACGGAATAATGCTGATAACCAGCTACAACTCCGGACACCTTTCATTGTCAGTCCAAGGGAAACTCAAAAGTGACGACGGCGAGTTCGCTGTTAATAGAAAACTGTTCTTTCGCTATGCCCGTCCACTCGGCCATACCGCAGGCGTTTTTATGCTCACTCCCGATGGTCGGGAAAAATCCCCCGATGATGATGCAACGGACGCTGTCGACTATCTCTTCTTCGACGCTTACGAACGTGCCGACAAGCTGTATATGCTAAAGCACCTGAATGAGGAAACGGTTCTTATTGGCGATAACTTTTCACCCCGCTTCGCCTGCGTGATGAATCACTTCGCGAGTTAATCGCCTTCTGGATATGCGTCGGGTTAAGGATGACCTGATGTGTTGCCCACCCGAAAGCTCGGGCGCGGTCGATAAAGCGTGATAATGAGATTATTATTTTTTGGCGGGCTAAAACGACGAAAGCCTGAATCATTTCTGATTCAGGCTTTCTGAATAGTGGCGGAATGGACGGGACTCGAACCCGCGACCCCCTGCGTGACAGGCAGGTATTCTAACCAACTGAACTACCACTCCGCGTTGTGTTCCGCTTGGGAACGAAGCGAATATTACGGATTGCCTCGCGCCTCGTCAACGCTTTTTCTCACGTTTTTAATCGTTTGCTGCAAAAATCACCCGAATGGCCATTTTCATACGGTAAACGTACAAACTATGCCCGCCAGAGGCAACTTCCGCCTTTCTTCTGCACCAGGTCAAGGCGTGACTCATGGGCCGCTAACTCTTCATCAGTGGCGAAAACAACGCGTAGTTTACTGGACTGTCGCACAATACGCTGGATCCCCGTGTCATTCTGCTGCTGGCTGTCGCCTTCCATTGAGAACGCCATCGTGGTCTGCCCGCCGGTCATCATCAGATAAACGTCAGCCAGAATCTGGGCATCGAGCAATGCGCCGTGCAGGGTTCGTTTACTGTTGTCTATCTCATAGCGCGAGCACAGCGCATCAAGGCTGTTTCGCTTGCCAGGAAACATTTTCCTCGCCAGCGCCAGGCTATCGGTTATTTTGCAGAATTCGTTCGTCTTCGGAATATCCCGCCTGAGCTTAGCGAATTCATAATCCATAAAACCGATATCGAACGATGCGTTATGGATGACCAGCTCCGCGCCGCGAATGTAGTCGAGAAACTCATCGGCCACATCGGCAAACGTAGGTTTATCGAGCAGGAATTCGTCTGCGATTCCATGTACGCCGAACGCTTCCGGGTCCACCAGCCGGTCCGGCTTCAGGTAAACATGGAAGTTATTGCCGGTCAGGCGGCGGTTCACCACTTCAACCGCACCGATCTCAATGATCTTGTGGCCTTCATAGTGGGCGCCAATCTGGTTCATACCGGTAGTTTCGGTATCGAGGACGATCTGTCGTGTAATTCCAGTGCTCATAACGGTCATTTATGTCAGACTTATCGTTTGATTTCGATTTGCTAAAACAGGAAGTCTACCAGAGATGCTTAAACAGGTAGAAATTTTCACCGATGGTTCTTGCCTGGGAAATCCAGGGCCTGGTGGTTATGGGGCGATTTTACGCTATCGTGGGCGCGAAAAAACCTTTAGCGAGGGCTACAACCTCACCACTAATAATCGCATGGAGCTGATGGCGGCAATCGTTGCGCTGGAAGCCCTGAAAGAACAGTGTGAAGTGATACTCAGCACGGACAGCCAGTATGTGCGCCAGGGCATTACGCAGTGGATTCACAACTGGAAGAAGCGCGGCTGGAAAACAGCAGATAAAAAACCGGTGAAGAACGTCGATTTGTGGAAACGTCTCGATGCCGCGCTGGGGCCGCATCAAATCAAATGGGAATGGGTTAAAGGCCATGCGGGCCATCCGGAAAACGAACGCTGCGATGAGCTTGCGCGCACCGCGGCCATGAGCCCGACTCAGGATGATATTGGGTATCAGGCTGAGGCTTAAGCGTCCGGTTTACGGTATTGCCGGGTCGCGCCAACGGCATGACGGATAGGCGTTTTGCTTTTATTTTGTTTCATCGGGTTGAGCGTAAGCGGAATGGTTCGCTTGCGCGCAACCACCAGCTGTAAACAGCCCAGCGCGGGGATATGGGCGCTTAACATTTTCCCGCCCTTCTTGTTCCAGGGCAGAACATGAAAACGACTATAGTGCAGCACTTCAAAATTCAGTAATGATAGCCAGTCCAGTTGACGCATGAGGGTAAACATCCGACTGTTATAGGGCGATGTCTTGCGCAATACGGGTATCAGTTTACGCAATCCCATCAAGCTTACCGGGTTAAAGCCGCTCAGAATCAACCAGCCGTCATCAATCAACACGCGATCGGCTTCACGCAGTAGGCGATGCGGATCAGAGCACCACGGTAACGTATGGGCCAATAAACAGACATCCACGGACTTATCGGCAAAGGGAAGATGCAAAGGATCGGCCGTCACCTGCATGGGAGATCCCTGCAAAGAAACATTTACCTGATGAGAAACCGCGCACGCTTCAGAATCGATTTCTGCGCTTAAATTACCAACCTTAAGCAGATGAAAACCGTACATTTTTGCAAACCACGGGTTAAGCTGATGCTCCAGCGCCTCACGATAGTGTTCGCCCCAGGGCAAATCATCCCAGCTAACGGGCGCTACGACAGTTTGAGGGATCCTTGCCGGTTTCATCACAACCTTCCGTTACGCATTGAGAGGTAATATATGAATCTTAACAGTATTCCTGCATTTCAGGACAATTACATCTGGGTCCTGTCAAATAATGACCAGCATTGTCTGATTGTGGACCCGGGTGAGGCGGCTCCTGTTTTGAAAGCCATTGCAGAGCATAACTGGGTGCCGGAAGCCATCCTGCTAACCCACCATCATCAGGATCACGTGGGCGGTGTGAAAGAACTCCTGCAACATTACCCACAAATAGTGGTATACGGACCGGCTGAAACGCAAGATAAGGGAACGACACACATAGTCGAAGATGGCGATATTGCACTCGTTTTGGGGCATGAATTTAGGGTAATTGCTACTCCGGGTCACACTTTAGGACATATCTGTTACTTTAGCCATCCTTACTTATTTTGTGGTGACACGCTCTTTTCTGGCGGTTGTGGTCGACTTTTCGAAGGCACAGCAACTCAAATGTATCAATCACTTAAAAAAATAAACAAACTTCCTGACGATACATTAATTTGTTGTGCACATGAGTACACATTAGCAAACATGAAGTTTGCCTTAAGCATTCTCCCGCACGATTCGTTCATAAATGAATATTATCGTAAAGTTAATGAGTTACGCGTAAAAAAACAAATGACACTACCCGTAATTCTGAAAAATGAGCGGCGAAATAATCTTTTTTTTAGAACGGAAGATATTGATTTAATTAATGAAATAAACAAAGAAACAATATTGCAACAACCTGAAGAGCGTTTTGCCTGGTTAAGGTCAAAGAAAGATACGTTCTGACAATTCCGGGTTGCCTTTTGAAAACTTCGCCGTTATGATCGGTCGTCTTTTAAGCAACTATTGACACACACATGAAGGCAAAAGCGATATTACTCGCCTCTGTCCTGCTTGTTGGGTGCCAGAATACTGGTAACGTCCAACAACACGCACAGAGCCTTTCTGCAGCTGGTCAAGGGGAAGCAGGAAAGTTTACAAGTCAGGCGCGATGGATGGACGACGGAACATCTATCGCTGCTGATCAAGATTTGTGGGCTTTCATTGGTGACGAGCTAAAGATGGGAATTCCGGAAAACAACCGGATTCGCGAACAGAAACAGAAGTATTTACGTAATAAGAGCTATCTCCACGATGTAACTTTACGGGCAGAGCCGTATATGTACTGGATAGCCGGGCAGGTTAAGAAACGTAACATGCCAATGGAACTGGTACTACTACCCATAGTGGAGAGCGCTTTTGATCCTCACGCAACGTCTGGCGCCAATGCCGCAGGTATTTGGCAGATCATTCCGAGCACGGGGCGCAATTATGGTTTAAAACAGACCCGCAATTATGATGCACGTCGCGACGTTGTGGCTTCCACCACCGCCGCACTGGACATGATGCAGCGTCTGAACAAGATGTTTGATGGCGACTGGCTGCTGACCGTTGCTGCTTATAATAGCGGTGAAGGTCGTGTCATGAAGGCAATCAAAACGAACAAAGCACGTGGAAAATCCACTGACTTCTGGTCGTTACCATTGCCTCAGGAAACAAAGCAGTATGTGCCCAAAATGCTGGCATTGAGCGATATACTCAAAAACAGCAAACGCTATGGCGTGCGTCTGCCAACAACAGACGAAAGCCGCGCGTTGGCACGTGTTCGCCTGAGTAGCCCGGTTGAGATGGCTCAGGTTGCCGATATGGCGGGTATTTCCGTCAGCAAGCTGAAGACTTTCAATGCAGGTGTGAAAGGCTCCACGTTGGGTGCCAGCGGCCCGCAATATGTGATGGTGCCAAAGAAGCATGCAGAGAAGCTGCGTGAATCTCTGGCTTCAGGCGAAATTGCAGCCGTGCAGTCAACGCTGGTCGCGGATAACACGCCGCTGAACAGTCGTAGCTACAAAGTTCGCTCTGGCGATACGCTTTCTGGCGTCGCTTCACGTCTTGGCGTGAGCACCAATGACCTTAAGCAGTGGAATAATCTGCGCGGGTCATCCCTGAAAGTGGGTCAAAACCTGACGGTGGGTGCGGGTACCAGCGCGCAGCGTCTGGCGAACAACAGCGATAGCATCACCTATCGTGTGCGTAAAGGCGACTCGTTGTCGAGCATTGCCAAACGTCACGGGGTTAACATCAAAGATGTCATGCGCTGGAACAGCGATACGGACAATCTACAGCCAGGCGATCAGCTCACGTTGTTTGTGAAAAACAACGGCATGCCGGATTCCTGATAGGATTGTAGAAATGAAGGCACTGGATTCCCCCCCAGTGCCTTTTTTATTTATCCCGCTTTATGTGCCTCAACCATTATCGTGTCGCTGGTAAACGAGCCATCTTCCTGTAACGCAAAGTAGGCTTTCACGTCTGCAGAAGCACTTTGTTGGTATGCACGAATCGCGTCGCTCAACGCCGCGGGCGTGCGCATCCTCGCGACCCACGAACTGAACTCCAGTGGCAGGCGATCGGTTAACAAAGTATCGGCAATCAAATTGGCATCGTTGATTAACGACAGCCACTCTCCACTGGAATAGTTACGAACGTGCGAGGTATCGCGTAACGCCTCCACGGTTTGCAACCAGATATCACGTACTGGGTGGCCTGGCGACATCACATCCATCACAATCAATACACCACCGGGCTTCAGAACGCGGTTCACTTCCCGCAGCGCGCGTCCGACATCATGCCAGTGGTGCGCAGAATAGCGGCTAATTACCACGTCAAATTCGCTATCTTCAAATGGCAGACTTTCGGCATAACCCTGGCGTGTGGCGACATTCTCCAGGCCTCTGTCTTTTGCCGCCTCAGCGACTACCTCAAGCATCTGCGACGATAAATCATAAGCCACAACCTGCTTTACGTGTTGCGCGGCTACAAAGCTGGCATGCCCCGCTCCACATCCCATATCCAACACACGGGCCTGCGGAAATGCCGATAACCTTTCCCTCAGACGCTGCAAGTCACGGCCAGAGGCGTGCACCGCACTGGTTAAATAGGCATTAGCCTGAGAGCCAAACTGTTTTTCGACGTTGTCATGGTGAGAGCGTGTTGTCATTGTGTTGTCCTTCGGTTGTTGTGAAATAGGAAGGGCAACCATCACAGGCCTGCCCTACGGCAGACCTGACACACCGTTATTGTTCAGGTTTGCCGGGACTGAATTCAACGAGTAGCGGGTTGTGATCGGATGCACGGGTGACCAGCACAGAGGCTTCACTCACGTTCAGACCACGATAGAACACAAAATCGAGAGGGCGACCAAACGCGCGTCGGCGCTGATCGTCAGTAAAACGTACCTGGCGCAGCGACATTTCACGCGCAAAGCGGTATAGCGCATTCATCCGTCGACGGCTCCAGGCATTGAAATCGCCAGCCATAATAACCGGACCGCTGTGATGAGCAATCTGATCGCCAATGGGAAGTAACTGCTTACTATAAACATCGACACCGAGGCTAAAGTTAACCGCGTGGATATTCACCACCATTAATAATCGAGAGTCAGGCAGCGGATACACCGTTACCAGAGCCGATTTCGCCAGCCGTAAAATAGGCTCACGCTCGCGCAATGGACAACAGTAAACAGGATGAGCAGCAGAGAGCGTCATGACGCCAGAGGGATGCTGAGGCAGCACAAAGGCAGGAACCTGATCGGCAGCAAGATAGTTAGCGGTCGCAAACTGCACCAGTTCTGGCGTGGTTTGCGCTTCCTGTAATAATACCAGATGCGCATCTTTGCCAAAATTCTTCAGCACCGACTGCCATTCTGCGCGCTGCTGTTTAAAAATATTCCATACCAGCACGCGAATGCGGTCTTCACTGCTTAACGGAACGCCTGCGGGTAATGCCTGGCCAATATGCGCAAACGACCCCGGCGGTAAAATCCGCTCGGCGGGTTGTCCGGCAACATAACGCATGGCATAGGTGTTTTTTCGCACTTTAGACTTTCAAACCTCTGTAACGTCAACCAGTCCGCAGCCGGACTGGTTCTTCTGTTATAGGGATTTTAGCACTCACTTTCAACGAACAATTGCAGTTTGTTTTGTAAGTGGGCGCTTACATCAATGATTTACCCCAGAGCAACACGCACGGGTTTATCAAGACGACCGCTGACCCCCATCAGCAGGAAAGCTACCAGAACAATGAGGGCGCCAATCCACGGCGTCTGAGCTAAACCATAATGCTCGACCGTTTGCCCGCCAATCACTGACCCCAGTGCAATCCCAATGTTAAACGCCGCAATGTTTAACCCTGACGCCACATCTACAGCATTAGGCGTAAATTGCTCAGCTTTCTGTACCACGTAGACCTGCAATCCCGGTACGTTACCAAAGGCAAAGATCCCCATCACCAGAATGGTAGCCAGCGCGGCGTACTGCGTAGAGGCCGTCAGTTGGAAGACCATCAGCAGAACAAACAGCGCGGCGAAAATGAATTTCAACGCAGGAACCGCACCATGTTTATCCGCCAGCTTACCGCCCCAGATATTACCGATAGCCACTGAAACACCGTAACCCAATAAGATCCAGCTTACTGCTGCCGGGGAGAATCCCGCCAGATCCTGCATCATCGGTGCCAGGAAGGTGAATGCCGTGAATACACCGCCGTAGCCCAGTGCCGTAACGGCGTAAATCAGCAGCAGACGGGGATGAGTCAGCACCTTCATCTGGTCGCGAATGCTGGCGGCTGCGCGACCGGGAATGTTGGCGGGGATCAACAACTGGCTACTGATCAGTGCAATCACGCCTAACATTGATACCGCGAGGAAAGTCTCACGCCAGCCAAAGTGCTGACCGATAAATGTTCCCAGCGGCACGCCGGTGACCAGCGCCACCGTTAAGCCACCAAACATAATGGCAATGGCGGAAGCCGCTTTCTCTTTTGGCACCAGACTTGTCGCGATGGTAGAACCAATCGAGAAGAATACGCCATGTGCCAGCCCAGTCAGCAGACGAGCAACAATGAGTGTCATATACCCGGGTGCCTGCCATGCGAGCAAATTCCCCGCTGTAAACAGAACCATCAGCGCAACCAGTAACTGTTTACGTGGAAGGCGTCCGGTCAAAGCGGTCAGTACCGGTGCGCCAATTGCCACCCCCAGCGCATAGATTGAAACCAGCATCCCAGCGGAAGGTAACGAGATCGCCAGCTGTTGAGCGATGGTTGGCACCAGGCCAACAATCACAAACTCAGTAGTGCCTATAGCGAAGGCACTTATTGTTAGTGCAAATAAAGCGAGAGGCATAAATAACTCCGTAACATCAGTAATCAGATGACACGCAGTATGCCAGGATGTTTTAATGACAAAAATATTCAAAATCTCAATATAATTTTGCGTCAGGTGCAAAAATGAAAGCAACCTCTGAAGAACTTGCGATTTTTGTGGCGGTAGTGGAAAGTGGCAGCTTTAGCCGGGCGGCAGAACAGCTTGGACAAGCCAATTCCGCGGTCAGCCGGGCAGTAAAAAAGCTGGAGATGAAACTGGGCGTCAGTTTGCTTAATCGCACGACCCGACAGCTAAGCCTGACCGAAGAAGGAGAGCGCTACTTCAGGCGGGTGCAGCAGATACTGCAAGAGATGGCTGCAGCAGAAACGGAAATCATGGAGTCGCGTAATACTCCGCGCGGCCTGCTGCGCATCGACGCAGCAACACCGGTGATGTTGCATTTCCTGATGCCGCTAATCAAGCCGTTCCGGGAGCGGTATCCCGAGATGACGCTGTCTCTCGTCTCCTCAGAAACGTTCATCAATCTTATTGAACGAAAAGTGGATGTTGCTATACGAGCGGGTACACTGACTGACTCGAGTCTACGTGCGCGTCCGTTATTTACCAGCTATCGTAAGATTATTGCCTCACCGGACTACATTGCCCGTTTTGGCAAGCCAGAGAGTGTCGAGGAGTTAAACCAGCACCTGTGTCTGGGGTTTTCCGAACCGGTTTCACTCAATACCTGGCCGATTGCCTGTATCGACGGACAGCTGCATGAGGTCGAGTGCGGAATTTCTTCCAACAGTGGAGAAACGCTAAAACAGCTTTGCCTGAATGGCAACGGCATCGCATGTCTTTCAGATTATATGATAGATAAAGAGATCGCGCGGGGTGAACTGGTGGAGTTATTGGCAGATAAACGTCTGCCGGTAGAGATGCCTTTTAGCGCAGTTTATTACAGCGATCGTGCCGTCAGTACGCGCATTCGGGCATTTATCGACTTTTTAAGTGAATATATAAGAACAGCTCCCGAAGGAGCTGTGAAAGAGGGTTAAAGGGTACAGAGGGTCAGGCAATTAATCCCAATCAGGGGCCAGGCCTGCCGGGCTGACCAGACGATCGTTGCAGTCCAGTGCCGCGATCGCTTTTTTATCTTCGGCATCCAGATGCAGTTCCAACGCCAGCAGGTTGCTTGCCAGGTTTTCACGTTTGGTAGAAGAAGGAATTACGGAGTAACCTTCCCCCATTGCCCATGCCAGAATAACCTGCGCCGGGGTCGCGTTATGTTTAGCGGCAATGTGCGCAATCACTTCATCTTTCAGCGCTTTACCGTAAGCCAGCGTCATGTAAGAGGTGATGTGGATACCGTGTGCTTTCGCCCAGTCAACCACCTTACGGCTCTGCAGATACGGAGACAGCTCAATCTGATTGGTCGCAATGTTCTCTGCACCTACTGCGGCAATGGCTTTTTCCATCAGCGGAATGGTGAAGTTTGAGATACCAATTTCGCGAGTCAGCCCCTGCTGTTTTGCTTCGAGCAGCGCCTGCATGAATTCCTCAACAGATACCGCATCACCTGGAGATGGCCAGTGGATCAGCGTCAGATCGACATAATCTGTACGCAGCTTCTTCAGGCTTTCTTTCAGACTTGGGATCAGTTTTTCTTTGCTGAGATTTTCAATCCAAATCTTGGTGGTGATATACAGCTCGTTACGCGGTACGCCGCTTTCGGCAATCGCCTGACCAACAGCCGCTTCATTATCATAGATTTGCGCAGTGTCGACAGCACGGTAGCCTAGCTCAAGCGCCGTTTTAACAGAAGCGATAACCACGTCGTCTTTCAGGCGGAAAGTACCTAAACCGAATGCAGGGATAGTCATAGAATTCCTCTTTTTAATCACTATGTTCGTTAACTGAGAGGATTATGAGCTTCAGCTCTTTATAGAAAAAGAGTGAAAAATGCAGAGGATTTTTGCGGATTCAGCAATAATTAAATTGCAGACAAAGAAAAAGCCCTGAGCGTTAGCTCAGGGCTCTTAATAAGTGGCGGAACGGACGGGACTCGAACCCGCGACCCCCTGCGTGACAGGCAGGTATTCTAACCAACTGAACTACCG
>NZ_JAOWHX010000037.1:0-34794 GCF_030332405.1 Citrobacter sp. Cpo147
GCATTCGACCAGATCGATAACGCGCCGGAAGAAAAAGCTCGTGGTATCACCATCAACACTTCTCACGTTGAATATGACACCCCGACTCGCCACTACGCACACGTAGACTGCCCGGGCCACGCCGACTATGTTAAAAACATGATCACCGGTGCTGCGCAGATGGACGGCGCGATCCTGGTTGTTGCTGCGACTGACGGCCCGATGCCGCAGACTCGTGAGCACATCCTGCTGGGTCGTCAGGTAGGCGTTCCGTACATCATCGTGTTCCTGAACAAATGCGACATGGTTGATGACGAAGAGCTGCTGGAACTGGTAGAAATGGAAGTTCGTGAACTTCTGTCTCAGTACGATTTCCCGGGCGACGACACTCCGATCGTTCGTGGTTCTGCTCTGAAAGCGCTGGAAGGCGAAGCAGAGTGGGAAGCGAAAATCATCGAACTGGCTGGCTTCCTGGATTCTTACATCCCAGAACCAGAGCGTGCGATTGACAAGCCGTTCCTGCTGCCTATCGAAGACGTATTCTCCATCTCCGGTCGTGGTACCGTTGTTACCGGTCGTGTAGAGCGCGGTATCATCAAAGTTGGTGAAGAAGTTGAAATCGTTGGTATCAAAGAGACAGCTAAGTCTACCTGTACTGGCGTTGAAATGTTCCGCAAACTGCTGGACGAAGGCCGTGCTGGTGAGAACGTTGGTGTTCTGCTGCGTGGTATCAAACGTGAAGAAATCGAACGTGGTCAGGTACTGGCTAAGCCGGGCTCTATCAAGCCGCACACCAAGTTCGAATCTGAAGTGTACATTCTGTCCAAAGACGAAGGCGGTCGTCATACTCCATTCTTCAAAGGCTACCGTCCGCAGTTCTACTTCCGTACTACTGACGTGACTGGTACCATCGAACTGCCGGAAGGCGTAGAGATGGTAATGCCGGGCGACAACATCAAAATGGTTGTTACCCTGATCCACCCAATCGCGATGGACGACGGTCTGCGTTTCGCAATCCGTGAAGGCGGCCGTACTGTTGGTGCGGGCGTTGTTGCCAAAGTAATGAGCTAATTGCCGAATAACATTTGACGCAATGCGCAATAAAAGGGCATCATTTGATGCCCTTTTTGCACGCTTTCACACCAGAACCTGGCTCATCAGTGATTTTTTTTGTCATAATCATTGCTGAGACAGGCTCTGAAGAGGGCGTTTAGTCCGAAACGCACCAGAGCATTTCGGTTTGGATCGCCTCGCTTACGCGGGGTGAAAATGTTTGTAGAATACTTCTGACAGGTTGGTTTATGAGTGCGAATACCGAAGCTCAAGGAAGCGGGCGCGGCCTGGAAGCGATGAAGTGGGTTGTTGTCGCTGTATTGCTGCTTGTAGCTATCGTTGGCAACTACCTCTATCGTGACATGATGCTGCCGCTGCGTGCGCTGGCCGTAGTGATTCTGATTGCCGCAGCGGGTGGTGTCGCGCTGTTGACAACAAAAGGTAAAGCGACTGTTGCTTTTGCCCGTGAAGCGAGGACCGAAGTCCGTAAGGTCATTTGGCCAACTCGCCAGGAAACATTGCACACCACATTAATTGTGGCTGCGGTTACCGCAGTAATGTCACTGATCCTGTGGGGACTGGATGGTATTCTGGTTCGCCTGGTATCCTTTATCACTGGCCTGAGGTTCTAAGATGTCTGAAGCCCCTAAAAAGCGCTGGTACGTCGTTCAGGCGTTTTCCGGTTTTGAAGGCCGCGTAGCCACGTCGCTGCGCGAATATATCAAGTTACAAAATATGGAAGAGCTGTTTGGCGAAGTCATGGTGCCGACCGAAGAAGTGGTCGAAATCCGTGGTGGCCAGCGTCGCAAGAGCGAACGTAAATTCTTCCCGGGCTATGTACTGGTCCAGATGGTGATGAATGACGCAAGCTGGCACCTGGTGCGCAGCGTGCCGCGTGTGATGGGCTTTATCGGCGGTACATCTGACCGTCCGGCGCCGATCAGCGACAAAGAAGTTGATGCGATCATGAACCGTCTGCAGCAGGTTGGCGATAAACCACGTCCGAAAACGATGTTTGAGCCAGGTGAAATGGTTCGCGTTAGTGACGGTCCGTTTGCTGACTTTAACGGTGTGGTTGAAGAAGTGGACTACGAGAAGTCCCGCCTGAAAGTCTCTGTTTCTATCTTCGGTCGCGCGACCCCAGTAGAACTGGACTTTGCCCAGGTAGAAAAAGCCTAAACAGCGATCAAAAAAGCGGCGATTTAATCGTTGCACAAGGCGCGAGATTGGAATACAATTTCGCGCCTTTTGTTTTTATGGGCCCTGTCCGTAAAACGAATTTAATCACGGGGAGCCTCCTTGAGGCGCTATAACCCAACTAGAGGAATTTAGAATGGCTAAGAAAGTCCAGGCCTACGTCAAGCTGCAGGTTGCAGCTGGTATGGCTAACCCGAGTCCGCCGGTAGGTCCAGCACTGGGTCAACAAGGCGTGAACATCATGGAATTCTGCAAAGCGTTCAACGCAAAAACTGATTCCATGGAAAAAGGTCTGCCGATCCCGGTTGTTATCACCGTTTACGCTGACCGTTCTTTCACTTTCGTTACCAAAACGCCTCCGGCAGCAGTTCTGCTGAAGAAAGCTGCTGGTATCAAGTCTGGTTCCGGCAAGCCGAACAAAGACAAAGTGGGTAAAATTTCCCGCGCTCAGCTGCAGGAAATCGCGCAGACCAAAGCTGCCGACATGACTGGTTCCGACATTGAAGCGATGACTCGCTCCATTGAAGGTACTGCACGTTCCATGGGCCTGGTAGTGGAGGACTAAGAAATGGCTAAACTGACCAAGCGTATGCGCGTGATCCGTGACAAAGTTGATGCAACTAAACAGTACGACATCAACGAAGCTATTGCTCTGCTGAAAGAGCTGGCCACTGCTAAATTCGTAGAAAGCGTAGACGTTGCCGTCAACCTCGGCATCGACGCTCGTAAATCTGACCAGAACGTACGTGGTGCAACTGTACTGCCGCACGGTACTGGCCGTTCCGTTCGCGTAGCCGTATTTGCCCAGGGCGCAAACGCTGAAGCTGCTAAAGCTGCAGGCGCTGAGCTGGTAGGTATGGAAGATCTGGCTGACCAGATCAAGAAAGGCGAAATGAACTTTGACGTTGTTATTGCTTCCCCGGATGCAATGCGCGTTGTTGGCCAGCTGGGTCAGGTTCTGGGCCCGCGCGGCCTGATGCCAAACCCGAAAGTTGGTACTGTAACCCCTAACGTTGCTGAAGCAGTTAAGAACGCTAAAGCAGGTCAGGTTCGTTACCGTAACGACAAAAACGGCATCATCCACACCACCATCGGTAAAGTGGATTTTGACGCTGACAAACTGAAAGAAAACCTGGAATCTCTGCTGGTTGCGCTGAAAAAAGCGAAACCGACTCAGGCTAAAGGCGTGTACATCAAGAAAGTTAGCATCTCCACCACCATGGGTGCTGGTGTTGCCGTTGATCAGTCCGGTCTGACTGCGACTGTGGCGAACTAATATTCGCCTTTACGTGGGCGGTGATTTTGTCTACAATCTTACCCCCACGTTTCTGCTAATTGCAGACGTATATCCGAGATATTCAGGCTGTGGCAAGGCGACAACTGAGTGAATCGCCAGAAGCATAGTTAACTATGTGACTGGTGTGAACGAAGGCAGTCAACGCCGTCACAGATTGAATAGCGACAGATAGACAAGATTTGTTCGTTGGAGCCTGGCCTATCCAGGCCTCCGTCGAAGACCGCAGGTGTTTCGTAAGAAACTTAATGCCCTGCGTAGACGGTGACAGAACGCTAAGATTATTTCTGATACTCTGGCTTGTTTCTGCTCACCGTATTTAGACGCTCTCTCAGTTGGGGAGAGTGAAGTGAGTTCCGGAACATGAGTTCCGGCAAACATCCAGGAGCAAAGCTAATGGCTTTAAATCTTCAAGACAAACAAGCGATTGTTGCTGAAGTCAGCGAAGTAGCCAAAGGCGCGCTGTCTGCAGTAGTTGCGGATTCCCGTGGCGTAACTGTAGATAAAATGACTGAACTGCGTAAAGCAGGTCGTGAAGCTGGCGTATACATGCGTGTTGTTCGTAACACCCTGCTGCGCCGCGTCGTTGAAGGTACTCAGTTCGAGTGCCTGAAAGACACGTTTGTTGGTCCGACCCTGATTGCATACTCTATGGAACACCCGGGCGCTGCTGCTCGTCTGTTCAAAGAGTTCGCGAAAGCGAATGCAAAATTTGAGGTCAAAGCCGCAGCCTTTGAAGGTGAATTGATCCCGGCATCGCAAATCGATCGCCTGGCAACTCTGCCGACCTACGAAGAAGCAATTGCACGCCTGATGGCAACCATGAAAGAAGCTTCGGCTGGCAAACTGGTTCGTACTCTGGCTGCTGTACGCGATGCGAAAGAAGCTGCTTAATCGCAGTTATCTTTCTCAAGCATCTGCTTACGTATAAACTTATTCTGATTTTCAGGAACAATTTAAATGTCTATCACTAAAGATCAAATCATTGAAGCAGTATCCGCTATGTCCGTAATGGACGTTGTAGAACTGATCTCTGCAATGGAAGAAAAATTCGGTGTTTCCGCTGCTGCTGCTGTAGCTGTAGCTGCTGGCCCGGCTGAAGCTGCTGAAGAAAAAACTGAATTCGACGTAATTCTGAAAGCTGCTGGCGCTAACAAAGTTGCTGTAATCAAAGCAGTACGTGGCGCAACTGGCCTGGGTCTGAAAGAAGCTAAAGACCTGGTAGAATCTGCTCCGGCTGCCCTGAAAGAAGGCATCAGCAAAGACGACGCAGAAGCACTGAAAAAATCTCTGGAAGAAGCTGGCGCTGAAGTTGAAGTTAAATAAGCCAACTTTTCTGGTTGCAGCCTAAGAAATTAGGCTGATGGCTGGTGACTTTTTAGTCACCAGCCTTTTTGCGCTGTAAGGCGCCAGTAGCATTTCACACTGTTTGACTACTGCTGTGCCTTTCAATGCTTGTTTCTATCGACGTCTTAATATACTGCGACAGAGCATCAGTTCTGTGTAAATCGCAATGAAATGGTTTAAGCGTGATAGCAACAGGCATTGCGGAAAGTATTCGATTTTCCGGTCAACAAAATAGTGTTGCACAAACTGTCCCTTCGTCGGACAGATGGGTCGACTTGTCAGCGAGCTGAGGAACCCTAATGGTTTACTCCTATACCGAGAAAAAACGTATTCGTAAGGATTTTGGTAAACGTCCACAAGTGTTGGACATACCTTATCTCCTTTCTATCCAGCTTGACTCGTTTCAGAAGTTCATCGAGCAAGATCCTGAAGGGCAGTATGGTCTGGAAGCAGCTTTCCGTTCCGTTTTCCCGATTCAGAGCTACAGCGGTAATTCCGAGCTGCAATACGTCAGCTACCGCCTTGGCGAACCGGTGTTTGACGTTCAGGAATGTCAGATCCGTGGCGTGACCTATTCCGCACCGCTGCGCGTAAAACTGCGTCTGGTGATCTACGAGCGCGAAGCGCCGGAAGGCACCGTAAAAGACATTAAAGAACAAGAAGTCTACATGGGCGAAATTCCGCTCATGACTGACAACGGTACCTTTGTAATCAATGGTACTGAGCGTGTTATCGTTTCTCAGCTGCACCGTAGTCCTGGCGTCTTCTTTGACTCCGACAAAGGTAAAACCCACTCTTCGGGTAAAGTGCTGTATAACGCGCGCATCATCCCTTACCGTGGTTCCTGGCTGGACTTCGAATTCGATCCGAAGGACAACCTGTTCGTACGTATTGACCGTCGCCGTAAACTGCCTGCGACCATTATTCTGCGTGCACTGAACTACACCACTGAGCAGATCCTTGACCTGTTCTTTGAAAAAGTTGTTTTTGAAATTCGTGACAACAAGTTGCAGATGGAACTGGTGCCGGAACGCCTGCGTGGTGAAACCGCATCCTTTGACATTGAAGCTAACGGCAAAGTCTATGTCGAAAAAGGCCGTCGCATCACTGCGCGCCACATTCGCCAACTGGAAAAAGACGATATCAAACATATCGAAGTTCCGGTTGAATACATTGCTGGTAAAGTTGCTGCTAAAGACTACGTTGACGAATCTACTGGCGAGCTGATCTGCGCAGCTAACATGGAGCTGAGCCTGGATCTGCTGGCTAAGCTGAGCCAGTCTGGTCACAAGCGTATCGAAACTCTGTTCACTAACGATCTGGACCACGGTCCGTACATTTCTGAAACTGTACGTGTTGACCCAACCAACGATCGTCTGAGCGCACTGGTAGAAATCTACCGCATGATGCGTCCTGGTGAGCCGCCGACTCGTGAAGCTGCTGAAAGCCTGTTCGAGAACCTGTTCTTCTCCGAAGACCGCTATGACCTGTCCGCGGTTGGTCGTATGAAGTTCAACCGTTCTCTGCTGCGCGACGAAATCGAAGGTTCTGGTATCCTGAGCAAAGACGACATCATCGAAGTGATGAAGAAGCTCATCGATATCCGTAACGGTAAAGGCGAAGTCGATGATATCGACCACCTCGGCAACCGTCGTATCCGTTCCGTAGGCGAAATGGCGGAAAACCAGTTCCGCGTTGGCCTGGTACGTGTTGAGCGTGCGGTGAAAGAGCGTCTGTCTCTGGGCGATCTGGATACCCTGATGCCTCAGGATATGATCAACGCCAAGCCGATTTCTGCAGCAGTGAAAGAGTTCTTTGGTTCCAGCCAGCTGTCTCAGTTTATGGACCAGAACAACCCGCTGTCTGAGATTACGCACAAACGTCGTATCTCCGCACTCGGCCCAGGCGGTCTGACCCGTGAACGCGCAGGCTTCGAAGTTCGAGACGTACACCCGACTCACTACGGTCGCGTATGTCCAATCGAAACGCCTGAAGGTCCGAACATCGGTCTGATCAACTCCCTGTCCGTGTATGCACAGACTAACGAATACGGCTTCCTCGAGACTCCGTACCGTAAAGTGACCGACGGTGTTGTAACTGACGAAATTCATTACCTGTCTGCTATCGAAGAAGGCAACTACGTTATCGCTCAGGCGAACTCCAACCTGGATGACGAAGGCCACTTTGTAGAAGATCTGGTTACCTGCCGTAGCAAAGGCGAATCCAGCTTGTTCAGCCGCGACCAGGTTGACTACATGGACGTATCCACCCAGCAGGTGGTATCCGTCGGTGCGTCCCTGATCCCGTTCCTGGAACACGATGACGCCAACCGTGCATTGATGGGTGCGAACATGCAACGTCAGGCGGTTCCGACTCTGCGCGCTGATAAGCCGCTGGTTGGTACCGGTATGGAACGTGCTGTTGCCGTTGACTCCGGTGTTACTGCAGTTGCTAAACGTGGCGGTACTGTTCAGTACGTGGATGCTTCCCGTATCGTTATCAAAGTTAACGAAGACGAGATGTACCCGGGCGAAGCAGGTATCGACATCTATAACCTGACCAAATACACCCGTTCTAACCAGAACACCTGTATCAACCAGATGCCTTGCGTATCTCTGGGCGAGCCGGTTGAACGTGGTGATGTGCTGGCAGACGGTCCGTCCACCGACCTCGGTGAACTGGCGCTGGGTCAGAACATGCGCGTGGCATTCATGCCATGGAATGGTTACAACTTCGAAGACTCCATCCTCGTATCCGAGCGTGTTGTCCAGGAAGACCGTTTCACTACCATCCACATTCAGGAACTGGCATGTGTGTCCCGTGACACCAAGCTGGGGCCAGAAGAGATCACCGCTGACATCCCGAACGTGGGTGAAGCTGCGCTCTCCAAACTGGATGAATCCGGTATTGTTTATATCGGTGCGGAAGTGACCGGTGGCGACATTCTGGTTGGTAAGGTAACGCCGAAAGGTGAAACCCAGCTGACGCCAGAAGAGAAGCTGCTGCGTGCGATCTTCGGTGAGAAAGCGTCTGACGTTAAAGACTCTTCTCTGCGCGTGCCAAACGGTGTTTCCGGTACGATTATCGACGTTCAGGTCTTTACTCGCGATGGCGTAGAAAAAGACAAACGTGCGTTGGAAATCGAAGAGATGCAGCTGAAGCAGGCGAAAAAAGACCTGTCTGAAGAACTGCAGATCCTCGAAGCTGGCCTGTTCAGCCGTATCTACGCTGTGCTGGTTTCCGGTGGTGTTGAAGCTGAGAAGCTCGACAAACTGCCGCGTGACCGCTGGTTAGAACTCGGCCTGACCGACGAAGAGAAACAGAATCAGCTGGAACAACTGGCTGAGCAGTACGACGAACTGAAACACGAATTCGAGAAAAAACTCGAAGCGAAACGCCGTAAAATCACTCAGGGAGACGATCTGGCACCGGGTGTGCTGAAGATTGTTAAGGTTTATCTGGCGGTTAAACGTCGGATCCAGCCTGGTGATAAGATGGCAGGTCGTCACGGTAACAAGGGTGTAATCTCTAAGATCAACCCGATCGAAGATATGCCACACGATGCTAACGGTACGCCGGTAGATATCGTACTGAACCCGCTGGGCGTACCATCGCGTATGAACATCGGTCAGATCCTTGAAACCCACCTGGGTATGGCTGCAAAAGGTATCGGCGATAAGATCAATGCCATGCTGAAACAGCAGCAGGAAGTCGCGAAACTGCGCGAATTCATCCAGCGTGCTTACGATCTGGGTTCAGATGTTCGTCAGAAAGTTGACCTGAATACCTTCAGCGATGAAGAAGTTCTGCGTCTGGCTGAAAACCTGAAAAAAGGTATGCCGATCGCAACGCCGGTATTCGACGGTGCGAAAGAGTCTGAAATCAAGGAACTGTTACAGCTGGGTGGCCTGCCGACTTCCGGTCAGATCACACTGTTCGACGGTCGTACCGGTGAGCAGTTCGAGCGCCAGGTTACCGTTGGCTACATGTACATGCTGAAACTGAACCACCTGGTTGATGACAAGATGCATGCGCGTTCTACCGGTTCTTACAGCCTGGTTACTCAGCAGCCGCTGGGTGGTAAGGCGCAGTTCGGTGGTCAGCGCTTCGGGGAGATGGAAGTGTGGGCGCTGGAAGCATATGGCGCAGCATACACCCTGCAGGAAATGCTCACCGTTAAGTCTGATGACGTGAACGGTCGTACTAAGATGTATAAAAACATCGTGGACGGCAACCATCAGATGGAACCAGGCATGCCGGAATCCTTCAACGTACTGTTGAAAGAGATTCGTTCGCTGGGTATCAACATCGAGCTGGAAGACGAGTAACTCTCGATCAAACAGGTCACTGGTGCTGGCGTAACAGTCAGCGCCAGATTGTGCTAACTCCGACGGGAGCAAATCCGTGAAAGATTTATTAAAGTTTCTGAAAGCGCAGACTAAAACCGAAGAGTTTGATGCGATCAAAATTGCTCTGGCTTCGCCAGACATGATCCGGTCATGGTCTTTCGGTGAAGTTAAGAAGCCGGAAACCA
The DNA here is from genome assembly GCF_030332405.1 of Citrobacter sp. Cpo147. Lineage (NCBI taxonomy): Bacteria > Pseudomonadati > Pseudomonadota > Gammaproteobacteria > Enterobacterales > Enterobacteriaceae > Citrobacter > Citrobacter sp. Cpo147. Next base: position 9,405 of record NZ_JAOWHX010000037.1, read on the forward strand.
TTAACTACCGTACGTTCAAACCTGAACGTGACGGCCTTTTCTGCGCCCGTATCTTTGGGCCGGTAAAAGACTACGAGTGCCTGTGCGGTAAGTACAAGCGCCTGAAACACCGTGGTGTGATCTGTGAGAAGTGCGGCGTTGAAGTGACCCAGACTAAAGTACGCCGTGAGCGTATGGGCCACATCGAGCTGGCGTCTCCGACTGCTCACATCTGGTTCCTGAAATCTCTGCCGTCCCGTATCGGTCTGCTGCTTGATATGCCACTGCGCGATATCGAGCGCGTACTGTACTTCGAATCTTATGTAGTTATCGAAGGCGGTATGACTAACCTGGAACGTCAACAGATCCTGACTGAAGAGCAGTATCTGGACGCGCTGGAAGAGTTCGGTGACGAATTCGACGCGAAGATGGGTGCAGAAGCTATTCAGGCCCTGCTGAAGAGCATGGATCTGGAGCAAGAGTGTGAAACTCTGCGCGAAGAGCTGAACGAAACCAACTCCGAAACCAAGCGTAAGAAGCTGACCAAGCGTATCAAACTGCTGGAAGCCTTCGTACAGTCTGGCAACAAGCCAGAGTGGATGATCCTGACCGTTCTGCCGGTTCTGCCGCCAGATCTGCGTCCGCTGGTTCCGCTGGATGGTGGTCGTTTCGCAACGTCGGATCTGAACGATCTGTATCGTCGCGTTATCAACCGTAACAACCGTCTGAAGCGTCTGCTGGATCTGGCTGCGCCGGACATCATCGTACGCAACGAAAAACGTATGCTGCAGGAAGCGGTTGACGCCCTGCTGGATAACGGTCGTCGCGGTCGTGCGATCACCGGTTCTAACAAACGTCCTCTGAAATCTTTGGCCGACATGATCAAAGGTAAGCAGGGTCGTTTCCGTCAGAACCTGCTCGGTAAGCGCGTTGACTACTCCGGTCGTTCTGTAATCACCGTAGGTCCATACCTGCGTCTGCATCAGTGCGGTCTGCCGAAGAAAATGGCACTGGAACTGTTCAAACCGTTCATCTACGGCAAGCTGGAACTGCGTGGCCTGGCCACCACCATCAAAGCCGCTAAGAAAATGGTTGAGCGTGAAGAAGCTGTCGTTTGGGATATCCTGGACGAAGTTATCCGCGAACACCCGGTACTGCTGAACCGTGCACCAACACTGCACCGTCTGGGTATCCAGGCATTTGAACCGGTACTGATCGAAGGTAAAGCTATCCAGCTGCACCCGCTGGTTTGTGCGGCATATAACGCCGACTTCGATGGTGACCAGATGGCTGTTCACGTACCGCTGACGCTGGAAGCCCAGCTCGAAGCGCGTGCGCTGATGATGTCTACCAACAACATCCTGTCTCCGGCGAACGGCGAACCTATCATCGTTCCGTCTCAGGACGTTGTATTGGGTCTGTACTACATGACCCGTGACTGTGTTAACGCCAAAGGCGAAGGCATGGTGCTGACTGGCCCGAAAGAAGCTGAGCGTATCTATCGCGCAGGTCTGGCCTCTCTGCATGCGCGCGTTAAAGTGCGTATCACCGAATACGAAAAAGATGAAAACGGCGAATTCGTTGCGAAAACCAGCCTGAAAGACACGACCGTTGGCCGTGCCATTCTGTGGATGATCGTACCGAAAGGTCTGCCTTTCTCCATCGTCAACCAGGCGCTGGGCAAGAAAGCTATCTCCAAAATGCTGAACACCTGTTACCGCATTTTGGGCCTGAAGCCGACCGTTATCTTCGCTGACCAGACAATGTATACCGGTTTTGCATATGCAGCGCGTTCAGGTGCATCTGTTGGTATTGATGACATGGTCATCCCAGAGAAGAAACACGAGATCATCTCTGAAGCGGAAGCTGAAGTTGCTGAGATCCAGGAGCAGTTCCAGTCTGGTCTGGTAACCGCGGGCGAACGCTATAACAAAGTTATCGATATCTGGGCTGCGGCGAACGATCGTGTATCCAAAGCGATGATGGATAACCTGCAAACCGAAACCGTTATTAACCGTGACGGCGTAGAAGAGCAGCAGGTTTCCTTCAACAGCATCTACATGATGGCAGACTCCGGTGCGCGTGGTTCTGCAGCACAGATTCGTCAGCTGGCCGGTATGCGTGGTCTGATGGCGAAGCCAGATGGCTCCATCATCGAAACGCCAATCACCGCGAACTTCCGTGAAGGTCTGAACGTACTCCAGTACTTCATCTCTACTCACGGTGCTCGTAAAGGTCTGGCGGATACCGCACTGAAAACAGCGAACTCCGGTTATCTGACTCGTCGTCTGGTTGACGTCGCGCAGGACCTGGTTGTTACTGAAGACGATTGCGGCACTCTGGAAGGCATCACCATGACCCCGGTTATCGAGGGTGGTGACGTTAAAGAGCCGCTGCGCGATCGCGTTCTGGGTCGTGTAACTGCTGAAGACGTTCTGAAGCCGGGTACGGCGGATATTCTGGTTCCACGCAACACGCTGCTGCACGAACAGTGGTGTGATCTGCTGGAAGAGAACTCCGTAGACTCCGTTAAAGTCCGTTCCGTTGTATCTTGTGACACTGACTTTGGTGTATGTGCGCACTGCTATGGTCGTGACCTGGCGCGTGGCCACATCATCAACAAAGGTGAAGCAATCGGCGTTATCGCGGCACAGTCCATCGGTGAACCGGGTACACAGCTGACGATGCGTACGTTCCACATCGGTGGTGCGGCATCTCGTGCGGCTGCTGAATCCAGCATCCAGGTGAAAAACAAAGGTAGCATCCGTCTGAGCAACGCGAAGTCGGTTGTGAACTCCAGCGGTAAACTGGTTATCACCTCACGTAACACCGAACTGAAACTGATCGACGAATTCGGTCGTACCAAAGAAAGCTATAAAGTGCCTTACGGCTCCGTTATGGCGAAAGGTGATGGCGAACAGGTTGCTGGCGGCGAAACCGTAGCAAACTGGGATCCGCACACCATGCCGGTTATCACCGAAGTGAGTGGTTTCGTCCGCTTCACTGACATGATCGACGGCCAGACCATTACTCGTCAGACCGACGAGCTGACCGGTCTGTCTTCTCTGGTGGTTCTGGATTCTGCAGAGCGTACTGCGGGTGGTAAAGACCTGCGTCCGGCACTGAAAATTGTTGATGCTCAGGGCAACGACGTTCTGATCCCAGGCACCGATATGCCTGCTCAGTACTTCCTGCCGGGTAAAGCGATTGTTCAGCTGGAAGATGGCGTACAGATCAGCTCTGGTGACACCCTGGCGCGTGTTCCGCAGGAATCCGGCGGTACCAAGGATATCACCGGTGGTCTGCCGCGCGTTGCGGACCTGTTCGAAGCACGTCGTCCGAAAGAGCCGGCAATCCTGGCTGAAATCAGCGGCATCATTTCCTTCGGTAAAGAAACCAAAGGTAAACGTCGTCTGGTTATCACCCCGGTAGACGGTAGCGAACCTTACGAAGAGATGATTCCGAAATGGCGTCAGCTCAACGTGTTCGAAGGTGAACGTGTAGAACGTGGTGACGTGGTTTCCGACGGTCCGGAAGCGCCGCACGACATCCTGCGTCTGCGTGGTGTGCATGCTGTAACTCGTTACATCGTTAACGAAGTTCAGGACGTATACCGTCTGCAGGGCGTTAAGATTAACGATAAACACATCGAAGTTATCGTTCGTCAGATGCTGCGTAAAGCCACCATCGAAAGCGCTGGTAGCTCCGACTTCCTGGAAGGCGAGCAGGTTGAATACTCCCGCGTCAAGATCGCAAACCGCGAGCTGGAAGCGAACGGCAAAGTGGGTGCAACGTTCTCCCGCGATCTGCTGGGTATCACCAAAGCGTCTCTGGCAACCGAGTCCTTCATCTCTGCAGCATCGTTCCAGGAAACCACGCGTGTCCTGACCGAAGCAGCTGTTGCAGGTAAACGTGATGAACTGCGCGGTCTGAAAGAGAACGTCATCGTGGGTCGTCTGATCCCGGCAGGTACTGGTTATGCGTACCACCAGGATCGTATGCGTCGTCGCGCAGCGGGCGAACTGCCAGCTGCACCGCAGGTAACTGCTGAAGATGCGTCTGCCAGCCTGGCAGAACTGCTGAACGCAGGCCTGGGCGGTTCTGACAACGATTAATCGTTGCCGACCATAATAAAAAACCCGCTTCGGCGGGTTTTTTTATGTCTATGTTATTTCTGATGGCGATTATCAGGTCTACGAAACCATCCGGCAGTGTCATTAATTTACCGGTGGTAACCGCCGATAAAGCTCAATCATATCGCCGGCCAGATCCTGAATCACCATGGCATTCATCAGGTGGTCCTGCGAATGAACGGTGATGAGATTAACCGGTAGTTTGCCGGTGCCCTCGTCAATACCGATCAGCTGGGTCTGGATTTTATGCGCTTGTTTGACGTACTCGCGTGATTCCGTCATCGCTTGTTCTGCACCGGCGAAATCACCTTTACGCGCCAGTTGCAATGCCGTCAGGGCCTGGCTGCGTGCAGCGCCAGCGTTGACCAATAATTCCATGATGATCGTTTCTAACTCTTCCATGCCATCACTCCAGTAGTTTCAGCGCCTTATCCAGTACCGCATCGCCTTTCATCATACCGTAATCCATCATGTCGATAACGGCGACCTTTTTGCCTAGTGGGTCGGCGATCGCCTGTAGCTTGGCCTGTTCATACTTAACCTGCGGACCGAGCAAAACGATATCCGCTGTAGCGATATTCTCTTCAAACTCGGCCACCGGGACGGCTTTGATGGTGACGTCGACGCCTTTTTTCTGGGCGGCATCTTTCATCCTTTGCACCAGCATGCTGGTGGACATTCCGGCGGCACAGCATAAAACGATGTTTTTCATAAGCAGTCTCGATCAACATGTGTGAATTGATAATTATCGCGAGCCAGCTATAGCAACAACTGCTTTGCAACGAATGTGTGCAAGGCATCACAAAGAAAGCCGCTTTTTCTGAAACCGGTTACAAAAAGAGGCAGAACCCTGCGATCTGGACCAGGGCCAGCGGCTTTTTGACTCGCTTATCACATGCTGGAATATATAATTACTGTCAATAAATACATGTTATAAAAAACAGTATTGACAGCGTTTTTTAAACCCGTATGTTAATACTTAACAGCGGAGAAATTGTAGTTTGCTGTTAACGTAGTAAGTGTTAGTAGAGCTTGATTGGGGTTTGCGATAAAGGCCACGAAGTATTTTTTGTATGGGATAGTCGATGCTGAAAACGCTATTTTTTCACCTCGACAATGCTTTCAGGCCACGTAGTTGATATATCTAATCGCAAAAAATCAGTAAAACGCGACGATGTAACGCCATGATTTAATAGTAAATGTTCGTGATTTCTTCTTTTTTTGTTATCACGAGGGAAATAAGGCAACGCATCAAAGAGTATATGTCGCGAGGGGAAGTGTACTTGTTTAGGTCACCAGCCTTGAGTTCTATTATCAAGCGGGTGGAATGTGTTTAACGGTAAATAGAGGAAAGCTTTAGTTAGTATCAATATCCAATATTATCTATAGTAAACGTGTACATTTTAAAGTAGTACCATCAGCAGTATTAAATCGTTAAGTTTATTAATGTTAAATTTGAAGTGTGTAGTAACGTAAAGCCCTGACTGCAATAGTCGGGGCTTTTGTTCATTGTAGATCAAGCTGTTATCCAGGATGCTTGGCCGCGATGGTTCAACATTGCATCACTCAGTGGGCATTAAAAAAATTAATGCTTGCTTAATGATTAGAAGTAGGTCTACTATAGCGGTATCGGTTTGGAACACAGACCTTATGCAAGCAGTTTTAGTAAAGCAATTCTCAGTTCAAGCGTTATCCTCAGATACTCTTCTTCATGAGCCTCCTCCCTAAGTGCCCCATAAGTTAATTTCTGCAAAACAGGCATCTTCGCTGCATAAGCGGCTCAAAAACATGAAAGGAAGTATCTATGTCTAACAAAATGACTGGTTTAGTAAAATGGTTTAACTCTGACAAAGGCTTCGGCTTTATCACTCCTCAGGACGGTAGTAAGGATGTGTTTGTACATTTCTCCGCTATCCAGAGTAACGATTTTAAAACGTTAGACGAAGGTCAAAAGGTGGAGTTCTCCGTGGAGAATGGCGCTAAAGGCCCGTCTGCTGTTAACGTTGTCGCGCTGTAATCGCCGATAATTTCACGAACGCTTACGATAGCGATGAAGGCCAGAGCCCGAGCAGTTAAGTGCCAGTGAAGAAAAAACCCGCGAAAGCGGGTTTTTTTGTTTATGCGATTGCTCCTGACCTACGGCACCTGTGAAGCGCGCCCCAGATAGCTGTCCCAGTCTTTCCACACGGGCTGTAAACCCTGGGCCATGAGTGCTTCAGCAACGGCTTCTGGGCGACGATCGTCGTGCGGGGAGAACTGTTCCAGTTCGGGGTGGTTATCGGCATAACCACCGGGCTGGGTTTTTGAGAAGGCGCTGACGTTGTTGATCGCCAACGGGATCACATGGTCACGAAACCATGGCGATTCGCGGGTGGAGAGCGACAGCTCAATTTCTGGCGCCAGTAAACGAAACGCGCAAATGGTCTGGACCAACTGTCGCTCATCCATGATCGATGCAGGCTCAACGCCTCCGGTGCATGGGCGCAGGCGAGGGAAGGAGATAGAGTAACGGCTCTGCCAGTAATGCTGCTGCATCCATAGCAGATGTTCAGCCACCATATAGCAATCAACCCGCCAGCTGTCGGACAAACCAATCAACGCGCCAAGACCGATTTTGTCGATCCCTGCGCGGCCCAGCCTGTCCGGCGTTTCCAGGCGCCAGAAGAAATCCTGCTTTTTCCCTTTTAAATGGTGACGAGCGTAAGTTGCCTCATGGTAGCTCTCCTGATACACCATCACGCCATCCAGCCCCAGCGTCTTCAGCTCTGCATATTCAGCCTCTGACAACGGCTGTACCTCCATCTGTAAAGAGGCGAACTGGCGGCGAATGGCAGGCAAATGACGACGAAAGTAATTCATCCCCACTTTTGCCTGATGTTCACCGGTGACCAGCAGCAGATGCTCAAAACCCAGCTCACGGATAGCCGCACACTCTCGTGTTATCTCATCTTCGTCCAGCGTTTTGCGTTTGATACGGTTGCTCATCGAAAAACCGCAGTAGGTGCAGTCGTTGGCGCAAAGGTTGGAGAGATACAACGGCACGTAAAAGCTCACCGTGTTACCAAAACGCTGACGGGTGAGCTTCTGCGCCCGCTGCGCCAGCGGCTCCAGATAATCGGCGGCGGCAGGAGAGAGCAATGCCATCAGATCGTCGCGACTAAGATGCGAAGCGTTGAGGGCGCGCTCTACGTCAGCGGCGGTTTTACCGTTGATGCGCAGGCGGATGTCATCCCAGTCCAGCTGCCGCCAGCGGTCGCTGAACGTTTTCATGCGAAGGCCTCCAGGAATCCGGTTAACGGGCTGGTGGGACTTGCCTGCGAACTTTTGCTTCCTGGTACCGCCTGGCGTGCCAGCAAGCCAGCTTCAACGGCCAGGCGGAAGGCGGTTGCCATCATCACCGGGCTGTCGGCTACCGCGATTGCCGTATTGACCAGCACCGCGTCGGCGCCCATTTCCAGCGCCTGCGTGGCGTGGCTGGGGACGCCGATGCCTGCATCAACCACCACCGGCACGGTCGCCTGTTGGATAATAATCTCCAGCATCGCTTTGGTTTCCAGCCCCTGATTAGAACCGATGGGCGCGCCGAGCGGCATGACTGCAGAACAGCCTACTTCTTCCAGTCGTTTGCACAGCACCGGATCTGCGCCACAGTAAGGCAGTACCACGAAGCCCTTTTTCACCAGTACTTCTGCGGCTTTCAATGTTTCGATTGGATCGGGTAACAGCCAGCGGGCGTCCGGATGGATTTCTAATTTCAGCCAGTTTGTGCCCAGCGCTTCACGCGCCAACTGGGCAGCAAAAATCGCCTCTTCAGCGGTTTTTGCCCCCGAAGTGTTGGGCAACAGCGTCACACCAGCGTCTACCAGCGGTGCCAGAATGGCATCGTTGTGCTGACGCAAATCCACGCGCTTCATGGCCAGCGTTACCAGTTGGCTGCCGGAGGCGCGAATCGCCTCGACCATCAGCTGCGATGAAGCAAATTTTCCGGTGCCGGTGAACAGATGCGAATCAAACGTTTTGTCGGCAATACGTAACATATCAACCCCCTGCAATAACCTGAAAAAGCAGGATCTGGTCGCCTTCCTGCACGATTTGCTGCTCCCACTGCTCGCGCGGGAGGATCTGCTGATTGAGCGCCAGCGCCGCGCCCGGTTTAAGCTGATTAAGCGTAGTGAGCAGCCCACTGACGGTTTGTCCTTCGGCGCACTGCATCGGCTCATCATTGAACTGAATCTGCATGTTGCCCTCCGCATACCGGGCAGCCGCTGGCACGTCGTAGTGCGAAGCTGCGCCACTGGCTGGTTTTACCGTCAAACAGGCGTAGCTCTCCGCTGGGCGTCTCAATACCGCTGAGCAATTTAATCGCTTCCAACGCCTGCAAGGTGCCCATCACGCCCACAACCGGTCCGACGATACCGGCGGTACGGCAATTGCGTTCGGGCTCTACATCGTCCGGCCACAGGCAGCGGTAACATCCTTGTTCCCACGGGGGCGTCAGCACCATCAGTTGGCCGCCAAAGCCGACGGCGCTGGCGGTGACGAGCGGGGTGTTGAGCGTTACGCAGGCGGCGTTAATTTCCTGGCGCGTGGCCATGTTATCGGTACAGTCGAGCACCACATCGGCACGCGCTACCGCATGCCGAAGCGCATCGCCTTTCAGTCGCTGCTGGAGTGACACCAGCTCGATATCCGGGTTGAGCCGCGTCAGGCGCTGCTGGGCAACCTGCGATTTTGAACGTGCGATATCATCAGTGGTAAACAGGATCTGGCGCTGCAGATTGCTCAGATGAATGTCGTCATCGTCTACCAGCGTCAGTTTTCCGATGCCTGCTCCCGCCAGATACAGCGCGGCAGGCGAACCTAACCCGCCTAAACCGACAATCAGCACATGGCTATCGAGTAGCTTTTGCTGGCCTTCAATGGCGATATCGCCGAGCAGGATCTGCCGGCTGTAACGCATAAAGTCGCGGTCATTCATCGCCCACTCCCGCGATATCCAGTAGTTGGGCCGTAGCGACCTGCCAGTCAGCCGCCTGGGTAATGGCGCTGACCACGGCAATGCTGCCGACGCCGGTCGCCAGTACTGCCGGGGCGCGCTCAAGGCTGATACCGCCAATGGCGACGGTCGGGTAATCCGCTAATCGTTCAATATGGTTTGCCAGTTGCGTAAGTCCCTGCGGGGCGGAAGGCATCTGTTTGGTTTGCGTGGGGAAGACATGACCCAGCGCGATATAAGAAGGCTTAGCGGCGAGCGCGACGTCAATCTCCATATCATCGTGAGTGGAGACCCCCAGGCGTAGCTCCGCCGCCTGGATCGCCTTCAGGTCGGTGGTTTCAAGGTCTTCTTGGCCCAGATGTACGCCGTAAGCGCGGTGCTTAATTGCCAGACGCCAGTAGTCGTTGATAAACAGGCGGGCGTTATAGCGACGACCCAGTTCAATGGCGGCCATAACGTCGGCTTCGACCTCTTCATCACGCTTATCTTTAATGCGCAGTTGGATTGTGCGTACGCCCGCCTGCAGCAAGCGTTCAATCCATTCCACGCTGTCTACCACCGGGTAAAGCCCGAGGCGAAACGGCACGGTCGGGAAATCAGGCTGGTACATTACGCCTCCTCTTTTTTGAGGTAGATTTCGCCGCCTTTGGCTCGGAAGTTCTCCGACATATCCGCCATGCCGACTTCAATCGTTTGTGCAGCAGCGTAGTCGCGAACCTCCTGGCTGATTTTCATCGAGCAGAACTTCGGCCCGCACATGGAGCAGAAGTGGGCGACCTTGCCGGACTCCTGTGGCAGTGTTTCATCGTGGTAGGCGCGGGCGGTGAACGGGTCGAGCGCGAGGTTAAACTGGTCTTCCCAGCGGAATTCGAAACGCGCTTTCGACATGGCGTTATCGCGGATCTGCGCGCCTGGATGACCTTTTGCTAAGTCAGCTGCGTGGGCGGCAATCTTGTAGGTAATCAACCCTTGCTTAACATCTTCTTTGTTCGGCAGGCCGAGGTGCTCTTTTGGCGTGACGTAGCACAGCATCGCGCAGCCAAACCAGCCGATCATCGCCGCACCGATCCCGGAAGTGAAGTGGTCGTAGCCCGGGGCGATATCGGTGGTCAACGGTCCTAAAGTGTAGAACGGTGCTTCATGGCAGTGCTCCAGCTCTTCGGTCATGTTGCGCTGGATCATATGCATGGGCACATGACCTGGGCCTTCTATCATCACCTGCACGTCGTATTCCCAGGCGATTTTGGTCAGCTCACCCAGCGTATGCAGCTCGGAGAACTGCGCTTCGTCGTTCGCATCCTGAATTGAACCTGGGCGCAGGCCGTCACCCAGCGACAAAGAGACGTCGTAGGCGGCGCAGATTTCGCAAATCTCGCGGAAATGTTCGTACAGGAAGTTCTCTTTGTGATGAGAAAGGCACCATTTCGCCATAATTGAACCGCCGCGTGAGACAATGCCGGTCAGGCGTTTGGCAGTCATCGGCACGTAGCGCAGCAGCACGCCCGCGTGAATGGTGAAGTAGTCGACGCCCTGTTCGGCCTGCTCCAGCAGCGTGTCGCGGAAGGCTTCCCAGGTGAGATCTTCGGCGATCCCGTTGACCTTCTCCAGCACCTGGTAGATCGGCACAGTACCGATCGGTACCGGACTGTTACGCAGGATCCACTCGCGGGTTTCGTGGATATAGCGACCGGTGGAGAGATCCATCACCGTGTCAGCGCCCCAGCGCGTCGACCACACCAGCTTCTCTACCTCCTCTTCAATGGAGGAGGTGACGGCAGAGTTACCGATGTTGGCGTTAACCTTCACCAGGAAGTTGCGACCGATAATCATCGGCTCGGATTCCGGGTGGTTGATGTTGGCAGGAATAATCGCGCGGCCCGCGGCCACTTCATCACGCACGAATTCCGGCGTAATGTTTTCCGGCAGGCGTGCACCAAAGTTCATCCCCGGATGCTGGTGGCGAAGCACTTCACTGCGAATGCGCTCGCGGCCCATGTTTTCACGGATGGCGATGAACTCCATCTCTGGGGTCACTATTCCCTGGCGGGCGTAGTACAGTTGGGTGACTCGTTTACCCGCTTTGGCGCGCTTTGGCGTCAGCAGGCCGGTGAAACGCAGATCGTCCAGGCCATCGTCGGCCAGACGTTCTTTGGTATAAGCGGAACTCCGGTCGTCTAATTCTTCGCTATCGTTACGCGCCGCAATCCACGGCTGGCGCAGCTTTGCCAGGCCCTGCTGGACGTTAATCGCCACGTCAGGATCGCCATACGGTCCGGAGGTGTCGTATACCGGAACGGCTTCGTTTTCTTCGAACTGCGGGTTGTCTTTGCTACCGCCAGTCAGCGTCGGGCTGAGCTGAATTTCGCGCATCGGAATGCGGATATCCGGCTGCGAACCGGTGATATAGATGCGTTTTGAGTTAGGGAAGGCGGTCCCTTCCAGGGTATCGATAAAGTGTTGGGCTTGAGCGCGCTGTTCGCGGCGTGATGGTTTAGTAGTGGCAGACATAGCTCATTCCAAATAAAAGTAAGGATATGGCTTGTCAGACGACGGATGAAGCAAGAGAGAAGCTCGCCCGGGGGCGATGCTATTGTAGATTGACTCTTGTTCCCTTCGCAGGTTTTAACCTGATCAGGTTCCGCGGATCCCGAATTAACGGTCTCAGCCTTTTCCACTCATGCTGCTGTGGAAAATAAGCACTCCGACAAGAAGTAACCTCAATAAAGAGGTAATGAATGTAAACTACGCGTTAATGCCGCAAATCTCAAGCATGACGTTTGAGAGTGCTACTCTCGTGCATTGCGTCAAATACCAGCATGATCAGCTTATCTTCCAGCACGAATCGGGCTTCCAGTGCCTCGCCGAGATCCGATAAAACCTGTTGAAATTCAAGGAAGTTATCATGATCAATCGCAGTTTCCAGGCTGGAGTCATAGTAGTCCATGATCAGCTGCGTATTGGCTTCCAGCAGCGGCCAAATTTTTGTGGCTTTTAAAAGCTGCCCGTTCCCTTCCAATTTATGGAGAATACGTTCATAAATACTGAAGTGTCCGGTGGAGAGGTAATCGACCAGGCTCTGACAAAAATCATCCAGCGCCTTTTCATTGAGTCGCATGTACGATTCTTTGCCAGGCTTAATGCCAACCAGATTGTAGTAAGCCACGAGCAGGTGCTTACGTACATGTAGCCAGCGATCAACCAGTTTATTACTTCCTCCGACGTGCTCCGTCAGGCTTTCCAGCTGGTTTAGCATGATTGACTCCGCAAGATGGTGTTTAGGAACTGCTCACCCGTAAATGTAAAAATAATGTAAACAACATGCCTGTGAAGCAAAGGTTGCGCAAGAGATATGGATCGTATAATTGAAAAATTAGATAGCGGCTGGTGGATCGTCAGTCATGAGCAAAAGTTATGGTTACCTCATGGCGAGCTACCTTATGGCGACGCAGCCCGTTTTGATCTGATTGGTCAGCGCGCGCTGCCAATAGGCGAGTGGGAAGGGGAGACTGTCTGGCTGGTGCAGCAGCAGCGTCGACACGATATGGGGTCGGTGCGCCAGGTCATTGACCAGGATGTTGGCCTGTTTCAACTGGCCGGACGCGGCGTACAGCTGGCGGAGTTCTATCGCTCGCATAAATTCTGTGGCTACTGCGGCCATCCCATGCACCCGAGTAAAACGGAGTGGGCGATGCTCTGTAGCCACTGCCGTGAACGTTATTACCCGCAAATTGCCCCGTGCATAATCGTCGCTATTCGCCGAGATGATTCCATCCTGCTTGCCCAACATGTTCGGCATCGTAACGGCGTGCATACCGTACTGGCGGGTTTTGTCGAAGTGGGTGAGACCTTAGAACAGGCGGTGGCGCGTGAAGTTATGGAGGAAAGCGGTATTAAGGTGAAAAACCTGCGCTATGTCACTTCTCAGCCATGGCCGTTCCCGCAGTCTTTGATGACCGCATTTATGGCGGAGTATGATAGCGGCGAAATCGTCATCGACCCGAAAGAGCTGCTGGAAGCGAACTGGTATCGCTATGACGACTTACCGCTCTTACCCCCGCCGGGTACTGTCGCGCGTCGATTGATTGAAGACACTGTGGCAATGTGTCGGGCTGAGTACGAGTAAAGAGCGAGTGGTGATACACTGATGGACTGACGCAATAAGGAACTGCAAAAATGACCGAACTGAAGAACGATCGTTATCTGCGTGCGCTGCTGCGCCAGCCCGTTGATGTCACTCCGGTATGGATGATGCGCCAGGCAGGCCGCTATCTACCGGAATACAAAGCTACCCGTGCCGAAGCGGGCGATTTTATGGCGCTGTGCAAAAATGCCGAGCTGGCCTGCGAAGTCACGCTACAGCCGCTGCGTCGCTATAAACTTGATGCCGCGATCCTCTTCTCGGATATCCTGACGATCCCGGATGCGATGGGACTCGGGCTGTATTTTGAAGCAGGAGAAGGCCCACGCTTCACCTCTCCGATTACCAGCAAGGCTGATGTCGACAAACTGCCGATCCCGGACCCGGAAGATGGGCTGGGGTACGTGATGAACGCGGTGCGCACTATCCGTCGTGAACTGAAAGGCGAAGTGCCGCTGATCGGCTTCTCCGGTAGCCCGTGGACGCTGGCGACCTACATGGTTGAAGGCGGCAGCAGCAAAGCCTTCACCGTGATTAAAAAGATGATGTACGCCGACCCTAAAGCGCTGCATCTGCTGCTTGATAAGCTGGCGAAGAGCGTCACGCTGTACCTGAACGCGCAGATCAAAGCGGGTGCGCAGTCGGTGATGATTTTCGACACCTGGGGTGGCGTGCTGACCGGTCGCGACTATCAGCAGTTTTCTTTGTACTACATGCACAAAATCGTTGATGGCCTGCTGCGCGAGAACGAAGGTCGTCGCGTACCGGTGACCCTGTTTACCAAAGGCGGTGGTCAGTGGCTGGAAGCGATGGCGGAAACCGGCTGTGATGCGTTAGGTCTCGACTGGACCACTGACATTGCCGATGCGCGTCGTCGTGTAGGTCATAAAGTGGCGCTACAGGGAAATATGGATCCGTCCATGCTGTATGCGCCGCCGGCCCGCATCGAAGAAGAGGTGGCGACAATTCTGGCCGGATTTGGTCAGGGTGAAGGGCATGTCTTTAACCTGGGCCACGGCATTCATCAGGACGTCCCGCCAGAACATGCGGGTGTCTTTGTGGAGGCGGTACATCGGTTGTCCGAACAGTACCACCGCTAAGGAGTCATCATGGATCTCGCGTCATTACGCGCGCAGCAGCTTGAACTGGCTTCTTCAGTGATCCGCGAGGATCGTCTGAAGAACGATCCGCCGGATCTGATCGGCGGGGCGGACGTTGGGTTTGAGCAGGGTGGTGAAGTGACGCGAGCCGCAATAGTCTTACTGAAGTATCCCACGCTTGAACTGGTCGAATACAAGGTGGCGCGTATCGCCACCACCATGCCCTACATACCCGGATTTCTCTCCTTTCGTGAAACTCCCGCGCTGATGGCCGCCTGGCAACTGCTCTCGTACAAGCCAGATCTGCTGTTCGTTGACGGTCATGGCATTTCTCACCCGCGTCGTCTGGGCGTGGCCAGCCATTTTGGCCTGCTGGTGGACGTGCCAACGATTGGTGTGGCGAAAAAACGATTGTGCGGCAAGTTTGAACCGCTCGCTGCTGAACCTGGTGCGCTAGCGCCGTTGCTGGATAAAGGCGAACAACTGGCATGGGTCTGGCGCAGCAAAGCGCGCTGTAACCCGTTGTTTATTTCTACGGGCCACCGCGTGAGTATGGACAGCGCACTAGCGTGGGTTCAACGCTGTATGAACGGCTATCGTTTGCCGGAACCCACACGCTGGGCAGATGCAGTGGCATCCGAACGCCCGGCTTTTACTCGGCTTGCAGCAAAAACGCCCCATATCGGGTAAACTGCGGCTAATTTCCGTATTTGAGAACTCATCATGTTACAAAATCCGATTCACCTGCGTCTGGAGAAGCTGGAAAGCTGGCAGCACGTCACGTTTATGGCTTGTCTGTGCGAACGCATGTACCCAAACTACGCCATGTTCTGCAAGCAAACTGAATTTGGCGATGGACAGATTTACCGCCGAATTCTGGATCTGATTTGGGAAGCGCTGACGGTTAAAGACGCGAAAATCAATTTCGACAGCCAGCTGGAAAAGTTTGAAGAGGCCATTCCTTCTGCAGACGATTACGATCTGTACGGTGTTTATCCGGCGATTGATGCTTGTGTGGCATTAAGCGAACTGATGCATTCGCGTCTTAGCGGTGAAACGCTGGAGCATGCAATCGAAGTTAGTAAGGCTTCGATTACGACGGTTGCGATGCTGGAAATGACTCAGGCTGGTCGCGAAATGACCGATGAAGAGCTCAAAGAGAACCCTGCCGTTGAGCAAGAATGGGATATTCAGTGGGAAATTTTCCGACTTTTAGCCGACTGTGAAGAACGCGATATTGAGCTGATAAAAGGGCTGCGTGCAGACCTGCGCGAGGCTGGCGAGAGCAATATTGGTATAAATTTTCAGCAATGACACCACAAAACGTGATTTAACGCCTGATTTGTCGTGCCTGAAGGCTTCCCATCCGCCCCCGGTCTGGTCTACATTTGGGGGGCGAAAAAAAGTGGCTATCGGTGCGTGTATGCAGGAGAGTGCTTTTCTGGCATTTCCGTCGCACTCGATGCTTAGCAAGCGATAAACACATTGTAAGGATAACTTATGAACAAGACTCAACTGATTGATGTAATTGCAGACAAAGCAGAACTGTCTAAAACACAGGCTAAAGCTGCTCTGGAATCCACTCTGGCTGCTATTACTGAGTCTCTGAAAGAAGGCGATGCTGTACAACTGGTTGGTTTCGGTACCTTCAAAGTGAACCACCGTGCTGAGCGCACTGGCCGCAACCCGCAGACCGGTAAAGAAATCAAAATCGCCGCAGCTAACGTACCGGCATTTGTTTCTGGTAAAGCACTGAAAGACGCGGTTAAGTAATTCGCGTGGCAGTGAACAGTTTTAACGAAGGGGCGGTTTCGCCCCTTTTGTCCATCTGGCGTCATACGCTTTGGCTTTCAGGTGTTCTGTTACTGTCTGCCTGCGGTAGCCATTCTGAGCTTCCTCCTTTCACGGCCAGCGGCTATGTTGGCGATCAGGGGGCGGTACGCATTTGGCGTAAAGACTCCGGTGACGATGTTCACTTGCTCTCGGTATTTAGTCCGTGGCGTAAAGGCGAAACTACTACCAGTGAATACCGCTGGCAGGGTGATTCGCTCTCTCTGATAGAACTCAACGTTTACAGTAAACCGGCTGAACATGTCCGTATACGCTTCGATGACCGGGGCGAACTGAGCTTCATGCAGCGTGAAGTCGACGGGCAAAAGCAGCAGCTTTCCAGCGATCAAATCGCGCTTTACCGCTATCGTGCCGATCAAATTCGCCAGACCAGCGATGCGCTGCGTCAGGGACGGGTGATATTGCGTCAGGGACGTTGGCATGCGGATAACACAGTCACAACCTGTGAAGGTGAAACGCTGAAGCCAGACCTGGAATCGTGGGCGATAAACCATATCGAGCGCCGCCAGAGACATTCATCCGTAGAGGTGAGTGTGGCATGGCTGGAAGCGCCCGAAGGGTCGCAGCTACTGCTGGTCGCCAATGAAGATTTTTGTCACTGGCAGCCTACAGCCAAAACTTTCTGAAAACCTGAATACGGGAAATCAGCAGGCCTGATCCGTATAGCGTCATCAGGCATTAAGTCTTTTACCAGTGACCCATTCCCATATGGCCGCCGCCGCGATGGTTACCGCCACCGCCACCGCCACCGCCGCATCCGCCGTAGCCCATTCCCGCGCCACGTGGCACGCCAGCCTGCGCCATTGCGACATCACGTTTAACGCGCTGCTCGTCCAGAGACTGATTCAACGCTTCCATCTCTTTTGCAACGGCGTTAATTTTTGCCGTGTCCGGCGAGCTGGCCGTTAATAGTGCATTGTACTCATAACGTTTAGATGTCAGCTGTTGGCGCAACGCGCTGGTCTGGGAATAATAATCATCATAGATTTTCTGTGCAGCAGCCTGCTGCTCAGCGGTCATTGGGGTACCGCCCCGTTGCTGCATTCCATCACCATATCCCCAGTGATTCTGTGCCAGTACTGGGGTGGAGCCAAGTGCGATAAGAGAAAGTGCAATCAGTGCCAGTTTGTTGTTCCGTTTCATCGTTCGTTCTCCTGTTGGTTAGCTTACATTTCCTTTTGCATCTTCCGTGCCAAAGCGGCAATCCCAGTCCTGCGGGCGTTGTACTCGCTGTCTTTGCAGGAAAACGAGTAAAAATGACTCGCCAGAACGCGCCTGTGGGTCATTTTTACCCGTTACTTTCAGCTGTTTGTGTCTGAGGGCAGGGTTATCAGGGGGAAAAAATGGCATGATTTCTGCTGTATACCTGCAACGATGAAAGGAACTGGCGGGGTGAAGGGAGAACGTATGCGTCTTTATAAGGATACGGTGGCAAAGTGGTTGAGCCGACTCTTGCTGGCGGCAATCCTGATTTTGGTCGGCTGGTTTTCGATTATGACCATTCGGGACTATGGGCGGGAAAGTGGCGCCGCACGGCAAACGCTACTGGAAAAAGGCAGTGTGCTTATTCGCGCTCTGGAGTCTGGTACGCGCGTAGGCATGGGGATGCGTATGCATCATGC
The DNA here is from genome assembly GCF_030332405.1 of Citrobacter sp. Cpo147. Lineage (NCBI taxonomy): Bacteria > Pseudomonadati > Pseudomonadota > Gammaproteobacteria > Enterobacterales > Enterobacteriaceae > Citrobacter > Citrobacter sp. Cpo147. The sequence goes on from NZ_JAOWHX010000037.1 coordinate 27,224, forward strand.
CCAGCAGCAGACGCTACTGGAGGAAATGGCCGTACAACCTGGCGTGCTATGGTTTGCTGTCGTCGATGAGCATGGTGTCATTATTACCCACAGCAATTCCGCGATGGTCGGCAAAACGCTCTATTCATCGGATGTCCTGCGACAGCTTAGTCCTGGGGAGCAAGAAAGCTGGCGGAATATTGAAATTCCAGCGAGGGATGGTGAAAAAACGCCAGCACTGGAAATTTATCGCCAGTTTCAGCCGATGTATGGTCCAGGACGCCACGGCATGGCGCGCTGTGCCAGCAATGACGGGCAGCTTATCTCCCCAGCACAAACCATATTTATCGCCTTTGATGCCAGCGATCTGACAGCGACTCAGGCAAGGGAGTGGCGTAACACACTGATAGTCCTGTCTGCGCTGGCGGCTGTGTTGCTGGCCACCGTGCTGACGTTCTTCTGGTATCAGCGCTATCAGCGCTCGTACAAAGAACTCCAGGATGCGATGAAGCGTAAAGAAAAACTGTTAGCACTTGGTCATCTTGCTGCTGGGGTGGCACATGAAATTCGTAACCCGCTTTCATCGATCAAAGGGTTAGCGAAGTATTTTGCCGAGCGAACCCCGGCAGGAGGCGAGTCGCATGAGCTGGCACAGGTGATGGCGAAAGAGGCGGATCGTTTAAATCGGGTGGTGAGCGAGTTGCTGGAGCTGGTGAAACCTGCACATCTGACGCTGCAACAGGTGGATCTCAATGAGGTTATCACCCACTCATTACACCTGGTGAGTCAGGATGCGGCAAGCCGGGAAATCCAGCTCCGCTTTTCGGCCAATTGTACGCTGCCCGCTATCCAGGCCGATCCCGACCGACTGACTCAGGTTTTGTTGAATCTGTATCTGAACGCCATTCATGCGATTGGTCGTCAGGGCACGATTACGGTTGAAGCGAATGAAAGCAGCGGCGAACGCGTTAAAATTGTGGTTACCGATACTGGGAAGGGGATTGCGGCGGAACAGCTGGAGGCCATTTTTACGCCTTACTATACGACCAAAGCTGACGGAACCGGCCTCGGGCTGGCGGTAGTGCAGAACATTATCGAACAGCACGGTGGCACCATTCAGGTGGCAAGCGTTGAGGGCAAAGGCGCGACCTTTACCCTTTGGCTGCCGACCAAAGCGAAACAACAGGATTAACAAGGATGACGCGCGGAAAAATCAATATTCTGGTGGTAGATGACGATATCAGCCACTGCACCATTTTACAGGCGCTGCTGCGCGGCTGGGGTTATGAGGTCGCGCTGGCCTATAGCGGGCGAGCGGCGCTGGAACAGGTGCGCGAACGCGTATTTGATTTAGTGCTGTGTGATGTACGCATGGCGGAGATGGACGGCATCGCAACGCTGAAAGAGATTAAAGCGCTGAATCCGGCGATTCCGGTCTTGATCATGACGGCGTTCTCCAGCGTGGAGACCGCCGTCGAGGCGCTTAAAACCGGGGCGCTGGACTACTTAATCAAACCACTGGATTTTGACCGTCTGCAGGAGACGCTGGAAAAGGCGCTGGCGCATACGCGGGAAACGGGCGCTGAACTGCCATCGGCGTCGGCTGCGCAGTTTGGCATGATTGGCAGCAGTCCGGCGATGCAGAAGTTGCTCAATGAAATCGCGATGGTTGCGCCCTCGGATGCCACGGTGCTCATTCACGGAGACTCCGGCACGGGTAAAGAGTTGGTGGCCCGGGCGCTGCATGCCAGCAGCGCCCGTCTCGATAAACCACTGGTGACGCTCAACTGCGCGGCGCTTAATGAATCGCTGCTGGAGTCCGAACTTTTTGGTCACGAGAAAGGGGCGTTTACCGGGGCGGATAAACGGCGGGAAGGGCGCTTTGTGGAAGCCGATGGCGGCACGTTATTTCTTGATGAAATCGGTGATATTTCACCGCTGATGCAGGTGCGCCTGCTGCGGGCTATCCAGGAGCGAGAAGTGCAGCGCGTTGGTAGCAATCAGACTATTGCGGTTGATGTCCGGCTGATCGCCGCTACGCATCGCGATCTAGCGGAAGAAGTCAGCGCCGGGCGCTTTCGTCAGGATCTCTATTATCGCCTGAACGTCGTCACCATTGAAATGCCAGCGCTGTGCCAGCGCCGGGAAGATATTCCGCTGCTAGCCGAACATTTTCTCCAGCGTTTTGCCGCGCGTAACCGTAAAGTGGTGAAAGGCTTTACTCCGCAGGCGATGGATCTGCTGATCCACTACGACTGGCCGGGCAATATTCGTGAACTGGAAAATGCGATTGAGCGCTCGGTGGTGCTGCTGACGGGGGAATATATTTCCGAACGCGAGCTGCCGATGGCGATTGCCGCGACGCCGATAAAAACGGAATTCAGTGGCGAGATCCAACCGCTGGTGGATGTCGAAAAAGAGGTGATTCTGGCGGCGCTGGAAAAAACGGGCGGCAATAAAACGGAAGCCGCCCGTCAGTTAGGCATTACGCGTAAAACGCTGCTGGCGAAAATTTCGCGTTAGCGTTGCTCGCGTTCAATGGCGCGCCAGCCGATGTCGTTACGGCTGAAGCTGCCATCCCAGCGGATGTCGGTCATCAGGGCGTAAGCGCGTTTCTGCGCTTCAGCCACAGTATGACCCAGGGCGGTGGCGCACAGCACGCGACCGCCGCTGGTCAGCACGCGATCGTCTTCGGCGAGTTTAGTGCCTGCATGGAACACTTTTCCGTCTTCTACTTCTTCCAGCGGCAGACCGTGGATCTCATCTCCGGTGTTGTAGTTGCCCGGATAACCTCCGGCAGCAATAACGACACCCAGCGAGGCGCGCTCGTCCCACTCGGAGGTTTTCTCATCCAGCTTGCCGTCGCAGGCAGCCAGGCAAAGCTCCACCAGGTCCGATTTCATGCGTAGCATGATCGGCTGGGTTTCCGGATCGCCGAAGCGGCAGTTGAACTCGATAACCTTCGGATTGCCCTGTTTGTCGATCATCAGACCCGCGTACAGGAAACCGGTGTAGGTATTCCCTTCCGCCGCCATACCTTTTACGGTTGGCCAAATAATGCGTTCCATGGTGCGCTGATGCACTTCATCAGTTACCACCGGCGCTGGTGAGTAAGCACCCATACCGCCGGTGTTCGGGCCAGTGTCGCCGTTGCCTACGCGTTTGTGGTCCTGGCTGGTGGCCATCGGCAGCACGTGCTCGCCGTCGACCATTACGATAAAGCTCGCTTCTTCGCCGTCGAGGAACTCTTCGATAACGATACGGTGGCCCGCATCGCCAAAAGCGTTACCTGCCAGCATGTCATGAACGGCGGCTTCAGCTTCTTCCAGCGTCATCGCCACGATAACGCCTTTACCGGCGGCCAGACCGTCGGCTTTGATGACGATCGGCGCGCCTTTCTCACGCAGATAGGCCAACGCTGGCTCAATCTCAGTGAAGTTCTGATATTCTGCCGTCGGGATCTGGTGACGGGCGAGGAAATCTTTGGTGAAGGCTTTGGAGCCTTCCAGCTGTGCAGCACCTTCGGTTGGCCCGAAGATCTTCAGGCCAGCGGCGCGGAACGCATCGACTACGCCAATCACCAGCGGCGCTTCCGGGCCGACGATGGTCAGGTCAATTTTCTCGTTCTGGGCAAACCTCAGCAGAGCTGGAATATCGGTGACGCTGATAGCCACGTTCTGCAACGCGGGCTCCAGTGCGGTACCGGCGTTACCCGGTGCGACAAAAACGGTATCAACCAGCGGGGACTGTGCGGCTTTCCAGGCCAGGGCGTGCTCGCGCCCGCCGTTGCCAATCACTAATACTTTCATCGTCTGCTCCGTGGATTAATGGCGGAAGTGGCGCATGTCGGTAAAGATCATCGCGATACCGTGTTCATCGGCAGCGGCAATGACTTCGTCATCACGGATAGAACCACCGGGCTGGATAACGCAGCTCACGCCAACGGCGGCGGCAGCATCAATACCATCGCGGAACGGGAAGAAGGCGTCAGAGGCCATTGCAGAGCCTTTCACTTCCAGACCTTCGTCAGCCGCTTTAATCCCGGCGATTTTTGCGGAGTACACGCGGCTCATCTGGCCTGCGCCTATGCCGATAGTCATGTTCTCTTTGGCATAAACAATGGCGTTGGATTTCACGAACTTGGCGACTTTCCAGCAGAACAGTGCATCGCGCAGCTCTTGCTCGGTCGGCTGACGTTTGGACACCACGCGCAGTTCGCCTTCGCTCACCATCCCCAGATCCCTGTCCTGAACCAGCAAACCGCCGTTAACGCGTTTGAAGTCGAGGCCCGGTACACGTTGTGCCCACTGACCGCAGGTCAGAACGCGAACGTTCTGTTTGGCGGCGGTGATTTTCAGTGCGTCTTCGGTTGCGGACGGGGCGATGATCACTTCCACGAACTGACGGGAGATAATTGCCTGCGCGGTTTCGGCATCCAGTTCGCGGTTGAAAGCGATGATGCCGCCGAACGCGGAGGTCGGGTCGGTTTTATAGGCGCGGTCGTAAGCGTCGAGAATAGAGGTACTTACCGCCACGCCGCACGGGTTAGCGTGCTTAACGATCACACAGGCTGGCTCGCTGAACTCTTTCACGCACTCCAGCGCCGCGTCGGTATCTGCGATGTTGTTGTAGGAAAGCGCTTTGCCCTGTACCTGCTGTGCGGTGGCAACGGACGCTTCTTTAACATTCTCTTCTATATAGAAGGCAGCCTGCTGGTGGCTGTTCTCGCCGTAGCGCATATCCTGCTTCTTAATAAAGTTCAGGTTCAGCGTACGCGGGAAACGCCCGGCGGCCTCTTTGCTCTCACCGTGGTAAGCCGGAACCATGCTGCCGAAGTAGTTGGCAATCATGCTGTCGTAGGCGGCGGTGTGTTCGAAGGCTTTAATCGCGAGGTCAAAGCGGGTTTCCAGAGTCAGGGAGCCTTCGTTGGCATCCATCTCTTTAATAATGGCGTCGTAGTCGCTGCTCTTCACAACGATCGCTACGTCTTTATGGTTCTTGGCAGCGGAACGCACCATGGTCGGGCCGCCGATATCAATGTTCTCTACCGCATCTTCCAGCGAGCAGCCTTCACGGGCGACGGTCTCGGCGAATGGATACAGGTTTACAACCACCATATCGATAGGGGCGATACCGTGCTGTTCCATAATTCCGTCATCCTGACCGCGACGACCAAGAATGCCGCCGTGGACTTTCGGATGTAGGGTCTTCACGCGTCCATCCATCATTTCCGGGAAGCCGGTGTAATCGGAAACTTCGGTCACTGGCAGACCTTTCTCCGCTAACAGGCGCGCAGTGCCACCTGTAGACAGCAGCTCCACACCACGTGTGGAAAGTGCCTGAGCGAATTCGATGATACCGGCCTTGTCAGAAACACTGAGCAGAGCGCGGCGGACTGGACGACGTTGTTGCATGGTAAATCCCCTGGATTTGACTATTACAGAGAGCGTTAGGTGAATTCTTGGCTAAAAACTCAGCTAACGCCCCTTACGGGGCATCCTTGTTTTGCGGGGGCATTGTAACGAAAACGTTTGCGCAACGCTCGCGAATTTTTAATTTTCGATTTTGACCTCTTCTTTTTCTGTTGAAGGAGGCTGATATAACGAGAGGATCGTAGAAACGATCGTGTGGTTTGTGGATAACTCTGTGTGTAAATGGGTATAAGGCGGGGTTTCGCTGTGGAATGCAGCAGTCAGTCATTTTTCTGTCATTTAAGGGTTGCGGGCCGCAGGAAACTCCCTATAATGCGCCTCCATCGACACGGCGGATGTGAATCACTTCACACAAACAGCCGGTTCGGTTGAAGAGAAAAACCTGAAAATGAAGGTTGACTCTGAAAGAGGAAAGCGTAATATACGCCACCTCGCGACAGAGCGCTAAAGCGCGTCGCAACTGCTCTTTAACAATTTATCAGACAATCTGTGTGGGCACTCGAAGATACGGATTCTTAACGTCGCAAGACGAAAAATGAATACCAAGTCTCAACGAGTGAACACGTAATTCATTACGAAGTTTAATTCATTGAGCATCAAACTTTTAAATTGAAGAGTTTGATCATGGCTCAGATTGAACGCTGGCGGCAGGCCTAACACATGCAAGTCGAACGGTAGCACAGAGGAGCTTGCTCCTTGGGTGACGAGTGGCGGACGGGTGAGTAATGTCTGGGAAACTGCCCGATGGAGGGGGATAACTACTGGAAACGGTAGCTAATACCGCATAACGTCGCAAGACCAAAGAGGGGGACCTTCGGGCCTCTTGCCATCGGATGTGCCCAGATGGGATTAGCTAGTAGGTGGGGTAACGGCTCACCTAGGCGACGATCCCTAGCTGGTCTGAGAGGATGACCAGCCACACTGGAACTGAGACACGGTCCAGACTCCTACGGGAGGCAGCAGTGGGGAATATTGCACAATGGGCGCAAGCCTGATGCAGCCATGCCGCGTGTATGAAGAAGGCCTTCGGGTTGTAAAGTACTTTCAGCGAGGAGGAAGGTGTTGTGGTTAATAACCGCAGCAATTGACGTTACTCGCAGAAGAAGCACCGGCTAACTCCGTGCCAGCAGCCGCGGTAATACGGAGGGTGCAAGCGTTAATCGGAATTACTGGGCGTAAAGCGCACGCAGGCGGTCTGTCAAGTCGGATGTGAAATCCCCGGGCTCAACCTGGGAACTGCATCCGAAACTGGCAGGCTAGAGTCTTGTAGAGGGGGGTAGAATTCCAGGTGTAGCGGTGAAATGCGTAGAGATCTGGAGGAATACCGGTGGCGAAGGCGGCCCCCTGGACAAAGACTGACGCTCAGGTGCGAAAGCGTGGGGAGCAAACAGGATTAGATACCCTGGTAGTCCACGCCGTAAACGATGTCGACTTGGAGGTTGTGCCCTTGAGGCGTGGCTTCCGGAGCTAACGCGTTAAGTCGACCGCCTGGGGAGTACGGCCGCAAGGTTAAAACTCAAATGAATTGACGGGGGCCCGCACAAGCGGTGGAGCATGTGGTTTAATTCGATGCAACGCGAAGAACCTTACCTACTCTTGACATCCAGAGAACTTAGCAGAGATGCTTTGGTGCCTTCGGGAACTCTGAGACAGGTGCTGCATGGCTGTCGTCAGCTCGTGTTGTGAAATGTTGGGTTAAGTCCCGCAACGAGCGCAACCCTTATCCTTTGTTGCCAGCGGTTAGGCCGGGAACTCAAAGGAGACTGCCAGTGATAAACTGGAGGAAGGTGGGGATGACGTCAAGTCATCATGGCCCTTACGAGTAGGGCTACACACGTGCTACAATGGCATATACAAAGAGAAGCGACCTCGCGAGAGCAAGCGGACCTCATAAAGTATGTCGTAGTCCGGATTGGAGTCTGCAACTCGACTCCATGAAGTCGGAATCGCTAGTAATCGTGGATCAGAATGCCACGGTGAATACGTTCCCGGGCCTTGTACACACCGCCCGTCACACCATGGGAGTGGGTTGCAAAAGAAGTAGGTAGCTTAACCTTCGGGAGGGCGCTTACCACTTTGTGATTCATGACTGGGGTGAAGTCGTAACAAGGTAACCGTAGGGGAACCTGCGGTTGGATCACCTCCTTACCTTAAAGAACC
>NZ_JAOWHX010000038.1:0-27500 GCF_030332405.1 Citrobacter sp. Cpo147
GCATTCGACCAGATCGATAACGCGCCGGAAGAAAAAGCTCGTGGTATCACCATCAACACTTCTCACGTTGAATATGACACCCCGACTCGCCACTACGCACACGTAGACTGCCCGGGCCACGCCGACTATGTTAAAAACATGATCACCGGTGCTGCGCAGATGGACGGCGCGATCCTGGTTGTTGCTGCGACTGACGGCCCGATGCCGCAGACTCGTGAGCACATCCTGCTGGGTCGTCAGGTAGGCGTTCCGTACATCATCGTGTTCCTGAACAAATGCGACATGGTTGATGACGAAGAGCTGCTGGAACTGGTAGAAATGGAAGTTCGTGAACTTCTGTCTCAGTACGATTTCCCGGGCGACGACACTCCGATCGTTCGTGGTTCTGCTCTGAAAGCGCTGGAAGGCGAAGCAGAGTGGGAAGCGAAAATCATCGAACTGGCTGGCTTCCTGGATTCTTACATCCCAGAACCAGAGCGTGCGATTGACAAGCCGTTCCTGCTGCCTATCGAAGACGTATTCTCCATCTCCGGTCGTGGTACCGTTGTTACCGGTCGTGTAGAGCGCGGTATCATCAAAGTTGGTGAAGAAGTTGAAATCGTTGGTATCAAAGAGACAGCTAAGTCTACCTGTACTGGCGTTGAAATGTTCCGCAAACTGCTGGACGAAGGCCGTGCTGGTGAGAACGTTGGTGTTCTGCTGCGTGGTATCAAACGTGAAGAAATCGAACGTGGTCAGGTACTGGCTAAGCCGGGCTCTATCAAGCCGCACACCAAGTTCGAATCTGAAGTGTACATTCTGTCCAAAGACGAAGGCGGTCGTCATACTCCATTCTTCAAAGGCTACCGTCCGCAGTTCTACTTCCGTACTACTGACGTGACTGGTACCATCGAACTGCCGGAAGGCGTAGAGATGGTAATGCCGGGCGACAACATCAAAATGGTTGTTACCCTGATCCACCCGATCGCGATGGACGACGGTCTGCGTTTCGCAATCCGTGAAGGCGGCCGTACTGTTGGTGCGGGCGTTGTTGCTAAAGTAATGAGCTAATTATTGATTAATTAGCTTTGAGCTTAAAAAGGGCGCTTCGGCGCTCTTTTTGCTACCTGCAATTTAGTCGTTGTCATATTTATTCGCATTTTTTATTCATTCTCCCGCCGCGTAAATCGCGTTGTGCTATTGTAATCATAACTATTCTCATTTACACTTTGCGCAGAAATTGAACGGGAGCGATCATGTACGTTTGTTTGTGTAATGCGATAAGTGATAAAAAAATACGTCAGGCTGTTCGCCAGTTTCATCCTCAGTCCTTTCAGCAATTACGTAAATTTATTCCTGTTGGAAATCAATGTGGTAAATGCATTCGTGCTGCCCGCGAGGTCATGCAGGATGAATTAACACAAATGCCAGAATTTAAAGAGATCGCCTAAGTCACACTCTTTTTTTTGACATCCCTGTAGCCCCATCTACGCTCTAAGAGTGGAAGCGGAGGGACTATAAAATGAAAGGTGATGTTAAAATCATAAATTATCTCAATAAACTATTGGGAAATGAGCTTGTCGCGATCAACCAGTATTTTCTCCATGCTCGTATGTTTAAAAACTGGGGACTGACTCGCCTCAATGATGTTGAGTACCATGAATCTATCGATGAGATGAAACACGCTGATAAATATATCGAGCGTATTTTATTCTTAGAAGGGATCCCGAACTTGCAGGATCTTGGCAAGTTGGGTATTGGCGAAGACGTTGAAGAGATGCTGCAATCCGATCTTCGACTCGAACTCGATGGTGCTAAAGACTTGCGTGAAGCCATTGCCTATGCCGATAGCGTTCATGATTATGTCAGCCGGGATATGATGATTGAGATCCTGACTGAAGAAGAAGGGCATATTGACTGGCTCGAAACCGAGCTGGACCTGATTGCAAAACTTGGCTTACAAAATTATCTGCAATCGCAAATTAAAGTCAGTGACTAACCACCCAGTATCATACTTACCAGGCCAATAACAAAACCCGCAGCCGCCAGATATGGCCCAAATGGCAGCGGGTTTTTTAGTACCTGTTTCCCGTAACGGACGCAGGAAATCCCGGTGAGGCAACATGCCATACCCGCGGCAAGTAAAACCAAAAGTGGTAATGATTCCCAGCGATGCCATGCGCCTAGCGCGGCAAGAAATTTGACATCGCCAAAGCCTAACCCTTCCTGTCGGCATATCAAACGATACCCCCAGTAGAACAAAGCAAATACCCCATAACCCGCTACAGCACCCCAAAGCGCGTCGGATAACTGTGCAGGTCTGCAGCATTGATGATAAATAAGACCGCCCCACAAAAGAGGGCAGGTAAATTTGTCGGGCAGCAACCCGGTACGTAGGTCGTGGACTAAGAGCAGTCCTGATAGCGAAACATAAATCAACAGAAAGGGGAGGTCGATGTACATGGGCAAGCCTTATCTGGTAAAGCGTTTACCTTCAGGTAAACCCGGCGGCCCTACAAGCCCGGGATGTGGGTTATGGATGCTCTCTTCCACGGAAAACGCGTTGCACCGCAGGACATACAATCAGAGTGGAAGGAGCGCCGCATTTGTGAACGAGTGATTAATTTCTACGCGGCACTTGCTTAAGACTGAGATTTACGTATAATGCGCGGGCTTGTCTAATATTGACAGCGGTTCGATATGAGCCACCGGTACTGCGAAAGCAATACCAGACAATGTTCCCAATCGGGGAACTCTGTAAGAACGGTTACACTCTCCCATCAATCGTAATGGGTTTGAGGAGTAACTATTTCGTCTATAAAATAATTGGAGCTCTGGTCTCATGCAGAACCAAAGAATCCGTATCCGTTTGAAAGCGTTTGATCATCGTCTGATCGATCAATCAACCGCGGAAATCGTCGAGACTGCCAAGCGCACTGGTGCGCAGGTTCGTGGTCCGATCCCGCTGCCGACCCGCAAAGAGCGTTTCACCGTTCTGATCTCCCCGCACGTCAACAAAGACGCGCGTGATCAGTACGAGATCCGTACTCACAAGCGTCTGGTTGACATCGTTGAGCCAACTGAAAAAACCGTTGATGCTCTGATGCGTCTGGACCTGGCTGCCGGTGTAGACGTGCAGATCAGCCTGGGTTAATCAGGTCATCGAGCGATTGAGAGGTTGATACAATGATTGGTTTAGTCGGTAAAAAAGTGGGTATGACCCGCATCTTCACTGAAGATGGCGTATCTATCCCAGTAACCGTTATCGAAGTTGAAGCAAACCGCGTTACTCAGGTTAAAGATCTGGCTAACGATGGCTATCGCGCTGTTCAGGTTACCACCGGTGCTAAAAAAGCTAACCGCGTAACTAAGCCGGAAGCTGGCCACTTTGCTAAAGCTGGCGTAGAAGCTGGCCGCGGCCTGTGGGAGTTCCGTCTGGCAGATGGTGAAGAATACACCGTTGGTCAGAACATTAGCGTTGAACTGTTTGCTGACGTTAAAAAAGTTGACGTAACCGGTACCTCTAAAGGTAAAGGTTTCGCTGGTACCGTTAAGCGCTGGAACTTCCGCACCCAGGACGCTACTCACGGTAACTCCTTGTCTCACCGCGTTCCGGGTTCTATCGGTCAGAACCAGACTCCGGGCAAAGTGTTCAAAGGCAAGAAAATGGCAGGTCAGCTGGGCAACGAACGTGTAACCGTTCAGAGCCTGGACGTAGTACGTGTTGACGCTGAGCGCAACCTGCTGCTGGTTAAAGGTGGTGTTCCGGGTGCGACCGGTTGCGACCTGATCGTTAAACCAGCTGTGAAGGCGTAAGGGGATAGCAATGGAATTAGTATTGAAAGACGCGCAGAGCGCGCTGACTGTTTCCGAAACTACCTTCGGTCGTGATTTCAACGAAGCGCTGGTTCACCAGGTTGTTGTTGCTTATGCAGCTGGTGCTCGTCAGGGTACTCGTGCTCAGAAGACTCGTGCTGAAGTAACTGGTTCAGGCAAAAAGCCGTGGCGCCAGAAAGGTACCGGCCGTGCGCGTTCAGGTTCTATCAAGAGCCCGATCTGGCGTTCAGGTGGCGTGACCTTCGCTGCTCGTCCACAGGACCACAGTCAAAAAGTTAACAAAAAGATGTACCGCGGCGCGCTGAAAAGCATTCTGTCCGAACTGGTACGTCAGGATCGTCTGATCGTTGTCGAATCATTCTCTGTAGAAGCGCCTAAAACTAAGCTGCTGGCACAGAAACTGAAAGACATGGCTCTGGAAGATGTGCTGATCATCACCGGTGAGCTGGACGAAAACCTGTTCCTGGCTGCGCGCAACCTGCACAAGGTTGACGTACGCGATGCAACTGGTATCGACCCGGTTAGCCTGATCGCCTTCGACAAAGTCGTAATGACTGCTGATGCTGTTAAGCAAGTTGAGGAGATGCTGGCATGATTCGTGAAGAACGTCTGCTGAAAGTGCTGCGCGCACCGCACGTTTCTGAAAAAGCGTCTACTGCGATGGAAAAAACTAACACCATCGTTCTCAAAGTTGCTAAAGACGCGACCAAAGCAGAAATCAAAGCTGCTGTGCAGAAACTGTTTGAAGTCGAAGTCGAAGTCGTTAACACCCTGGTAGTTAAAGGGAAAGTTAAACGTCACGGACAGCGTATCGGTCGTCGTAGCGACTGGAAAAAAGCTTACGTCACCCTGAAGGAAGGCCAGAATCTGGACTTCGTCGGCGGCGCTGAGTAAGTCGGAGGAGTAATACAATGGCAGTTGTTAAATGTAAACCGACATCTCCGGGTCGTCGCCACGTTGTTAAAGTGGTCAACCCAGAGCTGCACAAGGGCAAACCTTTTGCTCCGCTGGTTGAAAAAAACAGCAAATCCGGTGGTCGTAACAACAATGGCCGCATCACCACTCGTCACATCGGTGGTGGTCACAAGCAGGCTTATCGTATTGTTGACTTCAAACGCAACAAAGACGGTATCCCGGCAGTTGTTGAACGTCTTGAGTACGATCCGAACCGCTCCGCGAACATCGCGCTGGTTCTGTACAAAGACGGTGAACGCCGTTACATCCTGGCCCCTAAAGGCCTGAAAGCTGGCGACCAGATTCAGTCTGGCGTTGATGCTGCAATCAAAGCAGGTAACACCCTGCCGATGCGCAATATCCCGGTTGGTTCTACCGTTCATAACGTAGAAATGAAACCAGGTAAAGGCGGTCAGCTGGCACGTTCCGCTGGTACTTACGTTCAGATCGTTGCTCGTGATGGTGCTTATGTCACCCTGCGTCTGCGTTCTGGTGAAATGCGTAAAGTCGAAGCAGACTGCCGTGCAACTCTGGGCGAAGTTGGCAATGCTGAGCATATGCTGCGCGTTCTGGGTAAAGCAGGTGCTGCACGCTGGCGTGGTGTTCGTCCTACCGTTCGCGGTACTGCGATGAACCCAGTCGACCACCCACATGGTGGTGGTGAAGGTCGTAACTTTGGTAAGCACCCGGTAACTCCGTGGGGCGTTCAGACCAAAGGTAAGAAGACCCGCAGCAACAAGCGTACTGATAAATTCATCGTACGTCGCCGTAGCAAATAATTTTAGAGGATAAGCCATGCCACGTTCTCTCAAGAAAGGTCCTTTTATTGACCTGCACTTGCTGAAGAAGGTAGAGAAAGCGGTGGAAAGCGGAGACAAGAAGCCCCTGCGCACTTGGTCCCGTCGTTCAACGATCTTTCCTAACATGATCGGTTTGACCATCGCTGTCCATAATGGTCGTCAGCACGTTCCGGTATTTGTTTCCGACGAAATGGTCGGTCACAAACTGGGTGAATTCGCACCGACTCGTACTTATCGCGGCCACGCTGCTGATAAAAAAGCGAAGAAGAAATAAGGTAGGAGGAAGAGATGGAAACTTTAGCTCAACATCGCCATGCTCGTTCTTCTGCTCAGAAGGTTCGCCTTGTTGCAGACCTGATTCGCGGTAAGAAAGTGTCGCAGGCTCTGGATATTCTGACCTACACCAATAAGAAAGCGGCTGTACTGGTTAAGAAAGTCCTGGAATCTGCCATTGCTAACGCTGAACACAACGATGGCGCTGACATTGACGATCTGAAAGTTACGAAAATTTTCGTAGACGAAGGCCCGAGCATGAAGCGCATTATGCCGCGTGCAAAAGGTCGTGCAGATCGCATCCTGAAGCGCACCAGCCACATTACTGTGGTTGTGTCCGATCGCTGAGACTCTGGAGACTAGCAATGGGTCAGAAAGTACATCCTAATGGTATTCGCCTGGGTATTGTAAAACCATGGAACTCAACCTGGTTTGCGAACACCAAAGAATTCGCTGACAACCTGGACAGCGATTTTAAAGTACGTCAGTACCTGACTAAGGAACTGGCTAAAGCGTCTGTATCTCGTATCGTTATCGAGCGTCCGGCTAAGAGCATCCGTGTGACCATTCACACCGCTCGCCCGGGTATCGTTATCGGTAAGAAAGGCGAAGACGTAGAAAAACTGCGCAAAGTCGTAGCCGATATTGCTGGCGTTCCTGCTCAGATCAATATCGCCGAAGTGCGTAAGCCTGAACTGGACGCAAAATTGGTTGCTGACAGCATCACTTCTCAGCTGGAACGTCGTGTTATGTTCCGTCGTGCTATGAAGCGTGCTGTACAGAACGCAATGCGTCTGGGCGCTAAAGGTATCAAAGTTGAAGTTAGCGGCCGTCTGGGCGGCGCGGAAATCGCACGTACCGAATGGTACCGCGAAGGTCGCGTACCTCTGCACACTCTGCGTGCTGACATCGACTACAACACCTCTGAAGCGCACACCACTTACGGTGTAATCGGCGTTAAAGTGTGGATCTTCAAAGGCGAGATCCTGGGTGGTATGGCTGCTGTTGAACAACCGGAAAAACCGGCTGCGCAACCTAAAAAGCAGCAGCGTAAAGGCCGTAAATAAGGAGCGTCGCTGATGTTACAACCAAAGCGTACAAAATTCCGTAAAATGCACAAAGGCCGTAACCGCGGTCTGGCTGCTGGCGCGGATGTTAGCTTCGGCAGCTTCGGTCTGAAAGCTGTTGGCCGTGGTCGTCTGACTGCCCGTCAGATCGAAGCAGCACGTCGTGCTATGACCCGTGCAGTTAAGCGTCAAGGTAAGATCTGGATCCGTGTATTCCCGGACAAACCGATCACTGAAAAGCCGCTGGCAGTGCGTATGGGTAAAGGTAAAGGTAACGTGGAGTATTGGGTTGCCTTGATTCAGCCGGGTAAAGTCCTGTATGAAATGGACGGCGTACCGGAAGAGCTGGCCCGTGAAGCATTCAAGCTGGCAGCAGCGAAACTGCCGATTAAAACCACCTTTGTAACTAAGACGGTGATGTAATGAAAGCAAAAGAGCTGCGTGAGAAGAGTGTTGAAGAGCTGAACACCGAGCTGCTGAATCTGCTGCGTGAGCAGTTCAACCTGCGTATGCAGGCTGCAAGTGGCCAGCTGCAACAGTCTCACCTGTTGAAGCAAGTGCGTCGTGACGTCGCACGCGTTAAGACTTTACTGACTGAGAAGGCGGGTGCGTAATGACCGATAAAATCCGTACTCTGCAAGGTCGCGTTGTTAGCGATAAAATGGAGAAATCCATCGTTGTTGCTATCGAACGTTTTGTGAAACACCCGATCTACGGTAAATTCATTAAGCGTACGACCAAACTGCACGTACATGACGAGAACAACGAATGCGGTACTGGTGACGTGGTTGAAATCCGCGAATGCCGTCCGCTGTCCAAGACTAAGTCCTGGACGCTGGTTCGCGTTGTAGAGAAAGCCGTTCTGTAATACAGTAGGCATTCTCAACGAATAAACGGCTCAGCGATGAGCCGTTTATTTTTTCTACCCATATCGTTGAAGCGGTGTTATAATGCCGCGCCCCCGATATGGGGCTTTTTTAACGACCTGATTTTCGGGTCTCAGTAGTAGTTGACATTAGCGGAGCACTAAAATGATCCAAGAACAGACTATGCTGAACGTCGCCGACAACTCCGGTGCACGTCGCGTAATGTGTATCAAGGTTCTGGGTGGCTCGCACCGTCGCTACGCAGGCGTCGGCGATATCATCAAGATCACCATCAAGGAAGCAATTCCGCGTGGTAAGGTCAAAAAAGGTGATGTGCTGAAGGCGGTAGTGGTGCGCACCAAGAAGGGTGTTCGTCGCCCGGACGGTTCTGTCATTCGCTTCGATGGTAATGCATGCGTTATTTTAAACAATAACAGCGAGCAACCTATCGGTACGCGTATTTTTGGGCCGGTAACTCGTGAACTTCGTAACGAGAAGTTCATGAAAATTATCTCTCTGGCACCAGAAGTACTCTAAGGAGCGAATCATGGCAGCGAAGATCCGTCGTGATGACGAAGTTATCGTGTTAACCGGTAAAGATAAAGGTAAACGCGGTAAAGTTAAGAATGTCCTGTCTTCCGGCAAGGTCATTGTTGAAGGTATCAACCTGGTTAAGAAACATCAGAAGCCGGTTCCGGCCCTGAACCAACCAGGCGGCATCGTAGAGAAAGAAGCAGCTATTCAGATCTCTAACCTTGCTATCTTCAACGCGGCAACCGGCAAGGCTGACCGTGTAGGCTTTAGATTCGAAGACGGCAAAAAAGTCCGTTTCTTCAAATCTAACAGCGAAACTATCAAGTAATTTGGAGTAGTACGATGGCGAAACTGCATGATTACTACAAAGACGAAGTAGTCGCTAAACTCATGACTGAGTTTAACTACAATTCTGTCATGCAAGTCCCTCGGGTCGAGAAGATCACCCTGAACATGGGTGTTGGTGAAGCGATCGCTGACAAGAAACTGCTGGATAACGCAGCAGCTGACCTGACAGCAATCTCCGGTCAAAAACCGCTGATCACCAAAGCACGCAAATCAGTTGCAGGCTTCAAAATCCGTCAGGGCTATCCGATCGGCTGTAAAGTAACTCTGCGTGGCGAACGCATGTGGGAGTTCTTTGAGCGCCTGATCACTATTGCTGTTCCACGTATCCGTGACTTCCGTGGCTTGTCCGCTAAGTCTTTCGACGGTCGTGGTAACTACAGCATGGGTGTCCGTGAGCAGATCATCTTCCCAGAAATCGACTACGATAAAGTCGACCGCGTGCGTGGTTTGGATATTACCATTACCACTACTGCGAAATCTGATGAAGAAGGCCGTGCTCTGCTGGCTGCCTTTGACTTCCCGTTCCGCAAGTAAGGTAGGGTTACTGAATGGCTAAGCAATCAATGAAAGCACGCGAAGTAAAGCGCGTAGCTTTAGCTGATAAGTACTTCGCAAAACGCGCTGAACTGAAAGCTATTATCTCTGATGTGAACGCGACCGACGAAGATCGTTGGAACGCAGTTCTCAAGCTGCAGTCTCTGCCGCGTGATTCCAGCCCGTCCCGTCAGCGTAACCGCTGCCGTCAAACAGGTCGTCCGCATGGCTATGTGGGCAAGTTCGGGTTGAGCCGTATCAAACTGCGTGAAGCCGCCATGCGCGGTGAAGTACCAGGCTTGAAAAAGGCTAGCTGGTAATTACCAATTGAATCACGGGAGTAAAGACAGATGAGCATGCAAGATCCGATCGCGGATATGCTGACCCGTATCCGTAACGGTCAGGCCGCGAATAAAGCTGCGGTCACCATGCCTTCCTCCAAGCTGAAAGTGGCAATTGCCAACGTGCTGAAGGAAGAAGGTTTTATTGAAGATTTTAAAGTTGAAGGCGACACCAAGCCGGAACTGGAACTTACTCTCAAGTATTTCCAGGGTAAAGCTGTTGTAGAAAGCATTCAGCGTGTCAGTCGCCCAGGTCTGCGCATTTATAAGCGTAAAGACGAGCTGCCGAAAGTTATGGCTGGCATGGGTATCGCAGTTGTTTCTACCTCTAAAGGTGTTATGACTGATCGTGCAGCGCGCCAGGCTGGTCTTGGTGGCGAAATTATCTGCTACGTAGCCTAATCGGAGGAAAAAATGTCTCGTGTTGCTAAAGCACCGGTCGTTATTCCTGCCGGCGTTGATGTAAAAATCAACGGTCAGGTTATTACGATCAAAGGTAAAAACGGCGAGCTGACTCGTACTCTCAACGATGCTGTTGCAGTAAATCATGCAGATAATGCACTGACCTTCGGTCCGCGTGATGGTTACGCAGATGGATGGGCTCAGGCTGGTACCGCGCGTGCCCTGCTGAATGCAATGGTTGTCGGTGTTACCGAAGGCTTCACTAAGAAGCTTCAGCTGGTTGGTGTAGGTTATCGTGCAGCGGTTAAAGGGAATGTAGTAAACCTGGCTTTAGGTTTCTCTCACCCAGTTGACCATCAGCTGCCTGCGGGAATCACTGCAGAATGTCCGTCTCAGACTGAAATCGTGCTGAAAGGCGCTGATAAACAGCTGATCGGTCAGGTTGCAGCAGATCTGCGCGCCTACCGTCGTCCTGAGCCTTATAAAGGCAAGGGTGTTCGTTACGCCGACGAAGTCGTGCGTACCAAAGAGGCTAAGAAGAAGTAAGGTAACACTATGGATAAGAAATCTGCTCGTATCCGTCGTGCGACCCGCGCACGCCGCAAGCTCCAGGAGCTGGGTGCAACTCGCCTGGTGGTACATCGTACCCCGCGTCATATTTACGCACAGGTAATTGCACCGAACGGTTCTGAAGTTCTGGTAGCTGCTTCTACTGTAGAAAAAGCTATCGCTGAACAATTGAAGTACACCGGTAACAAAGACGCTGCTGCAGCTGTAGGTAAAGCTGTTGCTGAACGCGCTCTGGAAAAAGGCATCAAAGATGTTTCTTTTGACCGTTCCGGGTTCCAATATCATGGTCGTGTCCAGGCACTGGCAGATGCTGCCCGTGAAGCTGGCCTTCAGTTCTAAGGTAGAGGTGTAAGATGGCTCACATCGAAAAACAAGCTGGCGAACTGCAGGAAAAGCTGATCGCGGTTAACCGCGTATCTAAAACCGTTAAAGGTGGTCGTATTTTCTCCTTCACAGCTCTGACTGTAGTTGGTGATGGTAACGGTCGCGTTGGTTTTGGTTACGGTAAAGCGCGTGAAGTTCCAGCAGCGATCCAGAAAGCGATGGAAAAAGCCCGTCGCAATATGATTAACGTCGCGCTGAACCACGGCACCCTGCAGCACCCGGTTAAGGGTACTCACACGGGTTCTCGTGTATTCATGCAGCCGGCTTCCGAAGGTACCGGTATCATCGCCGGTGGTGCAATGCGCGCCGTTCTGGAAGTCGCTGGAGTTCGTAACGTTCTGGCTAAAGCGTATGGTTCCACTAACCCGATTAACGTGGTTCGTGCAACTATCGATGGCCTGGAAAATATGAAATCTCCGGAAATGGTCGCTGCCAAGCGTGGTAAATCCGTTGAAGAAATTCTGGGGAAATAAACCATGGCAAAGACTATTAAAATTACTCAAACCCGCAGTGCAATCGGTCGTCTGCCGAAACACAAGGCAACGCTGCTTGGCCTGGGTCTGCGTCGTATTGGTCACACCGTAGAACGCGAGGATACTCCTGCTGTTCGTGGTATGGTCAACGCGGTTTCCTTCATGGTTAAAGTTGAGGAGTAAGAGATGCGTTTAAATACTCTGTCTCCGGCCGAAGGCTCTAAAAAAGCGGCTCGCCGCCTGGGTCGTGGTATCGGTTCTGGCCTCGGTAAAACCGGTGGTCGTGGTCACAAAGGTCAGAAGTCTCGTTCTGGCGGTGGCGTACGTCGCGGTTTCGAGGGTGGTCAGATGCCTCTGTACCGTCGTCTGCCGAAATTCGGCTTCACTTCACGTAAAGCAGCGATTACAGCCGAAGTTCGTCTGTCTGACCTGGCTAAAGTTGAAGGCGGTGTTGTAGACCTGAACACGCTGAAAGCAGCTAACATTATCGGTATCCAGATCGAGTTCGCGAAAGTGATCCTGGCTGGTGAAGTCACTACTCCGGTAACTGTTCGTGGCCTGCGTGTTACTAAAGGCGCTCGTGCTGCTATCGAAGCTGCTGGCGGTAAAATCGAGGAATAAGTAGCAGATGGCTAAACAACCGGGATTAGATTTTCAAAGTGCCAAAGGTGGCTTAGGCGAGCTGAAACGCAGACTGCTGTTTGTAATCGGCGCGCTGATTGTGTTCCGTATTGGCTCTTTCATTCCGATCCCTGGTATTGATGCCGCTGTACTTGCCAAACTGCTTGAGCAACAGCGAGGCACCATCATTGAAATGTTTAACATGTTCTCTGGTGGTGCTCTCAGCCGTGCTTCTATCTTTGCTCTGGGGATCATGCCGTATATTTCGGCGTCGATCATTATCCAGCTGCTGACGGTGGTTCATCCAACGCTGGCAGAAATTAAGAAAGAAGGGGAGTCTGGTCGTCGTAAGATCAGCCAGTACACCCGCTACGGTACTCTGGTGCTGGCAATATTCCAGTCGATCGGTATTGCTACCGGTCTGCCGAATATGCCTGGTATGCAGGGCCTGGTGATGAACCCAGGCTTTGCATTCTATTTCACCGCTGTTGTAAGTCTGGTTACAGGGACGATGTTCCTGATGTGGTTGGGCGAACAGATTACTGAACGTGGTATCGGCAACGGTATCTCAATCATTATCTTCGCCGGTATTGTCGCGGGACTCCCGCCAGCCATTGCCCATACTATCGAGCAAGCGCGTCAAGGCGACCTGCACTTCCTCGTGTTGCTGTTGGTTGCAGTATTAGTATTCGCAGTGACGTTCTTTGTTGTATTTGTTGAGCGTGGTCAACGCCGTATTGTGGTAAACTACGCGAAACGTCAGCAAGGTCGTCGTGTCTATGCTGCACAGAGCACACATTTACCGCTGAAAGTGAATATGGCGGGGGTAATCCCGGCAATCTTCGCTTCCAGTATTATTCTGTTCCCGGCGACCATCGCGTCATGGTTCGGGGGCGGGACTGGTTGGAACTGGCTGACAACAATTTCGCTGTATTTGCAGCCTGGGCAACCGCTTTATGTGTTACTCTATGCGTCTGCAATCATATTCTTCTGTTTCTTCTACACGGCGTTGGTTTTCAACCCGCGTGAAACAGCAGATAACCTGAAGAAGTCCGGTGCATTTGTACCAGGAATTCGTCCGGGAGAGCAAACGGCGAAGTATATCGATAAAGTAATGACCCGCCTGACTTTGGTTGGTGCGCTCTACATTACCTTTATCTGCCTGATCCCGGAGTTCATGCGTGATGCAATGAAAGTACCGTTCTACTTCGGTGGGACCTCACTGCTTATCGTTGTTGTCGTGATTATGGACTTTATGGCTCAAGTGCAAACTCTGATGATGTCAAGTCAGTACGAGTCTGCATTGAAGAAGGCGAATCTGAAAGGCTACGGCCGTTAACAGTCGCCCGAGAAGTTACGGAGAGTAAAAATGAAAGTTCGTGCTTCCGTCAAGAAATTATGCCGTAACTGCAAAATCGTTAAGCGTGATGGTGTCATCCGTGTGATTTGCAGTGCCGAGCCGAAGCATAAACAGCGCCAAGGCTGATTTATTCGCATATTTTTCTTGCAAAGTTGGGTTGAGCTGGCTAGATTAGCCAGCCAATCTTTTGTATGTCTGTGCGTTTCCATTTGAGTATCCTGAAAACGGGCTTTTCAGCATGGTGCGTACATATTAAATAGTAGGAGTGCATAGTGGCCCGTATAGCAGGCATTAACATTCCTGATCAGAAACATGCTGTGATCGCATTAACTTCGATCTACGGCGTCGGCAAGACCCGTTCTAAAGCCATTCTGGCTGCCGCGGGTATCGCTGAAGATGTTAAGATCAGTGAGCTGTCTGAAGAACAAATCGACACGCTGCGTGACGAAGTTGCCAAATTTGTCGTTGAAGGTGATCTGCGCCGTGAAGTTAGCATGAGCATCAAGCGCCTTATGGATCTTGGTTGCTATCGCGGTTTGCGTCATCGTCGTGGTCTCCCGGTTCGCGGTCAGCGTACCAAGACCAACGCACGTACCCGTAAGGGTCCGCGCAAACCGATCAAGAAATAATCGGGGTGATTGAATAATGGCAAAGGCACCAATTCGTGCACGTAAACGTGTAAGAAAACAAGTCTCTGACGGCGTGGCTCATATCCATGCTTCTTTTAACAACACCATCGTTACCATTACTGATCGTCAGGGTAACGCACTGGGTTGGGCAACAGCCGGTGGTTCCGGTTTCCGTGGTTCTCGCAAATCCACTCCGTTTGCAGCTCAGGTTGCAGCAGAGCGTTGCGCTGAAGCCGTAAAAGAATACGGTATCAAGAATCTGGAAGTTATGGTCAAAGGACCGGGTCCAGGTCGCGAATCTACTGTTCGTGCTCTGAACGCCGCTGGTTTCCGCATCACTAATATTACTGATGTGACTCCGATCCCTCATAACGGTTGTCGTCCGCCGAAAAAACGTCGCGTATAACGCTGTCGTTTCTAGGATTGTTGGAGAAAGAAAATGGCAAGATATTTGGGTCCTAAGCTCAAGCTGAGCCGTCGTGAGGGCACTGACTTATTCCTTAAGTCTGGCGTTCGCGCGATCGATACCAAGTGTAAAATTGAACAAGCTCCTGGCCAGCACGGTGCGCGTAAACCGCGTCTGTCTGACTATGGTGTGCAGTTGCGTGAAAAGCAAAAAGTTCGCCGTATCTACGGTGTGCTGGAGCGTCAGTTCCGTAACTACTACAAAGAAGCAGCACGTCTGAAAGGCAACACCGGTGAAAACCTGTTGGGTCTGCTGGAAGGTCGTCTGGACAACGTTGTATACCGTATGGGCTTCGGTGCCACTCGTGCAGAAGCACGTCAGCTGGTCAGCCATAAAGCAATTATGGTAAACGGTCGTGTTGTTAACATCGCTTCTTATCAGGTTAGTCCGAATGACGTTGTTAGCATTCGTGAGAAAGCGAAGAAGCAGTCTCGCGTGAAAGCCGCTCTGGAGCTGGCTGAGCAGCGTGAAAAGCCAACCTGGCTGGAAGTTGATGCTGGCAAGATGGAAGGTACGTTCAAGCGTAAGCCGGAGCGTTCTGATCTGTCTGCGGACATTAACGAACACCTGATCGTCGAGCTTTACTCCAAGTAAAGCTTAGTACCAAAGAGAGGACACAATGCAGGGTTCTGTGACAGAGTTTCTAAAACCGCGCCTGGTAGATATCGAGCAAGTGAGTTCGACGCACGCCAAGGTGACCCTTGAGCCTTTAGAGCGTGGCTTTGGCCATACTTTGGGTAACGCACTGCGCCGTATTCTGCTCTCATCGATGCCGGGTTGCGCGGTGACCGAGGTTGAGATTGATGGTGTACTACATGAGTACAGCACCAAAGAAGGCGTTCAGGAAGATATCCTGGAAATCCTGCTCAACCTGAAAGGGCTGGCGGTGAGAGTTCAGGGTAAAGATGACGTTATTCTTACCTTGAATAAATCTGGCATTGGCCCTGTGACTGCAGCCGACATTACCCATGATGGTGATGTCGAAATCGTCAAGCCACAGCACGTGATCTGCCACCTGACCGATGAGAATGCATCTATTAGCATGCGTATCAAAGTTCAGCGCGGTCGTGGTTATGTGCCGGCTTCTACCCGAATTCATTCGGAAGAAGATGAGCGCCCAATCGGCCGTCTGCTGGTCGACGCATGCTACAGCCCTGTAGAGCGTATTGCCTACAATGTTGAAGCAGCGCGTGTAGAACAGCGTACCGACCTGGACAAGCTGGTCATCGAAATGGAAACCAACGGCACAATCGATCCTGAAGAGGCGATTCGTCGTGCGGCAACCATTCTGGCTGAACAACTGGAAGCTTTCGTTGATTTACGTGATGTACGTCAGCCGGAAGTTAAAGAAGAGAAACCAGAATTCGATCCGATCCTGCTGCGCCCTGTTGACGATCTGGAATTGACTGTCCGCTCTGCTAACTGCCTCAAAGCAGAAGCTATCCACTATATCGGTGATCTGGTACAGCGTACTGAGGTTGAGCTTCTTAAGACGCCTAACCTTGGTAAAAAATCTCTTACCGAGATTAAAGACGTGCTGGCTTCCCGTGGACTGTCTCTGGGCATGCGCCTGGAAAACTGGCCACCGGCAAGCATCGCTGACGAGTAACCGGATCACAGGTTAAGGTTTTACTGAGAAGGATAAGGTCATGCGCCATCGTAAGAGTGGTCGTCAACTGAACCGCAACAGCAGCCATCGCCAGGCTATGTTCCGCAATATGGCAGGTTCACTGGTTCGTCATGAAATCATCAAGACGACTCTGCCGAAAGCGAAAGAGCTGCGTCGCGTAGTTGAGCCGCTGATTACTCTTGCCAAGACTGATAGCGTAGCTAATCGTCGTCTGGCATTCGCCCGTACTCGTGATAACGAGATCGTGGCAAAACTGTTTAACGAACTGGGCCCGCGTTTTGCGAGCCGCGCCGGTGGTTACACTCGCATTCTGAAGTGTGGTTTCCGTGCAGGCGACAACGCGCCGATGGCATACATCGAGCTGGTTGATCGTTCAGAGAAAACAGAAGCTGCTGCAGAGTAATCTGTAGTAACGTAAAAAAACCCGCCTCGGCGGGTTTTTTTATATCCGTCATATCCCCACTTATCTACAATATCTGTACTCTTTTTGTTCATCCCCTGGAGTGTTGTATGTGGTTACTTGACCAGTGGGCAGAGCGCCATATTATTGATGCACAGTCTAAAGGCGAGTTTGATGATTTACCGGGAATGGGCGAACCGCTGACTCTTGACGATGACTCCCATGTCCCGCCTGAACTCCGAGCCGGATACCGTTTATTAAAAAATGCAGGTTGCCTTCCTCCTGAGCTCGAGCAACGCAGAGAGGCAATACAGCTGCTTGAAATACTCGCGGGGATCCGCAAAGATGATCCCAGTTATCCGGAGGTGAGCCGAAGACTGTCGCTACTGGAACTTAAACTTCGGCAGGCTGAACTCAGCACCGAGTTTTTGCGCGGTGACTACGCAGATAAGTTGCTAAAAAAGATCAACGACGAATAGCGGAGAGAGCATGTACCGAATTGGTGAAATAGCGAAACTGGCTGACGTGACGCCGGATACTATCCGCTACTATGAAAAGCAGCAGATGATGGAGCATGAAGTGCGTACTGAAGGCGGATTTCGCCTCTATACAGAAAGCGATCTTCAGCGCTTGAAGTTTATTCGTTATGCCCGGCAGCTTGGTTTCACTCTGGAGTCGATCCGCGAATTGCTTTCGATCCGTGTTGATCCCGAACACCATACCTGTCAGGAATCAAAAGGGATCGTCCAGGAAAGACTGCAAGAAGTCGAAGCCCGTATTGCTGAACTTCAGACGATGCAGCGGTCTCTGCAGCGATTGAATGATGCATGCTGCGGCAAGGCACACAGCAGCGTGTACTGCTCTATTCTTGAAGCTCTTGAGCAAGGCGCCAGTGGAACAACATCAGGCTGTTGATTTCTTGAACTGCCAGGTCTACACTCGCGGCGTAAATTCCTACAAACTGGAGATATTATGAGTCGTTATCAGCACACCAAAGGGCAGATAAAGGACAACGCCATTGAGGCGCTTCTGCATGACCCACTGTTCAGACAGCGCGTTGAGAAAAATAAGAAAGGGAAAGGAAGTTATCTACGTAAAGGAAAACATGGCAATCGGGGTAACTGGGAGGCCAGTGGCAAGAAAGTAATTAACTTTTTTACCACTGGCCTTCTTGTTTCAGTGAGTGCTTAAGAGCGATTATTCTGTTCTTTCAGCAGGTCACGAATTTCACTTAGCAATACTTCTTCTTTCGATGGAGCTGGCGGTGCTGCCGGCTCTTCAGCTTTTTTACGGTTCAGTTTGTTGATCAGTTTGATTGCCATAAAGATAGCAAACGCAACAATAATGAAATCGAATACATTTTGAATAAATACACCGTAATGCATGACCACGGCAGGGATGTCTCCCTGTGCATCACGTAGCGTTAAAGCAAACTGTTTGAAATCAATTCCACCAATTAACAGCCCCAGCGGCGGCATAATGATATCGGCAACCAGTGATGAAACAATCTTACCGAATGCCGCGCCAATAATGACACCCACTGCCAAATCGACAACATTCCCGCGCATCGCGAATTCGCGAAACTCTTTAATAATGCTCATTTTATTCTCCCTATGCAGCTGACGTTTATAAGTTTAACAAATGTTTAGGCAATTTCCATTTATGTATTGCCGAAAGGAAAATTTATTAGACCATGAAAAATAAAGGGAAATAAAAAGGGCGCTGTATTAGCGCCCAAATTATTACAGGAAAAAAGGACTTGGCTGGAATAGTCGCTCAACGTCGGTAATAAACTTTTTATCTGTCAGGAACATAATTACGTGATCGCCCTGCTCAATGCGCAGGTTATCGTTGGCAATCATGACATCGTTACCACGTACAACGGCGCCAATAATGGTTCCGGGCGGAAGTTTAATTTCATCAATTGAACGCCCTACAACTCTCGACGTCGTTTCATCCCCGTGTGCGACGGCTTCAATGGCTTCCGCGACGCCACGGCGAAGTGAAGAAACGCCAACAATATCAGCTTTACGCACGTGGCTCAGCAGCGCGGAGATGGTCGCCTGCTGCGGTGAAATCGCAATATCGATCACGCTGCCTTGCACCAGATCGACGTATGCTCTGCGCTGGATCAACACCATTACTTTCTTGGCGCCCATCCGTTTGGCAAGCATCGCCGACATGATATTTGCTTCGTCATCATTGGTCACTGCGATGAACAGATCGACCTGATCGATATGTTCTTCGGCCAGTAACTCTTGATCCGAAGCATCACCAAAAAAGACGATTGTATTTTGTAGTTTCTCTGCAAGTTCGGATGCGCGTTGTTGATTACGTTCGATCAGTTTGACGCTGTAATCTTTTTCCAGACGACGTGCCAGACCCGCACCGATATTACCGCCACCCACTAACATAATGCGTTTGTACGGCTTTTCCAGACGCTGCAGTTCACTCATTACGGCGCGTATATGCTGTGATGCCGCAATAAAGAAGACTTCATCACCCGCTTCAACGATCGTAGAACCTTGCGGACGGATCGGTCGGTCATGACGGAAAATCGCCGCAACGCGGGTATCGATGTGCGGCATATGCTCACGCATTGTTGACAGCGCATTACCGATAAGCGGCCCGCCGTAATAGGCTTTTACTACTGCCAGACTGACTTTACCTTCGGCAAAATTCACCACCTGTAATGCGCCCGGATATTCAATCAGGCGATAAATGCTATCAATAACCAGTTGCTCAGGCGCAATCAGGTGATCGATTGGCACCGCATCGGATTGGAACAGCTTGTCGGCATCGCGAACGTAATCTGGTGAACGAATACGGGCGATGCGATTAGGCGTATTAAACAGTGAATAAGCTACCTGGCAGGCAACCATATTTGTTTCATCTGAGCTGGTTACGGCAACCAGCATATCGGCATCGTCGGCACCGGCTTCACGCAATACGCGGGGATGCGAACCATGCCCTTGCACGACACGGAGATCAAACTTGTCCTGCAGGCTGCGCAGGCGTTCACCATTGGTATCGACTACCGTGATATCGTTGTTCTCTCCGACCAGGTTTTCAGCCAGCGTACCGCCAACTTGCCCTGCGCCCAGAATGATAATTTTCATCAGTCGCGACCCGTTATCTCATCACTTTTTGATTAGCTTAGCGTAAAAGAAGCCATCGCCATCTTCCGCACCCGGTAAATTCTGACGTCCGGGTTTTTCCGGCGTACCGGTTTCGCTTAATACCGCATCCGGTGTGCGTGCCAGGAAGGCGGCAATTTGCTGCTGGTTCTCTTCTGGCAGGATAGAACACGTTGCATACACCAGCGTGCCGCCAGATTTAAGATGTGACCAGGTAGCATTCAGGATCTCAGCCTGTAATTGGGCAAGTTCGGCAATATCCCGGTCGCGGCGCAGCCATTTGATATCCGGATGGCGACGGATCACCCCGGTTGCAGAACATGGGGCGTCCAGCAAAATACGGTCAAACTGTTGTTCACCGCACCACTGCTGTGGATAGCGGCCATCCCCCTGTTTTACGGTTGCCTTCATGCCCAGACGTTTCAGATTGTCGTAAACGCGCGATAAGCGTTTTTCATCCACATCGACGGCCATGACGTTAGCTTGCGGAGCAACTTCCAGAATGTGAGTGGTTTTACCGCCCGGCGCACAGCACAGGTCGAGGATCTGCTCACCGTCCTCCGGCAACAGATAATTTACGCATCCTTGAGCGGAAGCATCCTGAACGGTGACCCAACCTTCGTTAAAACCAGGGAGGGCGTGAACTGGAGCCGGTGTTTCCAGACGCACTGCATCCGGGTAGTCTGGATGCGGAAAACCTGTTAATCCCGCTTCGGTAAGCAGGTCTAGCCAGGCGTCGCGAGTATGGTGATTACGATTGACTCGTAGCCACATCGGCGGTCGCTGGTTATTGGCTTCAAGAATGGCTTCCCATTTCTGCGGATACGCACTCTTAATACGTTTCACCAGCCAGGAGGGGTGTAAGAAGCGCAAATCGCTTTGCGCAAACTCGGCCAGCAGTTCATCCTGACGGCGTTGAAACTGGCGCAGTACGCCGTTGATCAGCCCCTTCAGCTGTGGACGCTTAATAACGACCGCGCCTTCTACGGTCTCAGCTAACGCAGCGTGTGCTGGAATACGAGTATGCAACAGTTGGTAGAAGCCCACCATGATCAGGTAGTGAACGGTGCGCTGTTTGCCCGTCATTGGACGTTCCATCAGTTGCTGGATCATCCACTCCAGTTGAGAGAGTGTACGTAATACGCCGAAGCAAAGTTCCTGTAACAGCGCTTTGTCTTTATCGGCAACTTTTTGCTGCATGGCGGGCAGCACGTTACTTAGTGATTGTCCTTTCTCGACAACCTGTTCGACGGCCTGGGCCGCCATACTGCGTAAATTAAGATGTTTTTTCATAAGCGCAAAAATAAAAATGCCCGGAGACACCGGGCTTAAAGAGATGAACCGTCAGGCCAGACGGTTTCCGGGCACGAACCACTCCCGGCGTGAATTAAGCAGATCCTGCGCGCTCATGGCTTTTTTACCGGCAGGCTGCAAAGAGATAAGATTCAGAATGCCGTCACCTGTTGCGACCTGGATACCCTGCTTTGTCGCCTCTAGAATGGTGCCTGGCTCGGCCTGGGTGTTTACAGCAATAACCGAAGCTTGCCAGACTTTCACTGGCTGACCATCGATTTCAAGCCAGCTCATTGGCCACGGGTTAAAGGCGCGGATGCAGCGTTCCAATTGAACAGCCGAAAGCGACCA
Source organism: Citrobacter sp. Cpo147 (assembly GCF_030332405.1). NCBI lineage: Bacteria > Pseudomonadati > Pseudomonadota > Gammaproteobacteria > Enterobacterales > Enterobacteriaceae > Citrobacter > Citrobacter sp. Cpo147. The sequence continues at coordinate 21,250 of NZ_JAOWHX010000038.1, forward strand.
GTCGATACGGGCCTCTTCTTTGCTGAGTTTTTCTGCATGCGTAACCAGTGATTCGTCTTGTACCACCGGTTTTATTGTACCGGCAGCCAGCTGTTTTAGCGTTTCAATCAGCCCCTGAGGCCCCAGGTCTGCCAGCTTGTCATATAACGAACCGCTGGTATCTTCTGCCGTAATTGGGCAGGACAGCTTCAGCAGCATATCACCGGTGTCGAGGCCAACATCCATCTGCATGATGGTAACACCGGTTTCGGCGTCGCCTGCCCACAGTGAGCGCTGGATCGGTGCTGCACCCCGCCAACGCGGAAGCAGGGAACCGTGAACGTTGATACAACCCAGGCGCGGCATTTCCAGTACTGCTTTTGGCAGGATCAGGCCATATGCCACCACCACCATCACGTCTGCGTGTAAATCAGCAACCAGTAGTTGGTTTTCCTGAGGGCGAAGAGAGACGGGTTGAAAGACCGGTATCCCTTTTTCTTCTGCCAGCACTTTTACCGGGCTGGGCATCAGCTTTTTACCGCGTCCCGCCGGGCGGTCCGGTTGGGTAAACACGCCAACGACGTTATGTCCAGAAGACAGCAGCGCGTCGAGATGACGCGCTGCAAAGTCAGGTGTACCCGCAAAAATAATACGTAGTGAGTCTGACACGTTGATCCTTGTCCTTAAGCTCGGGCGTTCAGGCGGTCGAGTTTTTCAACTTTCTGACGAATGCGTTGTTGCTTCAACGGAGACAGATAATCGATAAATAGTTTACCGACCAGGTGATCCATTTCATGTTGAATGCAGATAGCGAGCAGGCCATCGGCTTCCAGTTCAAAAGATTTGCCGTCGCGATCAAGCGCACGAATTTTTACTTTCTCTGCACGCGGTACTAACGCACGCTGTTCAGGAATAGACAGACAGCCTTCTTCAATGCCGGTTTCGCCGTCTTTTTCCAGCAGTTCTGGGTTAATGAGTACCAACTGCTCATCGCGATTTTCAGAGACATCAATAACAATGATGCGCTGATGAATATCGACCTGTGTTGCTGCCAGACCGATACCTTCTTCGGCGTACATCGTTTCGAACATATCATCAACGATACGCTGAATTTCTGCATTCACTTCTTCAACCGGTTTTGCGACTTTGCGAAGGCGCTCGTCCGGAATATGTAACACTTGCAAAACTGACATAGTTATCCAGAGTTGTGTTCAGGAGTTGAAAAGATAATTACCTCTATTCTAGACAAAACCCCCTCTGATTGACAGCATCAGTGACCAATCGCAAAGATTGCCAGGACTGCTTGTGGCAGGGGAACAGGGATGACCCAAATCGAAATTTGGCTACGTTTAGCGCAAGTGAATGAACTGTATGGTGATGAGATAGTGCGCGTTGCTCACTGGCTCAATACTCAACCGTGTATTAACAACGCGGTACTCTTGCAGGCTGGATTCTCTCCACGCCAGGCAAGACGCTTTTTAACCTTTTCAGATCTGACGCTGGAAAAAACGCTGCGCTGGCTTGAACAGCCTAACCACCATTTTGTGGTTGCCGACAGCGAGCATTATCCGCCACAGCTCCGTGCGATTGAGGATTATCCTGGGGTGCTTTTTGTTGCAGGAGCTCCCGCATGCCTCCACTCATTTCAAGTTGCCGTTGTCGGCAGTAGACAGCACTCCTGGTATGGCGAACGCTGGGGGCGATTGTTTTGTGAAAAGCTTGCTGCATGTGGGGTGACGATCACCAGCGGTCTGGCCCGGGGGATTGATGGCGTGGCGCACAATGCTGCGATAAACCGACAAGGCACAAGTATTGCGGTGCTGGGAAATGGACTTGAGACCATTCACCCACGACAGCATATCCGTCTTGCAGAACGACTGATTGAGGCAGGGGGCGCACTGGTGTCTGAGTTCCCATTAGATATGCTCCCTTTGCCGCGCAATTTTCCCCGACGAAATCGCATTATTAGTGGTCTAAGTAAAGGTGTACTGGTCGTTGAAGCTGCACAGCGTAGTGGTTCACTGGTTACTGCTCGCTGTGCACTGGAACAAGGGCGGGAGGTGTTTGCTTTACCAGGGCCGATTGGGAGCCCGGGAAGTGAAGGCCCGCATTGGCTTATTCAGCAGGGAGCCATGCTTGTGACGACACCAGAGGAAATTCTTGAAAATTTGCAATATGGGCTGCAATGGTTGCCAGATGAACCTGAAAAATCAATTTATTCGCCAGATCACGGAGAGGTGGCATTGCCATTTCCGGAGCTCCTGGCTAACGTAGGAGATGAGGTAACACCTGTTGACGTCGTCGCTGAACGTGCCGGCCAACCTGTGCCAGAGGTAGTGGCTCAACTGCTCGAACTGGAGTTAGCAGGGTGGATCGCAGCTGTACCCGGCGGCTATGTCCGATTGAGGAGGGCATGCCATGTTCGACGTACTAATGTATTTGTTTGAGACATATATCCATAACGAAGCTGAGCTGCGTGTGGATCAGGACAAACTGGAACGGGATCTTACCGACGCTGGTTTTGATCGTGAAGACATTTACAACGCGTTACTTTGGCTGGAGAAGCTTGCTGACTATCAGGATGGCCTTGCTGAACCTATGCAGCTGGCATCGGACCCTCTTTCTATACGTATTTATACTGCGGAAGAGTGCGATCGACTGGATGCAAGCTGTAGAGGATTCCTGCTATTCCTGGAGCAGATTCAGGTGCTAAACCTCGAAACGCGAGAAATGGTTATTGAGCGCGTACTCGCGCTGGATACGGCAGAGTTCGATCTGGAAGACCTGAAGTGGGTGATTCTGATGGTGCTATTCAACATTCCAGGTTGTGAAAATGCCTATCAGCAAATGGAAGAATTACTCTTTGAAGTGAATGAAGGTATGCTGCATTAATCAATCTTCATTCAGTATGAGTTGTTATGGCTAAATCAGCACTGTTCACGGTGCGTAAAAACGAGCCCTGCCCACAATGCGGGGCTGAACTGGTTATTCGTTCCGGGAAACACGGTCCATTTCTCGGTTGTTCACACTATCCAGAATGCGATTACATCCGTCCGCTGAAATCTTCCGCGGACGGACATATTGTCAAAGTTCTGGAGGGTAAGCTTTGTCCTGCATGTGGCGCTGAGCTGGTGCTGAGACAGGGACGATTCGGTATGTTTATTGGATGCAGTGACTATCCTGCGTGCGATCACACCGAGCTCATAGACAAGCCTGATGAAACAGCAATAGTCTGTCCTCAATGCCAGACTGGTCATCTTGTCCAGCGGCGTTCCCGTTATGGCAAAACCTTTTACTCCTGCGATCGCTATCCGGAGTGCCAGTTTGTCATTAACTTCAAACCGTTAGCCGGAGAATGTCCTGAGTGTCATTATCCGCTTCTCATCGAAAAGAAAACCGCGCAGGGTGTGAAGCATTTCTGTGCCAGTAAACAATGTGGAAAGCCGATTTCGGCGGAATAAAAAAGTGAATAATAACCTGCCCACAGATCCTATCGTTGCTGCGATAGCGGTTCTGAAACAAGAAAAAGTCATCGCCTATCCAACTGAAGCTGTATTTGGTGTCGGCTGCGACCCCGATAGCGAAACGGCGGTGAGCCGTTTGTTGGCGCTAAAACAACGTCCGGTCGATAAAGGGTTAATTTTAATCGCGTCAAACTTTGAACAACTTAAACCGTATATCGACGATAGCATGCTCACCGATGCTCAACGTGACGCTGTTTTCGCCCGTTGGCCTGGTCCTGTTACCTTCGTTTTCCCAGCGCTTGCGACAACGCCACGCTGGTTGACCGGGCGCTTTGATTCTCTGGCTGTTCGCGTCACCGATCACCCGCTGGTGGTTGCGTTGTGCCAGGCTTATGGCAAACCGTTAGTTTCTACCAGTGCTAATTTGAGTGGCTTACCGCCTTGCAGAACGGTAGAGGAAGTTCGCGCACAGTTCGGTACAGACTTTCCTGTGGTTGAAGGGGAGACCGGGGGGCGTTTGAATCCTTCGGAGATCCGTGATGCTCTGACAGGTGAACAGTTTCGACAGGGGTAATATGAAAGAAGCCTATGCTGTTTTTGGTAATCCGATAGCGCACAGTAAATCGCCCTTTATTCATCAGCAATTTGCAGAGCAGCTGAAGATTGATCACTCCTACGGGCGTGTATTGGCACCCATCAATGATTTTGTGAATACCCTGAACGCTTTTTTTGCTGAGGGCGGGAAGGGGGCAAATGTCACCGTGCCTTTTAAAGAAGAGGCATTTGCACGTGCCGATGAACTAACGGAGCGGGCATCGCTTGCTGGAGCGGTCAACACCCTTAAACGGCTGGAGGATGGGCGTTTGCTGGGAGACAACACGGATGGTATCGGCTTGTTGAGCGATCTTGAGCGTTTATCTTTCATTCGTCCCGGATCGCGAGTTCTGCTGATTGGTGCGGGTGGTGCATCCCGTGGAGTTTTATTACCTCTTCTTTCTATGGATTGCGCGGTGACTATTGTTAACCGTACCGCTTCGCGCGCTGAAGAACTGGCACTAATCTTCTCCCATACCGGCAGCGTACAGGCGGTAGGAATGGATGAGCTTGATAATTACAGTTTTGATTTGATTATTAACGCGACATCCAGCGGAATTAGCGGTGAGATACCGGCTATTCCGACATCTCTTATTCACTCATCTGTCTATTGTTATGACATGTTTTATCAGAAAGGAGATACACCGTTCCTCTCCTGGTGTGCCGAACATGGGGCGAAACAATATGCTGATGGCCTGGGTATGCTGGTGGGGCAAGCAGCGCACGCCGTTTTACTCTGGCATGGGGTTTTGCCGCAGATTGAACCCGTCATTAAAAGCATGCAGCAGGAATTGTCGGCATGAATCAGGCGATCCAGTTTCCCGATCGAGAAGAATGGCGCACGGATGTCAGCGCCGTGGTTTTTCCGGCGATGGTTCATGGTATGCAGTTAACATGTGCCATATCTGGAGAGATGCTGGCGTCCCGCTTTGGCGGCGACACGCCTGAACAGTGGTTGGAAATCTTTCAACAGCATCGCTGGGATCTGGAAGAAGAAGCTGAAGGATTGATCCAGGACCAGCAGGAAGATGCTCAAGGTTGGGTGTGGTTACTCTGACTTAAATATTCATCTTTCCACTTAACATAGTTGTTAGCTGAATATTGTAAGCCTGCTTTCTCTTCATCGCTTAATGGACGGATTTGTTTAACCGGGCTTCCCAGGTACAGATACCCGCTTTCCAGGCGTTTGTTTTGGGGAACCAGGCTCCCAGCCCCAATCATAACGTCGTCTTCTACTACCACGCCATCCAGCAGAATCGAACCCATGCCGACTAATACGCGGTTGCCAATGATACAGCCGTGTAGCATTACTTTATGACCGACTGTTACATCCTCACCCACGATCAATGGATTACCCTGCGGATTAGACGTGGATTTATGTGTGACATGGAGAACGCTGCCGTCCTGAATGTTTGTACGGGCACCAATTTGTACATAGTTAACGTCGCCACGAATGGCAACCAGTGGCCAAATTCCGACATCATCAGCCAAACGAGCATCACCAATGACGACACTGCTGGTGTCGATCATCACGCGATTTCCGATCTGTGGGAAAAGATCCTTATAAGGACGCAGTACATCAGACATGTTTACCTCAACGAAAATAGAGCAGTAATGAAGACTTTGGTTGGATTATTGAGACTGTGCAAGTGGTTTAGCTATCAAAAATCAGCCAAATTGCGCAGGAATGTAGCGAAAGGAGTGAAAAACAAGCATTCAGAAAAAAAGATCCAAAAAATACTTGTGCTAAAAAATGGGATCCCTATAATGCGCCTCCATCGACACGGCGGATGTGAATCACTTCACGCAAACAGCCGGTTCGGTTGAAGAGAAAAACCTGAAAATGAGGGTTGACTCTGAAAGAGGAAAGCGTAATATACGCCACCTCGCGACAGAGCGCTAAAGCGCGTCGCAACTGCTCTTTAACAATTTATCAGACAATCTGTGTGGGCACTCGAAGATACGGATTCTTAACGTCGCAAGACGAAAAATGAATACCAAGTCTCAACGAGTGAACACGTAATTCATTACGAAGTTTAATTCATTGAGCATCAAACTTTTAAATTGAAGAGTTTGATCATGGCTCAGATTGAACGCTGGCGGCAGGCCTAACACATGCAAGTCGAACGGTAGCACAGAGGAGCTTGCTCCTTGGGTGACGAGTGGCGGACGGGTGAGTAATGTCTGGGAAACTGCCCGATGGAGGGGGATAAC
>NZ_JAOWHX010000039.1:0-111542 GCF_030332405.1 Citrobacter sp. Cpo147
GGTAATGACTCCAACTTATTGATAGTGTTTTATGTTCAGATAATGCCCGATGACTTTGTCATGCAGCTCCACCGATTTTGAGAACGACAGCGACTTCCGTCCCAGCCGTGCCAGGTGCTGCCTCAGATTCAGGTTATGCCGCTCAATTCGCTGCGTATATCGCTTGCTGATTACGTGCAGCTTTCCCTTCAGGCGGGATTCATACAGCGGCCAGCCATCCGTCATCCATATCACCACGTCAAAGGGTGACAGCAGGCTCATAAGACGCCCCAGCGTCGCCATAGTGCGTTCACCGAATACGTGCGCAACAACCGTCTTCCGGAGCCTGTCATACGCGTAAAACAGCCAGCGCTGGCGCGATTTAGCCCCGACATAGCCCCACTGTTCGTCCATTTCCGCGCAGACGATGACGTCACTGCCCGGCTGTATGCGCGAGGTTACCGACTGCGGCCTGAGTTTTTTAAGTGACGTAAAATCGTGTTGAGGCCAACGCCCATAATGCGGGCGGTTGCCCGGCATCCAACACCATTCATGGCCATATCAATGATTTTCTGGTGCGTACCGGGTTGAGAAGCGGTGTAAGTGAACTGCAGTTGCCATGTTTTACGGCAGTGAGAGCAGAGATAGCGCTGATGTCCGGCAGTGCTTTTGCCGTTACGCACCACCCCGTCAGTAGCTGAACAGGAGGGACAGCTGATAGAAACAGAAGCCACTGGAGCACCTCAAAAACACCATCATACACTAAATCAGTAAGTTGGCAGCATCACCGGCACTGCACATGCGGTAGATATGATCGACCCGCGTTCCGTCCCTCATAGCGACTACGAGATCTCTAACGGTTCTGACGGTAAGTTGTACTGCAAGAACTGTGGAGGTCAACACGGCTGGAATATCATGAAAGGCTTCGAACCGCTCGATGATGTAACCTCCAAAATTGTCGGAGCTGGCTGGAATACAGCAATTTACTGGGAGTCCATGGGGGCCAGTTGCTACTACGGTAGCTGGATTGCCATTAACCTCAAAAGTGGTGACAGCAAAGCGATCGGCCCTGATATAGAAACTAACCCAGAGATTTGCCAGTCAGAACCTGATGAAGTTGATTATGAAATTACTAAAGATGGCTGGACGATGACAGTGGCCGGTAAAACTTATAAAGGCAAATCATAACCGTTCAGAAATAGTTATTATTTCCCCGCATCATCAATACATACACCTCTTCTGACGCCCTGCTCATCCGAGCAGGGCGTTTTCGTTTATGTCATCCATAAAGGTAAACCCCATGAAATTAGCCAGCCGTTTTGGTCGCGTTAATCTGATCCGCCGCGACCGCCCCTTAACTCATGACGAACTGATGCAACATACCCCCAGCGTGTTCGGTGAAGAGAAGCATGCTTCCCGCAGTGAACGATATGCCTATATCCCCACCATCACACTGCTGGAGAGCCTCCAGCGGGAAGGCTTCCAGCCGTTCTTTGCCTGCCAGACACGCGTCCGCGACCAGAGCCGCCGGGAGCACACGAAACATATGTTGCGCCTGCGCCGTGCCGGGCAAATCATTGGCCAGCAGGTCCCGGAAATTATTCTGCTCAACTCGCATGATGGCTCTAGCAGCTAATCTCGATGCATATCCCGGAAAGCATAGCGGTCAATCGTAAAGGTCTTGTGGACATAGATGTGGTGGTCGGCACTCAAATCCAGCATGAAAGAAATAGGGTTGTGGTTATGCCTGCGGGGAACTATGAATCATAAGCAGCCTTTGACACTGGTTAATTATAATAACTGTGTTGATGGCTGAATCTCTTTAGGTCAGGAGGACTAATTTCACTGAGGTAACAAACATAAGAAAATGCACGATTGCATGAATGATAAAGCTCTTCGGCAGATTTCATTGCTTCTTATCATGTAGGAGAAACTGAATATCTTCCTCAACTCCATTGTAATGATGCAGAACTGGGATATAAACCATCGATATTTTTTCATTAATGAATGAATCACACTTTTTGTAAAAAGTGATTTCAATCACAAAAAATGAAATTTGGTCTATAAACCCTAAGATTTCTACATTTCTGTTTGCTCTTTCTTTTAAAGCTCGTATGTTTTCGCCATTCATTTTTTCATTGGCACAAAAAACCATAAAATCAAGCAAAACAATAAAAAAAACCAAATAATTAAATTATTCTGGAACTATTATCTAAGCTTCTGTTTTGTTTGTCTTCTGTTTAGATGTACGTATACCAGGTATACAAAAATATTTCAATTATGTTTCAGCTAATCATGTAAGTGATCGTTTTTATAGATATAATCATCAAATAAATACTAATTATGAGGATTATTCCTATTTGTCGATCAATATCATCGATCTTATCGATCTATTATTTTTGATTTAACCAAGCTGAGAATATTCTTATAAATCCTTTCGAACAGATATCAGGTAAGAAATTTGTTTTCCGGTATTTCTGTGCCGTTAACTCTTGGTGCCGTCTCAGAAAAAACATGCTTAGGCTAATATTTCCAGCCTCTACTATTACCTGTCTGTGTAGTGAATTTTCATTCTCTGAAAGGATATTTTTATGCGTACTAAATCAATATTAGCTATTGCTCTGGCCGCGGCCGGTATGATGTATGGAGCTTCTGTATTTGCCGCCGGTACAACGCCCACGGCAGGCCCGTTTGGCTCTGGTAAAATTACCTTCACCGGCACTATCACCAACTCACCCTGTGATGTCGCGCCGGGTGACGATGCGATTACTGTTCCGTTTGGACAGATTTCTTATCGCAAACTGAATGCCGCCGACGCAACTACAGACTCGAAACCGTTCACCATTCATCTGCAGAACTGCGCTTTCGATCCGAATGACACCACGATAGCCGGCTCTGCAGGGAAGATGTCTAAAGTGACAGTCTCTTTCAGTGGCACAGCTGATACCGAAAACAAGGCTTACATCAGTACCGGCAGCGCCCAGCATGTTGGGGTTCAGCTACTGAAGAGTGACAACACCACACCTATCACACCTAACACCACGATGGCGGATGGTGATGCCCAGCAACTGCAGGCCGGCAATAATGAGCTCAAATTCTTTGCCCGCCTGATTGCACTGACTGCTACCACTACACCCGGTGATGTCGACGCCTCCGTCACCTACACCCTGAAATACCTGTGATTTTACGCTGTAAATAATACCAGGGAGAAGCCGTCCATGGAGGGTACGGACGGCTTTTATATCTGACCACGCCTGCGGACGGTCTGTAACACGGACGACAACAAAAAGCGACTTGCCATGAAAATTACCCGGCTTGCCATTCTTGTCACACTGACATTTTCCGTCCTGAAGACCCAGGCCACGGAGTTCAATGCCAGCCTGCTGGACAGCGGGAACCTGTCCAACGTGGACCTCACGGCTTTCAGCCGCGAGGGGTATGTGGCGCCCGGTAACTATATTCTCGATATCTGGCTCAATGACCAGCCGGTACGGGAACAGTATCCGGTCCGGGTTGTACCGGCTGAAGGACGTGACGCGGCTGTCATATGTGTGACAACAGATATGGTGGTCATGCTGGGCCTTAAGGATAAGATTATTCAGAGCCTGACATCCGTTACTGGTATCCCGGACGGGCAGTGCCTCGAGCTGCGCTCTGCCGACAGTCAGGTGCATTACAGCGCTGAAAAGCAACGCCTTACCTTTATTATACCCCAGGCATGGATGCGCTATCAGGACCCGGACTGGGCCCCCCCTTCACGCTGGAGCGACGGCGTCACCGCCGGCCTGCTCGATTACAGCCTGATGGCCAACCGTTACATGCCGCAGCAGGGGGAGACCTCTGACAGCTACAGCCTCTACGGCACTGCCGGGTTTAATCTCGGCCCCTGGCGACTGCGCAGCGATTACCAGTACAGCCACTATGACAGCGGAAACGGGAGCGTGCAGTCTGATTTTTATCTGCCGCAGACGTATCTGTTCCGTGCCCTGCCAGCACTGCGTTCAAAACTGACGATAGGACAGACATACCTCAGCTCTGCCATTTTTGACTCTTTCCGCTTTGCCGGACTCACCCTGGCCAGCGACGAGCGGATGTTACCGCCCTCCCTGCAAGGGTATGCCCCGAAAATCAGCGGTATTGCTAACAGCAATGCACAGGTCACCGTCAGCCAGAATGGTCGTATTCTGTACCAGACCCGGGTGTCGCCCGGGCCTTTTGAACTTCCCGACCTGAGCCAGAATATCAGCGGCAACCTGGATGTCAGCGTCCGGGAAAGCGACGGCAGCGTCCGGACCTGGCAGGTCAACACGGCCAGCGTCCCCTTTATGGCCCGCCAGGGGCAGGTTCGCTATAAGGTAGCTGGCGGACGTCCGTTGTACGGCGGAACGCATAACAACAGTACGGTCAGCCCTGATTTCCTGCTCGGAGAGGCCACCTGGGGAGCCTTTAATAACACATCTCTTTACGGCGGCCTCATTGCCTCCACTGGCGATTATAAGTCCGCCGCGCTCGGGATTGGCCAGAACATGGGGGCGCTTGGTGCCCTGTCTGCGGACGTCACCCGCTCAGACGCGCATCTGCCGCACGGTCAGAAGCAGTCCGGGTACAGCTACCGCATCAACTATGCCAAAACGTTCGATAAAACCGGCAGCACCCTGGCGTTCGTCGGATACCGCTTCTCGGACCGCCATTTTCTTTCCATGCCGGAATACCTGCAGCGCAGGGCCACCGACGGCGGCGATGCTTGGCATGAAAAACAGAGTTACACCGTGACTTACAGCCAGTCTGTTCCGGTACTCAATATGAGCGCGGCCCTCTCGGTTAGCCGGCTCAATTACTGGAATGCACAGTCCAACAATAACTACATGCTCAGCCTCAACAAAGTGTTCAGTCTCGGCGACCTTCAGGGGCTTTCGGCCTCGGTGTCATTTGCCCGTAACCAGTACACCGGCGGGGGCAGCCAAAACCAGGTCTACGCCACCATCAGTATCCCGTGGGGCGACAGCCGCCAGGTGAGCTACAGCGTACAGAAGGATAACCGGGGCGGCCTGCAGCAGAACGTGAATTACAGCGATTTCCATAACCCGGACACGACATGGAACATCAGCGCCGGCCATAACCGTTATGACACCGGCAGCAACAGTAGCTTCAGCGGCAGCGTTCAGAGCCGTCTGCCGTGGGGCCAGGCGGCAGCGGATGCCACCCTGCAGCCCGGACAGTACCGCAGCCTGGGCCTGAGCTGGTACGGCTCGGTGACTGCCACCGCCCACGGCGCCGCTTTCAGCCAGTCGATGGCCGGGAATGAGCCCCGCATGATGATAGATACCGGAGACGTAGCCGGTGTGCCGGTGAACGGCAACAGCGGGGTGACTAACCGTTTCGGGGTTGTCGTGGTGAGCGCCGGCAGCAGCTACCGCCGCGGCGATATTTTGGTTGATGTGGCCGCCCTGCCGGAGGACGTGGACGTCAGCAGCTCCGTCATCAGCCAGGTGCTGACGGAAGGCGCGGTGGGCTACCGGAAGATTGACGCCAGCCAGGGGGAACAGGTGCTCGGTCATATCCGGCTGGCTGACGGCGCCAGTCCGCCGTTTGGCTCCCTGGTGGTGTCCGGGAAAACCGGCAGAACCGCAGGGATGGTCGGGGATGACGGTCTGGCTTACCTGACCGGACTCAGAGGGGAAGACCGCCGGACCCTGAACGTTTCCTGGGATGGCCGGGTGCAATGCAGGCTGACGCTGCCGGAGAACACAGACCTCAGCCGGGGACCGCTGTTACTGCCCTGCAGATAAAAATACCCCTGTCACAGAGCAGGACTAACGGAGAAAACACGTGAAAAACAGCAGAATAAGCGGTGTGATTGTGTTCGCACTGGCGACAGCATGGAGCCAGTGCAGCCCGGCGGCAGTCAATGTTGACCGGACCCGCATCATAATGAACGCCACAGATAAAACTGTGGCCATCACGCTGAATAATGATGACAAAACCACGCCGTTCCTGGCGCAGTCCTGGGTGACTGATGCTGACGGGGTGAGAACGGATGCGCTGGTGGCGTTGCCACCACTGCAGCGTATTGACGCCGGGCAGAAGTCCCAGGTCCGTATCACCAGTGTCCGCGGGCTGACAGATAAACTCCCCCTGGACAGGGAAACGCTGTTCTGGTTTAACGTGCGGGGTGTTCCCCCGAAGTCAGAAGACAACAATGCCCTGCAGCTGGCCATGCAGAGCCAGTTGAAACTGCTTTACCGGCCAAAGGCCATTATCAGAAGCAGCAGTGACCAGCCGGAAAGAAAGCTGACTGCTGAGCGGAATGCGGGACACCTGCCCCTCAGAAACCCGACGCCGTACTACATCACTGTGGCGTGGCTGGGAGCAGACCGCAGCCACCGGCTCAGCGGCTTCAGTGAAGGTGTCATGGTGCCGCCCCTGGGGAGCCTGCCTTTAAAGGCCGATCTGTCGGCAGAAACCCGGACGCTGTGGGTGGGGTATATAGATGATTACGGTGGACTGCAGATGAACCGTTACTCCTGCGATACCCTTAACTGCGTGCTTAAGGACGGGGAAGTTGCGTCATGATAAAACGGCTATTAAATATAAAAATGCTGATTCTGTCAGGGATATTTATATTCCTCTCTGCCAGCGGTTCTGCTTGGGCAGCCCTCGACTGGTCATACTGTGACGCCAGCGGTAATGTTGCTATTCAGAATATTAACATCCAGGGAGGGGCTTTTAATGCTGGAGATGAACTACAGCGCATTACCGTACCAGTCAGTTATACCTGTCATACTTCATATAAATCCTATGGACCTGAATATCGTGCAACGCTTAATCTGTACAGCCTTGGAAACCTGGTAAATACGTTTAAAAATAATGGGCTGGGCATGGATATCATTGCTCAGGAAGGGAGTCTGGCACCAGTCACATTTACATGGAAGGATATTCAGGCAGGCTTTTCTGGCTGGTCCAGTTCAAAGGTGTTTGGACAATGGATGGATATGAATAAAACATATAATCTGAGCGGAACGCTTACGTTTCGTATTTTTGTGTATCAGGCGTTTAAGTGGAATTTCATAAACATTAACATCCCGGTCAATACGTTCAATATTTTGCCATATAACCCCTCTGGTTTTGGTCCACCAAGTGTGCCATTCAAGCCCCTGACCATGAATGCCTTTAATCTCCGGTTTATTCCTGACAACTCAGGCAAAGTGATTGCCTCGCCGTCTGTGCTCAGAATGGGGCGTTTTTACACGGAATATAAAGAAACCATGGTAGTACGGGAAATGCCATTTACCGTTACAGCACAACAGAATATCGGAACGAACACCCCATTTATCGCACCACTGGCTATAGAATTTCAGACTAACGGTCTGACGCTTGCCGACAATGACAGTTCCGTGACACTTAAAAATGCAAAAGGAGAGGCTAACGGTTTCAGGCTGTCGGTTGTGGATGAATCAGGAGTTTCTGTTAAATTCAATATGAAAGCAGATATGGGAAGGATTAATTTGGATAACGCTTCCGGCGGGAAAATTATAAAAAAGTACAAAGCAAAAATTGAACCTATACCGGGATCTGAAATTAAAACCGGGAGTTTCTCGGCAGCAATGACCATTGTGGTTACCTATATTTAAAAGTTGACGTCACAGGTTGCTGTCAGTAACGAGTTGTGTCTTATAAAATACAAATATTCATTCCTCTGGTATTCCTTTTACACAATAAATGGAGAGGTATTTATGTGTCCTGACAATACACACGCAAAGAAGCAACATATCTTCCCGGTTGATGATATTCATTACCCCAGCCAGACAAACCATGAGATCTGTTTTATTCCAGAATGTGTCCGTCAATACCGCGGGGAACCCCTGTATATTCTGGTGGCGCACTGGTGCCGGCTTCAGAAAGACTGGGTTCAGCGTAACCAGATAGCAGAGGCCTTTCATATCACTGCGAGACGAGCCAGTTATCTAATTTCTTATTTGCGTAACAAAGCAGGCCGGATTGACTGCGAATACCGGAAGTCAGTGCTTGTCAATAAAGTCTCGCATTATGAAATCCGTATTTCAACCATCAGGGAATACCCGTTGAAGGAGAAAAAGCGCCGTGCCCGGGGTCCCACCATAACCCGCATGAAGGTGGGCAATAGTGACATCATTCAGGCTGGTGAACTGTGGAACCTGCTTTGCAAGCAGCGAAGGGTGAGACATCTGCTTAACAGGAAGAAGGATGTCGAAGGTGAATAAGGCTGATATAAGGGAAGCAAGACATGGCCGGACGGTCATCGTCCATGGTGACTGCTGGCCGGAGATGATCGCGGTACAACATGTGGTAAAGGCGATTCATCCGGAGTATTCGTGTGAGTTGGCAGGCTCCCATACGGACCTGCTTCAGTTCCTGATACAGACACCGGGCGCTTTGTTGATTCTTTGTCTGCGTCCAAGGGAGCATATTTACCTCTTTTATGCCCTGAAGCAGGCACTGCTGAACCATCCGGCACTGGTTATCAGTGATGAATTTTTTTTCAGTGACAGACTGGTTTTGCAGAGCTGGGGAGGGCTTTCGTTCACGTCACACAGTAATATTACTCCCCTCGTAACAGCCATTCAGAAAGACGGCCAGCCTCCACATCCTCAGGAAGGAGAACTGTCACGTTTTTTGTCGGTCCCCACTGTAGCCACCGGTTTTTTTGCTGTTCCGGTGATATTTAATAACCCTGAACGACTTATGAACTACATGTCACTGCTGTTACACAGAGCAATAACATATTGCGGCATAACCCCGGCGCAACAAAAACTGCTTAATGAAATATACAAAGGGAAATCCTCACTGTCTGGTATGGCGGGAGTAATGAATATGAACGGGAAGAAAATTTCTCAGGAAAAGGAGCGTATATTAGCAAAACTGGGCATGAATAATCGGATGTATGCGTTGCTCCACGGCACGCGTTTTTGTCCGGAAATACAACGTACAGAATTTATCGCGGCAGATAAAATACAACTGCCACCTTGATACCGCATCGCGTTCGCTAACATCCAGTTCTCTGAGCTTTGATTATAATGCAAACCTTGCTCACATCCAGCGGCTGTATATTTCCACTGGAGTCGAGCACGGGTTTGCCGGAGGCCAGGATGATATTCTGTGTGTTGGAAAGCCACAACCATTACAGTTAATGCCTCTGGGGTTGACCAGAGCAAGATTTTTCATCAGGTACTTAGGTGTTACTGCCACAATTACCGCGGTACTCAGACAGTCTGAGAATGAAGATGAAAAAGATGTTCTGGGATGGGTTTTGTCGCAAAGTTGATGATGTTGGTAATATGCTTCATGTAATCAGGATTCAAAGCGCCTAATTTTCGTAGCTCATAAACTCTGGTCCTGTTGGTTTGTTTCAGGCGAACAAAGTCCTGCAAGAATTAATGACTGTGATGATGCTTTTACTGGCAGACATTCATGTGGTGCTGAATGATCATTATTTTTAACTTTTGTCAGGTATCGCGATTAAACAATCATCCTTGGTGAGAGAGCGGGATATACAGGCGCAACGCGGATCGTTTTGCGCGCACAAACTTTCTTCTGAGATTCCTATTAACAAACATACTCAGTTACCCCGAGATTCCGCAATGCGTTGCTGCAACCAGGCTTCAACTTCACTCTTCAGCCAGCGGGAACTGCGGCCAAGCTTGATGGCCTCGGGAACATACCCTCGCTGATGAGTTTGTAGAACCATTTATCCGTCATTTCGGTACCCGCTATCAGGTCTCAGCAGGCTCGAATGATGCCGGAGAACCATTCGTTTACCTTTATGTATATAAGGGCACCCTGGAGACCGGCAAGCTCCTTGCAGAGATAAGACTTGACCCGGATACAGTAGTCAACAATATCAGTCATTCGCTGGCTGAAGAGGGGGTTATACAGGCAGACAGCCTCTGACAGCAGTATTGACGTTAACGGATAACAGCTGTATTGCAGCCGGAATTCAACAGTCCCAACATGTTCACTGGCGAATACGCCGTCATTTATCTATCACCGCACTGACAGGGCTGTTCCTCCTTCGGGAGGAACAGCCCTTTTCTGTTTCTGCCATTTAAGGAGTCACACATGCGCTTAGCCAGTCGCTTCGGACGAATTAACCAGATACGCCGAGACCGTCCTTTAACCCGTGAAGAGCTGATGCAGGTCGTTCCCAGTGTTTTCGGGGAAGACAAGCATGCATCACGCTCTGACCGTTACAGCTATATCCCCACCATCACCCTGCTGGAAAACCTGCAACGCGAAGGCTTTCAGCCGTTCTTTGCCTGCCAGACACGCGTCCGCGACCAGAGCCGCCGGGAGCACACCAAGCATATGTTGAGACTGCGCCGTGCCGGACAGATTACCGGCAAGCAGGTGCCAGAAATCATCCTGCTTAACAGCCATGACGGTTCAAGCTCATACCAGATGTTGCCGGGGCTATTCAGATCGGTTTGCCAGAATGGGCTGATTTGCGGTGAGTTTTTCGGAGAGGTGCGCGTGCCGCATAAAGGCAATGTGGTGGAGAAAGTCATAGAAGGGGCTTACGAAGTGTTGGGGATATTTGACAGGGTGGAAGAGAAACGCGACGCCATGCAGTCGCTGGTGTTACCTCCACCAGCGCAGCAGGCACTGGCAAAAGCAGCGCTGATGTACCGTTTTGGAGAAGAGCATCAACCCGTCACGGAAACGCAAATTCTGGCACCACGCCGCTGGCAGGATGAGCAGAACGACCTGTGGACGGTCTTCAACCGGCTTCAGGAAAACCTGAGTAAAGGTGGTCTGTCCGGCCGTTCAGTGCAGGGGAAACGCAGTCGGACGAGAGCCGTCAATGGTATCGACGGCGACATTAAGCTGAATCGCGCGTTATGGGTTATGGCTGAAGAACTGCAGCAGGCGCTGAGCTGAAGTAGATGTCATCTGGTCTACTGCCTGGATGACCTAATAAGCCAATACCCCATCTTTCTGTCCCCCCGGAATCTATCTCTCAACCGTAAGGTCCCGTTCAGCGGGACCTCAATGATTATCTTTCATAAGGAACATCCCATGAGTAACACCACCGGTCTGCACACGCTTGTCGATACTGACAACCCGGCTCTTATCACCGCCACTTCGCTGCCCGATGCACAGCGGCTTCATTTCTGGCCGCAGCACTTTGCCGGTATCCCGCAGTGGATACTGCTGGAGCCCCGCATCTTCGCAGGGATGGACCGGCTTTGTGAGGATTACCACGGCGGCCTCTGGAATTTTTACACACTCAGCAACGGCGGCGTGTTTATGGCACCGGAGCCGGATGGAGACACTGATGATGAATGGACACTATTCAATGCCATGAATGGCAACAGTGCTGAAATGAGCGCTGAGGCGGCGGGTATCGCGGCCTGTCTGCTGGAATACAGCCACCATGCCTGCCGCACGGAGTGTGATGCCATGACATCGCACTTTTATCGGCTGAGGGACTTCGCCCTGAATCATTCCGATTGCAACGCCATTATGCACATTATCGACTGAGGTAATCGCCATGAAACAACAGCTATCTTTATTTGCCCCGGCGCTGTCGGTATCTGCGCAGCATACCATCCGGGAAGCTCTGACCCTGCTGGAGGGACAACTGCGTGAACCCGGTGAGTCATTTACCTCCAGTCATGCCCTTCGCAATTGGCTGAGGCTACAGCTGTCATCGGAACAGCGGGAAGTCTTTACCGCCCTGTTTCTGGATAACCAGAACCGCCTCATTGCTCATGAAGTACTCTTCCGGGGCACCATCAACAGCACACAGGTTCATCCCCGGGAAATTGTGAAAGCTGCCCTGCAGCATAATGCGGCTGCGGTGGTGGTAGCGCATAACCATCCCTCGGGGTATGCAGAACCCAGTCAGGACGACCGGAACATCACCGGACGTATTCATGAAGCCCTGGCGCTGGTTGATATCCGTCTGCTGGACCACATGGTTATCGGCGGGATGGATATCGTGTCCTTTGCCGAACGTGGCTGGCTGTAGGGAGAGAGATATGAAGATTATCAGCAAACGTCAGGCGATGACGCTATACCGTCAGTATCCTCAGTCACGGTTATTTCGCTTCTGTACCGGCAAATATAAGTGGTCCGGCAGTATCTGCCACTATGCTGGCAAGGATGTACAGGATATCAACGGTGTGCTGGCCGTCTTCGCTGAACGCCGTCAGGACCGTAACGGCCCTTATGTCGTATTACGCAGCGTTACCCTGAATTAACGCACAGTTAAGGATTACTTAAATGCAGAACACAACACCTGTAGCAAACCATGATATTGCCAAACCCTGGTGGGGACTTAAACTCGCTGTTACGCCGAGCTTTGGCGCAAGGCTGGTACAGGAAGGGAACCAACTGCTTTACCTGGCTGACCGCGCCAGTATCGCGGGGACATTCAGCGATGCGGATTTACGTCACCTTGACCAGGCGTTTCCGGTACTGCTCAAACAGCTGGAACTAATGCTGGTTTCTGGTGAACTCAATCCTCGCCAACAGCGCGGCGTTACGTTATATGCAAAAGGACTAACCTGCGATGCCGATACACTGGGTAGTTGTGGTTACCTCTATATCACGATTTATCCGACATCAGGCAACAGAATCCCCCACTAACTCCACTTTCTAATCCATTCCTTTTTCAACCCAACTTTATTCAGGAGCATTTCATTATGCAAACCTTATCCGCCATTCCGGTGCGGAAGGCACCGCCACGCCCGACGCCCGTTGAAACCTGGCAACAGTTACTCGCGTACCTGCTGGAACAGCATTATGGTCTTTCACTTAACGACACACCATTTTCCGATGAACAAACTATTAAACAAGATATTGAAGCTGGCATATCTTTGGCTGATGGCGTTAATTTTCTGGTGGAACAATATGAATTGGTTCGTACTGATCATAAGGGGATAAGCTGGCAGGCACAGTCGCCATTTATCACCGCTACAGATATCCTAATAGCCAAGCGAGCTTTGGTGGAAATGAGTACCTAAGCAGTATCGTCCATCTTACCGGCCCCACCTCTTTTCTGAGTAAAAAGCATTAAAATTATTTTTAGGCACCACAATAGGCACTTACGAAAAGTTGAACCAGAAGTTATATAAATAAATTCAGATAGTTACACAACCAATTCAGACTCCGCCAGCCCACCAAAATTCTCCATCGGTGATTACCAGAGTCATCCGTTGAAGTCCTAAGAGCCCGTACGGCGCAAGCCCTGCGGGCTTTTTTGTGTCTGTCGTTGTCCCAAGATATCCGGCTAAATCCGGTGATTATTGGTATGCGCTTTTAGGTATACGGAAGGATGTATACCTAAAAGCGCATACCAATTCCTGGAGCAGCGGCCACAATGGCATGGACAATGTGCCCCCTGACCAACACCGAAGTTCTACAAGCTAAAGCGGGCAAGAGAGCTTACTCTTCATAACAGCGAGGGTTTATTCCTCATCGTAAGACGACAGGAAAAATGCTCTGGCGCTTTCATTATCAACGACCGACCGCCAAAAAAGAACGATAGTAGGGGATACAAACTAATCTGCCGCTGAAAGAGGAAAGCTACGTCGACTGGCTACCGAATTGCAACGAATCCGCAGCAACATAACCAACCTCGACCGGCAACAGCCGGCCTTTTCCTTTCTGACCATTGCCACAAGGTGAACAGTTAGATTAAAAAAATATTTACGCATCTTATGGCGATAGGTAATACTATCTTCATAAGAAAAGTCACATTATATGAAGAAGGAAGAAGGAAGACATATAAATGGATAAAACTGATTACATCCTGCGTTCACTTACGAAAACCTCAAAAAAACGATGGGAACATTATGCAGTAACTCGCATTTATCATCTTTTAAATGATCCCGATATTGAATTTATCTGCCAGCAATGTATCAGAAAAGAAAATGGAAAAATCTATTTGGCAGATTTATTTTTCCCACAACTGGAACTTTATCTAGAAATTGATGAAGGGCATCACAACAGTGAGCAATCACAAATAGATGATGCAAAACGTCGTATGGATATTACTGAAGCCACAGGATTTTTAGAGAAAAGAATTCCCGCAAGCAAAATAAGCCTTGAAATTTTCGATCGTTACATCAATGAATTTATTGAATTGATACGCAATCGTAAAAATAGAATGATTAAAGATAAAAAATTCAAAGAATGGGATTTTGATAATAAATATACAGCTCGTCCTCATCTTAAGGCAGGAAGGATATCTGTAGGTCCGGATGCCGTCTTCAGATACCACCGGGATGCTTTGAACTGTTTCGGTTACAACAAAGGGCATCATCAGTCTGGCGGTTGGAGCATTCCTTCTCACATAAGTGAAGCAATGGGTCTATCAGGAAAGTGCATGGTTTGGTTTCCAAAACTATATGGAAATTCAGATTGGGGAAATGAATTGACTGACGATGGTAACAAAATCATAGAGCGGAATATAAAAGATGATGAGGGATACACAGAACGTTGGGATAAACGAATTGTTATGGCACATTCTCGTGATGAGTTGAACAGGACACTGTACCGGTTTCTTGGGGTGTTTGAAGCTATCCCTGGTCACCATACTGGCAATATACTAGAGTTTCATCGTGTAAGTACATCGGTCAATGTATATCCTCCTAATGATGCTGCCCCATGATTAACCGCATATTTAGTTCCCTGTTTATACGAGATACAACGCAGCCACAGTGAGGAAATTGGTACACATTTAGGTACTCGACTGAAAGTTGAATACGAAAAAAAATCCTTAAAATTTAAAATATTGTGTACTTTACTCAGACTCCGCCAGCCACCAAACACCGGAGAAAAGCCCTCAGCGCAAGTTGAGGGCTTTTTGGTCTCTGTATTACCTGTAGTACCGGTCAAACACTAAGAAATGGGTACACGTATAGTTTCACACGTAAAACGTGATTAAAATTCAACCTCATTTCTAATAAAAAAAACATCCCCAAATAAATATCAGGCAGCATTATGATGTCGCTCCCATGCTGAATAATGATTATTACTCTTTATTTAACCCAGCATTAAATGTGGGTTCCCCCAACAAAAAAACCGTATTAATTACTCGCAATTGCACAAAATAGATAAATACCGTTATCAGCATTTACAGTTTTTTCCTAAAGCCAGCGCTTCGTTTGTATGCCATGCTTAACCACGCTAATAACTTATAACGCTAAGCGAGGATATTATGAAAAAGACAATTATCGCATTATCTGCAATTCTGCTGGCTTCTCCGGTTATTGCCGCAACAACACACGCAACCGATAATGATGTAGCCGCCGCACACGAAAACGCCAATACTGCAAAAGAAAAACTGCATCAGGCGCAGAATCAGGGCGAAGAGCAAAAATTAAAAGCCAAACATGCTGCTGAAGGTAAACAAGATGACCTGAGCAGCAAGGTGAGTGAAGGTTCACAAAAAGCCTGGAATACAACCAAAGAAGGTACTGAAAAAGGTTGGAATGCAACAAAAGAAGGTACCGAGAAAGGCTGGAATAAGACTAAAGAAGGTGCTGCCTCCGTTGAGAAAAAAGTCAGCGAATAATCTTCCAAACATTGAATAATAAAAAACCGCGAAAGCGGTTTTTTATTATTAGGAATAAGCCGCAATCAAGCATCGGGCCTCATCGCAATCTGTTTCTAAAGTTAAACCAGATCAGGGCCATTGTAACGCACTGCCCCTAACTCCACGTGTGGCGACAGCAAATCCTGTTTCACTCTCGCCAAACGCTTTCATCCTTACTTATCAACCGGATATTCCCTGTTAATCCACGCATGTTCATCTTCCCAGGTAAACATCCATTTGCGAACCGGGCCGGCCATCACGTTAAGGTAGTAACTGTCATATCCCGCCAGGGTTGCCACCGGGTGATACCCTTTCGGCACCATCACCACGTCGCGGTTATAGACTGCCATACACTCGTCAAGCGACCGATCGTCGGTGTAGACCCGTTGCATACAGAATCCCTGCGGCGGGTTGAGGCGATGGTAGTAAGTCTCCTCCAGATAGGTTTCCTGCGGGGGATTATCGGTGTCATGTTTATGGCTTGGGTAAGAACTGGTACAACCTTCGTTGGTCCACACCTCCACCACCAGCAGGCTATCTGCGGGTTTATCTTCCGGTAAGATGTTATGCACATAACGCTGGTTGTGACCTTTGCCACGCGCTTCCCCGTCGATATCCTTAGGTGCGATCAGCCGCGTTGGGTGCGTGCCTTTCCCCGGCGCAGCGCAGACTGCCAGCTCCAGTCTGGTCACCGCCTGAACCTGTATGGTTTCACCAGCAGTGACATAAACCGCCCACGGTTTGATCCGTTCGAACGGGCTCATCCGCTCACCGATATCCGTAAAAGTTGCGCCCGGCGTGGTGACGGTCGCGCGTCCGGCAACCAATACCAGACAACGTTCTTCGCTGACGGCGGGCAGCGTAAGCTGCTGCCCTTCCTGCAGTTCATACGCTCTAAAGCCAACATATCCCCAACCGGCGCTTTCCGGCGTCACTGACTGCGTACACCCTTGCGCGTCCGGCTGCTGCCAGCGTGATAATAAACGTGACATATCACCTCCTCAGATAAACCCGGCATCCCGCGCCAGACGGCTAAGGTTGTTATAGCCCAGACGCGCATACGTCAGCGGATGCGCGATGGCTGGATCCTGCTCCGCCTCCACCACCAGCCACCCCTGATACTGGTTCGCCTTCAGCAATGCCATGATTGGCGGATAATCAACGCAGCCATCTCCCGGCACGGTAAAGACGCCGCTCAGCACCGCATCGAGGAAGCTGGTTTTGCGGTTTTTGACATCCGCCAGCACGTCGGCACGCACGTCTTTGCAGTGAACATGGTTGATACGTGATGCCCAGCGCTGCGCCACAGCCAACGGATCGGCACCCGCAAAGGTCAAATGCCCGGTATCGAGCAACAAGCCAACCTCATCACCGGTATACGTCATCAGATTATCCACATCTTCAGCAGATTCAATCACCGTTCCCATGTGGTGGTGATAGGCAATCTGTACCCCCTGCTGCTGGGTGTAACGCGCAAACTCGGTGAGCTTTTCACCGTACTCTTGCCAGCGCTCTTGCGGGAAGCGCGGACGCAGATGTACCGGCGTCTGCTGCTCGCCGTGAATGCAGCCACTGACTTCGGCAAAGACCAGCACCTTCGCTCCCAGTTCGCGCAGTAACGTCAGATGTGACTGCACGGCGGCAATCTCCTCCTCCACGCTGCGTTCCAGCAGACGTCCGGAGTACCAGCCGGAAACCAGTTGCAGGTCGTGGCGCTGCAAAATGGGGCCGAGCAGTCGCGCCTCGCGCGGGAATTTATTACCCAGTTCGAAACCAGCAAATCCAGCCTCTTTGCCCTCGCTCAGACACGTATCAAGCGACGTCTCAGCGCCCAGTGAAGGAAGATCGTCATTCGTCCATGTCAGTGGATTAATACCTAATTGTACAGTCATCATCTTCTCCTGAATTATGCTTGTCCGCGCTCGCGCCACCAGGCGATAAGCTGCAGGTAGTTATCTTTAATGCGCGCCACCAGTTGCGTATCGTCAATATCGTGTTTCAACCACGCGCGGGAAGCGTCGCCGAACAGCGTGCGTCCCACGGCAAATCCTTTCACCACCCCATGACCCGCAGCCGCTTTAAAATCAGCACGCAGTTGCTCTGCCGGTGCGTCCAGGCCCAGGATCACCACGCCACGGCAGTGCGGATCGCGCCGTTCGATAATGTCACTCAACGCCGTCCAGCCAGCAGATGTCAGCGGTGGGAGTTTCCACCAGTCGGGGTAGATCCCTAAGTTGTAGAAACGGGAAATGGCGCGCAAATACAGTTCATCACTGCGCGGCATACTGGCCGGTAAAATCACCTCCAGCAGCAGCTCATGACCGGACTGGCAACAGGCGCGGTACACCTCAGCGATTTTCTGTTCTTGTTCCAGGCGCAACGCGTGGGCATCTTCCGGATGGAAAAAGACCAGACACTTCACCACATGTTCCTGCGGCCAACTAATGAGCTGCGAGCCTATATTGCCGTGTTCCATCTCCAGCGGGCGCGACCCCGGCAGTTCGATAGGGCGACCAATCCACCAGCCCTCTCCGGTTATCGCATTCAGCGCATCCTGACCAAACGTGCCATCGCACAGCAGTCCGGCTTTACCTTCCAGCCCGGCGCTGTTCGCCGCTTCACGGCTGGCCTGCAAAATAAGCTGTTTCAAAGCCGGAATACGCTTCAAAGACGCGCCGCACTGCAACGCCATATCTTCCAGTTGGCTACGGTGATCGAAGGCCATCACGCACAGTTCCGGCCATGTGCGGCGGCGAGTCGTCACGCGATGCAAATGGTTGAGATGCGGATCGAGATCCGGACGTGGAACCTCTGCGGCGCGAGAAAGATAATCATCAAGCTCCACTTTGCTCGGCATCGCCGGCGCACAGCCGTGACGCGACACCACCAGCGCACCGCAGGCGTTGGCGTAGCGGCACGCCTGCTCCCATCCCTCATCGTTGAGGTAGCCGCGCAGCAGACCGGACATAAACGCATCCCCCGCCCCCAGCACGTTCAGCACCTCTACGCGTACGCCGGTGACTGTCAGGCCATCGTCCAGCCGGGCCGGGATGGCGTCGGTATACACCGAGCAGCCGAGCGCACCACGCTTGCAAACCAGCGTCGCGTGACTCACGCTGCGAACCTGCGCCAACGCCTGCAGCGTATCGGTACTGCCGCCCGCGATATGAAATTCCTCCTCGGTGCCGACAATTACATCAAAAAGATGCAGCACCTCCTGCAACTGGCGGGTGACCTGATCGGCGGCGATAAAGCGTGTTTCGCCGTCGCCTAAGGAAGTAAGTCCCCACAGCACCGGGCGATAGTCGATATCCAGCGCCGTACGCACGCCGTGACGCCGGGCGTAAGCGAGCGCCGTCAACACCGCCTCGCGGGTTTGCGGATGAGAAAGGTGCGTCCCGGTGATGGCAAGACAACGAGCAGAAGCGATGTACTGTTCATCAACATCGCTGGCGGTAATCGCCATATCCGCGCAGTTATCACGGTAAAAAATCAGTGGGAAGGTGTCCCGGTCTTTAATGCCGAGTAGCACCAGCGCTGTCAGGCGGTCTTTATCAGTGATCAGATGGCTGGTATCGCAGCCTACCTGGTTTAATTCTTCACGCAGGAAACGCCCCATATGTTCGTCGCCAACCCGCGCCAGCATTGAAGAACGCAGTCCCTGGCGTGCCGTGCCGTAAGCCACGTTGCCGGACGAACCACCAAGGTATTTGGCAAAGCTCGACACATCTTCCAGGCGCGCGCCAATTTGCTGACTGTAGAGGTCAACCGCCACGCGGCCCATGCATATCACATCAAACTGCTTTTCCACGTTGATACCTCTTCAGACAATGTCGTTCACGTTCAGCCAGCGGCCTTCCTGGTGCGAGAGTGCGATAGCGTCAAGCACGCGCGACACCTTCCAGCCCTCTTCAAAGTCCGGCCACATCGGTGCATCGGCGGCAATGCCGTCCACCAGGTCACGTACTTCTACTGTTTTCTGGTCGTTAAAGCCGATACCATGCCCGGCTCCCATGCAAAACGCGCCGTAGTCCGGGTGCGCCGGGCCAACCAGTAAAGTGCGAAACCCCTGGCGGTTGACCGGATCGTCATGCAGATAGAGCTTCAGCTCAGCCATACGCTCCTGAGTAAAACTGATGGTTCCTTTGGTCCCGGTAATCACATACGACAACCCCATCTTGCGGCCACAGGCAACGCGCGAGGTTTCAATCACCCCTTGCGCACCGCCTGCAAAGCGCACCATCGCGTGGGCCTGATCTTCGTTCTCTACCGTCACCATTTGCGAGGAACCGACTTTCGCCGGACGCTGTGGCACCACGATCTTCAGGTCGCCGCAGACCTGCTGAATATCCCCAACCAGGTACTGCGCCATATTGACGATATGCGCCGCCAGATCGCCAAGCGCTCCCAAACCTGCCGTTTCTTTAAAACAGTGCCAGTGGATCGGCGCAAGCGGATCGGCCATGTAGTCTTCGTTGTGGGTGCCGTAGAAATGGATCACCTCACCAATTTCTCCGCACGCAATGACCTCTTTCGCCAGCTGCGCCGTTGGGTTCTTCATATAGTTGAACCCCACCAGCGTTTTCACTCCTGCCCGCTGTGCTGCTTCAACCATTTCACGCGCGTCGTGGGCGTTCAGCGCCAACGGCTTTTCTGAGTACACATGCTTGCCATGGCGAATCGCTTCCAGCGCCATCTCTTTGTGCAGATGATTAGGAGAACAGATATCCACGACATCAATGGCCGGGTCAGCCACCAGCGCACGCCAGTCTCCGGTTGAGCGGTTGAAGCCAAACGCCTGCGCCCGCTCGGCGGCCAGCTCTGGAGAGACTTCCGCCACCATTTCGCGCACCAGCTTGCCGCGCAGGTTAAACACCGTCGGGGCCTGGGCATAGGCGATGGCATGCGCCTTGCCGATATACCCGGTGCCAATCAATCCAATACGAACTTCTTTCATCATGATCCTCACAATGCGCCGCGACGGCTCTTGGCGTAGGTATCGAACGCCACCGCCAGAACGATAATTAAGCCGGTAATAATTTGTTGGTAGTAAGCCGAGACGTTCATCAGCACCAGACCGTTAATCAGGATGCCCATGATGATCGAGCCGATAATGGTGCCGCCAATACGCCCGTAGCCGCCCATCAGTGAGGTACCGCCAATGACCACCGAAGCGATGACGCGCAGCTCAAACGAGATCCCGGCGACCGCTTCTGCGCTTCCCAGACGTGCACTGAGGATGAAGCCCGCCAGCCCCGCCAGACAGCCAATCAGTACGTAGACGCTCACCAGCACGCGCTTCACGTTGACCCCTGCCAGACGCGCCGCCTCCGGGTTGCCGCCGATGGCGTACACAAAGCGCCCCCAGCGGGTTTTATGCAGCGCCAGATAACCGCCTACCGCCACCAGCGCGAATATCCAGATTGGAATGGAGATACCGAGCAGTTCACCGCGTCCCCACCAGCGGTATCCCGCGTCGAAACCGGCAATCGGTGCACCGTCGTTAATCACCAGCGTCAGGCCCCGCCAGATGGTCATCCCGCCGAGGGTGACAATAAACGGCGGCAGACGCAGGCGGGTCACACCGAGGCCATGCAGGAAACCAATCGCGGTCCCCATCGCCATACAGATCCCAAGGCCAATCAGCCAGCTCATGCCGCCCCAGGCGTTCGGGTCGACGGTGGTGAAGTTGTCGCCCTTAATCACATACGCAGCGGTCATGGCGCAGACCGCCAGGATGGACCCCACCGACAGATCGATCCCGGCAGTCAGAATGACAAACGTCATCCCCACCGCCATGATCCCGTAGATGGAGACTTCGGTCAGGATGTTGAAAATATTGCGTTCAGAAAGAAAATTGCTGTTCTGCAACTGAAAGAAAATCAGCAGCAGGATCATGAAAATCAGTACCCCAAAGCGCTCAAAAAAGGCAATGGGATCAAGACGTCCGCCGCGTTTGGCAGGAACCTGCGTTTTAGAAATAATCTGCGTCATGAATCACTCCGTTATGCCGCATTCAGGGCGTTGTGGTTGATGGCCATCATCGTCATTAGCCGCTCTTCGTTGGCGTCATCGCCGTGGATCTCGCCAGTCACCCGGCCTTCACTCAACGTGATGATCCGATCGGAAACCGCCATAACTTCCGGTAGATCGGAGGAGATCACGATCACCGCCACGCCCTTTTTCGCCATATCAAACAGCACCTGATGGACTTCTGATTTGGTGCCAACATCGATGCCGCGCGTTGGTTCATCCACGATCAACACCCGAGGATTAAGCGCCATGCAGCGCGCGAGGATCACTTTTTGCTGGTTCCCGCCGGAGAGCTTGCGCACCTCCTGCGCGCTGTTGACCATTTTGATCTGCAGCGCCTGGCGGTATGACTCGATCAGGGCATCCTCTTTGCGGGTATTCACGAACCAGCGCCAGTGCAGCAGTGACGAGAGGCTGGAGAGCGACAGGTTGTCGCGGATCGACAGCCCAAGCACCGCGCCCTCTTTTTTACGATCTTCCGGTACCAGCGCCAGCCCCTGATCCAGCGCAAACAGCGGGTCGCGCGGCTGATATGGCACGCCATCAAGTTCAAAGTTGCCGGAAGTAAAACCGTCGGCGCCAAACAGGCAGCGGGCCACTTCGGTGCGCCCGGCCCCCACCAGTCCGGCAATGCCTAACACTTCGCCAGCATGCACGTGGAAGCTAATGTCGTGCAGCGCGATACCATGCGGATCCAGCGGCGGTTTTTCGCGACTAAGCCCCTTCACCGCCAGACGCACAGGTTTATCTTCATGGTGAGTTTCGCTGGCCGGACGGCGATTAAAGGCCACATCGCGCCCCACCATCAGGCGGATCAGCTGTTCTACGGTGGTCTGTGCAACCGCGCCATTCCCGGTGAATCGTCCATCCTGGAAAACGGTGAACTGGTCGCAGAGTTGAAAAACTTCATGCAGGCGATGGGTGACGTAGATAATGCTCACGCCACGCCCTTTAAGTTCCCGCACCACACGATGTAGGCTTTCTACTTCGCTGTCGCTCAGCGCGGCGGAAGGTTCATCCATAATGATCAGCTTTGCGTTCAGCGTCAGCGCCCGCGCAATTTCCACCATTTGCTGCTGCGCCACGCTCAGCCGGGCCACGGCCGTGGTTGGCGCAACGTTCAGTTGCAGGTAATCCAGAATCACCTGCGCTTCCTGATTTACCGCCTTTTCGTCAACAATCAGATTGCGTTTGCGCGGTTCACGACCGAGGAACATATTCTCGGCAACGGTCATATTGGGCAGCAGATTAAATTCCTGATAAATCGTGATAATGCCCTTGTTCTGCCGCTCAACCGGAGAGTCTTCTACCGGCAATGTTTCTCCGTTGAACCAAATATCCCCGCGTGTTTGCGGCTGTGCGCCCGCCAGCGCTTTCAGCAGGGTCGATTTTCCGGCACCGTTCTCACCTAACAGCGCATGAATTTCGCCTGCACCAACGGTCAGCTGTGCGCTGCTCAGCGCCCAAACGCCGGAAAAGCTTTTCGCCAGGTCGGTCACTTTCAGTAAGGGTTGCGACATCGGTCTGCTCCTCCTTTAGAGTGAGCCGCCGTAACGGCGGCTCCAGATATACACAAAATCATTCAAGTTGCATCAAGGCGGCAAGTCTGAGAATCCCCAGGAGCTTACTCAAGTAAGTGACTGGGGTGAGCAGATGCAGCCAACACAGAGGCAGCTTGAAGGATGACGTGTATAAATCAGTTACCGGCTTCGTTAATACGCTCGGCCTGCTGCAAATTCTCTTTGGTGATAAGCGTTGGCGGGTAGTCAGCCCCGGTGATCGCAGTCTTCTCACGGACGTTATTCACCAACTGGCTCATGGCCGTTTTCACCGCAAAGCCAGGACGCTGATCCGCCGTCACTGCCAGCCAGCCGTCGCGCACACGCGCCAGTGCTTCCGGCACAGCATCGAAGCCCGTGACCAGAACTTCACCGGGTTTCAGTCCTTGTCCCTGTAACGCTTCAATCGCGCCCAGCGCCATATCGTCGTTAGCGGAGAGGATCACCTGCGGACGCTTCGGCAACGAAGGCAGAACGCTTTCGACAATGCGCATCCCTTCAGAACGCATCCAGTTACCGGTCTGATCGGCAACGATCTTGTACTTTTCACCACCCGCCTTCAGGCTGTCGCGAATGCCTTTAGTACGTTCAATGTTGGAGGAGGAGCCTGGCTGGCCGGTCAGCAGAATAATGTCTGCCCCGTCAGGGAATTTGGTTTTGACAAAGTCGCCAATCGCCTGGCCGCCTTTGTAGTTGTTCGCGCCGAAGTGCGGCACTTTTTTCTGGCTGTCAACGGAGCGGTCAAGGGTAACAACGGGCAGTTTGGCATCCTGAATTTCATCTACCGCGCTGGACACCGCGTTGACATCGTTTGGTGAAACAATAAAGCCCTGTGCGCCACGAGTTATGGCATTTTCCAGGTCAGCGACCTGTTTTGGCGAGCTACCCTGCCCGTCCAGGACCTGTAAATTCACGCCCATTTCTTTTGCGGCTTTCACCGCCGTGCGCTGCATGTGAACTTCAAATGGCATCGCCAGGTTTGGCGTACTGAAAACAATTTGCTCATTTTCAGCAATGGCTGCCCCGGATGTCATGGCGATGAGGACAGCTAAGATCAGTTTTTTCATTATTATGTCTCTCTGTGTAGGGTAGGTTGTGGTGACAATCAGAGGAGAACTTCACGTTGGCTATGCAGTGACTCCAGCGCTTTATCCGCCAGATACAGCGCACGCTCGCCATCGTCCCCGCTGCAATCAGGGACCGCTTCGCCGCGCAGTACCGCAACAAAGTGTTCCCATTCCGCGGCATAGGCCGATTTATAACGCTGCAAGAAGAAATGTTCAGGTAACGCGCTGGTGCAGCCGGTCTTCGCGTAGTGCTGCACCTGATTTTCGAGAATGTTGCCCGCGCACAGCAATCCTTCAGAGCCGTGCAGCTCAAGGCGCTGATCGTATCCGTAAGAAGAACGGCGGCTGTTGACGATGGTCGCCATCGCGCCGGAGGCATATTTCAGTACGATGAACGCGGTATCGATATCGCCCGCTTCGCCAATCGCCGGATCCACCAGATTGCTGCCCTGGGCATACACCGAAACCGGCTCTTCGCCCATGATAAAGCGCGCCATATCAAAATCGTGGATAGTCATATCGCGGAACATACCGCCGGACACACGCACGTATTCCGCAGGCGGCGGCGACGGATCGCGGGAGATGATCAGCAGCGATTCCGGCTTTCCGATACGCCCGGCCAGTGCGTCAGTTTTCACACGGCGAAACTGTGGATCGAAGCGGCGGTTGAAACCGATAAACAACGGTACATCGTACTCTTTGACCACTTTCAGGCAGTCGCGTACACGGGCCAGATCCAGGTGGACCGGCTTTTCGCAGAAGATGGCTTTGCCGTGGCGTGCGGCCATTTCAATCAGATCCGCGTGGGTATCAGTCGCGGAGGCAATCAGCACGGCGTGAACGTTAGGGTCCGTCATCGCCTCATCCAGGCTTTGCAAACGAGCCTGGTACTGTGTGGCAAGACGGGTGGCAAATTCCTGATTCGGGTCGACGACGGACCAGAGGGTAGTAGCACTGTGACTGGCAATGTTAGCTGCATGTACCTGGCCAATTCGGCCAGCGCCCAGTAAAGCAATGTTAAACATAACGGCTCCCGGTGTTGGTGAATGCGATGAACTAACGACCCTTTAAATAAAACATTTATTTCATTTTTATAAATAGTGAAAATTATATTTTTGAGTGCAAGTTAACACTTTTGAGATGATCGAGATAAAATCTGTTATCAATATCACAACATAACAACAGGGAAGATGCAGGAATTGGCCCCCTTCCGTTCAGGAAGGAGGCGATGGATGAAGAAAAAGGAAAAATGAAATGAAAATTTCGTTGTCGCAGGTTGCCGGATGACGGCGCTAACGCCTTATCCGGCCTGGGGGATAGAATCCGCTGTAGGCCGGATAAGCGTGGCGCCATCCGGCATTAATCGCTTTTAGTACTGACGTGCGTTTTTCACCTGCTCAAACGTCTGCTCAGCCGCTTTTCGCACCGACGGAGATTCCGCCACCTGCGCATCGCCAGTGCGCCACCAGGCGGCATAGTCGTGGGTCATGGTTTTCGGCAGGACTTTGATATCCAGCAGCACAGGCCCCGAATGCGCACGGGAGGCTTCCAGCGCCGTCAGCAGGCTTTGCTCGTCATGTACACGCCATGCCCGACAGCCGTAGCTTTCCGCGTTTTTGGCAAAATCGACCTTCACCAGCGGCCCATCCAACCGTCCGGTTTGCGGGTTACGGTGACGGTTTTCCGTACCGAAACTCCCCATCCCATGCCCCATCTGCAGGTTGTTAATACACCCGAAGCTGGCGTTATCAAACAGCAGGATAGTGACTTTTATCCCCTCCTGGACGGCGGTTTGTAGCTCGGAATGCAGCATCATGTACGAGCCATCCCCCACCATGGCATATACCGGCTGCTGCGGCTTCGCCAGCCTGGCTCCAATAGCAGCCGCAATCTCATAGCCCATACAGGAGTAACCGTATTCCAGGTGATAGCTGTCCGGGGTTTTGACCTGCCAGATACGCTGTAAATCGCCAGGTAGCGATCCGGCGGCCCCTACGACGATAGCGTTATCTTCAATGTGCTGATTGATAAGCCCCAGCACCTTCGTCTGGGTCAACCTGGTGTTTAGCGTGTCGCCATATTCCGCCAACTGAGCGTCAAGATGCCCAGCCACTTCGGGTTCGTCATTGGGACGCCAGTCGCGCTCCCATAAACGTTGGCACTCATCGCGCCAGGCCTCTTGCGCCTGCGCGACCTCCTTCCCCCAATCGCTGCGGTAGTCTTTCAGTGTTTCAGTTAATGCCGTAAGCCCGGTACGGGCGTCGGCGATAAGCGCAGTGGCATCAAGCTTCAGTGCGTCAAACTCCGCCACGTTCAGCAGCAGGAACTCAACCTCCGGATGAGAAAACAGCGCTTTCGAACCGGTGGTAAAGTCGGTGAGGCGCGTACCGATGCCGATCACCAGATCGGCTTGCGGTGCGAGCTGATTCGCTGCCATCCCTCCAGTTACCCCAATGCCTCCGAGGTTAAGTGGGTGGTCACTAACCAGCGCTCCCTTTCCGGCCTGAGTTTCGGCAAACGGCAGTTGCAGCGTTTCAACAAACGTACGAAACGCCTCATGCGCGCCGGAATATCGTACCCCGCCGCCGCATACCACCAGCGGACGGCGTTTGCGGGCAATCAGCGCCCGCGCCATCGCCAGACGCTGCGGGTCGGGCGGTCGACGTTCGATCAAATGAACGCGGCGCGCAAAGAAGCTCTGCGGATAGTCCCAGGCTTCTCCCTGCACATCCTGTGGCAGGCAAATAGTTACGGCACCAGTATCTGCGGGGTCAGTAAGCGTTCGCATCGCGTTTAGCATCGCGCTCATTAACTGCTCCGGGCGGTTAATCCGGTCCCAGTATCGCGAGACCGGGCGGAAGCAGTCGTTGGTACTGATGCCAAGGTCATGGTATTGCTCAATTTGCTGCAATACCGGGTCCGGCTGACGACTGGCATAGACATCGCCAGGCAACAGCAACAGCGGAATACGGTTCGCCGTCGCGGTTGCTGCGGCGGTCACCATGTTTGCCGCTCCCGGCCCAACCGATGACGTCACGGCAAAAATACGCTGGCGCCGATGCTGTTTGGCGAATCCGGTCGCCATGTGCGCAATTCCCTGCTCATTACATCCCTGCATCACCTGCAAATGACCGGGTGCCTGCTCCAGCGCCTGGCCAATGCCAAGCACGTTACCGTGACCAAAGATGGTGGCGACACCCTCGACAAAGGGCGTTTCCACGCCATCGACACAGATATATTGTTGATTAAGGAATTTGACCAGCGCCTGAGCCATGGTCATACGTTCGGTTTGCATAAACCCTCCTGTCAGCCCAGCGTTGGCATGGAGAACGCGGCCCCTGTGTCCTGCAGCATCTCCGGCCAGCGTGCGGTGACGGTTTTCATCCGGGTGTAGAAGCGCACGCCATCGTTGCCATGAACGTTAAGCGCACCAAAAATGGACCGCTTCCAGCCGCCAAAACTGTGGAACGCCATCGGCACCGGAATAGGCACGTTTACGCCCACCATGCCCGCCTGCACTTCTTCGCAGAAGCGACGCGCACAGCCGCCGTCACGCGTGAAAATTGCCGTGCCATTACCATATTCATGACGGTTAATCAGTTCCACCGCGCTGCTGTAATCTGCTACGCGCACCACAGAAAGCACCGGCCCAAAAATCTCTTCTTTATAAATGGTCATCTCCGGCGTGACGTTATCAAACAGGGTCGGCCCGACAAAATACCCCTGCTCATGGCCTTTAACGCTAAAACGCCTACCATCCACGCGCAGGCTGGCCCCCTGCGATTCCCCACTGTCGATATAACCGAGCACTTTATTACGGTGTACCGAGGAGATAAGCGGTCCCATTTCGTTTTCCGGTGTCTGATCAAGCCCCGGCCCGACACGCAGCGCCGCAATCTGTTTTTCCAGTCGCGAGCACAGCTCATCTGCCGTTTTGTCCCCTACCGCCAGCACGACCGAAAGTGCCATGCAGCGTTCACCCGCCGCGCCGTAAGCAGCCCCCATAATGGCGTTGGTCGCCATATCCATGTCGGCATCCGGCATTAAAATGCAGTGATTTTTAGCGCCACCTAACGCCTGGCAACGCTTACCGTGGGCCGATGCCGTCTGATAAATGTATTCCGCAATCGGCGTAGAGCCGACAAAGCTCACGGCCTGCACACGCGGGTCAGTTAACAGCACGTCAACGGACTCTTTGTCCCCCTGCACAACGTTGAACACGCCGTCTGGCAATCCGGCTTCTTGCAGCAGTTTGGCCAGAGCCAGGGCGAGAGAAGGGTCTTTTTCTGAGGGTTTCAGCACGAAGGTATTCCCGGTTGCCAGCGCGATGGGGAACATCCACATCGGTACCATTGCCGGAAAGTTAAACGGCGTGATCCCGACGCAAACCCCGAGAGGTTGCATCAGCGAATGGCTATCGACGCCGGTACCTACGTTGGCTGAGTGTTCGCCCTTTTGCAGATGTGGGATGCCGCAGGCAAACTCCACCACTTCCAGGCCGCGGGTCAGCTCACCAACTGCGTCAGAGAACACCTTGCCATGCTCCTCGCTGATGATGCGAGCCAGCCTCTCCATGTTTTCTTCCAACAGCGCCTTAAAGCGGAACATCACTCGCGCACGTTTTAACGGAGAATGACGCGCCCAACCGGGGAATGCGTCGTGCGCTGCCGCAATAGCCTGCTCGGTTTCCTGTGTCGTACTCATCACCACCTGGCGGATCTGCTCGCCGGTGGCCGGGTTGAAGATTGCCTGAACGCGCTGGCCTGAACCGGTGACACATTCGCCGTGGATAAAATTCGCTACTGTCTCCATCCTTAACCTCTCGCTGTTGATACGTGACTGTTACCTGAACACTGTTATCTGTGTACTATATATGAAACAAACATTCCATTTTAAGTTGAAATAAAATAAATAATAATTAATGTGATCAAGGATGGGTTTTTATGTTAACAAGCGGAATCGCATGATTAGCGTGCACTGGCAGAACGTTTCAGCGAACGGTAAGCCTGAAGCTTTTGTTTCGTTTTTACAGCCAGATGAATGAGTGACATTTCAAAGACGCGGTTTTGCGTTTAGAATCATAAAACTATGTACCAGGAGGTAAAATGACAACAGCAACCAGCCTGAACGAGCTGCAGCAGCAAATCCGCGATCGCTACGATAGCCTGAGTAAGAGGTTGCAGCAGGTGTCCCGCTATGTGCTGGATAATACCAATAGCGTGGCTTTTGATACGGTTGCCGTCATTGCTGAACGAGCCGGAGTACCACCCTCTACGCTGATCCGCTTCGCCAATGCTTTTGACTTCACCGGCTTCAACGAAATGAAACAGCTGTTTCGTATGAACCTGGTAGAGGAAACCGCCAGCTACAGCGACCGCGCGCGCATGTTCCGTGAGATGGAAAGCGAAGCCGTACCGGAAACCCCGCTCGATATCCTGCAGGAGTTCGCCCGTTCGAATACCCAGGCGCTCCAGCAGCTGGCAGCCCGTGCCGAACCTGAAATGCTGGAACGCGCCGTACAATTGCTGGCAGAAGCCGATACCATTTACATTGCAGGTCTGCGTCGTTCGTTTAGCGTAGCGGCCTATCTCACCTACGCCCTGAGCCATCTTGAGTGTCGCCCTATTTTGCTCGACGGAATGGGCGGAATGCTGCGCGAGCAGATTAACCGCATCAAAGCGCACGATATCGTGGTGTCGATAAGCTTCTCACCTTATGCGGAAGAAACGGTGATGGTCAGCGAAACTGCGGCCAATGCCGGCGCGCGCCAGATCGTGATTACCGACAGCCAGATAAGCCCGCTGGCCACATTCAGCGATCTCTGCTTTGTGGTGAAAGAGGCGCAGGTCGACGCGTTTCGCTCCCAGTCAGCGACGCTATGCCTGGTGCAGTCGTTAGTGGTAGCGCTGGCCTACCGTCTGGGTGACGGGAGTAATGAACTCGGTCATTCTGTCGGGTGATGAGCGCCGCGAAAATTGACGATCCGCTTTATTACATTCCCGCCAGCGTGACGTGAAACCTTGATGTCAGCCGTTACTTTTCTGGTCGTTGAAAATATCGTCCTCATTCAGCGACCAGATAAAATACAATCCGTTATTACCATAAGCTACAATTATATTAATATTAGATAATCAACAATGCGCATGCTGACAATAATACGCAAAGGTTTACTATAGACCTGTCTTTTTTAAGCAGGAAAGTAAAATGAAAAATACAAAAGGGTTGATGATTATTGCCCTTGCTTTCACCCTGGCATCATGTGCTTCCATTCCTGAGAATATCAAAGGTAATAATCAACCCGATATCCAAAAAAACTTTATCTCCGTGCATAACCAGCCCGGTTTATATACCGGTCAACAGGCTCGCTTTGGCGGTAAAGTCATCAATGTGATTAACACCAAAAATGATACGTTGCTGGAAATCGCCGTTTTGCCACTGAACGACTCTGCTAAGCCACAAATAGACGCGAGCTATCAGGGACGTATTCTTGCCCAGCAGAAAGGTTTCCTCGATCCGGTAAACTACAGAAACCATTTCGTGACTATTTTGGGAACAATTCAAGGAGATGAGTCAGGATTCATCAACAAAGTCCCGTACAACTTTGTTAAAGTTGATTTACAAGGAATCCAGGTTTGGCATTTAACTGAGTCTGTCAACACCACCTATAACATGTGGGATTATGGTTACGGCGCATTCTGGCCTGAGCCGATGTGGGGAGCGCCTTACTACGCCAATACAGTCACTCAGGTAACTCCGGAGCTAGTGAAATAATCCCAGAGGTAAGATGGC
This sequence comes from Citrobacter sp. Cpo147, assembly GCF_030332405.1. NCBI lineage: Bacteria > Pseudomonadati > Pseudomonadota > Gammaproteobacteria > Enterobacterales > Enterobacteriaceae > Citrobacter > Citrobacter sp. Cpo147. Next base: position 31,008 of record NZ_JAOWHX010000039.1, read on the forward strand.
GCGACTATATTCCGGAGTCAGGTGTTGGCAACCCCCCCCTCTCATCACCCCGTGTTTATCTTATTGCGCCATCCTGCTTCATGAGATCCTTCGCTTAACATGCATTCTTCCTGTTACATATAATTTTTAACCGCTAATTCTTTAGCGAAGAAATGGGCTTTACCCTTCTCATGCCTGACCATCTTTTTTTATTTACCGACAACTCCCCCACCCTGCATGCAATAAAAGAACATTTGTGTTTACACATTATTCAGGGATTACTATGAACAGAAAATGCTTACTGTTGATACCATTATTCTTTAGTAGCGTCATCATCACCGCCTGTGATAATAAACCTGCAGTAAAAACCGCCATGGAGCCCGAGGTCGGCGTTGTTACCTTAGCGCCCTCCTCAGTAAATATTAAAAGTGAACTTCCGGGTCGCGCGCTTGCGTTCGAGATCGCCGAAATCCGCCCTCAGGTTGGTGGGATCATCATAAAACGCAACTTTGTTGAAGGCGATAAAGTCAGCAAAGGAGAATCACTGTATCAAATTGATCCTGCCCCGCTGCAGGCACGGCTGGACTCAGCCAAAGGCGCGTTGGCAAAGGCACAGGCTACCGCCAATAATGTTCGTCTGACACTCAATCGGCAGTCAGCATTAATAAAATCTAATTACGTCAGCCGCCAGGACTATGACACGACGCGTACACAGCTTAATGAAGCGCAAGCCAATGTTGCCGTCGCTAAAGCGGATCTTGAACAAGCCACCATCAATCTTCGATACGCCAATGTTACCTCGCCCATTGATGGCATCAGCGGTAAATCCTCCGTGACCGTGGGTGCCCTGGTTACTGCCAATCAGGAAAACGCGCTGGTCACCGTTCAGAGATTAGATCCGATTTATGTTGATTTAACCCAGTCAGTACAGGACTTCTTACGCCTGAAAGAAGAGAAAGCCAACGGCCAAATCGCCCAGCAACAAGGCAAAATTCCGGTTGAGCTGATGCTGGAAAACGGCAAGCCCTATCGCCATACCGGTACGCTTGAGTTTTCCGATCCCGCTGTTGATGAGACCACCGGTTCGGTGACCCTGCGCGCCGTATTTCCCAATCCTGAAGGTGAAATTTTACCCGGTATGTATGTCACGGCGTTGCTGGACGAAGGCAGTCAACAAAACGTGTTGATGGTCCCCCAGCAAGGAATTACGCATAACGAGCAAGGAAAAGCCACCGCGCTGATCCTTGACCAGGAAAACGTAGTGCAACTGCGTGAAATAAACGCAGTGAAGGCCGTTGGTAATCAATGGTTAGTGACCGCGGGATTACGTCCTGGCGATCGGGTCATTGTGTCCGGATTACAAAGAATTCGTCCGGGAATCAAAGCCCGGGTCCTCCCTTCAAAACTGAACACATCTGACACGGTAGCTGAACAGTAATATTTCAGGCATTAAGGACACTTTCTTCATGGCCAACTTTTTTATTGAGCGCCCGGTTTTCGCCTGGGTGCTCGCTATTATCATGATGTTTACGGGCGGTATCGCGATAATGAACCTGCCTGTCGCCCAATATCCACAAATTGCGCCCCCAACCATTACCATCAGCGCTGCCTACCCAGGGGCTGACGCAAAGACCGTTGAAGACTCCGTCACCCAGGTGATTGAACAGAATATGAATGGTCTTGATGGCCTGATGTATATGTCATCCACCAGCGATGCGGCAGGTAATGCCTCGATTATCCTGACCTTCAAAACGGGTACGTCACCCGATATTGCGCAGGTTCAGGTACAGAATAAACTACAGCTGGCGATGCCTTCCTTGCCACAGGAAGTACAACAGCAAGGGATCAGCGTTGATAAATCCAGCAGCAATATATTAATGGTCGCCGGTTTTATCTCTGATAATAACAGCCTGAGCCAATATGATATTGCCGACTATGTGGCCTCGAACATTAAAGATCCGCTAAGCCGCACTGCCGGGGTGGGGAGCGTGCAGTTATTCGGTTCTCAATACGCCATGCGCATCTGGTTGGATCCGCAAAAGCTCGACAAGTATAACCTCACTCCCGAGGACGTCATTACCCAGCTCAAAGTGCAAAATAATCAGATATCTGGCGGGCAGTTGGGGGGCATGCCTCAGTCAGCCGATCAGCAGTTAAATGCGTCGATAATCGTCCAGACGCGTCTGCAAACGACCGATGAATTTGGCAAGATCTTCCTTAAAGTTCAGCAAGATGGTTCTCAGGTTCTGCTGCGCGATGTCGCGCGCATTGAGCTGGGTGCGGAAAATTATGCAACGGTTGCACGTTACAACGGCAAACCCGCCGCCGGGATTGCGATTAAACTTGCCGCTGGCGCCAATGCCCTGGCAACGTCCCAGGCGGTCAAACAAGAGCTGAACAGATTATCGGCCTGGTTTCCGGCCAGTATGAAAACCGTTTATCCCTATGACACCACGCCGTTTATCGAGATTTCGATTCAGGGTGTTTTTCATACTTTGATCGAGGCAATCATTCTGGTATTCCTCGTCATGTATCTGTTTTTGCAGAGTTTCCGTGCGACGCTTATCCCCACTATCGCCGTTCCGGTGGTTATCCTCGGAACCTTTGCAATACTCGACGTCGCCGGTTTTTCGATTAACACGCTCACGATGTTTGGCATGGTGCTGGCGATAGGGCTGTTGGTCGATGATGCCATCGTGGTGGTTGAGAACGTAGAACGTATTATTGCTGAAGAGCACTTGTCCCCAAAAGCGGCAACGCATAAAGCAATGGGCCAACTCCAGAGGGCGCTGGTTGGTATTGCCGTCGTGTTATCCGCCGTATTTATGCCGATGGCGTTTATGAGCGGAGCAACGGGTGAAATTTTCCGTCAGTTTTCCATCACCTTAATCTCCTCCATGCTGCTGTCGGTATTTGTGGCAATGAGCCTGACGCCAGCACTTTGCGCCATGCTGTTAAAATCTCACGAGGGAGAAAAAGCAAACACACATTTTCTGTTTACCCGTTTCAACCACTTCATGGAGAAATGCACTCAGCACTACACGGACAGCACCCGTAGACTGCTACGTCGCACAGGCCGCTATATGGTCGTCTATTTAGTCATTGGCGCGGGCATGATTGTGCTGTTTTTACGCACTCCGACCTCCTTTCTGCCTGAAGAAGATCAGGGGGTATTCATGACCACGGCACAATTGCCTTCGGGTTCAACGATGGTGAACACCAGCAAAGTGCTCGGAGAAATAACCGACTACTACCTGACAAAAGAACAGAAAAACGTCGCTTCTGTTTTCACCGTTGGCGGATTTGGTTTCAGCGGCCAGGGACAAAACAACGGTCTGGCGTTTATCAGCCTGAAGCCCTGGTCAGAACGCATTGGCGAAGAAAACTCGGTTACCGCCATTATTCGACGGGCAATGATGGCCTTAAGCACCATCAATAATGCCGTCGTTTATCCGTTCAATTTACCCGCAGTCGCGGAACTGGGGACGGCTTCAGGTTTTGATATGGAGCTACTGGATAACGGTAATCTTGGGCATGAGAAAATGATGCAGGCGCGGAACCAGCTTCTGGCTTTGGCCAACCAGTCATCCGGTGAGGTTGACGGGGTACGTCCGAACGGCCTGGAAGATACACCGATGTTCCGCATTCACGTCAACGCCAAAAAGGCTGAAGCTATGGGCGTTGCGTTATCAGATATTAATCAGACCATCTCCACCGCGTTTGGTAGTCGCTATGTTAATGATTTCCTGAACCAGGGGCGCGTAAAAAAAGTGTATGTCCAGGCCGATACGCCGTTCCGTATGTTGCCGGACAATATCAACCACTGGTACGTACGTAACGCCTCCGGCGCAATGACGCCGCTTTCCGCCTACTCATCCACCGAGTGGACCTACGGTTCTCCTCGCCTTGAACGCTACAACGGTCAACCCGCAATGGAAATTCTGGGCCAGCCGGTTGAAGGGAAAAGCAGTGGTGATGCGATGAAATTTATGGCATCGCTGATTAATAAACTGCCCGCAGGCGTCGGCTATGCCTGGACCGGTCTGTCTTATCAGGAGGCGCTATCCACAAACCAGGCACCAATGCTGTACGGCATTTCGCTGATCGTCGTGTTTCTGGCGCTGGCGGCACTGTATGAAAGCTGGTCGATCCCGTTCTCGGTGATGCTGGTTGTGCCAATCGGGGTGGTCGGCGCTTTACTGGCTACCGATCTGCGCGGCCTGAGCAATGATGTTTATTTCCAGGTAGGCCTGCTCACCACCATGGGGCTGTCGGCTAAAAACGCCATTCTGATCGTCGAGTTTGCCGTCGAGATTATGCAGAAAGAAGGGAAAACGCCGCTTGAAGCTGCAGTGGAAGCCGCGCAAATGCGCTTACGTCCAATTCTGATGACCTCACTGGCCTTCATCCTGGGGGTTATTCCGCTGGCAATAAGCAACGGCGCGGGCTCTGGTGCGCAAAATGCCGTCGGTACGGGGGTTATCGGAGGAATGCTGGCCGCGACGGTACTGGCAATCTATTTTGTTCCAGTGTTCTTTGTCCTCGTTGAAAATACGTTAGCGCGATTTAAAGCTCGACGCTGATCCCCTGCCCTATCCCTGGGTTTAGATTATTAAATCCCAGGGATGGGGCTTCGTTTGTCAGGTCTACGGTTATTAGTGGGCACGGCTATCCAGCGAGTTTCTCGTGGATAGCAGGGTAAGCATTACGCGGATTTTTTGTAGGGAACGACTGGGGTAGGTACGGAGGTTGTCAGTTCTAACGAATGCCAGGCTATCAAAACGGTTAATCAATAGTGCAGACCGGAACCTTTCAGATTTACAGCCAGTTCACCCAGTTTTGTATTCGGATGCTGATGGCACATTTTAACCATTTTCGGTACAGCTTCCGTTTCCACCTCATGCAGGGGAACATAATCATCGCCTTTAAAGTCCGAATTTTTATTAACAATCACAAAGGCAATTGCCGTCTTGTATTGCTGACTCATATCAACAAATTCTTTACAGGTCATATCTTGTGGCGCAGCTTCCGTTGCCTGAGTAGCCAAAGCATGGGTCATTGGTGCCATAACAGAGGTCACAAGAATAGCTGCAGAAACCATCATCTTAATATTCACTATGCGCTCCAGAAGTAGTATTAATTTTTATCGGCGAGCTTATCAGTTTTAACCAGCGTCGCATTTCTACGCAGACTGATAAAAGCTAAAGAACTAAAGATCATCTCGACACCAATAAAGATTGAGGTAAATACATACGATCTGTCGGGATCCATATTCAGCCATACGCCGGCAATAAGCAGGTCAAAAATACCAATGAAAATGTTCCATCCATAACCCGGACTACGGAACAGTTTGACCCCAGAGGCGATACGAAAAATCCCCCCCAGAATAAACAGGCAGCAAAATACCATTGCCAGTGAATTCATGCCTATCACAGGATTCACGAGGAAACAGTAACCCAGCAGTAACCACGCGATAGCAAAAAAGGCATAAGTAAATTTGGCTTTCAATTGCTTTTTACCTGAGCTAAACAGGCTATAAATAGAATAGAAACCACATACCAGGAACATAAAACCGGTTGCATAGCTTAAATAAACACCTGCAGCAATCGGATAAATCAAGCAGCAGATGCCACAAATCAACATCAACACCGCCATAATCGTCGCGTGCTTTTTATAATGAACGAGTGTTTTTTCATTAAACGCTCTCAGGCTACGCTGATTAAAAACAAACATACATCCTCCGTTATACATAAACGCAATGTAACCTGTTGACACAAGAATTATTACTCACTCAACATATGTTACTTACAGTGGAATGATAAGACTTCCACTAAGGAAGCGTATATAAGAACAAGAGAATGTCGCTATGCGTATATTCCTACACATGTCAGACATCTGACACTTGTAGGATTAAACGGTCATTATTCTATCTTGGCTCTGATTCCTCTCTTTAACATTATTTAATATGCTTATTGCGTTTGGTGACATATACCAAATTTATTCAGGAGAAAGTAATGAAAAAGATTATTCTTGCGGGTGTGCTTGCAACCATGATGGGTTCAGCACCAGTGATGGCTGCTACTGCTACCACAACCACTCCGGCGCAAGCTGCTACAGCAAATGTACAAAAAGAAGCTGCCGATGTTATGCAGGTCGCAGTGCAAGGTGCAAATGCGATGCGTGATATTCAGCTTGCTCGTCTGGCCCTGTTTCATGGACAGCCTGACAGCGCTAAAAAATTAACCGATGACGCGGCTTCCCTGCTGGCAGGCGACAGCAAAGATTGGGCGAAATTTGTAAAAGCTGCGCCTAAAGCCAAGATGATTGACGATCAGTACGTGGTTATTAACGCTACGGTCGCGCTGTCAGAAGACTATATTGCGACTCCGGCCAAAGAATCCGCTATCAAAACAGCGAATGGCAAAATGGCCAAAGGCGACTGGAAAGGTGCAGTTGATACTCTGCAACTGGCTGGTATCAGCGTGCTTCAGACCCAATACCTGATGCCTCTGAATCAGACTCGTAAAGCCGTTGCCAGCGCGCAAAAACTGCTGACTTCCGGTAAATACTATGAAGCAAACCTTGTGTTAAAAGGTGCTGAAGATGGCATTGTAGTCGATAGCGAGATGATCGGCGCAGGCCAGTAGTACTCAGCACTACGGAGTGTTGAACCAGGACTTTCTCTCCTGATCGGGCAGCTACGGCCACCCGATCAGGGGGATTAATGGCTAATCAGACTGTCTATCTCAATCTCAATTTCCCGCATAACAGCAATAATCTTCTGCAATGCCTCCTCGCGTACTGCCAGAGGAAGATCGTCATGTCGTCTGGATTCGAAAGGTTCGCACAGGTTCTGTAGCGCAGTGATACCCAGAATTTGCGCCGAGCCATGCAACCGGTGAAGGGCTCGCAAAAACAGCTGAGGCTCATCTTGCAAAACGGCTTTCTCAGCCGCTTGTATATCATTCAGCGTTGCCTCGCGAAATGTCTCGAGAATCTCGTTCATGAGTGCGCGATCGCCGCCGGTATTTTCCGTCAACACATTGAATTTCAAATGCCGGATTGTACAAGGAGACGAATAACCGGTTTCGATTTTACTCAATTCATGGGTCAGTGTCTGAATCGACACAGGTTTGAACAGGCACAAATTCATACCATTTTGTAGGCATCGATCGCGTGACTGTGGAAGTGCGCTGGCCGTCAGTCCCCATATTTGTAAATTCGGCTGTTGACGACGTAGCGAAGCCGCGAGATCAAACCCGTCTTTTTTCGGCATATTTACATCGGTTATCAGCAGATCGTACGATTTTTTCGCCAGTTTGGCTTCTGCTTCCTCCCCATCACACGCTTCATCCACGCTGTAGCCAATGGCATTCAACTGTCGCTTGAGCAGCAGGCGATTGGTTGGATTATCGTCAGCTATCAAAATAGACAGACACGGCAGCGGTAACAGAGTACCTGGCGCATCGCCATCCGATACAATTGACTGTCGAGCCGTTTCAACCGGCAGCGTTATGGTAAACGTGGTTCCTTGCAACGGGACGCTCATCAACTCCAGCGTCCCGCCCATCAGCGTCACCAGTTCTTTACAGATAAATAACCCCAGACCAGAACCGGTTTGTTGACGCCCACAGCGCCCCTGAGCGTAACGCTGAAACAACCCCGCCTGCTCCTCTTCACTAATCCCGCAACCGGTGTCGCTAATGGCGATGGTCAGGGTACCGTGATTCTCCCCGTCAGGCGTCAAACGGGCCGTTACATGAATGCTGCCCTGCTCGGTAAACTTCAACGCATTACCCACCAGGTTGGTGAGAATTTGCCGCAAAGCCTGCTGATCGACAAATACCCGCTCGTTTGCTGGCAACTGGCTAACGCAGGCAAGTGTAATGCCTTTCTGTCTGGCTAAAGCATCGAAAGAGTGGCACTGCAATTCAATGAGCTGCGAGAGATCTGTCCATTGAGGAACAACCTGGTATTTACCAGACTCAATCTTATCCACATCCAGAATCTTACCGATCAGCGCAAGCAATGACTGGGCCGTCGCCCCGGTAAGGGCAATCGCCTCTTTTCGCTGTGCCGGGCTGAGTTCTGAACTCGACAGTAATTCCACAAAGCCAACAATCGAACTTACCGGAGTACGTAATTCATGGCTCATACTCGCCAGAAAGCGACTTTTGGCCTTGGTTGCTTCAATCGCTTTATTCTTTTCGTTTTCCAGTTCTTGAGATAATGCTTCTTTGAGATGAAGCTGCTCTTCCAGTAGCCGCTGCGATTGTTTCCTTTTATTTACCTCACGGGAGAGTGAGATCCCCCAGATCAGGCTAATTGCTATCAGCAGCAGCGCGAATATCCCCAGTTGATAGAACTGTTTGCTATATCGACTCCAGAAATCGACCTGCGTATTGGAAATTTTCGACCACCTCTCCGTCATCTGCAAAATCTCACGTGGCGGTATGGCCTGTAGCGCTTTATCCATAACAGACTTCACCATCGGCTCGCGGGGAGAGATTGCAAAACTTACCGACGCACCAGGCATATCTGGAAGCCTAAAAAAGTGCATATTTTTCTGGTAGTAATGATCGACCATAAATCTTGCCGACAATTCGGTAGCGATTGCCGCATCAACGCTGCCCTCCTTAACCATGGCCATCGCAACACTGCCAGTATCCGCATTCACCCAGGTGGCCTGCGGATAGCGTTGCTTCAGCTCGCTTTCCAGCACATGCCCGGCAGGCAAAGCAATGCGTATCGGCTTCTCCAGTAGCGAATTGGCGGTTTCCTCACGGGAAGTGATCATCACAAATGCCACATTCATCAGCGGATCGCTAAAGGCCGAATTGCTCGGGTTTTGATGAGTTAGCGTGATAGTGGGATACATATCCCACTGTTCGCCGCTTATTTGCTTTGTCTGCTCACTTTTGGAGCTAGCTAAAATGGGTTCAAAATCGAGCCCCGTTTGCAGATGAATAATATTCAGCAAATCACCAACAATACCGCGTAACTCACCACTGCGATCGACCAGCGTATAGGGCGAGTAATCTGGGTTGATTAAAATGCGGATAACATGCTTTTTCTTCAACCACGCTTTTTCCTGATCGGTGAAAGGAATAGGCGCATTCAGATAGGCAAGGTTGCCGCGGTTCAGCCAGTTCTGCATGACTTGCATATGAATTTCATTACTGATTGACGTAATGAAACCATCAAGAATATTTCTTAATACAGGCTGATCTTCGTTAACGACAAAATAATTATATTGTTCTTGCTTATCAAAGTAGTGCGTAATAACCAGTGATTGTGAGAAGTATCGAGAGATACAATGACTGCTGGTGATATTGTTACCAATATAATATTGGTTATCGCCATTCACTACCGACGCCATAGCCTGATACTCGTCGTCATAAAATGAGACTTTAGCCTCAGGAAAAGCCCCCTGGATAACATCGATAAAAGGGCAATCCCGCACACACGCGACGCTAACCTGATGGTTCGTGGTCAGCGGCAGCAGAGTGTTTTTTAGCGATGTTACAAGCGTCGGCCATGTGGTCAGCAATGCCGAAGTGCGCAACAGATTTCCGCCAACATCCTGGCGTCGTGACAGTTGGGTTATCAGCGTATCAACATCGTTATTGGCGAGCGCGGCCTGCGCCTCTTGTTCATTATCATACTGCTTTATAATGATTTTTAGATTGAGGTTCTTTTGCATTAACGCAAGGTAATCCGCGTTGACGCCCCGATAATATTCACCGCTATTTTGATAAACAATGGGGGAGACTTCCGGTAACCAGGTGCCAACAACCAAGGTTTTTTTATGCGCTAACCAGTTTGTTTCTTCCCTGTTCAAGCCGATATTTTGCACTGAGGTATTATAGTTACTTTTTAGCTCAACTTGCCGAGCTGAGCTTACACCCGTAGACAACCCGATGGTAAAGATGACCATCAAAAAAATAAAAAAGCGTTCCAGCATTACTCTATCCTATTTTATTTCTCTGCGCATAATCATAAATTTCAATTAATGATGAACAATCTAATTTTTCCATCAACCGGCTTTTATAGGTACTTACCGTTTTATTACTGATATTCATTTTGCTGGCAATTGTGCTGTAATCCATGCCATTAAGGATATAACGCAATACTCTCATTTCCTGGTTCGACAACGTATCAAGCTTATCCTGCTCGCTGACGGATGAACCAGTAAAATGCTCAAGGGAAAAGGGAAAATAGCTATAGCCATTTTTTGCTGCTTCGATTGCGGCAAGAATATTATTCATACCTTCTTTTTTACTCACAAATCCGTTGGCACCGTATTCGGCGCTACGTTTGCCGTAAAAAATTTCATTTTTGGCTGAAATGATAATGATTACACCAGCATAGTGCCGCTTTCTCAGCTGCTCCAGCACTTCGATGCCACTGATACCCGGAATATCCACATCGATAATCAACAGCTCCGGTTTGGTTTTTTCAACGGTTTGAACCACTTGATCCCCACTGTCGAGTTCGGTGGTCACAGCGATACCATTGGTATCGAGTAAGTTGCGGATGGCAATGCGAGCCAATGGGTGATCGTCAACGATTATCGCGTTCATTGCGTATAAGAATCCCGATAAATAAAGAGAGGCGATGGCTATAGAGCAGATGAGTCTTCAATATTATGTTTTATAAACGCAAGACTTTAAGAGGAAAATTCTAGCATAGCCACGCGTATATTTTATTATTTTTTCATAATTCGAATGAATAAATCATAAAAATAACATTTTGATTTACAAAAATTAAACTTTGAACCTTTGCGAATATCAAATCATTAACACAACGTAAAAGAAAATTCCTACACATGTAGGACAGGTCTTTCATTTATTAGGGTTCATTCTTAACAAAGTTATTAATATCAATAGCGTAGTAAGCATTAGAACCGTAAAAATACGGAAAATGCCCTCATCTGACGAACATTCCGTTAGGGTGGCATGGTGGAAAGCCGCCATCAAATAGCCGCTTACGTTGAACATTCCCATGCATATTTCTATACCAGCAACTTTACATTACAAACAAATATTATTTTTCAATACGTTGCCTACGACCGTTTTTTGTTAATTTTATTTCTATATGAAATTATCCTACACTTGTCTTTATGCTTAAATAAAGCAGAAACAGCGCATTTTCAAATTTCCAGGTTACATCGATGCGCTGCTAAAAAAATAAGATAGCGCATTTTTTCATACTTTCGGGTGATAACAATTTTACTAACCTGAATTTTGGAGAAACTGTAAACACAGAGGGATCGTACACTGGCACAACCTGGCGGGAAGAAAAACCGGCCAACGTTAAAAGCACCACTTTCACATTCTAAGGAGAAAAATAGGTTACCAGAACAGCAACTTACGTTTCGCTTCTGGTAGTAAGCAAAGCAATTGATTGATGGCGTATAGCAAAATGAATCAAATACGAGAATCATTAAACAATGTTGTATTCCCTGACACAATGCCTGACGCATGGCCTTATCAATCCTGGTGTTCACCTGAAGATATTGATACCGATATTACATGGTACTCATTTACTGAGCTGGATTTGATGATCGAAGCATGGCTGGGTAAAGACTCACTCATCCCGGTGAACAAAACCGTATGGGGTTTTGTGAACGAAAATGAACCATTAATCCAGATAGTTATCCACGAAGATATTGCATATATTGCAATTAATCACAGATTCTATTCATGGGTAATTATTGTTGCGGGAGCATACAACTTAAACATCAGTCTCGACCTTGCCTCCATATTTAAACACACAGCCTTAGCCGATACAGCACTATGTATTATAGCCAATCGCGTTGACATACATTCAGTAGAGGTTTCTCTTAACACCGCCCGATCTTTTATGAACTTTGTTTTCTTTCATGAATTGGTTCATTTGATGTGTTACCAACATCAATACATCAAGATGAATGGCAACCAACTTCCGTATATCAGGACCATGGAGTTTATTGCCGACTTTTTAGCGTACGAACATTCACTCATGCCTGTAACATACGAATATACCGTACAAAAAGACAACTGGGATCTGCACATGAGCACCGCTCGATGCCTTGGCTTTGTCGTCGCGTCCTATTTCATCATTAAGACGAAACAGATCAACAACTTAAATCTATATCCATCCATAAATGAAAGAACCACCTTGTTGCTGAGTTATATATTATCGCCATCTTTAACGCGGAGTGAACGGGAGGGATTACTGCTAAAATATGAAGCCAGTGGAATAATGGATGCTTATATCCGGCGAGGAAAGTTAGGATTTAATATTGGCAATAATGATTCCCTCATCTCGACTGACTATTCTGCATGTCGTTGTAATTGCAGCAAATGCAGTGCATTCGCCAACGAGATATGTAACAAGGCCAAACCATTGAACAGCGAAGTATTAAACCATATGAGCATTTATACAGAATGCTTCCCTAAAAATAAGGTTTTTTACCCCTATCCTGTTATAGATAAAAGAGATAACAAAACATCTCATTTTTGTAGTTTACAAAATCCTATACTGTTTTCCTTAGAGAAAACGATTAAAAGATCCTCTGCATTTCTTTCCAACCGATTCCTGAGTTTCCACTAAGAGCCTAATGGGATAGGCTCTTAATCACTTATTTCCGTCATCCTTAATGTGGCTCTGGAACAGCAGAGCCACAAGAGAGAGAAACATTTTTCAGGCTTTACTGGGCAACGCCCCCACTGCGTGCGAGCTTTTGACTGTCAGCGTAACGACAGCTGAGCACAACAGTGCAGCAATCATAAAGATAAAGGCGCTGTTATAGCTTCCGCCACTACTTTGGATAAGCCAGCCGATGATAGGCGCTGATACAACCCCCGCCATCTGGCCGCCAAAGTTAACAATACCGGATGCCCGCCCCATGATGTTGCTCGGGATCGTATCCATCAGAATGCCCCAGAACGTCGCCATGGCAAAGAACATGAACAGGGCTGAGACACACTGATAAACCACCGCCATATCTGCACTGCTCACGCTGAAAGTCAGATACAGGAATCCCGCGGCAATAACAGAAGTTACAACATACAGCGTTTTACGCTGGGGTTTGAATTTGTCTGAGCAATAACCGCCTAATAATGTTCCGCCTGCCCCGAACAGGAAGGGAATGGCTGCCATGACCCCGGTCTTTGCCAGAGAAAACTCTCGTACGGTAATCAGATAGCTTGGTAGCCAGGTTGAAAAACCCCAGAAGGTGATATCAAACAAAAACCAGATGCTGGCCATTTGCCAGAGCACCGGCATTTTGAGTACGTCTTTAAACGCGATAGCACTGGTGTTTTGCAGGCTCCCCTGATCGTCAGCAGCCAGCTCAGCCAGGTCTTGCTGCGTAATGGCAGGGTGCTCTTTCGGGTTGTCACGCGTAAATAAGTAGATACCTGCCGCGATAAACAGACCGGGAATACCCAGCACGATAAAAACCATGTGCCAGCCAAATGCCCCGATGATGCTTGCCGCCACAACTACCGCCAGCGCTGGGCCTAAGGTGTTAACCGTTGACTGAATCGCCGTGGCGCGACCACGCTCTTTCGACGGGAAATAGGTTGATATCATCTTCCATGAGGCCGACGGAAAACACCCCTCACCGATACCAAAGAAGAATCGTACTGCTAACATCAGCGGCAGCGTCAGCACAGCGCCGGTTAAGCTGGTGAACACAGACCACCATGCAATACCAATGGCCATGATTTTGCGCGAGCCAAACTTATCTGCCAGTAATCCACCGGGAATTTGAAACGCAGCATAACCAATAAAAAAGGCGCTAATAATTAAACCTTGTTGAGTCGTATCAAGATTTAAATCTTTACCAATATAAGGGAGCGAAACGCTCATCACCATTCTGTCGAGAAAAGAGAGCAGCCACGCCAGCCAGATCAGAGTCAGGACGGTATATCTTGCTTTCCAGGTCTTGGGTTTACCTGAAGGTAAAGACGTTTGTAGGTTCATTGTGATGTCCTTAGGGTGTAGTGATCTACCGCGGCCATAAATAGTCGCGATAGATCCATGCGTGTTTAGCGTTATTTATTAATATTGTTTTCTAATAACCGTACCGCTACAGGCATAACTTTCCATGCCATTGATTAAGGCAATGCGCCCATTAACCATGACAATTTCAATCCCTTCCGGGTACTGATTGGGTTCCACAAAAGTGCCTTTATCCGTAATTGTGTTCGGATCGAACATCACAATATCCGCTGCATAACCTACCTTCAGCAGTCCGCGATCCTGTAAACCCAATACTTCAGCAGGTTTTCCCGTCATCTTGCGGATTGCCGCTTCCCAACTCAGACATCCCTCTTCACGGACATATTTACCGAGTACGCGAGGGAATGCGCCAAACACGCGCGGGTGCGGTTTGCCTGCCCCCATTAAGCCGTCGGTACAGACGTTTTGCTCAGGTCGACAGAGAAACTTAATCACGTGCTCTTCGGTACCGTAGAAGTCGACCATCCCCACGGCGTTTTCCTCTTCAAAGAGCAGATCGAAGGTGGCGTTATACGGATCTTTTCCGCGCAGCTCGCCCAACTGGACGAGGTTCAAACCGACAGCATCCTGATTTTTTGCCGTTTTCACGCTGGTGACAAAAATCTGGTCCAAGCCGGCAAAATCGATAAAGTTATCCCAGCCAGGAATACCCTGCTGAATATCACCAATCATTTTGGCGCGCAGTTCGGGCGAGGCGAGACGCTCAAGTAATTTGTCCGTACCACCGGAGTGAACCCAGGGCGGCAGAATCACGCCAAGCATCGTACTGCCCGCCACATACGGATACTGGTCGAAAGAGATACGAATTCCCTCTTCCTGCGCCTGTTCCAGCATGCCCAGCATCTGGTCGATCAGCCCCCAGTTTTTCTTGCCGCAAACCTTCATATGCGAAATATGTAGCCAGACGCCGGTGGCTTTGGCGATATCAATCAGTTCCTGGGTTGAGTTGATAATATCGTCAGCTTCACTGCGCTGATGCACCACAAAGATCCCGTCATATTTCGCCGTGACCTTACACAGTTCAATCATTTCGGCAGTATCACCAAAGGCGCAAGGCATATAGATAAGTCCAGTGGAAAGTCCAAATGCCCCAGCCTTTAGCTCCCGCTCAAGGACTTCACACATCTTCGCCACGTCTTCACGGGTCGAAGGACGTCCATCCAGGCCCATCGCTTCCATGCGCACGTTGCCATGAGGAACTAAATACGCGAGGTTTGTCGCCGGATGACGCGATGCCAGCAGATTGAGATAACCGTCTGTATTTTTATACTTCCAGTCAATTTTGTCGGTGTCACCGTCCAGTCCGGCGATATTTTTACGCCAGGCTGGAATATATTCTTCAGGTAGCGGAGCTAAGGCGACGCCATCCTGGCCCAACAGTTCGGTGGTGATACCCTGACGAATTTTTGCCGACAGCGCGGGGTTAATAATGGCCGACAGGTCAGAGTGCGTATGGGTATCAATAAAGCCAGGGCAAATAATTTTTCCTGTTGCATCAATTACCTGTTCATTGATGCCAACCTCAATTTGACCGATTTCGACAATACGTCCTTCATCAACCATCACATCGGCAATTCTGCCTTCACTGCCCGTCCCATCGATTACATTTCCGTTTTTGAAAATGGTTTTCATCGTTATTCTCCATGGCGGTGCTGCTGAGCGACACCGCCTGTAAGGTAAGAGGTGGTTATCTTTATTTTTATTGGCGATAGAGTGTCTGGATGATGCTGTAATAGCCGCTGGCCGAGCCGGTTAACTGATCGATCTCGATATACTCATCAATGGTGTGTGCCAGGTTTTCTCGTGAAGGACCGAAGCCGATGGTTTTGATTCCCGCTTCGCCCGCATAGTGGCTGCCGTTGGTACAAAATGAGTACTGCGTAATGGTTGGATTAAAGCCAGCCTCACGAATGCCCACTAACGCTGCCTGCACAAATTCGTCGGACTCGTCGTACACCCAGCCAGGGAAGAAACGCTCTCCCTCAATCGTGGCGCCGGTATAGCAAGACTCTTGACCCACCGCGTAGGACACTCGGGCCTTAAACTGCGGATCCTGAGCAATAAGTTCAGCAAGCGCATTTTCCAGCGGAGCAATCACGCTTTCTTTGGTTTCACCCACCAGCAAACGGCGATCGTAGGTTGCGCGACAGTAATCCGGTACCACCGAGGCTCCCGGGTACGGCGAAGATTTAATGTCGGTCAGTTCCAGAATACCAGGCCCCAGAACCGGATGCGTCGGCGGCGTGATCGTGCGAATTTTGTCGATCAATTGCGCCATTTTGTACACTGCGTTAATCCCCGCCTGTGGGTTAGCGGAGTGTGCGGGCTTACCAAAGGTTTCGACCACAATCTCAGCACGGCCACGCTGACCAATTTTCAGGTTTAACTCGGAAGCTTCACCAATGATCACGTAGTCTGGCTTATAGCGCTCGCTGACCAGGCGGGCAGCAATACCTTCAAAACACTCTTCGTGCACAATGCACGCAACGTAGATTTTCCCGGCAAAATTTCGCTGATTGTCTTGACCGAAAAAGCCCACGGCGGAGATCATCGCCGCCACGGCGCCTTTCATGTCAGTTGTGCCGCGACCATAAATTTTGCCATCTTCAATATCGCCGCCGTATGGGTTGCGGGACCACTTCTCTTCATTCACCGGCACGGTATCGATATGTCCATCGAGAACCAGCGTTTTCCCCGGCTGGTTGCCGACAATGCCGCCAACAATGTTGCCGTACTTATCAACATGGATGTCATCGAATTGGTAATGCTGCATCATTGTTTTTATGGCATTAACCACTTCCCCTTCCTGACCGGAATAACTTTTTTGTTGGATCAGTGCCTGACAGTTTTTAATGACTTCTTCAATGCGGTTTGCAGATAACATGGGTTTCTCCGTTATATCTCTCAATCAGGGAATTATTTGTTGATGCCCGGGTACTGACCGCCCCAGACAATATCCAGATATTGTTGCGGGTCGGTATCCCCTTCGGTGCTGACTAACAGCACACGAGAGTGCGCATCCAGCCCCAGTTGCTCACGCGTTTGCGCCAGTTCAGGCGAGGTCATCAGCAGCGCCAGCAGACCGGTAGTAACCGCACCTGACTCCCCCGAAATAATCTGTGGATCGCCTGCCAACGGGTTGCCCAACATGCGCATGCCCAACGCTGCAACCTCATCAGGACAGGAGGCAAATGCGTTGGCATAATCGCGCAGCAGTTTCCAGCCGATACTGTTCGCCTCACCGCAGGCGAGACCGGCCATCACGGTTTGTAAATCACCTCCCACCGCAATGGCATCTCCCTCTTTCGAACGGGCTGAGCGGTAGAGGCAATCGGCAATTAACGCTTCGGCGACGATCACTTTCGGGCGATTCTCCCCCCAGGCTGCCGTCACCATTCCCTGAACCATTCCGGCAAACGAACCGACGCCTGCCTGCACAAAAATGTGCGTCGGCGCAACCTGATGCAGCTGATCTATCGCCTCCAGCATCAGCGTGCCGTAGCCCTGCATAATCCACTGCGGGATCTTTTCGTATCCTTCCCAAGCGGTATCCTGCACCACAATCCAGCCGTACTTTTCGGCCTGCTCTGCGGTCATACGAACCGCATCGTCATAGTTCATATCGACGATCTCAGCGGTAGCGCCTTCGTTACGGATAGAGATCAGACGTTGCTGCGAAGAGCCCTTCGGCATATACACCACGGCGTTTTGCTTCAGTTGGCGCGCCATCCATGCCACGCCGCGACCGTGGTTGCCATCAGTAGTGGTGGCAAACGTGACGGTTTGCAGATCGTGGCGTACCTCTTCACTGGTCATCACGTCAAACGGCAGTTCGCTGATATCCTTACCAACTAATTCAGCGATATGGCACGCCATCGCATAGGAGCCACCCAGCGCTTTAAAGGCTTTCAGGCCAAAACGCTGAGATTCATCTTTGAGGTAGATATTTTTTACGCCCAGTTTTTGTGAAAGCGCCGGTAGCGTATACAGCGGCGTCGGCGCGTAGCCCGGAATAGACCGATGAAAATTCAACGCTTTTACCAGTTCCTGGCGGCTAAACGGTGCCAACGGCGCATTCGGATGTTCGGTAAACGGTGTCTGGTTAATAAAAAATGATAAGTTTTCCTGCATCATAAAACCTCATTGTCCTGGTATTTCATTCCCTGTAATCGGTGCAATACAGAGATATTTCCGTTATCGGTATTGGCAATAGAGCAAAATGCTTACCAGCTTTTTATAAATTGAGTAAATTCTTAAAATAATTTTAATAAAGGCTTTGATTTCAATGAATTAAATAGAATTAAAAATTGACACCAAAAAATATCACTGCGTCAGTTTATCGCCTCATTTTGATAAATTCTCATTATTGATAAATAGTGTGATCGCTGAAGATAAAATAAGAAAAACATCCAAAAACAGCGTGATAGATTGATTTTTCGCAAATCATTTTTGCATTGCTTCGCCTATTTATCATTTTCCTTGAGAAATGCGACACACTGCCGGAGAAGTACCATGATTTCAGTACTCAGCAATATTCAGGATGATATATGCAATTATGCCGACGCTATTTCTGGCATAACGGGCACGGACGTTGAAATCATTGATGAATCTTTAATGCGCATCGCGGGTACCGGGAAATACCGGCATATGCTCAATGAGAACGTGGCCAAAAATGGCTACATCTATCGTCACGTATTGCAGGTGCGAGAAACGGTACTGATCAAAAATCCCGGCGAGCATCCGCTGTGTCAGTTATGTGAAAAACACCACTACTGTTCTGAAATGCTGGATTTGAACGCACCAATTTTTCTCAATAATCGCGTGATTGGCGTGATCGGGATTATTTGCTCAACCCAGGCACAGCGTGACACGTTACTGAGCCAGATTGATAAATTTGTCACCTTTATTGAGCAAATCGCCGTAATGATCTCCAGTAAGGTCTTTGAATGCCTGGAGCGTTTACGCGCGCAGGAAACGCTTGGCGCATTTCGGCGTCTGATCGATGCTATGGACCGCGGCGTGGTGGCGATTGATGGCAAGGGGCTTATCTGGCATGCCAATCATTCAGCCGATCGCATCCTCAACCGTGAGGTTCAGGGATTACCACTGACCATTGAAACAACCGGGGATAGCCTGTATGGCGATGAAGAAGCGTGGCTGACGCTTGAAGGTCAGAAACATCATGTACTGTGCAAACAAATTTCGCTCTCCTCGCAGGATAACGATCGCTTAACCATGGTTATCTTTCGTGATGCCCACGACTACCTGAGTAACCTTACTCCATCCCCTTATGAGTCCGACATGCAGGTGAGACTGATTGGTCACTCTCCCTCAATGGAGCAACTCAGAAGCACCATCGGTAAAATCGCCAACAGTTACGCCAGCGTGCTCATCACCGGGGAAAGTGGCTCGGGGAAAGAGGTCGTGGCTTTTGCCATTCACCAAAGCAGTCCACGTAAAACCGCGCCTTTCGTGACAATCAACTGCGCGGCTATCCCCGAACAACTGCTGGAAAGCGAACTGTTTGGTTATGTTCGCGGCGCATTCAGCGGGGCCGATCCCAAAGGACGAATGGGAAAATTTGAACTGGCCAACGGCGGCAGCCTGTTTCTGGATGAAATTGGCGATATGCCGTTGCACCTGCAGGCCAAGCTGCTCAGGGTCTTGCAGGAAAAGGCGATCACCCGCGTTGGCTCAAATAACACCATCAATATTGATGTGCGCATTATTGCCGCGACCAACAAAAACATTAATGCGATGGTGGAGAATAATCAGTTTCGCGAAGATCTTTTCTATCGCCTGAACGTGGTCCCTCTGGTACTTCCTTCCCTGCGTGAACGCCGGGCTGATATCGCGGTCCTCGCACAGTATTTTGCCGATGAGTTCTCGGTCAGTTACCAGCGACCACCGCAAAAACTGCCTGATGACGTTATTAACCGCCTTTATGCCTGGCACTGGCCGGGCAACATTCGTGAATTACGCAACGTGATCGAATACATTTTTGTGATGCGCGGAGAAGCCGCCGGGATCAACGCCAGCCATCTTCCCCCCTACCTGCTCACCGCCGCTGACGGTAGAAAAACGACGATGGCCGCGCAACCCCGTCAGCTTGCCAGCAAAGGAAAACAGGCGGAAAGGGAAGCTATCGAAAACGTCATCCAGCGATTCGGCTCAAGCGTTGAGGGAAAAAAACAAGCCGCGACAGAACTGGGGATCAGCATTGCCACGCTCTATAGAAAAATAAAACTGCACGGTTTGTGAGCCTTCCCCTCTTAACGATAAAGTCCGCATGATGCAAGCTACTGGTCATCAATGCCTGATGGCGCTTCGCTTATCAGGCCTACGGCTTACAGGCTTTAGTTGGCCCAGATAAGGTACCCGCGCCGCATCCGTCAGGTACTGCAAAGTCCCTTATGATTGAGCGCTTTTAAGATTAAAGCTCACCATTCCCGATATCTCAGATCGGCAAGCGACAGGCACAGGATCTGAGTTTTTGGGAATAACTTCGCGAAAATGGAGAGAAAACGACGTTTTTTTTCGGTTAAGCTATGTTCATGCTTTGGCGTTACCCCATGGCCGGTATCACTATCCAGGAACCCAACCATAATGGCAAAAAGTACCCCGCAGCTGCCGCTCGACCCACATATGTGTCGCAGCTATGAGAAAAAGTCGCGAAGTCCGCTGGCGCTCTATTCAGAGTATCAGCGTATGGATGTCGAACTGCGGGCGCCGCTGGCTATGACCTACAGCCACTGGCATGGCCAGGTTGAGGTGAACGTGCCATTTGATGGTGATGTGGAGTATCTCTTTAATGACGAAGTGGTGAAGAGCAAACAGGGTTTTATCACCTTGTTCTGGGCCTGTACTCCCCATCAACTCACGGATGCCGGGCACTGTAAACAGATGGCCATCTTCAACTTACCGATGCATCTGTTTTTATCCTGGCCGCTGGACAGGGAGCTGATTAATCACGTAACCCACGGGATGGTGATTACTTCGTTGGCTTCGCAGCAGCTGAGCGCGTTTGAAGTACAGCGTTGGCAGAATGAACTCAATAGCGATAACGAACAAATTCGCCAGTTAGCCATTGATGAAATCGCGCTAATGCTCAAGCGCTTTAGCCTCGCTGGCTGGCGGCCGGTACTGGGTAACAAAACGTCGCGCACCCAGAAAAACAGTATTTCACGGCATTCACAGTTTTACGTCAGCCAGATGCTGGAGTTTATTGCCGCCAACTGCGACAAACAGCTTACGGTTGATGCTATTGCCGAACACGTTAAGCTCAATCCCAATTATGCGATGGGTATTTTTCATCGGGTGATGCAACTGACGATGAAACAGTATATTACCGCGATGCGCATTAACCATGTGCGAGCTTTACTCAGCGATACGGATAAAACAATTCTGGATATCGCTACAATTGCAGGTTTTCGCTCCAGCAGTCGATTTTACAGCTCGTTCCATAAATACGTCGGCATGCCGCCACAGCAGTATCGAAAATTGAGTCAACAACGCCGACATCATTCACCTTATGCCGAGGGGTAATTTATTCACCAAACGTTCTCTTACCTTACTACTAAAATATAAGCACCAGAATAGCAGGTCAAAAAAGATAATCTGCGGCAGTTAATAAAATAGGGTTCAGCCATGAACTCTGGCAACTATGTTGCTCAGACATGAGTGACCTGTAGCAGGTATTTATTTGACGTGTTCAACCATTAACGATTGGGATGGAATTATGGAATTAAATAACTGCACCGCCAACAACAGAAAGCCATTGTCTTTCTTTTGGTCAGTTTTACCCATGGTAGTCATGCTGGGCGGGATTAGTATCGGATATTTTATCTTCAATATTCGAGCTGAGCCCATGATCCTGATGGGAACGGCAACAGCCTCATTTATCGCCATCGCTCACGGCTATACATGGGATGACATTCTACAATCTATTTGCAATAAAATATCTGAAGCGCTGCCGGTCATATTAATCGTCGCCAGTATCGGTTTCTTAATTGGCGCATGGATGGTGTCAGGCACTATTCCAATGATGATTTATTATGGTCTGAAGTGGATTAATCCGCAGTATTTCTATATTTCGGCATTTATGCTGGGAGCACTGATCTCAGTATGCACCGGTACCTCCTGGGGTTCTATCGGGACCGTTGGTATTGCCATGATTGGCGTAGCGATTGGTCTGAATGTCTCGCTGCCCATTGCCGCTGGTGCTATTGTTTCAGGCTGCTGGTTTGGTGATAAGCTCTCACCGGTTTCTGATTCAACCAACATGGCTGCACTGGCTGCCGGGGTAAACCTGTACTCGCATATCGGCCACCTGCTGTGGACTACCGGCCCGGGTTTTATTATTTGCTGCGTCGTTTACAGCTATATGGGCATGGGCATTGATGCCTCGTCCAGCGCGCCAGAAAACATTACCAACTTGATGAATTCTATTGGTCAGATTTATCACTTTAATATTCTGCTGCTACTCCCGCCGATCATCGTTTTATATGGCTCACTGTCAAAAAGACCGCCCATTCCGATGCTCTTTTTATCTACGATAGTCTCAATGATTTTGGCGTTAGTCTTTCAGCAATTCACGGCATCCTCTGTCGGCGAATCCGTTGTCAGTGGCTTTAAGCTCGCAATGCTTACCGGAGATAATCTGCCGACACTGTCTTCCGATGTTTCCCGCTTACTGGAGCGAGGCGGCGCTATTTCAATGTTTAGCAGCTTCGTTACCGTTTTCAGCGCATTTAGCTTTGCCGGGGCAATGAGTGCGACAGGCTCTCTGCACACCGTGATAAACGCGCTGACAAAAGGCGTTAAATCCACATTCCGCCTGGTGGCTACCACGATTGTGACGACATTTACCATCTGTGCCTGCACGGCAAATGGGACCTTACCGTTGCTGCTGTGCGGTGATGCCTTTAAAGAGGAGTACAAAAAACGAGGTCTTGCGGCAAAAAACCTCTCACGAACCACTGAAGATGCCGGAACCGTTGTCGAACCGATTATCCCCTGGTCTGCCTCAGGCGTTTATTGCGCCACTATGCTTGGCGTTGCCACGCTTGATTACTTGCCCTGGGCAATCCTCTGTTACAGCGGCGTCATCTTTGCCCTACTGTGGGCGGCAACCGGTATTGGCATTGCTAAATATGAGCCCAATGAAGCCACTGAGAATATGGTTGAGCAAAAATCATAAACTACTAAATAGCTAAATCTTAGCTATCACCAGGGTAAATTAAATATATCCATTAGATATACATAAACATTCTTCGCTTTTGCGTTGCTTACACTATTTTCAGAGACTTTCCAGGAGTCAACAATGTCTTTATTTGATGATATTGTCGCAAGGGATGTTAATTGTCGCAAATACGGGCAATTACAACAGATGTACGGTACCACCGATGTATTACCGCTGTGGATTGCAGATATGGATTTTGCGACACCAGAGCCAATCATGAGCACGCTGCGTTCGGTGGTATCGCAGCCTGTGCAAGGCTATAACCTGGATTATCCACAATGGAAAGAATCTGTTATTCATTGGTATGCACAACAGTATGATGCCGATATCAAGGCACACTGGTTACATTTTATTCCCGGTGTTATAAAAACTATCGTACTCTCTTTAATGGCGCTTACCCGTCCAGGCGATAATATTTTAACCTGTACGCCAATCTATGATCCCTATCCTAATCTGGTAAACACCAGCGGCAGGAATTTGATTCAGACGCGCCTCATTGAGAAAAACGGGCACTATGAATTTGACTGGCATGATTTCAGCGAGAAACTCAAGCAGTGCAAAATGTTTTTGTTCCCTTCACCGCATAATCCAGGTGGAATGGTGTGGTCGCGGGAAACGTTGGAAAAAATAAGCCACTATTGCCAGCAGGCTGGCGTCATCATTCTGTCTGATGAAGTGCATAGTGATTTAACCCTGCCAGGAAAGCGCCATTTGCCGTTTTTTACTGTTGATGAAGCGCCAGATAGTAAGTCAATCGTACTTACTTCCATCAGCAAGACCTTCAATACGGCGGCGATCCAGGGCGGAATCGCCATTATTAAGAATGATGAATTACGCCATCAGTTCTACCACTTTCTGGATAACTGCTACCTTGCAGAGACCCATTCATTGCAGCAGGCGGCCATTTACAGCGCCTTTACCCATTGCGCCGACTGGCACCAGAAATTATTGGCCTATCTGGCCGACAATGTAGCGTTTGTAAAAAGTGAAATCGAAAAGTACTGTCCCTTGATTTCCATTGTGTATGGCGGCGCGTCGTATCTTCTGTTTCTGAATGCGGAAAAAATGGATCTCAGCGATGAGCAGCTAAGCGCTTTTTTGGTGCATGACGCCAGGCTTGGCCTGTCACCAGGGGCGCAATATGGTCCCGGTGGAGAGGGGCACATGAGACTCAACGTTGGCTGCCCACGCCCGGTACTGGTAGAAGCGATGAACCGGCTAAAAGCGGCATACCAGAAATGGCAAAACGCATAGCGTACATCACACGATTTGCCCTGCCACGGTGGGGCAAAATTATCCAAAGATGTTGCTGAACTGCTATAAAGTCTTTCCCTTCTGTCGGCTGGTGTTAAACTGGAAAGTGTGATCTTCATCATAACCTGCTTAAACAGAGACAAGAGACACTGCTATGCAACATATCATCGAGGGCTTCCTCAACTTCCAAAAAGAGATTTTCCCTCAACGCAAGGAACTCTTCCGCAGCCTGGCATCCAGCCAGAATCCTAAGGCACTTTTCATCTCCTGTTCCGATAGCCGCCTGGTACCAGAACTCGTTACTCAGCAAGATCCAGGACAGCTTTTCGTTATCCGCAACGCCGGTAATATCGTACCGTCATTTGGTCCGGAGCCGGGTGGTGTATCTGCAACCATCGAATACGCGGTTGTCGCACTTGGCGTAACGGATATCGTCATCTGCGGTCACTCCAATTGTGGCGCGATGAAAGCCATTGCCGATAGCCAGCCCCTGGATCCGATGCCCGCTGTCGCTCACTGGCTGCACTATGCCGATGCCGCGAAAGCCGTGGTCGATAAAAAAACCTGGGATAACCCAATCGATAAAGTTAATGCCATGGTGGAAGAGAACGTTATCGCACAGCTTAACAACATTAAAACGCATCCTTGTGTCGCGGTTGGGCTGCGCAATAATGCGCTTCGTCTGCACGGTTGGGTGTATGACATCGAAAGCGGTGAAATCCGTACCCTGGATAAAAACAGCAAAACCTACGTTTCCCTTGCAGATAACCCGCAGGTGCATTTCGAGTAATTCCCCCACTGGAGCAAGGATGCTCTGGACATCTCCTCTCCCTATTTCTGTTAGTGGACAAAAAACGGGCTTGCGACTAGTTTTAAAGTAGCCACTGGTGTTCCACATCGGTTTTCGCACATTTATACAACATTGCGACAGGCTCATTCACTGAGTCGCAAACAGCTGTTCATACATGGTGCTGGCGATAAAAAGGATCAGGTGCAAATGCAAACAAAAATAAAAAGAATAATGGATAAGTTATTTTATCATGAGTCGTGGGACATCATGCTTATTAAGGATAATGGTACACACTCATTCCCCGACAACACTCTGGAGATATTAAGCAAATCCACTGCGCAGCAGTTAAAAAAGAAATATACATTTCAGGCCGATCCTTTTCTGATTGAAAAAGGCGATAAACTGTATGTTTTCTATGAAGCTCTTAGCTTTCGCAACTCAAAAGGCACGCTACGATGTCGCGTTCTTGACCGTGAACTGGTTGAACTTGAAGATATTAGGCTTGAAGGCTTTGACGACTTACAGTGTCATTTGTCATTCCCTTATCTGATACATATCAACGATCAACTGTTCATGATCCCCGAGTCTTCAGAAAGAAAAGAGGTAATACTGTTTCAGTCAATTGAGTTCCCTGCACGCTGGAAGCAAGTTAAAGTTTTAATCTCTGATACCCAATTAACCGACAACGTATTTATCTCAATTAATGAAACCTGTTATCTGTTGTCCACCACGATGGATAACGAAATAATTATTCATTCAGCAGATCATATTTATGGACAATGGCAGCGGATTACCCCCTCATTGAAGGTGAGCAATCCCCATCATCGAGGTGCAGGTGCCTCCTATCAGGTCGAAAATAAAATGTACTTCCTTACACAGGAGTGCACGCCTGAAACTTATGGAAAATCAATATATATCAAAGAATTAGTGACACTAAACGACACTAATTTTGCTGAAACTCTGATCGAACAAATCAATTCGTCGATCAACCACAGTGACGGCGTCCACACGCTGAACTTCTCAAATAACTATATTGTTTATGATACAAAAGTTAATAAGTTCAGTCTGTTGGCAATCTTTAAAAAAATAGCATATAAATGTATGATAAAATACAGAAACACTTACCTTACCCGGCAAAATAACTGATTCACTGGATTCTCGGGTGGCATTGGTAGAAAATCGCTCGGGTTTATAGCATTTTTCTGGAGTCTGTATGGCAATTCTTGTCACTGGTGGTGCAGGTTATATTGGTTCACATACTGTGTTAACGCTACTGGAAAGAGGCGATGATGTCGTAGTCATCGATAATCTGGCGAACGCCAGCAGAATCTCGCTGGACAGGGTCGCGGAACTCACCGGAAGAGAGCCCATTGTCTATATCGCCGATGTTCTCGACAGGCAGGCATTAAAAAACATTTTCGCCGACCATAACATCACCGATGTCATTCATTTTGCGGGACTCAAATCAGTTTCAGAGTCGATAAAAGAGCCCCTCGCCTACTATGAAAACAACGTTACCGGAACGCTGGTTTTACTGGATGAGATGCTGGCCGCTGGCGTTAATCGTTTCATTTTTAGCTCATCTGCCACGGTATATGGTAATCCAGAAAGCGTACCGCTGAGCGAGCAATCACGCACGGGTGGTACCACTAATCCGTACGGCACGTCTAAGTTGATGGTCGAACAAATTCTGGCCGATTTCTCACGTGCACAACCCGATTTTCGCATTACCTGTCTGCGCTATTTCAACCCGGTTGGCGCCCATCCATCAGGTCGGATTGGTGAAGATCCTAACGGTATCCCTAATAACCTGGTTCCGTATATCTCCCAGGTCGCGATTGGTAAGCTGGAAACCGTGTCGGTGTACGGTAATGATTATCCAACCCCTGATGGTACCGGTGTGCGTGATTATATTCACGTCATGGATCTGGCGACCGGTCATTTAGCCGCGCTGGATTGCCAGAACAAAGGCGCGGCTTACAAAGTGATTAATCTCGGTACCGGTGTCGGTTATTCCGTAATTAATCTGATTGAGGCGTTTGAAAAAGCGGCGCAGACAAAAATAAACTATCAGTTTGTCGCCAGAAGACCCGGAGATATTGCCGAATGTTGGTCTGACCCATCGCTGGCATACAAAGAGCTAGGTTGGAAGGCCATCTACAACCTTGATGAAATGATGCGTGACACCTGGAACTGGCAAAAAAATAACCCGAATGGGTATCAAATTTAATGTTCTCAGCAGCGAGCCTGACCGTCAGGCTCGCTGCTGTGTCTGACTAGCGTACCGTTATTGTTGACACCCGGTACCAGCCGCTGCTCTGCTTCCCTTCATTGGCAAAGTTAATTCTCGCCGCCCCTGACTTATCCAGCATCGCAACCTCAATCGCGTATTGCCCTTTCGCCAGTCGGCCTGGCATAGATAACGCATAACTGACCTGATACTTACCGGGGAGCCAGCGGCGAATATCCTCCGCGGAATTCCCCTGTGCCACCGCCTTATTGGCGCTGTCTACGACCCGGAATGCCAGCATGTAAGGCAGATAAATCGGTGCGATACCCTCATTGTACCAGGTACTGTTTAATGTCAGCGTTTGTCCGCTGTCCCACACGGACTCATGACTCAGGGACGCAAGGCGAAATCGATAGCCCAATTTGGTCAGCGCATCGTCGACCATCGGTCGATAGTCGCTGGGTATCGTTCTCGATTTCAGGTTAATGGTACTGGCGTGCTGCTTGACCGCCCAGTCAAAAATCCCCTGCACTTCAGCACGTGTATAGTGAAAGGTGTTCTTCCAGTCCTGCATATACGAGCAGATCTCCAGACTCACCGGCGCACGTTTCCAGGCGTCGTTGAACCCTGAATAACTCTGCTGCGCAGCCAGCAATCGCTGGGGGTAATCATCAGCCATATGGTTCCAGGTGTCCGAAAATACGCGCAGGTCCCCCCAACAGTCCGCACGCCACCCAGCCCCACGCGCCACGGCATTCGCCAGACTTTGACCGCCGCTTATCAGCATGGTTTTTGGCGTCACCGGAAAAGCAGAAAAGTGCATCGCGACGTAGCGATCCAGTTGCGCCGTGGTGTATCGCTCCAGTAATGGCTTCAGGTTCGGGAAGTTGCTGTTATGCCATTCTCCCCACGATCCCACCATGCCAATATCAACAAACGCGAGATTCTCATTACCATCGTAGCGCTTACCAAATGCGTTCAACAGACGCTGACTGTATTGAATAAACAGAGGATCGTCTAAATCCGGGGCAAATGTCTTTTTATCCGGCGTCCAGGTTCCTTTCACGCCTTTTTTAATCAGCCAGTCAGGAATTTGCGAACCGCTTTCCGGCTCTGCCAGAGCCATAAAGCGTAGCCCGACATTCATCGCAGGGCGATGTGCCGCCGCGTATTTAAAGGCATCATCCACCAACGCAAAATTGTACTGGCCTTCGACTGGCTCCAGATCCCGCCAGTAAAAACGCTCGTATTCAAATCCGGTATTGGGATAGTCCGCCAGCCCCAGCGTTTCACCGTATCCCTGATGAAAACTTGCCACGCCAATCCCCGGATTGGTTAACGGGCCCGTCAATGCTTTGGGGGTAACGGTCGTCAATGCGGCCATAACCGTCAGCGGGAAAAACATGCACAACAACGCACAAACCCATTTACGCTTCATCGCAAAGACGTCCTCCACCAATTTGTTAACGCTAGCGGTCTTTCAGACTTAACCACCAGTCCCAGATACCTACGTGAAAATTTTGGAACACATCAATACCTAACGCGGATTTGATCATATACAGCGTCAGCAATATGCAGCAGGTGACGAATAGCACGGCAATCAGCAGCAAAAAAGTGAGCAACATTCTCGACAGGGTTGATTCCTGGCGATGCTGGCGGCGTAAATCTCTGCCAAACAAAAAAACCAGATAATAACGCTTGCTGAAAAAAGGAAAGCTTCTGCGAATATCGATCTGATGCCGCGAAGTCAGGGTTGTAGCAAGGAGCGCTTTTTCCACCCCTTCTTTTTGTTCAGGGGTCAATTCCTCCGCTATCCGCTCATCAAGGTGAGCGTAAAACCGTTCGATGGCAGGAGGACGATTTTGAGGACTGGTCAAAATTAACCTATATCTTTATCAATGGAGTGGTAGACGTTAACCGTCTTTTTGGCGATTTCATGCCAATTGTAGTTTTGCAAATATACACCATAGTCCACGCTATTGGCTGTTGCCCCTTGGCCTAATTTTTCAGCCAGACCGGTTACATCTCCTACTTTAAAATAGGCCTCGGCGGGCAGTTGAACTTCAAGGTTAGCCGGAATATCACTGACGACGGCCGGAAGAGAAAATGACATTGCCTCCAGCAGCGCAATGGGCAATCCTTCATGGTATGAGGGCATCACAAACAATTTAGCCTGCGAAAACACCGCCTGAAGTTCGTCACCACGTAAAAAACCAGTCATCACAACACCTGGCGTGTCGGCGGCAAGCTTTTTGAGGCGCACGCTGTATTCGGTCGGATGATCCGCATCGCCAATTAGTACTAACGGTATGGTCAAACCACT
This sequence comes from Citrobacter sp. Cpo147, assembly GCF_030332405.1. NCBI lineage: Bacteria > Pseudomonadati > Pseudomonadota > Gammaproteobacteria > Enterobacterales > Enterobacteriaceae > Citrobacter > Citrobacter sp. Cpo147. The sequence goes on from NZ_JAOWHX010000039.1 coordinate 60,838, forward strand.
GTATTGATAAGCGGCGATGGCATCATGCATCCCTTTTTCTTCCACAAACCGCCCAACCACCACGAGGTAGTTTTTCGGCTGCAGCCCAAAGCGGGAGAGCGTATTGTCGATGGTGAGCTGTGATAATAACCGCGGCTCGTTCACGCCATTGTGAATTAAATGCGCATCATAGCGACCGTGTTTTTTCTGGATCAGTTGATTAATAACTTCAGAAATCACAATCACCTCGTTGGCATATCTCACCGCCCAACGCTCACCCAGCAACAATATTTTTTTGGCTACATATCCCCATTTCTGGCGATCGTAATCGGGCCCGTGGTGGGTAAAAACTACCTTTTTACCCATCACGCGTAAGAGTGGGATCACAAGGCCAGGGCCGATAGCATGGACATGCACAATATCCGAATGGTCGATACGTGTCCTAAACGCCGCTATAACGGAATGGACAATAGCTTCCAGCGAACGCTTTTTAGGTGCCCACAGCGCGTAAGTTTCGACTTTTTTATATACCGATCGTTTGTAATTTACATATGGCGAGCGAGCGATCACGCAAACATCCACGTCGAACTGCTGTTTAATGGCAGGATAAAGATTCTGACAGTGTGTCTCCACACCACCTAATACATCGGGAATACCACGCGTTCCAAAAACCGTTATTTTTTTACTCATACTATGGCCTGCTCAGCAGTTCTTTATACAGCGCCTGTAGGGTATCCATATGTTTACTCAGCGCATATTTTTCACTCAACCGTGCACGACCTTGTAAGCCCATATTCCTCGCCTTCTCAGGCGAGTCGGCCAGAGCGTCCATCGCATTGGCTAACTCATGCACATTACCCGGTTCGAATAAAATCCCTTCGACACCGTCACGAATTTGTTCCGGTATACCGCCGATGCGCGACCCGATAACCGGTTTGCCTAAGGACATCGCTTCTAATATCGCCATAGAACAGTTTTCATAGCATTCTGAAGGCAGGATCACCGCTCGCGCATGCTTAATAAGCTTATCGAGCGCCTCCCCTTGTTGCACATAACCTAAAAAATCAACATCAGGGTATTTGGCGGCTAATTCATCATGCAACGGACCGTGCCCCACAACTTTCAGCGGCGCGCTGTTCCGCATTTTTTTATGCGCTGCCAACAACGTTGCCACGCCCTTTTCACGGCTCAGACGGCCAAAGTACAGCATATAGCCTTCATCGCTTACTTCGGCCAGGGGACGGCTATCATCAACGCCATTGACGATGACATCAATGCGCGAATTTGGCAGCGTGCGCAGCAAAACACCGCGTAAAAAAACGCTCGGTGAAACAATCACATCCAGGGCCTGATAGTTTTGTGCAATGTACTGCCAGGTTGCCTCCAGGGAGAGCAGTAAACTTTTTGAGGCTGAACCTTCCTGACAACGATACCTGAAGGCGTTGAAAACCGTTCCGGTAATACAGGAATCACACACCTTGCCGTCGCGCAGCATAGAATACGCGGGGCACACAATCTTATAGTCATGCGCAGTCAGCACCGTTTTGCAGCCAAAATTGCGCGCAACTTTAATCAACGCCGGTGTTAACTGATGGTAGATGTTGTGAAAGTGGACGATATCCGGGCGCTCTTTTTCTAAAAGCGCCAGCATTTTTTTGCAGGCCTGCGAATTATGAATAAAGTTAACCGCCGTTTTGATACCACCCAGCAGATTGTTCGCTTTGTGGTAGTCCACATTACTGACGAAATAATCCGTATAGTCCGAGGGGAAATTATTCTCATGCTGCATAGAGAAATCAATAACCTGCACTCCGGCCTGTTTCAGCATATCGCGCTCTTGAAAATAAACCGTTTCCGCGCCGCCTTTGATGAAAAAAAACTTGTTAACCAATAATACTTTCATGGCGCCTGCCCCGGTTATTCATGAATGATTTTACTGTTAGGCGGAGTCAGCGGATCGCGTACCGGATAAAAAATACCTTTGATCAGCCCCGCTGAGCGTACGATTAAATTAATAACGCTTTGCAGCCCATCTGTTAACGAGCGGTTTTGCACAATCTTCAACAAAGCAAACGCCAGTAATGGTAGAAGCGCAACGGCAAACACATTGATATTTAAACTGAGCAGCGCCACAAATAAGAGAATAAGGTAAAGCGCAAATACCGCCTCATTCTTCACGATGTTGAATGACTGGGAAAACCAAGGCTTCCCCCAACTACAACGCAAAAGCTCACCCGGTGCCTGGTAATAACCGCTGGTCCAGCGCCGCGCCAGCATCTTAAACGTCGGCAGCGTATGTGACGTATGGCTGAAGTAAGGAATATCCAGACGCCGCAGTTTATAGCCTGCTTCGATTAAACGCAGGCCCAGTTCAGCCTCTTCATACGCGTGCAAATTACGGTTAGTAAGATAACCAATTTTTTCAATTGCCGACCGACGATACAGCCCACCGCCACCCAGATGATCGCTATCCCCGAGTGGATAGATTTTATTAATGCGTTGCTTACGCGATTTAAATTCATAGTTAACGGCATCGTCCATTTCAACGGTTCCCGCAACGCCTGCATATTCTGGTTCGGCCTGCAAAAACGCGACCGCCTGATCCACAAAGCCCTCTTCCAGTTCCATGTCGCCGTCCATCAGCAGCAGATATTCCCCTTCACTATACAGATAACCTAACTGGTGCCCGACGCCACAGCAGCGATCGCCAGGGTCAGTTAAGGACACTACGGTCACCCCTTTATCGATCGCAAGCTGTTGGGTGTTATCCGTTGACAGACTATCTGCCACAATAATTTTGTGTGGATAATCAATAAGCTGCTTACGGATACTGTCAATCGTCTTCTCAATACATTTAGATTCATTGAGTGTTTTAATACTCACTGAAATAAACGGTTTTTGGTCCATACAATTACCCTACGCAGCGAAGGACGGTTCGACGAATCACTAAACTTGATCCTAGTGATAAATAGAACAGGAATTGTAACATCGGTGTAATCATCAGTATCTGGCTATAAGGTAAGCTAATTAAGCAACTAATCGCAAAAGCGTTAAACGCCGGTGCAAAGCTCAACAACTGAAGATCCTGCTGGTCCAGTTGCTCAAGCATCAGTAATGGCTTTGGCTGACAAACCTTCAGGATATAAATGAATAAGCTAATAAAGAGCAACGTGCCGATCACCCCCACTTCCCACAGCAGCATACTCAGGGAAGTCGAGTCAAGAATTAAGTTGTAGATAATATTCAAAAAGCCCGGCGACACCGTACTACCACTGTTAGTTGCATTGAGTCCGTAGCCAAATAACGTTCCTGAAAGCCCCCACAGATCGTTATTTTTCAACCAGAACAGGAACGTCGTAAAGCGCCCTAACTCACCGGTAGACATAATGTAGTTCGGATCAAAGATATAGCTTAAGGAGTCGATAAAAATACTTAACGAGCTTTTCGATGGATCGCCACCGAACGCCGTAGAATAATAGTACGCGAGGATCACAATCGACAGGCTAATAAGCAACAGCATTCCCGCCACAATAACCAATAACGTCTTCAGATTGACCTTACTAACGTCTTTGACGTAGCTCGGTGAAAGCCACACCCACGCCAGGAATATAGGTGATAGCAGAATGACAAACTTTACTTCACCAATGATGCATAACCCGATACCGAGAACAATATGCAGCGCCATGGATTTGAACGTGGTGAGTCCATGCTTATATTCTGAGACTTTTAACAACATAATTAACAGGCAAAACAGGCCCATTGCGGCAGTATTCCCGCCCCCCATGGGGTCACCGCCAAACGTGCCAACCACGGAGTCCCATTTCTCATCTTCACCACGCACCGCGACGCGCTGGGGAACGACCAGTAACACCTGATAAATCATTACCGGAATCTGCGCGTAAAACACCCAATACAGATAGCGCGTTGCGCGGTAAATCTGTGATTCCCGGCAAAAGCCCAGCAGCAAACAGATCATCACCAGCGACAGCGCAATTTCGTTTTTAAATGCCACAATCGCTACGGTGATCCCGCCCTGAATCAGCGTCGATGCTCCAGCCAGCACCAGAAACGAAAAGTACAATGCCAGGACAATCGTCTCCTGGGCATCCAGATGTAAGGAGCCATCACGCGTCTGCATCACCAATAATCCCACCATCAATAAGGTGAGGAAAAAAGGTATCCACAGCACTGACTGCATGCCGGTAAAGTATTGCACCAGGCCACACAGGATCAGCGTGACAAAGGTATAAACCTGTAAATAGTATCCGGTATTAAGCGTCATAGTATCACCGGCTTGTCTTTCAGGAGATTGGCTCGCTTATTCATTTTTAGATAAATGAAGGCGTAGCGAATAAATGTCAGTGAAGAAAACAAGATGACCGACGTTGCATAATCTTTATAAAAATAGGGCGTCACAACAAAAGCGAAGAGTACAATTGCCAGCTGTTCCAGTTGGATGCGCAGAAAATAGCGATGGGAACCAAAAATAAGCTCTATCACCGTCAGAGGGCTTATCGCGAGCGCAGGGAATAAATAGGGCAACATGTAGCGTGACGTCTCAATGGAGTTAATCCAGTCTTCGCTAAAACCGAGGCGCATCACAATCGGATAGAAAATAAAAACCCCAAGGGTACAGATAACCCCTAATACCAGCAATAGCATACGTACCTTGGTATACTCCTGATAGTTAAAGGTATTATTTCTGAAGTCGATAGACCATTTGGAAAAAATAGTATTGCGCACCGCATTCCCGATGATCACCACCGGAGCCAGGCAAAAGCGGCTAACCACGGAAAAATAACCCGCCGTCAGCGCCGAGAACCAAAAGTTAATCAGCATAATAGGCAAATTGCTGCTGGCCATCGCCAACACTTCCGCGCTGCCCACTTTGGTAATGTGATGAATATTCTGTTTGAAAAAATGCCAATTACTGGCGGGTCGCAGATGTCTGGCCGCCACCGAACGAATATCAAACGAATGCAAAATACAGCTTATGGTCAGCACCATCGTCGCGCAGGCCCACGACCAATAAAATAGTTGTACATGGTGCGTAAGAAGGACGGAAAGTACAACGACCACAGAAACAGAAATACGCTGGAAAATCAGAAAACGAAAGTTGGCCGTGCGTAGCGACAGGTTTTCCGAGATTAAAACCCACGCCGTTGCCAGCGTTAGCAAATAGAGAAACAGGATGTTCTGGTGAAACAGCCACGCGGTAAGCACGGCGTAAGGTAAGGCAATGATCGTGCTTTGGATCAGGCAAAACACAACATTCTGTACCAGTTCGTCATCCTGCTGCTTAGGAATTAACAGTTGTGATGCAAAGGTACACACCTGAGCGCCCACCACGGCGATGCTGTAGTTGAGCGCATAAAGCCCCACTTCAGCCATATCGTACTTGTGTGAAATCAACCAAATAGACAGTGCACCAATCAACTGCGAGATGACTGATGAACCGGCTATTGTGGAAGCGCTCTTCAGTAGACTCATACGCGGCCTGGCGTTGCCATCAGTTGATCGGTACTGAAGTTCAGTGAACGCAGACCTTCTTGCGTCTCAAGATCCTTTTCTTCAACTGCATTGAGCACCGCACCAATCACCACGCCGTTATTTTCCTCGATCTTATCCAGCGCGTTGGCGATTTGTCCCGCCGACCCCACCCCGGCTTTCACAATGAAAACAACGCCATCGACGGCACGTTTGATCAGTTGAACATCCTGACTCTGATTCACAGCAGCAACATCAATAATGATGCGCTGATAATGCGATTTCAACTCGCGCATTAAGAGTTCAACATGCTCCGAAGACAGCATCAGTAAAGATGAGATGGTGCTCTTACCGTGAGGAATAAAGTCGAGATTATCACTGAGTTTGATCCGCGCCTGTTCAAGCTCTGTCTCCCCGCGTAACAGTTCCGCTAAGCCTGCAGATGTAGCTGACGCCAGCTCGGATGTGAGCCCACCAGTGTTAAAGAAATCCGCATCAATAAGCAGTGTTTTCTGGTCGAAACTAAAAGAGTTAGCTAACAGATTCGCCAACAAAGAACGCCCATCGCCGTGCTCCGTTGACGCCACGGCGAGCGTCTGTAAAGGTCGATTATCCAGCATAATCCGGGTACGGATACCGTGCACAATATCGGCATTCAGCGGGTTCTTCATGATCATGTCCCGCACCTGCGCGCGCCCTGAGATTCCGCTAAAACGACGAATTTCACCCAACGGAACAACATTGAGCCGTTTTTTCATGCGACTGAGGGTACCGATTGAGTTATCCATTGCCGCTTTGACAATGAAATACATGATGCTGAACACCACCACCAGCATGACCACCATCAGCAACAATAAAGATTTATTCGGTTTCGCCGGTTTTAACGCGGGTACCGCAGGGTCGTATAACACCGCATCGGCATTCACGCCGGACAGCGACAGCTCCTGAGTACGTTGATAAAGCGATTTATACAGGTCTTCCATTTTATCTAACGACAGCTTTTGACTGTTCCAGACATCCCGTTTTGACGCCATTTTCTGGAAGATCTCTTTCTGCTCAGCCACCTGCTGTTGATAGTTTTTTTCGTCCGCCAGCGCTGCCAGATATTGCTGACGTAAACCGACCTTCAGCTCACCCAACACTCGTCCGGTCTGGCTTTGGATCGACTGAACATCGGCTTCTGCTTTTAAAATGGCAGGATTTTTTGGCCCATAGACTTTACGCTGTTCGGACAACGTTCGTTGCGCCTGAATCAACGCAATGCGCAAATCCTGGATCTGAGCGTGGTTAGAGACCGAAGGCAGCGAGATAACGCTCTCAATGGACTTACCTCCCCCGTTCACCTCGTTATAGACGGATTCAGCGGCAACCCGACGCTGGGTCGCATCGGCCAGGCGATTGGTTACGATACTTAACTGCTCGGTTTCAAAACCATCGATACCGCGGAAGGTCAGCAGCCCGGCATTTTTCAGATAGCTGTCCATCTCGTCTTTTTGCTTAGCTATCGACTTCTGAATCTCTTCCATTTTTTCAAAATTCAGTTCGCGAGCTTTCTCCACCTTCAGGCGTTTCTGCTCCACCGTGTAGTTGATGAAAGCCTGCGCGACGCCATTCGCAATGTCAGCCGCAACCTGAGGGGACGTTGATTCATAGGTAATAGACGCCAGGTTCGTCGTACGAATACCAATGACATTCAGATTTTTCGCCAGCGTTTTCAGCGCTTGCTCCATTCTCAGTTGTCGACTTTCATTGCTATCAGCCCCCTGAGCACCGGCTTTTTCCCCGGTAAACTCCGGGTTTTCATCCAGCTTCATATCACGTACGGCTTGCTCCAGCACAATACGTGAATGCATCAACGCATATTGTGTTTCGTAGTAACCACTGCGCGTTGAATCGAAACCATCAACCTGTGGAAACGGAGAAACGTTATCAGCCTGCGCCTTAATCAGCACCGTCGCCGTTGAAACATACTTTGAAGACATCATGCTGATTAACGGATACGCGACGACCCCGGCAACGATACCGGCCAGCGCGATTTTCCAGGCGTTCTTTTTCAGCTCTTTGGCAAAGCGGGAGAATTCGACACTGCTTTCTCGTTTTTTGCCGTTTTCCACTATTGATAGTTTCATCGTCAGAAGAACCCCATGCCAATAATCACGACATCCCCAGGATGAACAGAGTGCGTTAAATCGACATTCTCAAGCAGCTGATTGCTCCCTGACAGGCGAATGTTGATATCTTTTCGGTCAGCACGATCTGTAAATCCACCCGCCTGCGCAATAGATTTCTCGACGGTAAGCCCTGGCTCATAGGCGAAGCCATTTGGACTTTTTACCTCACCTGAAACATAGTATTTGCGGAACTCGGCAATACTCACCGTCACCATCGGAGATGTAAAATAATCTCCGGTCAGGCGTTGAGTTAATTCTTTAGTCACTTGATCAACGGTTTTATCTTGTAATTTAAGAGCACCAACAAACGGGAAATTAATTTCCCCGCTCTTATCCAAAATAAACCGCATCGTCATATCGGGTTGACCATGAACAGCGATATTGACCGTATCCCCCGCCCCAAGCCGATAATCCTGCTGAACAGTAGCAGGATCGTCCATTAATCGCGGGCTGGACGCTGTGCATCCGACCAACAGGATACTGAATAGCAAAACCGCGCACAGTTCTATTATTTTCATTTTAGATCTGAACCTTAGCTTTAAGCATAATCATAGAATTATCATAACCCAACGTTCTAATGACTTCCTGATTGTCGTTGGGACCGATATAAAACGAGTCAGTATCCTTATTCGAATTTAATGTATCTATCTGATATTTAATCTCAAAATTAACCGACGGCGTGTAGTCATAGCTCATGGTGACGCTAAACACGCCATCTTTATCATGCCGATCCTTGTTCTGTTTTTTATAGTCTTCCGAAGTGAATGAGTAGTCCAATAAAGTAGAAAAACGAGTACCTAACCAGAAATGCTGGTAAGAAAGGCCATACTGGGTCACTAAAATATATCCCCCAACTTCCGATGGGTCTTTAATGCTTTGCGCAGAATGGGCCGTGAAAACAGACTGCTGTAACGGCTTCCACTCCGCTTTTATGTCCCAGTTTAGACCATTAAAATCATGCGAGTTTGCGTTGTTTTCAAATGTTTTATACAGCCATGAAATATTCATGTCGACATTGGTTTTCCCCGTCAACTGCGACTTCAGGCCATACAGCAAATAATACTCATTAGTGTCTTTATCTGAGTTGTTATCATAGCGACGCTGGTTAGTAATAAAGCTATAGCGAAAGCGCGTTCTGGATGAGTATTGGTCAAAAACTTCCGCTATCAGGCTATTTTCATGCCATTCCTGTTCCTGAATATAATTGTAGAAGTCCTCACTGCTGTCCCGAACATCAGAGGTGTTACCGAAAGTCAGTTTTTTGTATAACAATGCCAGTTCCGCTTTGCCGCGACCATCAGGCGCACCGTAGCTGTAACGCAATTCACTATTGATAAAATTCGTCGTCAGCGGAGATTTAATCCCATACTGCTCAAACTGACTCGGTAGAAAACCCTCGGTGATATCACGGCCGCGGGATTCATGCCCAAGCGAATCCTCCAGATTGAGGGTTAAGCCATGCATGAGCCCATAACGCCAGGCACCGTTAAAACGGAAAAAATGATCGTTGTAGTTATCAGCAGAATCGCTTGAGTAGTTACGATAATCCCCAGAGTACATCAGCAAATACTTATCCTGACCACGCTCTCCAATCATACTCAGAACGGGCGCAGCACTCTGAAACGAGGAACCGATAGCATCGCTGCTATGTGGCTGATAAGACACGTTATCATTATAACCATAGTCCACAGCGACCTTGCCCTGGAAGTCTATCCCCGCAAAGCCAATGTGTGATTTCGGTGTTAAATCAGCCCATGCGGACTGCGATATCACGATTCCGGTAATAACGAGTAATTTAGTATGCATTCTTACCGACAAATCCTTTGAAAATAGTTTTAATAATAATTTTTATATCCAGCCATAACGACCAGTTTTGAATGTACTCAATATCGTACTGAACCCTTTTTTCCATCTTATAAAGCGCATCGATTTCCCCACGGAACCCGTTGATCTGCGCAAGCCCAGTGATCCCTGGCTTAACTTTATGGCGAATCATGTAATTTTCGACCTGTTTGCGGTACTGCTCATTATGCGTAACCGCATGAGGTCTGGGACCGACAATCGACATACTTCCCTGCAAAACATTAATAAATTGCGGAAGTTCATCCAGCGAAGTGCGGCGCAAAAAGCTCCCGAATTTGGTTACCCGTGGATCGTTTTTAGTGGCCTGAATAACCGTATCGGAATTCTCCATGACGCGCATAGAACGAAACTTCCAGACCTTAATTTTTTGCCCGCTCAAGCCATAGCGGTCCTGTTTGAAAAAAACAGGCCCACGGGACGTGAGTTTGATACCAATGGCAATCGCCAGCATCAGGGAGGAAATCATCACCATAATGACGCTGCCAAGAACCAAATCTTCCGCCCGCTTAATAAACGAGCCAGCCCCCTCAAAAGGTGAACTAAAGATACCGATAGTTTGCAGATTGTGGATGGATCGTAACTTGGACATGTTGTTACTGTAGGTATAAAAGTCAGGGACAATATAGGTATCTACGGTGGTGTCTGACATCATGGCCAAAAAGTGACGAATGCGATGTAAAGCAACCATCGGTAAAGCAATATAGATTTCGTCTATGTTTCCCTTCTTGGCTTCCTCGACCAGATTGATAACCGGACCACGAAAGGGACTTTTAACCTTATCAACGACATCGCCACAACGAGATAAGGCGCGCTCATCATAAAAGGCCAGATCTAATGTGATATTGGCGTATTCATTCATTAGCGCGGTTTCTGCGGCCAGACCATTGTCGGTCAGACCAATAATCCCCACCCGTATACTCTTTTTCGTTGAATACTTAAAAATAAAAAAACGAATGTAGTAAAGAAAAGGTAATGGAATGAAGTACCAGTAAATAATGGCTGAATAAAAAGGGGAAGGCAGTCTGTCTAAGTAGCCCAGTGACTCAGGTTCAGCCACCGTCATACTGACCAGTTCGTTAAAAAAAATCGCCAGCAGCGTACAAAAAACCAAGCGCTTTTGATTACGTAAACCGATCGTCTTAATCTTTTGCTGGTACATTTTAATGTATTCAGCAAACAGCAAGAAAAAGATGGAGAAGAGAAGACTCAAAATGGCAATGGTGTTAAAGGGCACCAAACCCAGCAAATGGGCGCTAAAAATTAACGTCACATTGATAACAATGAAATCGACCAGTTTTAAAAAGACTGGATATCCCTGGCTGCTAATCTTTAGCGATTTTTTAAGCATATCTCAGCCCATTATTTATTGATCTTTAATTGTTTTTTTCTCATTTCATGTTGCTAATTATATCACAAGTCTAAAAAACGCAATGGCACATTGTCAGTAAATGTAAAAAATAATACTCATTACTGTGACAACCCTCTCCAGTGAAATCGTATCTATATGATTTTAATGCAGTTTATATCAATAGAAGTTTTATCTACCTCAGCAAAAAAGATAACCTTTAACAACATTATCGCTATTGACAGATAACATCTCATGGTCTATGAAAGAGTGTTTTATGTATGATAAATTGCACAAAAGTATTGTTTCAGTGACGTTGAATCACTTTAGCGTTACTGTTTAATACAGTAATTAAAATAAAAACAGCTGCCTTAAGACAACATTTCAAATGATATTAATAATACAATTAATTACTTTTTATTATAATTAAACAACAAATATCATCACCATGAATACCTCATACGGTAACGCTTAAAAAGCGTACCTGAACCCTCAGCCCACCTAATGTCTCACTACGCGTTAGCTGAGGATGCGTGCGATGCAGGCGAGCAATATCATTGACCAGCGCCAGGCCGATCCCGGCGCCTGGGACATTGCCTACGTTATCAAGACGATGAAACGGTAGCAGAGCCTGATGAACCATCTGCTCATCTATGCCCGGTCCGCTATCTTCGACCACCAGCACCACGGCCTCTCCTTCTCGTTGCAGTCGGGCGGTCACCATCCCCTGTGACGGCGTGTATTTCAGTGCGTTATCCAGCAGATTCCCACACAGTTCACCGAGCAGCACTTCATCTCCCTCGACCCACACCGCGTCCTGTTCCCCTTCATAGCCCAGATCGATCCCTTTACTACGCGACTGCGCCAGTCGGGTAAAACAGCTGCTTTGCACCACCTCATACAGATTAACCGGCGAGAAATGCCTTTCCCCCTGCTCCTTGCGCTTCACCGCAGACAACTGCAACAGCCTCTCCGTCAGTTGAATGGTATTATCGAGCGTGCTACTCATGGCTTGTAAACTCTCATACCATTGCCGCGGTTCGGCGCTGGCGAGAGCCACCGATGCCTGAGTTTTCAGTACCGCCAACGGCGTTTTGAGCTGATGGGAAGCATCCGCGCTGAAGCGCTCCTGACGAGAGATCAGACCGCGAAGTCGGTCCAGATAACGGTTGAAAGCCACAATCAGCAGACGGGTTTCCGACCATGGCAGCAGTTCCGGCAGCGGTGTCAGCAAGCCTGGCTCACGACGCACCATCAGCGATGACAGCTGGCGCATCGGGCGCAGCACCCGGCGCAGCAGCCAGCCAACCAGCACCAGCGTCAGCAGCACCAGTAGCCCTTGCGAAACCCACGAGGAAAACAGCAGCTGTCGCGCCAGATAGCGCCGCGATTGCAGCGTTTCGGCAACATAAATCTCCGCCATGCCGACAATGCCGCCTTCGTTGACGGGCTGCAGCAGACGCGCCACACGGATTGCCTCACCGCGATATTCAGTGTGATAAAACCATGCCAGCGCCGGATAAAGCCGCGTGCGCGAGGTAGCTGGCGGCATAGCCGGTAAATCGTCATAACCAGAGATAACCTTCCCCGCCGGATCAACCACTTTGTAGTACAGTCGGTCATTCATATTCAATTCAAAGCTGTCCAGCACCACCCATGGCACGTTCACTTCCAGCTGTTTATTGCGCACCACCAGCCGCTCGGAAACGGTCCTGGCGGATGAAAGGAGCGTGCGGTCATACGCCTGGGTCGCCGCCTGTAGCGCACTGACATAGCTGTTAAATGCCGACAGACCCCACAGCAACATTAGCGGCAAGCCCAGAAACATCAGCAGTTGCAGGTACAACGATTGGGGTTTAACCCACTTCATCGCTACGCTCCAGCACATAGCCCAGACCGCGCAGCGTAGCAATACGCACATCGCTTCCCTGTAGCTTTTTGCGCAAACGATGGATATACAGCTCAATGCTTTCGGGACTAACCTCATCACTCAGGCTGAAGACCTGCTCAAACAACTGCTGACGTGAAACCGGCCGCAACCGACGGTACATCAGCACCGTCAACAGCGCCTGTTCACGTGGCGTGAGCGCCAACGGCTGCCCCTGCAACAGAAAATAGCCTTCATCGTGAAACGCCAGCTCCCCCAGTTGCTGTATGCCTTGCACCTGTCCCGCACTGCGACGCAGCAAGGCCCGCAGCCGGGCATCCAGTTCTTCGATTTCAAACGGCTTTGCCAGATAATCATCGGCTCCGACGTTCAACCCTTTCACCCTATCGGCCACCGCGCTACGCGCCGTCAGCAGCAGGACAGGAAGCGTCTGCCCGCGTTTGCGCAGCCGCTGAACGACTTCCAGACCATCCAGCCCCGGCATATTGATGTCCAGCACCGCCAGCGCATACGTTTCGCTATGTAAAAGATGGTCGGCTGCCAGGCCATCAAACACGCAGTCAACGGCAAAACCGTTTTGCACCAGCGCTTTCTCCAGCCAGTGAGCTAACTCACGGTTATCTTCCGCTAATAAGAGACGCATATCACATCCTGTAAAGTTTCTGCCGCATTGAAAGGGAATTGAAAGGTTAATGTTTTAACAATCACGCAACCGAACTGCTACACATCGGCTCACATAATCACAAAAATCTTCTTCCGTACCCGAAAATCCGGTTTTCCGGCGTGAGGATAAACAATGAAAAAACAGTTACTTCGTACCCTTACTGCAAGCATTTTATTGATGAGTACCTCTGTACTGGCGGAACAAGCGCCATCGCGCACTGAATGTATCGCCCCTGCTAAACCCGGCGGCGGTTTCGATCTCACCTGTAAGTTGATTCAGGTGAGCATGATGGAAACCGGCGCTATCGAAAAACCGATGCGCGTCACCTACATGCCCGGTGGCGTTGGTGCCGTGGCCTATAACGCGATCGTCGCTCAACGCCCGGCTGAAGCGGGAACCGTAGTGGCCTTCTCCGGCGGCTCACTGCTGAACCTGTCACAGGGCAAGTTTGGTCGCTACGGCGTGGATGATGTCCGCTGGCTGGCAAGTGTGGGTACCGACTACGGCATGATTGCCGTGCGCCAGGACTCACCGTGGAAAACGCTGAAAGATCTGCTGACGGCAATGGAAAAAGACCCTAACAGCGTGGTCATTGGTGCAGGTGCCTCTATCGGTAGCCAGGACTGGATGAAGTCGGCGCTGCTGGCGCAAAAAGCCAATGTCGATCCACACAAGATGCGCTATGTGGCCTTTGAAGGCGGTGGCGAGCCGGTTACCGCACTGATGGGCAATCACGTGCAGGTGGTTTCCGGCGATCTCAGTGAGATGGTGCCTTACCTCAGCGGCGACAAAATCCGCGTGCTCGCGGTGTTCTCTGATGAACGCCTGCCGGGACAGTTAGCCAACGTGCCAACCGCCAAAGAGCAGGGTTATGACCTCGTGTGGCCTATCATTCGTGGCTTCTACGTTGGGCCAAAAGTCAGCGACGCCGAGTATCAGTGGTGGGTTGATGCCTTTAACAAACTCCAGCAGACCGATGAGTTTAAAAAGCAGCGCGATCTGCGCGGCCTGTTTGAATTCAACATGAGTGGCAAACAGCTCGACGACTACGTGAAAAAGCAGGTCACGGATTATCGTGAGCAGGCGAAAGCCTTCGGTCTGGCGAAGTAAACGCAGAGGCAAAGATGATGAGCGATCGTATTTTCGCAGGTATCTGGCTGTTGCTCTGCATAGCCGGGCTGTTCGTGGCCTGGCAAATCAGCAGCGAATACAGCTATGAACCCGTAGGGCCGCGTCCCTTCCCGCTTGGCATTATCGGTCTGATGTTGGTCTGTGCCGTGGCGCTGCTGTTGCGCCATCCGGACACCATCAGTTGGCCCCGTCGCCACGTGCTGCAAAAGCTGCTGACGATGGTCATTGTTCTGTTGATGTACGCCTGGGGTTTTGAGTGGCTCGGTTTTCCCATCGCCACCGCCATTCTCACCGTGGTGATTGGCATGCTGTTCGGTGCAACCATCCCGGCTGCGGGTATTTCCGGCGCGGTGCTCGGCATTCTGCTGTGGTATGCCTTTGACCGACTGCTTGACGTCACCTTACCACTCGGCGCCTGGCTGGGTTAACGGAGAAACGATGGATACCTGGATTTATCTTTCTCAGGGTTTCGCGGTGGCAATGACACCGGAAAACCTGGTCATCGCCTTGATAGGCTGTTTTGTCGGCACCATTGTGGGTTTGCTGCCCGGCCTTGGACCGATCAACGGCGTGGCGATCCTGCTGCCGCTGGCCTTTGCTTTGCATCTGCCCGCAGAATCCGCGCTGATCCTGCTGGCTACAGTCTACATAGGCTGTGAATATGGCGGGCGCATCTCCTCCATCCTGTTGAATGTTCCCGGCGATGCGGCGGCGATTATGACCGCGCTGGATGGTTACCCTATGGCGCAGCAAGGACGCGGTGGCGTGGCGCTCTCTATCTCGGCGGTCAGCTCTTTCTTTGGTTCGCTTATCGCCATCGGCGGCATCATTCTGTTTGCCCCGGCGTTAGCCCAATGGTCGCTGGCCTTCGGTCCAGCGGAATACTTTGCCTTAATGGTTTTCGCCATTGCCTGTCTCGGCAGCATGATGGCGCAAAATCCGCTGAAATCATTTCTGGCAGCGCTTATCGGTCTCGGACTTGCGACCGTCGGCGTAGACGCCAACACCGGGGTTTATCGCTTTACTTTTGACAGTGTCCATCTCTCTGACGGTGTGCAGTTTATCGTGGTGGTGATTGGGCTGTTCTCTGTCTCTGAAATATTGTTAATGCTGGAACATACCAGCAGTGGCCAGACGCTGGTGCGTAAAACGGGCCGCATGTTGTTCAACGCCAAAGAAGGCGCACAGTGCGTAGGGGCCACCCTGCGTTCATCAGTGATTGGCTTTTTCGTCGGCGTTCTGCCTGGCGCTGGCGCCACCATTGCCAGTGCCATCACCTACATGACCGAGAAAAAGCTCAGCGGCAACAGCGACAGCTTTGGCAAGGGGGATATTCGCGGCGTTGCGGCGCCAGAAGCCGCCAACAACGCCTCGGCCTGCGGCTCTTTTATTCCGATGCTGACGCTCGGCGTGCCGGGCTCCGGTACCACGGCGGTGATGATGGGCGCGCTAACGCTGTACAACATCACCCCGGGTCCAGCCATGTTTACCGAGCAGCCGGATATCGTTTGGGGGCTGATTGCAGCGCTGCTGATTGCTAACGTAATGCTGCTGGTGATGAACATTCCACTGATCGGTCTGTTTACCCGCATGCTGACCATCCCGCTGTGGTTTTTGGTACCGGCTATCGCGGCAGTTTCCGCGGTTGGCGTGTACGCCGTTCACAGCACCACCTTCGATTTGGTATTGATGGTCGCCCTCGGCGTGCTGGGCTACATCCTGCGTAAAATGCACTTCCCAATGTCGCCATTGATTCTGGGCTTCGTTCTCGGGGAAATGCTGGAGCAGAACCTGCGCCGGGCGTTGTCTATCAGTAACGGCAGTATGGATATTCTGTGGGCCAGCGGCGTGGCGAAAGTGCTGCTGGTGATGGCGGTACTGGTTATCGTGGTCCCGCCGGTGCTGCGCATGATCCGTAAACGCAACAGCAAACCGCAGGTGGATATCGGCTAACAAATTGCCGGATGGCGGCGCTATTGCGCCCTATCCGGCCTACAATTTGGCTCGGTTGTAGGCCGGATAAGCGCAACGTCATCCGGCATTTTCATCTTCAGCGCAAACTTCGCGTTCCTTCCAGCAGGTGCTCAACAAACCGTGTCAGCTTAGGCAACGGACGCAAATCCTGTCGCCACAGCAAATGAATTGGCCGCGGCTGCGGCGTAAACCCTTCCAGGATCCGAATCAATTTCCCCGTAGCCAGTTCTTGCGCCAGCAGCACCTCAGGTTGCAATAACAGCCCAGCCCCCGCTACTGCCGCCATACGCAGGCCATGACCATCGTTACAGCGCAGGATCGCATCGCGCTTCCATCTGACCTCCCCCGTCACGCCAGGCAGTATCCACTCGTTGCGAGCCGTCCACACGGTATGGGACAGGCACAGATGATCCACCAGATCCGCGGGCGTCCGGGGGGTGCCATGGCGGGCAAGATAATCTGGCGAAGCACAAATTGCCATACGGTAGGGACACAGGTATTTCGCCACCACGTCTGTCTGATGGATATCGCCAATGCGGATCGCCAGATCGACACCTTCATTCACCAGATCAACCATCCGGTTGGTGAGATCCAGTTCAATACGCACCTCTGGCCAGGTCTGTAAAAACGCAGCGGCCAGCGGCGAGATCACGCAAGCGCCAAAAGAAGTGGGCGCGCTAATGCGCAGCGTCCCCGCAGGTGCCAGCCGCAGACGTTCTACTGAACGTTCGGCTATCGATACCTGCTCCAGCACACGACGGGCTTCTTCAAAATAGACACGTCCGGCATCGGTCAGACTCTGGCGGCGCGTATTGCGCTCCAGCAAACGCGTGCCGAGCTGCGCTTCCAGTTGGGTGATATATTTTCCCACCATCACCGCAGACATCTCGAGCCTCGTCGCCGCAGAAGTAAAGCTCCCACTCTCCACCACGGCGACAAACGTTTCCATGCCGCGCAGTTTATCCATATTACAAACCCCTGGTTAGTAATCATCTAACTTTTAGCCAGTTTATCTGATTTCATTTTCATTAAAGAATAGCGGCTCACACTATTGCGGAGGTGGTTATGAAAATCGTCATTATTGGTGCCAGTGGTACAGTGGGTCGCGCAGTTACAGAAGCATTGAGCCGTAAACATGAGGTGGTCCGCGTGGGTCGCACTCAGGGGGATTACCAGGTCGATATCACCTCGCAGGAGAGTGTCGAGGCCTTGTTTGAAAAAGTCGGTCGGGTAGATGCGATCGTTTCCGCCACCGGTAATCTGTTCTTTGGGCCGCTGTCGACAATGACCGACCAGGACTTTAATCAGGGGCTTCAGGATAAGCTATTAGGCCAGATACGCCTGGCATTAACCGGGCAGCATTTTCTGAATGCTGGCGGATCGATAACGTTAATTAGCGGCATTATCGCCCACGAGCCCATCGCACAGGGGACAAACGCCGCAACGATTAATGCCGGGCTGGAAGGATTTGTTCGCGCCGCGGCCTGTGAACTAGGCCATGGTCAACGCATTAACCTGATAAGTCCGACCGTGCTGAGTGAATCCGCCGAAGCTTACGACAGTTTCTTCCCGGGCTTTGAAAGCGTGCCCGCCACCACCGTCGCCAACGCCTACCGCCGCAGTGTGGAAGGCATCCAAACCGGGCGTATTTATAAAGTCGGTTACTGACTTTGCCGCTGCCGTTGACTCATCACCAACGGCAGCGTGATTAACCCACTGTTTTAAAATACTTTATCTTTTCCCTCGCATTAACCCACACCCTTCATAATGTTAAATAATTGTTGCTTTTGATCACAAATAATAAACAAACAAGTTCATTCTGTGCGCGTTTTTCAAAAATGTAGATATTTTTAATTTATGGCTATGAAACGAGCTGCGCCATATCTCCCTGACAATCTACTGAGAGGAACGATTTGATGAACGCACTGACTGCCGTAAAACCGAACGCTGAAGATCCAGCCCAGCACTACAGCGGTTTCACGCTGAAACCGTCAGCCCAATCCCCACGCCTGCTGGAGCTGACTTTTTCTGCTGAGACCACTGAGCAATTTCTGCAGGCCGTCGCGCAGTGGCCGGTTCAGGCGCTGGAATACAAATCCTTCTTGCGCTTCAAAGTGGGCAAAATCCTCGACGACCTGTGCGGCAATCAGTTACAGCCCCTGCTGCTGAAAACCCTGCTCGATCGTGCCGAAGGCGCACTGCTAATCAATGCCGTTAGCGTAGACGACGTGGCGCAGGCGGAAGAGATGGTCAAGCTGGCAACGGCGGTAGCGCACCTCATCGGACGCTCTAATTTTGATGCGATGAGCGGTCAATATTACGCTCGTTTTGTGGTGAAAAACGTCGATAACTCAGACAGCTATCTGCGCCAGCCTCACCGAGTGATGGAATTGCACAACGACGGAACCTACCTCGAAGAAATCACCGATTACGTGCTGATGATGAAGATCGACGAGCAGAACATGACCGGCGGTAACTCGCTGCTACTGCACCTCGACGACTGGGAGCATCTGGAGCAGTACTTTACCCATCCTCTGGCGCGTCGCGCCATGCGCTTTGCCGCACCGCCAAGCAAAAACGTCAGTCAGGAAGTGTTCCATCCGGTATTTGACGTTGACCAGCAGGGCCGCCCGGTAATGCGCTACATCGACCAGTTCGTCCAGCCAAAAGACTATGAAGAAGGCGTCTGGCTGAGTGACCTGTCCGATGCGCTGGAAACCAGCAAGAGCATTATTTCCGTTCCGGTTTCAGTAGGTAAATTCCTGCTGATCAACAACCTGTTCTGGCTGCACGGGCGCGATCGTTTCACTTCGCATCCGGACTTGCGCCGCGAACTGATGCGCCAGCGTGGTTATTTTGCGTACGCGACAAACCACTACCAGACCCATCAGTAAGCGCGAAGGAAAAGCGGATGTATGATTTTGTGATTATTGGCGGCGGCATTATCGGCATGTCGACCGCCATGCAATTGATTGATGTCTATCCGGACGCCAAAATCGCGCTACTGGAAAAAGAGCCCGGCCCGGCCTGCCACCAGACGGGCCATAACAGCGGCGTCATTCACGCCGGGGTCTATTACACCCCCGGCAGCCTGAAGGCTCAGTTTTGCCTGGCCGGAAATCGCGCCACAAAAGCCTTTTGCGACCAAAACGGTATCCGCTACGACGTCTGCGGAAAAATGCTGGTTGCCACCTCCGCTCTGGAAATGGAGCGCATGCGCGCGCTTTGGGATCGCACCGCTGCTAACGGTCTGGAGCGCGAATGGCTGAATGCGCAGGAACTTCGCGAGCGTGAACCCAATATCACCGGACTGGGCGGCATTTTTGTCCCGTCGAGCGGGATTGTCAGCTACCGCGAAGTCACCGCCGCGATGGCGAAGATTTTCCAGGCCAAAGGCGGGGAGATTATTTACAACGCCGAGGTCAGCGCGCTGAAAGAGCATGCTGCGGGCGTGATTGTCCGTACCCGTCAGGGCCAGGAATATGAAGGCGCGACGCTGATTAGCTGTTCTGGCCTGATGGCGGACCGACTGGTAAAAATGCTCGGCGTTGAACCTGGCTTTATCATCTGTCCGTTCCGGGGCGAATATTTCCGCCTGGCGCCAGAACATAATCAGATAGTTAACCATTTGATCTACCCCATCCCCGACCCGGCGATGCCGTTTCTCGGCGTTCATCTGACCCGGATGATTGACGGCAGCGTCACCGTCGGCCCCAACGCGGTACTGGCATTTAAACGTGAAGGCTACCGTAAACGTGACTTCTCGCTCAGCGATACGCTGGAGATCCTCGGCTCTTCTGGTATTCGCCGCGTGCTGCAAAACAACCTGCGCTCAGGGCTTGGTGAAATGAAGAATTCGCTGTGCAAAAGCGGTTATCTGCGGCTGGTACAAAAGTACTGCCCGAGCCTGACGCTCAAGGATCTGCAACCGTGGCCTGCGGGCGTACGGGCACAGGCGGTATCACCTGATGGCAAGCTTATCGACGATTTTCTGTTTGTCACCACGCCGCGCTCAATTCACACCTGTAACGCCCCTTCTCCGGCGGCAACGTCGGCGATCCCTATCGGCGCACATATTGTCAGCAAAGTTCATGCGCTGCTGGAGAACCAGAGTAATCCCGGACGCACGCTGCGTGCGGCACGTAGCGTGGAGACATTACACGCCGCATTTACCCGTTAAACCGATTAAGACAGGAAGCAATCATGCAACTTAACGATCCAACCTTATTTCGCCAGCAGGCACTGATCGACGGCAACTGGCGTGACGCCAACAGCGGCGAGACCATCGCGGTAACCAATCCCGCCAACGGTCAGCAATTGGGTAGCGTACCTAAAATGGGGGCAGATGAAACCCGCGAAGCGATTAACGCCGCTAACCGCGCTCTGCCGGCCTGGCGTGCGCTGACCGCCAAAGAGCGAGCCAATATCCTGCGCCGCTGGTTCAACCTGATGATTGAGCATCAGGACGATCTCGCCCACCTGATGACCCTGGAACAGGGTAAACCGCTGGCGGAGGCCAAAGGCGAAATCACCTATGCCGCCTCATTTATTGAGTGGTTTGCCGAAGAGGGCAAACGCATCTATGGCGATACGATCCCTGGTCATCAGGCCGATAAGCGTCTGCTCGTCATCAAGCAGCCGATCGGCGTTACCGCCGCGATTACGCCGTGGAACTTCCCCTCAGCGATGATCACCCGTAAAGCCGGTCCGGCGCTGGCAGCTGGCTGTACGATGGTGCTTAAACCCGCCAGCCAGACCCCTTACTCCGCACTGGCGCTGGCAGAACTGGCTAATCGCGCCGGGATCCCGGCAGGCGTTTTCAGCGTAGTGACCGGTTCTGCAAGCGAGGTTGGTAACGAGCTGACCGGCAACCCGCTGGTGCGCAAGCTGTCATTTACCGGCTCGACCGAAATCGGCCGTCAGTTAATGCAGCAGTGCGCCAAAGACATCAAAAAAGTATCGCTGGAGCTGGGCGGCAATGCGCCGTTTATCGTCTTTGACGATGCCGATCTTGATAAAGCCGTGGAGGGCGCGCTGGCATCGAAGTTCCGTAACGCTGGTCAAACCTGCGTCTGCGCCAACCGCCTGTACGTGCAGGACGGCGTGTATGAGCGCTTTGCTGAAAAACTCCAGCAGGCGGTGAGCAAGCTGCATCTCGGCGATGGTCTGCAACCTGACGTCACCACCGGACCGCTGATCGACGAGAAAGCGGTTGCCAAAGTGCAGGAACACATCGCCGATGCTCTGGATAAAGGCGCACGCATTATCGCGGGCGGCAAGCCTCACGCGCTGGGCGGTAACTTCTTCCAGCCCACCATCCTGGTGGATGTGCCAGATAACGCGAAGGTCGCCAAAGAAGAAACGTTCGGACCGCTGGCTCCGCTGTTTCGTTTTAAAGACGAAGCTGACGTCATCGCTCAGGCCAACGACACTGAGTTTGGTCTGGCCGCCTATTTCTACGCCCGTGATTTAAGCCGCGTCTTCCGCGTTGGCGAAGCGCTGGAGTACGGCATCGTCGGGATTAACACCGGCATTATCTCCAACGAAGTCGCCCCGTTTGGGGGGATAAAAGCCTCCGGTCTTGGCCGTGAAGGATCGAAATACGGCATCGAAGACTACTTAGAAATCAAATATATGTGCATCGGCCTTTAATAAAACAAATACTGGAGAATACCTGATGAGCACCAACAAAGAACTAATGCAACGTCGCAGCAACGCCGTTCCCCGTGGCGTAGGCCAGATCCACCCTATTTTTGCCGAGCGGGCAGAAAACTGTCGGGTTTGGGACGTTGAAGGCCGTGAATTCCTCGACTTTGCTGGCGGTATTGCGGTGCTGAACACCGGTCACCTGCATCCGCAGATCGTCTCTGCGGTAGAAGCGCAGTTGAAAAAGCTGTCTCATACCTGTTTCCAGGTGCTGGCCTATGAGCCGTACCTGGAGCTGTGTGAAATCATGAATAAGAAAGTGCCGGGTGATTTCGCCAAGAAAACCCTGCTGGTGACCACCGGCTCTGAAGCGGTGGAAAACGCGGTGAAAATCGCCCGCGCCGCCACCAAGCGTACGGGGACTATCGCCTTTAGCGGCGCTTACCACGGTCGTACCCACTACACCCTGTCACTGACCGGGAAAGTCAATCCGTACTCCGCCGGAATGGGGCTGATGCCGGGCCACGTGTATCGTGCGCTTTATCCTTGCCCGCTGCACGGCATCAGTGAAGATGATGCTATCGCCAGCATTCACCGCATTTTCAAAAACGATGCCGCGCCAGAAGACGTCGCCGCCATCGTGATTGAACCCGTTCAGGGCGAAGGCGGTTTTTACGCGGCCTCTCCTTCCTTTATGCAACGGCTGCGCGCCATTTGTGACGAACACGGGATCATGCTGATTGCCGATGAAGTACAGAGCGGTGCGGGTCGCACCGGTACGCTGTTTGCCATGGAGCAGATGGGCGTTGCACCCGATCTCACCACCTTCGCCAAATCCATCGCCGGAGGCTTCCCGCTGGCGGGCGTGACCGGACGCGCCGAAGTCATGGACGCAATCCCACCGGGCGGTCTGGGCGGCACCTATGCCGGTAACCCAATTGCCTGTGCCGCCGCGCTGGCGGTACTGAACATTTTTGAACAGGAAAATCTGCTGCAAAAAGCCAACGAGCTGGGGCAAACCCTGCGCGAAGGCCTGCTGGCTATCGCGGAAACCCATCGCGAGATTGGCGACGTACGCGGACTGGGCGCGATGATTGCTATCGAACTGTTCGAAAACGGCGATCGCACGAAACCAGACGCCAAACTGACTGCGGAAGTGGTGGCGCGTGCACGCGAGAAAGGACTGATCCTGCTCTCCTGCGGACCTTACTACAACGTGCTGCGCATTCTTGTCCCGCTGACCATTGAAGATGCGCAAATCCGCCAGGGGCTGGACATTATCGCCCAGTGTTTTGCCGAGGCAAAGCAGGGTTAAACCCCCGAATAAAAACGGGAAATTGTAGGCCGGATAAAGCGCAAGCGCTGCCATCCGGCAATGTTGTGATGCCCGGTGGCGCTACGCTTACCGGGCCTACGGGTAAGGTGCAGGAAGCGACGTCAATAACAATAACGAGGTTTAAAGATGGGGCAAGTGTCACAATCACATGATTTAGGGGGCGGGCTGAAATCACGCCACGTCACCATGCTGTCTATTGCCGGGGTAATCGGCGCAAGTCTGTTCGTCGGTTCAAGTGTGGCGATTGCAGAAGCCGGTCCCGCAGTATTATTAGCCTATCTGTTCGCCGGATTGCTGGTGGTGATGATTATGCGCATGCTGGCCGAAATGGCCGTTGCCACCCCGGATACCGGTTCTTTTTCCACTTACGCCGATAAGGCCATCGGGCCGTGGGCAGGTTATACCATCGGCTGGTTGTACTGGTGGTTCTGGGTGTTAGTTATCCCTCTGGAAGCGAATATTGCCGCCATCATTCTGCACTCCTGGGTACCGGGCATTCCTATCTGGCTGTTTTCTCTGGTTATCACGCTGGCGTTAACCGGCAGTAACTTGCTGAGCGTTAAAAATTACGGTGAATTCGAGTTCTGGCTGGCGCTGTGCAAAGTGGTTGCCATTCTGGCGTTTATTACCCTCGGTGCGGCGGCGATTAGCGGTTTCTACCCTTATGCCGAAGTTAGCGGAGTTTCACGCCTGTGGGATCAGGGCGGCTTTATGCCCAACGGTTTTGGCGCCGTGATCAGCGCGATGTTAATCACCATGTTCTCCTTTATGGGCGCGGAGATAGTTACCATCGCCGCCGCCGAATCCGATACCCCGGATAAACATATCGTTCGCGCCACCAACTCGGTTATCTGGCGTATCTCTATCTTCTATCTGTGCTCTATTTTTGTGGTGGTGGCGCTGATCCCGTGGAATATGCCGGGCCTGAAAGAAGTCGGTTCTTACCGCTCGGTGCTGGAGCTACTGCATATCCCGCACGCGAAATTGATCATGGACTGCGTCATTTTACTGTCGGTGACCAGCTGTCTTAACTCCGCGCTGTATACGTCATCGCGTATGCTCTACTCCCTGAGCCGCCGTGGCGATGCCCCCGCCTTTATGGGTAAAACGAACCGCAGCAAAACGCCTTATGTGGCGGTGTTACTGTCGACAGGTGCCGCGTTCCTCACCGTCATCGTCAATTATTACGCCCCGGCCAAGGTATTTAAATTCCTGATCGACAGCTCCGGTGCCATCGCGCTGCTGGTGTATCTGGTCATTGCCGTTTCTCAACTGCGGATGCGCAAAATCCTGCTGGCGCGAGGCGGTGAAATTAAACTGAAAATGTGGCTCTATCCGTGGCTAACCTGGCTGGTCATCGCGTTTATTATCTTTGTGCTGGTGGTCATGCTGTTTCGCCCGGCACAACAGCTGGAAGTTATCTCTACCGGGTTGTTAGCCATAGGAATTATTTGCACCGTGCCCATTATGTCACGCTGGAAAAAACTGCTATCGTGGCAAAAAGCACCATTGCAAAATACGCATTAAACCTGTTCCCGGCGCAGGCCGGGAAATCCTTTCAGGAGTATGACCATGACCGCCATTCCCCAACCGACGGCCATTGATGGATACCGCTGGCTGAAGAACGACATCATCCGCGGTGTGTATCAGCCTGATGAAAAACTGCGTATGAGCCTGCTAACCTCACGCTATGAGCTAGGTGTGGGACCGCTGCGCGAAGCGCTTTCGCAGTTAGTTGCCGAGCGGTTAGTGACGGTGGTTAATCAGAAAGGGTATCGTGTCGCCCCGATGTCAGAGCAGGAGTTGCTCGATATTTTCGATGCCCGCGCCAATATGGAAGCCATGCTGGTCGCGCTGGCCATTGAACGCGGCGACGACGCCTGGGAAGCTGAAATTCTGGCGCGCGCACATATGCTCAGTAAGCTTGAGGCCATTGACGCCAGCGAACAGATGCTCGACGAGTGGGATCAGCGACATCAGGCGTTTCACTCGGCGATTGTCGCCGGCTGTGGTTCACAATATCTGCTGCAAATGCGCGAACGGCTATTCTCTCTGGCGGCACGCTACCGGTTTATCTGGCTGCGTAAAACGGTACTGTCGGTTGAAATGCTGGAAGACAAACACGATCAGCACAAAACGCTGACCGAAGCGATTCTGGCACGTGATGCCGCGCGCGCCAGCGAATTAATGCGCCAGCACCTGCTGACGCCGATTCCGATAATTCAACAGGCTATGTCCGGTAAATTGCTGACGCAATAAGCCTGAATAATATTACTGTTCCGGAATACGTAAAACCTGCCCAGGATAGATTTTATCCGGGCTTTTCAGCATTGGTTTATTCGCTTCAAATATCTGGTTATACAGGTTGGCATTACCGTAAACCTGTTTGGCAATAGCGCTCAGGGTATCCCCAGATTTCACGGTATAAAACTGGCTTTCGCTCGCGGGTGCAGAGGTTTTAACCTGATCGTCTACGCTGGCGATACCGGAGATATTACCAATCGCGATCAGAATTTTTTCTTTTGCTTCCTGACTTAATCCCTCACCAGAAACAGTGGCTTTGCCTTCGTTAATTTGCACGTCCACTTTATCCGCATCAGGGATGCCGGTTTTGTTCAGGTGTTCCTGCACTTTTTTTGCCAGATCGGCTGTGTCATGGTTTCCAGTGACCGCATCCCACAGTTTTTCACCTGCATCTTTTACAAAATTGAAGAGTCCCATATCCACCTCGGTAATTAACAATCAACACCCAAAAGTGTAGCAGAGGAGAAAGGGGCACAAAGAAAACGGCGCCAAAGCGCCGTAGTAGAAAGGAATTAGTTACGCGTCTGTATCCAGAAGGCATGGATCAAACCAGGAATGTAGCCCAGCAGCGTCAGAACGATATTGAGGATAAATGCCCAGCCGAATCCCTTCCCCAGCAGCACGCCAAGCGGGGGCAGAATAATAGTAAAAACGATTCTCCAGAAACCCATACACACTCCCTACAAGCAAAAGTTAATCATTGTTTAAAAAGAGATTTTATCTCTAAGAGTAGCCATTCTACCCAACTCTGCCAGCATTCCGCGGCTGTTTTACCCTCCTTTACGCTCTTTACGCTGGCGTACGTTGGTTACTTATTTTAGAATACGCTTAATTTAGATCATGCTTAAATACATATGACTGAACTTGAACAACTCCAGGCCAGCGCTGAACAGGCTGCCGCCCTGCTAAAAGCGATGAGTAACCCGAAACGGTTGCTGATTTTGTGCATGCTCTGTGGTTCACCCGGTACCAGCGCGGGTGAGTTAGCCCGTGTTACCGGCCTTAGCCCTTCCGCCACATCCCAGCATCTGGCGCGTATGCGTGAAGAAGGTCTGATAGAAAGCCAGCGCGATGCTCAGCGCATCCTCTACTCCATTAAAAATGCGGCTGTGAATTCGTTGATCGCCACATTAAAAACACTGTATTGCCCATAAGGAGCCATCATGACTATTGGGATGATTTCCCCACGCGAGGCGCAGACACTGGTCGCGCAGGGTGCAAAACTGATTGATATCCGCGATGCTGACGAGTATCTGCACGAGCATATTCCTGAGGCACATCTGGCGCCATTACCCGCGCTTGAGCAGGGATCGCTGCCAGCGAATTTACGCGCCGAGCAGGTGATTTTTCACTGCCAGTCAGGCAAACGTACACAAAATGCGGCAACAAAACTGAGCGCCATCGCCGCACCCGCGCAGGTCTGGTTGCTGGAAGGTGGAATTGACGGCTGGAAAGCCGCAGGGTTGCCGGTGGCGAAAGACAGTTCACAACCGTTACCGCTGATGCGTCAGGTGCAGATAGCCGCAGGCAGCCTTGCACTACTCGGCGTTATTCTGGGCTATAGCGTTAGCAGCGCCTTCTTCCTGCTGAGCGGTTTTGTAGGCGCCGGGCTGATTCTCGCTGGCATGACCGGCTTTTGCGGTATGGCGCGATTACTGGACATCATGCCCTGGAACCGACGTACTCATTAAGCGGTAATCATTGAAACAGCACTGTACCCGCCGGTTGACGTGATCTATGGTGAGTTCTGCGATAAATGATAAATAAAGGAGCGCAACAATATGTTTAAACCTGGCGATCTGGTTCAACCGCGTATGGGCGGTCCAAAACTGAAGGTTGTTGAAGTCAATGACGATCAAATTGTGGCGGTACAAGCCAGTAATGAAAGCGGTGATAAATTTACGCTGAAAGCAGCTGATGTCACGCGATATACCGAAGAGGGTGATTTCGGCGTTTGCTGAAAATAAGCGGTGAGGATCTCCTCACCGCCTTCGCAATTAGATCAAAAAGTCATCAAGAGATTTACCGGCAGCCAGCGCCTGGGCAATTGGCTTCGGTGTGCGACCTTGTCCGGTCCATGTTTTCGTTTCACCATTGAGATCGATAAAACGATATTTCGCCGGGCGCGGTTGGCGTTTTTTAACTGAACGTGCCGTCGCAGGTGTTATGCTCAGCAGCTCCTCCGGGCTGATCCCGTCTGCCTGCATCTGCGCCAGCAAGGCATTAATTTTTGCCTGCTGTTCTGCACGTTGGCGCTGTAGCTGTTCTTCTTCATCACGCCGTTCTTTGGTCACTACCCTGAATTTTTCAAGCATATCTTCCAGTACATCAACGGAAAATTCACGAGCCATTGCACGCAGCGAGCGGATATTATTTAAGTTTTTTAACATTGAACTCATATTAACAAAACCTCTTTAACGTAAAACATAAAAACGGTATTACGCTAAATATTGTATGCAACTGATTATTATATTTCCAGTCTAATTTATTCGTTTATCATTAAACAAATAGCCAACTCTGATATTTATAGCATCCATTCTGCTATCGCCCAGACAATATATTCTATTACCCTGATTGCAGCTTTGAATATACCTGCAAGGTATCTCAGCGCGTCACTTAAGAAACAAGCCACAGCATCTCGTGGAACCAACGAGTATACATATTGCACATCAGTCAACATTCAGAAAAGGAGCGCAAAAAATCCAGAAAAACAAGCAACAATAACTCTTTGATCTAAAAAGACTTTAATTAACACAGCAACGAAAATACCAAAACGAACAAAAAACAAACCATTGCAGAGCATTTTATCGACAAAAAGACAATAAATAAAAATTTTCAGCTAGTTGCTAGTTATTATCCAGGCAGATATCCTATTAAAACGCGAAAGCAGCAAGACAAATCACTAGCAGTTAAGGTATTCAAAACCTTTTTTCCCCTTTTTACAAGGAGCATTAACATGTTCTCTCCGCAGTCACGCTTGCGTCATGCAGTAGCAGACACGTTCGCGATGGTTGTTTATTGTTCTGTCGTGAACATGTTGATCGAAATATTCCTATCTGGAATGAGCTTCGAACAGTCGCTGTATTCCAGATTAGTCGCTATCCCTGTCAACATACTGATCGCGTGGCCATACGGCATGTATCGTGATTTGTTCATGCGCGCGGCCCGTAAAGCCACGCAGGCAGGATGGGCAAAAAATCTGGCGGATGTGCTGGCTTATGTCACCTTCCAGTCGCCGGTGTATGTGATTATTCTGCTGACGGTTGGCGCAGACTGGCATCAGATTACAGCTGCAGTAAGTTCGAACATCGTGGTGTCAATGCTGATGGGCGCTGTCTATGGCTACTTTCTTGATTATTGCCGCCGCTTGTTTAAGGTCAGCAGCTATCATCAGGCTAAAGCCTGACACGCTTTTTCGCGACTGGCACTGCCAGTCGCGTTATTAGTTAGAATTAACGTCGCCAAACAGCCCGCTCAGATAACGTTCAAGCGCAATACGCGAGCTAAAGCCGTGCGGAATACCATAATGCTCATGAGTCTCTCCGGCTAAATACAGCGGGAATTGCTGGTAATGATCGCAAGTTTTAATATCCGTTGCCGGTTCCGCCAGCGAAGAGCTACGTTCTTTCAACGTGGGATGGATAATTAATGCGGTACGCCCCATGCGAGCTTCACGATTAACATACACATAATTTTCGCCACGCCGATAGCCGTACGTTTTCTGCGTCACTACATCAACGGTAAAGCCCACTTTTTCAAGTACGCGCGCCACCTCATCAGGTCGTAAATACATATTATTTTCCTCGTTATCTTTTACTGCGGGCTTACCTTACCTGATTCAGCATTAACAACGCTTTCAGAAAAGTCCATAAACGAGTGAACACGATGAGATGAATATCTTAAGAACCGTACAGATTTATGTCAGCGCCAACCTCAGTTGGTAGGCCGCCTGTTGCGCCATTTCCGCCGAGCTGATATTGGTAAATGACAGCAATATTCCACCCTTTCCTTCTGACGTTATTCGCCAGCGGCTTAGCGCCTGAACCGCTAACCCGGCCTGATTCGCTTTGCGCACCAGCGCAATATCATCTCCGTCTACACTCATCACCAGTTGAATCCCACCTTCCTGAGGAATGACGCTAAACCCTTGTTTAGTCAGGGCGTTTTCCATCCATTGTCGTCGTTCGGCATAATGCTGTCGCATACGTTTTAAGTGCCGCCAGAAGTGGCCATCTTGCATAAAATCTGCCAGCGTTTGCTGCCATAAAACCGGAACGCTACAGGCCGTTAGCGCCGCCTGCTGACGAAAATATTCGACCTGAGTCGGAGGCACCACCAGCCACGCCGTGCGCAAAGCCGGAAACATCGATTTACTGAACGTTCCGGCATAAATCACCCGCTGAGGCGCATCCAGACTTTTTAGCGGCGGTAACGGCTTACCGTGGTAACGAAATTCACTGTCATAGTCATCTTCGATTACCCACGCCTGCGCGCGAGTCGCCCACTCCAGCAACTGGTGGCGACGGTCCAAAGACAGTGCTACCCCCAGAGGACTTTGATGTGCGGGAGTGAGCAGTACAAAACGCGCCTGCGGGTAGTCACGGATCCCGGCGCTGACATCCAGACCATCGGCATCCACCGCTACCGGCATCAACTCAATGCGTTCCTGAGCCACCACGGGCCGGATCAGCGGAAAACCGGGATCTTCGACCCACATTCCCTCACCGGGATGCGCCAGAGCGCGCAGGATTAACGTCATTGATGCCGCATAGCCTGAAGTGATAAAAATCTGTTCTGGCTGGCATTCAATACTGCGTGAAACGCGCAGGTAATCAACAATTGCCTGGCGTAACACCCTTTCGCCACATACATCGCCCACCGCCAGATCAAAACGCGTTTGGGTGCGTAAACGCCGTCCCATCACCCGTGCCCAGACTTCACGCGGAAAAAGATCGAGTGCGGGTAATCCCATCTGAAAAGGTTGCGGTCTGGGATTTTCTCCGGCGAAGATGGCAGGCGATGCAGGCGCCCTTTCTGGTCGCAGTTGCTCACTGACAAACGTTCCTGCCTGCCCACGCCGCGCGAGCCAGCCCTGCGCCACCAGCTCTGCATAGGCATTTTCCACCGTCGAGCGTGATACTCCCAGCTCCTGGGCCCAGGTCCGGCTGGAGGGCAATCTGGTGCCAGGCGTGAGTTCGCCTTTCTCAATTGCGTTTTTTAACTGACGGGCGATTTGCTGATAACGTGGCATTTATGGTCTGCTTTTTTGGCAACAATATGGCTCTCTGTTGCAGTCCATTATAGTGCTACATTGCGGGTCATCCAAACGAGGAGAAATACCATGACAATGTTACGCCAGCCCTATTACGAACTCAGTCCTGAAATCTATAACGCTCTGGTTCAGGCAAGCCAAGCGCTGGAAAACTGCGCGCTGGAACCTACGTTGACGGAACTGATTTACCTGCGGGTCTCGCAAATCAACGGCTGCGCCTTTTGTCTGGAAATGCACAGTAAAGCACTGCGCAAATCCGGTGTTGCGCAGGCCAAACTGGACGCACTGGCAGGCTGGCGGGTGAGTCACCACTTCAGCGAGCAGGAACGTGCGGCGCTGGCGTGGGCCGAATCGGTCACCCAGATTGCCACTACTCACGCCGAAGATGACGTTTATCTGCCGCTGCTAGACCATTTCAGCGCGAAAGAAATTAGCGACCTGACATTTGCCATTAGCCTGATGAACTGCTTTAACCGTCTGGCGGTGGGGATGCGCATGTGATTCTGCGCTGCCAGATGGCGACATAAATGCCTTATCCGGCCCGGGAAGTACTTTCCTGTAGGCCGGATTAGACGCGACGCGTCTCCATCCGGCAACCTGCGATGGTACATATCACTTCCCCCGCCACGCTCATCACCCAGCTCATCATCAATCTAAAATTCCCATATCTTGTATGGTTGAATCTTTTTAAAACTACATCTAGTATCTCTCCTATCAGGACACACACAACCCGACGCCCTCTATCGCGCCGATCTTTTATTTTTAAATGGAAATACGAATCATGCGTATTATTATTTACACTCGCAATAACTGTGTTCAGTGCCACGCCACCAAACGGGCAATGGAAAGCCGTGGTTTTGACTTTGAGATGGTAAACGTCGATTTACAACCCGATTTGGCTGATAGCCTGCGCGATCAAGGGTTTCGCCAGCTACCGGTCGTGGTCGCGGGTGAAACCAGTTGGTCAGGGTTTCGCCCGGACATGATCAACCGTCTGCATCCGGAACACCGTGTGGCCAGCGCATGAGTCAGCTCATCTACTTCTCCAGCAGCTCCGAAAATACGCACCGCTTTATGCAGCGTCTGGGGCTGCCAGCCATCCGCATTCCGCTTAACGAACGCGAGCGGATCCGGGTAGACGAACCTTACATATTAATCGTGCCGTCCTACGGTGGCGGCGGCACTGCTGGCGCGGTCCCAAGACAGGTGATCCGCTTTTTAAACGATACGCACAACCGGGCGTTAATCCGTGGAGTGATCGCCTCCGGCAATCGTAATTTCGGTGACGCCTACGGTCGCGCGGGTGATGTCATCTCACAAAAATGCGGCGTGCCGTGGCTCTATCGCTTTGAGCTGATGGGCACCCAAAGCGATATCGACAACGTTCGAAAAGGAGTGAGCGAATTTTGGCAACAGCAACCGCAGAACGTGTAATGCAGCCAACGCTGGATTATCACGCCCTGAACGCCATGCTGAATCTGTACGATAAAGCCGGGCGCATTCAGTTCGACAAAGACCATCAGGCGGTGGAGGCTTTCTTTGCCTCCCACGTCCGCCCAAACTCGATGGCGTTTGCCAGCCAGCAGGAGCGTCTGGAAACGTTGGTGGATGAAGGCTATTACGATGCCAGCGTGTTAGCCCGCTACGATCGCGCGTTCGTGCTGAAGCTATTCAACCATGCCCACGCCAGCGGATTCCGTTTCCAGACGTTCCTCGGCGCATGGAAGTTCTACACCAGCTATACGCTGAAAACGTTCGACGGTAAGCGCTATCTCGAAGACTTTGAGGATCGGGTCACAATGGTGGCGCTCACGCTGGCGCAGGGCGATGAAACGCTCGCGATGCAGCTGACCGATGAAATGCTTTCCGGGCGCTTTCAGCCCGCCACACCAACCTTTTTAAACTGCGGAAAACAGCAACGCGGTGAGCTGGTCTCCTGCTTCCTGTTGCGTATTGAAGACAACATGGAGTCTATTGGTCGGGCGGTCAACTCCGCACTTCAGCTCTCCAAACGCGGCGGCGGCGTGGCATTTTTACTCTCCAACCTGCGCGAGGCAGGAGCGCCCATAAAGCGCATTGAGAACCAGTCATCTGGGGTGATCCCAGTAATGAAAATGCTGGAAGATGCGTTTTCTTATGCGAATCAACTCGGGGCACGTCAGGGTGCGGGGGCGGTGTATCTGCACGCACACCATCCGGATATTTTACGTTTTCTCGATACCAAGCGCGAAAACGCCGACGAGAAAATCCGCATCAAAACGCTCTCGCTTGGCGTGGTGATCCCGGATGTTACCTTTCAACTGGCGAAAGAAAATGCCCGAATGGCGCTGTTCTCACCGTATGACGTGGAACGGATTTACGGCAAACCGTTCGGTGATATCGCCGTGAGTGAGCGGTATGACGAACTGGTTGCCGACGAACGTGTGCGCAAAAAATTCATTAACGCCCGCGATTTCTTCCAGCGGCTGGCCGAGATCCAGTTTGAGTCTGGCTATCCTTACATCATGTTTGAAGATACGGTGAATCGCGCCAATCCGATTGCCGGTCGGATCAATATGAGCAACCTGTGCTCGGAGATTTTGCAGGTTAACAGTGCCTCTACCTACGATGAAAATCTCAATTACGCACAGACCGGGCACGATATTTCCTGCAATCTCGGCTCGTTAAACATTGCCCATACCATGGATTCACCCGACTTTGGTCGTACCGTGGAAACGGCGGTTCGTGGCTTAACCGCCGTTTCGGACATGAGCCATATCCGCAGCGTGCCCTCGATTGAGACCGGAAACAGCGCGTCGCACGCAATTGGTCTTGGGCAGATGAATCTGCACGGGTATCTGGCGCGGGAGGGGATCGCCTACGGTTCGCCGGAAGGGCTGGATTTCACCAATCTCTATTTCTACACCATCACCTGGCATGCGCTGAATACGTCAATGAAGATCGCCCACGAGCGCGGTCAAACCTTTGCCGGATTCAAACAGTCGCGCTACGCCAGCGGCGAATATTTTAACCAGTATCTGCAGGGCGACTGGCAGCCAAAAACCGACAAGGTTCGCACGCTGTTTGCCGCCAGCGGCATTACGCTGCCGACGCGCGAGATGTGGTCACAGCTGCGTGAAGATGTGATGCGCTACGGCATTTATAACCAGAATTTACAGGCGGTTCCCCCCACCGGTTCTATCTCCTACATCAATCATGCCACGTCAAGCATTCACCCGATCGTGTCGAAAGTGGAGATTCGCAAAGAGGGCAAAACCGGGCGCGTTTACTACCCTGCCCCGTTTATGACCAATGAGAATCTGGCCTTGTATCAGGATGCCTATGAGATCGGTCCACAAAAAATCATTGATACCTACGCAGAAGCAACACGCCATGTCGATCAGGGGCTTTCACTGACGCTCTTTTTCCCCGATACCGCCACCACGCGTGATATCAATAAAGCGCAGATTTACGCCTGGCGTAAGGGCATCAAATCCCTGTACTACATCCGACTACGCCAGTTGGCGCTGGAAGGCACCGAAATAGAAGGCTGCGTGTCATGCGCGCTGTAAGGAGGAGAAAATGACATTATCCCGCGTGAGCGCCATCAACTGGAACAAGATTGAGGATGATAAAGATCTTGAGGTATGGAACCGTCTGACCAGTAACTTCTGGCTCCCGGAAAAGGTCCCGCTCTCCAATGACATTCCGGCCTGGCAAACGTTGAACGCCGCCGAACAGCAGTTAACAATCCGCGTTTTTACCGGGCTGACGTTGCTCGACACCATTCAGAATGTTGCCGGAGCACCAGCGTTAATGGCTGATTCGTTAACACCGCATGAAGAGGCGGTGCTGTCGAATATCAGCTTTATGGAGGCGGTGCACGCCCGTTCATACAGCTCAATTTTCTCCACCCTTTGCCAGACCAAAGATGTGGATGCAGCCTACGCCTGGAGTGAAGAAAATACCCCACTCCAGCGCAAAGCGCAGATCGTTTTGACACATTACGCCAGCGACGAACCGTTGAAGAAAAAAATAGCCAGCGTGTTTCTGGAATCCTTCCTGTTCTATTCCGGCTTCTGGTTACCGATGTATTTTTCCAGCCGCGGAAAATTGACCAATACAGCCGATCTTATTCGCCTGATTATTCGTGATGAGGCCGTTCATGGGTATTACATTGGTTATAAATATCAAAAAGGTCTGGAGCATATTTCCGAGTCCGCACGCGAGGAGTTAAAGAACTTTGCCTTCGATCTGCTGATGGAATTGTATGATAACGAAGCGCGCTATACGGAAGAATTGTATGCAGAAACAGGCTGGGTGGATGACGTCAAAGCCTTCCTTTGCTACAACGCCAATAAGGCATTGATGAATTTGGGGTATGAGGCGCTATTTCCACCTGAAATGGCGGAGGTTAACCCGGCAATCCTTGCCGCGCTGTCGCCCAACGCTGACGAAAACCACGATTTCTTCTCGGGTTCTGGCTCATCCTATGTGATGGGAAAAGCGGTCGAAACCGAAGACGACGACTGGAATTTCTAGCAATCAATTCTGTGGGAAATACCGTACATTTTTCGCGGAAATATTTTAACAGGATCACACTTTTGTTGTGCAAATATAATTGTGTGATCTACACTCAATATCAGCCGCATTATTCGCCTGCATTCCAGCAATTCAGGCGATTTTTCATTGGCATTTACAAAAAATATTAACCCGCCCGCATTCGCGCTCAGCCCTTATATCACGGGAAGTCCCGCCGCCTGGCCTTCGGCAATATTCATGCCACAACCAAATTCAGGGTTGTCTCAGATTCTCAGTATGTTAGGGTAGAAAAAGGTCACTATTTCCATCAGGTAATATATCGATATAAACAAATAACAGGAATCATTCTATTGCATGGCAATTAAATTAGAAGTTAAAAATCTCTATAAGATATTTGGAGAGCATCCCCAGAGAGCCTTCAAATATATTGAAAAAGGACTTTCAAAAGAGCAGATTCTGGATAAAACGGGGCTATCGCTTGGCGTTAAGAACGCCAGTCTGGCCATTGAAGAAGGCGAGATATTTGTCATCATGGGATTATCCGGTTCGGGTAAATCCACAATGGTACGCCTTCTCAATCGCCTGATTGAACCCACCCGCGGACAGGTATTGATTGACGGCGTAGACATCGCCCGGATATCCGATGCTGAGCTTCGCGAGGTGCGCAGAAAAAAGATTGCGATGGTGTTCCAGTCCTTTGCCCTGATGCCGCACATGACGGTTCTCGACAATACGGCATTCGGTATGGAATTAGCCGGCGTAGGTGCGGATGAACGTCGTGAAAAAGCGTTAGATGCGCTGCGTCAGGTTGGTCTGGAGAATTATGCTCACGGCTACCCGGATGAACTTTCCGGAGGGATGCGCCAGCGTGTGGGCCTCGCCCGCGCATTAGCCATTAACCCTGACATCTTATTAATGGATGAGGCCTTCTCAGCCCTCGATCCGTTAATTCGTACCGAGATGCAGGATGAGCTGGTAAAGCTACAGGCGAAGCATCAACGTACCGTGGTATTTATATCGCATGACCTCGACGAAGCTATGCGTATTGGCGACAGAATTGCCATTATGCAAAACGGTGAAGTGGTCCAGGTCGGCACGCCGGATGAAATCCTGAATAATCCAGCCAATGATTATGTACGCACCTTCTTCCGCGGCGTTGATATTAGCCAGGTCTTTAGCGCGAAAGATATTTCACGCCGTAGTCCCGAAGGTTTGATTCGTAAAAACCCCGGGGTGGGTCCACGTTCTGCGCTGCAATTATTGCAGGACAAAGATCGCGAATATGGTTACGTGATCGAACGCGGCAATAAATTCGTTGGCGTTGTCTCTATCGACTCATTAAAAACAGCGTTAAGTCAGGCGCAAGGTATTGAAGCGGCATTGATCGATGAGCCGTTAGCCGTAGATGCACAAACCCCTCTCAGCGAGTTGCTTTCTCATGTCGGTCAGGCCCCGTGCGCGGTGCCGGTTGTAGATGAGGAACAGCAGTATGTGGGCGTCATTTCAAAACGCATGCTGTTACAGGCTTTAGATCGTGAGGGGGTAAACAATGGCTGATCAAACTAATCCGTGGGACACCACACCAGCGGCCGACAGTGCAGCACAAAATGCTGATGCCTGGAGTACGCCATCAGGCGCACCCACTGACGGTGGTGGCGCGGACTGGCTGACCAGCGCACCCGCGCCGGCACCAGAGCATTTCAATATTATGGATCCGTTCCATAAAACGCTGATCCCGCTGGACAGTTGGGTCACAGAGGGGATCGACTGGGTCGTTACCCATTTCCGTCCGGTCTTCCAGGGCATTCGTGTCCCGGTGGATTACATTCTCAACGGCTTTCAACAGCTGCTGTTAGGTATGCCAGCCCCGGTAGCGATTATCCTGTTCGCGCTGATTGCCTGGCAGATTTCCGGCGTGGGGATGGGCGTTGCTACGCTGATTTCCTTAATTGCCATCGGTGCCATCGGCGCGTGGTCGCAGGCCATGATAACCCTGGCGCTGGTGTTGACCGCGTTGCTGTTCTGCGTGGTTATCGGTCTGCCGATGGGAATCTGGTTGGCGCGCAGTCCACGGGCAGCAAAAATTGTTCGCCCGCTGCTGGACGCCATGCAAACCACACCCGCGTTTGTCTATCTGGTGCCGATTGTCATGCTTTTCGGTATTGGTAACGTCCCGGGCGTAGTGGTGACGATTATCTTCGCCCTGCCGCCAATCGTGCGTCTGACTATTCTGGGGATTAACCAGGTGCCAGCCGATCTGATTGAAGCCTCGCGCTCGTTTGGCGCCAGCCCGCGTCAGATGCTGTTTAAAGTGCAGCTCCCGCTGGCAATGCCCACCATTATGGCTGGGGTTAACCAGACGCTGATGCTGGCGCTCTCAATGGTCGTCATCGCGTCGATGATTGCCGTCGGCGGACTGGGCCAGATGGTTCTGCGCGGAATCGGTCGTCTGGATATGGGGCTTGCCACCGTCGGCGGGGTTGGGATTGTGATCCTCGCCATCATCCTGGATCGCCTGACGCAGGCCGTTGGTCGCGACTCGCGTAGTCGTGGCAACCGTCGCTGGTACACCACCGGTCCCATTGGGCTTATCACTCGCCCATTCACGAAGTAATTCACCCGTTGCCCGGTGGCGCATGCTTACCGGGCCTACAATTCATTAACTTGCACAAAATCATTCAGGATGAAGTGTAATAAGGAACAACGATGCGACAGAAAGTAATTATTGCCACAGCGTTTGCCACCCTTGTCTCCACCAGCACTTTCGCTGCCGACCTGCCGGGCAAAGGCATCACCGTACAGCCAATCCAGAGCACTATCTCTGAAGAATCCTTCCAGACGCAATTAGTCGCCCGTGCGCTGGAGAAACTGGGTTACACCGTTAACAAAACCAGCGAAGTTGACTACAACGTCGGCTATACCTCCATTGCCTCTGGCGATGCAACTTTTACCGCCGTGAACTGGCAGCCGCTACATGATGATATGTACGCCGCTGCGGGCGGAGACAAAAAGTTTTATCGCGAGGGGGTATTCGTTACAGGTGCCGCACAGGGTTATCTGATCGACAAGAAAACCGCTGAGCAGTATAAAATCACCAATATCGCCCAGTTAAAAGATCCGAAAATCGCTAAAATCTTTGACACCAACGGTGACGGAAA
This sequence comes from Citrobacter sp. Cpo147, assembly GCF_030332405.1. Lineage (NCBI taxonomy): Bacteria > Pseudomonadati > Pseudomonadota > Gammaproteobacteria > Enterobacterales > Enterobacteriaceae > Citrobacter > Citrobacter sp. Cpo147. The sequence goes on from NZ_JAOWHX010000039.1 coordinate 99,577, forward strand.
AGCCGATATGATGGGCTGTTCACCGGGCTGGGGCTGTGAAGCAGTAATCAACCACCAGAACAAAGCTTTCGATCTGGAAAAAACCGTCGAGGTCAGCCACGGTAACTATGCGGCGATGATGGCCGACACCATTACCCGCTTCAAAGAAGGTAAACCCATTCTTTACTACACCTGGACACCGTACTGGGTCAGCGACGTAATGAAGCCGGGTAAAGATGTGGTCTGGCTGCAGGTACCGTTCTCTTCCCTGCCAGGCGAGCAGAAAGATATTGATACCAAACTGCCAAACGGTGCCAACTACGGCTTCCCGGTGAACACTATGCATATTGTCGCCAATAAAGCCTGGGCGGAGAAAAACCCGGCTGCGGCGAAACTGTTTGCCATCATGAAGCTGCCGCTGGCGGATATCAACGCACAGAACGCAATGATGCACGACGGGAAAGCGTCTGAAGCCGACGTGCAGGGTCACGTTGACGGCTGGATCAAAGCCCACCAGCAGCAGTTTGACGGCTGGGTGAACGAAGCGCTGGCCGCGCAGAAATAATCCATTCACAGGCCTGATGAGTGTAGCGCCATCAGGCCTGTAACCGCATAAATGCCGGATGGTGGCGCGATGCACCTAATCCGGCCTATCCTCCTTCCCCCAATCGCACAATCCATCACTCAACAAATCAGCAACATTTAATCACTTCCGTTATGATTGTTTTCTGCAACCCATTACTCAGTTGAAAACAATGACGAAAACCACTCAGGGACTTAGCCCTTCGCTGATCCTGTTAATGTCTATCGCCACCGGCCTTGCCGTCGCCAGTAACTATTATGCGCAACCGCTGCTTGATACCATTGCGCGCAACTTTTCGCTATCTGCCAGTACCGCAGGGTTTATCGTCACCGCGGCCCAACTCGGCTACGCCGCTGGTCTGCTGTTTTTAGTCCCGCTTGGCGATATGTTCGAACGTCGGATGCTGATCGTCTCCATGACGTTGCTCGCGGCTGGTGGCATGCTGATTACCGCCAGCAGTCAGTCACTGGGTATGCTGATCCTCGGCACCGCTCTGACCGGACTGTTCTCGGTAGTCGCACAGATTTTAGTTCCGCTGGCGGCGACACTTGCCACGCCAGACAAGCGCGGTAAAGTTGTCGGCACGATTATGAGCGGCCTGCTGTTGGGCATTCTGCTGGCACGCACCGTAGCGGGATTACTGGCCAATTTGGGCGGCTGGCGCACCGTGTTTTGGGTGGCATCGGTATTAATGGCGCTGATGGCGATTGCGCTGTGGCGCGGTCTGCCGAAGATGAAATCAGAAACGCATCTTAACTACCCGCAACTTCTGGGTTCGGTATTCAGCCTGTTTATCCACGATAAACTGCTGCGTACCCGCGCGATGCTGGGCTGTCTGACCTTTGCCAATTTCAGTATCCTATGGACATCAATGGCGTTTTTGCTCGCCGCACCGCCGTTTAACTATTCAGAAGGCATGATTGGTCTGTTCGGTCTGGCGGGTGCCGCAGGTGCATTAGGCGCACGTCCGGCAGGCGGTTTTGCCGATAAGGGTAAATCCCACCTGACCACAACTATGGGGCTGCTATTACTGCTGCTCTCCTGGCTTGCTATTTGGCTTGGGCACACTTCCGTCCCCATGCTGATTATCGGCATTCTGGTGCTGGATCTCACCGTTCAGGGAGTACACATCACCAACCAGACGGTTATCTATCGCATTCATCCTGACGCGCGTAATCGCCTGACCGCCGGATACATGACCAGCTATTTTATTGGCGGAGCGGCGGGTTCGCTGATTTCAGCCTCCGCCTGGCAGCATGCCGGGTGGGCTGGAGTTTGTCTGGCAGGTACGACCGTTGCCATACTCAACCTGGTGGTCTGGTGGCGAGGTTTTCACCGTCAGGAAGCCGTAAATTAAGCGTATAGTGCATGTTTACCGCTGATTGGGCTCCACAGGGTGTTAAGGAGCCCATCAGTCTGCTAAGGTTATAACTCATTGAACCAAGTTATATTAATTTCGGTAATGAAACCTATAACCCTATGGAAAGCCCTGTACCCCAGTCTGAATCCAGTTCGGCAACGTTAACAGAAGGATTCAAAGACAGCCTGCCAATAGTCATCAGCTATATTCCGGTCGCTTTTGCATTTGGTCTCAATGCCACTCGCCTTGGCTTTACGCCGGTTGAAAGCGTCTTTTTCTCCTGCATTATCTATGCGGGAGCCAGCCAGTTTGTCATTACCACCATGCTCGCCGCAGGCAGTTCGCTGTGGGTTGCCGCGCTGACCGTCATGGCCATGGATGTCCGTCATGTTTTGTACGGCCCTTCCCTGCGCAGCCGAATAGCCCAGCGACTGAGTAAACCCAAAAGTGCACTGTGGGCTTTTGGCCTTACCGATGAAGTCTTTGCCGCCGCAACGGCAAAACTGGTCCGGGATAATCGGCGCTGGAGTGAAAACTGGATGATCGGCATCGCACTGTGCTCCTGGGCCTCCTGGGTGTTTGGTACGGTGATCGGCGCGTTTTCCGGCAGTGGTTTACTCAAGGATTACCCGGCGGTTGAAGCGGCACTGGGATTCATGCTCCCGGCGCTGTTTATGAGCTTCCTGCTCGCGTCATTCCAACGTAAACAAGCGCTCTGCGTGACTGCCTCCCTGGCCGGGGCGCTGGCTGGCGTCATGCTGTTTTCCATACCTGCCGCTATCCTTGCAGGTATTGTCTGCGGATGCCTGACGGCGCTCATCCAGTCATTTTGGCAGGGAGGTCCTGATGAGCTATGAGGTTCTGCTACTTGGCCTGTTGGTCGGCTGCGTTAATTACTGTTTTCGCTATTTGCCACTCCGTCTTGGGGTGGGCAATGTTCGCCCGACGAAGCGCGGCGCGACGGGCATATTACTCGACACTATTGGCATTGCATCTATTTGCGCCCTGCTGGTGGTGTCTACCGCGCCAGAAGTGATGCACGACGCTCGTCGGTTCGTGCCTACGCTGGTGGGGTTTGTCATACTGGGCGCAAGCTTCTATAAGACCCGCAGCATCATCATTCCAACGTTACTGAGTGCTCTGGGCTATGGATTAGCCTGGAAAATGCTTGTTGGCTTATAGATAAAAACAATCATTTTAAAGAAATAATACATTTACTTTATTTGTCACTGTCGTTACTATATCGGCTGAAATTAATGAGGTTATACCCAAATGGATAGTTCGTTTACGCCCATTGAACAAATGCTAAAATTTCGCGCCAGCCGCTACGAAGAGTTCCCTTATCAGGAAGTGCTTCTGACTCGCCTATGCATGCACATGCAGGGCAAGCTGCTGGAAAACCGCAATAAGATGCTGAAAGCTCAAGGGATTAACGAGACGTTGTTTATGGCGTTGATTACGCTGGAGTCTCAGGAAAACCACAGTATTCAGCCTTCTGAACTGAGTTGTGCGCTTGGCTCGTCACGTACTAACGCTACCCGCATCGCGGATGAGTTAGAAAAACGTGGCTGGATCGAACGTCGCGAAAGCGATAACGATCGCCGCTGTCTGCATCTGCAATTGACCGAGAAAGGCCATGCATTTTTGCAAGAGGTGTTACCGCCTCAGCATAACTGCCTGCATCAGCTCTGGTCGTCTCTTAGCACCACCGAAAAAGATCAGCTTGAGCAAATTACCCGTAAACTTCTGACCCGTCTTGATCAGATGGAGCAGGATGGCGCGGTGTTAGAAGCGCTGCGCTAACGCGCCGACTCGCTCAGAAATCCAGATTTATAAATGAAAAAACCGACAGGCCAGCACGCATACTGCTGGCCTGTCTGATAAACAGGTCGGCTCAGCCGATGTGAAAAAAATAAGATCGTGGAGAACAACATGAGCGCAAATGCGGAGACTCAAACCCCGCAGCAACCGGTCAAGAAGAATGGCAAACGTAAAAGTATGCTGCTCCTTCTGACCTTGCTCTTTATTATCATTGCCGTGGCATATGGGATTTATTGGTTTTTAGTACTTCGTCATGTCGAAGAGACAGACGATGCGTACGTGGCAGGGAACCAGGTTCAAATCATGGCTCAGGTATCAGGCAGCGTGACGAAAGTCTGGGCTGATAACACTGACTTTGTAAAACAAGGCGATGTGCTGGTCACCCTCGACCAGACGGACGCAAAGCAGGCATTTGAAAAAGCCAAAACTGCGCTGGCTTCCAGCGTGCGTCAGACGCACCAGTTGATGATCAACAGCAAGCAGTTACAGGCAAGCATTGAAGTGCAGAAAACCGCACTGGCGCAGGCACAAAGCGACTTTAATCGCCGAGTTCCGCTGGGCAATGCCAACCTGATTGGCCGCGAAGAGCTGCAACACGCTCGTGATGCCGTCGCCAGCGCTCAGGCCCAGCTTGATGTCGCGATCCAACAATATAATGCTAACCAGGCGATGATTCTGGGTAGCAAGCTGGAAGATCAACCCGCTGTGCAACAGGCTGCTACCGAAGTGCGCAATGCCTGGCTGGCGCTGGAACGTACCAGAATTGTCAGCCCAATGACCGGTTATGTATCCCGTCGCGCCGTACAGCCTGGTGCGCAAATTAGCCCAACCACGCCGCTGATGGCGGTTGTTCCGGCCACTAACCTGTGGGTAGATGCCAACTTCAAAGAAACACAGCTCGCGCACATGCGTATCGGCCAACCGGCGACCGTTATCAGCGATATTTACGGCGATGACGTAAAATATACCGGTAAAGTTGTCGGTCTCGATATGGGTACGGGCAGCGCCTTCTCCCTGCTGCCAGCGCAGAACGCAACCGGCAACTGGATCAAAGTCGTCCAGCGTCTGCCGGTACGTATCGAACTGGATGCGCAGCAACTGGCACAGCATCCATTACGTATTGGTTTGTCTACGCTGGTTACGGTAGATACCTCAAATCGTGACGGACAAATTCTGGCAAGCCAGGTTCGTACCACGCCGGTATCAGAAAGTAATGCACGTGAAATCAACCTTGCTCCGGTCAATAAGATGATCGAAGAGATCGTGCGGGCCAACGCGGGCTAATTCAAAGGTGCGTGTGATGCAACAGCAAAAACCGCTGGAAGGCGCGCAGCTCGTCATTATGACGATCGCGCTGTCCCTGGCGACATTCATGCAGGTGCTGGACTCCACCATTGCTAACGTGGCGATCCCCACTATCGCCGGGAACCTCGGCTCTTCACTGAGCCAGGGAACCTGGGTGATCACCTCATTCGGGGTGGCGAACGCTATCTCTATTCCGATCACCGGCTGGCTGGCAAAACGCTTTGGCGAAGTAAGACTCTTTATGTGGTCAACTATCGCCTTCGTCATTGCGTCATGGGCATGCGGGATGTCCACCAGCCTGAACATGCTGATTTTCTTCCGCGTAATCCAGGGTATTGTTGCCGGTCCATTAATTCCGCTGTCACAGAGCCTGTTGCTGAATAACTATCCACCCGCCAAGCGTTCCATCGCCCTCGCGCTATGGTCGATGACGGTGATTGTTGCCCCGATATGTGGTCCTATTCTTGGGGGCTATATCAGCGACAACTATCACTGGGGCTGGATATTTTTTATCAACGTGCCAATCGGGGCTGTGGTGGTATTGATGACCCTGCAAACCCTGCGCGGTCGGGAAACCAAAACCGAGCAGCGGCGCATTGACGCCATTGGTCTGGCACTGCTGGTCATCGGTATCGGCAGTTTGCAGATTATGCTCGACCGCGGCAAAGAGCTGGACTGGTTCGCCTCGCAGGAGATTATCATCCTGACGGTGGTCGCTGTTGTCGCTATCAGCTTCCTGATCGTCTGGGAGCTTACCGACGAGCACCCCATTGTCGATCTCTCGCTGTTTAAGTCGCGCAACTTTACCATCGGCTGTCTGTGTATCAGTCTGGCCTATATGCTCTACTTCGGCGCAATCGTCCTGCTGCCGCAGCTGCTGCAGGAGGTATACGGCTATACGGCAACCTGGGCTGGTCTGGCGTCAGCGCCGGTTGGGGTGATTCCGGTGATCCTGTCGCCGATTATCGGCCGCTTCGCGCACAAGCTGGATATGCGTCGGCTGGTGACGTTCAGTTTTATTATGTACGCCGTCTGTTTCTACTGGCGTGCGTGGACGTTCGAGCCGGGTATGGACTTTGGCGCGTCGGCCTGGCCGCAGTTTATTCAGGGGTTCGCGGTAGCCTGCTTCTTTATGCCGCTAACCACCATTACGCTGTCCGGTTTACCGCCTGAACGTCTGGCGGCGGCATCCAGCTTGTCGAACTTTACGCGAACGCTGGCAGGTTCCATCGGTACATCGATTACGACGACAATGTGGACGAACCGCGAGTCGCTGCACCATGCTCAGCTAACGGAATCTGTTAACCCCTACAACCCAAATGCACAGGCTATGTACGATAAGCTGCAGGATTTAGGGATGACGCACCAGCAGGCTTCAGGTTGGATAGCTCAGCAGATCACCAATCAGGGGCTGATTATTTCCGCTAACGAAATCTTCTGGATGTCGGCGGGGATATTCCTGGTCCTGCTTGGCCTGGTGTGGTTCGCCAAACCGCCCTTCGGTGCGGGCGGCGGTGGTGGTGGCGCACACTAACTATCTGATAAAAGGGATCTGCGGATCCCTTTTTTATTAGACCTACAATCAGAAGTAATATTTGAATCTCAGACGCCCGCCGTAACGCGCATCTTCGCTGTTATCACCATTATTCGGATTGGCCTCTACCCATGAAGCATAGGCGCCGAGGTAGATGTTAAAGTTTTTCATATCCATCACATTGGGGAATAAATATGAGGCATGAATAGTGTGAATGTCATAATTGCCGGGATCGGTGATCCAGCAATCATCCTCACAAACGGCATCGATATTGGTAGCATTGAAGGCTTCGATTTTGTTATGCGCATAGATATAACCCAGTTCAAATCGATGCCACAACGCATTCACCCCAGCGGTAAAATCTGTCTCATCGGTCGCATCCATATAGGCGGTATTCAGGTTAATCACTGCGCCATCTTCCGGGTCCGTTTTTTGACCATTCCAGGTCATGGTAAAACCATAACCCGTACGATCTGACTGATCGATCCACGTCCCATTTTGGTAATAGCCGTAGGCGTTGTTAACGACGTTACTTTCCATCGCTATCGCCGTTGAAAAACGCCCGTTTTGCCAGGCGATAACCGGACGGACGTAAGCCACGTTTTTATCGTTGGTTAAATCCATTCCGTGGTACTGCTTCTCGGTATATAACGTACTGCCATTTTCCAGCAATGTGTTAACTTCGAAATACCAGTTGTCGATGGTTTTGCTCAGCAGGAAGTTACCCCCGCTGTCGCTACGTCCCCGTCCTTCTTTCATCATATAGATATAGCCGTAACCGTCACTGTAGAGATCGTTCGCTGTATTCCCCGAATATTCAACAAACGTATCCTGATTCAGCGGGAACATATCGTAGGCTTCAAAACGACCAACCTTAATTTTCCAGTCATTCTCACGACCAAAGAAGAAAACGGCATCATCGAGGTTCATTTTTCCGGTCAAGTCCGCCAGAGGCTGTACCGAGAACCCTGCAAAATTACCGTTGTCCCTCCGCTGGTAGCCGTCAAAGCCCAGCAACAGGCGTCCGTTAATATCCCAGCGTTCATTGGTTCCTGGTGCCCAATCCTTATTCGCTGACGTTCTCGTCGATGTCAGGCTACCGGAACGGCTTGCCGCATCCATATTAAATTCGACATCGCCATAGAACTTAATATCGCTGAAGCCAGATAATGTCAGCTTAGGCGGAGTTTCACCTGCTGCAATCGGCTCGGCAGACTGGACATTCACCGTCGGCGCAGCAGCGACCTGCTGCTGCTTCAGCGAGCGAATTTGCGCCTCAGCATCGGATGCCCGTTTTTCGGCATTAACAACACGTTTCTCCAGTTCAGCCAGACGCTGCTCAATAGTGATATTATTTGCTGCCCAAAGGTTATGAGAAAAGCAAGCACCGATCATCAGCGCCAAATATTTAGCCTTCATTTTCATCCCTAAAGTTTAATGTATACCAGATAAGATTTGATAAAAGCCCTATCTACCGGCTATTAAAAGAGTCTTGTTATTACCCGGATATCTGGCGCATTCCATTATGTTTTTCTATTAATTATTTATGTTTTTTAGTTTATGTGATCAATACACTCTGGCATCGTTAATTATCCGCCTCATTCTGTTTGCCAGATCACATTTTATTATTTAACAGGTCAGGTATCACTTAAATTAAAATATATTCCCACCGCAAATATAATAAACACACATTATATTAAGCAATAAAAAACCCCGGACATAAACCGGGGTTAATATAAATACTGGAACAGCTAATCAATAAGACTAAATATGCAGTTCCTGCAGTTTCTCTTTCGGTAGTGCCAGCTCTTCATTGCTGTTCACGCGTACATCACGCTCCAGAATATGACGCGCGATATCCTGTGCTTCGCTAAGAGAGTGCATCTGATACGTACCGCACTGGTAAACGTTCAGCTCCGGGATCTGGTTCTGATCCTGTACTTTCAGCACGTCCGCCATTGCCGCTTTCCACGCGTCGGCTACACGCTGTTCGTCCGGCGTACCAATCAGGCTCATGTAGAAGCCGGTACGGCATCCCATCGGAGAGATATCGATAATCTCAACGCCGTTACCGTTAAGGTGGTTACGCATAAAACCTGCAAACAGGTGTTCCAGCGTATGGATACCTTTCTCAGGCATCACTTCTTTGTTCGGAATGCAGAAACGCAGATCAAACACGGTGATTGCGTCGCCATGCGGGGTGTTCATCGTTTTTGCAACCCGGACCGCGGGAGCTTCCATCCGGGTGTGATCGACAGTAAAACTATCTAACAACGGCATTTAGCCACCTCCGATAAATTTTTTAAAAATAATCTGAACTCTTTGTTCCGGGGCGAGTCTGAGTATATGAAAGACGCGCATTTGTTATCATCATCCCTGTTTTCAGAGATGAAATTTTGGCCACTCCCGAGTGGCCTTTTTCTTTTGTATCAAGCGTGCTTTTCCAGCCACACGCTAAACGGCTCAGTATCAGCCGCTTCGATCTCCTGCTGACGACGCTTTGAAGCCTCGGTTTCAGCAATAAATTCAGCTTCCTGCACTATTTCTAACGGCTCTTCACGCAGCAGATTTCGGTAAGCCTCACCCAGCGCTTTGCCCGTGCCGCCAATGCCTTCATCAATCATAGACCGTAGGATCCGGGCAGAGAAAGTCAGTTCAGGATTGTCAAAACAGGCAACCAGTTCATCACAGACCTTCTGATACTCCTCTCCTCCATCGATGCTGTCCAGCGTTTGTGCCACGCGTTTCAGATCGCGGAACAAATCTTTCCCAACCTTAGGCAGCGGGAACTGGGCTGTTTCACAGCCAATACCTAACGTCAGCCCAGGCTTACGCCCTTCGAGAATCACGCGATTCCAGTTTTTACGCGTACACAGCAATTCATCGCTACTCATTTCCGGGGCATCAGCCAGCGCACACCAGACCATAAACAGATCGAGGAAGCGCACCTGCTGCTCGTCCACGCCGATAGGCGAGAACGGGTTGATATCCAGCGAGCGTACTTCGATGTACTCGATACCGCCACGCAGAAGCGCATCTGATGGCGTTTCTCCACGACGAGTGACGCGTTTCGGGCGAATAGGCGCATACAGCTCATTTTCAATCTGCAGAACGTTGCTGTTGATTTGCAGACGCTTACCGTCTTTTTCCAGACCGATCGCCGCGTACTCCTCGGAAGGCGTCTTAATCGCGCGCTTTAATCCTGCCACATACTCATGCAAATCGTTAAACGTAATTCCGAGATTGCTTTGCGACTTATTGGTATAGCCCAAGTCACTCAGGCGCAGCGACGTTGCGTACGGCAGGTAATACATCCCACAGTCGGTTTTTTCAAACGGCAGAGTTGTTGGTTTTCCTTGCAGGAATGAGGAACAAATGGCCGGAGAGGCACCAAACAAATACGGGATCACCCAACCAAAACGGTAGTAGTTGCGGATCAGACGGAAGTAGCCCGCGGAGATCTTCTCTTTAGCATCCTCACCTTCGGTTACACCGCATTTCGCCTGCCAGAAAGCCATAGGCAGCGAGAAGTTGTAGTGGACGCCCGAGATTGTCTGCATCAACGCGCCATAGCGGTTTTTGAGGCCTTCACGGTACAGCGTCTTCAGGCGACCGGTATTCGACGAACCATACTGCGCCAGTTCGATATCCTGACCTTCGGCAATATAGCAAGGCATGCTCAACGGCCACATACGCTCGTCGCCAAGGTTTCTGGCGGTATAACGATGTAAGTCGCGCATGAACGTGAGCATTTTCTCAATGTCGTCACCGGGTGGAGTAATGAACTCCAACAATGCTTCGGCAAAGTCAGTGGTTATCCACTTATGCGTTAGCGCTGAGCCTAACACCTCAGGATGGCCTGTCGTTGCTAATGACCCATCTGCATTAACACGCAGCGTTTCGCGCTCCAGACCACGTTGAATCCCCTTTAATGCCTGAGGATGGTTTTCCAGCCAGGCCAGCGCCTGTGATACGTCCGGGATCAAATTGACCTCCCGCCTGTCAAAATCGTTTTAATTAGCATAATGGTATTGGTTACCCTGAAGGCTATCCCACAACACAATTAGTGCCACCACATAATGCCTTGTGTCGTAACCGCTGCGACAACAACATAGCGCAGCGCCTTGCCAAGGCATAAGAAAAAGAGAACTGGGCCCCACGAGATGCGCATCCACCCGGCTAACAGGCACAGCAAATCCCCCACAACCGGCATCCAGCTTAATAATAGTGTGACAGCGCCATAGCGCCGCAGCCAGCCAGTGGCTTTTTCTTGCCAGCGCGATGTTTTACGCAATGGAAAGAAACGCCCAAGGATAACGTTAGTTAACCCTCCAAGGCTATTACCCATTGTTGCTGTTAAGACTAAGACCCAGGGATGACTGCCCCCGGAGACCAACAAAGCAACCAGAACAACTTCAGAATTGCCGGGTAATAGCGTGGCACTGAGAAAACTGCTGGCAAACAGTGACAGGAGCGACAGTCCATCACTCACAATAACCGGACATCCACGGCATCCATTCCCGCGGCATGCGCCGCCTGTATTCCAAAATCGGCATCTTCAAACACGACGCAACGAGCCGGAACAACCCCCATACGTTCGGCACAAAGCAAAAACGTATCAGGAGCCGGTTTATGGTGCTGTACGTGATCGGCTGCGACTACAGCATCAAAATAGCGACGCAGACCAAGGTGAGCGAGCAGCGCTTCTGCAATTGCGCTTTCACTACCCGTACCTACCGACATAGGACGACGACCATGCCAGGCTTTCACGACATCAACCAACGGCAAAGGCTGGACGCTATCCAGCAGCATGCTTCTCACCTTGTCGGTTTTTTCACGTGCCAGTGCATGAGGATCAAGATCGGCATGGTTCAATTCAATTACCGACTGCGCAATACGCCACGTTGGGGAGCCATTGAGGGCGACCATGGCATGTTCATCAAACCGTAGTCCATAATGCCCCAATACCTCATGCCACGCCTTACGGTGCGTAGGCTCGGTATCCAGGATGGTACCATCCATATCAAAAATCAAACCCGCATAACGTTCGTACATCGTCTTCTCACAAGCCGAGTGACCAGACGTTATTTTATCGTAATTGATTGATTTTGTCGCTGACAGCGAATTGAGGGGTGTTCAGAGAGTATGTAGAAATGATTTAGAGGGAGGGAGAATATAGTGCATCCGGGAGGATTACTCACTCATGTTCGCCCTGCGGGCCGTTGCTGAAGCAACGTTATCCTCCCTGGTGCTCGCGATTATCTCGCAGACCATGAAACAACAGTTTCGCTGTTATTTAGGAGAAGATGGTGCATCCGGGAGGATTCGAACCTCCGACCGCTCGGTTCGTAGCCGAGTACTCTATCCAGCTGAGCTACGGATGC
>NZ_JAOWHX010000039.1:111592-185547 GCF_030332405.1 Citrobacter sp. Cpo147
TGGTGCATCCGGGAGGATTCGAACCTCCGACCGCTCGGTTCGTAGCCGAGTACTCTATCCAGCTGAGCTACGGATGCATCGGGAAACTTGCTTTACTGCCGATACTGATACCGTGATAAGCGATATCAAGTAAGAGATGGTGCATCCGGGAGGATTCGAACCTCCGACCGCTCGGTTCGTAGCCGAGTACTCTATCCAGCTGAGCTACGGATGCATCAGGGAAACTTACTTTACTGCAGATTTGATATCGCTGCTAAAGCGATATCAAGTAATATGGTGCATCCGGGAGGATTCGAACCTCCGACCGCTCGGTTCGTAGCCGAGTACTCTATCCAGCTGAGCTACGGATGCAAATGGCGGTGAGGCGGGGATTCGAACCCCGGATGCAGCTTTTGACCGCATACTCCCTTAGCAGGGGAGCGCCTTCAGCCTCTCGGCCACCTCACCAACACGCCTCTTGCGAGTGCTTCGAAGAACTTGTTTCTGCTCATCGTCGCTGCGTGGCGCACATATTACTTTCTGGGACTTATAAGTCAAACAATTTTTCCAGAGCTTTTATCGTTTGCACATTTCACGCGCAATTAGTCTGCAAAAACGGCAAAAAGAGTGTTTTATCAACAGATAAATTGGCAATTTCCTGAAGGAGTGAGCAAACGGAAACTTCGCAGGAAAAGGCATTACGCGCAGTGGAATCGAAAAAATGGGGAAGACGAAGAAGAAAAGAGAAGAAAAAGGGTCACTCAATCAGGTTGCGCCTCACCAGAGAGGTGAGACGCGAAAACCTTAGTAACTGGACTGCTGGGATTTTTCAGCCTGGATACGCTGGTAGATCTCTTCACGATGGACAGAAACTTCTTTCGGGGCGTTTACGCCAATGCGCACCTGGTTGCCCTTCACCCCTAAAACTGTCACGGTGACCTCATCGCCTATCATGAGGGTCTCACCAACTCGACGAGTCAGAATCAGCATTCTTTGCTCCTTGAAAGATTAAAAGAGTCGGGTCTCTCTGTATCCCGGCATTATCCATCATATAACGCCAAAAAGTAAGCGATGACAAACACCTAAGTGTAAGCAGTCACGGCATCACATTCTGTTAAACCTAAGTTTAGCCGATATACACAACTTCAACCTGACTTTATCGTTGTCGATAGCGTTGATACAAACGCTGCGGATTGAAGTCCGCAGCGTCGACTTACGCTTATAATTATTACAGTTTTGCGCTGACCCAGCCTTTCACACTGGCTAACGCTGCAGGCAGAGCCGCTGCATCCGTACCACCGGCTTGCGCCATGTCCGGACGACCGCCACCCTTGCCGCCGACCTGCTGAGCGACCATTCCAACCAGTTCCCCTGCTTTCACGCGATCTGTCACGTCCTTAGACACACCCGCAATCAGAGAAACCTTACCTTCCACTACCGTTGCCAGAACGATAACGGTAGACCCCAGTTGATTTTTCAGATCATCAACCATGGTACGCAACATTTTCGGCTCAACGTCCGCGAGTTCGCTGACCAGCAGCTTCACGCCGTTGATATCAAACGCTTTGCTGGAAAGATTTGCACTCTCCTGCGCCGCAGCCTGTTCCTTCAATTGCTGCAATTCTTTTTCCAGTTGACGTGTACGCTCCAGCACGGAACGAACTTTGTCACCGATATTCTGACTATCGCCTTTCAGCAGCTGCGCAATATCGCTTAAGCGATCGCTCTCAGCATGCACGGTTTGGATAGCACCTTCACCGGTTACGGCTTCAATACGACGAACGCCTGCCGCAGTACCTGACTCGGACACAATGCGGAACAGACCGATATCACCTGTACGGCTGGCGTGAGTACCGCCACACAGTTCGGTAGAGAAATCACCCATGCTCAGAACGCGCACATGGTCGTCATATTTCTCGCCAAACAGTGCCATTGCGCCTTTGGCTTTTGCCGCTTCGAGATCCATGATGTTCGTTTCAATCGGCAAGTTGCGACGGATTTGCGCGTTCACCAGATCTTCAACGGCACGGATTTCAGCAGGCTTCATTGCTTCGGTATGAGAGAAGTCGAAGCGCAGCAGTTTATCGTTAACCAACGAACCTTTCTGTGCCACATGTGTGCCCAGAACCTGGCGCAGCGCTGCGTGCATCAGGTGCGTTGCGGAGTGGTTCAAACGAATACGCGCACGACGGGCTTCATCCACATCAGCCTGTACCGCATCACCAATTTTCAGAGAACCCGCAGACAACTTGCCGATGTGACCAATGGCCTGGCCATATTTCTGCGTGTCGCTAACGGCAAACGCGAAGCCTGCGCCTTTCAGCTCACCCTTGTCGCCAACCTGACCACCAGATTCCGCATAGAACGGAGTCTGATCCAGTACGACAACGGCATCCTGACCTGCGTTAATTGCGTCTACCGCTTTACCATCAACAAACAGCGCGGTCACTTTGCCGTTCAGTTCCAGGTGCTCGTAGCCTTTAAATTCAGAGGCGCCATCAACGCGAATCATCGCATTGTAGTCTGCGCCGAAGCCGCTGGCTTCACGCGCACGACGGCGCTGTTCTTCCATTGCAGCTTCAAAGCCCGCTTCATCAACCTTAATGTTACGCTCGCGGCAAACGTCTGCCGTCAGGTCAACCGGGAAACCGTAGGTGTCATACAGACGGAATGCGGTTTCGCCATCCAGCGTATCGCCAGACAGTTTTGCCAGTTCTTCGTCCAGCAGCGCCAGACCACGCTCCAGAGTACGCGCAAACTGCTCTTCTTCGGTTTTCAGAACCTGTTCAACCATAGCCTGCTGACGCTTCAGTTCTTCACCTGCAGAGCCCATGACGTCCACCAACGGACCAACCAGCTTGTAGAAGAAGGTATCCTTCGCGCCCAGCATGTTGCCATGACGTACCGCGCGACGAATGATACGGCGCAGCACATAGCCACGGTTTTCATTCGACGGCACAACGCCATCGGCAATCAGGAATGCACAGGAACGGATATGGTCGGCAATAACGCGCAGAGACTTGTTGCTCAGATCGGTTGCGCCAGTGACTTTCGCCACGGATTCGATCAATGAGCGGAACAGGTCGATTTCATAGTTGGAGTTAACGTGTTGCAGCACGGCCGCAATACGCTCCAGACCCATACCGGTATCCACGGACGGTTTCGGCAGCGGTTCCATGGTGCCGTCAGCCTGACGGTTGAACTGCATGAAGACGATGTTCCAGATCTCAATGTAGCGATCCCCATCTTCTTCTGCGCTTCCCGGAGGTCCACCCCAGATATGGTCGCCGTGGTCGTAGAAAATTTCTGTGCATGGACCGCAAGGACCGGTATCACCCATCTGCCAGAAGTTGTCTGAAGCATAAGCCGCACCTTTGTTATCACCGATACGGATGATACGTTCGCGCGGAATACCGACTTCTTTTTCCCAGATTTCATAGGCTTCATCGTCAGTTTCATAGACGGTTACCCACAGACGCTCTTTTGGCAGGGCAAACCAGTTTTCACCGGTCAGTAGTTCCCATGCATATTGAATAGCGTCGTGTTTGAAGTAATCGCCGAAGCTGAAGTTGCCCAGCATTTCGAAGAAAGTGTGGTGACGTGCAGTGTAACCGACGTTTTCCAGGTCATTGTGCTTACCGCCCGCACGTACACAACGCTGCGAGGTGGTTGCGCGGGAATAATTACGCTTGTCGAGGCCAAGGAAAACATCCTTGAACTGGTTCATCCCGGCGTTGGTAAACAACAAAGTAGGGTCATTGTTCGGTACCAGGGAGCTGCTGGCAACTACCTGGTGTCCTTTACTATGGAAAAAATCGAGAAACGCCTGACGGATCTCAGCGGTGCTCTTGCTCATAATTATCCTGAAGAAATCAAGCTAACGAAATGTCATTACCAGCATCGGCACGCAAACTGCGCCTCTGGCAATCGAAAAGTGGGAATAAGATAAGTTTTCTTTACTGGGAAGTAAAATCCCGTATGCGGTCAATCGTCAAAATTTCGCCATATTGCCTGAATATCTTCCATCAGATAGCCGCGATAGAGCAAAAAACGCTGGACCTTTATCTTATCTGAAAAATCGACAGGTAAAGGTTCACCGTACTTCCGAATGGCCTGCTCGCGTGCAAGCACTGCCCAGTCAACTTCGCACTCACGCATGGCCCGCTCGATAGCTTCACGTGCGATCCCTTTTTGGTTTAATTCCTGGCGCACTCGGGCTGGTCCATAACCTTTGCGGCTACGGCTGGCGATAAACTGCCGCACGAAACGATCATCATCCAGATAACGACTTTCAATACACCAGGCGATGACCTTGTCGTAATCCTCCGGCGTGGCATCAATTTCTTCTGGTCCATTTTTCCCCATCACCGGAGCGGCCAGCTTGCGCCGCAGTTCCTGCTCGCTGTGGTCGCGCATCGCCAGAATACGTACGGCGCGGTCAAGCAGTCGGGAATAAGCGGAACGGCGGGAAGTTGCTTCTGTCATAGTAAGCCTTCAGAAATGAAAAAGGGCTGCATGATATGCAGCCCTTTACTATATGTGATTCACAACATGCGATTCAAAACAGATTATCAGAAATCTTCGTTCGTTTCTTTTACGTCTTCGCCGCTGTCATCAACGGAGAAATCAGGCGTTGAATCCTGGTTATTGAGCAGTAACTCACGTAATTTCTTCTCAATTTCTTTCGCAGTTGCCAGGTTCTCTTTCAGCCAGTTGGTCGCATTCGCTTTACCCTGACCGATTTTCTCACCGTTATAGCTGTACCATGCACCGGCTTTTTCAATCAGCTTCTCTTTCACGCCCAGGTCAACCAGTTCGCCGTAGAAGTTGATGCCTTCACCGTAGAGGATCTGGAATTCAGCCTGTTTGAACGGCGCTGCAATTTTGTTTTTCACAACCTTAACGCGAGTTTCGCTGCCGACCACGTTGTCGCCTTCTTTCACCGCGCCAATACGACGGATATCCAGACGAACAGACGCATAGAATTTCAGGGCGTTACCACCGGTGGTGGTTTCCGGGTTACCGAACATAACGCCAATCTTCATACGGATCTGGTTGATGAAAATCAGCAGCGTGTTGGACTGCTTCAGGTTACCGGCCAGCTTACGCATCGCCTGGCTCATCATACGCGCCGCAAGGCCCATGTGAGAGTCGCCAATCTCGCCTTCGATTTCTGCCTTCGGCGTCAATGCGGCAACGGAGTCGACAACGATAACGTCAACCGCACCGGAGCGCGCCAGCGCATCACAGATTTCCAGCGCTTGTTCACCGGTATCCGGCTGAGAACACAGCAGGTTGTCGATATCAACGCCAAGCTTACGGGCATAGACCGGATCCAGCGCGTGTTCCGCATCGATAAATGCACAGGTTTTACCTTCACGCTGCGCAGCGGCAATAACCTGCAGGGTCAGCGTTGTTTTACCGGAGGATTCAGGCCCGTAGATTTCGACGATACGGCCCATTGGCAGACCGCCCGCGCCCAATGCGATATCCAGAGAAAGCGAACCGGTGGAGATAGTTTCCACATCCATGGAACGGTCTTCACCCAGGCGCATGATGGAGCCTTTACCGAATTGCTTTTCGATCTGACCCAGCGCTGCCGCCAACGCTTTCTGTTTGTTTTCGTCGATAGCCATTAATTACTCCTGTCATGCCGCTTTCGGGTTAAACCGCGAAACGTGGTAGATAATGTTCTGTTGAGGCAATTATACTGTATGCTCATACAGTATCAAGTATTTTGTAGAAATTGTTGCCACAGGGTTTGTAACGCGTAGACGGTCGCCTGTCGACGTACCGCGTCGCGATCGCCGCTGAAGCATTCCCGGCGGGTAATCCCCTCGCCGCTCACGCTGGCAAAGGCGAACCATACGGTACCCACGGGCTTTTCTTCACTGCCGCCATCCGGACCCGCAATACCGCTGATCGAGACCGCGAAATGCGCGCGGGCAGCTTTTAGCGCGCCAATCGCCATTTCCACCACCACTGGCTCGCTCACCGCCCCATACTGGGCCAACGTCTCTTCGCGCACGCCAATCATCTGCGCTTTGGCTTCGTTGCTGTAGGTCACAAACCCACGCTCAAACCAGGCGGAGCTTCCGGCAATATCCGTAATCGCTTTGGCCACCCAGCCGCCGGTGCAGGATTCCGCCGTCGTAACGGTCGCCCCACGCGCTTTCAGCGCCAGGCCAACCTGCTCGCTTAACTGCATCAGTTCACTGTCAGTCATTTCAGCCTCTGTCAGTTAAAAAATATGCCGGACAAGATAGCACTTTCATAACCAATGTGGGGATGGAGAGAACGTTTTACGAGGGGGATTCCAAAAATTGCTCCGTTGCAGAAATAAGACCTGCCGGATGACGATGTCAGGGCATCTTATCCGGCCTACAAGCGATATCGTCCTGTAGGCCGGTGGAGCGGTTACTGCACGCGCGCCAGCGCGACCGCCTGACCCAGTTGCCACACGGCCATCGCGTAGTGGGTACTGTGGTTGTAGCGGGTGATGGTGTAGAAGTTCGGCAATCCATACCAGTACTGATAGCCGGTACCAATATCCAGGCGCAGCAGGCTGGCCTGCTGATGATTACCCAACGACTGCTGTGGCGTCAGACCCGCGGCAGCAAGCTGAGAAATGCTGTACTGGGTTTTAAAGCCGTTCGCCAGCCCTGGTGCCTGACCATTTGCCGGAACCGCGACCGTATCGCCTTTCACCCAGCCGTGGCCCTTGAAATAGTTCGCCACGCTACCGATGGCATCAACCGGATCCCACAGGTTAATGTGGCCATCACCATTAAAATCAACGGCATATTGTTTATAGGAAGACGGCATAAACTGGCCGTAACCCATCGCGCCGGCAAAAGAACCTTTCAAATCGAGCGGATCGTCGCTTTCATCTCGCGCCATCAGCAGGAAGGTTTCCAGTTCACCAGAGAAGTATTCCGCACGACGAGGATAGTTAAACGACAGCGTCGCCAGCGCATCCAGAATACGGGTTTTGCCCATCACGCGGCCCCAGCGCGTTTCAACGCCGATAATGCCAACGATAATTTCCGGCGGAACACCATAGACCTGCCACGCACGGTTCAGCGCATCTTCATATTGATTCCAGAAGGCCACGCCATTTTGCACGTTGTCAGGCGTGATGAACTGTTTGCGGTAGCGCAGCCATGCACCGTTAGGACCGGCTGGCGGCTGAGTCGTCGGTGCCTGGCGATCCATCAAACGCAATACCGAGTCCAGACGCTTGGCCTGCGACAGGATCTCCTGCAGCTGCTGGCGGTCAAAGCCGTGCTTGTTCACCATTTTCTCGATGAACTGCTGCGCGTTCGGATTATTGGCAAAATCACCGCCCGTTTGCATGACGTTGTGCTGTGGCTCAAGCAGGAAGCCGCCGGATGGCGCCCCCGTAGTCGTTTGAGTCTCTGAAGGTTTAGGTTTGCTGCTACAGGCAGCGAGCAGTACGAAAAGGGGGAGTAACGCTACATAACGACGCTTGAACATGAGACATCCATTAAACAAATTCAGCCTGGGAGAAGTATGGTAAAGCATCCTCCTCCATACAAGGAAGTAGTAGTCACTCTCCTTCACAGAATTTCCCCCCTCTTGCCCCCCCGGCCGGCACATTTGCGATCTCTTACGCACAATCTTTCAAATTAAAATATTTATCTTTCATTTTGAGATCAAAATAACACTTTTAAATCTTTCGATCTGATTAAAATTAGTTACCGTTTGGCAAGATAACTAAAAACCCTACAGGAGAGAATAATGATCGACACCATCACACTCGGTGCTGAGTGGTTTATCGGGTTGTTCCAGAAAGGCGGAGAGGTCTTTACCGGCATGGTAACCGGTATTCTGCCTCTGCTGATCAGTCTGCTGGTCATCATGAATGCGCTAATTAACTTTATCGGTCAGCAGCGCATTGAACGTTTTGCCCAGCGCTGCGCCGGAAACCCGTTGTCCCGCTATCTGCTGCTGCCGTGCATCGGCACATTTGTGTTTTGTAACCCAATGACGCTGAGCCTGGGCCGCTTTATGCCAGAAAAGTACAAGCCCAGCTACTACGCCGCCGCCTCATACAGTTGCCATTCCATGAACGGCTTATTCCCACACATCAACCCAGGTGAACTGTTCGTCTATCTGGGGATCGCCAGCGGACTGACCACGCTGGGGCTTCCGCTTGGCCCGCTAGCGGTGAGCTATTTGCTGGTCGGTCTGGTGACCAACTTCTTCCGCGGCTGGGTGACTGATTTCACCACCGCCATCTTTGAGAAAAAAATGGGCATTCAACTTGAGCAGAAAGTGCATCTGGCGGGAGCAACATCATGACGCGTATTCGTATTGAAAAAGGCACCGGCGGCTGGGGCGGCCCGCTTGAACTGGATGCCGAACCGGGCAAGAAAATTGTCTATATCACCGCCGGAACTCGCCCCGCAATAGTCGACAGGATAGCAAGCCTGACCGGTTGGCAGGCTATTGATGGCTTCAAAGAAGGCGAGCCGCCGGAGAACGAAATTGGTGTGGCGATCATCGACTGCGGCGGCACGCTGCGCTGTGGGATCTATCCCAAACGCCGTATACCGACGGTGAATATTCACGCTACTGGTAAATCCGGCCCGCTGGCTCAGTACATTGTCGAAGATATCTATGTCTCTGGCGTGAAAGAAGAAAACATCACGATTGTCGGCGATGCATCCGCTGCGCCGCAACCTGCAAGCAGCACTATCGGTCGCGATTACGACACCAGTAAAAAGATTACCGAACAAAGCGACGGCCTGTTGGCAAAAGTGGGAATGGGCATGGGTTCAGCCGTTGCGGTTCTGTTCCAGTCCGGGCGCGACACCATCGATACCGTCCTGAAAACTATTCTGCCATTTATGGCGTTCGTCTCGGCACTGATCGGCATCATTATGGCTTCGGGTCTGGGAGACTGGATTGCCCATGGACTCGCGCCGCTGGCCAGCCATCCGTTGGGACTGGTTACTCTGGCGCTGATCTGCTCTTTCCCGCTGCTGTCGCCTTTCCTCGGCCCCGGTGCGGTTATCGCCCAGGTTATCGGCGTGCTGATCGGTGTACAGATTGGTCTGGGGAACATTCCTCCGCATCTGGCGCTACCTGCCCTGTTCGCCATTAACGCCCAGGCTGCATGTGACTTTATTCCGGTTGGGTTGTCGCTGGCCGAAGCGCGTCAGGACACGGTCCGCGTCGGCGTGCCATCCGTACTGGTGAGCCGTTTTCTGACCGGCGCGCCTACCGTTCTCATCGCCTGGTTTGTTTCTGGCTTTATTTACCAATAAGGGGCACTCAAAAATGACCGTAATTTATCAAACCACCATTACCCGTATCGGCCAGAGCGCCCCGGATGCACTGTGCGACCAGATGCTGATTACCTTTCGTGAAGGCGCGCCAGCGGATATCGAAGAGTTTTGTTTCATCCATTGCCACGGGGAGCTGAACGGCTCTTTGCAAGCCGGGATCCAGTTTGAACTGGGCCAGCACCACTACCCGGTCACCGCCGTTGGCAGCGTTGCGGAACAAAACTTACGTGAACTCGGGCATATAACCCTGCGCTTTGACGGGCAGAGCGAAGCGGAATTCCCCGGCACTGTACACGTTGCGGGCCCCGTCCCGGACGGTATCGCCCCGGGCTGTATTTTGAAGTTTGTTGCTTAAGATTGAAGGAGATAAAAATGAATCAGGTTGCCGTTGTCATTGGTGGAGGCCAGACCCTGGGGGCATTCCTTTGCCGTGGGCTTGCGACAGAAGGATACCGCGTCGCGGTAGTGGATATTCAAAGCGATAAAGCTGCCAACGTCGCGCAAGAAATTAACGCCGAGTTTGGCGAAGGTACCGCGTACGGTTTTGGCGCAGATGCCACCAGCGAACAGAGCGTGCTGGCGCTGTCGCGCGGAGTGGATGAAATATTCGGTCGTGTCGATCTGCTGGTTTACAGCGCGGGTATCGCTAAAGCCGCTTTTATCAGCGACTTTCAGCTTGGGGATTTCGACCGCTCGCTGCAGGTCAATCTGGTCGGCTACTTCCTCTGTGCACGTGAATTTTCACGCCTGATGATCCGCGATGGCGTGCAGGGACGCATTATCCAGATCAACTCAAAATCAGGGAAAGTGGGCAGCAAACACAATTCAGGCTACAGCGCGGCAAAATTTGGCGGCGTGGGCTTAACTCAGTCGCTGGCGCTGGATCTGGCAGAGTACGGGATCACCGTACATTCTCTGATGCTCGGTAACCTGCTGAAATCACCGATGTTCCAGTCGTTATTACCGCAATATGCGACCAAGCTGGGTCTTAAGCCAGACGAAGTGGAGCAGTATTACATTGATAAGGTTCCGCTTAAGCGCGGCTGCGATTATCAGGACGTGCTAAACATGCTGCTGTTTTACGCCAGTCCGAAAGCCTCTTACTGCACCGGGCAGTCCATCAACGTCACCGGCGGTCAGGTGATGTTTTAATGTTGAATTGCCGGATAGCGGCTGCGCTTATCCGGCAAAATCAAAGGAGTACATAATGGTTTCCGCACTGATTACTGTCGCCGCTATCGCCTGGTGCCTGCAACTGGCGCTTGGTGGCTGGCAAATATCCCGCTTTAACCGGGCGTTTGATCAACTCTGCCAGCAAGGTCGGGTTGGTGTTGGTCGCTCCGGTGGGCGTTTTAAACCGCGCGTGGTGGTAGCCATTGCGCTGGATGAGCAGCAACGGGTTACCGATACGTTGTTTATGAAAGGTCTTACGGTATTCGCCAGACCCGGCAAAATTGCCACAATAATGGGTAAACATCTTGATGATTTACAGCCTGATGTGATCTTTCCCCATGATCCATTAGCGCAGAATGCACTATCATTGGCGCTTAAACTGAAACATGGGTAATTTCGTTGTGAATGCTAATAGCTTGCGAAATTATCATTTTGCAACCTATTAAGTCAGGGTAATCACGCCTATGAAACCTCGTCAGCGTCAGGCTGCCATACTGGAGCATCTGCAAAAGCAGGGAAAATGCTCGGTTGAAGAACTGGCCCACTACTTTGACACGACCGGCACGACCATTCGCAAAGACCTGGTCATTCTGGAAAATGCCGGAACCGTCATTCGTACCTATGGCGGCGTAGTATTAAATAAAGACGAATCCGACCCGCCAATCGATCACAAAACGCTAATCAATACGCATAAAAAAGAGCAGATTGCCGAAGCCGCCGTCCGTTTTATACACGATGGCGACTCTATTATTCTGGATGCGGGTAGCACCGTACTGCAGATGGTGCCGATGCTCACGCGCTTTAGCAACATCACCGTCATGACCAACAGTCTGCACATTGTTAACGCCCTTTCGGAGCTGGACAACGAGCAAACTATCCTGATGCCCGGCGGGACCTTTCGCAAAAAATCTGCGTCATTTCACGGTCAGCTGGCAGAAAACGCCTTTGAGCAGTTCAGCTTTGATAAACTCTTCATGGGCACCGACGGCATTGACCTCAATGCCGGCGTGACCACCTTTAATGAGGTGTTTAGCGTCAGTAAAGCGATGTGCAATGCCGCTCGCGAAGTGATTCTGATGGCTGACTCGTCAAAATTTGGGCGCAAAAGCCCTAATGTTGTATGCAGTCTGGAAAGCGTCGACAAGCTGATTACCGATGCGGGCATCGACCCTGCGTTTCGTCAGGCGCTGGAAGCAAAAGGGATTGAAGTGATCATAACCGGAGAAACCAATGAGTGATGCACTACTGAACGCGGGCCGTCAGACGTTAATGCTGGAACTACAGGAAGCCAGCCGACTGCCAGAACGCCTGGGCGATGATTTTGTCCGCGCCGCCAATACGATTATCCACTGTGAAGGCAAAGTCATTGTCTCCGGTATTGGTAAATCAGGTCATATTGGCAAAAAAATTGCGGCGACCCTCGCCAGTACCGGCACACCCGCCTTTTTTGTGCATCCGGCGGAAGCGCTGCACGGCGACTTAGGGATGATCGAAAGCCGTGATGTCATGCTGTTTATCTCCTACTCCGGCGGTGCGAAAGAGCTGGATCTCATCATCCCACGCCTGGAAGACAAATCCGTCGCACTGCTGGCAATGACCGGAAAACCGACCTCACCGTTGGGTCTGGCAGCCAAAGCCGTGCTGGATATTTCCGTTGAGCGCGAAGCCTGTCCGATGCGCCTGGCACCGACGTCCAGCACCGTAAATACGTTGATGATGGGCGACGCGCTGGCGATCGCCGTAATGCAGGCGCGCGGCTTTAACGAAGAAGATTTTGCCCGCTCACATCCGGCAGGTGCGCTGGGCGCTCGTCTGTTGAATAAAGTGCATCATCTGATGCGCCGTGACGATGCCATACCTCAGGTGAAGCTCACCACCAGCGTGATGGACGCGATGCTGGAACTCAGCCGCACGGGTCTTGGCCTGGTCGCGGTCTGCGACGATCAGTCACTGGTGAAAGGGGTCTTTACCGACGGCGACCTGCGCCGCTGGCTGGTTGGCGGCGGAGCGCTTACCACCCAGGTTAGCGAAGCTATGACTCAGAATGGCATTACGCTACAGGCGCAGAGCCGCGCGATTGACGCCAAAGAGATCCTGATGAAGCGTAAAATCACTGCCGCACCGGTGGTCGATGAAAACGGTAAACTCACCGGTGCTATCAATCTGCAGGATTTTTATCAGGCCGGTATTATCTAATCCTTCAGACCCAGACGTTTCGCCAGCCGGTGCAGGTTGGCGACGTCTGTTTCCAGCGCCCGCGCACTTGCCGCCCAACTGTGATTATTTTGCACCAATGCCCGGCGGATCATCTCCCGCTGGAACGACTCTGTTGCTTCACGCAGATTGTGATGTTGCGGGATCTCCGCAACAACTTCCGCCGCCTGCGGAGTCGGACCTTCGTCCTGCAGGGCAAAATGCTGCGTCTCCAGCACCACTTCATCACCTGCCCTGGTAGCCCTTGCCAGAACAACCGCCCGGTGAATGGCATGTTCCAGCTCGCGCACATTTCCAGGCCAGCCGTAATTCAGCAGATGACTACGCGCGCCGGGGCTTAGCACCACGCGGGAAAGACCCAGCCGCAGTCGGCATTGCTCGCAAAAATAGCCGGCCAGCAGCACCACATCTTCGCCGCGCTCGCGAAGAGGCGGTACAGAAAGGGGGAAGACGCTCAGACGGTGGAACAAATCCGCGCGGAAATTCCCGGCCAGCACCTCTTCGCGTAAATCACGGTTCGTCGCCGCCAGCACCCGCACATCCACACGCAGGCTGCGATCGTCACCCACGCGCTGAATATCGCCGTACTGCAATACGCGCAGCAGCTTAGCCTGTAGCGCCAGCGAGAGTTCGCCTATCTCGTCGAGAAACAGCGTCCCATTGTCGGCCATTTCAAACTTACCGCTACGATTGCTGATAGCCCCGGTAAATGCGCCTTTTACGTGACCAAACAGCTCACTTTCGGCTACGGTTTCCGGCAACGCCGCACAGTTCAGATACACCAGTGGATTCACCGCGCGCGGCGAACCTTCATGGATAGCTTTAGCCACCAGCTCCTTCCCGGTACCTGTTTCGCCGCTAATCAGCACGTTGAGATCGGACCCCGCCACAATCTCAATTTCTTTTTTCAACTGCATCATATTGGGCGACAGGCCAATCATCTGGGTTTCCGTCACCTGCTCAAA
Source organism: Citrobacter sp. Cpo147 (assembly GCF_030332405.1). Classification (NCBI taxonomy): domain Bacteria; kingdom Pseudomonadati; phylum Pseudomonadota; class Gammaproteobacteria; order Enterobacterales; family Enterobacteriaceae; genus Citrobacter; species Citrobacter sp. Cpo147. The sequence continues at coordinate 125,238 of NZ_JAOWHX010000039.1, forward strand.
AGCCGTTGATGAGCCTGGCAGCATATTCTGGCTTTCCAGTTGTTCAATCAGCAGCGCATTGCTCAGCGCGCCCGCCGCCAGCGCGGCAATCAGCCTAAGCTCCTCATCGCTGAAAACATCGAACTGATCGGGCTCCATGCCATCCAGGGTTAACGCACCAATCAAATTTTGACCGGCGAACAACGGCAGCCCAATACAGGCATGCACTTTCAGACTCTCCTGCCCCGGAATCAGACCATCATATGGGTCTGGCAAATCGCTGTCGGCAGGGAAACGAACCACGTCTCCGGCGCGGGCAATCGCCTCCAGACGCGGATGCCCTTCCAGAGTAAAGCGCCTGCCGAGGACATCCTGCGCCAGCCCATCGATCGCCAGCGGAATAAACTGTCGCGACTCGTAGCGCAATAGCGCCGACGCGTCGCACTCCAGCACCTGACGCAAGGTGGTTATCAGACGTTGAAAACGGTCCTGATGTCCAATACCGCTTTGTAATTCAATGGCGATGCCCGCCAGCACGTCTACGGAAAAGCTCATAACTACCTCATTGTCATTTTGACAATTCATATTGTCATATTGACAATAAAATGAATAGTCATTTTGACTACCACTTAATAAGCAAAAAACAATAAAACCATTAAAATCAATAAAATAAAAAGTTGGCACGCAACCTGCAATAAGCAAAACATCTTTTTTAGAAAAACGCTGAATTAATTACTGAGGTTGCTATGTCTATTCTGGTTAAAAATAACATTCATTGGGTTGGCCAACGTGACTGGGAAGTTCGTGATTTCCACGGTACTGAATACAAAACGCTGCGCGGCAGCAGCTACAACAGCTATCTCATCCGTGAAGAAAAAAATGTCCTGATCGATACAGTAGACCACAAGTTTAGCCGTGAATTCGTGCAGAACCTGCGCAGTGAAATTGACCTCGCGGATATCGACTACATCATTATTAACCACGCGGAAGAAGACCATGCAGGGGCGCTGACTGAGCTGATGTCCTGCATCCCGGACACGCCGATTTACTGCACAGCCAACGCCATTGACTCCATCAACGGGCATCACCATCACCCGGAGTGGAATTTCAACGTGGTGAAAACCGGTGATTCACTGGACATTGGTAACGGCAAACAGCTGATCTTCGTTGAAACGCCAATGCTGCACTGGCCTGACAGCATGATGACCTACATGACCGGCGACGCGGTGCTGTTCAGTAACGACGCCTTCGGTCAGCACTACTGCGACGAACGTCTGTTTAATGACGAAGTTGACCAGACCGAACTGTTCGAACAGTGCCAGCGTTACTACGCCAATATCCTGACGCCGTTCAGCCGTCTGGTTACACCGAAAATCACTGAGATCCTCGGCTTCAACCTGCCGGTCGATATGATTGCTACTTCTCACGGCGTGGTATGGCGCGACAACCCAACGCAAATCGTTGAGATGTACCTGAAATGGGCGGCGGATTACCAGGAAGACCGGATCACCATTTTCTACGACACCATGTCCAACAATACCCGCATGATGGCGGACGCCATTGCCCAGGGCATCAACGAAGTTGACCCGAACGTGGCGGTGAAAATCTTTAACGTCGCCCGTAGCGATAAAAACGAAGTTCTGACTAACGTCTTCCGCTCTAAAGGCGTGCTGGTCGGTACTTCGACGATGAACAATGTGATGATGCCGAAAATCGCGGGTCTCGTGGAAGAGATGACCGGCCTGCGTTTTCGTAACAAACGCGCCAGCGCCTTTGGTTCACACGGCTGGAGCGGCGGTGCAGTAGACCGTTTGTCCACGCGTTTGCAGGATGCAGGTTTCGAAATGTCGCTGAGCCTGAAGGCGAAATGGCGTCCGGACCTGGATGCGCTGGAACTGTGCCGCCAGCACGGCCGTGAAATCGCGCGTCAGTGGGCGCTTGCTCCACTGCCGGAAGCAACCGTGAAAGCAGCTTCCAAAGAAGAAGAGTGCGCTTGCGCCGCTGCGGCTGCCGCCGATCTTGGCCCTAGCATGCAGTGCAGCGTGTGCCAGTGGATTTACGACCCAGCAAAAGGTGAACCGCTGCAGGATGTCGCGCCGGGTACACCGTGGAGCGACGTGCCGGATAACTTCCTGTGCCCGGAATGTTCATTAGGTAAAGACGTCTTCGACGTACTGGCAACGGAGGCAAAATGAGCCGCGGAATTGTCATTATTGGTTCGGGCTTCGCTGCCCGCCAGTTAGTCAAAAATATCCGTAAGCAGGATGCAAATGTCCCGCTGACCCTGATTGCTGCGGACAGCATGGATGAGTACAACAAGCCCGATCTCAGCCATGTTATCAGTCAGTCGCAACGTGCAGACGACCTCACCCGCCAGTCGGCGGGTGAGTTTGCCGAACAGTTTAATTTACGCCTGTTCCCGCACACCTGGGTAACCGACATCGACGCTGATGCTCACGTAGTGAAAAGCCAGGATCAGCAGTGGCAGTACGACAAGCTGGTACTGGCGACGGGCGCTTCAGCCTTTGTACCGCCCGTTACCGGACGTGAGTTAATGCTCACGTTGAACAGTCAACAAGAGTACCGCGCCTGTGAAACTCAGCTGCGCGACGCACAGCGGGTACTGATTGTCGGCGGCGGCTTGATTGGCAGCGAACTGGCGATGGATTTCTGTCGTGCCGGTAAAGCGGTGACGCTTATCGACAACGCCGCCAGCATTCTGGCTTCGCTGATGCCGCCGGAAGTCAGCAGTCGCTTACAGCATCGTCTGACCGATATGGGTGTACATCTGCTGCTGAAATCGCAGCTTCAGGGGCTGGAGAAAACGGCGTCGGGTATTCTCGCCACGCTCGATCGTAGCCGCAGCGTAGAGGTCGATGCGGTGATCGCCGCAACCGGTCTGCGCCCGGAAACTACATTGGCACGCCGCGCTGGATTGAACATCAACCGTGGCGTCTGCGTCGACAGCTACCTGCAAACCAGCCATCCAGATATTTACGCACTCGGCGACTGTGCGGAAATTAACGGTCAGGTACTTCCGTTCCTGCAACCAATTCAACTGAGCGCCATGTATCTGGCGAAAAACCTGCTTGGCGGCAATGCGCCATTGAAACTGCCAGCCATGCTGGTAAAAGTCAAAACGCCAGAATTGCCTCTGCATTTGGCCGGGGAAACCCAGCGCCGCGATCTGAACTGGCACATCGCCGCCGAAGCGCAGGGAATGGTCGCCAGAGGGATGAACGACGAAGGCCAGCTGTGTGCGTTTGTCGTCAGTGAAGACCGCATGAAAGAGGCCTTTGCGCTACTGAAAACGTTGCCTGTGTAAGTCTGGGATGCCGAATGGCGCCGCTTCGCGTCTTATCCGGCCTACGACTTTGCCCGGCAACGCTGCTACTGATTTATTAACCTCACGCACATGGATGTGCGTTGCCACTTGTCGGTATGCCCCGACATGTTTTTCTTGCCCCGCCAGTCCCGGGGCTTTTTTTTTATTTTTGCGCCAACGCTCGCGCCGCGGCAATCACGCCCTGCCCCAATGACAACCCGCCGTCGCCCGCCGGTAAACGCTGCGGGAACAGTAAGGTAAAATCACGCAGATAAAACGCCAGACGGGCCGACAATAAGCGGTTATGCATCACGCCACCACTGAATACTAACGTCTTGATCCCGCGCACTTCAGCCTGCTTTCGCATCAGAGTGGCAAACCCACACGCCAGCGCGTCGTGAAACGCCCATGCCCTTTCTGCTGGTTTGGCCTGCCAGTTCAGCCATTGCTGCCAAAAAACCGCTAAGTCCAGCTGAGTGTCATCAAGCGGCAGCGTGACCGGATGATCAACACCATCACATTGCGATGCCATCGCCTCAAGCGCACAAGCCGCTTCACCTTCATAACTCAATGATTCCGGTGCACATTGCAACGCGGCGGCAACGGCATCAAACAGTCGTCCGCACGATGACGCCAGCGGAGCGTTAATTCCCCGTTCAATCGCGCGCACCAGCACGTTCCAGTTTTGATGTTGCAGCACCGATGTTTCCGGATAATGCGGCCAGTCAGGAACAAAACGCAGGCACTGCGCGAGCAGATTACGCCACGGCTGTTTTGCCGCCAGATCACCGCCCGCCAGCGCTACCGCCGGTAAGCCGCCAAGGTGTTCGCATTCACGATAGTTAACCCGCAAACACTCACCACCCCACAGCGCGCCGTTTTCCCCCATACCGATACCGTCTAGCGTCAGAGCAATCACATCACCGCCATTGAGCGGCCAGCCGTGCTCCGCAAGACACGCAGCGGCATGCGCATGGTGATGCAGCACCGTTTCAGTTGGCAGCTCCATTTCACTGGCCCACTGACTTGAAACATAGCCAGGGTGTGCATCATGCACAATACGCTGCGGCATAAAGTCATAAATGTTCTGGATCAGGCGTAGCGCATCACGCCACTGTTGCTGAATGCCGTCATCGCTGAGATCGCCCAAATGCTGGCTGATAACCGCCTGCTCGCCGCGCACCAGACAGAAAGTATTTTTCAGATCCGCCCCTAAGCACAGCATTGGCGGCACGTCGCGAAATCCTGGCGGTAGTGCGACCGCATCTGGCACATATCCTCGGGAACGACGCAGCATTTCCCCACTGTCGCGCACCACGGAGTCATCCATCCGCTGCACAATTTCGCGATTATGCAGCAGGAAACCGTCGGCAATGTCGTGTAAATCTTCCAGCGCCTGGGCGTTGGTAATGGCCGGAGGCCTGCCGCTGAGGTTGCCAGAGGTCATCACCAGCGGACAATTCATCTCTTGTAAGAGCAAATGCTGTAACGGATTCGCTGGCAGCATGACGCCAACCTCCGTTAACCCTGGCGCAATACCCTCGCTCAATGCAGCGACATAGCGTTTCTGCACCAGCACGATCGGCGCAGCAGGGGTAGTCAGCAAACGACGAGCGGGTTCAGGCAATCCTTCATCAGAGGGCAGCATCACTGCCAGAGGTTTCGCCGGACGGTGTTTGCGCAGCCTGAGTAGCGCTACGGCGTTATCATTTCGCGCATCGCACACCAGATGAAACCCACCAATGCCTTTAACCGCCACAATACCGCCTGCTTTCAGCCGCGATACCGCCGCCTGCAGCGCCTCTTCTTTCTCCGCTCGCTCACCCGCACAGAACCACTCCAGATGAGGGCCGCATGCTGGACAAGCCACTGGCTGGGCGTGGAAGCGACGGTCGTACGGATCGCGATACTCTTTGTCACATTGCGCGCAGAGTGGGAATGACGCCATTACGGTAAACGGACGATCGTAGGGCATGGCGCGGATAATCGTAAAACGCGGACCACAGTGGGTGCAGTTGATAAAGGGGTATCGGTAACGACGTTCGCCGGGGGTGTTCATTTCTACAAGGCATTCGGGACAGGTCGCGGCGTCCGGAACGATTTGCGTATTCATCGTACCGCCAGCACTTTGACGAATCGAGAAATCGGCAGGCTGCTGCGTCCAGGCGAATGGTTCGCTTTCAACGCTGTCAATGCGCGCCAGCGGTGGGCAGTGTTGATGCAACTGCGCAATAAATTCCGCTGGATCTTCCTGTAAGCGCACAACCACACCGTCACCGTCGTTACACACATCGCCATGCAGTTGTAACCGCCGCGCCAGTTGCCAGACGTAGGGGCGAAATCCGACGCCCTGTACCTTACCGCGAATACGCAGCTGTACGCCGGAGTGGTTGTTTATTGTCATTAAGTCGTTCCCGCAGTCATCTATCCCGGTTTGCCCGATAGCGCTACGCTTATCAGGCCTACGTGGATGCGAACAGTAGGCCGGATAAGGCGAAGCCGCCATCCGGCATAAGTACTACCGTATTTTACGCGGATTTTCAGATATCAGAACAGCAAAGATGCGGTGGAATCCAGCGCAGCGCGACGACGTTTTTCCGCGCTCAGTTGCTCAAGCTTATTGCGATCCACATAAATCAGCGCGTGAGTCGGGCACACTTCCATACAGGCAGGACCGGCCTCACGATGGTGGCACAGGTCGCACTTATTGGCTTCCGCTTTTTCTGCACGGACGTTCAGACCTGCGCCGCTGTTACGCACGACCGGACGCACGACCACTTCCATTGCGCCGTAAGGACAAGCCACAACGCAGGTTTTACAGCCAATGCAACGTTCCTGCATTACATGAACAAAACCTTTATCACGGCTGATCGCACCGTTTGGACAGACGTTAGCGCACGGCGCGTCTTCGCACTGGCGGCACAGCGTCGCCGTGGAGACATTAACGCCTTTGATGACGTGAATACGGGGTAAAAAGGTTTCAGGGGTCAGCGATGCGCAGTCCTGGTTATCCTGATGGGATACCACGCAGGCCACTTCACAGGTACGGCAACCAATGCATTTATTGGCGTCTGCAATGATGAAACGGTTCATCAATTTCTCCAGCAATGACAGAATATCTGCCGAAGCATACACAAATCGTGCCAGAATTTAATTTACTGTTATTAAAGGAATTTTGTTTTGAAGAACGCAAGAAAGGCGTGTCATCGTCACTAGTGACGATGACAAATGACAGCCGTCAGCGCGAAACTAGCGGCGCAACTGAGTCGCGCGCAATGAGTTCACCGGTGAAGGTCTTTGACGGCGTAAACGCCCCGTCACCCAACATAAAGATCAGACGCCCAATCGTTTCCTGAATCATTTCTGTTACCGGGATTTTAACGCTGGAAAGCGCCGGAATAGTGTATGGCGCGAGAGCGATATCATCAAAGCCAATCACCGACACCTGTGCGGGAACGCTCACACCATGCCCGTGCAACTGCTTCATCGCGCCGATCGCCATATCGTCATTGCTGGCCACCAATGCGGTAAAATTGACCTTGCGCGAAAGCAAAGTATCCACACCCGCAGCGCCGCAGGCTGGCGTCCATTTCCCTTTAACAATCAGATCATTATTTAGGGCGATACCATGATGTGCCAGCGCGTCTTTATAACCTGAAAGTCGCTCCACGCCGGTTGGCGAATCCATCGAGCCAGTAATAAAACCAATCTCTTTATGCCCGGCGGCAATGAGCTGAGTAACGGCGTTAAAGCTGGTCTGCTTTTGATCGCACCATACGCTGTGGCTACTGTTTTTCCGCAGGCGTCGATTAAGCACCATAATCGGCTGGCTGTGGGCATCGATGATATCGTCTATCTCATCCACGCTGAGAAAACGCGGATAAATCATAATCGCGTCACAGCGCAGGTCGAGCAGGTACTGGATCGCCTGGCGCTCTTCCTCAGCGCTGTGCTTACCGTCAGCCAGTAACAGCTGGCGTCCTTTATCTTCCGCCATCCGCGCGGTATGAAACAGCAGCTCGCTGAAATAGACGCCGTGATAAAGGGTATTCGTTACCACCAGACCCAGCGTCTGCGTGGTTTTCGCCGCCAGACTGCGCGCCAGCAAATTTGGGCGGTAACCACTCTCTTTAATGGCCTGAAACACGCGGTCTTTGGTTTCCTGGCTGACATAGCCGTTTCCGGAAAGCACCCGGGAAACCGTCGCTTTCGACACCCCGGCACGCTTCGCCACCTCCAGCATCGTGGTCATATTACTCATCCCTTTTCTCTCAATGTGACGCAGTGTACTTCACCGTTTTGCCGCTGTCCTTGCTGCTAAATCACAGACGCTGACATCTGGTGATCGGAGTCACAATTACAAAAAATGATCAAAATTAAACCTTGATAATTTAATGCAATTTAAACATGATTTTGTGGAACCGGTTTCCTATCTGCGTTTCATCAACTCAGAAAAGCGACCCACGTAAACGGATAAAACATAACGTACTCTACTGATAAAACAGGATTAAATCCGATGTCCAAGAATTATGCAGCGCTGGCGCGCTCCGTTGTGACGGCTCTGGGAGGCGTCAACAACATCACAGCAGTGACCCACTGTATGACCCGTTTGCGTTTCGTTCTCAAAGATGACTCGCTGGTCGACAGTGCTACGCTGAAAACCCTCACTGGCGTGCTCGGCGTGGTGCGTAACGAGAACCAGTGTCAGGTGATTATCGGCAACACCGTTTCGCAGGCGTATCGTGAAGTGGTCAGCCTGTTGCCTGCCAACATGCAGCCTGCTGAGCCGCAAATCAAACCCCAACTGACGCTGAAGCGGATTGGCGCGGGGATCCTTGATGCGCTGATCGGCACTATGTCGCCGTTGATCCCAGCGATTATCGGCGGATCAATGCTCAAGCTGCTGGCGATGGTTCTGGAAATGACTGGCGTGCTGGTGAAAGGATCGTCCACGCTCACCATTCTGACCGTTATCGGTGACGGCGCATTCTTCTTCCTGCCGCTGATGGTCGCCGCGTCGGCCGCTATCAAATTCAAAACCAACATGTCGCTGGCTATCGCCATCGCGGGCGTACTGGTGCATCCCAGCTTTATCGACCTGATGGCGAAGGCCGCGCAGGGTGAGCACGTTGAGTTTGCCCTGATCCCGGTGACGGCGGTGAAATACACCTACACGGTGATCCCGGCGCTGGTCATGACCTGGTGCTTGTCATACATCGAACGTTGGGTCGATCGTATAACTCCGGCGGTGACCAAAAACTTCCTCAAACCGATGCTGATCGTGCTGATCGCCGCCCCGCTCGCCATCGTCATCATTGGCCCAATCGGTATCTGGATCGGTAGCGCGATTTCAGCGCTGGTCTATACCATCCACGGCTATCTCGGCTGGCTGTCGGTAGCCATTATGGGCGCGCTGTGGCCGCTGCTGGTAATGACCGGTATGCACCGTGTCTTTACGCCAACCATTATTCAGACCATTGCCGAAACCGGAAAAGAAGGCATGGTAATGCCATCGGAAATTGGCGCCAATTTGTCGTTAGGTGGTTCATCGCTGGCAGTGGCATGGAAAACCAAAAACCCGGAGCTGCGCCAGACGGCGTTAGCGGCCGCCGCCTCAGCCATCATGGCGGGCATTTCCGAACCCGCGCTGTATGGCGTGGCAATCCGCCTGAAACGTCCGCTGATTGCGAGCCTTATCAGCGGTTTTATCTGCGGTGCTGTTGCTGGAATGGCCGGACTTGCAAGCCACTCCATGGCGGCTCCAGGTCTGTTCACCAGCGTCCAGTTTTTCGATCCGGCCAATCCGATGACCATCGTTTGGGTATTTGGCGTGATGGCGCTGGCGCTAGTGCTTTCTTTTGTACTAACGCTGATTCTCGGCTTTGAAGATATTCCTGTCGAAGATGCAGCCGCGCAGGCCAGAAAAAACCAGGCCGCACAACCGGGCAATATCAATGGAGCCAGCATTTGACTGGTATGAACTGAGGTTAATTATGTCTGTTTTTCCGCAAGGATTTTTATGGGGCGGCGCACTGGCCGCCAACCAGTCTGAAGGGGCATACCGGGAAGGCGGCAAAGGGCTGACTACCGTCGATATGATCCCCCACGGCACACACCGCATGCCCGTCAAACTGGGTCAGGAAAGGCGCTTTACGCTGCGGGATGACGAATTTTATCCCAGCCATCAGGCGATCGACTTTTATCATCGCTATAAAGCAGATATCGCGCTGATGGCGGAAATGGGGTTTACGGTTTTTCGTACTTCCATTGCCTGGAGCCGCCTCTACCCTAACGGCGACGAGCTGACGCCGAATGAAGACGGAATCGCGTTTTATCGGGCCGTGTTTGCCGAGTGTAAAAAATACGGTATTGAGCCATTAGTCACGCTGTGTCACTTCGATGTGCCTATGCATCTGGTCACTGAGTACGGCTCCTGGCGTAACCGCAAAATGGTGGAGTTCTTTACCCGCTACGCCCGTACCTGCTTCGAGGCCTTTGACGGTCTGGTGAAGTACTGGCTGACGTTCAACGAAATCAACATCATGCTGCACAGCCCCTTTTCAGGCGCCGGGCTGGTATTTGAAGAAGGTGAAAATCAGGATCAGGTGAAATATCAGTCCGCTCACCACGAACTGATAGCCAGCGCCCTTGCGACTAAAATAGCTCATGAAATTAATCCGCAAAACCAGGTCGGTTGTATGCTGGCTGGCGGTAATTTTTATCCTTACTCGTGTAAGCCGGAAGATGTGTGGACCGCACTGGAAAAAGACCGTGAAAACCTGTTCTTTATTGATGTGCAGGCGCGCGGGGCCTACCCGGCTTACTCTGCCCGCGTGTTTCGCGAAAAAGGCGTGGTAATCGAAAAAGCCCCGGAAGACGACGACATCCTGAAAAACACCGTCGATTTCATCTCGTTCAGCTATTACGCATCGCGCTGCGCCTCCGCTGAAATGAACACGGGCAATACCAGCGCTGCCAACGTGGTGAAGTCGCTGCGTAATCCGTACATTGCCGCCAGTGAATGGGGTTGGGGCATCGATCCGCTCGGCCTGCGCATCACCATGAATATGATGTATGACCGCTATCAGAAGCCGCTGTTTCTGGTGGAAAACGGGCTGGGAGCGAAAGATGAAATTGATGCTAACGGTGAGATCAATGACGACTATCGCATCAGCTATTTACGCGAACATATTCGCGCCATGGCAGACGCGATTGAAGATGGCGTGCCGCTGATGGGTTACACCACCTGGGGCTGTATCGATCTGGTTTCTGCCTCAACCGGTGAGATGAGCAAACGCTACGGTTTTGTGTACGTGGACCGCGATGACGCGGGCAACGGCACGCTGGCACGTACACGCAAGAAATCATTCTGGTGGTACAAAAAAGTCATCGCCAGTAACGGTGCCGATCTGGCATGACGGATCTGCCGGAGGGGGTTACAGCCTTCCGGCAGAAGTACATATTTTCATTTCATTTATTACATTCCAGATTTGGAATCGTCCTTCCAGTTTCAGGTTTGCCCTCCCCCTTTTTTACTGGCATTTTATTCAGTAGTTTTTAATCCTGGCCGTTCACCACAAGGAAGCGTGCATGTTTGATAAAAAGGGCAAAACAGCAGTGGCAATCACCAAACCGGTACGTCGCCTGAAAGTCAGCTATGTCAGAAAACGCCATGAAGATCCAAAAACGGGTTACACGCGACGAATCAGTCGTCACGCCTCGCTCACGCTGAACGGCGACTGGCTGGAACAAGCTGGATTTCCGACCGGAACGGCAGTGAATGTATCAGTGATGCAGGGGAAATTAATTATTGAACAGGCAATTGACTGACGAGGATACACTGGGAAAACAGGCCGGATGTCGTTCACATCCGGCACTGATACGGTTTACTCTTCTGGCGCTTCCAGCTCGGAGAATCCACCGTATCCTTCCCAACCGGCTAATCGCTGATAGACGGTATCAACCGCGTCTTTGATCGGCTGTGTCATCGGGTAGTAAAAACCGACGATGTCCGGTTGAATGCCGAGGAAAATCACCTCACCAACATCGTCTTTCAACTGATCGACCAGGTAGTTCAGCGGCATGTTATGGGTCGTCATCATGAACATCTCGGCAATATCATCGGGATCGATAATGCGGATTTCACCTGGGTTCAGCCCCATATCGGTGGCATCAACAATCAACAAACGTTGCGGACGCAGTTCGCGGATGGCAACAATATCGTTCTCCGGCGCGCTACCGCCATCGATGACAACCCAGTTGCCTTGAGGATTTGCAGCACACATTTCAGCCAGCAGCGGGCCCGCGCCGTCATCGCCCATCATGCTGTTACCCACACATAATAAAACGTCAGTCACGGTGTCTCCTCACCATCAGATAGATGGCGCTTTCCTGGTGTATGTCGTGCAGCATGCTAAGCATCAGTTTGCTCCACTCCTGCTGCTGCGGGGTCTGCACGGCACGCGCATCATCGAACGCGCGCGCCAGCATTTGCACATGGTTGAAATCGATAACGATCTCGCCGTATTTCGGCACGCCTTCCATTTTCCGGCGTGCTTCGCTTCCCTCAGCAAGGGTAGCAATCCATGCCAGATATTCGTCCCATGGGCAAGTTAACGCCGCTTCCAGGCAATCGATGATCCCAAGGTGGTGACCAATCGCCAGGCTGTAATAGACAACCTGCTGCGCCTCAGCGGGCGTCGCATCGTTCTCATCAATAAACTTACGGCTCAGTTGACTGAACACCACCGTTTCACTCATCGGATACGCGCCTCTTCGACAACATGATTAAGATGCGTGACGATCTCGGTCAGACGCGGATCGTTTTCCGCTTCCAGCCAACGCGCCACCTGATGCTCGCCCTGCCCTAACTGCGTCATATAGTCATCAGCAATCTGGCGACCATAGCGGTATCCCGCCAGACGGCGAGCCTCGCGATCCACTTTCACGCGCAGCGGCTGAACCATGTCCGGATGCAGAATTTCCGCCGGCTGTTCGTCCAGTTCACCCGGCGCACGCGCGTGAATTTTTTGCTCCAGCAGACCCAGCGCCATGGCAAAACCGTACAGCGTTGCCGCAGGCGTCGGCGGACAGCCAGGAATATACACGTCCACCGGTACGATTTTGTCCGTGCCGCCCCATACGCAGTATAAGTCGTGGAAGATACCGCCGCTGTTACCGCAGGCACCGTAAGAGATACAAATTTTCGGATCTGGCGCAGACTGCCAGGCACGCAGCGCCGGAGAGCGCATGGCACGAGTTACCGCGCCGGTAAACAGCAGAATATCCGCATGGCGCGGTGACGGTACGACTTTGATGCCAAAACGTTCGGCATCAAACAGCGGAGAAAGCGTGGCAAAGATTTCGATTTCGCAACCGTTGCAGCCGCCGCAGTCCACGCGGTAAACATACGCTGAACGCTTAATGCTTTTCAGCAGCGATGCTTTCATGCTGGCAATGGATTCATCCACCGTCATCGGTACCGGAATACCGTTGGCGTCACGTGGGCCTAATAAATTGCTCATCAGCTGGCCTCTTTCATATGGCGAGTCAGTTCAATACGGTCAGACGGCACCAGGCATTTCTGGCGCTTACAGTCCGGGCAGGTCTCAAAGCTTTCACGGTGGTTTTCCGCGCGGGTATCACCGTTGTGCTTAAGCAGCGCAATGGCGTAATCAATCTCTTTTTGCACCGCAAACGGACGGTTACATACGCGGCAATTGCACAGCCCAAAACGAGACTGCTGCAGGAAATCATCTTTCTTCCACACCGCCAGCTCATACTCCTGCGACAGCTTGATTGCCGCTGTCGGGCAGACTTCTTCGCAGCGGGCGCAGAAAATGCAGCGCCCAAGGTTGAACTGCCACGCCAGCTCATTGGTGACCAGATCGGTTTCTACCGTCAGCGCGTTCGACGGGCACGCATTCACACAGGCCGCACAGCCGATGCACTGCTGCGGATTATGTTCCGGTTTGCCACGGAAGTTTTTATCGACCGCAATCGGCTCCAGCGGATACGACGACGTCGGCGCCCCGGTTTTGATGACTTTTTTGATAAAGGTAAACATGGCGATTCCTTATTTCAGCGGCGAGTTTTTACGCTCGATGCTGTAGCGCTCAAGTTCTTTGTACGGCACGACTTTGCTCTTCTTCTTACGCACATCGACCACAGTCATACGGTCAGTACAGGAGTAGCAAGGATCGAGGCTACCGATAATCAGCGGGGCATCGGAAACGGTATTGCCACGCAGCATGTAGCGCAGCGTCGGCCAGTTGGCGTAAGTCGCCGCACGGCAGCGCCAGCGATACAGTTTCTGGTTGTCGCCGGTCATGCTCCAGTGGATGTCATCTCCACGCGGCGCTTCAGCAAAGCCCAGTGCGAAACGGTGAGGAATATAGGTAAAGCCTTCCACCATCAGCGGGCCGCCCGGCAGGTTATCCAGACCAAAGTCGATCATATTCAGCGCGGTGTAGACTTCATTGATACGGACTTTCAGGCGAGAAATAACGTCGCAGCCCTGCTCGCTGTGAACTTCCATCGGCAGCAGACCATAACCGACAAACGGGTGATCGGCGCGGGTGTCACGTGCGTGGCCACTGGCGCGAACCATCGGGCCGACGTTACTGAAGTCACGGGCAATTTCCGGATCCAGACGACCAATACCAACCGTACGCTGTTCCATGTTCGGCGTGCTGAGCAGCATATCGACCAGTTCCTGCACGTCACGACGCATCTGCTGCGCCAGTTGACGGGTCTGGATCATATCTTCTTTCAGCAGGTCACGACGAATACCGCCGATCAGGTTCAAACCGTAGGTTTTACGTGCCCCAGTGAGGATCTCCGCCATCTTCATCGACGTTTCACGCACGCGGAAGAACTGCATAAAGCCGGAGTCAAAACCGGTGAAGTGACAGGCCAGGCCGAGGTTGAGCAGGTGCGAGTGCAGACGCTCAACTTCCAGCAGAATGGCGCGTATCATCTGCGCACGTTCCGGCACCACGATGCCCATCGCATTCTCAACGGAGGTGGTATAAGCGGTGCTATGCGCAAAGCCGCAGATGCCGCACACGCGATCCGACAGGAACGTCACTTCGTTATAACCCATACGGGTTTCCGCCAGTTTCTCCATGCCGCGGTGGACATAGAACAGACGGTAATCGGCGTCGATAATGTTCTCGCCGTCAACGAACAGGCGGAAGTGACCGGGTTCATCGGAGGTGACGTGCAACGGGCCAATCGGCACCACGTTATTTTTCTTGTCGCCCAGTTCGTTGATGAACTCGTAGGTTTCAGCATCGGTAGTCGGCGCCGGGCGCTGACGATAATCCATACTGTCTTTACGCAGCGGATAGAGTTCATCCGGCCAGTCATCCGGTAACACCAGACGGCGCTCATCCGGTAAACCAACCGGGATCAAACCGTACATGTCGCGCACTTCACGCTCGCCCCAGACCGCTGCTGGAACGCGCGGCGTGACGGACGGGAACTCCAGTTTATTGGCATCGACTTCAACGCGGACGGTTATCCAGCACTTGGTGCCTTGCTCCATCGACATCACGTAATAAACGGCGTAATGACCGCACAGCTGACGTTCGTCGTTACCAAACAGCACGGATAACCAGCCGCCCTGTTTGTAGTACAGGAACTCAACCACTTCCGGCAGGTAGTTCACCTTGACGGTGATCGTCAGCTGATCTTTGGTCTGCCAGGCTTCATCCAGCACCACGCCCGGAAAGGCCTGGTGCAGCGCAGCGAGATATTGTTGACCTAATTTTTCTTCAGACATGCTCAAACTCTCTTAAATCACGCCACCAGCAAGGAGACGAACGCTAAAAACGCAAACCCAAAACCGGCCCAGGTCACGCGTGAAGTGGCGCAAAAACGCAGACGCGCCATGCTGTTTTCGAACAGGGCGATGACCAGCACGCCGAGGACCAGCTTGACGACGGCAATCACCAGCGCCAGCAGCAGCCCGCCGGCGGTGAAGGTTTCCATCTGTCCCCACGGCAGGAACACGCCAACGAACATTTGCAGAACGACCAGCTGTTTGAGGCTAATGCCCCATTTCAGCACGGCAAAACCGCTGCCGCTGTATTCAGTCAATGGACCTTCCTGCAACTCCTGCTCTGCTTCCGCCAGATCGAACGGCAGTTTGCCCATTTCGATAAAGGTGGCGAAAGCACAGGCGCACAGTGCCAGAATCAGCGGGATGCTGCGCGCAGCAGGCCAGTGGTAAATGGTATCGGCGATATTGCTGATATGGGTTGAACCCGCAACCTGTGCCGCTACCCACAGTCCCAGCAGCAAAATAGGTTCAACCAGCACGCCGAGCATCGCTTCACGGCTGGCGCCAATGGCGGTAAACGGGCTACCGGTATCCAGTCCCGCGATAGAGAAGAAGAAACGGGCGATGGCGAACAGGTAAATTAAGGTGATCAGATCGCCCAGTTGTGGCAGCGGCGAGCCAACGGTCACTACCGGCAACGCAGTGGCGATAGTCAGCATCACGCCCACCATCACAAACGGCGTCAGGCGGAAAACCCAGCTGGAATCCGCAGGCGCAATGCTCTGACGGCCCAGCAGTTTGATAATGTCGCGGTATTCCTGCAAAACGCCCGGACCGCGGCGATTGTGCAAACGCGCACGCGCCACGCGGGTAACACCGGACAGCAGCGGCGCAACGGCAAACAGCACCAGCGCCTGAATTAACGGATATAAAACACTCATTCTCAGGCTCCTCGTGAAACCACAATCACCACCAGCACCGCCAGCTCAATCAGCGCCAGGCGACGGAACAGCACCGGTGCAGCCGCATTCTGCCAGCCCGGAACCAGTGATACCGGGTTCAGCCATTTACGCAGTTTGAGTACCGGGGCAAAGGCTTCTTTCACCGGCATGGCAAAACCGTGCGCGGTAATCACCATTGACTGCTCATGATCGTAACCACACACCCACGCCGCACCGCGTGAACGCGATGGCAGACGGTTGCCTTTGAAAATGGCCATGATGATGAACGGCAGCAGCGGACACGCGATCAGCAGCAGCGTGATCATTGGCTGAGAAACGGTGGTGTTCGCGGTTTCCAACGGCAGCGGAACGGCAGAGGAGATCATCGGCAGCAGCCACGGCGCAGCAACGCCGCCAATCACGCAGCAGATAGCCAGCGCGACGACGCTCACCCCCATCAGGATTGGCGCGCAGCAGGCATTTTCAGCTTCCTTCGTGCGCGGTGCGCCAAGGAACGTAACGCCATAGACTTTCGCCATACACATCACCGCCAGCGCGCCGGTAATTGCCAGCCCTACCGCCAGCAACGGTCCTAACAGGCTACCGACAAATGCGCCGCTATTGCCGAGCTTAAAGAAGGATTGGTAGATAACCCACTCACCGGCAAAACCGTTCAGCGGCGGCAGCGCGGCCATCGCCATCAGACCAACCAGCATCGCCAGCGAGATAACCGGCATACGTTTACCGATACCGCCCAGTTTTTCGATATCACGATGACCGGTACGGAACCAGATGCTGCCTGCACCCAGGAACAGAACGCTTTTGAACAGGCTGTGGTTAACCAGATGATACAGACCGCCGGTCAAACCCAGCGCAATCAGCGCCGGTTGATTCAGGGAAATTCCGGTCACGCCAGCACCCAGACCCAGCAGAATAATGCCGATGTTTTCCAGCGTGTGGTACGCCAGCAGACGCTGGATGTTGTGCTCCATCAGCGCATACAGACCGCCAACAAACGCGGTGATCATGCCCAGCACCAGCAGCGTAATCCCCCACCACAGCGGCGCGTTACCGCCCAGCAACGACAGGGAGAGAATACCCAGCAGACCAACCTTCATGACGACGGTAGAGAACAGCGCCGCAGCCGGTGCGCTGGCATTGGCGTGTGCCTGTGGCACCCAACCGTGCAGCGGAATAATGCCGGCCAGCAGGCCAAAACCTGCCACGCCCAGCAGCCAGATGTCAGACCCGAGCGGCAGCTCCTGGGTGCGCAGGTCAAGAAGACGCAGCTCCAGAGTGCCGTAACGTTGCCACACCAGGTAGCAGGCGACCGCCAGCAGTAGCGTACCAATACGCCCCAGTGCAAACCACAGTTTGCCTTCTTTACTGCATCCGGTAAGGAACACGGCACACAGCGCCATGATTTCCGCCATCACCACCAGCGTACCGAGGTTGCTGGCAACCACCGCACATACCGCCGCGGCCATCAGCAGATTCACCAGCAGGCCGTTAGCTTTCACCTGCGGATGACGATGCCAGTCAATGTTGTACAGGCTGACAAACAGGCCGCACAGGCCCAGCGTAATCAGCCAGATAGCATTCAGCGGAGTAATTTGCAGACTGTGACCAATAAACGGCATCACGCCGCTCACCGCCAGCGCATTAGTCAGAACGGTAAAACCCGCGGCTGCCGTAAACAGGCTGCCGACCGCACCGCCAACTCCAGCAATCCAGCCGCTCAGCGATTTATGAAATGAAAACAGAAATGCCAGAACCGCAGCCGCTGTAAACCAGGCTACGCCGCTGTTAATCAGTGAAATTGCGCTCATTTTGCATCCCCACTCTGAGCCTGCTGAAACAAGGTGAGATCGCCGAAATCGGTATTGAAAGTCAGCTCACGCTTACGTTTGCTGGCGCGGGCGATATCCATGTTGCTCACCAGATGCAGGGCTTTGGTCGGACACATGCGCACGCAGGCAGGACCTTGCTCGTCAAAACTACACAGATCGCATTTCACCGCGATGGCACGAACGCCGGGAACCCAGTCCAACAGCGAACTCACGCGAGCAGGCGCTGGCGGAGCCGGAGGCGCTTTTGGCGTATTGGCGTTTGCCGGAATATGTAGCGGACGGCTACCGGAAAACTCTATCGCGCCAAACGGACAAGCGATCCCGCACAGTTTGCAGCTTACGCACAAGCTTTCGTTCAGCTGTACGGCGCCATCAACGCGGTTAATGGCATTAACCGGACACACGGTGGCGCAAGGCGCATCTTCACACTGGTGGCAAAGCTGCGGCGCGGATTCTTTTTCATTTAACATCACTTTCAGGCGCGGCATTGACTGCAGGCCATGCTGGCGATGTGTCTCTGAGCAGGCGGCTTCACAGGTGTGGCAGCCAATACAAAGAGTGGAGTCAGCAATTACAAAACGATTCACCAGGCATTCCTCAGGTGATAGTCATTTTTGACGAAAACATGTCTACCAAATGTCATTTCGACATTTTTCGACATGCCCATTCCCTAAAACGTCGTGACGCAGTATGTAGACCGCACCATGACAAAGTGGGCAGCACCCGAGGCTTAAGCCGGGCTATGTCCCTCAACCAGCTGGCTTAAATTCACCGGCATATTGTTCTCAACCGCGGTGTACAGGCTGTCGTAGACGGTGGCGATTTTTTCGAGATAGTGATCCAGCACCTGCTCGCGGTCGCGGTTGCTAATACGCTCATCGACCTTACCGTCGATAGTCAATTCTGCCTGTGCAATCAGCTGTTTATCATCACCGTCTTTCGTTTCGACGTAGTATTCGATGGTATGGCTGTTAAAGCCGTCCGCCAGCGTGACGTAGATAGTGAAGTGTTCAAAAAGGACGAAGCAGAGATCCTTGTCCGGCGCGCAGCTCATCGCATGATGCAAACGCGCTTTTGACAGGGTGATCCCCTGAACCAGCGAGTTGCAGTAAATACGCCACTGGTCCTGTAGGCGACGATGCCGTTCAGCGATGTAATCGGCTTTTTCGCTTATTTCCCAAATAGTCATGTCAGGTTACCCGTTTAGCAGAGATGAACAGCCTTAAGCACATTTCATGCCAAAATTAAATCACTTAATTTTCATATAGATAAAAAATAAAAGGCGGGTGACGACATGTCATTTCGTCATCGTCGTCATTGTCACAAATGAAAAAAATCAACCTGGCATGCTTATTGCTTTTAATACGGCAACTTCACAGGAGGCGGTATGCACGAAATAACCCTCTGCCAACGGGCACTGGAATTGATTGAACAACAGGCCACGCAACACGGTGCTCAGCGAGTAACTGGGGTCTGGCTCAAAATTGGCGCATTTTCTTGCGTAGAAACCAGCGCTCTCTCCTTTTGTTTTGATCTGGTATGCCGCGGGACCCTTGCAGAAGGTTGTAAACTCCACCTCGAAGAACAAGAAGCCGAATGTTGGTGCGAATCTTGTCAGCAATACGTCACGTTACTGACGCAACGCGTGCGCCGATGTCCGCAATGCAACAGCGATATGCTGAGAATTGTGGCCGATGACGGCTTACAGATTCGACGTATTGAAATAGATGAAACTCCAGCGCCGGATGGCGACGCTTAAGCGTCTTATCCAGCCTACAGAAAGAGCTCGTTTGTAGGCCGGATAAGGCAACGCAGCCATCCGGCAACAGATGTATCGCAAGTAAAAAGATCAGGAGTGAGCGATGTGTACGACATGTGGTTGCGCTGAAGGCAACCTATATATAGAGGGTGATGAGCATAATCCCCACTCGGCGTTTCGCAGCGCGCCATTTGCCCCAGCGGCTCGTCCGGCGCTGAATATTACCGGTGTGAAGACCTCAAATTTCACACCGAGCCAGACCGAAGAAGGCGATTTGCACTACGGTCACGGTGAGGCAGGAACCCACGCACCAGGTATGAGTCAACGCCGTATGCTGGAAGTGGAAATTGACGTACTGGACAAAAACAACCGCCTCGCCGAGCGCAACCGTGCCCGCTTTGCGGCCCGTCAGCATCTGGTACTGAACCTTGTTTCAAGCCCGGGCTCTGGTAAAACCACCCTGCTGACCGAAACGCTGATGAAGCTGAAAGATAGCGTGCCGTGCGCCGTTATTGAAGGTGACCAGCAGACGGTGAACGATGCCGCCCGTATTCGCGCCACTGGCACACCCGCCATTCAGGTCAACACCGGTAAAGGTTGCCACCTTGACGCACAAATGATTGCTGACGCCGCGCCGCGTTTGCCGCTTGACGATAACGGTATTCTGTTCATTGAAAACGTCGGCAACCTGGTCTGCCCGGCCAGCTTCGACCTCGGCGAGCGCCATAAAGTGGCCGTGCTTTCAGTAACCGAAGGTGAAGACAAACCGCTGAAATACCCGCATATGTTTGCCGCCGCATCGCTGATGCTGCTCAATAAAGTGGATCTGCTGCCGTACCTCAATTTTGACGTTGAAAAATGCATCGCCAGCGCCAGGGAAGTGAACCCGGGGATTGAGATTATCCTAATTTCCGCCACCAGTGGTGAAGGGATGGATCAATGGCTCTCCTGGCTGGAGACGCAGCGATGTGCATAGGTGTTCCGGGTCAAATCCGCACCATTGATGGCAACCAGGCCAAAGTCGACGTTTGCGGTATTCAGCGCGACGTTGACCTGACGCTGGTCGGTAGCTGTGATGAACATGGCCAACCGCGCCTCGGCCAGTGGGTACTGGTCCACGTCGGTTTTGCCATGAGCATCATTAATGAAGCTGAAGCGCGCGATACGCTCGACGCGCTGCAAAACATGTTTGACGTTGAGCCGGATGTCGGCGCGTTGCTGTACGGCGAGGAAAAATAAATGCGTTTTGTTGACGAATACCGCGCACCAGAGCAGGTGATGCAGTTGATAGAGCACCTGTGTGAACGTGCCGCCCACCTCTCCTACACGGCTGAACGCCCGCTGCGAATCATGGAAGTTTGTGGTGGTCATACCCACGCTATCTTCAAATTCGGGCTCGACCAGTTGTTACCGGAAAACGTGGAGTTTATTCATGGTCCGGGTTGCCCGGTTTGCGTTCTGCCAATGGGCAGAATCGACAGCTGTGTAGAAATTGCCAGCCATCCAGAAGTGATTTTCTGCACCTTTGGCGACGCTATGCGCGTCCCGGGTAAGCAAGGCTCCCTGCTGCAAGCCAAGGCGCGCGGTGCGGATATCCGTATTGTCTATTCACCGATGGATGCACTGAAGCTGGCACAGGAAAACCCAACGCGTAAAGTGGTGTTCTTTGGCCTGGGTTTTGAAACCACAATGCCAACGACCGCTATCACCCTGCAACAGGCAAAGCAGCGTGACGTGCAGAACTTTTACTTTTTCTGCCAGCACATCACGCTTATCCCTACGCTGCGTAGCCTGCTGGAACAGCCGGACAACGGTATCGACGCCTTTTTAGCACCGGGCCACGTCAGCATGGTGATTGGCACCGACGCCTACAACTTCATTGCTTCAGATTTCCATCGCCCGCTGGTGGTCGCCGGTTTTGAACCGCTCGATCTCCTGCAAGGCGTAGTGATGTTAATTGAGCAGAAAATTGCAGCCCAAAGCCAGGTAGAAAACCAGTACCGCCGCGTGGTACCGGATGCCGGTAACGCGTTAGCGCAACAGGCCATTGCCGAGGTGTTCTGCGTCAATGGTGACAGCGAATGGCGCGGTCTGGGCGTTATCGAATCTTCTGGCGTTCACCTGACGCCGGACTATCAGCGCTTTGATGCCGAAGCACATTTCCAGCCAGCGCCGCAGCAGGTGTATGACGATCCGCGCGCGCGTTGTGGGGAAGTGCTGACGGGCAGATGTAAACCACATCAGTGCCCGTTATTTGGCAAAACGTGTAACCCGGAGACCGCGTTTGGCGCCCTGATGGTCTCCTCAGAAGGCGCATGTGCCGCCTGGTATCAGTATCGTCAGCAGGAGTGTGAAGCATGAACAGCGTACAACTCGCCCACGGTAGCGGCGGTCAGGCTATGCAGCAGTTGATCAACAGTCTGTTTATGGAGGCTTTCGCGAATCCGTGGCTGGCGGAACAAGAAGATCAAGCGCGTCTGGAACTGGCACAACTGGTGGCAGAAGGCGACCGTCTGGCGTTTTCAACTGACAGCTACGTTATCGATCCATTGTTCTTCCCCGGCGGCAATATCGGCAAGCTGGCCATCTGCGGTACGGCTAACGACGTGGCGGTCAGCGGAGCTATTCCACGCTACCTTTCCTGCGGTTTTATCCTCGAAGAGGGCCTGCCGATGGAGACACTGAAAACCGTTGTTAACAGCATGGCAGCAACCGCGCGCGAAGCAGGTATCGCCATCGTGACTGGCGATACCAAAGTCGTGCAGCGTGGTGCAGCAGACAAGCTGTTCATTAACACTGCCGGAATGGGGGCAATTCCCGCCAACATTCACTGGGGTGCACAGACTCTCAGCGTGGGTGATGTGCTGCTGGTAAGTGGCTCTCTTGGCGATCACGGCGCAACTATCCTTAACCTACGTGAACAGCTAGGTCTGGATGGCGAACTGGTCAGCGATTGTGCGGTATTAACGCCGCTTATCCAGACGCTGCGTGATATTCCTGGCGTGAAGGCGCTACGTGACGCCACCCGTGGCGGCGTGAATGCGGTCACGCATGAATTTGCCGCTGCATGCGGATTTGGTATTGAGCTGTCTGAAGCTGCCCTGCCCGTGAAGCCTGCGGTGCGTGGCGTTTGCGAGCTGCTGGGTCTGGATGCGCTCAACTTTGCTAACGAAGGCAAACTAGTGATTGCCGTTGAACGCCAGGCCGCTGAAACCGTACTTGCCGCGCTGCGCGCGCATCCGTTAGGGTGCGATGCTGCAATGATTGGTGAAGTGGTCGAACGCAAAGGTGTTCGTCTTGCCGGACTCTACGGCGTGAAACGAACCCTCGATTTACCACACGCCGAACCATTACCTCGTATATGCTAGCAGCCGGTTGGCAGCATGCTGTAGGCCGGATAAGACGCATTAGCGTCAACATCCGGCGTTAATGCTGCATTATGCCTGATACCGCTTTGCTGATCGGGCCAACGGATTGTATATCCTGGCCAGTTCAGTGGCAGGCCATCCGGCAATAATTTACGACTTATACCTATAATTCATTTACCGTTTTCGCACCGTTCTGCGGTGCTTTCCCTGGAAAAGCAATATGTCGTATACACCGATGAGTGACCTCGGACAGCAAGGCCTGTTCGATATTACTCGTACATTATTACAGCAGCCCGATCTCCCGTCTCTTAGCGAGGCGCTTTCGCAGCTGGTCAAGCGTTCAGCGCTGGCCGACTGCGCGGCTATTGTCTTATGGCAGGCACAAACGCAACGTGCGCGTTATTTTGCAACGCGTGAAAATGGTAAACCCATCGATTATGAAGACGAAACGGTGCTGGCACATGGTCCGGTACGCCGTATTTTGTCTCGCCCTGATGCGTTGCACTGCAACTATCATGAGTTTACGGAAACATGGCCACAATTGGCTTCAGGTGGACTGTATTCTGAATTTGGCCACTACTGCCTGCTGCCGCTGGCGGCAGATGGGCGCATCTTTGGCGGTTGCGAATTCATCCGTAACGAAGACCGTCCGTGGAGTGAAAAAGAATATAACCGTCTACAGACCTTCACTCAGATAGTCGGCGTCGTTGCTGAACAAATTCAAAGCAGAGTCAGCAACAACGTCGATTACGATCTGCTGTGTCGTGAGCGTGACAACTTTCGCATCCTGGTCGCCATCACCAATGCCGTGCTCTCCCGACTGGATATTGATGAGCTGGTCAGCGAAGTCGCCAAAGAGATCCACCACTACTTCGACATCGATGCCATCAGCATCGTGTTACGCAGCGATCGCAAAAATAAACTCAGTATCTATTCCACTCACTATCTGGATGAACATCATCCGGCACACGAACAGAGTGAAGTGGACGAAGCGGGAACGCTCTCTGAACGGGTCTTCAAAAGCAAAGAGATGCTGCTGATTAACCTGAGCGAACGTGACATCCTTGCCCCTTACGAACGGATGCTGTTCGAAACCTGGGGCAACCAGCTACAAACCCTGTGTCTGCTACCGCTGATGTCCGGCAATACTATGCTCGGTGTACTCAAACTAGCACAGTGCGAAGAGAAAGTTTTCACTACCGCCAACCTCAAGCTATTGCGCCAGATTGCTGAGCGTGTGGCAATTGCCGTGGATAACGCCCTCGCCTATCAGGAGATCCACCGCCTAAAGGAACGTCTGGTCGATGAAAACCTGGCGTTGACTGAACAACTCAACAACGTAGAGAGTGAGTTCGGCGAAATCATTGGTCGCAGCGAAGCGATGTACAGCGTACTCAAGCAGGTCGAAATGGTGGCGCAAAGCGACAGCACCGTCTTGATTCTGGGTGAGACCGGAACGGGTAAAGAGCTGATCGCACGAGCCATTCACAACCTGAGCGGACGTAACGCCCGTCGGATGGTGAAGATGAACTGCGCGGCAATGCCTGCCGGATTACTGGAAAGCGATCTGTTTGGTCACGAGCGTGGCGCGTTTACCGGTGCCAGCACGCAGCGGATTGGTCGTTTCGAGCTGGCAGATAAAAGTTCGCTGTTCCTCGATGAAGTTGGCGATATGCCGCTGGAGCTTCAACCTAAGCTACTGCGGGTTCTGCAAGAGCAGGAATTTGAACGCCTGGGCAGTAATAAGCTGATCCAGACCGACGTGCGCTTGATCGCCGCGACCAACCGCGATCTGAAGAAGATGGTTGCCGATCGCGAATTTCGTAACGATCTGTATTACCGACTGAACGTCTTCCCGATCCATCTGCCGCCGCTGCGTGAGCGCCCGGAAGATATTCCGCTGCTGGTAAAAGCCTTCACCTTTAAAATTGCTCGTCGGATGGGACGCAATATCGACAGTATTCCCGCCGAGGCTCTGCGCACGCTGAGCTGTATGGAATGGCCGGGTAACGTGCGTGAGCTGGAAAACGTGGTGGAACGTGCGGTTCTGCTTACCCGAGGCAACGTACTGCAACTGTCCCTTCCGGATATTGCCCCTTTGACGCCGTCTACGCCTCCGGTGGCAACCGAAGTTGCACAGGACGGTGAAGATGAATACCAGTTGATTATGCGCGTACTGAAAGAAACCAACGGGGTGGTTGCCGGTCCCAAAGGCGCGGCACAAAGGCTGGGGCTGAAACGTACAACGTTACTCTCACGCATGAAGAGATTGGGTATTGATAAGGATGCACTGGTTTAGCTAGTGTGGCTATACTGGGTGATATCTCAACGAAAGGAGGCAGTATGGCGGTATCAGCACGTAATCAATTAACCGGTACGGTGAGCGCAGTCGCTACGGGCGCAGTGAATGATGAAGTTGAACTGACGCTGGCTGGCGGCGCAAAACTGGTCGCGATTGTAACCCATAGCAGCCAGCAGGCGCTGGGTCTGGCGAAAGGGAAAGAAGCAATTGCTCTGATTAAAGCGCCATGGGTGACGCTGGCAACTGAAGACTGTGGTCTGAAGTTCTCTGCGCGCAACCAGTTTGCTGGCAGTGTTTCCCAGGTCACAGAAGGCGCAGTCAACGCCACGGTACATATCAAAACTGACGCAGGCTTCGAGATTGTTGCCGTCGTCACCAACGAAAGTCAGCAAGAGATGAAACTGAGTCAGGGAAGCCGTGTTGTTGCGCTGATCAAAGCCTCAGCTATTCTGATTGCCACCAAAGCGTAATCGCCATTCATCACCGCATGGCTAAGTTGCCCGATGGCGCAATGCGCATCGGGCCTACGCGGCAGATGCACTTATTCTCGTAGGCCAGATAAGGCGCAGCCGCCATCCGGCGCACAGCGACCTTATTTTTTCCGCTGGTACTTCTCGGGTAACTCCGGCACTGGACGTTTGTCATCAATCAGGTGGCGTACGGTCAGAATCGGGTGACGCCAGAGCATTCTCGGCCCAGCCCAACGCATAATTTGCTTCATCTCTTCGCGTTTAGCCGGTTGATAACAGTGCACTGGACACTGTTTACAGGCCGGTTTTTCCTCACCAAATACGCACTTGTCGAGGCGCTTTTGCGCATAGGCAAATAACGCATCGTAATGCCCCGGCTCGTCTGAAGCCTGCGGGCACTGGCTCTCGTAGAGCGAAATCATTCTCTGGATCGTCATTTTTTCACGTGCAATGCGTTTGCCGGACATGATGCCTCCACAATTAAGTTGCATAAATAATACACCTTAACTAAGCACAGAACTATTACCTGAAGGTGATACATCCTTAGCAACCTACGCAAATAAGAATTATTTTCATTTATTTATGCCATGTGCTATATAACATAGCAAAGGCTATATTCGATGATAAATTAACCATTTTGTTGCGAGGGATACTATGCCGCATCTGCCCCATCTGAAGTCATTTCTCCTTGCCAGCGTGTTAACAGCGCTGACGCTGTCACCCGCCTGGGCGAAAGAAAAATTCAAAGTGGTAACCACCTTTACGGTGATTGCCGATATGGCAAGCAATGTGGCAGGCGACGCGGCGGACGTTAGTTCTATCACCAAACCGGGTGCTGAAATTCACGAATATCAACCAACCCCAGGCGATATTAAACGGGCGCAAGGCGCACAGCTTATTCTCTCCAACGGCCTTAACCTCGAACTATGGTTTGCCCGCTTCTACCAAAATTTGTCCGGCGTACCGGAAGTGATGGTCTCAAACGGCGTGCAACCAATGGGCATCAGCGAAGGGCCGTACAACGGTAAACCAAACCCGCACGCCTGGATGTCAGCGGAGAACGCGCTTATCTACGTGGATAACATTCGTGATGCGCTGATCAAATACGATCCGGACAATGCCGCAACCTACCAGAATAATGCGCAGAATTATAAAGCGAAAATCCAGCAGACTCTGGCGCCACTGCATACAGAGCTGGCAAAGCTCCCTGCTGATAAACGCTGGCTGGTCACCAGCGAAGGCGCATTCTCTTATTTAGCTCGTGATAACAATCTCAAGGAGCTGTATCTGTGGCCGATCAATGCTGATCAGCAAGGTACGCCCAAGCAGGTACGCAAGGTTATCGATGCCATCAGAGCACATCATATCCCAACGGTATTTAGCGAAAGCACGGTGTCCGACAAACCTGCGCGTCAGGTTGCCCGTGAGTCTGGCGCACATTACGGCGGCGTGCTGTATGTCGATTCGCTCAGTGCAGCCGACGGTCCGGTACCGACCTATCTGGATTTACTGCGCGTCACCACGCAAACCATTGTTAACGGCATCAACAAGGGTCTGGAGAGCCAACCATGAGTCACTCTGCGATTACCGTAAATCAGGTTACGGTGACGTATCGCAATGGTCATACCGCATTGCGGGACGCCACTTTTCAGGTTCCGGGCGGCTCAATTGCCGCTCTGGTCGGCGTAAACGGTTCAGGAAAATCAACGCTTTTTAAAGCGCTGATGGGTTTTGTCCGCCTGGCGCAGGGGGAAATCTCAATTCTGCAACAGCCGGTAAATAAGGCGCTCAAACAGAATCTGATCGCCTATGTCCCCCAGTCAGAAGAGGTGGACTGGTCGTTTCCGGTACTGGTGGAAGATGTGGTGATGATGGGACGCTTTGGCCATATGGGCTGGCTGCGTCGACCAAAACAAATTGACCACGCCTGCGTAGATGCGGCGCTGGCGCGGGTTGATATGCTGGATTATCGCCATCGTCAGATAGGTGAACTGTCCGGTGGGCAGAAAAAGCGTGTTTTTCTGGCAAGGGCCATCGCACAGGACGGACAGGTTATTTTACTGGATGAACCCTTTACCGGCGTGGATGTAAAAACCGAGGCCCGGATCATCGACCTGCTGCGTGAACTGCGTGATGAGGGCCGAACCATGCTGGTCTCTACCCATAATTTGGGATCCGTCACTGAGTTTTGTGATTACACGGTGATGATTAAGGGCACGGTGCTGGCAAGTGGCCCCACCGAAACCACCTTTACCCCCGAGAATCTTGAACTGGCATTCAGCGGCGTACTGCGTCACGTTGCGCTGAGCGGCGGTGAACAGCACGTGATTACCGATGATGAACGCCCGTTTATTTCGCGACGCACGGCAAACGAGGGGGAATAACCATGAACTGGCTAACGGAACCGTTTGGCTACCAGTACATGCTCAACGCCATGTGGGTCTCGGCGATGGTCGGCGGCCTGTGTGCGTTTCTCTCCTGCTATCTGATGCTCAAAGGCTGGTCGCTGATTGGCGATGCGCTGTCGCATTCTATCGTTCCGGGCGTGGCAGGCGCTTATATGTTAGGGCTTCCCTTCGCGCTTGGCGCATTCCTTTCCGGCGGACTGGCGGCGGGCAGTATGCTGTTTCTTAATCAACGTTCGCGCCTGAAGGAAGATGCGATTATCGGACTGATTTTTTCGTCTTTTTTCGGTATCGGGCTGTTTATGGTGTCGCTCAATCCGATGTCGGTGAACATTCAGACCATTATTCTCGGCAACGTGCTGGCGATTGCGCCAGAAGATATTCTACAACTGGCCATCATCGGGGTTATTTCGCTAACCATCCTGTTTTTGAAGTGGAAAGATCTGATGGTGGTTTTTTTTGATGAAAACCACGCGCGCTCTATCGGTCTGAATCCGGGCCGGTTGAAGCTGTTATTTTTTACGCTGCTCTCCGTTTCCACAGTCGCCGCGCTGCAAACCGTCGGCGCATTTCTGGTGATTTGCCTGGTGGTTACGCCAGGTGCAACGGCCTGGCTGCTGACCGATCGTTTTCCACGCCTGCTCACTATCGCCGTAGCTATTGGCAGCCTGACCAGCTTTTTCGGCGCCTGGCTGAGCTACTGGCTGGACGGTGCAACCGGCGGAATTATTGTCGTTCTGCAAACGCTGCTGTTCCTGCTGGCATTTGTCTTCGCGCCAAAACACGGTCTGCTGGCGAATCGCCGCCGCGCCCGTCTGGTGAACAAGGAGTCAGTATGATCTTAACAACGCTGCTGGAACCCTTTCAGTTTGGTTTTATGGTCAATGCGCTGGTAATCTCCACCATTGTCGCCGTGCCCTGCGCGCTGCTGTCTGTATTTTTAGTACTCAAAGGCTGGGCTCTGATGGGCGATGCAATGAGCCACGCGGTTTTCCCGGGAATTGTACTGGCGTGGATTGCGGGCATCCCACTGGCAATTGGCGCATTTATCGCCGGGCTGTTCTGTGCGGTGGCGACGGGTTATCTCGACGATAACAGCCGCATCAAACGCGATACCCTGATGGGAATCGTCTTTTCCGGCATGTTTGGTGCAGGACTGGTGCTGTACGTCTCTATCCAGTCAGAGGTCCATCTCGATCATATTCTGTTCGGCGACATGCTGGGCGTATCGTTCAGCGACATCATACAAACCGCGGTTATTACGCTTGGGATAGCGCTTATTATTGGGCTTAAGTGGAAAGATCTGCTGCTGCATGCGTTCGACCCGCATCAGGCAAGGGCCAGTGGGCTTAATACTGCGCTGCTACATTACGGCCTGCTGTGCATGATCGCCCTGACGATTGTCGCCACGCTAAAATCAGTAGGGATTATTTTGTCGATCTCCTCACTGATTGCGCCTGGCGCCATTGCGATTTTAATGACGCGGAAATTTTCCCACGCCTTGTGGCTGGCGGTGATTATGTCGGTCGTTACCTCGTTTATGGGCGTGTACCTGTCTTTTTTCATCGACAGTGCACCGGCCCCCACCATCGTCGTACTATTTTCGCTACTGTTTGTGATGACCTTTATTTATTCCACCCTGCGCGATCGTCGTTTAGAACGGCGACGCCAGCAATACGACCTCTGATGGAGTGGGCAGTGATATGCCCGCTATCGTTTTTAGAATACGTAATGACAATATTCCCAGCGTCCTGAACAAATGCCCCGTTCTGAAACCATGCCATATTTACCAGCGCTATTTAATAATCAGATAGTCACTATCACATTAGATAAAAATACAGGTAAATTTTATGAGCAAGATGAGCATGTCAGAAATCTATTCTGAACCAGAGGCCTATGGCTTACCACGCAAAGGTATAACACTTAATAATAAGGAAGCTGCGTTGGTGGTAGTCGATCCACAGATCGATTTTTTAAGCCCTCAGGGTATTGGCTGGGAGGTTTTCAAAGACAGCATTATTGAAAATAATACCGTAGAAAATCTCGAGACGTTGTTCAAAATGGCAAAAGAAGCACAAATGCCTGTTTTTGTCTCTCCGCATTATTACTTTCCGCACGACCATAAATGGCAATCTACCGCACCGGGAGAAACATTTATGCACGGCACTGGAATGTTCAATCGTAAAGGTCCACTGACAATGGAAAATTTTGAAAATTCCGGCGCAGACTTTTTACCGCAGTTTAAGCCATATATTTATGATGGCGAAACGGTCATTGCCTCACCGCATAAGATTTTCGGACCAGAAACCAACGACCTGGTACTGCAATTAAGAAAACGCGGTGTCTCACAGGTCATTCTCGCCGGTATGGCTGCCAATCTGTGTATTGAATCCCATATGCGTGAATTGATTGAGCAAGGTTTTGAAGTTGTCGTCGTTAAAGATGCGACAGCGGGTCCGCGCATTCCGGAAGGTGACGGTTATCTCGCCGCTCTAACCAACTACCGCATCATTGCCAATGATTTATGGGACACCGACACCACGGTTGAAAAGGTAAAGGCAGCAGCTAAGTAATAGCTATGAGTACGGTTACCGAGGGTAATTGTATGTACAACATCGCTTATCCATTAGCCATCAAAATAAATTTCATTAAGCGCGGAGCTTTTCCATGAATCTTAAGTTAAAGGTTATTTCGGCATGTATTTTACTTTCCATGTCAGTTTCAGCTACTCAGGTATTGGCCGCTGCCAATACAAATGAGACAACTTACTTAGTTAACCGTGGTGATCCACAATTAAAGGTCAACGGCAAATATATCGATCAGATCATTGCCGAGGTAATGGCGAAAAATAATCTGCCGGGTTTATCCATGGCGATTGTTCAGGCGCCTTATATTCCGCGCTCAGCGGGATACGGTCTGGCAACAGCAGCCAATGATGAGCTTGCTTCCACCAAAACCATGTGGGGAATTGGCCCTATCACGCAAGCTTTTACTGCAGTCGCAGTAATGCAACTTGTAGAGCAAGGCAAATTGGATCTGAATACTCCTGTGAGTGTTTATTTGCCTGGCCTACCGGAAAGCTGGCATAACATTACGATTCTGGAATTAATGCAGCACTCATCCGGGATCCCTGATTTCAGATCTTTCGGCTATAAACAAGAGCAAAAATATACACCTGCGCAGCTGGTTGATCTTGTTAAAGATAAACCGCTCGAATTTAAAAACGGCACGGATATCAACTCCAGCGCAACTGACTTTATCCTGCTAGGTATGGCTATCGAGAAAGTCAGCGGAATGAGTTACGTGGACTTCGTCAACAAATACCAAATTGCGCCGTTAGGTCTGCAAAGCACCATGTTCGCAAAAGACATGCCAACGAAAGCATTCCTTGATCGCCCGACGCCTGATAAGCAACATAATCAGCATTCGAAATTTAAGTCAGAAATTGACTGGATCAACCCTGTTGAGCCTGCAACAGGTTACGTCGCAGCGGGTGACAAACTGGCGCCTGTCAGCGCGATCGCCACTGATAATCTGTACGCCTATGGTGGTCTGTGGTCGTCAGCGGAAGACATCAGTAAGTGGGATATCGGTCTTGCCGGCAGCACGCTGGTTAAAGACAAAAAGCTGCGCGACATTATCTATAGCCCGGCAAAACTGAAAAATGGCAAAGTCGTGCCTGCCATGGCCGGCTGGGAATTTACCCGCCATCCTGGTTTTCTGGAAATCAAAGGAACCACAGGTGGATTTAGTGCCTATCTGAGTCGTTTTACCGCCGGTGATGAACTGGTTTGCGTGACAATGCTGACCAACAAAGAAGGCGTAGACATGACTCAGGTGGCTCGTGATATCGCTGAAGCCTATAAAATCGGGCTGGGTTCTGGGTTAAATTCAGAGAAGATCAAAAACCAGGAAAGTAAATTCTCTGTCGATGAAACGGTCTCCCGACTGAAAGCCATTCTGAAAAGCGAAGGCGTTCCGGTATTCACTGAAATTGATCACGAGAAAAATGCCGAGGGCGCGGGAATGAACCTGAGGCCAACGAAAGTCCTGGTATTTGGTAACCCTAAAGTCGGCACAAAACTGATGCAGGATAAACAGGGTGTCGCGCTGGATCTGCCGTTACGTGTCTCCGTATGGCAGGATAAGATCGGGCGAGTTTGGGTCGGTTATGAAAACCTGGATGACGTAGCAAAAACCTACGATCTTCAGGACAAGCAGACCATTGATAAGATTGACAACTTTATGACTAAGCTGGTCAGTCGGGCTGTTGATGCTTATATCCAGTAACGGGATATAGCACTCCCAGCCTTCTCATGCTGCGGGACCGTTAAAGCTCCCGCAGCGTGTCAGCGCCAGCTTAATAGCGGGCTAAACGCCTCGCGGCCCACCAGGGCACGAAGCGCAGGTAGATGACAGTTACGCGCCAGAAGCGGAGGTACGGCAAAAATAATGTCGCCGGAGAGCATCACATTCTCAAGTTGTCCCCATAGGTACCAGCCGGTTTCAACGCCACTGTCAGGGACGCGCAAATGCAAATGCCATCCCTCCTGCGGCTCATCCGCAATCCCCAGCCACTGGCTAAATCGGGGGATTTCAGGCACAACCTGAGTCACTAACGAGCACACACCAACCTGGTTTGCCGGTATATACAACGTTAGCGCTCCCAAAGTAATACGTACCGCCGCCAAATTAGTGGGAGCCGTCATAACCGCTGGTCTCCTGATAACGCTCAAAGACCAGATTTAGATCGAGCAGCGTGTACCAGGTTTCCATCACGTTCACCACCCCCACAGCGATGCTTTGTAACGCCGGGGGCAACGAATCTCCTGGCAAATGAATTTGGCTTTCGGCGACTTCCAATACATCAATCAATTTATCTATCAGGATCCCACTTTGCATTTTCTCGGCGCATCCAATCAGAATAGTGCGCTTACCTGCCGAATTAACGGTAGGTTTATCGATCAGGCTGTCCAGTCTCATCACCGATTCCACCCGTCCACGATAGTTGATGACCCCTTCAAGCATTGGCGCACAACAGGGAACCCAGGAGATCGGGCGCTCAGCAAGGATCTCTTTAATTTGCGCCCCATAGAAGGCAAAATTTTTACCCGCCAGTTGAAATAACACCAGCGTGCGCTGGGGTTCATCAACGTTTTCACACTCCGGTTTTTCACCATGGTTCAGCGCAAGCATCTGCTCCAGCTGTTGGCTCATATTGACTCCTTTTACTCGGCAATGCAGAAAGTGTTACGGCCATTTTGCTTCGCGGCATACAGCGCCTGATCGGCACGCTCGCGCAGCGTTTCAATCCGATCGCCAAACTGCCACTGGGCAATGCCCGCGCTGAAGGTACTGTGAAAACTGGCGTCGTTAACGGAAAACGTGACCTGCTCGTAATCCCTGCGCAATCGTTCGACCACGCGCGCAGCCTTGTCACTGCTGGTGTTGGGCATAATGATGACAAACTCTTCACCACCGTAACGGCCAACGATATCGGTGCTGCGTAATCGATGGGAGAACAACTGCGAAATACCGACAATTACCTGGTCACCGACCGCATGGCCGTAGGTATCGTTAATACTTTTAAAGCGATCCAGGTCCACCATCACCATACAAAACGGGTTGCCGCTGTAGTTCGACTCGGCAATCGCGCTTTTGAGAAAATGGGTGGTCGTTGAGTGGTTATATAACCCGCTCAGACTGTCCTGCGACATACGGGCACGCAGGACGCGCATTCTTTCCGCGCGAATCGATACGGCGCGGATCAGCTCCTCAGGGTCGCTCTGTTTGAGGATAAAATCCTCCGCGCCGATGCTCATTGCTCCCAACTGCGCATGCTTGTTGGTCTCACTGGAGAGATAGGCGATAGGCAGGCCAATATGCTGCGGTATTTGGCGAATCAGTTTTGTCAGTTCCTCACCGCTGAACTCCGGCATGTGGTAATCCATCAACACCAGATCGATCGGCTGCGCATTCAGTACATGCAGTAGATAGTGAGGTTTTTCCAGCACATGCACTTCCATGCCCGCCAAGCGCAGCATCTCCGCGTTGTATTCCGCCACCGCCGGTTCGTCATCGATCAACAATACCTGGTAAGGCTTTTTCAGCGACGGTTGAGTCAGGCGATGAAGTTCCTGGACTAAATCGGTGATAGACGCAGGTTTTACGTAGTAGCCATCGCAGCCAGATTTGATGGCGTTGACGCGGGCATTGAAATCGCTATGACACGAGAGGAACAGCACCGGGAAAGGTTTGCCCACTTTTTGTTTCAGATCCGACATCGCCAGCGGTCCACCGTAGGCGTTGTCCGGAAAGCTAACATCCATAATCACCACGGCGGGCGGTTGCGACAATACGGCCTGAGTGAAATCCTGCGTGTTCGCGAACACATGGCAGGTAAAACCAAAACAGCGCAGTTGGGTCGCGAGAAGCTCGACCTGGTCAATATCATCATCACACAGGTAGATAGGCTTATTGGCCCGCCGAACATATCCCTCTTCCGGGCGCTGCGCGGTGATCGGTAATGTGAACTCCGTATCGCTGATACGATGTTCAAGATTGAGCTGCTCCTGGGTCAGGGTGTACAACCACCTGATGATTCGCCGCAGCTCATCGTAATGCAATGTGCTTTGCTCTGTTTCCGGCTCTGTTAGTAAACGCTCACCTTCTGCTGAGGCATTCGCCAGCGGGCTAAAGCCAAAGGACCCTGCCGAACCGTGAATACTGTGCAGCAGGATATGTAGCTGTTTGCGGCAGGCTTCGCTAGGCTCTGCGACCAGTTGAACGAGTAATCTTTCCGCTTGTGCCAGCATGTCGGGAATTCGGCGTAGAAACCCCTGCCGCAAACGCGCTATTTTTTCCTGCGCTGCCGCCATCGCTATATGCTTATTTTCTTGTTTCATCAGACACGTAGGCTTATTCAGTTAATCGCAGATGGTTGCAGTAGCGCATTGACAGCAGCCCCCAGATTTTCCGCGAGGTTTTCATCTTTTTTCACCCAACGGTCGTACAGAGCGTCGCTGCCCGTTACTTCATTGGCACTCAGTAAAATAAAAGGCTTAGCCCAATCCTGAGCGCGTAACAGCGCCAGCAAATCCAACCCACTGATCTCTGGCATATGCAGATCGCTAATCACCAGGTCGATGCTGTTATCCGAGTCCAGGCATGCCAGGGCGGAAATCGCGCTTTCCACAATCACCACATCGTAGCCGTCCATTTGCAAAAATATGAATGCCAGTTCAGCCGCAAAAAGATCATCATCAACTAATAAAATTCGCATTTTCTCTCTCGATTTTGCGCCATCAGCACAAAAGCATTTTTAATGTTTTTATCAAACTGTCCTGCTCGAAATCGCCCTTGGCGATGTAGGCATCCGCGCCCACCTGAATCCCCCGTCGCCGGTCCTCTTCCTTCGCGCGGGACGTCACGATGATGATTGGCGTATGCTGGTAGTTTTTCTCCCCACGCAACGATTTGGTGAAGGTAAAACCATCCATAAACGGCATTTCGACATCCGTCAGTACGGCATCAAACTGGGTCAGTTTCGCTTTTTGCAGCCCCGACAGCCCGTCTTCTGCCAGAGTCACCTGATAGCCGTGCGCTTCCAGCACGTTCTTTTCTATCTCACGGGTATTCAGTGAGTCATCGACCACCAGCACATGCCAGGCATCCTGCGTTACGCTCGTGGCGGGCGCTGGTGTACTGGTTTGCCGTGATTGTTGCGCCATCGCCATCAGCGCAGGAACGTGCAGGATGCTGACCAGTTGGTTATCCGGTGTTTGTACCATCCCGGAGACCAGCGACTGCTGTTGCATATGCTTCGGTAACGGTTTGATCATCATCTTGCGTTCATCGAGCAGCTTATCCACTTGCAGCGCCATTTTGCTGTACTGGTTCTGCACCACGATTAATCGCTGTCCAGGCGTTGAAAAGCTGCTCTGGCGTTCATGAATGCCCAGCAAGCTGCCTACGCAAACCACCGGGATAAACTCGTTATGCAAGATAATGGCAGGACGTCCGGCGATATCGCTGATCCCCTGAGCAGTGCATTCCACTACCTCAACCACATACTGCGCAGCCAGTCCAAACAGGTGTCCCTGCTCTTCAAATTGCAGAATCCGCATCATGGTTAACGAAACAGGCAACCGCAGGTTAAAGCTGGTTCCGACTCCCGGGCGGCTATAAACCTGCAAATCGCCTTGCAGGTCTGTCACCACCGTTTTGCGCACCACATCAAGACCAACGCCGCGACCAGAAAGCTCGGAGACGATCTTGCTGGTCGAAAAGCCGGGATGAAAAATCAGCTCATTACATTCCTGCTCGGAGAGCTGCCCGGCCATTGAAGCAGGAACCAGACCTTTACTGACCGCCTTCGCGCTGATGGCCTCATAGTTCAGACCACGGCCATCATCTTCGATACGCAGTAATATCCCGCTGCCGTCCTGCTGAGTAGTGATGGTAATCGTGCCGCGAGTGGATTTACCGAGCGCCAGACGTTCGTCGATCTCACCAATCCCGTGATCGACGGCATTACGCAGTAGATGCGTCAGCGACTCCGAAAGCCGATCAATGAGCTGGCGGTCGATTTCCACCTCTCCGCCAACAAAGCGGCACACCACCTGCTTGTTCAGTGTGGAAGCCAGTTCGCTGACCTGCAGTGAAATGGGTTCAAACAACGTTGAAAGTGGCAGCATACGGATCCGCGCCGCCACATCGTATAGTTCAAACATCTGCAAATGCTGGAGCTGAACGCTTTCTTTTAACTGGGCGCTAAAGTCGTGGATCTGCTGGCGAAGCTGTTCAGCGCTTAATCCCGGTAACCGTGGTACCAGTTGGCTCAGGTTTTGTATCTGCTGTTCCAGGCGATCGTGTCCGGCGAGCACCTCCCCCAGAATGTCGATCAGGCCATCGAGCTTATTCAGCTTTACCCGAACGAAATCCGCCTGCTTAATACCGGCATCCATGCTGGCTGGCGTCGCGGGCGCAGGGACTACCGGTTTTTCTGTTACCCCGGCAGTTTCGACAGCCAGCGTGATATCCTCTCCCCGACTGGCGCGGGCAAGGCGTTCGCACAGCCCGGCATCCGCCGGTGGCAACTGATTATCCCCTTCGCTGACAAAAAGCTGGGTAAGCTGACCAGAAAGGTACTCCACAGACTCATGGATCAGATTGCCCAGCGCCCTGTCCGGCGTCAGTTTGTTATCACGTAGTTCACTCAATACATCTTCAAGATGATGCGTGACATCGGCAATGCTTTGCAGCTTCAGCATCCGCGCGCCCCCTTTCAGGGTATGCGCAGCGCGAAACATCTCACCTATCCAGGCGTCGGTATGTTCATCAGCGGAGAGGAGAAACGCCCCTTCGCTGATCGTCTGCAAATGACCTCTCCCTTCATCAATAAAGCGCAGAACGAATTTTTTCAGATCGATAGCCATAATCGCTCTTATTAGCCACTTTGATGGGCGAATTGCGCCAGTTGATGTTCACACAGGAAACGAAACGTATTGCCAGGAAATACCATTGGCAAACGCAGACGACAAACCGATGACGGATTGTTTATCTCGTCGTTCAGTAACTGCATCACCACACGATAAGTCCGTTGAGCAGGCTGGTATAACTCGCTTTGCCGGTACATTTCAGCCAGATAATAATGTGCAGGCCAGTAGCCGGGTTCCTGATAAACCACCTGCTTGAACCAGGCGATGGCCTGCTGGGTCTGGTGTTGCCACATCATCGCCAGGCCGAGCAGCATTTTGGCCTCTGCCGACCACTCATCCTGGGCGAGGATCTGCTGTGCGTTTCCGGCTGTTTGAGAAAATTCACGCTGCTCGAGGGCAATAACACCCTGGATCAGCAGCGCATCCTGATTACGGGGATCGTCACGTAATACACAGGCGATACACTTTTCAGCTTCAGAAAAACATTTTTCATCGAGGCTGGCGCGTGCTTTCTTCAGCCAGTCATTACTCTGCTGCGCCGTGGGCACCAGAGGAACCTGTTCAACCACCGCTCTCGACTGCGGAATGCGCACCGCAACTCTGGGGACAGGCACAACCCTTGCCGCTTCACTATGGTGGCAAAAATAGAAAATCCCCTCTTCCTGCTCCAGCTTCAGAATGTCGAAATTGTTAGCCAGCGTTTCCGCATTGCCAAAAAATAAGGCTCCCTGCGGTTGCAACATCTTCAGCAAATTACTGTGCAGCTCGCGACGCGTTGGCGTATCAAAATAGATGGACACATTGCGCAGCAAAATGATGTCCACTTCCGGCAGTAACTGTTCTTTTATAATGTTGGTGCGATGGAAGGAGACCTTCTCACGGATCTCATCATGCAGCCGGTAGAGGTTTCCCGAGCGGGTGAAGTAGCGTTGCTGAATACTCGGGTCGACGCCACGAAACGAGTAGCTTGAATAGCAGGCGTTGCGGGCTTTTGCCAGGATTGCCGGGTCAATATCACAGCCGTAAATTTCGATGCGCTGGGCCATCCCGCCGAGGTATTTCTCATGCAGCTTGATCGCCAACGAGTAGGCTTCCTCTCCGGAAGAGCATCCGGCACTCAGAATACGCACCGGGCCGCTGCGCTGTTGCAACAGACGCGGGATCCATTTATCGCAGATTAAATCCAGCGTATCGCTTTCACGGAAAAAATAGGTTTCGTTAATCGTAATCAGCGTGATGAAACTATCAAACTCATTCTGCGAGCTACGCAGTTGTTCATAGTATTCATAGTAATCATTGATTTTTCGCTCGGCCATTCGCCGACCCAGCGCCGTTTTCAGCAATGCTTCCATGGCGTTATCGAAATGCAAACCGACCCGCTCTTTGATCAGGCGCGCATAGTCAGGAAGATTAGGGATCATGGCAATTTACTCTCAACATGCCCGTGGCAAGCCATCGAAAGCAGTACCGCAGCAAGACCATCCAGAGGGATCGTGCGGTGTATTAGTTGCTTGTCAATCGCGTTCTTATTCATACCGAATACCACCGAACTTTCTTCGTCCTGCGCCAGCGTTGTTCCTCCACGGCGGACAATAAGCTCAATGCCGCGGCAGCCATCGCTGCCCATGCCGGTCATAATCAGTCCGACGGCTTTTTCGCGAAACACCTCAGCCACCGACTCCAGCAACAGGTTGCAACTGGGATGGTAAACGTCGCTTTCCTGTCTTGGGATCGCCGCTAAACGCTGGTTGCTTTTGACGATCAGGTGCTGCTCCGGCGGCAATATATACACATACCCCGCTTCCACCCGATCGTCCTCCTGCGCCAGTCGCACCTTCAGATCGGTCACGCTATCCAGCCAATGCACCATATTTTTCGCGAAGCCATCGGCAATATGTTGGGCAATAAGTACCGGGCACGGGAACGTACCGGGTAGATCCTGCAACAGCTTACTGAGCGCCTGCGGCCCGCCCGTCGAACAGGCAATCGCCAGCACAAAGGGCCAGTCCTGTGGCGTTTTTACAACGTCTATCATCGGTCGTGCAGTGGGGATTACCGGTTCGCCTGGATAGCGTAATCCCTTGATATGTCGAATAACTTTCACACCGACCAATAATTCTACTTTACGATGCAAAGCATCCGTTGAGAGTGGTGAATCACTGCTATGGTGCAACACCGCCAACGCACCACGGGAAATGTAGTCATCATCCCATTGATTCTCTGGACAAAATCTCATGACAAGGATCGGGATTGCGCTGGTTGCCATGATCGTTTCCACGATCTCGACGTTATCGACGCTCGAAATATCCAGCGTCAGAATCAGCAGGTCAGGCATCAGCTGTTGCAACAGTCGGATCGCCTGCCTGCGATGGGCTACTTGCCCCACCACCTTAATGTGCGGGTGATCCTCCAGTTGCCTGACCAGCTCATTACGCGATGCGCTGCCCAGGTCGAGGATCAGCACCCGAATGTTGCTGCTATTCATGCATCTGTTTCCGTCAGTGTGAATGAGGACGAAGCCTCTTTCAGCGCTTTCGACAGTTGTGTCATATCCTGACTGACAACCAGAATGTCTTTGATAGATTGCGAGGTATAGTTACTGGCAACAACGATCTCACGCAGCGCCATCACCACCTGATTACTCGCCGTTTTCTGTTGCTGTGTTGATAGCGATATTTGCAGCGCTGCCGTCGAGGTTTGCTCGGCAGTCACAACAATATCGTTCAGGTGTTCGGCGCTGACTTTACAGGCAATTGCGCCCGCTTTAATGCTCTCGCCACCTTTTTCCGCGTTCAGCACCAGACGATTAATCGCGTTTTGGATCTCGCTGATCTTATTTTCAATTTCAACCGTCGATTCCGTCACCGAATCCGCCAGACGACGGATTTCAGCCGCCACAACCGAGAAACGCTTACCGGCTTCCCCGGCGCTGGCAGCTTCGAGCGCTGCGTTAAAGGCGATAAGTTTCGTCTGATCCGCGACGCTGTTAATGATCACCATCACGCGACTGATTTCCGTCGACTTATTACCGAGCATCATGATTTCACGCATGTTTTGCTGATTGTCGGTATCAATATCCGTCATACGCATCAGCAATTGCGACATC
Organism: Citrobacter sp. Cpo147; assembly: GCF_030332405.1. Classification (NCBI taxonomy): domain Bacteria; kingdom Pseudomonadati; phylum Pseudomonadota; class Gammaproteobacteria; order Enterobacterales; family Enterobacteriaceae; genus Citrobacter; species Citrobacter sp. Cpo147. The sequence goes on from NZ_JAOWHX010000039.1 coordinate 165,968, forward strand.
GACTCGGAGCCTTTATTGCAGTCCTCAAGCGTCTGGTTGGCAATATCCACAACCGCCCGTGAGTGTTCGGCTATCTGTGTCGATGAGGCAGACAGCTCTTCCATGGTGGAGGTAATTTCAGCTACTGAAGATGAGGTTTCCACGCTGGTTGATGCCTGCCCATCGACCGCTTCGGTAATATGCAAAGATGCCTGATGTACCGAATTTGCATGAGAAACCATACCGCCTACCAACGAGTGCAGACGCTGACGCATCATCTCCACCGCGCTCAGCAGTTCGCCTATCTCATCGTGGTGATCGACCTGAACATCTACCGTTAAGTCACCTTCGGCAATGGTTTGTGCAATCCCCAGGACACGGTTTAATCGCCGCGAGATCAGGAAACGACTGGCCACAGCAATCAGCAGTAAAATGATGGGCAGCAGCAGCGCGGTGAACAGCAGCAGACCGTTACGCACCAGATTGCTGCTCTTGGCGACATCATCAACATAGTTGGTGGTGGCGATTATCCAGTTAATCCCTTCAACGTATTCATAAACGGCAACCTTGGTCTTCGGCAATGCGCCATAACCGCTCACCCAGTTGTAGTAAGTGATGCCATTCTTGTGTTCGAGCATGTCGGCAAACAGCTTAAAACCATTGGCATCGGTAATATTAATTGCCTGCTGGTTGCTCAACGAGGGATGGACCAACATACGACCGGGTTCAAATCCGGCATCCAGCACGTAGGCGTAGCCATCTTTACCAATATGCACATTCAACAAACGCTGAATGATCGGTTGCAAACTCTGTTTGACGTCGAAACCCACCGCGACGGCCCCCACCACCTGACCATATTTGTCAGCAATCGGTTCGTAGTGACTAATAAACTGTTTACCGAACAGTGTGACCACACCGGAAAAGGGTTTATTTTTCAAAAGCAGCGGCAACGCCGGATTATCATGCCCTAGTGCTGTTGCCGTTGCCGTATTGCCTGAACTCGCCAGTAACGTACTGCTGACACGTACAAATTGCTCGCCTTGCAGAATAAACGTACTGGCAAATACGCTGGTTAATTCGGTGAAATGTGAGTTGGTATTCGGGTTGCTCAGCACCGCTTTTAATTCAGTAGAGTCCATATAACGCAGCGGTTTATTGGCAACGTTTTGATAATTATTAATATAAACATTGCTGTAATGTTCCGCATCGCGAGTCACACGCTGAAACTCGTTAGAAATACTGTTGTGGAATATCCGCGTGTTGGTTTTAATCATCTCCAGCGCATTGACCTGCAATTCTCTGGAAAGATAAGACGATAATATAAAAGAGGCGCCAATCAGCAACGTTGCGATACAAACAACCAAAATCATACCGAGCTTCATCGCCACACCGGGATGGATATTGTGCAGCCAGGACAATAGTCGAGCGCGCGGTCCCTCACTAGTGGTATTCGCCGTTCGATTTTTTACTTTAATAATGTCACTCATGATTTTTATTCTCTACCTGAGAAGAAATTACTCTTTTTTTGGTCATCAGGAGCTAGCGCCCTGTGATTCGAGCGTGAACAGCGGCGTAGGTTTGCCAATGTGATATCCCTGTAACCAGCCCACATTCATTTTTTCCAGACAGGCCTGAATAGTGGCGTTCTCGACAAATTCAGCGACCACCTGCATTTTTTTCATTTCAGCAACGCGGCAAAATGACTCAACGATGTAGTAACTAATTTCACTTTCGGTGATCCGTCGAATAAACGAGCCATCTATTTTCAGGATATCTGCTTCGATGTTCATCAAGCGCGCATGACTCGCAAACCCGGTGCCAAAGTCATCAATTGCCACCCGACATCCCAGCTGACGTATTAAACGTAGCGTTTCCACGGTTTGTTCTTTGTCTGATAACGTATCTGCTTCCGTTATTTCAAAAATAATCCGCTGTGGCTCCACCGCGTAGTCGTGCAGGAGTTGGGTGATCTTCATGACAATATTTGAACGACATACCGTCACCGGTGCCAGGTTAATAGAAAAACAATGCTGCGGGTGGTTACGCATAAATTTGAGGGTATTTTCGATAACCCAGAGATCGATATCCGGTGCCAGCCCCGCATCATGAGCAACCGGCAGGAAACTGTTCGGTGGAATAAATTCACCCCGTTCATTAAGCATACGGATCAATATTTCATGATACGGCGCTTCACCGTGGGTACTAACTATTGGCTGTGCCATCAGGACAAACGCATTGTTATCCAGCGCATTTTGCAGCGCAGTGCGAATTTCTGTTTTATCAACAATGTGGTTGCCAAGGATCCGGCTATGCTGCGCCTCAAGGTTTTCCGGCCTGCCGTTGGTGAGTGATAAACCCGCCACCATGCCCAGTTTCCCCACCAGCTGATAAATGTCATCACTCAGATCGTTAATCAGGCAATAGCCCAAACCACTGCGAAAACCCAATCGATGGTTGTTGTAAAAGAGACGAAAACTGTTGGCGGCCTGATACAGATCGCATAGCCGCTCCCAGGTGCCATTTTCCAGCCGGATGAGCAGATCATAACCCGCGTGGTAATAGACTTTCTCGCTTTTCACCAGATGTCTGCGCAAATGCTCAGCAAGGATCTTCTGGTAGCGGGCGCGGAAATGAAAACCATAGCGACGCGAAAAAAGCTCCAGCTCAGGGATCTGTATCAGACATACGGTTGCGCGTTCAGTGGTAAATAGCTCCGTCTTCAGCGCCCGTAAATTTGCCATGCCTGTCATCGGGTCAGTCAGCCCCAGCAGCAGCGCCTGGTTAAAGCGCTGACGGGTAAATTTTGCCAGTACCCCCATGATCACAATGGTGAGTGAAAAGACAAAGATCAACGTCGAAACCAGCGCCTGATGCAGCATGAAGTTAACATCGCTGGCGATATAGCTGTCGTTATGTTTGCCTAAGATGATTAATACGATCGTCCACACCAGCATTGTGAACAAGTGGCCAATCTTGATTGCTCCCCATAACATCAACGGGAATAACAGGATCAGGCTATAGATAGAGAAAAAAACATCCAAATTATCCGGTGATGTTAAGAAAAACATCAGAAAAAACAGCAAGATGCACCAGGACGCAACGCCGTAGACGCCGATATTGCCTTTACACTGTTCGGCAATGGCCCGCAGAAAGGTCAACAAGAAAGACGGTCGACGAATGATGCGGTAAATCTTGTAAAATAAAGGGATCCCCGTCAGGCAACCGTTGATGATCCCCTGAATACGTACCAGCATGCCCAGACTCAACGCCGGAATGTTATCCACATCGGGGCGTTGTCCGTGGGCGACAAACATTGCAAAGAGTTTGCTGAACACCAGATACAGCAGGACGTTGTAGCCACAAAGCCAAACCAGGCGATTAAAGCTAATTTTGATGCGACCAAAGCTAACGCAGCTGCGTCTGCCGGTGAATTTGCGGTACGCTGCATAACTTAAGGTCGACGCGATGATCAGGCACAACGCATCTACCCGTTCATTTTGCGGACCGACCACAAACATGACCGTCAGGAACAGAAGAAATCCCGGCAACACCCGAAAACCAAACAAGACCAATGCGGCAGAAAATACGGCTAGCTTGAGATCGTAAACTGTTAAAATAGTATTATTGAGAACGCTGTAACCGTTAAGATATTGTGCCAGCGGGTAAAAAAGGCCAGGTAAGACAAGTGGCAGGCACCATTCCCGAATGTTTTTTATCGTGTTTGAATTTATTATTGCGTCCAAATCAATTTATCCGCTATGCACTATACCAATAGGACTTTAATCCAGACTCGAATGTCACAAACAAATCCTTTTGGGTCAGCCGATGAACCATAGCAAAATTGTCAACATTGACCGCGCACTGAGAAAATAAAATAAGGTTCTATAATGAAGAGAGCATATTATTCATATCAAATCAGGAAATAAATACCCATTTATAGACAAAAATGGACATCCTGTGGGGATAAAATCACTAAAACGCCTATCCAAAAAACCGCTAATTCATTGATGTTTCGTAAAAAACAAAAAAACCTTTGTCAGTTTACCAACACCTCCAACCAGTACGTATAAAAAATCTTCTCAAGCACCATGAATGTCAACATTAATATCCTGAAAGGGGCATTCAGAAAATGTATTTTTATGTACACTTTTTCCTATTGACGAAAAGAGCAGCGTTATCTATATTCGCATACCGTTATTTTTGTCATTACTCGCCATGGTTCAATGTTAGTTATTTGTTACGTCATTACGTTTCACATCTTTCATCTACTTATTAGCAACAATAATATTCCATCAAGTAATAACAGAAATTAATTTTAGCACCGAATAATCTTTTCAGGAATTAACATAATCCGTGGCAAAGTCTCTGTTTTCCCTTAAAGCAATAAAAGGGTGGCAACATTCAATCACTGGCAAAATAACGCAATTCTTGCTGGCGGGTATCGTTATTGCGTTTAGTGCTGGCGCGTTTACCAACTGGAGCCTGATAGATAACTTTTCTTATCAGCAGTGGGTGCAACGGGCTGAGGCGAATGCACAGATTATGACCTACATCATCCGCAACGTGTATACCACCGTTTCGGTCGAAACCAGCGATGCAGGGCAGATATCCCGCATTGTCTCCGACAGACAGATTGGTGACACCGACTCTATTATGCAAACCGGTTATAACCCGGTTGACGTTCTGGCACTGGCATCAGTACAGACCCATAGCCCCACCTGGTTGTTTCTGTATACGCCGGAGAAAGGGTTTGTTGGCATCAACAACAAGTCAGAAGAGGGTGATGGGATCATTTCTTTCCCCGGTCGTCTGCCGCGCGATGTGCTAGGTAACTACTATGTTGGCTTCGCCCAAATTAATGGCGAAGAGTGCTTTATCAGCGCCGTTCCTATTCTGACGCCTTCAGGTGAGATCCTCGGTAGCCTGATTAGCAGCATTGGAAAAAAAAGCGATCTCTACGCCACCTACGATGCGATGCTGAAAAAAAGCAGTATCATTTTTGTCCTGATTTTGCTGGTAACGCTGGCACTGGTCACGATGTTTATGCGCCGTTTATTCCGTCCGGTTCCTCTGCTGATTAACTCCCTTACCCGCATCGCCCATGAAGAGACGGACTGTATAACACCCTATCTTGATCAGGACGATGAGATTGGACATCTGGCCGGGGCGATTGAAAAATTGCGCGTCGCCATGAAAGAACGCGGCTATCTGCAACGAATGCATGAAATGTCGCAAAAGATGGAGCATATGGCCCATCATGATTCACTGACCGGATTGCCCAACCGCGTTTCGTTTGGCCAGGCGTTAGATAAACGCGTCAGTGAAATCCATCAGGACGAAAAACCATTTAACCTGCTGTTGATTGACCTCGACAACTTCAAACCAGTAAACGACACCTTTGGTCATAAAGCGGGAGATGAGCTGTTAATCAGCGTTGCCCAGCGCCTGCAGCTCTTGCTGGGACCTAACGATATCGCAGCGCGTCTGGGCGGTGATGAATTCGCCATTCTGCAACATGTCAGCGATAACGCAATCAAAGAAGCGAATCGGCTGGCGAAGCGAATTATTCGTGCGCTGAGCACCCCGTTTACCTGGAGCACGCATACTTTTTCCATCAGCTGCAGTATCGGTATCACCACCGCGCCGTATCAGGGCAATAATACCTCGACGTTGATGATCAATGCCGACCTTGCCATGTACGCCTCAAAACATCATGGTCGTGGTTGCTTCCATTTCTTCGAAGACGGCATGGTGATGAAGCATACCCACAGCCTGTTTATTAATCAGGAAATCATCGATGGTATTGATAACAAGGAATTCGAGCTTCATTACCAGCCAATCATCAATCTGGAAGATGAAAGCGTGTATGGCTACGAATCGCTGATACGCTGGAATCATCCCACCAAGGGTCTGATTTACCCTGATTATTTTATCAACATCGCCGAGAACTCCGGTCTGATTGTCCGTTTGGGCGAATGGATTATTCGTCAGTCCTGTGAAGCCGCTGCCAAATGGCCGGAACGTATCAGGGTAGCCGTCAATATCTCGGCCTACCAGCTGCACAGTCCGGGGCTGGTTGACGTTATCAAAGATGCGTTACGCATTAGTCAACTTTCAGCCCAGCGCCTTGAAATAGAAATTACCGAATCCGAAAAGCTGGATAAGTCGATTGCCTTACCCGTGCTGCAAGAGATCCGCTCTCTGGGCATTGAAATCGCGATGGATGATTTAGGCACCGGCTACGCGGCACTGGATTATCTGCTGATCTATCCTTTTACCCGCATCAAGATTGCGCGCACGCTGGTCGACAAGCTTCAGCAAGATAATGCCAGTCAGTATTTGATTGTGATGCTGATTCAGTTTGCCCATAAGTACAATATGTCGGTCACCGCTGAAGGAGTAGAAACCGCGCAGCAGCGTGACATTCTGCGCGACATTGAGTGCCAGAATGTGCAGGGATATTTCTTTAGCTATCCGCTGCGCGAGCGTGAAGTGCTTTCCGCATTTGCCAAAGAGGTCATTGAAGAAGGACTGTGCAATGTCTGACTTCTTTCACCCGGTAAAGCGCATGTTGACGGTTTTTGCCCTGTTAATAGCGTTAGCAACGCCATGCTTAGCAGGCTCTCCCCTGCCGATACACACGCTAGAGCAGATCGCCAGCAAGAAAAGTATTACCCTTGGTTATCAGGATGATGCGTTTCCTTTCTCCTGGCAGAATGGCAACGTACCTGCAGGCTATTCCATTGATATTTGCAACAATATCGTCAGCGCACTCAAGACAAAACTTCAGCTTAAAAAGCTGAAGGTCGAGTGGGTAAAAGCTAACTCGGCATCGCAGTTTGTCCTGATTAAAAATCACATGGCTGACATCATGTGTATCCCGGCCTTTTATTCAAAAAGTCGCCACAGCATTAGCGAGTTCTCGCTGCCGTTTTATTTTTCAAGCACCCGCTTCGTCATGCGTAAAAATGAAAGCAACGACAATCTGGCAGAGCTTTCCGGACATAGCGTACTGGTAAAAAGCGGCACGATTTACGTTGAGCAACTGCAAAAAGTGAATGCCGCCAATGACCTGGATATTAATATTCAACTCGATACCAACAACATTACCGCCTTCAATGAACTGAAGAATGGTGAGTATTCTGCACTGATCTCCAGTACGGTTTTACTCAAAGGGATGATCGCGCAAACGCCTAATCCTGATGACTATGAACTTTCCGATATTGCGCTCAGCACCCCGCTACCGGCGGGCTTGTTACTACCGTTACACGATAAAGAATTTAAAGAATTTGTTGATGACACGCTCTCTTCGCTGATGATCAGCAACGAATTTACTGCGCTGTACAAAAAATGGTTTCAGTCACCGATTCCGCCGAAAGCCATTAATTTAAACATTCCCATGTCAGATAACCTGAAAGCATTAACGTCTGCTAAAAAGAAGATCAGTTTTGATTATGAAAAATATAATTAATCGTGAGATGACAAGGGTGAAGCGTACGGCGCAATGGCTGTTTTTACTGGCAGGCCTCGTCATCTCCCCCGCACTGATGGCGCAACAGAACGCTGCGACGCTCGATCATATTCAGAGCAGCAGCGTGCTCAACGTGGGTTATCGCCAGCTGCCGCCATTTTCTTTTACTGACCACAATGGCAAAGTCACGGGTTATACCATCGCGGTATGCAACATGATTGCCGATAAGTTGCGCCAGTATCTGAAGCTCAACAATTTAACTATTCATTATATTCCCGTGAATTTTTCCGAACGTTTCTCCGCATTAAACTCGCGTAAAATAGATATGGACTGTGGCGTAAATACCAATGCGCCGGAGCGGACCTCCAGCGTGTCGTTTTCTGAAAACTATTACACCGCAAAGATGCGCATCATCTCTTTACGTAAAAATAATATACAGTCAATTGCCGATCTTAAAGGTCGCACGGTGAGTCTGACCGGAAGCTCAAAAGATTTGCTGGAATTTAATAAAGCAAACAGAGAGCAACACCTTAATATTTCAACGATTACCAGCACCACCATAAAGGGCGCATTTGAGAAGATGGCGCATAATGAATCTGCTGCTTTCTTTGTTGATGATATTCTGGCCTGGCCGCTAATTAATCATAGCGAGCAACCTGAACTGTTCAGCGTCTCTTCTGAGAGCATCGGCAATGATATGCACTATGCCATTATGATGAGGAAAAACGATCCGCAGTTTGTGACGTTTGTTAACAGTACGCTGAAAGATTTTTTTGCTTCGCCGGCCAACGTGCAATTACGTAAAAAGTGGTTGTCCCCCTGGTCCTGCGAAAAGCTGAAAAACCCGTCTCCGGGCAGTTGTCAGCATAGCCATTGAACATTATCCGCCGCTGCTTACGCCATCGCCTGCTGCGCCTGTGGAAAATCCCCGGGGCGCTGCTGCTATTGCTGTCAGTCCATTCGCTACGCGCGGCCTGGGATTTTGCCAATATTCAACAAAAGTCCGATGCGCTTTATGGCCCGGCTACACCAGAAGCGCAGCAACGAATCCGCGCCTGGCAACAGCTTCTGCTCCAGTTGCGTAATGCTGACGAGCAAACGCAATTACGCGCTGTAAATCAATTTTTTAATGAGAAGATCCGCTATACCGAAGACATTGATGTCTGGCATAACGTCGATTACTGGGCAACCCCTATCGAGTCGCTGCGCAAAGGTGAGGCAGATTGTGAAGACTACGCGATCGCCAAATATTTCACCCTCCGCCAGTTGGGCGTATCCGAAGACAAACTTCGCATCACCTATGTTAAAGCCCTGCGTTTAAACCGCGCGCACATGGTGCTGACCTGGTACGCCACCCCTGAGGCGATTCCTTTGGTTCTCGACAGTCTGACCAGCACTATTTCTCCTGCGACGCAGCGCATGGATTTATTACCTGTCTACTCCTTTAACAACACCGGCCTTTGGCTTCCCGGCAATCAAAACAATAAACGCGTTGGGGACAGCAAGAGGCTTTCTCGCTGGCAGCAAGTTTTCACAAAAATGCGGGAAGAAGGCTTCCCGATGGATAAATAGGAATCGCCCGTGTCTCTTTTTAAACAGTTACTTCTGGCAATCTCTCTCTTTATGATGGTTGTGTTCAGCGGCAATTTTATTGTGACGCTGGAGAGTTCTCGCAATCAGTCCAATAACCAGCTTCTTTCACATGCCCAGGATGCCGCAACGGCGCTAGGCGTTTCGCTAACGCCCAACGTCAACGACCCGGCAATGATCGAGCTGATGGTCAGCTCCATTTTCGATAGCGGTTACTACAAAAAAATCCGCATCGTCGATCTGGCAAACGGCAAAATAATGCTTGAGCGTAGCGCGGTAGCGACAATTCCCAACGTCCCCGCTTGGTTCGTCGATCTGGTGGATGTCACCCCGCAAACTGGTGAAGCAACGATTATGCGCGGTTGGCAGCAGGCTGCTCGCGTGGAAGTGACCAGCGATCCTATCTTTGCTGTGCAGCGTCTGTGGGACAATACCTTAGGTAATCTGCTGTGGATGCTGTCCTGTAGCCTCGCCTGCTTAATCGCCGGCAGTTTGCTGCTACGCAAACTGCTGCGCCCGCTCAATTACATGGCAAAACAATCCGAAGCTATTACCCGTCGCGAGTTTCTGACACTCCACGAGTTACCCAAAACGCCGGAATTACGCCGCGTTGTAGGCGCCATGAATTTAATGGCAGCTAAGCTTAAATCGTTATTTGAAGAACAAGCTATCTACAGCGAACGCCTGCACAATGAAGCTTATCTCGACAGCCAGACCGGGGTTGCCAACCGCCGGGCATTCGATATGCAGCTCCAGGCGCGACTGAGTGATACCGATACGGCACCAGGATATCTGATGCTGGTTCGCGTTCAGGATTTAGGTGGCCTGAATCAGCGCTTTGGCGGACCGCATACTGATAAGCTGTTGCTCAACATCGCCAACCTGCTGAACGCGCACAGAGAAAAGTATGCCCCTCTCGACAGCACGCTCGCCCGCATTCGTGGCGGTGAGTTCGCCCTACTCTGCCCTGGCGTCACACATGGTGAGATGTTGGATTTATGCAATTCGCTGTGCCAAAAACTCACGGCCTTTTACGCCACCGGAATGTCAGACCAACAGCCGGTTGCCTATACCAGCATGGTGCCATTCAGCGCCGGAGAAAATGCTCAGTCATTGCTGATCCAGGCCGATCGCCTGCTGGTTGAAGCGGAAACACACACCAACCATCAGGTCGTTCCCACCACTGAAATACCTGCGGCTACAGAAGATCAGCATTTGTGGTTTGTTCGTCTGGAGCATGCGCTGGCAAATCAACAGTTCCAGCTGGTTTATCAGCCGGTGGTCGATTGCCGCCAGCCGGATAAAATCCTGCATTACAAGGTGCTGTCGCGCATTATTGATGAGCAGGGTAACACCATTACCGCGGGGCGGTTCTTGCCCTGGATCCACCGCTTTGGCTGGAGTCATCGACTCGATAAAGTCATGTTGAAGCTCACATTGAACCAGTTGAAAACCGCGCCTGGAAAACTAGCGTTGAGTATTTCTGGCAGTTCTGTCGCCAGCGCGACCGCCATTGCAGACCTGCTCAATCCGTTACGGTACTCACCGAAATTAGCCAGCAAACTGATTCTGGAACTGGATGAAAATCAGTTACCAGGCCCCCATCAGATGGCGGCATTTGTTAAAGCCGTAGGTCAGCATCGCTGCGCGCTGGGACTGCAACACTTCGGTAGCCGTTTCGATATGATCGGTCATCTGTCGCAATGGGGTCTTGCCTATCTGAAAATCGATAGCAGCTATATCCGCAAAATTGATGAGGAAAATGATAAGCGTTTGTTTATTGAAGTATTGTGCAGTGCCACGCGCAGTATTGATTTGCCGCTCATTGCCGAACGTGTTGAAACGGAAGGTGAGCTTATGGTGCTGCAAGAATTAGGGATTGATGGAGCAATGGGGCAATTATTAGGTGAGCCCGCGCCATTGTGATAAAACTGGCGTCTTGATACGCCTTTGTATAGCCGGATGGCGCTACGCTTATCCGGCCTACAAACTACCTGCATCAGCTAAAATATACGATCATCGTTGCCAAGCAGTTGTTCTAACCCGCCAAGTTCCTGGCGCGCGTTCGCGCGATTCATTAATTTAACCTGCGCCATCGGCGGAAGATCGGTAATGGCAATCACGCCTTTACGGATCAACAGGTAAATCAAATCGTCGAGCACGCGAACCATCTCCAGGTCGCTTTTTTGCAGCATCGCTAAAGCCTGCTGGTTGTCATTTTCAGGACTTTTTGCCACGCCTTCTGCCTGCACGTTTGCAGCAGATGAATCAGAATTCATATCAGTGCCTTTTCATTTTGCATGATGCTGCTGCCCTGTTTACACAGGGCAGCAGGCAATCGTTAGTGAGTGTGGTTTTGATCGGGTTTAGCTATCAGGTGATCCAACGAGTAGGTCGGAGAATGCAGATCGCCGCTTGTCGGAGTCGACAGCGCGGTATCTATTCCATGCGCCACTTTTGCCGGACTGGCGATCAGGTGATGATCGCCGCCGCTTTGAATGTACTTCGCAATATCCACGCCTTCATGCAGTTCACGCGCCAGATCGCTGAGATCGACTTTTTCAAGCACGCCCTTCGCCTTATCGTCAGCGCTGAGAACCGCTGTCGCCTGACCGTGTCCGGTCGCTGCTGGTGCGTAAGACAGAGATAATGCGTTGTCATCGAACAGATTGTGCAGCGCATGTTGCATCGCAGCATGATTCCCTTTATCCACCGTATGCCCTTTCACTGGCGTGGGATCGTCCATCGTCACGTTCAACGTTTGGCTATAAGGCGTAATATTACCGTGGTTATCATGCGCCTCGACCAATACGTTCACGCGGTTATGGCCTGCCCGGAATACGGAGGTATCGGCCTCAATGTCATAGGTCAGCCCATTATTGCCCTGATGAAGAATGGCATCGTACTGATGACCATTTACCAGCGCTTTAATATGATCGCCATCATTCACATCACCGCTCACGCTGCCGGTAATATGCGTGAAGGTATCGTGTGACTCCGCACGCGAAATATGATTATCCCCGGTAACCTTATCGACGATAAGCGTGGCGTTTGCCTGTTGATCAACCGAATAGCTGTGGGACGTTGTCTGTGAATATGGGTTGCCCGGCGTATCATGACCTTTAACCTCAACCGAAAATGTGGTGTTCACTTCCATGATATGACTGTCCACATCAACGTGATAAACCCGATCGCCATTGCTCAGCGTATCTACCGAACCGCTAAATTCCTGACCGCCAATTTTTAATTTGATCGAATCCCACACATCCACATCACCACCAAGAGGCCCGGTTACCCTCACCGTCGCGCCCTGGAGTTCCTGATGATTCAGGACGTTATCCTGGGTGACATTATCAATACCCATCGTTCCCACAGCGGTTCTGTCGATGGTAATAGTCTTATCGATATCGACCTTATCGCGGTTACCGGCGTCGTCATGGGCGATAACGTGAGCAAGGATCTTTTGATCGTGAATCAGGTCAGTCGTACTGGCATCTACGCTAAATACCTTCTGACCGCCGCTATTTTTCACATCAGCAACCAGATCTTTACCATTAACGGTGATGGTCACCTGATCGCCAACATCCACGTCCCCGGTCACATAGCCGCTGATGGTGGTTTTCGCATGCTGAGTTTCAGCATTATTCAGCACATCATCGACTGATACCTTATTCAGCACGATGCTGGCATCGACATGCGTGTCGATAGTGACCGTTTTGTCGCTCACGGCATGCATTGGGTTCAACGCCGAATCCTGACCTTCCACATTCACATGGATAGTAGGGTCATTTTGCAGCCCAACCGTACTCACCATCGCTTTGTAGCCCAGCTGCCCGTTCATATGCGGCAGCTCAATGACTCGCGTATGTACTGTGACGCCATCGACGAGAATGGCGACTTTATCACCGAGATGCACATCCCCATCGACCTGACCGCTGACCTCAACGGTTCCATCTTTTACCTCATCAGCATTGATAATATCGTCGCCGCCGACGGTGTTGATGGTCACACTGCCGCTTGCCGTTTTATCAATCGAATAGTCCTGCGTGAAGCTGGCTGGCTGCACGTTACCGTGATCGTCATATCCTATAACGGTGGCAACAATGGTGTGATCGGCCAACAGGTCTTTGGTGTAGATATCAACGGAGTAGCGATGATTATTATCGACAGTCGCCGCATAAGGGTTTCCGTTAACCGTCAGAGTCACCTTATCACCCGGGTGCACATCTCCTGAGACCGAGCCCGCTACGGTCATCTTATGCAGCTGCGATTCGTGCGCGTTCAGCACATTGTCATCGGCAATTTTATCAATCGTAACGCTCGCCTTCGCGCTCAGATCGACCACGACATTGCTGTTAGCAGAGGCACTCCCCAGGTTACCATGATCATCCGTCGCCAATACCGTCGCGACAACATGTGGATCATTGTGCAGATCATTGATACTGACCTTCGTCGACCAGGCCAAGTGGCCGTGTTTATCATCATGCACTACCGCAGTAAGCGTATTGCCATTAACCTGCAGGCTCACCACGCTGCCGTCATGGATCCCTTCACCGCTGACAGTACCACTGATGGTGGTTTTACCGCTTTGCGCCTCGGCAGCATTGATAACATCATCACCAGCAACCTTATCCATCGTTATCTGCAGCGGGTTTTCCGTATCGACAGTGATGGTTTTCTGCACCGAATCTGTCGCTGTTCCCACCTTGATGGAGACATCAAACGTTGGATGCGCCTGCAGTTCACTCGTCGGCACATCCACTTCGTATGCCAGTTGTCCCGGCATCGTTGGGATAGTCATGACGTGCCCGGTGTACTGCACATGATTTATGGTGACAATGACATCGTCCCCGGCCTGAACGTCGCCGGTGACCAGACCACGAATTGCCGTCGTTCCTTTTTGCGCTTCATCGTGGTTGAGAACGTCATCGCCCGCCACTTGATCAACGGTGAGATGCACGGTCGGTTGGTGAGGTTGTGTGGTTCCGGTGCCCGGTGTTGTCGGCGTGGTATGCATACCATAAGGAGTGTTGGCTGGAATAGCGATATTGCCTAACCACGGAAGGTCAATAAACTTATGTTCTACCGCAGTTGCCGTATTGCCATGATTATCATGCGTGGTGATGGATACCGTGATATTACCGTCATCATGCCAGGCCCCTGAAACAACATTAAACGTATAGCCCAGCTTTCCATCCGGCAGAGTGATCACATTAGTTTGCAGCTGGCTACCGCCGACATCGACCGTAACCACATCGCCAACCAGTGCATCTGGATCAACATGTCCCGTTACCGTGACGAATTCGGGGCGGCTTCCGGGATCCAGGGCTTGGTTGCCCTCGGAAACAGCAGAATCAATCGTAATCCCGGCATCAGCAACAGTATCAACCACCACAGGCATGTTATCGAACCCGTATGCAACATTTCCGGCGTCATCTTTTGCCATCACTTCGGCATGGATGTTCGGATCCATAAGCAGATCCAGAGTCGATACCTTAGTGCTGAAAGTACGCTGACCGCCGTGATCTTCCACCTGAGCATAGTAGATCTGGTGATTGATGGTCAGTTCAACGGTATCACCTATTTTGACATCTCCCCCCACCGTACCCGTAACCCTCGTTTGCGGATTAAGGGCTGCGTCGTGGTTAATCACCCCACCACCGCTACCGGTGAAAATCGGATCAATATGTACAATCGCATCAATCTTGTCGTCAATGACCACGGTACTATGCGCATTTGCCGTCGCGTTATTACCCGCCGCATCGGTAGTGGTGATGGTTGCGGTAATATGCGGATCGTTTTGCAGCCAATGCGTATCCACCTTAATGGAGTAACCCAACGTTCCCAGATTTGGCAGGTCCACCACGGTGGCATCAACCATATGGCCACCAATATTCAGGTGCACCACATCATTAATTTTTGCATCGCCACCGACCGTGCCGCTAACAACTGTCGTCGTTTGCCCCAATTCAATCTTATTCAATATATTGTCGCCCGTTACCGGATCGATGGTGATTGAGGCCAGCGCTTCAGCATCCAGCGTAACGGTATGATGCGCTGTAATTTGTGCCTGGTTCAGGGCATCGTCCGTGATATCCATGGTGACGTCGATATGCGGGTTGGCCACCAGATCGGCCGTAGCAACGGGTACGTGGAAACCCATCTGATGATTGCCACGATCCTCCACCACCCCGGCATAGTTGTGGCCGTTGATGGTCATGGTGAATGGATCGCCCGGATGAACTTCACCGCTCACCGTACCACTCACTATCGTATAGCCATGCATTTGCTCAGCAAGGTTCAGCGTATTATCTGGCGTCACGGCATCAATGGTGATCTGCGCATCCACACGGGTATCGATAATCACCGTGGTTTCTGCATTGGCCGTAGCCGGGTTGCCCGCGCTATCAGTAGTACTCACCGTCGCGGTTAAATGAGGATCGGAGATCAGGTCTGCGGTGCTGACTTTAATGCTGTAGCCGAGAACCCCGTTTCCTACATCGTTCACTTTCCCCGTCAGGACGTGACCATTCACGGTGAGGTAAACGACATCATTGACATGGACATCCCCAGCCACGTTCCCGGTTACATACGTGAATGGCTGTTTTGATTCATTACCATTAATCATATTGTCGCCAGTGACGGGATCAATCGTCAGCATGGCTTTCGCATGTAAATCAACTACCAGATCGTGCGTTATCTCCGCTTTCTGGAAATTATGCGCATTATCTTCACCGACTACGCGGGCCACAATATGCGGGTCTTTGACCAGATCGCGGCTCAGAACGTCCAGCTTATATCCCAGCGCATTGTTATGTTCCGGGAGCTTCTGAACGGTTGTATCGTAGATATGTCCATGTACGATAACCTGAACTTTATCCCCAACATGCACATCGCCCCCAACCGTCCCCATCACCTCAGTAAGGTGTTTCGCGGCTTCTGCGCCGTTGAGCTTGTCATCGCCCGCCACCGTATCGACGGTGATTCTGGCCCCGGCATGGTTATCAATATGTACGTCATGGGTTGCGGTAGTAATAACCTCATTTTGCACCGCATCGTGGGAGATAACCGTGACGCTCACCGTCACATTTTTATCCTGGTTACCTTTGTTATCGCTAAACGCCGTTGAATTGACCGGGACCTGATAACCTAACTGACCGCCCCCAAGATCAATCACCTTGCCATTAAACGTCTGGTGATTGATTTCTACGATCACCGCATCACCAACCTGCGCGTCACCCCCCACCTTACCGCTGATAAGCTGCATCGGTGTATCCAGCTCTAAGTGGTTGAGTATGTTATCGTCAGTCACATGATCAATAGTCACAGTGCTGTGCGCCTGGGTATCCAGCGTAACGGTTCGATGCTCTACCGCCACCGCCTGATTGCCCGCAGCATCGTGGCTGACCAGCTTAACCATTACGTCGTTGCTGCCTTCCTGCAACACACCTGTTGGAACAAACACTTCGTAGCGCAGAACGCCGTGATCGTTAACTACCGTGCCGCTAAAGTCCTGATTATGTCCCTGTACGTGGACGGTCACCACATCGCCCACTTTGGCATCCAGGCCTTTCGCGATACCGCTAATCAGCGTCGGCATGCGGTTTTCAATGGCGTTCACCACATCATCCGATGCCACCACATCAGTCGTCACCACGTTTTTGGCAAAGTTATCAATATGAACTTTATGGCTATCGGTAGCGATGGCGAGGTTCCCCGCCGCGTCATGAGAGGTGACCGTGACGTGCACGTCGATATCCGTCAACACATGGACGCCATTGTTCGCAAAGGCCGATGAGTCCACATCAATGCGGTAACCCAGATGCCCGTTACCAAGGTCAATGACCTGGCTACCGTACTGATGGCCATTAACTTCCAGCTGAATGGGATCGCCGACCTTCGCATCTTCACCATCGACGATGCCGGTAATGCGCTGTGTTGCTGCGGACAATTCCTGGAAATTGATGACATTGTCCGTGGCAATGTTATCTAGCGAGATGGTGTTTTGCGCATGAGTATCAAGAGTGATAATACGGTGCGACTCACTGGTCACTGCATTGCCCAGCGCGTCATGGCTGACTAGCGTCGCGACCACCGCGTTCTTTCCTTCATGCAAGGTTCCATGCGGCAGAACCACTTCATAGCGTAACTGACCGTTATCGTTGATCACCGTGCCGTTAAAGTCTTGCCCATGAACGCTTATTTTTACCGCATCGCCCACTTTGGCATCGCCACCGGCGACGATGCTAATAATGGTAGGCATCCGGTTTTCACTGGCGTTAACCACATTGTCCGTCGCCACTGCGTCAATCTTGATGGTGTTTTCCGCGTAGTTATCGATATGAACTTTATGGGAATCCGTCGCGATCGCCAGGTTACCCGCGGCGTCATGAGATGTCACCATCGCGGTAATTTTCACATTCGTCAGCACATGGCCGCTGTTATCGGCAAATGCAGAAGAGTCCACATCAATGCTATAACCCAGCTTACCGCGACCAAAATCAATCACCTTACCGCTGAACTGATGGCCGTTTATCTCCAGTAAGACCGGATCGTTGACCTTCGCATCCTCACCGCCAACAAAACCCGTGACCGTCTGTTTAGCCGCAAGGAGTTCCTGGTAATTCAATGTGTTATCGGCAGTGACATCATGTATGCGGATAGTATTGTGCGCCTGGGTGTCCAGCGTAACGGTGCTATGCGATTGCGCGGTGACTTCATTCCCCACCGCATCATGGCTGACCAACGTCACCTGCACATCATTTTTACCTTCCTGCAGTGTGCCGACCGGCACCGCCACTTCGTAGCGCAGCTCGCCGTTAATGTTGACGACTTTGCCGGTAAAATCCTGCCCCTGCACGCGAACGGTCACCGGGTCGTTGACAGCGGCATCGCCACCAACGGCACCGCCGATCAGCGTGGTCATCCGGTTTTCAATGGCGTTCACCACATCGTCCGTCGCTACCGTGTCGATGCTGAGCTGGTTAGTGGCGAAGTTATCAATGTGTACGTCGTGGCGGCTGGTGGCTATCGCCAGGTTGCCCGCCGCATCGTGGGAGGTGACGCTGACATGGACCGTCACCTCTTTCAGCACATGACCGACGTTGTCAGAGAACGCGCTAGAATCCACCTCGATACGATAACCGAGGGTATTTTTCCCGGTATCAATCACCTGGCCGTGATACTGGTGGCCGTTAATCTCCACCAGCACCGGGTCGCCCGCTTTTGCATCTTCCCCGCGAACGTTCCCGGTAATCGTCTGCTTCGCCGCCGACAGCTCAGTAAAGTTCAGGGTGTTATCGGCGGTGACGTCATGAATATTGACGGTGTTATGCGCTTTGGTATCCAGCACCACGGTACGGTGCGCGAGCGCGGTCACTTCGTTACCCGCCGCATCGTGGCTGACCAGCGTCACCACCACCGCATTTTTACCTTCCTTCAGCGTGCCGACCGGCACCGCCACTTCGTAGCGCAGTTCGCCGTTATCATCGACCACCGTTCCGGTAAAATTCTGCCCCCGCACGCTGACGGTAACGGTATCCCCCGCTTTGGCATCGCCGCCTGCCACGCCGCTTATCAGCGTGGTCATGCGGTTTTCAGTGGCGTTGACCACATTGTCGTTCGCCACGGTATCGATATGTACCGTGTTTTCCGCGAAGTTATCGACATGCACGCTGTGGGTGTCGGTGGCAATCGCCAGATTGCCCACCGCATCGTGGGAGGTGACGCTGACGTGTACTTTCACATCTTTCAGCACCTGACCGACGTTGTCAGAGAACGCCGAAGAGTCAACATCAATGCGGTAACCGAGGGTATGTTTACCCATATCAATCACCTTGCCGCTGTACTGATGGCCATTGATCTCCACCAGTACCGGATCACCCACTTTCGCGTCTTCCCCGCGCACAATACCGGTAATGGTCTGCCGGGCGGCGGACAGTTCAGTAAAGTTCAGGGTGTTATCGGCGGTGACATCGTGAATATTAATGGTGTTTTGCGCATGGGTATCCAGCACCACGGTACGGTGCGCCAGCGCGGTCACTTCGTTACCCGCCGCATCGTGGCTGACCAGCGTCACCTGCACATCATTTTTACCTTCCTTCAGCGTGCCGACCGGCACCGCCACTTCGTAGCGCAGCTCGCCGTTAATGTTGACGACTTTGCCGGTAAAATCCTGCCCTTTCACGTGAACGGTCACCGGGTCGTTGACAGCCGCATCGCCACCAACGGCACCGCCGATCAGCGTGGTCATCCGGTTTTCAATGGCGTTCACCACATCGTCCGTCGCGACCTTATCAATATGTACGCTGTTTTCTGCGAAGTTATCGAGATGTACATCGTGGCTGCTGGTGGCAATCGCCAGGTTGCCCGCCGCATCGTGAGAGGTGATGCTGACATGGACCGTCGCGTCTTTCAGCACATGGTCGACATTGTCAGAGAACGCGCTCGAATCCACCTCAATACGATAACCGAGGGTATTTTTCCCGGTATCAATCACCTGGCCGTGATACTGGTGGCCGTTAATCTCCACCAGCACCGG
>NZ_JAOWHX010000039.1:185623-383263 GCF_030332405.1 Citrobacter sp. Cpo147
TCAGCGTGCCGACCGGCACCGCCACTTCGTAGCGCAGTTCGCCGTTATCATCGACCACCGTTCCGGTAAAATTCTGCCCCTGCACGCTGACGGTAACGGTATCCCCCGCTTTGGCATCGCCGCCTGCCACGCCGCTTATCAGCGTGGTCATTCGGTTTTCAATAGCGTTGACCACATTGTCGTTCGCCACGGTATCGATATGTACCGTGTTTTCCGCGAAGTTGTCGACATGCACGCTGTGGGTGTCGGTGGCAATCGCCAGATTGCCCACCGCATCGTGAGAGGTGACCGTTACCTTCACGTCCATATAACCATCGACTTTTGCAACGTTGTTGGCAAAATCGGCTGCGTTCACCGCAATACGATAGCCCAGCGTGCTATTGCCGAGATCGATGATCTGACCGTTATACTGGTGGCCATTGATCTCTACCAGTACCGGGTCGCCCGCTTTCGCGTCTTCTCCGCTGACGGTTCCGGAAATCACCTGGTTACGCATATACAGCTCAGCACGATTCAGGGTGTTATCTGTCGTGACATCATCAATCGTGAGGGCGTTATGTGCCTGGGTATCCAGCACCACTGTATGGTGCGCGAACGCAGTCACTTCGTTGCCCGCCGCATCGTGGCTGACCAGCGTCACCTGCACATCGTTAGCCCCCTCTTTGAGGGTTGCGGAAGGCACAACGATTTCATAGCGTAGCTGGCCATGATCGTCGAAAACCGTGCCTTGAAACGCTTTGCCCTGAATGGTCAACGTGACCGGATCACCCACTTTCGCATCACCGCTGGCAACGCCAGAAATAGTGGTCGGCATACGAGACTCATTAGCGTTGACGACATCATCATTCGCCACCGTTTCAATAGTCACGGCATTTTGCGCATACAGGTCGTTATCGACATGATGATCCGTGGAAACAATGGTGGTGTTTCCTGCGTCGTCAGTAGAAGTTAATGTGGCGTGAATATTCGGGTCATTCAGTAACCCCTGAGTCAGTACCGGGATGGTATAAGTCAGAGTCCCATTACCGGGGTCGGTAACAACGCCGGTATATTCGTTACCATCAACCAATAAAGTAACGATATCGCCGGGTTTAGCATCGCCGCCGACCAACCCGTGGATCAGCGTTTGCGGCTGACGTGACTCTTCGTAATTAATGATGTTATCCGGCGTGACGTTATCAACGGTAATGTCGATGTTTGGTCCGGTAATATCAATCAGTGCATGGTCAAAACTTTCTGCCGTTCGTCCCGTCACATCTGTCGCGATTGCCACCACTGTTACATTTCCCGGAACCAGTCCCCCCAGATCGGTATCAATATTCCAGTGCCCGTTGCTCACCGGAACAGTAACGGTAAATGTGTTTTTTTGGCTATCGGTGAAGGTGAGTGTGATGTGATTTTGATTACTGGTGCCGCTTAAATGGGTCTGGTGGAATTCGCTTTTGTTAATGAAACCGTCGTTGCCGGCAAACTCGGTAATTTGCACCTCAGGCGGGAAAACACTCGCGGAACCTGCATCAATTCCCCCAATTGGCAAGTTGATATCCCAGTTCGGGCTTCCCAGACCTTTGGTGTTAAAACCTGCTGTCGGATCAACCACCTGCCCGGTCAGTTCAAGCTGAACCAGAGTGTGCCCCCCACCGCCGCCTTCTAAGGTTACCGGTGCTTCATTACCCGCCGCGGTGGCTTCCAGCACCTGCGTCGGGTCAGCGCCATCGGCAATGGCCTTTTGTGCGGCGGCAATATCCTGAGCACTACTTTCCGGATGATGGCTAACCTGTAGCCCATGCTCACCCCAATGGCTATTACGGCCTATATCCAGCGTTTTTCCGTCTGGTAAAGAGATACTTACCGCGCCGCTGGCACCGGTAACAATTTCTTCACCGCTATATACCCTGTCGCCTTCATGAACCAGTCGTTGTGCACCATTGGCATCAACTACGTAAACCTGTCCAATAATTGCTTTGATCACACCGAGTAATTTGCTCACCGTAACCTCACTTAATTACCATCATTATTTTTATAAACTCGTTAATATATTAACGAACAAATATCACATTCAATTAATGTAAACATTAATATCTCAATGTAGAAAAAAACACATTTTATAGAATGCAATTACATGAGACTTGACTGGCAAATGAATATAATAAAAAATAACCAAAAATAAAACACGATGTGACAAAACATGTCGCTGAATAGCTGATTACAGGCTTCAATTAAGATAATTCACATTTGTTAATTAATATAACGTGTTTGTAAAAATGGATGATAGCGATGACAACTGGATGTCATAACCGTGAGATATAGGGCATTCATGTCATGAAGAAGCTTTTAGTTTTTCTGCTTTCATGTTTTTCAATAAATGCAGTAAATGCAGAAGACTTACAAAATACAGTTAAAGATGCATTAGCCAATCATCCTGAAGTTAATGCTGCAATTAATAGCCGTTATTCCTCAGAGCAAGATCTGCGGGCCGCACAAGGTGGTTATTTACCATCACTAAATTTAAACGCAGAGGCCGGGCGCAAAAATGTTGATGATGCAACTACCCGCGCGACTGGTCGCAATAACGGCCTGACTCAGTCCCCTAACGAGGCGACTATCAGCCTTGAGCAAAATGTGTTTAACGGCTTTGCGACCAACAGCGAAGTGGCACGACAAAAAGCGACCGTAGACTCACGCGCTTACAGCGTGATGAACACCAGCGAAAGCACCGCTTATGCGGTGATTCAGGCCTATTTCGACGTGCTGCAACGCGAAGAGTTTGTGCGCCTTGCTGAAGACGATCTGGCGAACCACGAGCGCATTTACGACCAGATAAAACTGCGTACCGATCAGGGCGTTGGGCGCTCCGGGGATTTTATGCAGGCCGAAGCGCGTCTGGCGCAGGCGCGAAACAACCTGCTGACCGAGCAGACTAACCTTGAAGACGCGAAAACCACCTTTGTCAGCGTGACGGGCATGGACCCGCAGGGTTTAAGCCAGCCAGAGAGCATTGACTCTCAACTGCCCACCTCGCTGGAAGATGCCAAAAGTCGGATGGAAAAAAATAATCCATTACTGAAGTCTGCCAATGCGGATATCGAAGCTGCGCACCAGCAGTACGAAGCGTCGAAATCCACCTTCTATCCACGTGTGGACGTTGAGCTTTCCCGCGGGATTAGCAACAACACCGATACCACTCGCGCGCACACCGAAGAGTGGGAGGCGATGGTCAAACTGCATTACAACCTGTACCAGGGTGGCAGCGACAAAGCCAACATGAACTCCCGTGCTTATCTGCACAAGCAGGCCCAGGATGTACGTAATAACACGCTGCGCCAGCTGAATCAGGAGCTACGCCTGGCCTGGACCGCACTGCAAAACGCACGCGCTCAGCTTCCTTCGGCGGAAGAATATGCCGACCGCAGCGTCAAAGTGCGCACGGCTTATCAGGATCAATTTAGTCTTGGCGAGCGTACACTGCTGGATTTACTCGATAGTGAAAATGAAGTGTTCTCCTCTAAACGCCGTCTTGTTGAATTACGTTATCTGGCCATGACCAGTGGCTATCGTATTAGCGAACGCACCGGGGAATTAATGAATATTCTAAAAATCACACCGCCGCCTTCGGGGCAACCGGTAGATTCAGCAGAAGAAAATAGCTTACCGGAACTTCATTAATAATTATTAATCCCCAATAAATCCCTGACCTGCACGCTTATAATTAGCTTGCTATTATTTAACCGTGCACGGTCAGAATGGTTGCGAAAATGAGTGCACAAGCCGAATTATTAAATGACGTCCCTGAGAATCACGCTCGTCCTAATTCTCAACATCACGACCCACGTAGCCATAATGACGACCCGTTATTAGATAGCTTACTAATTCTGTGTTCTCTGCACGGAAAACCGGCGAGTCGTTCAACATTAAGCAGTGGCCTGCCATTAGAAAACGATCGGCTCACGCTGAATATATTTCCACGCGCGGCGGCAAGGGCCGGTTTAAAGGCGCGAGTCGTCACGCGCTCACTCGATAAAATTCCAGCGATGTCTCTGCCAGCGGTCTTGTTATTGAACTCTGGGGGAACCGGGGTGTTGCTGGCCTGGAACGATGACGGTAGCGCCCGCTTTATGCCCAGCGAAAGCGAAGGTGGAGAAATTTGCGTTGATGCCGCCACGCTTGAGCAAAACTATGCGGGTAAAGTCATTTTTGCGCATCCGCGCCACGAATTCGATTTGCAGGCTGAGGCCTTTCTGCCGCGCACCAAATCCTGGTTTAAAGACACGCTGAAGCTGTCGCGTTTTCTGTATATGGATGCGGTATTGGCCAGTCTGTTAATCAACCTGATTGCGCTCGGCACACCGCTCTTTACCATGAATGTGTATGACCGCGTCGTGCCAAACCAGGCAACGGTCACATTATGGGTGCTGGCAGTCGGCATCTGCCTGGCTTTTGTCTTTGATCTGATCTTAAAAATGCTGCGCGGTATCTGCCTTGATATTGCAGGTAAGAAAAGCGATCTCATCATCTCTTCGACCCTGTTTGAGCGCATTATCGGCATGGAGATGAAAGAGCGCCCGGCGCGCGTGGGCAGCTTTGCGCAAAACATTCACGAGTTTCAGTCGCTGCGTGATTTCCTCTCATCACTCACTCTGACGACAATTATTGATTTGCCCTTCACCCTGTTACTGCTGATTGTTATTGGCATTATCGGCGGCGCGCTGGCATGGATCCCGGTACTGACATTACCGATTGCCCTGTTGTGCAGTTGGGCACTACAAAAACCGGTCAACGCTGCTGTGGCAAAAACCATGAGCCTCGCCAGCGAACGCCAGGCGCTACTGATTGAAACCCTGAGCAGTCTGGATGCCATCAAAGTGAATAATGCCCAGAGCGAACGCCAGTTCCAGTGGGAACAAACGCTGGGTAGCCTGAGCCGTCTCGAACTGCGGGTGAAAACCTTGTCCAGCCTGGCGAGCAATCTCACCGGCTGGTTCCAGCAAATTTCAGGCGTGGTGATGATCATCGTCGGGGTGTACATGATTATCGACGGCAAACTGAGTATGGGTGGCTTGATCGCCTGCTACATGCTTAACGGTCGGGCACTCATGCCGCTGGGTCAGCTCACCGGCCTTATCGCCCGCTATCAGCAGGCGAAGCTGACCATCAAAAACACTGAGAAAATGATGTCGCTGACGCAGGAGCGCCGTGCGGATGAAAACCCGCTCAAGCGTGAACAGTTACAGGGCAGCATTGAATTTCGCGATGTGGATTTCAGCTACCCGGAGCAACAAAACCTGTCGCTGCACAAAATTAACCTGACCATTCAGCCCGGTGAGCGCATCGGCATTATCGGGCGCAGCGGTTCCGGTAAAAGTTCGCTGAGTAAACTAATCGTCAATTTATACCAGCCGAGCGCCGGGAACCTGCTGATCGATGGTATCGACTCTCGTCAGCTGGATGTGAACGATCTGCGCCACAGCATCGGCTACGTGCCGCAGGACATCCAGCTATTCAACGGCACGCTGCGCGATAACCTGCTGTGCGGAGCGCGCTATGTCGATGACGAAACCATGCTGCGAGCGGCAGAACTGGCGGGCGTCAACGAATTCGCACGCCTGCATCCCGACGGCTATAACCTGCAGGTCGGCGAACGCGGCTCCCAGCTTTCCGGTGGGCAACGGCAGGCGGTGGCGCTAGCGCGCGCACTGTTGCTTGATCCCCCTCTCCTGCTACTGGATGAACCCACCAGTTCGATGGACAACACCAGCGAAGAGAAGATCAAACACGCACTGGCCCCCTGCATTGCGGGAAAAACGTTATTACTGGTCACGCACCGCGCTTCCATGCTGTCGCTGGTTGACCGTCTGATTATTGTTGATAAAGGTCGCATCATCGCAGACGGTCCGAAAGGGGTAGTGATGGATGCGTTGAAAAAGGGGCAAATTAATGCGTCTCGCTGATCTCCTGACTCGTGCCCGCAGCTATATGCAGCACTATTTTCGCGGTCGTGATGAAAATCAAACTGACAGTATTAATGAGGTTAGCCAGGCCATAATTGATGACGCCCCAAGAGTGATACGACTGACGCTGTGGGTGATCCTCACGCTGGTGGTGCTGTCCTTCATCTGGGCTGGTTTTGCAAAAATTGATGAAGTGACACGCGGTGAAGGCAAAGCGATCCCTTCATCAAAACTGCAAAAAATCCAGAACCTGGAAGGGGGGATTGTTACCGAGCTATATGTGCATGAAGGGCAAATCGTTAACGCCGGAACCCCATTACTGCACCTCGATGACACGCGTTTCGCCTCCAACGTTGGCGAAACTGAAGCCGACAAACTCGGTCTGCGCGCCAAGGTAGAACGCCTGACGGCGGAAGTTGAAAACCGGGACTTTGTGATTTCACCCGAGATAGCCAGCCAGGCGCCGGATGTCGCCCGGGGAGAAACCGAGCTGTACAACAGCCGCCGGGAACAATTTCACAACGAAATTTCCGGGCTTGAAGAACAACTGGTGCAGAAAAAACAGGAGTTGCGCGACTTTGAGTCAAAGGAGGATCAGTTTAAGCACAGCCTCGGGTTAATCCGTCAGGAAATCAAAATGTCCGAGCCGCTGCTCGCTTCAGGTGCCATTTCAAAAGTCGAACTGCTGCGCCTGCGTCGTACCGAAGTGGAAACCGCCGGGCAGCTCAATTCTATTAGCCTGTCGCTGCCCAAGGCCACGTCAGAAATTAAAGAGATTGAGAATAAAATCGGTGAAAGCCGTGGCCGTTTCCAGAGCGATGCGCTGGCCCAACTCAATGAAGCTCGCACCAATCTGAGTAAAACCCAGGCAAGCGTTAAAGCACTGGAGGATCGGGTGAACCGTACCATGGTCACCTCACCGGTGCGGGGTATCGTCCAGCAGGTGATGGTGAATACTATCGGCGGCGTCATTCAACCGGGCAGCGATCTAGTGGAAATCGTTCCGCTGGATGACAAACTGTTAATCGAAGCCAAAATCCAGCCGCGCGATATCGCCTTCCTCCATCCGGGTCAACATGCGATGGTGAAATTTACCGCTTACGATTACACCATCTATGGCGGTCTGCAAGGCGAAGTAGTGCAGATAAGCCCGGACACCGTTACCGATAAGCAGGGCCGCAGCTTTTATATTGTGCGTTTGCAGACGGATAAAAATTATCTGGGAACAAAAGAGCATCCGATGCTGATCATTCCCGGCATGGTGGCGAGCGTCGATATTCTCACCGGCAAGAAAACGATTCTGAGCTACCTGTTAAAACCGATTATTCGCGCACGCGCGGAAGCACTCAGAGAACGTTGATAGGTTGCGCTCCCTTACATTTTTGCCGGGGAGCGCATGAGTTTATAACGGCGTGCAAAAAGAGAGCTTTCCACGATTCAGGATGATTTTCCCGTCATTAACCAGCTCCTGTAACACCTTATGGATGGCGCTACGCGAGATATGGTTACGGGTCAAAATAAAAGTATACACGGACGTTTTCTCACGAACCCCTGGCTCCATTGCCCAGATATATTTCACGTGTTCAATAATCTGCTCACGTATAGTGCGGTGCGACTGCAACGCCTCACGCTGGAAATAACGTTGAAGATGATGCGTTAAGATATCAAACGCCTGCTTCCATAAGTTTTTGGTCGTAAACAGGTGATCGGCATTTTGGACGCTCATCGCCCACATTTCACAATCAGTATCACAACGTAAATAGTGACCAGCCACTTCCGTACGCATTTGTGGCAGGCCGAGAATAGCAGGTGCAGAAATACTCACGGTCACTAAATCGTTTTCCACACGATAAACAGAGACAGTCCCTTTCTCCAGAAATAGAATATGTCCATCGGTCTTCAAATCAATACGCTGACGTTTTTTACGTAACGATAGCCAGGCATTATCCGACTTCTTCATTTCATCGCCAACGAGCACTACAGCATTTTCAATTTCTTTCTGGAACATGGGACTCTCTACCGCAAATTATGGCTTAGTCAAAAAGATGGTTAAATTTACTCAGCACTAAAAATAAATGTCAGCTCGCAAACAAGCTGACATTTATTCCCATCTACATCTACCACCGGCATTCCCTGGTGCCATTGACGCGTTAAGGTTCATGCTGTTTTCGCGTGGTGGTGCCAGGCAGTATATGGCGCTGTCCATAAAGAATTAATGGCAATCATCTTTGTCGACATTTTTTCATCTTTCTGTTCTTTGCAGAGTAGCCAAAAAGATACAATTAATTGATTTTAATGGGTTTTATTTTCATTAAAAAGTTATCATTCTTGTTATATCATGATACCAAATTGCAACACTTCGCGGTTCTCGCTGTGGGATCAGGTCCATGCTGGTGGTCTTTATAGGCTCAGTGGTATCATGACTAAACAACCACCAGACGCATCATCAAGAGTAGAGACAATATGTCTGAGACTGGCAATGTCAGTTATCTGATTGAAAATAGAATAATATTTACGCCAGCCACACAATGTCTGGCGCGGGTAGATCACCCCAATCAGCGGATAAAACTCAAACACTCAGCGTCGTTATGTCTTTTATTACTTATTCAACATCGCGGGCAAGTGGTTTCTCAAAACGAATTACTGGAATTCGGTTGGGGTAAAAATCACCGCCAGGTGAGTTTCAACGCCTTTTATCAAAGCATTCTCTCGTTGCGTAAAAGCTTGCAGCAGCTGGAGCTTGAACAACCGCTGATCACAACGATCCCCCGCAAAGGGCTGATCATTCAAGAAGAGTTTGATATTCAGGTCATTGAAACACCGGAGGAGAACTCTGCTTCTGCGGAAGAATCCTTAGCGCCAGATGCCACCATTGAGGAATTTTTGGCTGACACACCGCGTCAACCTTTGATAACGGCTGCAGAAACAGTAATGTTGGCACTTACCCTGATAATTTGTGTGCTTATATTATATCCGTGGCAAGCCAGCGATGATTATTTCTCCGGCTATATCACTGCGGATAAAGCACCCACTGACTGTCAGTATTATTTCAATAACGATGCCAGTAATTTCTCCCGGCATACCGCGTTTATCGACAAAAACCCAGGACTGTGTCAGAGCCATAAATTTATCTATATCACGACCTATCCTGAGTCTAAGAAACTGTCCGTGCTGGTGTGTCGCTCACCGATAAAAGCCAGGCAAGAAAATGCCTGTCAGTCGGTATATTATCCACGGTATGATAGCTAATGAACTTATATCCCCGAACGTCCCGCATCCAGACAGGTATTATCCTGCTGCTTTGTTTTGCTGCGCTTATTCTTACTGTCGTCTATCGGTACAGTAAGAACAATGGCGAGTTACATGATCTCACTTGCCGCTCTGCCATCGAAATTGTACGCAATACAAGCTCGTTCCGCGGGATTATTGATATTAAAACCGGGGGCAGTAAAGGTATTGTGAATATTGATGGTATTATCAAAGATGCCGAAAATAATGAGCAAACCGTGCAACGCATGGTACTTTTTACACAATCCAGCTACGGCTCAAGCCCGGTTTGGATTTCACAGAAAATCCAAATTTCCAATCGCGAAACGGCTCCCGCCAGCCTTATTCAGGAACTCCTACCCGACTTTTTCCTGACCAACACCAGCGTATCCAACGTCGATTTTTTTGCGCTGAACAGCGCGACATACCTGATTACCAAAGAGGGGATCCCCTATCTGTACTGCCAGAATTATGCTTTGCCGGAAAATGAATAATCAATAAGCGTTCTGGCGGCAAAACCTACGGATGAATCTCAGTCGTTGTCGGTGATAAGATAGACCATTCAGGTCGAGCCAACGCTCGTCGTTACTGCCCATCAGGCGGCTTTCGAATGACAAATTTGTGGGTTTATGTGAGTTTCCAGGGGCTCACGTGAGACTGCCCTGGTCCCCAAAAAGATTAAAAAAAGAGCAAAAGCGATATGAAAGAGTCACTTGATACGGACTTCACGAACCACACCCCAATGATGCAGCAGTATCTCAAGCTGAAAGCCCAGCATCCGGAGATACTGTTGTTTTACCGCATGGGCGACTTTTACGAACTGTTTTATGACGATGCGAAACGTGCGTCTCAGTTGCTTGATATCTCCCTGACCAAACGCGGCGCGTCTGCGGGCGAGCCTATCCCGATGGCGGGCATTCCTCACCATGCGGTAGAAAACTACCTCGCTAAGCTGGTCAACCAGGGTGAGTCCGTTGCTATTTGTGAGCAGATTGGCGATCCGGCGACCAGCAAAGGTCCGGTTGAGCGCAAAGTAGTGCGTATCGTCACGCCAGGTACCATCAGTGATGAAGCGCTGTTGCAGGAACGCCAGGACAACCTGCTGGCCGCTATCTGGCAGGACAGTAAAGGTTACGGCTACGCCACACTGGATATCAGCTCCGGGCGTTTTCGCGTCAGCGAACCTGCCGACCGCGAGACGATGGCTGCAGAATTGCAGCGCACCAATCCCGCTGAACTGCTGTATGCCGAAGATTTCGCTGAAACCTCACTGATTGAGGGACGTCGCGGATTACGTCGTCGTCCACTATGGGAATTTGAAATCGATACTGCTCGCCAGCAGCTAAACCTGCAGTTTGGCACGCGGGATCTGATTGGTTTTGGCGTGGAAAACGCCCCGCGTGGATTATGCGCGGCTGGCTGCCTGCTGCAATACGTAAAAGATACCCAGCGTACCTCGCTGCCGCATATTCGTTCCATCACCATGGAACGTCAGCAGGACAGCATCATTATGGATGCCGCCACGCGCCGCAATCTGGAAATTACCCAGAACCTGGCAGGCGGCTTTGAAAACACGCTGGCTTCGGTACTCGACTGCACCGTGACGCCGATGGGCAGCCGTATGCTCAAGCGCTGGCTGCATATGCCGGTCCGCGACACCAAAGTCCTCACTGAGCGCCAACAGACCATCGGCGCGCTACAGGATTCCACCAGTGAATTGCAACCCGTGCTGCGTCAGGTCGGCGATCTTGAACGTATCCTGGCGCGCCTGGCCCTGCGTACTGCGCGCCCGCGCGATCTGGCCCGTATGCGTCATGCCTTCCAGCAATTACCGGAACTGCGCGCGCAACTGGAAAGCGTAGACAGTGCCCCCGTACAGATGCTGCGCGAGAAAATGGGTGAGTTTGCTGACCTGCGTGAACTGCTGGAACGTGCCGTAGTGGAAGCTCCACCTGTGCTGGTTCGCGACGGTGGCGTCATCGCCCCGGGCTATAACGAAGAACTGGACGAGTGGCGAGCGCTGGCTGATGGCGCAACTGACTATCTGGACAGACTGGAAATCCGTGAGCGCGAGCGCACCGGCCTTGATACGCTGAAGGTTGGATTTAACGCCGTTCACGGCTACTACATTCAGATCAGTCGCGGGCAAAGTCATCTGGCGCCGATTAACTATGTGCGTCGCCAGACGCTGAAAAACGCCGAACGCTACATTATTCCGGAGCTGAAAGAGTACGAAGACAAAGTTCTGACATCAAAAGGCAAAGCGCTGGCGCTGGAAAAACAGCTGTACGATGAGCTGTTCGACATGCTGCTGCCGCACCTGGCTGATTTGCAACAAAGCGCCAGCGCGCTGGCAGAACTGGACGTACTGGTCAACCTTGCGGAACGCGCTTATACCCTGAATTACACCTGCCCGACCTTCACCGACAAGCCTGGTATTCGTATTACCGAGGGACGTCATCCGGTGGTTGAACAGGTGCTGACCGAGCCGTTTATCGCCAACCCACTTAACCTCTCGCCTCAGCGACGGATGCTGATCATCACCGGCCCGAACATGGGGGGTAAAAGTACCTATATGCGCCAGACTGCGTTAATTGCGCTGCTGGCCTACATCGGCAGCTACGTTCCGGCGCAGAAAGTAGAGATTGGGCCTATCGACCGCATCTTTACCCGCGTGGGCGCGGCGGATGATCTGGCATCCGGCCGTTCCACCTTCATGGTAGAAATGACCGAAACCGCCAACATTCTGCATAACGCCACCGAGAACAGCCTGGTGCTGATGGATGAGATTGGACGCGGCACCTCCACCTACGACGGCCTGTCGCTGGCGTGGGCGTGCGCGGAAAATCTGGCCAATAAAATCAAAGCATTAACGTTGTTTGCCACCCACTACTTCGAACTGACTCAGTTACCGGAGAAAATGGAAGGCGTAGCAAATGTGCATCTTGATGCGTTAGAGCACGGCGATACCATCGCCTTCATGCACAGCGTACAAGATGGTGCGGCGAGCAAGAGCTATGGTCTGGCGGTAGCTGCCCTGGCAGGTGTACCAAAAGAGGTTATTAAACGCGCGCGGCAAAAACTGCGCGAACTGGAAAGCATCGCGCCGAATGTTGCTGCAACTCAGGTCGACGGCACACAGATGTCGCTCCTGTCAGCTCCGGAAGAAACGTCGCCCGCCGTTGAAGCCCTGGAAAACCTCGACCCGGATTCGCTAACGCCTCGTCAGGCGCTGGAGTGGATCTACCGGTTGAAGAGTCTGGTGTAACGCCGTAATGCCCGATAGTGATACGCTTATCGGGCCTGCAAAATATCGCTATATGTAGGCCGGGTAAGGCTAAGCCGCACCCGGCGTGTTGATTAGCGCTTATCTTCTGCCAGCAGCGGTGGAATACTCGGCACCATCGGTGCGTTATCAATATCCTTCTGCGTCATGCGAAACGCTTGCGGGTAGTGCTCGCGGCAGGTACGGCGTAGAGGCTCAGTATCACGCCAGGTGTATAGACAATGCTGGCACTGATATACCGTCCAGACATCTTTTACCGGCGAGTTTGCCATCACTTCAATATGTTCATCGGCACAGCGTGGACAAATCATCTGCTACTCCTTATTTACGGTTGGCCAGCATGGCGGTCAGTTTTTCTGCCCAGGCTTTCGTTTCTGGTAAATCGCATACCGGCTGGCTGTAGTGCCCACGGTTATCCGGCGCAACCGGCGTAGTCGCATCAATAATTAACTTGTCGGTAATCCCCGCCGGACTGGAACCCGGATCAAGCTCCAGCACCGACATATTCGGCAATTGCACCAGATCGCCCGCCGGATTGACCTTCGAAGACAGCGCCCACATCACCTGCGGCAGGTTGAACGGATCAACATCCTCATCAACCATAATCACCATTTTCACGTAACCCAGGCCATGCGGCGTCGTCATTGCGCGCAACCCTACCGCACGGGCAAAGCCACCGTAGCGTTTTTTGGTGGAGATAATCGCCAGCAAACCGTGGGTATACATGGCATTCACCGCCTGCACTTCCGGGAATTCAGCTTTCAGCTGTTGATAAAGCGGTACGCAGGTTGCCGGACCCATCAGGTAGTCAATCTCCGTCCACGGCATCCCCAAATATAACGATTCAAAAATCGGTTTGGTGCGATAAGAGACTTTATCGATACGCACGACCGTCATATTACGTCCACCGGAATAGTGCCCGGTAAACTCGCCAAACGGCCCTTCGATTTCACGCTTACGGCTTTCAATTACCCCTTCGAGGATCACTTCTGAACCCCATGGCACGTCAAAGCCGGTGAGCGGCGCGGTAGCGATCGGATACGGACTTTCACGCAGCGCTCCCGCCATTTCGTATTCCGACTGATCATACTTCAGCGGCGTGGCCCCCATGAGGGTAATGATCGGATCGTTACCCAGCGTGATGGCAATCGGCAGATCTTCACCGCGCTCTTCGGCTTTATGCAGGTGCAGCGCGATATCATGCATCGGTACCGGCTGCAGGCCAAGCTTGCGTTTGCCCTTCACTTCCATACGATAAATGCCGACATTCTGTTTACCGAAGTTGTCCGGATCCAGCGGATCGCGCGACACCACGCAGGCTTTATCAAGATAGAAACCGCCGTCGCCATCGTTCAGGCGAAACAGCGGCAGAATATCAAACAGGTTGATCTCATCACCATCAACACAGTTTTCAGCCCATGCCGGATTGGCGCGACGCTCCGGCGTAACCGGAAATTTATCCCAACGGCGAATAAACTCATCAATCTGTTTTTTCACCGGGGTATTTGGCGGCAGGCCTAAAGAGATGGCGTGATTCTGCCACGAACCAATAGTGTTCATCGCCACGCGGGCATCGGTAAAACCACGAATATTGTCAAACCACAGCGCTGGCGCACCATCACCAATGCGTCCGGTCGCATTGGCTGCCGCAGCCAGATCCGGCTCGGCGTTAACTTCTTCACTGATTTTCAGCAATTGCCCCTGGTCATCCAGCGCTTGTAAAAAGCTGCGCAAATCATCAAATGCCATTATTCATTCTCCTGTGAAAAATTCTGCGCCTGCCGTAAACCCTGCCAGCGACGGGCGTTGGGGTGTTCCAGACCAAACTGATCGAGCACACGCGCAACGATATGCTGCGTAATGTCATCGACCGTTTGCGGGTGGTTGTAATACGCGGGCATCGGCGGGACCATCGCCACGCCCATGCGGGAAAGCGCGAGCATGTTTTCCAGATGAATCGTGCTAAGCGGCATTTCACGCGGTACCAGAACCAGCTTGCGCCCTTCTTTCAGCACCACATCAGCAGCCCGACCCACCAGCCCTTCCGCGTAGCCTGCACGAATACCGGCCAGGGTTTTCATACTGCAGGGGATAATGATCATGCCGTCAGTGCGAAACGATCCAGAGGAGATGGTCGCCGCCTGATCCGCCGGGTTGTGGCAATAATCGGCCAACGCAGACACATCACGGACGCTGTGCGGCGTTTCCAGTTCAATAGTGGTTTTGGCCCACTTTGACAGCACCAGATGGGTTTCCACTTCGGGCATTTCCCGCAACGCCTGCAATAGCGACACGCCAAGCGGTGCGCCGGTTGCCCCGGTCATTCCGACAATTAATCTCATTTAGTTTCTCAATTTTTGTTCGTGTACGAACGTTTTGATTAAAATACTCTCACATAACATTTCGGGCAAGGCCATCGCGCACAGATCGCTAAAGCCGCAATTGTTAAAAAAAGATGCGTAACCCGCTATGATAGAGACTGACAGGAATTCCGGAGCGCTCATGCCGTTACGAAATAAAGCATTTCACCTTTTACGTCAGCTCTTCCAGCAGCATACGTCCCGCTGGCAACATGAATTACCGGACCTGACCAAACCACAGTATGCGGTAATGCGTGCCATTGCTGAACGTCCCGGCATTGAGCAGGTTGACCTGACCGAAGCCGCAGTCTGTACCAAGGCAACCCTTGCGGAAATGCTAAGCCGAATGGAAAAACGGGAGCTGGTCAGGCGTGAACATGACCCGGCAGATAAGCGTCGGCGGTTTGTTTATTTGACCGCACAAGGAGAAGAATTACTGGCCAGCGCAACTCCGTTAGGCGATAGCGTGGATGATGAGTTTCTGGGGCGATTATCTGATGAAGAACGTGAGCAGTTCACACGTCTGGTGCGTAAGATGATGAACTAATCTGCCGGATGGCGACATAAATGTCTTATCCGGCCTACAAAGTCCTGCTCCCCGTAGACCTGATAAACGCAGTGCCATCAGGCAACAAACATAGAAAAAGGCCAGTCTCAATGAGACTGGCCTTTCTTGATAGAACTTGTGCTTACTCGCGGAAAAGCGCTTCGATATTCAGTCCCTGAGTCTGCAGAATTTCACGCAGACGACGCAGACCTTCAACCTGAATCTGGCGAACACGTTCACGGGTGAGACCAATTTCACGGCCCACATCTTCCAGTGTCGCAGCTTCGTACCCCAGCAGACCAAAACGACGTGCCAGCACTTCACGCTGTTTGGCGTTCAGTTCGAACAGCCATTTGACGATGCTCTGTTTCATATCATCGTCTTGCGTGGTGTCTTCCGGGCCGTTTTCCTTTTCATCGGCCAGAATATCCAGCAACGCTTTTTCGGAATCGCCACCCAGCGGGGTGTCTACCGAGGTAATACGCTCGTTGAGTCGGAGCATACGGCTGACGTCATCAACCGGTTTATCCAGTTGTTCAGCAATCTCTTCTGCGCTCGGTTCGTGGTCCAGTTTATGCGACAACTCACGCGCGGTACGCAGATAGACGTTCAGCTCTTTTACAATGTGAATTGGCAGTCGGATCGTACGGGTTTGGTTCATAATCGCCCGTTCGATCGTCTGGCGGATCCACCAGGTTGCGTATGTTGAGAAGCGGAACCCGCGTTCCGGGTCAAACTTCTCGACTGCACGGATCAGTCCCAGATTGCCCTCTTCAATCAGGTCCAGCAATGCCAGACCACGATTGCCATAACGACGAGCAATTTTCACCACCAGACGCAGGTTACTTTCAATCATGCGACGGCGGGATGCGACATCCCCACGCAGTGCGCGACGCGCAAAATAAACTTCTTCTTCGGCTGTTAACAGTGGTGAATAACCAATCTCACCAAGGTAAAGCTGAGTCGCGTCCAACACACGCTGTGTGGCCCCCTGCGATAACAGCTCTTCTTCAGCCAGGTCGTTATCACTGGGTTCCTCTTCACTCAAGGCTTTTTCATCAAAAGCCTCTACTCCGTTCTCATCAAATTCCGCATCTTCATTTAAATCATGAACTTTCAGCGTATTCTGACTCATAAAGGTGGCTCCTACCCGTGATCCCTAACGGAACTAGCACGTGAAAGCCTGGTTCCGCCGAATTATCGCTGCGGTAAATAGCGCAGCGGGTTTACGGATTTCCCCTTGTAACGAATTTCAAAATGCAAGCGTGTTGAACTGGTTCCGGTGCTACCCATGGTAGCTATTTTCTGCCCCGCCTTGATTTCTTGTTGTTCCCGGACCAGCATTGTATCGTTATGGGCGTAGGCACTCAGGTAATCATCGTTATGTTTGATGATAATAAGATTACCGTAACCGCGCAGTGCGTTACCGGCATATACGACGCGTCCATCTGCGGTCGCGACAATAGCCTGTCCTTTACTGCCTGCAATATCGATCCCTTTATTGCCACCTTCAGTAGCCGCAAAGTTTTCGATTACTTTGCCGTCAGTCGGCCAGCGCCAGGTAGAGATTGGCGAGCTGGTTGACGTTGAGCTTGCAGTTGATTCGGTTGCGCTAACTGCTGGAGCCGTTACAGGCGCTGTGACAACGGTCCCAGCAGGCTTGTTGTTCGGCAACATTTTATTAGCACTTTGTTCACCTGAATCCTCAGAATACGTAATTGTTGGTTTCGAAGCAACAGCAACGGTGGAATTTTGTGCAGGGTTGGTCACAACTCCTTGCTGTGCTGCATCCGCCTGGGTAATAGCATTACCACCAGTAATCGGTGTACCCGACGCGTTGCCCACTTGCAGAGTTTGACCGACATTCAGGCCATACGGGGCCGGAACGTTATTGCGTTGTGCGAGATCACGGAAATCGTTCCCGGTAATCCAGGCAATATAGAAAAGGGTATCGCCTTTCTTAACAGTATAGGTACTGCCGCCCGTATAGCTACCTTTCGGAATGTTCCCATACTTACGGTTGTACACAATACGACCGTTTTCCATCTGCACAGGCTGTTCCGCGACAGGCTGGATCTGTGTTGACTGTGTGGTCGGACGCTGCACCGGCTGGATCTGTGGCGTTTGCTGTACTGTCGACGTCGAGCCCATTTTTGGTGGAGGCGTAATCAGCATGCCGGAATTGGTGTTCGTTGATGCACTGCCACCAACCGAGTTGACCGGCGCTGGTGGATTCGAGGTATTTGAACAACCTGCCAGCCATAATGAAACCAGTGACAATGCCGCAATGCGGCGAACGGTAAATTTGTGGCTTCCCGCGCTCATTTATCCCCCAGGAAAATTTGGTTAAAACCAGTGACGTAATCACCGTGCAAGGCATCGGACTGGGCACTGGAAACGTGACCACGATACGCTTACTAATTCCAGAATATCCAGGAAAACTCCAGGTATTCAGAGCCTGTATCTACGCAAGCTCCCCTTTTACTAAGGGAACGAAACGTACGGCCTCCACGGTATCGATAATAAATTCGCCTCCCCGACGACGCACCCGTTTCAGAAACTGGTGCTCGTCGCCCACGGGTAAGACGAGAATACCGCCTTCATCCAACTGCATCATCAATGCGGTTGGGATCTCAGGCGGCGCTGCCGTAA
Source organism: Citrobacter sp. Cpo147 (assembly GCF_030332405.1). NCBI lineage: Bacteria > Pseudomonadati > Pseudomonadota > Gammaproteobacteria > Enterobacterales > Enterobacteriaceae > Citrobacter > Citrobacter sp. Cpo147. The sequence continues at coordinate 203,684 of NZ_JAOWHX010000039.1, forward strand.
CAATGATAGCGTCAAACGGGGCTCGCGCTTGCCAGCCCTGCCATCCATCACCATGACGGGTAGAAACATTATGTAAATCAAGCTGTTTAAGTCGACGACGCGCCTGCCACTGCAAACCTTTAATGCGCTCAACAGAGCATACATGGTGCACCAGGTGTGCCAGAATCGCTGTTTGGTAGCCAGAGCCGGTACCAATTTCCAGCACCCGGGACTGCGGCGTTAACTCAAGCAGCTCGGTCATCCGCGCAACCATATAGGGCTGCGAAATCGTCTGCCCCTGACCAATCGGCAGAGCAATATTGTCCCAGGCCTTATGTTCAAACGCCTCATCAATGAATTTTTCACGCGGCACGGCGGCAAGTGCATCGAGAACAAGCTCATCTCTGATGCCCTGCGCACGTAATTGTTCAAGAAGAGTGTGTACGCGTCTGCTTACCATTGCGTGTCGGCTCCCACGCTGTCTAACCAGTCAGAAACAACTTCATGCGCGCCGTAGGCGGTTAAATCGACATGCAGCGGCGTAATGGAAACATAGCCTTCATCGACGGCGGCAAAATCTGTATCCGGTCCGGCGTCGCACTTTTCGCCCGGCGGCCCGATCCAGTACAGCGTATTACCGCGCGGGTCCTGCTGTGGGATCACCTGATCCGCAGGATGGCGGCTACCGCAGCGGGTGACGCGGATACCTTTAATCTGATCCAGCGGTAAATCCGGCACGTTGATATTCAAAATGCGCCCGGTGCGCAGCGGTTCGCGACTCAGCGCCCGTAAGATACGGCAGGTTACTGCGGCAGCAGTATCGTAGTGTTTATGCCCATCAAGTGAGACCGCCAGCGCAGGAAAGCCCAGGTGACGACCTTCCATCGCCGCCGCAACGGTACCGGAATAGATAACATCATCGCCCAGATTAGGACCTGCGTTAATACCAGACACGACAATGTCCGGACGCGGACGCATTAATGCGTTCACGCCCAGATAGACGCAATCGGTAGGTGTACCCATTTGTACGGCGATATCACCGTTATCATAGGTGAACGTGCGAAGTGAGGATTCCAGCGTCAGCGAGTTAGACGCGCCACTGCGGTTACGATCCGGGGCAACCACCTGTACGTCAGCAAACTCACGCAGCGCTTTCGCCAGCGTTTGTATACCGGGTGCGTGGACCCCATCATCGTTACTCAGCAATATACGCATAATCACCCATTGTGTTAATAAGTTCCCTTACAACACTGGTGGCGAAGCTACCTGCCGGTAGCCAGAAACGTAACTCAACGGTTACGTCATCCCACCAGTTCCAGCTTAATTGTTGTGGATACAGCAACATAGCACGACGCGATGCGTCGACTTTCTCGCGCAACAACAGCGACTGCAGCGCGGTTTCATCAGCAATAGCGGCTTCTTCAAACGCCAGCGCGTCGCGCTGAGTTCCCCACTCACCGCTGCCCGGTAATGCCGCTGTAATCATCAATTCTTTATCATCGACGCGACGCTGTAATTCGGTCTGTTCTTCCTGCGTGGCGACAAACCAACTTCCGCGTCCCGACAATTGTAGCGCATCGCCGTCAACAACTTGATTAAAGTCTGTTTTTTTCAAGCGTTCACTGACTATCTGATTAAACAACGCACTACGGGCCGCCGACAACCAAAAACTGCGCTTATTGCGATCGCGCACCGGCGCATCGCTTTGCGCCCAACGCAGCGCCCCTTGCAGGTTGCTGCCGCCAATACCAAAACGCTGAGCGCCAAAATAGTTCGGTACGCCGCGCTCGCTAATCGCCTGCAAACGCGCTTCAACGTCCTCTCGCTGGCTCACTTCACGCAGCACCAGCGTAAATTCGTTACCTTTCAACGCCCCTAAACGCAGCTTACGCTTGTGGCGCGCGTACTCCAGCACTTTACAGCCTTCGAGTTCAAATTTGCTTAAATCAGGCATTGCATTGCCCGGCACGCGCGCGCACAGCCACTGTTCCGTGACTGCATGCTTGTCTTTCTGGCCAGCAAAGCTCACTTCACGGGCGTGAATTTTCAGGAACTTCGCCAGCGCGTCAGCCACAAAACGGGTATTACAGCCGTTTTTCAGGATACGCACCAAAATGTGCTCGCCTTCGCCATCCGGTTCGAAGCCTAAATCTTCGACGACGACAAAGTCTTCCGGATTCGCTTTCAGAACGCCATGGCCTTGTGGTTTGCCATGGAGATACGTCAGATCTTCAAACGCAGTCATTTCGTTGCCTTAATGAGTAACGCCACCGCTTCACAGGCAATCCCTTCCCCACGCCCGGTAAAACCGAGTTTTTCCGTGGTGGTCGCTTTCACGTTAACATCATCCATATGGCAGCCGAGATCTTCGGCAATAAACACGCGCATTTGCGGAATGTGCGGCAGCATCTTCGGCGCCTGAGCAATAATCGTCACATCCACATTACCAAGCGTATAGCCTTTGGCCTGAATACGCCGCCAGGCTTCACGCAATAATTCACGACTATCTGCACCTTTAAAGGCCGGGTCGGTGTCCGGGAAGAGTTTACCGATATCCCCCAGCGCAGCCGCGCCCAGCAGAGCATCGGTTAACGCGTGTAACGCCACGTCGCCATCAGAATGCGCCAGCAATCCTTTTTCATACGGGATGCGCACACCACCAATGATAATTGGGCCAACTCCGCCAAAAGCGTGTACGTCGAAACCGTGTCCAATTCGCATTATGCCTTCTCCTGATATACACAACATCCTCCAGGCAGCCTGAAGAATGATGTATCTAGATAGTTCGGGTCAGATAAAATTCCGCCAGCGCCAGGTCTTCCGGGCGGGTGACTTTGATGTTGTCAGCGCGTCCTTCGACCAGCAGCGGATGAAAACCGCAATATTCCAGCGCCGAGGCTTCGTCCGTAATGGTTGCGCCTTCGTTTAGCGCACGGGTCAGACAGTCATGCAACAGCTCGCGAGGGAAAAACTGCGGCGTCAACGCATGCCATAAATCGGTGCGATCGACCGTATGGGCGATGTCTGTTCGGCCCGGCTCCGCGCGTTTCATCGTGTCGCGCACCGGCGCGGCAAGGATCCCGCCGATGCGGCTGGTTTCACTTATTGCCAGCAAACGAGATAAATCTTCCTGATGCAGACACGGACGCGCGGCATCATGCACCAGTACCCAACTGGCCTCACCTGCGGCTTGCAAACCGGCCAGGACAGAATCGGCACGCTCGTTGCCACCATCCACCACGGTAATTTGCGGGTGCGCTGCGAGTGGAAGTTGGGCAAAGCGACTGTCGCCTGGGCTAATAGCGATGACGACTCGCGTCACCCGGGGATGAGCCAGCAGCGCATCAACCGAGTGTTCGAGAATGGTTTTATTGCCAATAGAGAGGTACTGCTTAGGACACTCTGTTTGCATTCGGCGGCCAAACCCGGCAGCCGGCACCACGGCGCAAACGTCCATTAAAGTGGCTGCCATGTTAAATCCCTGGACGGTTTATCGATTGTTTTGCCCTGCAGTCTGAGCGCGTTTAGACGCGTCAGGCACCAGACGATAAAAGGTTTCGCCTGGCTTAGTCATACTGAGTTCGTTACGCGCGCGCTCTTCGATAGCCTCTTGCCCGCCATTGAGATCGTCAATTTCGGCAAAAAGCTGATCGTTACGCGCTTTCAGTTTCGCGTTTGTAGCTTGCTGCGCCGCAACATCATCGTTGACGCGACTATAGTCATGTATGCCGTTCTTACCGAACCACAGCGAATACTGTAGCCAGACTAATAAAGCCAGCAACAGCAACGTAAGTTTACCCATCCTGCCCCCTGAAAAACGGCATCAACATCCCATAAACTCCGCTGACAACTTTACATCAACGGACGGGAATGCCGCGACAACGCGGGCAAATGTACCACATTTGCTCGTTGTTACGTATACCCCGTGTAAGGAGAACATAATCTCATTGTTGGTTACGGTTTGAATTATGGCCAGACAGTGAACAACAGCGGCGATCGCGTGAAAGGACGTATGCCTAACCCAGTAGCCACAGAAACAGTGCGCCAAACATTGCGCCAACCACCAGCAGGGTACAGGCAATACTCAGCAGCAATCTCCCCTTCAATAGCGAATGCAGGGCAATACCCGCCACAATCGCCACGGGCAACAACGCGAGGAAAAAAGGCCAGGTATAGAGGAAGAAAAACAGTGTGTTAGGGCCATACATCAGACACGGGAATCCCAGCGCCAGCAACCACGCGACAAAACCGACCACGGCTCCTGGGAGTGACCAGGTAGTTTCGTCGTCGGCAGCGAAGGTATCTGATTCTGTAATAGTAATGTTATGGCTGTTACGCATATCTAATCCTGTGACTGTGACTGACCGGGCATGCAAGCTCGGGTGTCTCAGGATCTGATAATATCTTCCTGCCTCAGCAGGTCTAATAATTGAGGAACCAAATTTGTTACCAATTGTTCACCATCAAGATGAATCTCTGGCGATTCAGGCGCTTCGTAAACCGAGTCAATTCCGGTGAAATTGCGCAATTCCCCCGCTCGCGCTTTTTTATACAGCCCTTTTGGATCGCGTGCTTCACACGTTGCTAATGGCGTATCGACAAAAACCTCAATAAAACGCCCTTCGCCCACGCGCTCGCGAACCATTTTTCGCTCGGCGCGATGTGGAGAGATAAACGCAGTCAACACCACCAGGCCGGCGTCTACCATTAGATTAGCCACTTCACCAACCCGACGAATATTCTCCTTGCGATCGGCATCGCTAAACCCAAGATCGCTGCACAGACCGTGACGCACGTTATCGCCATCCAGCAGATAGGTGCTCACCCCTAGCTTATGCAGCGCCTCTTCCAGCGCTCCTGCTACCGTGGATTTACCAGAACCTGACAGCCCGGTAAACCACAGCACAACACCACGATGACCGTGGCGTTGTTCCCGCTGTTGCGGTGTAACAGGATGGGCATGCCAGACGACGTTTTCGTCATGCAGCGCCATTATTTTCCTCCCAGCAGATCGCGCGCACCCCAGTGTGGGAAGTGGCGACGCACCAGTGCATTAAGCTCCAGCTCAAACGCGCTGAACTGAGAAGCTGTGGCAAGCTCCTGGACGATTGGCTCACGCACCAGCCCCGCGCCAACGGTAACGTTAGTCAGGCGATCAATGATAATCAGCCCACCCGTAACCGGATTCTGCTGATAGGTATCCAGCACCAGCGGCTCATCAAAAGTCAGATTAACCAGACCGATGCCATTCAGTGGCAGCGCTTCAACGTCACGTTGGGTCAGGTTGTTTATATCGACCTGATACTGCACGCTATCTACGCGTGCGCGGGTCTTCTTGCCTGCGACTTTTATGTCGTAGCTCTGCCCGGGCGACAACGGTTGTTCCGCCATCCACACCACATCAACAGCTGCGCTTTGTACTGCCGGCAGCGTTTCACCGGCATCAAGCAGCAGGTCGCCCCGGCTGATATCGATCTCATCTTTCAGCACCAGGGTGATCGCTTCACCCGCATGCGCTTCCTGTAAATCGCCATCAAAGGTTACGATCCGCGCCACGCTCGACTCAACACCGGACGGCAGCACTTTGACGCGCTGCCCGACCTTCACGCTACCGGAGGCCAGCGTTCCGGCATAACCACGGAAATCCAGATTCGGTCGGTTCACATACTGCACCGGGAAGCGCATCGGCTGAGTATCAACAATGCGCTGGATCTCAACGGTTTCCAGCACTTCCAGCAACGTCGGACCGCTGTACCACGGCATACTGGCGCTTTGCGAAGCCACGTTATCGCCTTCCAGCGCAGAGAGCGGCACAAACCGGATATCCAGACTGCCCGGCAGTTGTTCAGCAAAAGTAAGATAGTCTTCGCGAATGCGGTTAAATGTCTCTTCGCTAAAGTCCACCAGATCCATTTTGTTGATCGCCACCACCAGGTGTTTGATCCCAAGCAGCGTGGAGATAAAGCTGTGACGACGAGTCTGATCCAGCACGCCTTTACGCGCATCGATCAATAGGATCGCCAGATCGCAGGTCGACGCACCGGTCGCCATGTTACGAGTGTACTGCTCATGTCCGGGAGTGTCCGCAATAATAAATTTACGCTTCTCGGTAGAGAAATAACGGTACGCCACGTCGATGGTGATGCCCTGCTCGCGCTCGGCCTGCAAGCCGTCAACCAATAACGCCAGATCGAGCTTTTCGCCCTGAGTGCCGTGACGTTTACTGTCATTGTGCAGCGATGAAAGCTGGTCTTCATAAATCTGACGCGTGTCGTGCAGCAGACGGCCAATCAGGGTACTTTTCCCGTCATCCACGCTACCGCAGGTTAAAAAACGCAGCAGACTTTTGTGTTGCTGGGCAACCATCCAGGCTTCAACGCCGCCTTCATTAGCAATTTGTTGTGCAAGTGTCGTGTTCATGGCGGCTCCTTAGAAATACCCCTGACGTTTCTTCAGCTCCATGGAGCCCGCCTGGTCGCGGTCAATCACGCGGCCCTGACGTTCACTGGTGGTTGAGACCAGCATCTCTTCGATAATTTCCGGCAGCGTCTGCGCATTCGACTCCACCGCGCCTGTCAGCGGCCAGCAACCGAGCGTACGGAAACGCACCATGCGCTTTTTAATCACTTCCCCAGGTTGCAGATCGATTCTGTCGTCATCAATCATCATCAGCATGCCGTCGCGTTCCAGCACCGGACGCTCCGCCGCCAGATACAGCGGCACGATGTCGATATTTTCCAGCCAGATGTATTGCCAGATATCCTGTTCAGTCCAGTTAGAGAGCGGGAAGACGCGAATGCTTTCGCCTTTGTTAATCTGCCCGTTGTAGTTATGCCACAGCTCCGGGCGTTGGTTTTTCGGGTCCCAGCGATGAAAACGATCGCGGAAAGAGTAAATGCGCTCTTTGGCACGTGATTTCTCTTCGTCACGACGAGCGCCACCAAACGCGGCATCGAAACCGTATTTATTCAGTGCCTGCTTCAGCCCTTCGGTTTTCATAATGTCGGTATGCTTGGCGCTGCCGTGGACGAACGGATTGATGCCCATCGCCACCCCTTCCGGGTTTTTATGCACCAGCAATTCACAGCCGTAGGCTTTCGCCGTGCGGTCACGAAACTCGTACATTTCGCTGAATTTCCAGCCGGTATCAACGTGCAGCAATGGGAACGGCAGCGTGCCCGGATAAAACGCTTTACGCGCCAGATGCAGCATTACGCTGGAATCTTTGCCGATGGAATACATCATCACCGGATTAGAAAACTCGGCGGCCACCTCACGAATGATATGGATGCTCTCCGCTTCCAGTTGCCGCAGGTGGGTAAGTCGTTTTTGATCCATAACCGTTCCTATGTAATGCCGTTATTTTGCTAACGATGCTCAGATAACCTGACTATAGGGAGGGCAAGGGGGCGAATGAAATTACGAATTGGAATGAGTAGTTCCTCAAAGGAATAACGATCCGGAAAAGCAAATATCAAAAAGTGCTTAAGCTACCGGAATTCGGGCATTTAGGAGCAAATGAAATTGTTTTACCTCGATCACGGTTTCATACTAGCGGCTAAAAATTTCTGCTTGGTATTCAGAGCCTATCCCATTAGGCGTACATTGTTGCTGTCAGTTTGGATACGGACAGCGCGGAACAACCGGAGCGTACATGCAGTACGTGAGGATTGTGAGCACTGCCCGGATTCAAAATGACAAATAAAATAGCCAAATGGGATAGGCTCTTAAGGACTCATTATGTTTCTCGCATCGCGCCACCTGACTACCGCCCTGGCGCTCGGCGCGTGTTTCATCCTTCCCGCACAGGCAACATCTTCGCAGCCCGGAGATATCGCAAATACCCAGGCTCGATATATCGCAACGTTTTTCCCTGGCCGCGTGACGGGATCTCCGGCTGAAATGTTGTCTGCTGATTATATACGTCAACAATTTCAGCAGATGGGCTATAGCAGCGATATTCGGACGTTTAATAGCCGTTATGTTTATACCGCCAAAGATAACCGTAAAAACTGGCATAACGTAACGGGAAGCACCGTTATTGCAGCACATGAAGGTAAAGCGCCGCAGCAGATTATTATTATGGCGCACCTCGACACCTACGCCGCACAAAGCGACGCCGATTCCGATGCCAATCTGGGTGGGTTAACCCTGCAAGGTATCGATGACAACGCCGCAGGTGTTGGCGTAATGCTGGAACTGGCAGAAAAACTCAAAAACGTGCCGACGCAGTACGGTATTCGATTTATCGCCACCAGCGGCGAGGAAGAAGGCAAACTGGGCGCGGAGAACATCCTGAAGCGAATGAGCGCCGCCGAGAAGAAAAACACGCTGCTGGTTATCAACCTCGATAATCTGATCGTCGGCGATAAGCTCTATTTCAATAGCGGTAAGAAAACCCCGGAAGCGGTGCGAAAACTGACGCGCGACCGGGCACTGGCTATCGCGCACAGCCGCGGTATCGTTGCCAGCACCAATCCAGGTCTGAACAAAGACTATCCGAAAGGCACTGGATGTTGTAACGATGCAGAGGTCTTCGACAACGCGGGGATTGCCGTTCTCTCCGTTGAAGCGACCAACTGGAACCTGGGCAAGAAAGATGGCTATCAGCAGCGCGCCAAAAGCGCCTCATTCCCGGCAGGCAACAGCTGGCACGATGTGCGACTGGATAACCAGCAGCATATCGATAAAGCGTTACCGGGCCGGATAGAGCACCGTAGCCGCGACGTGGTACGCATTATGCTGCCACTGGTAAAAGAACTGGCAAAAGCGGGTAAATCCTGAAGAAGGGATCCGGTAGGATGTAAATCTTACCGGCCCCCTTTCCTGTTATCCTTCGTGCAGTCCGCACTCACGCTTCAATCCGAAGAAACGCGTCTCTTCTTCCGCCATACCCGGCTCCCATTTGCGGGTGGTGTGGGTATCGCCTACCGACAGATAGCCCTGATCCCACAACGGATGGTATTTCAAACCGTGTTTTTGCAGATACTGGTAAACCGTACGGTTATCCCAGTCGATGATCGGCAGAACTTTAAACACACCGCGCTGGATAGCCAGCACCGGCAAATGCGCACGACTGCCCGATTGCTCTCGACGCAGACCGGCAAACCAGGTTTGCGCGTTCAGCTCCTGCAGCGCCCGGTTCATCGGCTCGACTTTGTTGATGTCATTGTATTTTTCAATACCTTCAACGCCCTGCTCCCACAGTTTGCCGTAGCGCGCTTCCTGCCAGGCCGCACTTTCCTTCGCCCGGTAGACTTGCAGATTAAGCTTAAGCTTGTCCGTTAACTCATCAATAAACTGATAGGTTTCCGGGAACAGGTAGCCAGTATCGGTGAGGATCACCGGGATATCCGGGCGAATCTGATTTACCAGATGCAGGCTCACTGCCGCCTGGATACCAAAACTTGATGACAGTACATATTCACCAGGCAGGTTTTCCAGCGCCCACGCGACGCGATCCTCGGCGCTCAGTTTTTCCAGCTGGGCGTTGGTTTCGGCCAGCGCTAATACGCGATCCACTTTTGGCAGTTCGTTTAGCTTGTTTAGATCGAGTTGGGACATAAGTTCCTCACTGTATGCCTTGCCTGATGGCGCTTCGCTTATCAGGCCTACGCAGGCTGTAGGCCGGATAAGGCATTTATGCCGCCATCCGGCAATTCAGGTTATTCCCAGAAATCACGCGCTGGATCGAGCACCGGGCGAATGATGCCCGCACGCACCGTAAAGTCGCCGAAGCCTTCACCCGCTTCGCGCTCTTTCGCCCAGCGCCCAATCAGTTCATCCAGCGATGCCAGAATTTCCGGCTCGGTGATGTTCTCTTTAAACATCCGGGGAATTCGGGTTCCGATACGGTTGCCCCCTAAATGGAGGTTATAACGCCCGGGAGCTTTACCCACCAGACCAACTTCCGCCAGCATCGCACGACCACAACCGTTCGGGCAGCCGGTCACACGCATGACAATGTTTTCATCACTCAGGCTGTGCTTCGCCATCAGCGTGTCGATGTTGTCGATAAACGTTGGCAGGAAACGCTCAGCTTCCGCCATCGCCAGCGGACAGGTCGGGAACGAGACGCAGGCCATCGAGTTTTCACGCTGCGGAGTGACCGCGTTCATTAAGCCACTCTTCTGCGCAATCTTTTCGATCTTCGCCTTTTCACTCTCAGGAACACCGGCAATGATCAGGTTCTGGTTCGCGGTAATGCGGAACTCACCTTTGTGGATCTTCGCGATCTCAAGCAGACCGGTTTTCAGCGGTCGGCCCGGATAATCGAGGATACGGCCGTTTTCAATAAACAACGTCAGGTGCCATTTATTGTCGATCCCTTTCACCCAGCCGATACGATCGCCGCGACCGGTAAACTCGTACGGGCGGATCGGCTCAAATTTGATCCCCGCGCGGCGCTCAACTTCAGCTTTAAAGGTCTCAATGCCTACGCGTTCCAGCGTGTATTTGGTTTTCGCGTTTTTACGATCGGTACGGTTACCCCAGTCACGCTGCGTGGTCACCACCGCCTCAGCCACGGCCAGCGTATGCTCAAGCGGCAGATAACCAAACTCGCTTGCCGTACGGGCATAGGTTTTCTTATTGCCGTGCTCAATCGACAATCCACCGCCCACCAGCAGATTAAAGCCCACCAGCTTGCCGTTTTCCGCAATCGCCACGAAGTTCATGTCGTTGGCGTGCAGATCGATATCGTTCTGCGGTGGGATCACGACCGTGGTTTTAAACTTACGCGGCAGATAGGTTTGACCGAGGATCGGCTCTTCGTCGGTGGTCGCGACTTTTTCCTGATCCAGCCAGATCTCTGCATAGGCGCGGGTTCGCGGCAGCAGATGTTCGGAGATCTTTTTCGCCCACTCGTAGGCTTCCGCGTGCAGCTCAGATTCATACGGGTTGGAGGTGCACAGCACGTTACGGTTCATGTCGTTGGCGGTCGCCAAAGCGTCAAGCCCGACGGAATGCAGCATCTGGTGTACCGGCTTAACGTTCTTCTTCAGAATGCCGTGAAACTGGAAGGTCTGACGGTTGGTCAGACGAATGCTGCCGTAAATGGTGTTGTCATGGGCGAACTTATCGATCGCCTGCCACTGCTTGGTGGTGATCACCCCCCCCGGCAGACGACAGCGCAGCAGCATCGCGTGACGCGGCTCCAGCTTTTGCTCGGCACGTTCGGCGCGGATATCACGGTCATCCTGCTGGTACATACCGTGAAAACGGATCAGCAGGAAGTTGTCGCCTTTAAACCCGCCGGTCAGGCCGTCGTTTAAATCTTCGGCAATGGTACCGCGCAGATAGTTGCTTTCCAGCTTCATACGCTCAGCGTCGGACAGTTTGCCTTCGACCACCAATGGTCCTGGATGTTTTTCGCTCATTAGTAGACATCTCGCTGATAACGGCGCTCAATGCGCAGCTCACTTAAAAATTCATCCGCCGCTTCGATATCCATACCACCGAATTCGGCAATCACTTCCAACAACGCCTGCTCAACGTCTTTCGCCATGCGATTGGCGTCGCCGCAGACATAAATGTGCGCACCGTCGTTAATCCAGCGCCACAGTTCCGCGCCCTGTTGGCGCAGTTTATCTTGTACGTAGACTTTTTCTTTTTGATCGCGGGACCAGGCGAGATCGATACGGCTCAGTACGCCCTCTTTGACGTAACGCTGCCATTCCACCTGATACAGGAAATCTTCGGTAAAGTGTGGGTTACCAAAAAACAGCCAGTTTTTGCCTTCGGCTCCGTCAGCCGCACGTTGCTGCATGAATGCACGGAACGGCGCAATCCCCGTACCCGGTCCAATCATAATTACCGGCGTCTGCGGGTTCGCCGGCAGACGGAAGTTGTCGTTGTGTTCAATGAACACACGAACTTCACCTTCTTCTTCCACGCGGTCGGCAAGGAAACTGGAAGCACCACCAGCACGGGCGCGACCTTCTATCTCATAACGCACCACACCCACGGTAACGTGCACTTCGCTTTCCACTTCCGCCTGGGAAGAAGCAATGGAGTACAAACGCGGCGTCAGCGGACGCAGAAGATCAACTAACGCCTGAGCATCCAGTTGCGCCGGAGAGAAGCGCACCATATCGACGATGGGCGTGGTTGCGGCGTAATGCTGCAACTGTGCTTTGTCACCCACTAACGGCAGCAAAGTTTCGCTGCGGGTTAAGGTGGCATAGTTTTCTACGATATTGCCGGTGTTAACCGTCAGCTCGAAATGCCACTGCAACGCTTCAGCAAGCGACAGGGTTTTGCCTTCAACCGTGACCGGCTCATCACCTTTCAGCCACAGCAGTTCAACCAGTTCTTTAACCAGAGCCGGGTCATTCTGATACCAGACGCCCAGCGCATCGCCCGGTTGATAACGCAGGCCGGAATCGCCTAAATCAATCTCAATATGGCGCACGTCTTTTTCAGAGTCGCGGCCGGTAATTTTCTGATTCACCGCAAGCGACGCCGTCAGCGGCGCTTCTTTGGTGTATGGGCTGGTGTGTACTTCATTTACTGCACCGCTCGCGGCAACTTGCACAGACGGTGCCGCAGGCGCACGCGCTTTCAGGACATCAACGAGGCGAGCACGCCACTGCGCAGCGGCGGCCTGGTATTCGACGTCGGCATCTACACGATCGAGCAGACGTTCACCACCCAGCTCAGCCAATTTGGTATCGAAGTCTTTTCCTGCCTGGCAGAAAAACTCATAAGAGGTGTCGCCAAGACCAAACACGGCAAAAGCAGTGTTATCAAGCTTTGGCGCTTTTTTCGAGAACAGGAATTTATGCAACGCCACGGCTTCTTCCGCCGGCTCACCTTCCCCTTGCGTTGACGCCACCACGATCAGCAGTTTTTCATTGGCGATTTGTTTGAATTTATAGTCGCCAGCGTTGATGAGAGTGACGTTGAGCTTCGCGGCGATCAGATCATCGCGCAGGGCTTCCGCCACTCGGCGCGCATTACCGGTTTGTGAGGCGGAGATAAGCGTAATGCCTGGCATTTCAGCGACAGGCGCAGGCGCCACCGCGTTGCTGCCAGGCTGCTGATTCAGCACGCCCCAAAAATAGCCAGAAACCCACGCAAGCTGTGCGGGAGTGAAATCGGTCGTGGCCGCCTGAAGGCGTGCCAGTTGCTCCGGGTTTAGCGGTAGCAAAGCAGAAGGTGGGGCCTGTGTCGTCATGCGTTGTCATGTTCCAGTAAGCAAAGCGGATTTCAGCAATAAAACCCAAACTGAAGATAAGGTTAACGGCGGGGATAGTAACAACTAAAGAAGGGATGGAAATAACAAATAACCAAATGGACTAACCTGTTTTAGTTATAGTTATTAACTGCAAAACAGATTATATAAGCATTTGATATATAAAAAATTACCAAATATTAACGTCATGAACGAATCGTTCTGATACTCAGCACCCTTTTAAATAATGATAAAATTTCCTCTTTACGGTACCCTACCGCGGTTTTTCGCATTCTTGAGAGTAAATAATGTCCACCACCTTGTTTAAAGATTTCACCTTCGAAGCCGCTCACCACCTGCCGCATGTACCGGAAGGGCATAAGTGTGGCCGCCTGCATGGTCACTCATTTATGGTGCGTCTTGAAATTACCGGTGAAGTCGATCCGCATACCGGTTGGATCATGGATTTTGCTGAGTTAAAAGCCGCGTTTAAGCCGACTTACGACAGACTCGATCACTACTATTTGAACGATATTCCTGGCTTAGAAAATCCAACCAGCGAAGTGCTGGCCAAATGGATTTGGGATCAGGTTAAACCTGTGGTCCCTCTGCTGAGTGCTGTAATGGTGAAAGAGACCTGCACAGCGGGCTGCGTTTATCGCGGCGAGTGATTGTAGGCTTGCCGGATGGCAAAGCATCTTCTCCGGCCTGCATTGAGCAATAAACTATGGCCGGGTAAGCGAAACGCCCCCGGCACAGTTATCAGGCAATATTCAGATACTTATGGGTTTGCATCGACAGACGCCAGTTTCGCGCAATACAGGTATCAATGCACAAACGCGTCGCATCCTCTTTCTGGCTGATTGGCTGTAAGGCGATGATTCGCGGTTTATCGTCACTCAACGTCGCCAGCAGTTCATCCAGCGCTTCAATATCGCGGACACGGCCAACCGGATGCTTGATTTCATTCGCGCGCTCCAGTGCCTGTGACAGCACATCATAGCCACCGCGCATATTCACCTTCGGCGATACGGTCACCCAGGTATTCGGCGTACAGCGTACTTCGTGCGTGCCGCTGGTCTCAATCTGGCAGCTAAAGCCGTTCTTTTCCAGCAGGTCAGTCAGCGGCATCAGGTCATGAATGCAGGGCTCACCACCAGTGATCACCACGTGACGGGCGGTATAGCCCTGACGCGAAATGACCGCCAGCAGATCTTCGCTGCTCGCAGCGCCCCATTTATCGCTTTCTTTGGTCTTGGCCAGGATGCTGTACAGGGAGACTTCCCGATCCTCAAGCTTATCCCAGGTGTGTTTGGTATCGCACCAGGCACAGCCAACCGGGCATCCCTGTAAACGAATAAAAATGGCGGGGACGCCGGTAAAGTAACCCTCACCTTGCAGGGTCTGGAACATCTCGTTAATCGGGTACTGCATAGCGCTCTCAATATGGGGATAAACGATAATTATCGCAGATCCCCGCCAAAGTATCATGCCCCATCGATGCTTTACGAGGCGATCGCCGCGACAAAGCGTGCCGTTATCTGCTGCGGGCGCGTGATAGCTCCACCAACCACCACGGTATGAGCGCCTAATGCCAGGCATCGTGCAGCACGTTCAGGGGTATCAACGTTCCCTTCCGCCACAACCGGGACGCTGACCGCAGCCAACACATCACGTAAAAAACCGCAGTCGTTTTCCGCCAGCACATGCCCGGCAGTGTCAGCGGTATACCCGTAGAGCGTGGTGCCCACACAGTCAAAACCCAGGCGCTCGGCGGTCGCCGCTTCGTCTACGGTGGCAATATCCGCCATCAGCAGTACGGACGGATAGCGAGCGCGGATTTGCGTGACCAGTTCTTCCAGCGATTGCCCACCGGGGCGCGGGCGCGCTGTCGCATCCAGAGCAATAATTTCCGGCTCAACGGTCATCAGTTCATCGACTTCCTGTAAAGTGGCCGTGATAAACACATCGCTACCCGGATAATCACGCTTGATAATCCCAATCACCGGCAGGGAGACGCTCTCTTTGATCGCGCGAATGTCCACCACGCTGTTCGCACGAATACCTACCGCACCGCCCTGCGCTGCCGCCAGCGCCATACGTGACATAATAAACGGGCTGTGCAGGGGCTCATTTTCCAGCGCCTGACAGGAGACAATTAATTTACCTTTCAGGGAATCCAGTACAGTTTTCATTACGATAAGATCTCTTCGACTTCGTTTTTAATGATGGTGACATGCGGGCCATAAATCACCTGAACCCCGTTGCCGCGAATAATGACGCCACGGGCTCCGGTCGCTTTCAGCGCCGCTTCATCGACCTTGCTGCTCTCTTTCACCGTCACGCGCAGGCGTGTGGCGCAACAATCCACCTCTTCCAGATTCTCTTTGCCTCCCAGCCCGGCGATCACTGCCGCAGCTCGCTCACTCTGCGGCAGGCCGGATTCAGTCGGCGCTGCGTTTTCACGACCTGGTGTCAACCAGTTAAAGCGGTTAATCAAATAGCGGAAGGTGAAGTAGTAAAGGAAGAACCACGGGATCCCCACCATGGGGACGTACGTCCAGTTGGTTTTAGCTTCCCCCTGTAGCACGCCGAAAAGGAGGAAATCGATAAGCCCACCCGAAAAGGTTTGCCCGATGGTGATATGTAAAATATGCGCCATCATAAACGCCAGACCATCGAAGAAGGCGTGAATGACGTATAACACGGGTGCGACAAACAGGAAGGAGAACTCGATAGGCTCAGTGATACCTGTCAGGAAAGAGGTCAGGGCCGCTGACAACAGCAGACCAGCGACAAGTTTTCTGTTCTCAGGCCTGGCGGTGTGGTACATCGCCAGACATGCGCCAAGCAGGCCAAACATCATGGTGATGAAGCGCCCGGACATAAAGCGCGAGGTGCCCGCATAGAACTGCTGCGTATTCGGATCGGCAAGTTGCGCGAAGAAAATACGCTGAGTACCTTCAACTAACTGGCCGTTGACGATTTCACTTCCGCCAAGCGCTGTCGTCCAAAACGGCAAATAAAAGATATGGTGTAAACCCAGTGGGCCAAGCATACGCAGGATGAAGCCATACAACAGCGTCCCCAGATAGCCTGTCGCATCCACCAGACCACCCAGTCCAAAAATGAGTTTCTGGAAATGCGGCCAAACCACCGTCATGACCGCACCCACGACAATCGCGGCAAGGGAGCTAATAATCGGTACAAAGCGCGAACCGCTGAAGAAACCAAGGAACTGAGGTAATGAGACTTTATTGAAACGGCTATGCAGCGCGCAGGTGACAAGCCCAATCACCACCCCACCGAACACACCCGTTTCCAGTGTCTGAATACCCAGCGTCATCCCCTGGCCTACGGCACCGGGATTCTCGTGCGCCAGCGTTCCGTTGAGCGTCAATAAAGCGTTGATGGTGGCGTTCATCACCAGAAATGCCAGCAATGCCGCAAGCCCGGCGGTGCCTTTATCCGTTTTCGCCAGTCCTACTGCGACACCTACCGCAAAAAGCACCGACAGGTTGGCAAACACAATAGAACCTGCGCTAGTCATGATCGTGAAAATTGCCTGTAACCAGTCAACGTCCAAAAATGGATAAGCAGTCAATGTGTTTGGATTCGACAGCGCGCCGCCAATCCCTAACAACAGCCCCGCAGCAGGCAGTACCGCAATCGGCAGCATGAACGATTTGCCGAACCGCTGTGCCTTTTCGAACCATGCGCCCGATGAAGCGCCGCTAAACATTTGCATCATTTTTTCATCTCTCCGATTAATGATGAAAATTTTTATCACATTTAATATAGATAATGAAAATTATCATCAAAATCCAGGAAGCCGATCATACTTTTTTAAAATGACTGGCATCTCTCCCCTGCTTTCCGCCACACTATCAACAGAGAAACGCATTAAGGATTTTGCATGTCAGAAAATGAAAACCTGCTGCTGAGATTGCGCCAGGGCGTTGACGGATATAGCCGAACACAGCAGAAGCTGGGAGAGTTTGTGCTCAGCGATCCGGCAAAAGTTGTCTACCTGACGATTACCGAACTGGCGCGTGAAAGCGACACCAGCGAGGCGAGCGTCACACGTCTGTGCCGCGCACTTGGGTGTAAGGGTTATAACGAATTCAAAATGGCGCTGGCACTCGATCTCCAGCAAGGACAGCCGGTAGAGCACAGCGGGGATGAAATTGACAATGTGGTCAATGAATCCGTACAAGCGTTGCAGGACACAGCAAAATTACTCGACAGGACATTACTGGAATCCGCCGCTTTGGCACTGCATCAGGCCCAGTCGGTACAGATTTATGGCGTAGCGGCCAGCGCTATTCTGGGGGAGTATTTACATTACAAACTCCTGCGCCTCGGCAAACCTGCACAATTGTTCAGTGACATGCATCGTGCCGCCATGAACGCCACAACGCTTAACAAAGACACGCTGGTGGTAGCGATTTCCAGTTCAGGTTCGACGCGCGATCTACTGCATGTCGTTAAACTGGCGCGTAAGCAAGGCGTGCGCGTACTGGCGTTAAGTAATACGCCGCGCAGCCCGTTGGCTTCGCTGAGCGATATTCAACTGGTCGCAGCCAAACCAGAAGGTCCGTTGAGTGCTGGCGCGCTAAACGCCAAGGTGGGAGTGATGCTGTTGGTAGAACTACTGACTACGTCGCTGATTGCTCTGGATGAAAAGTACAGTGATGTGAGCCAGCAAACCGCCAGCGCAACCCTTCCTCTACTGCTTTAAGGGCATAAAAAAACCCGCCGCAGCGGGTTTTTACGTTAAGAGTTAAAGAACAGGATTACGCCTGACCTTTGATCTCTTTACGACCGTTGTACGGTGCTTGTTCACCCAGAGCTTCTTCGATACGAATCAGCTGGTTGTACTTAGCAACGCGGTCAGAACGGCTCATAGAACCAGTTTTGATCTGGCCTGCAGCGGTACCAACAGCCAGGTCAGCGATGGTAGCGTCTTCAGTTTCGCCAGAACGGTGAGAGATGACAGCGGTGTAGCCAGCGTCTTTCGCCATTTTGATCGCAGCCAGAGTTTCGGTCAGAGAACCGATCTGGTTGAATTTGATCAGGATGGAGTTAACGATGCCTTTTTCGATGCCTTCTTTCAGGATCTTGGTGTTAGTTACGAACAGATCGTCACCAACCAGCTGGATTTTGTCGCCCAGTACTTTAGTCTGGTATGCGAAACCGTCCCAGTCAGACTCGTCCAGACCATCTTCGATGGACACGATCGGGTACTGTTTGGTCAGTTCTTCCAGGAAGTGAGTGAATTCTTCGGAGGTGAATGCTTTGTTGCCTTCGCCAGCCAGAACGTATTTACCGTCTTTGTAGAATTCAGAAGCTGCACAGTCCATCGCCAGGGTGATGTCTTTGCCCAGCTCGTAGCCAGCTGCTTTAACCGCTTCAGCGATTACAGCCAGAGCTTCAGCGTTGGAACCCAGGTTCGGCGCGTAGCCACCTTCGTCACCAACTGCAGTGTTCATACCTTTAGCTTTCAGAACTTTAGCCAGGTTGTGGAACACTTCAGAACCCATACGAACGGCTTCTTTCAGAGTCTTAGCACCAACCGGCTGAATCATGAATTCCTGGATGTCGACGTTGTTGTCAGCGTGCTCACCACCGTTGATGATGTTCATCATCGGAACCGGCATGGAGTATTTACCCGGAGTACCGTTCAGTTCAGCGATGTGTGCATACAGCGGCAGGCCTTTTGCAGCTGCTGCTGCTTTGGCGTTCGCCAGGGACACAGCCAGGATGGCGTTTGCACCGAAGTTGGATTTGTTTTCAGTACCGTCCAGATCGATCATGATCTTGTCGATGCCAGCCTGATCTTTAGCATCTTTACCCAGCAGAGCCTGAGCAATTGGGCCGTTAACAGCTGCAACAGCTTTCAGTACGCCTTTACCCATGAAACGGGATTTGTCGCCATCGCGCAGTTCCAGTGCTTCGCGGGAACCAGTAGAAGCACCTGACGGAGCTGCTGCCATACCAACGAAACCACCTTCCAGGTGTACTTCGGCTTCAACAGTCGGGTTACCACGGGAGTCGATGATTTCACGACCGATGATTTTAACGATTTTGGACATTAGATTTTCCTCAGTACAAGTTAAACTAAAACTCCAGACAAACAATGCACCCTGATGGGTGCATTGCCGTTCTAACTTATTTACTTCTTACTTCGCCTGACGCTTCTGATGTTCACTGGCGGCTTTCACAAAGCCGGCAAACAGCGGGTGCCCATCACGTGGCGTGGAAGTAAATTCCGGGTGGAACTGACAGGCCACGAACCACGGATGATTCGGTACCTCAATGATCTCGACCAACTGATCATCACCGGAACGGCCTGCAATACGCAGACCCGCAGCTTCAATCTGTTTCAACAGCATATTGTTGACTTCATAACGGTGGCGATGGCGTTCAACAATTGTCGGCGCGCCGTACAGTTGACGAACCAGGCTATCGTCGCTCAACTGACACTGCTGCGCGCCAAGGCGCATTGTGCCGCCCAGATCGCTCTTCTCTGTACGGACTTCGACGTTGCCGTCTTCATCGCGCCATTCGGTAATCAGGGCCACCACCGGGTACTTACAGTCTGGCACAAATTCCGTGGAGTTGGCGTTGTCCATACCCACTACGTTACGTGCAAACTCAATCAACGCAACCTGCATACCCAGGCAAATGCCCAGATAAGGAATATTGTTCTCACGCGCAAAACGCGCCGTCGCGATTTTACCTTCAACACCGCGGTAGCCGAAGCCGCCAGGGATCAGGATTGCATCAAGACCTTTCAGGATCTCAACGCCACGCGTTTCGACATCTTGCGAATCGATCAGCTTGATGTTGACGGTGACACGATTCTTCAGACCACCGTGCTTCAGCGCTTCGATAACTGACTTATAGGCATCCGGCAGTTCAATGTACTTGCCGACCATACCGATAGTCACTTCGCCTGCCGGATTCGCTTCTTCGTAGATAACCTGTTCCCATTCTGACAGATTAGCTTCCGGACAGTTCAAGCTGAATCGTTTACAAATATAATCGTCAAGGCCCTGAGATTTCAACAGGCCCGGGATTTTATAGATGGAATCGACATCTTTCAGAGAAATCACCGCTTTTTCCGGAACGTTACAGAACAATGCAATTTTTGCACGTTCATTAGCCGGAACTGCGCGATCGGAGCGGCAAATCAGGATATCTGGCTGAATACCGATAGAAAGCAGCTCTTTTACAGAGTGCTGAGTCGGTTTAGTTTTGACTTCACCTGCCGCCGCCATGTACGGAACCAGCGTCAGATGCATAAACAGCGTGTGCTCACGGCCAATTTCTACGGCCATCTGGCGAATCGCTTCAAGGAACGGCAGAGATTCGATATCCCCAACGGTTCCGCCGATTTCGACCAGAACAACATCATGACCTTCACCGCCTTCCAGAACGCGCTCTTTAATGGCATTCGTGATGTGCGGGATAACCTGAACTGTTGCGCCCAGGTAGTCACCACGGCGTTCTTTACGCAGAACGTCGGAGTAGATACGACCCGTAGTGAAGTTGTTGCGGCGGCTCATTTTGGTACGAATGAAACGCTCATAGTGACCCAGGTCCAGGTCGGTTTCAGCGCCGTCTTCGGTAACGAACACTTCCCCGTGTTGGATTGGGCTCATAGTACCTGGATCGACGTTGATGTACGGATCCAGTTTCATCATGGTTACATTGAGGCCACGGGCTTCAAGAATGGCTGCCAGGGAGGCTGCGGCAATGCCTTTTCCCAGAGAGGATACGACCCCGCCGGTCACAAAAATATAGTTCGTTGTCATGCTGGACCTGAGAAGTTAGGGTGAAACGATGGAATTACCAAGACGGGAAAGTAGTATACCCGAACATGACGAGCGCCACAAACTTTCATTATTCCTCCTCTTCACCAGGCTCACATTAACATCGGGAGTGAGAAAATAGCCCCTTTGGGGTAAATGTTTTTGACGTAAATCAAGCGCTTGTTATTTAAAAAATCACACAAATCGCCCTTGACCGACGAAATCCCTTAGAGATCAATTTCCTGCCGTTTTACCTGTTGCCAGACTTCTTCCATAGTTTCCAGATCAACACCAGTCATTTCCAGACCGCGCGAAGCCACAATTCGCTCAACTTCACGAAAACGCCGCTCAAACTTCTCGTTCGCTTTCTGCAATGCGGTCTCTGCTTTAGTGCCTAAATGCCGGGCCATATTGACCGTAGCAAACAGCAGATCGCCCATTTCCTCCTCCAGTTTAGCCTGGTCGACAACAGCCTGCTTAGCCTCAAACATGACTTCGTCGATCTCTTCGTAAACCTTGTCGACAACCGGTCCTAATGTTTTCCAGTCGAAGCCAACATGTGAGCAGCGTTTCTGGATTTTTTGGGCGCGCATTAATGCCGGTAAACTGCGGGGAATATCGTCGAGTGCGGAATGCTGTGCCTTCTGGGCGCGTTCTTCACTTTTGATTTTTTCCCAGCGGGTCAAAACCTCAGTACTGTTACTGGCAGAAACATCAGCAAAAACATGTGGATGACGGCGTTCAAGCTTATCGCTTATCGCAGCACAAATATCATCAAAGTTGAAGCGTCCTTCTTCCTGCGCCATCTGGGCGTAAAACACCACCTGGAACAGCAGGTCGCCCAGCTCTCCGCGCAGGTCGTCAAAGTCTTCACGCGCAATCGCGTCCAGCACTTCATAGGTTTCTTCGAGAGTGTAAGGAGCAATAGTGGAGAATGTCTGCTCTTTGTCCCACGGACAGCCGTTTTCCGGGTCGCGCAGGCGCTGCATAATACCGAGCAGTCGGTCGATTTGATTCATTGGAATGTCCTGAAATTTCAATATAGTAGACCGGATAACGCGACAACCGACATCCAGCAACATAGCAATGCCTGATGGCAACGCTAACGCGTCTTATCAGGCCTACAAGGTTATCCGGCCTACAAAATCATTAATTACCGTGCAAGCGACGTGCGTCGATCACATCCGGTACCTGGTTCAGCTTGCCGAGCACGCGCCCGAGCACCTGCAGGTTATAAATTTCGATGGTCATATCGATGGTGGCCAGCTGTTGTTTGGTATCACTTCGGCTGGCAACTCCCAGCACGTTCACCTTCTCGTTGGCGAGGATCGTGGTGATATCACGTAACAAGCCGCTGCGATCGTTGGCCTGGACGCGAACCACCAGCGAATACCCTGCCGAGTAGCTTTCGCCCCAGACCGCATCAACAATACGTTCCGGCGCATGGGAGCGCAGCTCAGCCAGCTGTTCACAATCCGCCCGGTGCACGGAAATACCGCGTCCCTGGGTAATAAACCCGACAATCTCATCGCCTGGAATCGGCTGGCAGCAGCGGGCGATGTGGTGCATCAGGTTACCTACCCCTTCCACCACCACACGACCATCGTCTTTACGACGACTCTGCGGTGCCTGCGTTTTCTGCTGAAGCTGTTTCAGTGCGGCGGCATCCTGTTCGGCAGCGCTTGGCTTATTAAACTGCGCCTGCAGGAAGTTCACCATTTGGTTGAGGCGGATGTCTCCCCCACCAATCGCCGCCAGCAACTCGTCCAGCTCATTGAAGCTGTAGCGCGGTAGCAGGTGTTTTTCCGCCTCTTTCAGGCTGATGCCTAAATGCGCCAGCTCATCGTCGAGGATCTGGCGACCTGCAAGGATGTTCTTATCGCGGTCCTGTTTACGGAACCAGGCGTGGATCTTCGAACGCCCACGACTGGTGGTTACGTAGCCAAGGTTAGGGTTCAACCAGTCGCGGCTTGGGTTTGGCTGTTTCTGGGTGATAATTTCAATTTGATCGCCCATCTGCAGCTGGTAGGTAAACGGTACAATGCGCCCACCAATTTTCGCGCCAATGCATCGATGCCCCACATCGCTATGAATGTGGTAAGCAAAATCGAGCGGCGTGGAGCCCGCAGGTAAGTCTACAACGTCGCCTTTTGGCGTAAAGACGTACACGCGGTCATCAAAGACCTGGCTACGGACTTCATCCAGCATTTCACCGGAATCCGCCATCTCTTCCTGCCAGGCAATCAGCTTACGCAGCCACGCAATGCGATCTTCATGACCAGAACGCGCCGCGCCTGAAGCGGTGCCCTCTTTGTACTTCCAGTGCGCCGCGACGCCCAGTTCGGCATCTTCGTGCATCTGTTTGGTACGGATCTGAATTTCGATGGTTTTCCCGCCCGGCCCCAGCACAACCGTATGGATTGACTGGTAGCCATTGGGTTTCGGATTAGCAACGTAATCATCGAACTCATCCGGCAGATGGCGATAGTGAGTATGTACTATCCCGAGTGCGGCATAGCAGTCCTGTAAACGCTCTGCCACGATACGCACTGCGCGTACATCGAACAATTCATCGAAGGCTAACTGCTTTTTCTGCATTTTGCGCCAGATGCTGTAGATATGCTTCGGACGTCCGTACACTTCAGCTTTGACGCCTTCCGTTTTCATCTCTGAGCGCAAATGACCGACGAACTCATCAATGTAATGTTCCCTGTCAATACGTCGTTCATGCAGCAGCTTGGCTATGCGTTTGTATTCAGCCGGGTGCAGATAACGGAAGCAATAATCTTCCAGCTCCCATTTTAATTGCCCGATTCCCAAACGGTTGGCCAGCGGCGCATAAATATTGGTGCACTCTTTTGCCGCCAGAACGCGTTCATCTTCCGGCGCGTCTTTCACTTCACGCAGATGGGCAATCCGCTCTGCCAGCTTGATGACCACACAGCGGAAGTCATCTACCATTGCCAGCAGCATGCGGCGGACGTTATCGACCTGCTCGGAAGAAACTGAATCGGTATGCGTGGCTTTAAGCTGGCGTATCGCCGCCATATCACGCACACCGTGGATAAGATGAACAATAGATTTGCCCACGCTCTCGCGCAGGATGTCTTCACTGACCACGTTGGCATCAGCCAGAGGGAACAGCATTGCTGCACGCAGCGTGTCGATATCCATGCTCAACATAGAGAGAATTTCTACCATCTCCACGCCACGCCACAGCAGCAGATCCGCATCCGGATGCCCCTGTGTCTGCTGGAGGCAGTACGCCCAGGTTTCGGCTAAGCGTTCACACGACTGCTGGCTGGAGATCCCCAGACTCGCGATCCATTTCTTTGGATCAAACTCACCAGCTTTATTTATATGTGCACTTCTTACCGCAACCATTGTCCTCTCCTTAAGGGGCCAGGCCTGTCGAAGTCGACAAGCCCTACCCATTGTCTTTCATGCTGCATTACAACCCGAAATCCAATGGGTACAAAATTCATTACAAACGCTCAAACAGGACCATTGATTCCAGGTGTCCAGTGTGCGGAAACATATCGAGCATCGCCAGTCGCCGTATGGCGTATCCAGCGTTGAGCAAAGCATCGCTGTCACGAGCCAGCGTTGCTGGGTTACAGGATACATAAACAACGCGTATAGGTTCTAATTTTATAATATGTTGCATCACACCTGCAGCCCCCGCACGCGCAGGATCGAGCAATACTTTGTCGAATCCGTTTTTCGCCCACGGCTGTCGGGTAACATCTTCCTCAAGGTTTTCATGAAAGAATGTCACATTGTGTAATCCGTTATTCAGCGCGTTTTCTCGGCCTTTTTCCACCAACGCAGGAACACCTTCCACACCAACCACGCTTGCTGCCCGAGTTGCCAGCGGTAGGGTAAAATTGCCCATGCCACAGAACAAATCGAGTACACGATCTTCAGGTTGTACATCGAGCCATTCCAGCGCACGGGCGACCATTTGTTGGTTTACCCCTTCATTGACCTGAATAAAATCGCGCGGGCTGAAGGTTAACCGTAGTCCATTTGAGTCATACCAGGGCGATTCTTCTGATATTGATTCCAGTATCTCGCTTTGCGGGGCCAGAAACAAAGACAGCCCCTGAGAATGCGAAAAGCATTCCAGTTTTTCTTTATCCGCAGCACTCAATGGCGCCGTGTGGCGCAAAATCATCAGGGTTCCGCTTCCCGCCTGTACCAGCTCAACATGGCCTAGATGGCGTAACCCTTGCAGACTTTCCAGACACGCTCTGAGATGGGGCAATAACGCCTCAAGCTGGGGCACCAAAATAGGGCATTGTTTGACATCGATAATGTCGCTGGAACCGGATTTGCGAAACCCCATCTGCAATTTTTGTTCTTTTGGCCGATAGTTCAGGCTCAAACGTGCGCGACGACGATAGCCCCACGGGGCATCAGCTATAACATCCGACACCTCACATTTCATTAAACGCGACAACGCCGCGCTTTTGCTACGCTGCTGCAATGAGATGCTGGCATGCTGCTGCTGGCAACCGCCGCACACGCCAAAATGCGGGCAACGTGGCACTTCACGCTGTGGGCTGTCGTTTAAACGTCGTTTTACTTGCGCGCGGGCAAACTGTTTTTTATCTTCGGTAATCACCACCTCGGCGCTTTCCTGGGGTAGCAATTCCGGTATAAACAACGCCTTTCCGTTATGGCGAGCGACGCCCTGACCAAAAGGATCGAGGTCATTGACGGTAACGGTTATGATCTGACGCGTCGTCACGCGTCGTTTTGCAGAGTAGAATTGCGCCATCGACGAGATATTTCTCTATTTAACAGTGTGACCCTAATTGTCCCATAACGGAACTCCATGACCAACTACAGCCTGCGCGCACGCATGATGATTCTGATCCTGGCCCCGACCGTCCTGATAGGTTTGTTGCTCAGTATCTTTTTTGTTGTGCATCGCTATAACGACTTGCAGCGTCAACTGGAAGATGCTGGTGCCAGCATCATTGAACCACTCGCGGTCTCCAGCGAATATGGCATGAACCTGCAAAACAGGGAATCCATCGGCCAGCTTATCAGCGTGCTGCATCGTCGCCATTCCGATATCGTGCGGGCAATTTCTGTTTATGACGAAAATAACCGACTGTTCGTCACCTCTAATTTTCATCTCGATCCGTCTGAAATGCAGTTGGCGACCGGTTCACCGTTTCCCCGTAAGCTGAGCGTCACCCGGCACGGGGATATCATGATCCTGCGAACCCCTATTATATCGGAAAGCTATTCACCGGATGAATCCGCCGTAAGCGACGCCAAAAACACCAAAAATATGCTGGGGTATGTGGCGCTTGAGCTGGACCTTAAGTCCGTACGATTGCAGCAGTACAAAGAGATCTTTATCTCCAGCGTAATGATGCTGTTTTGTATTGGTATCGCGTTAATTTTCGGCTGGCGTCTTATGCGCGACGTGACCGGCCCGATTCGCAATATGGTGAATACCGTTGACCGAATACGTAGAGGGCAGCTCGACAGCCGCGTGGAAGGTTTCATGCTGGGCGAGCTGGATATGCTCAAAAATGGTATCAACTCGATGGCGATGTCTCTCGCGGCCTACCATGAAGAAATGCAGCACAACATCGATCAGGCCACCTCTGACCTGCGCGAAACGCTGGAGCAGATGGAAATCCAGAACGTCGAACTGGATCTGGCGAAGAAACGCGCCCAGGAAGCGGCACGTATTAAGTCTGAGTTTCTGGCAAACATGTCCCACGAGCTGCGAACACCGCTGAATGGCGTGATTGGCTTCACCCGTCTGACGCTAAAAACCGAACTCAACACCACACAGCGCGATCACCTGAATACCATTGAACGCTCAGCTAACAATCTGCTGGCCATCATCAATGATGTACTCGACTTCTCCAAACTTGAGGCGGGCAAGCTGATTCTGGAAAGCATTCCATTCCCACTGCGCAGCACGCTGGATGACGTCGTTACGCTGTTAGCACATTCATCCCATGATAAAGGGCTTGAGCTGACGCTGAATATTAAGAATGACGTACCGGACAACGTCATCGGTGATCCGTTGCGTTTACAGCAGGTGATCACCAATCTGGTCGGCAATGCCATCAAATTTACCGAAGGCGGCAACATCGACATCCTGGTCGAGAAGCGAGCCCTTAGTAACACGAAAGTGCAAATTGAAGTACAAATCCGCGATACCGGGATCGGTATTCCTGAGCGCGATCAATCCCGTCTGTTCCAGGCCTTCCGCCAGGCGGATGCCAGTATTTCCCGGCGTCATGGCGGAACCGGGCTAGGCCTGGTCATTACGCAAAAACTGGTCAACGAAATGGGTGGGGATATCTCCTTTCACAGCCAGCCGAACCGGGGCTCCACGTTCTGGTTCCATATCAGCCTCGATCTTAACCCTAATGTTCTCGTTGACCGCTCAACCACACTCTGCCTGGCCGGTAAACGACTGGCCTACGTCGAACCTAACGCCACCGCCGCACAATGCACGTTAGATATATTGAGTGAAACACCGCTGGAGGTGATTTACAGCCCTTCATTCTCCGGGCTGCCGAAGGATCACTACGATATTCTGCTGCTCGGCATTCCGGTCACTTTACGCGAACCGCTCACCATGCAGCATGAGCGGCTGGCAAGCGCAGCGGCGATGACCGACTTTTTGTTACTGGCCCTCCCTTGCCATGCGCAGATTAACGCCGAGAAGTTAAAACAGGGCGGCGCGGCGGCGTGTCTGTTGAAACCTCTCACCTCAACCCGCTTACTGCCTGCGCTGACAGAGTATTGTCAGCTGAACCACAGCGCGGATCCGCTGCTGGTAGACGAGAGCAAAATCGCGATGACCGTCATGGCGGTAGACGACAACCCGGCGAACCTCAAGCTGATTGGCGCATTGCTGGAAGATAAGGTACAGCACGTCGTGCTCTGCGACAGCGGGCATCAGGCGGTGGATCGCGCCAGACAAATGCAATTTGATCTGATCCTGATGGATATTCAGATGCCTGATATGGACGGCATTCGCGCTTGTGAACTTATCCACCAGCTTCCTCATCAACAGCAGACACCTGTCATTGCGGTCACCGCACACGCCATGGCCGGGCAGAAAGAGAAGCTACTCAGCGCCGGGATGAACGATTACCTGGCGAAGCCTATCGAGGAAGATAAGCTACATAATCTGCTGTTACGTTACAAACCGGGTGCAAGCACATCGCTGCGGGCACTCACCGCAGAACCTCTTGAGCCAGTCGTCAATCCGAACACGACGCTCGACTGGCAACTGGCATTAAGGCAAGCCGCGGGTAAGAACGATTTGGCGCGGGATATGCTGCAAATGCTGATCGATTTTCTGCCTGAGGTGCGTAACAAAATCGAAGAGCAACTGGTCGGAGAGAACCCCGAAGGGCTAGTGGATATGATTCACAAGCTGCACGGCAGTTGCGGTTATAGTGGTGTCCCCCGCATGAAAAACCTGTGTCAGCTCATTGAACAACAGCTACGCAGTGGAACCAAAGAAGAAGAGCTGGAACCTGAGTTTTTAGAGCTTCTGGATGAGATGGACAACGTTGCACGCGAAGCAAAGAAGCTGTTGGGGTAATATTTGCCGGAAGGCGGCGTGACCGCCTTATCCGGCCTACAGGTTTCGCTGTTTACCGTAGGCCCGATAAGCGTCGCGCATCGGGCACATCGCCGAATGCGGCGTAAACGCCCTACAACTCAGCGTAATTGCTGCCCTGCTTTAAGCGTTGCGGCTACGTTTCGCGCCGTCATTCGTACGTTGTCGCTCGCGTTCTTCAGCGCCTCATCCAGGGTACAAATGGAGTAGATGACACTGAAAACCGCATCCAGCCCATGCTCATGGACCACACCGACATCGGCCGTCAGGCTACCTGCGATACCGATAACCGGCTTGTTGTAACGCTTTGCGACCTTCGCCACGCCAACCGGAACCTTACCGTGAATAGTCTGACTATCAATGCGCCCTTCACCCGTGACAACTAAATCCGCATCCGCAACGCAGGCATCAAGGTGTAACGCATCGGTCACTATCTCAATACCGCAGCGTAACTTTGCGCCGCAAAACGCATACAGCGCCGCCCCCATACCACCAGCCGCACCACCACCGGCCAGATCCAGCACGTTGACGTCCAGATCGCGGGCAATGAGTTGCGCATAGTGCGTGAGCGCCCGATCCAGGCGGGTAATCATCTCCGGCGTCGCCCCTTTTTGCGGACCAAAAACCGCAGATGCGCCCTTTTTTCCAGTCAACGGGTTAGTCACATCGCAAGCAACTTCAATACGGCACCCGGCAAGACGGCTGTCTAACTGAGAAATATCAATCCGGGACAGAGATTCCAGACCGATTCCGCCTTGCGCAATTTCGTTATTTTGCGCATCCAGCAGTTTTGCTCCCAGCGCTTGCACCATCCCGGCACCGCCATCATTGGTGGCGCTACCGCCAATCCCAATGATGATATGTTCAACGCCAGCGTCCAGCGCATGACGGATTAACTCCCCGGTTCCCCAGGATGTCGTTTTCAGCGGATCGCGTAACCCCACAGGAACCTGTTCCAGTCCGCTGGCGGCCGCCATTTCGATAAACGCCGAGCGCTCATCACCAGATAAACCATAAAATGCCTGAATTGTGTTGCCCAAAGGGCCGGTAACATCAACATGCACAAGGTGACCTTGCGTTGCGGCAACCATCGCTTCGACCGTTCCTTCACCGCCATCTGCAACCGGAATCTTCACGTAATCCGCATCGGGCCAGATCTCACGAAACCCCTGCTCTATAGCCGTTGCCACCTCAAGCGCACACAAACTTTCCTTATAGGAATCTGGTGCGATTACTATTTTCATAAAGCATCCTTACGCATGTTGACTATGTTAAGCATACACCAGGAGCAAAACCGCTCACTCTATAGGAGCGGTCCTGGATCACTTAGCGAACCATGCACGGACGCTTATTATCAAACGTCCAGTTCGGGATAAGATACTGCATACCCATCGCATCATCACGCGCACCCAGTCCATGTTGCTGGTACAGTTCATGCGCTTTCATGACCTGATCCATATCCAGCTCCACGCCCAGACCCGGTTTTGCCGGAACCTGCACCATGCCGCCTTTGATTTCAAACGGCTCTTTGGTCAAGCGCTGATTGCCTTCCTGCCAGATCCAGTGGGTATCGATAGCGGTTATTTTACCCGGAGCCGCCGCCGCAACATGCGTAAACATCGCCAGCGAAATATCAAAGTGGTTGTTAGAGTGCGATCCCCAGGTCAGCCCGAACTCATGGCACATCTGCGCCACACGGACAGAACCCTGCATGGTCCAGAAGTGCGGGTCCGCCAGTGGGATATCAACAGACTGCAACGACAGCGTATGCCCCATCTGACGCCAGTCGGTGGCGATCATGTTGGTGGCGGTCGGCAGACCGGTGGCGCGACGGAATTCCGCCATCACTTCACGACCTGAGAAGCCCTGCTCGGCACCGCACGGATCTTCCGCATAGGCCAGAGAACCCTTCAGATATTTGCCGATCTTAATCGCTTCATTTAGCGACCACGCGCCATTCGGATCCAGCGTGACGCGGGCCTGCGGGAAGCGCTTCGCCAGCGCAACGATAGATTCTGCTTCCTCTTCCCCGGCCAGGACGCCGCCTTTCAGTTTAAAATCATTAAAACCATACTTCTCATATGCGGCTTCCGCCAGGCGCACTACCGCATCCGGGGTCATCGCTTCTTCATGACGCAGACGATACCAGTCGCATTTCTCATCCGGCTGACTCTGGTACGGCAGCGGCGTTGCCTTACGGTTACCCACGAAGAACAGGTAACCCAACATTTCAACTTCGCTACGCTGCTGGCCATCCCCCAGCAAAGAGGCGACGTTTACGCCCAAATGCTGACCTAACAGATCCAACATGGCCGCTTCGATCCCAGTAACCACATGAATAGTGGTACGTAAATCGAAGGTCTGCAAACCGCGACCGCCCGCATCACGATCGGCAAAAGTATTGCGTACCGCATTCAGCACGTTTTTGTATTCACCTAACGTTTTACCTACCACCAACGGGATCGCATCTTCCAGCGTTTTGCGGATTTTTTCGCCGCCGGGAATTTCACCCACGCCGGTATGACCGGAGTTATCTTTAATAATCACAATATTGCGCGTGAAGAACGGAGCATGTGCGCCGCTCAGGTTCATCAGCATGCTGTCATGACCCGCAACCGGAATAACCTGCATAGAGGCAACCAATGGGGTAGAAAATTGTGCGCTCATAATTAAGTCCTTATTCAAAATTAGTGGCGGCCGAAAACGGGACGTTTACGGTCAAAAGTCCATCCGGGGATCAGATACTGCATTGGGCCTGCGTCATTACGCGCGCCACCGGGCAGCGCCTTATAGGCTTCATGCGCTTTCTGTACCTGATCCCAGTCCAGTTCCACGCCCAGACCGGGCGCATCGGGTACCGAAATTTTTCCGTTTTTAATCTCCAGCGGATTTTTGGTCAGGCGGCAATCGCCCTCCTGCCAGATCCAGTGGGTATCAATAGCCGTTGGATTACCCGGTGCAGCCGCACCAACGTGGGTGAACATCGCCAGGGAAATATCAAAATGATTGTTAGAATGGCAGCCCCAGGTCAGGCCCCAGTCGTCGCATAACTGTGCCACGCGTACCGCGCCAGAAAGGGTCCAGAAGTGCGGATCGGCCAGCGGAATATCTACTGAGTTCAGCATCACAGCATGGCCCATTTCACGCCAGTTGGTGGCTATCATGTTCGTTGCTACCGGCAGACCGGTTGCACGGCGGAACTCGGCCATCACTTCGCGGCCAGAAAAACCCTGTTCGGCGCCGCATGGATCTTCGGCGTAGGTCAGAACATCGTTCAGCCCTTTACACAGGGAGATGGCTTCATCCAGCAGCCAGGCACCGTTGGGATCAACCGTAATACGTGCATCCGGGAAGCATTTTTTCAGCGCACGAGCGGTGTCGATTTCCTGCTCGCCAGGCAGTACACCACCCTTGAGTTTGAAATCTTTAAAGCCGTAGCGATCCTGCGAAGCCTGAGCCAGACGTACCACAGCCTCACTATTCATCGCTTGCTGATGACGCAGGTGATACCACTCATGGTTTCCCGGCGTGCTTTCCAGATACGGTAAATCGGTCTTTGTGCGATCGCCCACGTAGAACAGATAGCCGAGTACGGTGACCGCATCGCGCTGCTTGCCCGGCCCTAACAGTTCACAAACCGGCACGTTCAGCGCCTTACCCAGCAAGTCGAGCAATGCGGCTTCCAGCGCCGCTACCGCATTGACCCGTAGTTCAAAGGTCCAGGCGCCTTTGCCAAAGGTGTCAAAATCAGCGGCCTGGTTGCCTTTATGCACCTGCTGCACCACCTTATTCAGGCGCGCGACTTCCTGGCCCAACACCTGCGGAATCGCATCCACCAGCGTCTGATAAATCACTTCGCCACCTGGCGCTTCACCGACACCGGTGTTTCCGGCATTATCGGTGAGCACCACGATATTACGAGTAAAGTATGCGTTATGCGCGCCGCCAATATTGAGCAGCATGCTGTCATGACCGGCCACCGGGATGACCTTCATATCGGTAATAACGGGACTTGATTGTGTTGTCATCATCATTGTCCTGCGACAGGTTTCAGTTCGATACGTTTAATATCGCCCACCAGCACCAGATAGCTCACCACCGCAATCAGCGCATGTACCCCGACGTAAATCAACGCGCCGTTAAACGAGCCAGTAGTCCCGACGATGTAGCCGATAGCAATTGGCGTGACGATGCCGGAGATGTTGCCAAACATGTTGAACAAACCGCCGCTCAGACCGCTGATTTCTTTAGGTGCGGTATCAGCCATCACCGCCCAGCCCAGCGCACCGATACCTTTGCCGAAGAAGGCCAGCGCCATAAAGCCGATGATCATCCACTCCACATTGACGTAGTTACAGAACACCATCACCATCGACAACAGCATACCGAGTACGATTGGCGTTTTACGGGCGATATTCAGCGAACCGGTACGGCGCATCAACCAGTCGGAAATAATGCCGCCGAGCACGCCGCCGGCGAATCCGCAAATGGCCGGAACCGAAGCAACAAAGCCAGCTTTCAAAATCGACATACCGCGAGCCTGCACCAGATAAACCGGGAACCAGGTGATAAAGAAGTAGGTCAGCGCGTTAATGCAGTACTGGCCGATGTAAATCCCGATCATCATCCGTGAACCCAGCAGCTGTTTGATTTGCCCCCACTTCACGCTAAACGGCACTTTAGTTTTGGCTGCCGCCTGATCCATGTTGATCAGCGCCCCACCTTCGGCAATGTACTCCAGCTCTTTTTGGTTTACGCCCGGGTGCTGGTTCGGTTCATGAATCACCTTCAGCCAGACGAAGCTGATAATGATCCCGAGGCCGCCCATAAAAAAGAACACATGCGACCAGCCCACTTCATGGGTCAGCCAACCCATGATTGGCGCGAAGATAACGGTGGCAAAGTATTGCGCAGAGTTAAAGATAGCGACCGCCGTGCCCCTTTCCTGTGCCGGGAACCACGCCGCCACAATACGACTGTTGCCGGGGAAGGAGGGCGCTTCAGCTAAACCGACGAGGAAACGCAGGGTAAACAGCGCAACGATAATGCCGAAACCACTGAAGATATCGACAAAACCCTGCAGCAGGGTAAACATGGACCAAATAAAGATGGACCAGAAATAAACGCGTTTTGAACCAAAGCGGTCGAGCAACCAGCCGCCAGGAATCTGGCCGATAACATAGGCCCATGAGAAAGCGGAGAATACATACCCCATCCCTACCGCATCCAGACCAATGTCTTTGGCCATCTCCGAACCGGCAATGGATAAGGTGGCGCGATCGCCGTAGTTGAAGGATGTGACGATAAACAGCATCACCACTATCCAGTAGCGAGCGTTAGTGCGTTTTTCCGCGCTGCTCGACGCCTGACTTAATGAACTCATTGTTGCACTCCTGAATCCTGGCTTTCGCCAGTTCATTCTGTACAGCACCTGTAGGGTGATCAGAATGAGAGGTTAGTGTGTGGCAGTGTTGGTACAGCTCAGGGCCGTTTTATTCTGACTCGCTGCCATTCCGGGAACTGACGGGAAAAGTATATGAAGGAGTGCCACTTGCCCTCACCGTGCATGAACACAACATTAGGGAGGCAGTGAGAAGTTGTTTGGGGCATAAGCCCAAAGTAGTGGAAGTTAGTTCACGTAATTGGGGTTTTATTGCCGGGTGGCGGCTTCGCCTGGCCCGGCTTGCGGTTCAAATGGGGGTTGCAGCCCGTACGGGCGAGGGAGTTACTTAAGCAAGGTTCCCCAGTTTTCTACCCAGGGATTGGATTCGCTTTCCGGTTCAGGATGCTCGCTGGCATCAATCAGCAGCATTTCTCCTACACGGTGGGCGCTTTGTTCCTGCAACAAGGCATCGAACTGTTTGCCGCCATTGCAGAAATTAACGTAGCTACTGTCGCCCAGCCCAATTACCCCGTAATGCAGATTTGGCTGGAAACCGAGATTATCTTTGATCCCTTGAAACAGCGGCACGATGCTATCCGGCAGATCGCCCTGCCCGGTCGTGGAAGTCACCACCAGTACATATTTATCCTGATATGCCTGCCAGTCGCTAAGCTCCGGATCTTCGAACACCGTAGCTTTATGACCCTGCGCCGTCAAAATAGCTTCGGCCTCTTCGGCAACCAGCAGCGCGTTTCCGTACATCGTGCCGACAAAAATTCCAATTTCCGCCATAACCGTAATCTCCTGGGACTTAAGAATCTATCTGCTCATCCTGACCTGACAGCCCGCTGAACTCAACCCTTTCATTCTCAGAGAGAAGTCCACGCCAGCCAAACTGTGATAACGCCTGCATCCAGACGTCATCCAGCCCGGCGCGAATAACCAGCGGTTCGCCGGTGAAAGGATGGGTCAGCGCAAGCTGGCTGGCATGCAGCATCAATCTCTGGCAACCGAAATGCTCCGCGGCGCTGCGGTTTTGCCGCAAATCACCATGCTTGCTGTCGCCGATAATCGGATGGCGCAAGTGCGCCAGATGGCGTCTGAGCTGGTGCTTGCGACCGGTTTTAGGGTCCAGCTCCACCAGCCCGTAACGGGTAGTCGGATAACGCCCGGTCGCTACCGGCATTTCTACCGTTGCCAGGCCACGATAATGGGTGACAGCAGGCTGCGGGCCTTTATCATCGCGGGCAAACTTATCGGCAATCTTATCCAGCTCTTCGACCAGCGGGTAATCCAGCACGGCATCATCCATCAGCCAGCCACGCACAATCGCATGATAGCGTTTCTGAATTTGATGATGTTCAAACTGCTGGGACAGTAAACGCCCGGCTTCGCTGGACAGTCCCATCAGCAGCACGCCGGAGGTTGGTCTGTCGAGTCGATGGGCGGTAAATACGTGCTGACCAATTTGGTCGCGCACCGTTTGCATCACCACCACTTTCTCATCCCGGTCGAGCCAACTGCGGTGAACCAACCAGCCCGAAGGTTTATTGACGGCGACCAGCCATTCGTCCTGATAAAGAATTTCCAGCATCAGGCGTTATCACTTGTAAACAGCGCATCCAGCTCCTGCAATGCAGCCAGGAGAATGTCGCGCTGCGGGTGATCGGCTGCCAGCGCCATTTCGTAATACGGTGCGACGGCAAAAGCCTGCGGAAGCGGCTGCGCGTTATCAATCAACGTATGCATGCGGGGAATCAACACCCACTGCAGCCACTCGACCGGCTCCATGGTATCCATACAAAAAGGCTGCGTACTGGTAAACAGATGCTCTGCTGGCTCATCCATCCGCCAGTGATGATGTTCACGCAGTAGCGCTTCAAGTGCGTGTAACTGCTGGCGCACACGGTCATGAGTCGTCATGAAATTAACCTCAATGATGAAAAAATCTGGCGCGAAGAATAGCACTAGTGAAGGGAAATAAAAAAAGGGAGCACTGTAAAAACAGTGCTCCCGGTTCGTTTCGCAGCATTCCAGCTACTTTTAGTGCTCCCTGCTCATCCGTGACAACTTTTCCTGTGGTCTTACGACCGTGTTCATCCTGAACTTTTGCATCCTGCTCACATCACCCCGATGTGAAAACTTCATCCTGAAGTATCCTGGCCATCCAGACCCGCCGAACATCCTGACCGGCTCTCATTCTCCATCCTGGAGGTGTCCTTTAACGCATCCAGCGTCTTCCTCTTTGCTTCGTCCTGAAGCCTATCCTTGCAACACCGTCCTGGTGTGTCCTGTCGAAGAGCCATCATCCTGATGTTCTCTTCGTTGTGCGACTCCTTGTCGACAGATATAGAATCGCCTGTTTCGCTTTGTCTTACAAGATGCTTACAGGCTTACCCTTACGATTATTTTCGTATGAAAGTTGACAATAAGACACTAACCAATTGAATAATAATAAATTATTATTTTATCAATTCATTAAGTCTTTACTTATCACCTGGCAATGTCCTACAGGGTTTGTAAGAGATCTCTCACAAGATTCAGGGCAAACTGGATTACAGAACTGGCTTAAGTTGAGTGAGGAATTCCGCAAGTGAGGCCGCCAGCACCGTTCGTTTACGGGTTCCCAGCGTTTCTTTGCACACTTCACCGGACAGATTGCACACCGAAATGACGTCAAGCTCATTATCTTGTGTGGCAATAAAAAGCGTAGGTGATAGCTTGAGGCGCTTTTGCGTAACCAGATGACCAATCAGGTTTTCCTGAACGCGCCTGAAGTCATCTTCACTCCAGGTTTGCAGCAGCGTGAGCTTTTCATCCGCAAACTGCGCGTGCATATCACCAGCAAACTGGGTGGTGTAAAAAGCGTGAACGGCAGGTTGTACCACAATATCAAAGGCCCGTTCAACCGCATTGAGGTTATTTTCGCCGACAAAAGGTTGAGGCCGCCAAAATACGGCATCGTCTGTGGAAGAAATGATACACGGAGAAGGTACGCCATACAGCTCTTCGCTGAGCGGCCAACTGTTGTTTTTTTCATGCCATGCGTCGCAATAACGCGTCGTAAAGGCTATCAACGCCTGCGCTGTCAATTCGTCCACTGATTTCTCTCTTCACAAAAGCCAGGATACACTTGTCGCATAGTGTATCTGGTTTATGACGGTGAAACATGTCCTCTTATGAAAATCATCAGGCGCTTAACGGCCTGACTCTTGGTAAATCAACGGATTACCGAGACAATTACGATGCAAGTCTGTTGCAGGGCGTTCCGCGCAGCCTGAATCGCGACCCGCTGGATTTAAAGGCCGATAACTTGCCTTTTCACGGTGCGGATATCTGGACGCTATATGAACTGTCGTGGCTGAATGCCAACGGCTTACCGCAAGTCGCGGTCGGTCACGTGGAACTGGATTACACCAGCGTAAATCTGATTGAGTCGAAAAGCTTTAAGCTTTACCTGAACAGTTTTAACCAGACGCGTTTTGATTCCTGGGACGCGGTACGCCAGACACTGGAAAACGATCTTCGCGCCTGCGCTCAAGGTGATGTCAGCGTGGCGCTGTACCGCCTTGACGAACTGGAAGGGCAGCCGATAGCCCACTTTAATGGGACCTGTATCGACAATCAGGATATCGTCATCGACAACTACCAGTTCAGCACTGCGTATCTGGAAAATGCCGTGAGCGGTGAAAAAGCAGTGGAAGAGACGCTGGTCAGCCACCTGCTGAAATCCAACTGTCTGATTACCCATCAACCCGACTGGGGCTCCATACAAATTCAGTATCGTGGACGGAAAATCGACAGAGAGAAGCTGCTGCGTTATCTGGTCTCCTTCCGCCACCATAATGAATTTCATGAGCAGTGCGTGGAACGTATTTTCAATGACATTCTGCGCTTCTGCCAGCCAGAGAAACTGAGCGTCTACGCACGCTACACGCGACGTGGCGGCCTGGACATTAACCCATGGCGCACCAACACCGATTTCACTCCGGCAACCGGTCGTCTGGTACGTCAGTAATCTTTTTTCTCAATTTTGCGTGTCGGATTCCGCGCGCAAGGTTGTGAAAGGTCATAAGCCAGGGCTATTGTAATCAATAGGGAATGACGTGTTGCGTCCCATAAGGAGTTTACTTGATTACACATATTAGCCCGCTTGGCTCAATGGACATGTTGTCGCAGCTGGAAGTCGATATGCTTAAACGCACGGCCAGCAGCGACCTGTATCAACTGTTTCGTAACTGTTCGCTTGCCGTTCTGAACTCCGGCAGTTTGACCGACAACAGCAAAGAACTGCTGTCACGCTTTGAAAGTTTCGATATTAACGTACTGCGCCGCGAACGGGGCGTGAAGCTGGAACTGATCAACCCACCTGAAGATGCGTTTGTTGACGGACGCATTATTCGTGCGCTACAGGCAAACCTGTTTGCCGTGCTGCGTGACATTCTGTTCGTCAATGGCCAGATCCATAACGCTGGTCGTTTTCAGCATCTGGATCTCGAAAGCTCGGTGCATATTACCAACCTCGTATTCTCGATCCTGCGTAATGCACGGGCGCTGCACGTTGGTGAAGCGCCGAACATGGTCGTCTGCTGGGGCGGTCACTCAATCAACGAGAATGAATACCTGTACGCCCGTCGCGTCGGCACCCAACTGGGCCTGCGCGAACTAAACATCTGTACCGGCTGCGGTCCGGGGGCGATGGAAGCGCCAATGAAAGGCGCTGCGGTCGGCCACGCCCAGCAGCGATACAAAGACAGCCGCTTTATTGGCATGACCGAACCGTCAATCATCGCCGCTGAACCGCCTAACCCGCTGGTAAACGAACTGATCATCATGCCGGACATTGAAAAACGTCTGGAAGCGTTCGTGCGTATCGCCCACGGTATTATCATCTTCCCGGGTGGCGTAGGGACAGCAGAAGAGCTGCTGTATCTGCTGGGGATCCTGATGAATCCTGCCAACAAAGATCAGGTTCTACCGCTGATCCTGACCGGACCAAAAGAGAGTGCGGATTACTTCCGCGTGCTGGACGAATTTATCGTGCACACGCTGGGGGAAGATGCGCGTCGCCACTATCGCATCATCATTGACGATGCGGCAGAAGTGGCGCGTCTGATGAAAAAAGCGATGCCGCTGGTGAAAGAAAACCGTCGCGACACAGGAGATGCTTACAGCTTTAACTGGTCGATTCGTATCGCGCCCGATCTGCAAATGCCGTTCGAGCCGTCCCATGAAAACATGGCCAACCTGAAGCTGTACCCGGATCAACCCGTTGAAGTATTGGCCGCCGATTTACGGCGTGCATTCTCCGGTATTGTGGCAGGTAACGTGAAGGAAGTCGGGATCCGCGCTATTGAAGAGTTTGGCCCGTACAAAATCCACGGTGACCGCGAAATGATGCGCCGCATGGACGATCTCCTGCAGGGCTTTGTTGCACAACATCGTATGAAGTTACCGGGCACTGCGTATATCCCTTGTTACGAGATCTGCGCCTAACCTTCAACACCCGCTAGCAGCGCTATAGCGGTGACAGTTTTGTCCATATCAAAGCCGGGTTTGGCGCACTTGCCTCCCGGCTTTTTTTAGTGATACCAGTCACATAGCTCCGACAATCATATAAATGCCAGTGATGATTCATAAAAAACAGGGAGCTACGCAAACGATTACCTTGAAAAACCAACCGTGATTTATCTTAGAAAATTATTATTAGTCGCCGAAATCATCTAAAAACAACAGTTTTTACAGCTGAACACGCCTATCTTCGCGCCTTCGCTTTCATGAGATATGTCGTTAATGTTAGCCTTCGCGCCCGTAAATTCGCTTTGACTATTTTTTAACAGATTAATGGCCCAAATTTATCCACATAAAAGGTGGATTATTGCATTTGGGATCCCGATCACTGATACATTCATTACTAAAATGTATCTTTCCGCCCGAAAATTATTACGGCGAAAAATTATATAAAAATCGCTCAACGAATTTCGATTTACAGTCGGGTACTTTCTCATTGGATTGACCCCAAACCCGACTTTTTAAGCTTCCTCCAGGAGAAATAGATGGAAAACACTCAAACCAGCACTATCGTTACGGGCCAGACCCGCAGCGCATGGCGCAAAACAGACACCATGTGGATGCTGGGCCTTTACGGCACGGCGATTGGGGCGGGTGTATTGTTCCTGCCGATTAACGCAGGCGTAGGCGGTATGATCCCGCTGATCATCATGGCGATCCTTGCCTTCCCAATGACCTTCTTTGCACACCGTGGCCTGACTCGCTTTGTGCTGTCCGGTAAAAATCCGGGTGAAGACATCACCGAAGTTGTAGAAGAACACTTTGGTGTTGGTGCAGGTAAACTGATTACCCTGCTCTACTTCTTCGCTATCTACCCGATTCTGTTGGTTTACAGCGTAGCCATCACCAACACGGTTGAAAGCTTCCTGACCCACCAGCTGGCGATTACGCCGCCGCCGCGCGCAATCCTGTCACTGATCCTGATTGTCGGCATGATGACCATCGTGCGCTTCGGTGAGCAGATGATCGTTAAGGCGATGAGCATCCTGGTATTCCCGTTCGTTGCGGCGCTGATGCTGCTGGCGCTGTACCTGATCCCTCAGTGGAGCGGTGCGATTCTGGAAACCATGTCTTTTGACTCTGCGGCAACCACCGGCAACGGCCTGCTGTTGACCCTGTGGCTGGCAATTCCGGTAATGGTGTTCTCCTTCAACCACTCCCCGATCATATCCTCCTTCGCCGTGGCGAAGCGTGAAGAGTACGGTGATGAAGCAGAGAAAAAATGCTCCAAGATTCTGGCATTCGCTCACATCATGATGGTACTGACCGTTATGTTCTTCGTCTTCAGCTGCGTATTCAGCCTGACTCCGGCAGACCTGGCAGCAGCGAAAGAGCAGAACATCTCGATTCTGTCTTACCTGGCGAACCACTTTAACGCGCCGATTATTGCCTGGATGGCACCGATCATCGCGATTATCGCTATCACCAAATCCTTCCTGGGCCACTACCTGGGTGCACGTGAAGGCTTCAATGGTATGGTGATTAAGTCTCTGCGCGGCAAAGGCAAATCCATCGAAATCAACAAACTGAACAAAATCACTGCGCTGTTCATGCTGGTAACCACCTGGATTGTGGCGACGCTGAACCCAAGCATCCTCGGCATGATTGAGACCCTGGGTGGCCCAATCATCGCGATGATTCTGTTCCTGATGCCGATGTATGCCATTCAGAAAGTACCGGCAATGCGTAAGTACAGCGGCCATATCAGCAACGTCTTCGTTGTGATTATGGGCCTGATCGCTATCTCCGCTATTTTCTACTCTCTGTTCAGTTAATTCCCCTGCGCCGCTCCTCGGGGCGGCGCATCTCGATACACAATGGACGCCTCATGATTAGCGTATTCGATATTTTCAAAATCGGCATTGGCCCTTCCAGCTCCCACACTGTTGGCCCGATGAAAGCAGGCAAACAATTCACGGATGACCTGATTGCACGCGGAATTCTCACTGACGTAACCCGCGTAGTGGTTGATGTCTATGGCTCTTTATCTCTGACGGGGAAAGGTCACCATACCGACATCGCGATTATTATGGGCCTGGCGGGTAATCTGCCGGATACCGTAGACATTGATGCCATTCCGTCCTTTATCCAGGATGTGAATACTCATGGGCGTTTGCTGCTGGCAGACGGTCAACATGAGGTCGAGTTCCCGGTCGATAAGTGCATGAATTTCCATACGGACAATCTGTCCCTGCACGAAAACGGGATGCGCATTACCGCACTGGCGGGCGAAAAGGCCATTTACAGCCAGACTTACTATTCCATTGGCGGTGGGTTCATCGTTGATGAAGAACATTTTGGTTTACCGAACAACTCTCCGGTAAACGTGCCATATCCGTATAAATCCGCAGCTGATTTGCAACGTCATTGCCAGGAAACCGGCCTGTCGCTTTCCGGTCTGATGATGCAAAACGAACTGGCGCTGCACAGCAAAGAAGAGCTGGAACAGCACTTTGCTAACGTCTGGGAAGTGATGCGTAGCGGGATTGAACGCGGCATCACCACCGAAGGTGTATTGCCGGGCAAACTGCGCGTTCCGCGTCGTGCTGCTGCGCTGCGTCGCATGCTGGTCAGCAGCGACAAAACCACCACCGACCCGATGGCGGTTGTTGACTGGATCAACATGTTCGCGCTGGCCGTGAACGAAGAAAACGCAGCCGGTGGACGCGTGGTGACTGCACCAACCAACGGTGCATGCGGGATTGTTCCTGCCGTACTGGCGTATTACGACAAGTTTATCCGTGAAGTGAACGCTAACTCGCTGGCACGCTACATGCTGGTCGCGAGCGCCATTGGTTCACTGTACAAGATGAACGCCTCTATCTCTGGTGCCGAAGTCGGCTGTCAGGGTGAAGTTGGCGTCGCCTGCTCCATGGCAGCGGCTGGTCTGGCTGAACTGCTGGGCGGTAGCCCAATGCAGGTGTGCATCGCGGCAGAAATCGGTATGGAACACAACCTGGGTCTGACCTGCGACCCGGTTGCCGGCCAGGTTCAGGTACCGTGCATTGAGCGTAATGCCATTGCTTCGGTTAAAGCGGTGAACGCTGCACGTATGGCGCTGCGCCGTACCAGTGAACCACGCGTGTGCCTCGATAAAGTTATCGAGACCATGTACGAAACCGGTAAAGACATGAATGCCAAATACCGCGAAACCTCTCGTGGTGGTCTGGCGATGAAGATTGTCACCTGCGATTAATTCTCAGCACATTTTCGTATCTGTAGGCCGGATAAGGCGCTCGCCGTATCCGGCTTTTATTGCCTGCTGGCACTTCGCTTATCAGGCTTTCGGATAGCGCTCTTTCGCAATGCTCGTCTCCACTCGTCGTGAATGTTACCCTACAGACTAATTTGTTAGGGAGAACACCGTGGCCGTCCACCTGCTCATTGTTGATGCACTGAATCTCATCCGCCGTATTCACGCCGTACAGGGCTCCCCCTGCGTGGAGACATGCCAGCACGCGCTCGATCAGCTGATTGTGCACAGTCAACCCACGCACGCCGTGGCGGTATTTGATGACGAAGCGCGTAACAGCGGCTGGCGTCACCAACGGTTACCTGACTACAAAGCCGGTCGCCCGCCGATGCCTGACGATTTACACCAGGAAATGTCCGCCTTACGCGCCGCTTTTGAACAGCGCGGCGTCTGCTGCTGGGTATCCAGCGGGAATGAAGCCGATGATTTAGCCGCCACTCTGGCGGTGAAAGTTAGCCAGGCGGGACATCAGGCAACCATCGTCTCAACCGATAAAGGCTACTGTCAGCTACTCTCCCCAACGCTGCGGATTCGCGATTATTTCCAGAAACGCTGGCTGGATGCGCCGTTTATCGAGAAAGAGTTCGGCGTACTGCCGCAACAGCTGCCAGATTATTGGGGACTGGCCGGGATCAGCAGTTCTAAAATACCGGGGGTTGCCGGTATTGGTCCTAAAAGCGCCACACAACTGCTGGCACAGTTTCCAACGCTGGAGGCGCTGTATGAACATCTGGATGACGTACCGGAGAAATGGCGCAAGAAACTCGAAGAACATCGGGAGATGGCGTTTTTGTGCCGCGATATCGCGCGGCTGCAAACGGACTTACATATCGACGGAAACCTACAGCAGCTACGGCTGGCGCGGTAGTCTTATTTCCGGATGGCGCTGCGCTTATCCGGCCTACTTATCGTACAACCCTGTAGGCCGGATAAGCGCCAGGTGATTACCAGGCAGTATGGTACAGCTCAACGATATCCCCAAGGCTCGCTTCACGCGGATTTCCCCCGGTACAAACATCGTCAAATGCGGCTTGCGCCAGCGCAGGAATATCCTCTTTACGGACGCCAACATCGCGTAGATGCAGTGGGATACCTACATCGCGATTAAGGGCGAAGACGGCATCCACCGCCGCTTTGCGTGCATCTGCCAGCGTCAGTCCTTCAACCTTAACCCCCATTGCCCGGGCGATATCGCGGAATTTTTCCCCGGTGAATTCGGCGTTATAGTGCATCACGTGCGGCAGCAAAATGGCATTCGCGACGCCGTGCGGAGTGTTGTAGAACGCGCCTAACGGGTGTGCCATACCATGCACTAATCCCAGACCTACGTTGGAGAAACCCATCCCGGCAACGTACTGGCCCAGAGCCATCGCTTCCCCCGTCTGGCTGTCGCCCGCAACGGAACCACGTAATGACCCGGCAATAATTTCGATGGCTTTAATGTGCAGC
Organism: Citrobacter sp. Cpo147; assembly: GCF_030332405.1. Classification (NCBI taxonomy): domain Bacteria; kingdom Pseudomonadati; phylum Pseudomonadota; class Gammaproteobacteria; order Enterobacterales; family Enterobacteriaceae; genus Citrobacter; species Citrobacter sp. Cpo147. The sequence goes on from NZ_JAOWHX010000039.1 coordinate 247,925, forward strand.
GCATCGGTAAGCGCCCACGCAGCCCGCGTGATGTAGCCTTCAATGGCATGAGTCAGTGCATCTACGCCAGTAGCCGCTTTTAATGCAGCAGGCATGCCGTCCATCATGTCAGCATCAATGAACGCCACCTGCGGGATGTCATGTGGATCGACACAAACAAACTTACGCCGATTCTCTTCGTCAGTGATCACGTAGTTAATGGTCACTTCCGCCGCCGTTCCCGCAGTGGTTGGGATAGCCATAACTGGCACGCTCGGGAAGCGTGTCGGCGATAACCCTTCAAGGCTGCGTACATCCGCAAACTCTGGGTTATTGTTAATAATGCCAATCGCTTTACAGGTATCCTGCGGGGAGCCTCCACCAATGGCGACCAGATAGTCTGCGCCGCTTTGCTGAAAGACACTCAATCCTTCCTGCACTACCGCAATGGTTGGATTAGGAATAACGCCTGAATAGATTTCCCATGCCAGACCTGCAGCATCCATTCGGGAAGTCACCTTCTCAACAACGCCGCACTGCACCAGATTTTTATCAGTCACAATCAACGCTTTGCGATAACCACGACGAATAACTTCATCGGTTAATGCGCCAACAGCGCCCCGGCCAAACCATGCCGTTTCGTTCAGAATCATTCTGTTCGCCATCGTTTTATCTCCTATTCCTCAATACGCAATCCGTATGTTTTGAATTTTTCCAGCACAATAGCGATAGCCTCATCATCCAGTACCGGAACCGGATCGGTAATCGCCAGCGTGCTGAGATAAAGCTGCGCCAGCACTTCCACTTCATGCGCTAACCACAGGGCTTTTTCCAGATTTTCTTCGCAGGCGATCAGCCCATGATGCTGCAACAGCGTTGCTTTTCGGTTTTTCAGCGCTACCGCAACGTGCTCGGAAAGCTCACGCGTGCCAAACGTCGCATATGGCGCACAGGGAATTGAGTTACCGCCAGCCGCCGCAATCATGTAATGGATTGCCGGGATTGGCCGGTTGAGAATAGAAACAGCAGTACAATGCACGGCATGATTATGGACCACCGCCTGAGCATCGGGACGCGTCTGATAAGCGGCCATATGGAACCGCCACTCGCTGGAAGGTAATTTCCCTTCTTCGTGCTGCCCCTCAGCATTGATGTACACTATGTGGGATTCGGTGAGTTTGTCATAGGGAATACCCGTCGGGGTAATTAACATCCCGTCCTGGTAACGCACACTTACATTACCCGCAGTCCCCTGATTCAGCCCCAGACGGGTCATTTCCAGGCAGGTATTGATAATCTGCCGTGCCAGCGTATTTCGTTCCATTACTTACCTCTCTCAGTGAGTCAAAATGCGACAACAGAACATTGCTAATACCTCGACGCTCTGTTGATTTAAGCGGGTATTTGCTAACTATCATCATGCTGAATAAAGAGAAGGGAATTTTTAGCACTGGATTTTGTGATGTTCATCAACTAATAACGATGAATAAAAACATGCAAGCATAATATTACAATTGCAAAATGTCCGTTCTTAATAAAACCATTGTAAAACGGTCATTTGCGAATAAATTATTACTATTGCCCGTTTTCCACTTAACTAATTAATTCGGGCATTATCCCTGTGGCTTTTTAATTTATTTTCCTCAAACGGTCATTGTTTTAAAGAAATTAAAGTGATGATAATCACATAAACCCACACCCTGAGCATAAATGTGACCACCATCATATTAATGGCCGGTTTTTATTTGAAAATGAATTCATGAGTTCATTCATGAAGGCCAATTTTATCTGGCAGGTTACCGGAACTCACCTGGATTAGCAGGTTGGTAAAAATCACCAATCGTACTCTTAAGCTGTTGAACATGCTTATGAACTGATGAGGATGCTATGGGAAACACATCAATACAAACACAAAGTTTTCATGCGGTAGAGCGGGGGCAGACAAAAAATTATGTCATTCCCTTCGCGTTACTCTGTTCACTGTTTTTTCTTTGGGCGGTTGCCAATAATCTTAATGACATTTTATTACCACAATTTCAGCAAGCATTTACATTAACAAACTTTCAGGCTGGTCTGATTCAATCTGCTTTTTATTTTGGTTATTTCATCATTCCAATCCCAGCCGGGATCCTGATGAAAAAACTAAGTTATAAAGCAGGAATTATTACCGGATTATTCTTATATGCCATCGGTGCAGCATTATTCTGGCCAGCGGCTGAGGTAATGAATTACACCTTATTCCTGATTGGCCTATTTATTATTGCGGCGGGCTTAGGTTGTCTGGAAACGGCTGCCAACCCCTTTGTAACCGTACTGGGCCCGGAAAGCGGTGGTCACTTCCGATTAAATCTCGCGCAAACTTTTAACTCATTTGGTGCCATTATTGCGGTTGTTTTTGGGCAAAGTCTTATTTTGTCTAATGTGCCACATCAATCTCAAGACGTACTCGATAAGATGGCACCAGAACAGCTAAGCGCCTACAAGCACAGCCTGGTGTTATCGGTTCAAACCCCTTATATGATCATCGTCGCGGTCGTTTTGCTGGTCGCCCTGCTGATCATGTTTACCAAGTTTCCGACCCTGCAAAGTGACGATCACAGTGACAACGCTCAGAGTTCATTCTCCGCGTCCCTTTCCCGCCTGGTGCGCATTCGCCACTGGCGTTGGGCGGTACTGGCGCAGTTCTGCTACGTCGGTGCACAAACTGCCTGCTGGAGCTACCTGATTCGCTACGCAATCGAAGAGATCCCAGGCATGACGCCAGGTTTCGCCGCCAACTACCTGACCGGCACCATGGTGTGCTTCTTTATCGGTCGTTTCTCCGGCACCTGGCTTATCAGTCGCTTTGCGCCGCATAAAGTGCTGGCCGCATATGCCCTGCTTGCCATGATCCTGTGCCTGATTTCCGCCTTCACCGGTGGCCAGATCGGCCTGCTGGCCCTGACGTTGTGCAGCGCATTTATGTCGATTCAGTACCCAACCATTTTTTCTCTGGGGATCAAAAATCTGGGACAAGACACCAAATATGGCTCGTCTTTTATCGTCATGACCATCATTGGCGGCGGCATTGTGACCCCGGTGATGGGCTTTGTCAGCGATGCCGCTGGCAATATCCCGACCGCTGAACTGGTCCCGGCGCTTTGCTTCGCCATCATCTTTATTTTTGCCCGCTTCCGTTCACAAACGGCAGCCAACTGAATATTTATCCGAATAACGTGAGGAATCTGTGATGAAAAAAATCAGCTTACCAAAAATTGGTATTCGCCCGGTTATTGACGGACGTCGTATGGGTGTACGTGAGTCGCTCGAAGAGCAAACCATGAATATGGCTAAAGCTGCCGCAGCGCTTATCACTGAAAAACTTCGTCATGCCTGCGGCGCACAAATTGAATGTGTGATTGCCGATACCTGTATCGCCGGCATGGCAGAATCCGCGGCCTGTGAAGAAAAATTCAGCAGCCAGAATGTTGGCGTGACGATTACAGTTACCCCATGTTGGTGCTACGGCAGTGAAACCATCGACATGGATCCGATGCGCCCGAAAGCGATCTGGGGCTTCAACGGCACGGAACGTCCGGGGGCGGTTTACCTGGCCGCCGCACTGGCAGCTCACAGCCAAAAAGGCCTTCCTGCCTTCTCCATCTATGGTCATGACGTACAGGATGCAGACGACACATCTATCCCTGCCGATGTTGAAGAAAAACTGCTGCGTTTTGCCCGTGCCGGTTTAGCGGTTGCCAGTATGAAAGGGAAAAGCTACCTGTCTGTCGGTGGAGTATCAATGGGCATCGCCGGTTCTATCGTCGACCATAACTTCTTTGAATCCTGGCTGGGTATGAAGGTGCAGGCGGTTGATATGACCGAGCTGCGTCGTCGCATTGACCAGAAAATCTATGATGAAACCGAGCTGGAAATGGCGCTGGCGTGGGCGGACAAAAACTTCCGCTACGGCGAAGATCAGAACGCACAACAATATAAGCGTAACGCAGAACAAAGCCGCGCGGTGCTGAAAGAAAGTCTGCTGATGGCTATGTGCATTCGCGACATGATGCAGGGTAACAAAAAGCTGGCAGACAAAGGTCTGGTCGAAGAATCCCTGGGCTATAACGCGATCGCCGCAGGCTTCCAGGGCCAGCGTCACTGGACCGATCAATACCCAAATGGCGATACCGCCGAAGCGTTGCTCAACAGCTCCTTTGACTGGAATGGCGTTCGTGAACCGTTCGTTGTCGCGACAGAAAACGACAGCCTGAACGGCGTGGCGATGCTGTTCGGTCATCAACTCACCGGCACGGCCCAGGTCTTTGCCGATGTGCGCACCTACTGGTCGCCAGAGGCGGTTGAACGCGTCACGGGTAAACCACTGACCGGTCTTGCTGAGCACGGCATTATTCACTTGATTAACTCCGGTTCTGCGGCACTGGACGGTTCCTGCAAACAGCGCGACAGCGAAGGTAAACCGACCATGAAACCACACTGGGAAATCTCGCAGAAAGAGGCGGATGAATGCCTGGCGGCAACCGAATGGTGCCCGGCTATTCACGAATACTTCCGCGGGGGCGGTTACTCATCTCGCTTCCTGACTGAAGGCGGTGTGCCGTTCACCATGAGCCGTATCAACATCATCAAAGGGTTGGGGCCGGTGCTGCAAATCGCGGAAGGCTGGAGCGTGGAGCTGCCGAAAGATATGCACGACCAGCTTGATGCGCGTACCAACTCCACATGGCCAACCACCTGGTTTGCTCCGCGCTTAACCGGCAAGGGCCCGTTCAGCGACGTCTATTCCGTCATGGCTAACTGGGGCGCTAACCACGGGGTGCTGACGATTGGTCACGTAGGTGCGGACTTTATCACTCTGGCTGCCATGCTGCGTATCCCGGTGTGCATGCACAACGTGGAAGACGAGAAAATTTATCGTCCTTCCTCCTGGGCCGCCCACGGTATGGATACGGAAGGTCAGGATTACCGCGCTTGTCAGAACTACGGTCCGCTGTATAAGCGTTAAACATCGAGCGATTGCCTGATGGCGGCGCGGCCTACGAAGCACACGGTTTTGTAGGCCGGATAAGGCGAAGCCGCCATCCGGAAATAGGTAATCTCCCAGGAGCAATTATGAAACAAGAGGTTATTCTGGTTCTCGACTGTGGCGCGACCAACGTGCGGGCCATTGCCGTTGACCGACAGGGAAAGATTGTCGCCCGCGCAGCGACCCCGAACGCCAGTGACATCGCCGCAGAAAACAGTGCCTGGCACCAATGGTCGCTGGAGGCCATTCTGCAACGCTTTGCCGACTGCTGTCAGCGGCTTTCCTTACAACTGGCCGCCTGCCAAATTCGCGGGATCGCCGTCACCACCTTCGGCGTGGATGGCGCGCTGGTGGATAAGAACGGAAAACAACTGTATCCGGTGATCAGCTGGAAATGCCCACGTACCGCAGCGGTTATGGAGAATATCCATCGCTACATGTCACCGCAGCAACTGCAGGAAATCTCCGGCGTTGGGGCGTTTAGCTTCAATACGCTGTACAAACTGGTATGGCTGAAAGAGAACCACCCGCAATTACTGGAACAGGCGCACGCCTGGCTGTTTATCTCGTCGCTTATCAACCAACGTTTAACCGGCGAGTTCACAACTGACATCACCATGGCGGGAACCAGCCAGATGCTGGATATCCAGCAACGTGATTTCAGCCAGGACATTTTGCAGGCAACAGGCATACCGCGTCGCCTGTTTCCGCGCCTGGTTGAAGCAGGCGAACAAATTGGAGTACTGCAACGCGAGGCCGCCAACCAGCTCGGACTTCCAGAGGGTATTCCGGTCATCTCTGCCGGACACGACACACAGTTTGCGCTATTTGGCGCAGGCGCCCAACAGGATGAACCGGTACTCTCTTCCGGCACATGGGAAATTCTGATGGTGCGCAGTGCGCAGGTAAACACCTCCCTGCTCAGCCATTATGCGGGCTCCACCTGTGAGCTGGATAGTCAGGCTGGGCTTAACAATCCCGGAATGCAGTGGCTGGCCTCCGGCGTGCTTGAATGGGTTCGAAAGCTGTTATGGACCAAGGACACGCCCTGGCAAACGTTGATTGATGAAGCTCGGGATATTCCCGCTGGTGCCGAAGGGGTGAAGATGCACTGCGACCTGCTGGCCTGTCAGAATGCGGGCTGGCAAGGGGTTACCCTCAATACTACCCGTGGGCACTTTTATCGCGCCGCGCTGGAAGGACTGACAGAACAGCTGCAGCGGAATCTGCAAACGCTGGAAAAAATCGGCCATTTCCAGGCCACTGAACTGCTATTAGTTGGCGGGGGCAGCCGCAACATCTTGTGGAACCAAATCAAAGCGAACGTTCTCGGGATCCCTGTCAAAGTGCTGGATGATGCCGAAACTACCGTGGCAGGCGCCGCAATGTTTGCCTGGTCAGGCATCGGGGAATTTACCTCCCCGGAGCAGGCGCGCGAACAGGTGCGCTATCAGTACCGTTACTTCTATCCGCAAACCGAATCCGAACTCACAGGAGTCGAGTAACATGCTTAAAACGATATCTCCCTTAATTTCCCCCGACTTACTGAAAGTGCTGGCCGAAATGGGACACGGCGATGAGATTATCTTTTCCGATGCCCACTTCCCGGCCAACAGCATGGGGCCGCAGGTCATCCGCGCTGACGGTCTGCTGGTCAGCGATCTGCTGCGGGCGCTTATTCCGCTATTTGAACTGGACAGCTACGCCCCACCGCTGGTGATGATGGCTGCGGTTGAAGGTGACACTCTCGATCCTGACGTTGAGGCTCGCTATCGTCAGGCACTTTCATTACAGACCCCCTGCCCGGACATCACGCGTATTGACCGCTATGCCTTTTACGAACGAGCACAAAAGGCGTTTGCGATCGTTATCACAGGAGAGCGGGCAAAGTACGGGAATATTCTTTTAAAAAAAGGGGTAACGCCGTAATCTCTGGTCAGAATGCCCGTCAGGTACGGGCATTCATCATTAGATGAGGATCAGAACATGAAAGCGGCGCGCCAGCAGGCAATCGTAGATCTGCTTACTAACCACAAAAGCCTGACAACCGAAGCCCTGGCTTTGCAGCTTAACGTCAGCAAAGAGACCATCCGCCGCGATCTCAGCGAGTTACAGACCCAGGGAAAAGTGTTACGCAACCACGGTCGGGCCAAAGTTATTCACCGGGAAAATCAGGACAGCGGTGACCCATTTCATATTCGACTCAAAAGCCACTATGCACACAAAGCGGATATCGCCCGTGAAGCGTTGGCATGGATCGAAGAAGGTATGGTAATTGCCTTAGACGCCAGCTCTACCTGCTGGTATCTGGCGCGACAGTTACCGGACATCAACATTCACGTTTTTACCAACAGCCAGCCCATCTGCCAGGAATTGGCTAAACGTGAACACATTCAGCTTATCAGCTCCGGCGGTCGTCTTGAGCGCAAATACGGTTGCTACGTTAATCCCTCGCTTATCTCGCAGCTAAAACCACTCGAGATTGACCTGTTTATTTTTTCCTGCGAAGGGATCGACAGCGACGGTGCGCTCTGGGACTCAAATGCAACCAACGCAGACTTCAAATCCATTCTGCTTAAGCGTGCATCGCAGTCTTTATTACTGATCGATAAAAGTAAATTTAATCGTTCGGGAGAGGCCAGAATTGGGCATCTGGATGATGTGACGCATATTGTTTCAGATACACAGCTGATTGAAGCAATCCAGGCCGAATAGGGCGATTACGCCGCCATCCGACCTGGGTTGTAGCCTTATCGCTCGTCGCGACGACCGCCGACGGCAGCCCACAGACGACGTACGTGAACGGTTACTTCTTCACGGTCATGATACAACTGACGCGCCTGAATCTGGGCATTTACACCATGTTCATCAAGCTGGGTCTGAATGTAAGCCAGGTTCTGCGATACCTCTTCGTAGCGTTTTTTCATCGGCAGCTTGAGGTTGAAGATCGTCTCACGACACCAGCCGTTGACCAGCCATTGTGCCATCAGCGCGGCAACCTTCGCCGGCTTCTCCACCATGTCACAGACCATCCACGAAATGTTGTTGCGATTCGGACGGTACTTAAATCCGTCTTCACGCAGCCAGGTGACCTGTCCGGTATCCATCAGGCTTTGCGCCATCGGGCCGTTATCCACGGAGTAAACCCACATGTTGCGTTTAACCAGCTGATAGGTCCATCCGCCCGGGCAGGCGCCTAAATCCACCGCATACATCCCGTTCGCCAGACGCTCATCCCATTCATCGGCAGGGATAAACACGTGCAGCGCTTCTTCCAGCTTGAGCGTTGAACGGCTCGGCGCATCGGCTGGAAACTTCAGACGCGGAATCCCCATGTAAAACGGTGAGTTATTGTCAGGCCAGGAATAGCCGGTATAACAACAGCCAGGGGCGATAAAGAAGACGTGAACCACCGGACGCTTTGGCGTTTCATACTTTGCCAGTACGCCCGCTTCGCGCAGCGCTGCACGCAACGGTACGGTAAATTTACGGCAAAATTTAACCAGCTCTTTGCTTTCATTGGTGTCGGCAACTTCTACTCGCAGATCGCCACCCTTTTCCACCACGCCCTGCAACATGCCAACGATCGGCGTAATGCGATCTTCCGGCGGTAAGTATTGCAGCAACTCGCCCACCACAAACATTTGACGAGCAAAAATCAGCGAACTAAACGGCAGCTCTTTCACTAACTTTTCAGCATCGTCCTGCTGATAGCATTCGAAGATGACGTAACCCGCATTGTCTTTCACGCGGGCAAAACCGAAGATTTCCCGGCGTCCTGCTTTATCCGTAATTTCTGCGGCGCACTCTTTTTCAAAACCTGGGCGACACAACAATACAACCTTATTCATGGCTAACGCCCTTACGTTTCAATCGAATAGCGCCCACTAACATCAGCGCCCAGCCTACGAGGAAGCTGAAGCCGCCAACAGGGGTAACAAACGCCCACAGGCGTAAATGAGAGAGCGCGAGACAATACAGGCTGCCGCTAAACAGCACTGTACCTAATGCCAGAAACACGCTACTCCAGTAAAACCAAATACTAATGCGCCGTTGCATGGCGACGGCCAGGCCAAAGATAGCCAGCGTATGAAACGCCTGATACTCAAGGCCGGTCTGAATCCACCCCATTTCAACAACACCGAGGGTTTTACTCAGAACATGTGCCCCAAAGGCGCCCAACGCCACAAAAATAAAGCCACTTACGGCGGCAAAAATCAGCATAAAACGGCTGGTCATTTGAATACCCTACGTAAATTATTGTTCATAACGAAAGCGGAATTTTTCTTGTTCCGTGGCCGCTTTCGCCAGAATCCACTGACGGAAGGCGGCTATTTTACCCAGTTCTGCCTGACTGTCATGACAAACCAGATAAAATGCGTTTTTGCTGACCAGAACATCGTTAAACGGACAGACCAGACGTCCGGCTTCAATTTCGGACTGCGCCATGACATTGTTAGCCAGCGCGATCCCCTGTCCATGGATTGCAGCCTGTAGCACCATGGCGCTATGGCTGAAGATAGGTCCTTGCTGTACGTTGATATGATTCAGGCCAAGCTGGCGCGTATAGGCTTGCCAGTCTCGTCGCGACGCATCATGCAATAAAGTGTGTTTTGCCAGGTCGTCCGGTGTCTTTAGCGGTTTATCACCGGTAAGCAACAGCGGAGAGCAGACCGGCAATAAATATTCTGCGTACAATTTTTCCACGCGCAGACCCGGCCAGTTGCCGCGTCCGTAGAAAATCGCCACATCAACATCATCAGCCAGTTTGTCTTCCTGACGGTCCACCGCCTGGATCCTGACATCGATTCCCGGATAAGCTGAGTTAAAGCTAGAGAGTCTGGGCACCAGCCATTGGATCGCAAAACTGGGCAATAAACTCACGGTAAGCGCACCTTTTGCACTGCGTGCCTGAAGTTTACGCGTCGCGTCGGTTAATTGCGAAAAAATCTCTTTAATGTCGAGAAAGTAGCTTTGACCTTCTTCCGTTAACAGCAAAGATCGATTGCGTCGACGAAACAGTTTTAGCCCCAAAAAATCCTCAAGTGACTTGATTTGGTGACTTACTGCGGCCTGCGTCACAAAAAGCTCTTCTGCTGCGCGAGTAAAGCTTAAATGACGCGCGGCAGCATCAAAAACACGTAACGCATTTAAGGGTGGTAATCGTTTTGACATGACTTTTAGGCTTTGATGTTAAATGAATTTAACAATTAGCTAACAGGCTGTAACCTATTAGTTTTTTTTATCTGAGCCATTATAAATTGTCCGTTGAGGTTCTACCAGCAAATACCTATAGTGGCGGCACTTCCTGAAGCCGGAACGAAAAGTTTTATCGGAATGCGTGTTCTGGTGGGCTTTTGGCTTACGGTTGTGATGTTGTGTTGTTGTGTTTGCAATTGGTCTGCGATTCAGACCATGGTAGCAAAGCTACCCTTTTTCACTTCCTGTACATTTACCCTGTCTGTCCATAGTGATTAATGTAGCACCGCCAAATTGCGGTGCTTTTTTTTGTCCACGTTTCGTCGATGGCCGACCTGCTATTATTGCTCCAGTTCTACCATCTCTTTCACGTCAGTACGGTTAATCTGCTGTTTGTTGCCGTTAGCGTCTTTATACGAAATCATCCCCGTCTCATTATCGGTCTGTGGTTTACCATCAGCTACGATTGATCGGCCATCATTGGTGTGCATCACGTAATTCGAACCAGAACAGGCGCTCAGGGCAAAAGTCAGCATACAGGCAGAAATTATGGCGGCAGTCTTTTTCATCTTCTTCTCCTTAAAGCGATTTATGCTATTAAAAACATACTCCGTAACAGGCAAAATTGTTCGCCTAACGCTATTTAGCATAAGACACTGAACGGGCTTTGCCAGGATATCCAGAGTATTCCGATGGTTAGCACAACCCTTGTATCAATGCCCTTTTTGCGCCACGATCGGTTTACTGAACTGAGGAATACCATGAACGCTTTTAACCCCGCGCAGTTTCGCGCACAATTTCCCGCACTCAACGATGCTGGCGTTTATCTCGACAGCGCTGCTACGGCGCTGAAGCCGCAGGCGGTCATTGAGGCAACCCATCAGTTTTATAGCCTGAGTGCCGGGAACGTCCATCGCAGCCAGTTTGCTGAAGCCCAGCGCCTGACCGCTCGCTATGAAGCCGCGCGGGAAAAAGTCGCACACCTGATTAATGCGTCGGATGACAAAACCATCGTCTGGACCCGCGGCACAACGGAAGCGATCAACATGGTTGCCCAAAGCTATGCGCGTCCACGCCTTCAACCGGGTGATGAGATTATCGTTAGCGCAGCGGAACATCACGCCAACCTCGTTCCCTGGCTGATGGTCGCGGAGCAAACGGGGGCTAAGGTCGTCAAACTCCCACTCACCCCCCATTTATTGCCAGACGTTGAGCGCCTCACGCAGCTCATTACCCCGCGCAGCCGCATTCTGGCGCTCGGGCAAATGTCGAACGTCACTGGTGGCTGCCCGGATCTGGCCCGCGCCATTACGCTCGCCCATGCGGCTGGCATGGTGGTGATGGTTGATGGTGCCCAGGGAATTGTGCATTACCCTGCCGATGTACAGCAGTTGGATATTGATTTCTATGCGTTTTCAGGCCACAAGCTATATGGCCCCACCGGTATTGGCGTGCTGTACGGTAAGCCGGAACTGCTGGAAGCCATGTCTCCCTGGCTTGGGGGCGGTAAGATGATTAGCGAAGTCAGTTTTGACGGTTTCACCACTCAGCCCGCACCATGGAAGCTGGAAGCCGGTACGCCTAACGTTGCAGGCGTTATCGGGCTAAGCGCGGCGCTCGAATGGCTGGCGGACGTCGACGTTGCACAGGCCGAAAACTGGAGCCGGGGTCTGGCGACGCTGGCAGAAGATGCCCTGGCGAAACGCCCTGGCTTTCGTTCCTTCCGCTGCCAGGACTCCAGTCTGTTAGCCTTTGATTTCGCGGGTGTTCATCACAGCGATATGGTCACTCTGCTGGCCGAATATGGCATTGCGCTGCGCGCGGGGCAACACTGTGCACAGCCTCTGCTGGCGGAACTTGGCGTATCCGGAACACTACGCGCCTCATTTGCCCCTTATAATACCCAAAGCGATGTGGATGCGTTGGTCGCAGCCGTCGACCGCGCGCTGGAAATATTGGTGGATTAATGACAAGCCCTCTGTTCGCCGGACACCCGTTTGGCACAACCGTAACCGAAGAGACGTTACGCAATACCTTTATCCCGCTTACTCAGTGGGAAGATAAATATCGCCAGCTGATTCTGCTGGGTAAGCAGTTGCCGGCGCTTCCGGATAAGCTAAAGGCGCAGGCCAAAGAAATTTCGGGCTGCGAAAACCGCGTCTGGCTGGGGCATACTCTTCATGAGAATGGCACTCTGCATTTCTTCGGCGACAGCGAAGGTCGAATAGTACGCGGGCTGTTGGCGGTATTACTCACGGCGGTCGAAGGTAAAACCGCAGCCGAGTTACTGGCGCGTTCGCCGATGGCGTTATTTGACGAACTGGGTTTACGCGCGCAGCTCAGCGCCTCGCGTAGCCAGGGGCTGCATGCTCTAAACGAGGCGATTCTCGAGGCGGCCCAGAAAGTCGGATGACGACGCAGATACGTCTTATCCGGCCTACAACACTGCACGAACCGTAGGTCGGATAAGCATAGCGCCATCCGACACAATCAGGCCTGACGCGCGGCCTTCGCCATCATCTTCTTCAGCGCATGGGAGACAGCAACAAAGCCAAAGGTGGCTGTCACCATGGTAGCCGCGCCAAACCCGGACGCGCAATCCATACGCTTCGGCCCTTCCGCCGTCGCTTTCATCGCACATACCGAGCCATCCGCCTGCGGGTAAACCAGCGCTTCGGTCGAGAACACGCAGTCCACGCCCAGCTTGCCTTTGCTGTTTTTCACCACGCCAAAATCGCTTTTCAGCCGCTCACGCAGCTTGGCCGCCAGCGGATCCTGGATGGTTTTTGCCAAATCAACGACCTGAATCTGCGTAGGATCGATCTGTCCGCCCGCACCACCGGTGGTCACCAGCGGAATTTTGTTACGCCGACAGTACGCGATCAGTGCCGCTTTTGGGCGCACGCTATCAATCGCATCGATGACGTACGAAAATCCTGCATTCATATATTCAGCAACGTTATCTGGCGTAACAAAATCATCGACCACGTTCACCCGGCACTCCGGGTTAATTTGTCGGATACGCTCCGCCATCACTTCAGCTTTTGCCAGACCGACGTTATCACGCAGCGCATGGATCTGGCGGTTTGTATTGGTGACGCACACATCATCCATATCAATGAGTGTGATAGCGCCAATACCGGTTCGCGCCAGCGCTTCCGCCGCCCATGACCCTACTCCGCCAATCCCAACCACGCAAACGTGCGATTGGGCAAACAGCTGCAACGCATTTTCGCCATACAGACGTGCCGTACCACCAAAACGTTGGCGCCAGGCATCGCTAATAACCACAGACATAGAACCTCAAATTCATTAATACCGAGCAGTCTGACTACCTGATGTCGGCTACGCCTTATCAGGCCTACTCAATAATGTAGGCTTGATAAGCGAAGAACCATCCGGCAATTAACCGCTGAACACGTTACCCGCACCCGGCGCTGTTTTTAGTACCCATACGCGACCGTAGTGATTATACCACCCGGCACGGTGTCCGGCGTCAGCGCCAATACCCTGATAGATGTCGAAGTGTTGCCCTTTAATAGCCCCACCCACATCTAACGCCACCATCAGGCGCAGTTCGTACTGGCCGGTAAACTTGCCGTTATTGTCCAGTAACGGGACTTCCGCCAGTAACGTTGTGCCCGCAGGAATGATACTACGGTCAGAAGCTACGGACGCGCGGCCAATCAGCGGCACCGCGCTGGCCCCTTTCACCGGAGCAAAAGATTGCGGTTTAAAGAAGACAAACGATGGGTTCTGCTCCAGCAGCTCACGCACTTCGGCTTCGCTGTGCGTCTCACCCCAGTGGCGAATAGCCTGCATCGACATATCTTCTTTTTTCACTTCGCCACGGTCGATAAGCACTTTACCGATACTGCGATAGGCGTGGCCATTTTTCCCGGCATAGCTAAAGAAGTTGAGCGGGCTGCCATCGCCAAAATCGATGTAGCCACTGCCCTGAACATCCATAATGAAGTTATCCATCAGGGAGTTGCTGTATGCCAGAATATAATTGTCGCTTAGCGCGCCCGCGTAGATCTCGGCACGAGATGGTAAGCGCCCACGTTTTGGCGGCATGCGATAGATAGGATACTGAAACTCGCCCTGGCGCGTATGGCGCGCCTGGATAACCGGTGTGTAGTAACCGGTAAACTGGACGTTACCGTAGTTGTCCGCCCCTTCCATTTGCCAGGCATCAATACCAAACTGGCGCATACTGCGCGTATCACCGCCCGCACGTAACCATTGCTGGATAGCGTTGTAGACGTCGCTCTGGTTGCCGTACAAACGTGGCGAAGCGCTGCGAATTTGATTAACCTGCTCGGCGAAATCACCGGCATTGATTGGCGCGCCAACCGCATCAGGCTGGTTCACCAGTGAGAAAGGCTGGGTAAATTTCCCGTCTTTATACTGCTGCCCACGATCGGTGGGTTTTGAGGAACACGCGGCGAGCATCGCGACTACAGCTCCCGCCAGAAGATATTTTGCCCAACGTCCTTTCATTGTTCTCGTCTTATGTTGCCTGAATGCGAGACGAAGATAACAAACCCCCGAACCTAATGAAATGCGTATACATACCCGAACGCAAATTTTGAGCAAAAAATAATCCAGAATGCGTTGTTTTTGTTCATTTTCACCCTAAAAACGTGATCAAGGTGAAAAAAGGGTTGCATGAAAATGCGAGCAGAGTATAGTGCGCATCCACGGACGCGGGGTGGAGCAGCCTGGTAGCTCGTCGGGCTCATAACCCGAAGGTCGTCAGTTCAAATCTGGCCCCCGCAACCAATTAAAATTTGATGAAGTATAAGCAGTACGGTGACGCGGGGTGGAGCAGCCTGGTAGCTCGTCGGGCTCATAACCCGAAGGTCGTCGGTTCAAATCCGGCCCCCGCAACCAATCAAATTTGATAAAATATAAGCAGTACGGTGACGCGGGGTGGAGCAGCCTGGTAGCTCGTCGGGCTCATAACCCGAAGGTCGTCGGTTCAAATCCGGCCCCCGCAACCAACACATTAAACACCTTAACGGGTGTTTTTTTGTTTCTGTTGCCCATAAAAAAAGCGCTTTTCAGCGCTTTTTTGTTATCCCCTTCTCGCCAGCGTCGCCCCATCGGCAAAGTAGGCTTTAATCCCTGCCAGAATCGACTCTGCAACTTCCTGCTGGAAGGTCGCCGTTTTGAGTTTACGCTCTTCCTCAACGTTACTGATAAATGCCGTTTCGACCAGAATAGACGGAATATCTGGCGCTTTTAGTACCGCAAACCCGGCCTGTTCAACCTGATTCTTGTGCAGATTGTTGATTTTGCCAAGCTTGTTCAATACCGCTTTACCAAACTTCAGGCTGTCGGCGATGGTCAGCGACTGCACCATATCGAACATGGTGTGGTCGACGTAGCGGTCACCGCTCTTACTGACGCCACCAATGAGATCCGAGGCGTTCTGGGTCTGCGCCAGATATTTCGCGGCGGTACTTGTCGCGCCTTTGGTCGAGAGCGCAAACACCGACGAACCGCTGGGTTGTCGACTGGTAAAGGCATCGGCGTGAATAGAGACAAACAGGTCAGCACGCTGCTTCTGCGCTTTCGCCACGCGGACTTTAAGCGGAATGAAGATATCTTCATTTCGTGTCATAAAGACCTTCATGTTGCCCTCTTTCTCTATGAGGGCTCGCAGGCGGCGGGCAATCTGCAGCACCACATCCTTTTCACGCGTCTTGTATTTCCCCACCGCACCGGAGTCTTCTCCGCCGTGGCCCGGATCCAGCATAATGACAATGGGACGATCGCGCCCCGCTTTACCCGGCTGTGGGCCACTTTGTGCAGGTGGCACCTGTTTATCCAGATCGCCCTTGTTGTAATCTTCCAGCAATGCCAGCAGCGGGTCCTGAACGTCCTGGGCATTCGCGGGATAGAGATCCATCACCAGACGTTCTTTAAAGCCTGCCACCGGAGCCAGCGCGAAAAGTTGCGGCTTCACATTCTGTTTCAGCTCGAACACCATCCGCACGGTCTTTGGATCAAACTGGCCAACGCGCGCAGACTTAATATACGGATCGTCAGGACGAATCTGCGTCCCAATGCCCTTGAGCACCGAGTTCAAATTAACGTCTTCAATATCCACAACCACACGCTCAGGATTACTCAGGGCAAACTGTTTGTATTTCAGCAGACGGTTAGATTCTACCGTGACGCGAGTGTAGCTGGACGCAGGCCAGATACGGACGGCAACGACCTGACTCACGGCCGCCAGACCCACCTGGCTGACGCTCAAAAGCCACATAGCACCCGCACCTTTCAATAAACGGCGGCGACTGATTGCTGAATTGGATCCCGACATGCTTCTCCCGAGCAAAGAAATCTTTTTTAGAGGTAATACGTAAAACGTCCGAATTGACCGGAAACTTTAGCGAATGACGCATAATCTGTCATCTATAAAAGGGTAAACATTCTTTTTATATTCACGGCATTACTGAGAAAAATCTTCGGCATGGGTAAAAATTACGCTTGCGCACAGCGCAAAAACAGAATAAAAATACACAAATTACGAATAATCATGCAATGAGGGTGTGCCGTGGTGAAGGAGCGTAGAACCGAACTGGTACAGGGATTCCGCCATTCTGTTCCCTATATCAATACCCATCGGGGAAAAACGTTTGTCATTATGCTGGGCGGCGAAGCCATCGAGCATGAAAACTTTTCCAGTATCGTCAATGACATTGGTCTTCTTCATAGCCTCGGCATCCGCCTGGTCGTGGTCTATGGCGCACGACCGCAGATTGATGCCAATCTTGCGGCGCATCATCATGAGCCGGTGTACCACAAAAATACGCGCGTTACCGACGCTAAAACGCTGGAGCTGGTCAAACAGGCTGCGGGTTTACTTCAGCTTGATATTACCGCCCGCCTGTCGATGAGCCTGAATAATACGCCATTGCAGGGTGCTCACATCAATGTGGTCAGCGGTAATTTTATTATCTCTCAGCCGCTGGGCGTTGATGACGGCGTAGATTACTGCCATAGCGGGCGTATTCGTCGTATTGATGAAGATGCCATTCACCGCCAGTTAGACAGTGGCGCAATTGTGCTGATGGGCCCGGTTGCCGTTTCCGTCACCGGTGAGAGCTTTAACCTGACGTCAGAAGAGGTCGCCACGCAGTTGGCTATCAAACTGAAGGCCGAGAAAATGATCGGCTTTTGCTCCTCTCAGGGTGTCACCAACGATGACGGCGATATTATTTCCGAGCTGTTTCCTAACGAAGCTCAGGCTCGCGTTGAGTTGCAGGAAGAGAAAGGCGATTACAGCTCCGGCACGGTGCGCTTCCTGCGTGGGGCAGTGAAGGCCTGTCGCAGTGGCGTACGCCGCTGCCATCTGATCAGCTATCAGGAAGATGGTGCATTGCTGCAGGAACTGTTCTCCCGCGACGGGATCGGTACGCAGATCGTGATGGAAAGCGCCGAGCAGATCCGTCGCGCTACCATTAACGATATCGGCGGGATTCTGGAGCTTATCCGCCCGCTGGAGCAACAAGGTATTCTGGTTCGCCGCTCGCGCGAGCAGTTGGAAATGGAGATCGACAAATTCACGATTATTCAGCGTGATAACCTGACCATCGCCTGTGCCGCTCTGTACCCTTTCCCGGAAGAGAGAATTGGCGAAATGGCGTGCGTGGCAGTGCATCCGGACTACCGTAGCTCGTCACGCGGGGAAGTGTTGCTGGAACGAATCGCCGCGCAGGCCCGGCAAATGGGGTTGAGCAAGCTGTTTGTGTTAACCACACGCAGCATCCACTGGTTCCAGGAGCGCGGCTTCACGCCGGTGGATATCGACCTGCTGCCGGAAAGCAAGAAAGAGATGTACAACTATCAGCGGCGGTCAAAAGTGCTAATGGCGGATTTGGCATAGGAGTGGTTGCCGGATGCGGCATAACAGCCTTATCCGGCCTACATCGCTGGCACATTTTTTTAGGCCGGATGGCGCTGACGCTTATCCGGCCTACATCTACATCATGCCGTCATTAAATAATGCTGACAGTCCGCTGCGACGTTCAGTGCGGGTGGTAATGGCGCGGCTCAATATCCGCTCATCGGCATACAGCGACAAGCGGCGACGCGCGCGGGTAACGGCGGTATAGACCAGCTCGCGGGTAACCACGGGTGAATGCTGGCTGGGTAAAATCAACGCCGCGTGGTCAAACTCAGATCCCTGCGATTTGTGCACCGTCATCGCCCAGGTGGTTTCATGTTCAGGCAAGCGGCTGGGCTGCACCGATTTGATAGAACCATCCGGCAACGCAAACCACACCCTCAGGCCCTGTCCACGGTCGAGGGCAATGCCGATATCACCGTTAAATAATCCCAGCGAACTGTCATTGCGCGCGATCATCACCGGCCTTCCCTCATACCAGCGGCTATGCGTCGAACGATGTATTTTACGTTTTTGCGCCATCACCTGCTCAATGCGTTCATTCAAACCACTAACGCCAAACGGACCTTCCCGCAGGGCGCATAGCAGTTGATACTCATTGAAGGCCTGAATGACAGCTCCTGGCTCTGCGCCCTCGCGCAGCAAATCCAGGTAATGCCCATAACCCGCCAGCGCCTCATCCAGCATCGCGGCGTAATCCTCGCTGCTGTGTAGCGTGCGTTTTTCGATGTCGCTAAATCCCTGCTGGAAAATCGTTTTTATCGCAGATTTATCGCCGCAATTAATCGCAGCGGCCAACTGACCGATTCCGGAATCGCTGCCGAAACGGTAGCTCTTTTGCAGCAGGCACAGACTGTCGCGCAGAGCAGCAGCCTGAGTTCCCGTACCTGTCGGAATAGCGCTTCCGGTCAGGCGACTGAGCTGGCGGGCGCGTTCCGGGGTAAACCCGTCACCGACGAAAGCACAGATATCCCCCAGCACGGCCCCCGCTTCGACGGAAGCGAGCTGGTCGCGATCGCCCAGAAAAATCACCCGTCCGTGCGGCGGCAGTGCATCGATAAGGCGCGACATCATCGGCAAATCGATCATCGAGGCTTCATCCACCACCAGCACATCCAAATGCAGCGGGTTTCCGGCATGATGACGCAGGCGCTGACTGCCAGGCTGAGCGCCTAATAATCGATGCAGCGTACTGGCGTCATCGGGGATGCGTTTCTTTTGCTCATCGGTTAGCGGTAGTTCTCGTAGCGCCGCTCCTAGTGAGGAGGTCAGGCGCGCAGCCGCTTTTCCCGTTGGCGCCGCCAGTCGAATACGACAGCGCTCACCGTCTGCCATTTGAATCAACGCCGCCAGCAGCCTTGCGACCGTTGTCGTTTTTCCCGTCCCCGGTCCACCGGAGATCACCGATATCCGGCGGGTCAGCGCGACAGCAGCGGCTACTTTTTGCCAGTTAACCCCCTCCGATGGAGGAAACAGCGCCGCCAGCGTGTGGGTCAACCGTTGTTCATCCACTTCAATGGCGTGGTTCACTTCACTGAAAAAGCGAGCTACCGTACGTTCGTTATGCCACATCCGGTTCAGATACAGGCGATCGCCGTATAGCACCAGCGGCGTGGGTTGCTCGCCACGGCTTACCGCACTGGAAGCCAGCAGACATTCCGCCCAGTCTTCTGGCTCGCCCGTTTCAGCGAGCCAGGCGCTTAACAGAGGATGCGCGTCCTCGCTCAGAGATAACCGTGAAAGCGGTAAGCAGACGTGCCCTTCTCCCGCTTCACGGCTGAGCAACGCCGCAGCCAGCGCAACGGCAGGGTTGTCACTTCCGGCAACCGCCAGCGCGAACTGAGCATCCAGAGGCCGGAGCTGTTTTTGCTCAACAGCCTCCAGAAATCGTTTCTGGATTGTCATAACATCGTCTCCTGCACCGCACCGGCAAACATCTCGTCCATCAATGCAATCAACTCTCCGTCAGGTCGGGTCGCGTAAATTCCCTGCTGCGGATTTTCACTGTCAACGCCGCGCAGGAAGAGATAGATAACGCCGCCAAAATGGCGTTCATAATCGTAATCAGCAATGCGATGGCGTAAGTAGCGATGCAGCGCGAGGGTATAAAGTTGGTATTGAAGGTCGTAGCGATGCGCCTGCATGGCAGAGGCCATCGCCTGCTGCGTATAGGCAGAGCTGTCTTCGCCCAGCCAGTTCGATTTGTAATCGAGCAGGTAATAACGCCCCTGGTGGCGGAATACCAGGTCAATAAAGCCTTTCAGCATGCCGCGAACCTGCATAAAGTCCAACGCAGGGCACCCCGCCGAGAGCGGATCGTATTGGCGAATTAACGCATCAAGCTGGTTGGCCATTAACGGCTGCGAAATCGGCAGATAAAACTCCATCTCCACCTGTTTTTCACGCGCGGATAGCTGGCTCAAACTCACGCCCGTCTCGTTGAGAGGCGCCTGCAAAATGGCGTCCAGCCATTCGGTCAAAACCGGCGTCCAGTGTGCGTCATAACCGCCCAACGCCAGTTGCTCCTCGACCCAATGCGGATCCACCGGTTGCGTAAAATCGAGATCTTCAAACAGGCTATGCAAGAACGTACCTGGCGAAGCGCCGCGCGGGAACTGATGCGGTGTAAGTCCTGATTCTTCAATAACCTCACCGACGCCTGCGGCATCGATATCCAGTCGTGGGATCAGATCCTGCGCGATACCCTGTCCATGCTGTTGCAGACCGGAATAACTGGTCACGCGCCAGCTATCACCGGGCTTACGCTGCAGTATTTTTGCACTCAGTTCGCTGCTAACAGCCTGCGCAACCTGCCAGGGTTCACCGTCAGGCTGCGCGGGAGTCTGGCAAGCAATATCGTTGCTGCAAAGCGCTTCAATCGCGCTACGCAGACCCACGGCATCCATCGGCTCGCCTTTTTGCAACAGGCGACCAAGGGCGCTCTGATGCACATCGGTATCCCCTTTTTTATCGCCCCGACGTCGTACCAACGGCGCAACGCCAAGGCTGCAGTGCCATACCGAACGGGTTAGCGCGACATACAGCAAACGCAGGTCTTCCGCCAGACGCTCTGCTTCGGCTAGCTCAACGCTCTCCTCGGCATCGCTGAGATCCAGCACCGCTTCAAAAGAGCTGCGATCGTGATAGAAAGCTTGATCCTGGGCGCGGAAATTGGTGATAAACGGCAGCCAGACCAGCGGATATTCCAGCCCTTTCGATTTATGGATGGTGACGATTTTGACCAGATGCTTGTCGCTTTCCAGCCTGAGCTGCTGGCTTGACGCGTTGCTGTCGGGTTCAAGAATATGCTGAGACAACCAGCGCACCAGCGCATGCTCGCTTTCCAGCTGCGAGCCCGCTTCCTGCAACAGTTCGCTGATATGTAAAATGTCGGTCAGTCGACGTTCGCCTCCCGCCGTCGCCAGCAGGTTCTCCGCAATCTGGCGAGCTGTCATCAGCGCACGCAGCATCGGCATCACGCCGCGTTTATGCCAGATCTGACGATAGCCATCGAACTCTTCGACCACCGCATCCCAGGCATTTTCGTCGTTATTTAACGCTTCAAGATCCTGCGCATTCAGCCCCATCATTGACGTTGCCAGCGCGCTACGCAGCGTGTTCTCACGCTCCGGCGTCATCACCGCCTGCAGCACCCACAGCAACTCCTGTGCTTCCAGCGTTTCAAATACGCTGTCACGGTTGGAGAGGTAGACAGAGGGAATGGCCAGTTGCGTCAGTGAATCACGGACCAGCGCCGCCTCCTGGCGGCTACGAACCAATACGCTAATGTCCGACGCGCGTACCGGGCTGGATGCTTTGCCACTTACCAGTTGCGCTGCGCCAGAATGCCCGGCCTTAAGCCAGTCGCGAATTTGCGTGGCGCACACCTGCGCCATGTAGCTCTGATAATCGCCTACGCCGCAACTTTCTCCTTCCATCAGCCACATACTCATAGCGGGCTGCGTTTCGCCGCGTAAAACAAACCGTAACCCCTGGTTTTTTTCTGCGGATTTTACCGGGCTGAAAGGGATTTCGCGGAACATAAAGGCGTCGTCCATCTGGCTGAAAAGCGTATTCACGCTATTGACCATGCCGGGGGCCGAACGCCAGTTGGTATCGAGCGTATAGTGTGCGCTGACTTCGCTGCGCGCCTTCATATAGGTGAAGATATCCGCGCCGCGAAACGCGTAAATTGCCTGTTTCGGATCACCAATTAGCAGCAGTGCGGTATCCGGCTGATGCTGCCAGATCCGACGAAAAATACGGTACTGCTGTGGATCGGTATCCTGGAATTCATCGATCATGGCGACCGGAAAACGAGTACGAATAGCCGTCGCCAGCGCATCGCCGCTTTCACTGCGCAACGCCGCATCCAGACGGCTGAGCATATCGTCAAAACCCAGCTCGCCGCGGCGACGTTTTTCCTCGGCAACTGCCGAGCGGATCTCCGCCAGCGCACGAGTGATCACCAGATCGCGGAGAGTTAACGGTTCGCTAAGCAGTTCATCAATAGCGACAAACAGCGGGTGCTGAGGGGTTATCCCACCCGCTTTGGTGCGCTCTTCCAGAAAACGCTGTGAGAATTTCTCCAGCGCGTCAGGAAGCTGGTAACTTTGTGTTTCTTCCTCCGCCCACGCGCTGATCTTTTCGATCCACTTGCCCTGATTACCGCGATTAAATTTACGCCGGTCAATTCCGGAGGCTTCCATCAGGCCATCCAGCTCATCAACACAATCACGCCATTGCTGCTTGATCCGGTTAATGCGTGCGAGAATTTGTTCATGCCGGGAGGCCAGCGTTTCGTCATCAGACGGTGGCGCCTTGATAACCGGCGCTTCCCCCTGCAGATAGCGATCGATATCTCTCAGCAGCGCTTGCGGGCCTTTCCACGTTTCAAAAACCACCTGCGCAATGTCGCGGGGCAGCGGGTAGCAGTGCCGACGCCAGAAGTCCGCGCAAGCCTGATAGCGCAGCAGCGATTCATCTTCTATCAGCTGCTGTTCGAACAGCATGCCTGACTCAAAGGCGTTGAGACTGAGCATACGCTGACAAAAGCCGTGGATGGTAAACACCGCCGCTTCATCCATCTGTCTTTCAGCCAATAGCAGCCACTGCGCGGCCTGTTTTTTATCGGCAATTTCATCTAACAAACGGGCATATAGCGGGTTGTCGGTGGTTTCACGCAGGCAGGCAATTCGCAGTTCATGAATATTGCTACGAATTCGACCGCGCAACTCTTCGGTAGCCGCCTCGGTGAAGGTGACCACCAGCAGTTCTTCGACGGTCAGAGGACGAGGAAAGGCGGCAGAGCCGCCCAGTCCAAGCAGTAAACGTAAATACAGGGCGGCGATGGTAAAGGTTTTACCGGTGCCCGCAGAGGCTTCAATCAGACGCTCGCCCGTCAGGGGCAAGCACAGTGGATCAAGGGACTCAGCGGCATCATTCATTCTTATCACTCATCAGGGGTAAGGTTTGCTGCAACGCGCTGACGGTCTGCCACACTTTCCAGCCTTCCGGGTGCACATATTCTGCTTTCCCATTCTGACTGCCGGAAACCTGTGACAATATCGCCATGCCTTGCGGCTCAACCACCGCCTGATGGAAGAAGTCGGCAAGTTTTTGCGGCGTCAGCAGTTTAATCTGAGCCACTATTTTATCACGTGAATCGAAGCGCATATTGCCGCGATCAAAATCTTTGCTTAACTGTGAGGCTTCTGCCCCCAGCGTTTGCGGCGCCTGCAGCATTTGCGCAATAATCGCCTGCTGAATTTGCGCAAACTCTTCAGGTTTCATCGCCCGCAGCTTCGCTTCCGCCGTCGGGAAGAACGCTTTATAACGCTCCCAGAGGTAAGACGGCTGCTTATCACTGCTTTGCAGCAGGAACCCCATTCCCCACTGACGGCCAATGCTCATCGGGAAAGCAAATACGGCGTAGCCTAACTGTTCTTCAGTACGCAGCTGATTGTAGAACCACGGCTGAACAATCTGACCTAACATAGCGCTGTAGGCTGAACTGGCGTATTCATCGTATCCGGTAGGCACAAATACCGCGGCCAGCGCTGAATCCGTGCTGCTGCCTGCTTTTTCAAAGATGACGGACTGCTTTTTGTCCACAACCACATCTTTGTTGCGACACCACTGTGACCCGTTCGCACCTAGCTGTTTTTGGATATCCCGCGCCATGCTCGTCGTCTGAGCTTCGCTCATATTGCCAATGACCAGGAATTCAGGTCGCGCACCGGTTTTTAAGGCATCACGGTAGGTCATCACCTCTTTCAGAGTGATGGAAGGCAGCAGCTTACGGCGCTCGTCGCGGGAGAAGTACGGCACCTGAGAAAGCATCTGCACCGGCATAATAGCCTGATCGTAAGCTTTACCCTTTTCTGCGGAATCCATCATCTGGGCATACCAGGATTTCGCCTGTTCCAGCTGTTCGTCCGTTGATGTGTAGCTGAAATAGCCGCTCAGCAGCGCCTGAAAAAGCTGCGGCAAACGTTGGGTGTAGCCGTTGGCGTTAAGCATCAACCCATTGTTAGCGTTGGTAGAGAAACCAATTCCACCTACCGATGCCTGGTTACTTAACTGATCGAGCGCAATCCCTGCCAGGTAATCGTTAAGTGCGAATAAGACCTGGTTGCGGGCGCTGTCCATGGCTTTCGGGTTACGCAGGATCACGCTGACGTCAGCCTTTGGCTCGCTGGCAAAATACTGGCTCGGGGCATACACCACGCGTAAATCCGGCTCATCAACGATCAGCTCAGGATGAGCGTATTTTTTATCCGTCTTAATCAGCGTGAAATCATCCGGAATGTAGGGGTTCAACTCCGGTAACGACAGCGCAATGCCCTGCGCTTTTTGCTGCCAGTCGTCAAAGGTTTTGTCGCTGATTTTATCCACCTGGTAAGGCGCATCGACAAAATAAGCGGTTTTATTATGCGGCTCTTTCGCGCTGATATACCAGATACGCGCATTCTGCGGCGTCATCATTGCCAGACGTTGCTCAACGCCTTTCGCATCGTACTGGTCAGCAATATTCACCGCATCCAGCGTATGCTCGACGGGAACGCGGATCATGGTATCAGCCAGCCATTCCACGTAGTCCATATCACGGGTGATGGAGGGATAACGGAAATCGAGATCCAGCACGTGCGCCAGCTCGTCAAAATAGCGTTTATCGACACCTTTCTCGCGTAACAAATTGAGGTAGCTAAAGATTGCCGCGACAACTTCATCGCGGTTCGCCAGCCCCTTGTCGGTTAACGTCGCGGAAATGGCTAATACGCCGCTGTTCCCGTTGACCACCGGATCGGAGTCCGCGCGAATACCCTCAACCAGGCCCTGCTTTTGCAGCCAGTCAGACAACGTGCCCGGGCTACGATTGCCAATCAGGTAGGTCACCAGTTCATCGGTTTTACTGCGGAACTGCGCGCTGTTGTTATCGATACGAAACTCGACGCGCAATACTTTACGCGGCATTGCCGGAACATAGTGGATGATGATGCCCTTTTGCGCATCAGTGACGACCGGTACGGTAATTTCAGGCTTTGCGATATTCCTGTTCGGTACGCGCCCAAAGGTGTCAGCCGCTATCCGCGCCAGCTCTGGCAGCGGTTTATTGCTATAAATCACCGCCTTCATCAGGTTAGCAGAGTAGTACTTTTCATGAAATTTTTGTAATGCCTGCACCACCGGGTTGCCCGGTTTATCGCTTAATGTCTCGAGATTCCCGCCAGAGAAACGCGAGCCAGGGTGCGCCGGGTTGATCGTCTCAGCGCTCACCTGCGCCATACGCATCCCGTCTCGGGTACGCGCCAGCGTCAGCTCGGAGTTAACCGCGTTACGCTCGCGGTCGGCATATTTTTTATCCAGCAATGGATCGGCAATAGCATCCGCCAGGCGATCTACCGCCCCCACCAGCGCGTCGTTTTCGACTTCAAGATAGAAGGCCGTACGATAAGGCGCAGTACTGGCATTGTGGCTACCGCCGTGCATTTTCAGGAATTCAGCCAGGCTGTCCGGCTGTGGGTATTTTTTCGAGCCCATCAGACACATGTGTTCGAGATAGTGCGCCAGCCCCTGATGATCGTCCGGATCTTCCAGCGAGCCCACGGGGACTACCAGTGCAGAAAGGGATTTCACGGCCTGAGGATCGGATACCAGCAGCACAACCATGCCGTTATCAAGGCGCACGGCCTGATACTGACGGGTGTCTTTATCGCTTTTACGGATGGTTTCAGCTAAAGGCTGCCAACCGGTATCTGCCTGACTTACGGGAACCCAAAGGGCGACGAACAACAGTAATGCGCTGAACCAGGTGCTGCGGGGCATTCACAAACCTCATCATTAACGAATTCACCTGTTCACTACAAACCACGTATAAATACATGACCTGAACAGGGCAAGACTATGTGCTGAACGAGCCAGCATCTTCTCTTTGTAAGAATCAGTCCGTGACAGAATGCGCATCATAGTGGAAGCCATCAAATTGCGCAATTTTTATACAATCATCATGACTGATTAAAGCGAAAAATCGGTAACAGGTAGCGCTGAGACTGTAAAACAATAGCCTCCTGAGTATCAGCATCCAGTTGACGCCAAAGACGCTGATACCAGATATCATCACCTTCGCCACGTACCATCATGTTGCCTTCATAGGCTTGCAGAAACTTACTGCGCGCTTTTTGCAACGTTGCATCGTCATCTAACATGGCATCATTTGCGGCGTCATAACAGGTTTTTATCCATGCACCACCGCTTTCGGGTAATACCATCAACGGTGACGACATGCCTTCCCGATACCCCTCAATGAGTTGCGACAGGTACAGCAACGCCTGTTCTGCATCCAGCGGCGGAAAACGCCATTCTCCGTCTTTACGCAGGAACAATCGGCTCTCTCCCCTACCGCCACTGGCACAATAGACAAGATGTTCCAGCCAAAGTTGCACACCCTGCGCAATGCTTATCAAAGATGGGCGCCAGCGCAACAAACCATCCTCTTGCACCTGCGGCAGCCAGCCGGTGATTTGCACGCCGTGACAGTTAAGATCGATTTCCATGCTCTGACAGGACTGACGACAGGCGATAATGCGTTCAGCCAGCGACTGCATTTCCTGACGTTGCGTATCCCACAGAATTTCGCCAAACGGCCCATAGGGTAGCGCGCCCGCCGCACGAAAACGGCGGAACAGTCGTTCAGCATCGTTCTCTTCAACCAGCGTATTAAGCAATTGCTGATTAAGCTGGTAGCGGGTCAACCCTTCAAGAATGAAAGGTTCCGTATCCGGGATCTCACTCTCTTCAGAGCGGAAGTTGACCCTTAAACGCATCTGGAAAAAGGCGCGTACCGGATGTGCCCAAAACCGCTGCAGCGTTTCCAGCGTTAGCGTTTCTGGCATTTCAAAGGGAAGAGGCTGCACAAAATCCGTGTGCGCTTTTCCTGACAGACTCGCCGCAGGCAGCCATTCCCGGGCATAGCTTTGCTGTTCGCCCGGCAAATAGTTTTGTGCATCAAAGGGCATACGGGTATGCAAACGGGTAATGTGCGCTTTTACCCTTGCCTCGCTTTGAACGCAGGTCAACGATTCATCGCCCGGCAGATAATGGCTTTGTCCAATGTAGTCCATCAGTTCTTGCACCAGCACCGACGGGAAGCGCTCGCTGTTATCCTGAATAGAGCGGCCAATGTAGCTGATGTAGAGCGTCTGCTGTGCTGAGATTAATGCTTCGAGGAACAAATAGCGGTCATCATCGCGACGACTGCGGTCACCTCGCATCGGTTTTTGGCTCATTAAATCAAAGCCCAGCGGCGCAAGTTGACGCGGATAAACCCCATCGTTCATACCCAGCAGGCACACCACTTTGAACGGAATGGAGCGCATCGGCATCAGCGTACAAATGTTAACGGGCCCCGCCAGGAAGCGCTGGCTGATGCGTTCCTGGTCAAGGCGCTGGGCTAGCTCATCACGCAACAGAGAGAGCGGTATAGCATCGCCGTACTCAGCCCCTAAACCTTCGGTAATAATGGCCTGCCACTGCTGTTCAATCAGCGTCATCGCCGCTTCGGTGTCCGCGTCCGGTAGGAAGAAATCATTAAGCATTTCCCGACAAACGGGTAGCCACTCTTCCAGCGGTCGTTCCTGCGCTAGCCCCCTACGCCAGAGATTAAGCTGCATCAGCAGCGAGGCCAGATGCCCTACCAGCTCGGCAATCAGGCCGCTGGACTCATCGTAAGGCAATACCGATTGCCACTCGCCCTGCGAGCTTTCCATCGCGTAGCCGAGCAGCATACGCGTTAAACCAAATTGCCATGTATGCTGACCTGTAGGTGGAAGTTCCAGTTCACGCACGTTATCGTCGTCAATTCCCCAACGAATCCCGGATTCATTGACCCATAAGCGAAGATAGCGCAACCCTTCTTCATCAATGTTGAAACGCGCCGCCAGCACGGGAACATCCAGTAACGCCAGGACATCCTCTGAGACAAAACGGCTATCCGGCAGCGACAGCAGGCTGATAAAGGCCTGTAAGACGGGATGAGACTGGCGTGCCCGACGGTCAGATATCGCATAAGGTAAGTAACGCTCGGCTGGCGCGCTACCAAAGACCGACTGAATGAATGGGCTGTAGCTGTCGATGTCCGCCACCATCACGATAATATCGCGCGGTGTCAGCGTTGGGTCCGCTTCCAGCATGGCCAACAGCCGGTCATGAAGAATTTCCACCTCGCGCTGTGGGCTATGGCAGACATGGAAAGTCACGCTGGTGTCGTTCAGCTCAAGCCGGCGTTTATTGTCGCTACGGGAATATTCTTCCAGCGTAACGCCCGCCACGGCATGACTTTCAAGTTCCAGAATATCCGATTGAATATTATGCAAAAGGTTGTCAGGCGTAATGTCGACAAACGCGTCCAGTTCCTGACTGTTTTCCAGCTCCGAAAGCAAATAAATGTAATCACGCCCCAGCTTGCCCCACGAGGCCAGCATCGGGTTGCCCACATCCTGTTCGCCATCGCTGTTAAATAATCCTTCGGCTTTCTGATTATCACGAAACAGCGGCAGATGCCGTTCTTCAAAGCTGTGCCGACGCTGACGTGCCATCAGCTTCGCCAGCCAGGCAGGATCTTTAATATCCCCCCAGTAGTAGCGACAAGGGTTGGTAAACAGCAGATGAATATCAATGTGCTTACCCAGTGCCTGCAATGCCTGCAAATAAACCGGCGGCAGCGCCGAAATACCGCAAATAAAGACGCGAGAAGGCAGTCCCTGCGGGCACTTGGACGCGTTTTCCAACGTCTGAATAAATCGTTGGTATAAATTGGCACGATGCCAGCGCGGCTGGCCCAATTCCGCGGTGTATTCCACCAGCGCTTTCCACAACGGTGCCTGCCAGGCCTGAGACTCGCCAAGTCCCTCAACCTGTCGCCCCGCTTCCCACTGGGTCAACCAGTCAGGGCGGTAGACTAAATACTGGTCGAAAAGGTCAGCCGCGCGCGAGGAAAGCTGAAAAAGCTTACGTTTATCAGTGTCGTCCGTCAGATAGTGGCGTAGCAATGCGAAGTCATCGCTATCCAGCAATTGTGGCAACAACGTCATCAACTTCCAGCTCATGCTCTGTTTGCTGAACGCACTCTCTTTCGGGATATCCGGCAGCACGCGCACAAACATATCCCAGATAAAACTCGCGGGCAGCGGAAAATCGATATTGGCGGCAATACTAAACTTCTGTGCAAGAGTCATTTGTAGCCACTGCGCCATACCGGTACTTTGAACCAGGATCATCTCAGGCTCAAAGGGGTCGTCCAGCCGCTCGCGCTCAACGATAAATTCCATTAACGCTTCCAGCACATCCAGACGGTTGGAGTGGTAGACCCTTAACATAGCGACTCCTGACTACTGACGATTCGGGCAATGCAGACGCGTCATCTGACCCTGCCTGCCGAGGGGTGAAGAAATTATAACGTTGATGCTGACACATCCCGCTCTCGTTGTCTGCATTCGGTTAACCTGCCAGTTCACAGGCGATGAAAACGGGTACAGCTGGGTTTGCTGCCAGGCGTGGCGCCAGAGTTGCTGATACTGGTTTCTGATGATAAAGCTGTTCATTAGCACCCGCTGATATCCTGACAACGCGGTCACAATCATTACCATTAGTACCATTGCCAGCATCACTTCCGGCAGACTAAAGCCACGCTGTCTGTTCAGGGGATCTGGCATAACGTCTGCTCCTTTAGTGGACAAAAATCGCTCCAGCCACGCGCCGAGAATTCTATGTTGCCATCAATAACCGCCCCCTGACGCCATAACGATATCTCTTCATAGTGGGCAATAAGCAGCACAAAATTATTGGTAAGCAGACGCAGGCAAACCGCGGCATCCTGCGTAGGAACGCGCCGACACTGTACGGCGGGTTGTAAGCGCCAGGGCTGCGTACGCCCCCATTCCATCGCGGATTGCACTACCGCCTGACGCTGCAGCGCCTGACTTTGTGTGACCACACGCGCAGCAAAACTGGCCTCCTGTCTGCTAACGCCTTGCAGCAGCAGACTACCGAGCACCAGCAGCAACAGGACCATTGTCAGAGAGGATACGCCTCTCTCACGGTTCATAGGTTGAATCCCGTAACGCTGTAGATCGCTTCAACAACTTTTTGTGGTTGGTCATTACTCACTCCACGCAAACGCAGCGTAAGAAGCGGGGAATATCCGCTGAAATTCAGCCTTTCAACCTGGAATGCCTCAATCTTCATCGTGGCCGGATCGGTCATTTTCTCCCATCCTTTGCCAGTGCAGCCGGTGGCTCCACGCACGGTTTCCAACACCTTGTCCTGTAAACGAAACCCAATAGAATCAGCCTCTTTCACGGGACTGCTTTCCCAAACGCCATTGCTGTTGGCATCCCAGCGGGCAATAACACAGTCTCCCTTAGCCGATATCACCAGTCCCTCTCCGACACAGTTTCCCCGGCAATACCCCGCCCGCTGAAGATGCTTCGCCACGGTGTAGACCCGCTGCCATATTTCATCTTCCAGTACTAACTGGCGCGTGTTACGCAGAATCTCTCGCTGTAGCGCCGGTAAAAATCGTGCTGAGCTAAGCAATAAAATACTGCTAATCGCCATGGCAATGAGCATCTCCAGCAGTGAAAATCCCCGTTCATTTACTGACATAATCTCGCCTCATCGCGCTCGCAAAGCCTGATTCGTCCCCAGCCAGACACCACCACGCGCTATTCCCCTGCCGTATTTTTCAGACGTATATGTCCGGCCCATGCCGTATTGCGCAGTCCAAAAAAGGCCAGTGAAGGTGTTATCTCTGCCATTTCGACGTCGTCCCAGGGCGATGTAAAAACCAAAGACGAAGCGGGTCGACACGTGGTTTGCGAAGCAGCAGAGCTGACAAAACACCATGATGTGCCATCCCGAATCACGCTTATCACATGATCGCGGTTACGCCAGTTAGCATCTTCACGCAGTTGCAGCAGGTAGTCCCGCACCTGGCAGGCGGTCTGCCACAGCCGCTGTTGCTGCTGCCAGCGCTGCCAACCATACAGCCCAGATGCACCAAGCGCCGCGACAATCAGCATCGCAATCAGGGTTTCGAGAAGCGTGTAACCTTGTTGTTTTTTCATGTCGCCAGTATGGCGTGAGGAAAATGAATAACGAGCGGGAAATTCGGTTTCTACGGCGAGCTATGGGGAATATTTAGCGCGTTACAGGCCGTTGCAATATTTCAGGAATCCGCGCCGAAGAACGCGATTTGTGACAAAAAAAACCGACGCACATGGGCGTCGGTTGTGACAGCATGAAACAGGTTAGATAGCTACCGGTGCTTTAATACCCGGGTGCGGATCGTAGCCTTCAATTTCGAAGTCTTCGAAGCGATAGTCAAAGATTGATTCAGGCTTACGTTTGATAACCAGTTTCGGCAGCGCGCGAGGTTCACGGCTAAGCTGCAGATGCGTTTGATCCATATGGTTGCTGTACAGGTGCGTGTCGCCGCCGGTCCAGACAAAATCACCCACTTCCAGATCGCACTGCTGCGCCATCATGTGTACCAGCAAAGCGTAGCTGGCAATGTTAAACGGCAGGCCGAGGAACACATCGCACGAACGCTGATACAGCTGGCAGGAGAGCTTGCCATCCGCCACGTAGAACTGGAAGAACGCATGGCACGGTGCCAGCGCCATTTTATCCAGCTCACCGACGTTCCATGCTGAAACGATGATGCGGCGAGAGTCCGGATCATTTTTCAGCTGGTTTAGCACGGTGGTGATCTGGTCGATATGGCGACCATCTGGCGTAGGCCACGCGCGCCATTGTTTGCCATAAACCGGGCCTAAATTACCATTTTCATCCGCCCATTCGTCCCAGATTGAGACGTTGTTTTCATGCAGGTAGGCAACGTTAGTATCGCCCTGCAAGAACCACAGCAACTCATGAATGATCGAGCGTAAATGGCAGCGTTTAGTCGTAACCAGCGGGAACCCTTCCTGCAGATTAAAACGCATCTGATGACCAAAAATGGAAAGCGTTCCGGTTCCGGTGCGGTCGTTTTTCTGTGTGCCTTCATCCAGCACTTTTTGCATCAGTTCTAAATACTGTTTCATGGTTCCTCAGGAAACGTGTTGCTGTGGGCTGCGGCGGTACGCCCAAACCATCATAATAATGCCTGCGACAATCATCGGGATAGAGAGGATCTGCCCCATGCTGATGTACTGTACCCAGGTGCCGGTAAACTGCGCATCCGGCTGGCGGAAGAATTCAACAATAATACGAAACGCGCCATAACCAATCAGGAACAGACCGGATACCGAACCCATCGGGCGTGGTTTGCGAATGTACAAGTTCAGAATGATAAACAGCACAACGCCTTCCAGCGCCATCTCATAAAGCTGTGAGGCGTGGCGTGGCAGCGAGCCGTAGGTATCAAAAATAGACTGCCATTGCGGGTTAGTTTGCAGCAGTAAAATATCTTCGGTACGGGAGCCCGGGAACAGCATGGCGTACTTGAAGTTCGGGTCAACGCGTCCCCACAGCTCACCGTTGATAAAGTTGCCCAGACGCCCAGCACCCAGGCCAAACGGAATCAGCGGGGCAATGAAATCAGAAACCTGGAAGAACGAACGCTTAGTGCGTTTGGCGAAGATAATCATCACCAGGATCACACCGATAAGTCCACCGTGGAAGGACATACCGCCGTCCCAGACGCGGAACAGATACAGGGGATTATCGAGGAATAACGGGAAGTTATAGAACAGTACGTAACCAATACGCCCACCGAGGAAAACCCCGAGGAAGCCCGCATACAGTAAGTTTTCTACTTCATTTTTGGTCCAGCCACTGCCCGGACGATTCGCGCGGCGCGTCGCCAGCCACATCGCGAAAATAAACCCCACCAAATACATTAAGCCGTACCAGTGAAGCGCGACGGGTCCGATTGAGAAAATGACCGGATCGAAATCCGGAAAATGCAGATAGCTACTGGTCATCTGTCACCACAAGTTCTTGTTATTTCGCTGAAGTCAGACAGCAATTGATAAGCGCGCCTGCATAATGCAGGCGCTCCAAAGGTGCGAATGATAGCACAAGGGGTTAGAAGCGGATGCCGGGAAGATGTAAAAGATCTGTATAGGTAATCTCTATCCCCCGTAATACCTGATAGCGCTACGCTTGTCAGACCTACAATCCCCCGCGAATCAAGCCCCCCATGCCACGACGCTCCATGAAGGCCGCTACCTGATGGCGTACTTCTGTTGCCATCTGTGCCTCCAGGCTGCGCTGCGCCAGCGTTTGCGCCTCATCAAAATCGATATGACGCAGCAGATATTTTACGCGAGCGACAGAACGACCGTTCATCGACAAATGACGGAAACCGAGACCGATCAGAATAGCCACGCACATCGGGTCGCCCGCCATTTCACCACACAGGCGCAAATCGATACCGCTTCTTTCGGCTTCCTGCGCAATCATCGCCAGCGCACGCAACATCCCCGGATGCAGGCTGTCATAAATGCTGGCTACCCGTGTGTTGTTACGATCGACGGCCAGTATGTACTGGGTAAGGTCGTTGGTTCCGACCGATATAAAGTCTATCCGGTTTGTCAGATGCGGCAGCATGAACACCATCGACGGAACTTCCAACATGATGCCAATGCGCGGTTTCGGGATCTCGTAACCGATCATCTCCTCCACTTCGCGTCCGGCGCGTTCAATCAAACGTCGCGCTTCGTCCACTTCATCGATGCTGGTTACCATCGGCAGCAAAATGCTCAGGTTTCCGGTTGCCGCATTCGCACGCAGCATAGCGCGAACCTGGATCAAAAAGATCTCCGGCTGATCGAGCGTTATGCGGATCCCTCGCCAGCCAAGGCACGGGTTCTCTTCACTGATCGGCATATAGGGCAGCTGTTTATCGGCGCCGACATCCAGCGTACGCAGGGTCACCGGCTTGTCGTTAAACATTTGCAGCATCCCCTGATACTGCGCAACCTGTTCTTCTTCCGAAGGAAATCCGCTTTGCAGCATGAACGGGATTTCGGTGCGATAGAGGCCAATGCCGTCGATTCGGCTACCCAGCTTTTCTTCATGTTCCGGGCTGAGACCCGCATTGAGCATCACCTTCACGCGCTCGCCGCTTTTCAGCTGTGCTGGCTGGTTGACGTCGTCTTCCGCCAGGCGGCTCAGCTCAATTTCTTCACTGATAAGACGCTGGTATTCCTGGATCAATACCGGTTCCGGATCGACCAGCAGTTCACCGCGATAACCGTCCACCACCAGCGTACGGCGATGCAGCACCGACGGCTGGATATCGGCCCCCATAACGGTAGGGATACCCAGCGCACGCACCATAATTGCCGCATGAGAGTTGGCTGCGCCGTCCCGGACAACCACGCCAACTAACCGGTCCTGAGGAAGCTCCGCCAGCGTGGTTGCTGAAAGTTCATCCGCCACCAGCACAAAGCGTTCCGGCCAGGCATTCGGCCCCTGGATAGAGTCATCAAGGTGGAACAGCAGACGCTGGCCCAGCGCGCGTAAATCTCCGGCCCGCTCTTTGAGGTAGTTATCGCTCAGCGCGGCGAACTGTTCGGCAAACTTTTCGATGATCGTTTTAACCGCCCACTCGGCCACCGAACCGTTATCCACTTCCGCAAACAGCTCGCGGCGCAGACGGGTATCGGAAAGCAAGTGCGAGTAAAGATCAAAGATCGCCGCCGTTTCTTTCTGCGCCCCAGCGGTAAAACGCTTGCTGTAGCGGCGGAATTCGTTCGCCGCCTCTTCCAGCGCACCAGTCAGTCGCTCGCGTTCAAGCACTGGATCCAGCGTTGAAGCCTGGTAGACCTGTTCCATCAACGGCAGCGTCGCATCCTGCCAACCTTCGGCTATTGCCACACCGGGAGCGGCAGGCAGCGCACGGATACGTGTTTGACGGTATTGACCGAACAGCGCGTTTAGCTGCGACTGCGAAAGTATGGCCGCCATTTGCGTGGCGAGCGTGACGAGGAAAGACTCTTCACTTTCATCGTACTGACGCAGCTCACGCTGCTGCACCACCAGCACACCTAAAAGCTGGCGACGCTGAATGATCGGTACGCCTAAGAATGCACGAAAACGCTCTTCTTTTACCGAAGGAATGTATTTAAAGCTGGGATGTTTTTGCGCATCGGCGAGGTTGATAGGTTCCGCCAGCCTGCCAACCAGGCCAACGATACCTTCATCAAACGCGAGTGCGACAGTGCGACCACGTGGTTTTTTTAGTCCCCGGGTCGCCATGAGGTAATAACAACGTCGATCGTGATCGGCCAGATAGACCGAGCAGACCTCGGTATCCATCGCAAGACAGATGTCGGTAACCAGTATATTCAGCGCTTCGTTCAGACGCGGAGCACTGGCCACCTTTTCGACTATTTCGCGCAGGCGGGTGAGCATAATTTGCGTAGCTTAACCTCTTTTACGTCTGTACGCAGGTGCGCTTTGCGGTTTAGGAGTGCTCTCCTGAAGCGCCATGACAACACTTGCGAATTCTTTCATCACCCTGCGATAGACATCGCGTTTAAATGACACCACCTGTCGAACCGGATACCAGTAACTCACCCAGCGCCAGCCGTCGAACTCAGGTGTACTGCTGGTTTGCATATTGATTTCAGCATCGCTACTGACCAATTGCAGAAGAAACCATTTTTGTTTCTGGCCGATACAAACCGGCTTCGTGTCCCAACGCACCAAACGTTTCGGTAACTTGTAACGCAACCAGTTACGAGTAGAAGCAAGGATCCGTACATCTTTACGACTGAGACCCACTTCTTCAAAGAGTTCCCGGTACATCGCCTGCTCTGCTGTCTCTCCTGCATTGATCCCACCTTGTGGGAATTGCCAGGAGTGCTGACCAAATCGCCGGGCCCACATGACCTGCCCCTGGCGGTTACAAATTACTATCCCTACATTCGGGCGGTAGCCATCGTCATCAATCACCGGACTACCTCAACATAAACCTTATATACAAACGATTGTTTCACACTCCTGAGGGGCGGTAAACCACTCTGTTAAGGGTGCGATATTCTAATAACAATTGAATAACTCACAGTTAAAGGCCGAGTTATAAACAGAAGAAGGGCAAGCAAGGCGATTTTATTCACCTTTTCTGTGGATATAGTTGTGAAGAAGTACGGAATTACTATGGGAAAACCCAGAACAGTCCGAATAAGACATTCGTCACATATCAAAAATACTCTTATACATTCATAAAGTTAAAACCGATCCACGCAGATAAACACACAGAAATGTGATGTGCATCACGCATACGATCTTCACGCTGATGAAAGATCGACCAGCGTTGGTTTTATCCACAGATTATGCCAATAAGTTAGGCACAATTTGTGTGAAAATTCGATTTTCGTCGCACGTCAAGGCTGTAAATTGAAACAGTAGTGGGGGTTTTTCACAGTTATCCCATCTTTCTGTGGATAACATGGTGTAAGATCCTGTTCATTGTCAGTGACCAGAATTGGAAAACCCGCTTCGCTGTTGCGCAACTCTGCGAACGTGAATCTAAAAACCAATATAAATCATAGAATTGAATAAAGCATGTGGAAAAAGATAAACTCTGTCCATACGGTATAAAATCACTGCTCATTTTTTCACCTAAGGGTTAACCCGATGCCAGAACTCCGTCCGTTGCTTTCTCCCCCTGAATCTGAAGCCCAGTTGCTGAGCCAGGCACGGCAGCTTTCGGGCTACGCGTTAGGAGAATTAGCGGCAATGGCGGGAATCATTACGCCGAAGGATCTTAAGCGCGATAAAGGCTGGATTGGCGTCCTGCTGGAAATCTGGCTCGGTGCCAGTGCGGGCAGTAAACCAGAGCAGGATTTTGCGGCGCTGGGCGTGGAGCTGAAAACGATCCCTGTGGACAGTCTTGGCAGACCGCTGGAAACCACCTTTGTGTGCGTGGCGCCGTTAACCGGCAATACCGGCGTCACCTGGGAAACCAGCCATGTACGGCACAAACTCAAACGTGTTCTGTGGATCCCGGTAGAAGGCGAACGCAGCATCCCTCTGGCTGAGCGCCGCGTCGGCTCTCCCCTGCTGTGGAGCCCGAATGAGGAAGAAGACCGGCAATTGCGTCTGGACTGGGAGGAGTTAATGGACATGATTGTGTTAGGTCATGTCGAACGCATCACCGCTCGCCATGGGGAAGTACTGCAACTGCGTCCTAAAGCCGCCAACGCCCGCGCGCTTACCGAGGCCATTGGCGCCAACGGCGAACCCATCCTGACCCTGCCACGCGGCTTTTACCTGAAAAAGAACTTCACCCGCGCATTGCTTGAGCGACATTTCTTGTTCCAGGCGCAATAGGCACCGTCCGGCCTTTCACCCGCCGCGTTACGGGCCTATAATTACCGCTTCTTTTTTTTGGCAGGACTTTGTTCGATGTTATTTGCATGGATAACCGATCCTAACGCCTGGCTTGCGCTCGGTACGCTGACGCTGCTGGAGATCGTTCTTGGGATCGACAATATTATTTTCCTTTCTCTGGTTGTAGCCAAACTCCCGACAGCGCAACGCAATCATGCTCGACGTATTGGACTGGCGGCGGCGATGATCATGCGTCTGGCACTGCTGGCTTCTATCGCCTGGGTAACGCGGCTGACAAACCCGTTATTCGAGCTGTTTGGCGAGGCGATATCAGCACGCGACCTGATCCTTCTGCTGGGGGGATTGTTCCTGATCTGGAAAGCCAGTAAAGAGATCCACGAATCCATTGAAGGTGAGGAAGAAGGTCTGAAAACTCGCGTATCCTCTTTTCTGGGTGCGATTGTACAGATCATGTTGTTAGACATTATCTTCAGTCTGGATTCCGTGATTACTGCGGTAGGCTTGTCCGATCATCTGTTTATCATGATGGCGGCGGTGGTGATTGCCGTAGGCGTCATGATGTTTGCTGCTCGCCCGATTGGTGAGTTTGTCGATCGCCACCCTTCGGTAAAAATGCTGGCGCTCTCGTTTCTGATTCTGGTCGGTTTTACGCTGATTCTGGAAAGTTTCGACGTCCACGTTCCGAAAGGATATATCTATTTCGCCATGTTCTTCTCTATCGCGGTAGAGACCCTGAACCTGTGGCGTAATAAAAAAAATCCGCTCTGATGAAATCCATCGCTCCCCGCAAGGGGAGCGAATGCCAGCCACACCTACCCCTTCTCACAGTTTAAGATTTTACTGCTTTCACCCTGCACAACTTCGCGTTATTACTAAACTATTGTCAGACGCAGGCCATGTGAGGATAAGCAGATGAAAAAATGGGCAGTTTTGATTTCCGCCGTAGGACTGGCTTTTGCCGTTTCCGGATGCAGCAGCGATTATGTAATGGCGACAAAAGATGGTCGAATGATCCTGACCGATGGAAAACCAGAAATTGACGATGATACCGGTCTGGTGAGCTATCACGATCAGCAGGGCAATGCGATGCAGATTAACCGCGATGATGTGTCTCAAATCATTGAACGCTGATGGTTGAGGTCAGCAGCGCGCTGGCCTTAACAATTTTACTTCCCTTTTTCTCTTCCCTCAGCCATTTTTATAATCCTTATGTCGTGATTATAAAAAGGAAACGGCTATGCAATATCACCGTATACCCCACAGCTCGCTGGAAGTCAGTACACTGGGGCTGGGCACAATGACGTTTGGTGAACAAAACAGCGAAGCCGACGCACATGCACAGCTCGATTATGCCGTAGCACAGGGCATTAACTTGATCGACGTTGCCGAGATGTATCCGGTACCGCCGCGTCCTGAAACCCAGGGCCTCACCGAAACCTACGTAGGTAACTGGCTCGCCAAACACGGCAGCCGCGAAAAGCTGATCGTTGCTTCTAAGGTCAGCGGACCATCACGTAACAACGACAGCGGCATTCGACCGAATCAGGCGCTGGACCGTAAAAATATCCGTGAAGCGCTGCACGACAGCCTGAAAAGACTAAAAACCGATTATCTGGATCTGTATCAGGTTCACTGGCCGCAGCGCCCGACCAACTGCTTTGGTAAGTTAGGCTACAGCTGGACAGACTCCGCGCCAGTCGTTTCCCTTCTCGATACCCTGGACGCGCTGGCCGAGTTTCAGCGCGCCGGGAAAATTCGCTACATCGGCGTTTCTAATGAAACCGCGTTTGGCGTGATGCGCTATCTGCACCTGGCGGACAAACACGATCTGCCACGCATCGCCACCATCCAGAACCCCTACAGCCTGCTGAACCGCAGCTTTGAGGTTGGACTGGCTGAAGTGAGCCAGTATGAAGGCGTTGAGCTGCTGGCTTACTCTTGCCTGGGCTTCGGTACGTTAACCGGGAAATATCTGAACGGCGCGAAACCTGCCGGTGCACGCAATACGTTGTTTAGCCGTTTCACGCGCTACAGCGGCGAGCAGATGCAGAAAGCCATTGCGGCCTATGTGGATATCGCGAAACGCCATAATCTGGATCCCGCGCAAATGGCGCTGGCAT
Organism: Citrobacter sp. Cpo147; assembly: GCF_030332405.1. NCBI lineage: Bacteria > Pseudomonadati > Pseudomonadota > Gammaproteobacteria > Enterobacterales > Enterobacteriaceae > Citrobacter > Citrobacter sp. Cpo147. The sequence continues at coordinate 288,036 of NZ_JAOWHX010000039.1, forward strand.
TCGTGCGTCGTCAGCCGTTTGTCGCCAGCACTTTGCTGGGCGCCACGACGATGGAGCAGCTAAAAACCAACGTTGAAAGTCTGCATCTGGAGTTGAGCGAAGAAGTACTGGCAGAGATTGAAGCGGTGCATCAGGTGTATACCTATCCTGCACCGTAACAGTTAGCGCCTGATGGCGCTACGCTTATCAGGCCTACAGACAACTTCCCTGTAGGCCTGATACGGCAACAGCATACAACAGACTAATGGCGGCGCTGCCAAATCCACAGCGCCGCAATCGCCAGCGCAAACAGCGCACCAAATCCAATACCAATCGCAACAGCCGGGATCCCCACCAGCACCGCCAGTGAGTAAATACCGAGCATCAACAGCATCGCGCTGTTTTCACCCAGGTTTTGTACCGCTATCGCATTACCTGCGCCGACGCTTTTCTTACCCCGTTCCTGCAGCAACGCATTCAGCGGCACCACAAAGAAGCCACCCGACACGCCGATAAGCATCAGCAATGCGTAGGCCGGAAGCAGCGAATGTTGAAGAGAGAAAATCAGCACCACGACGCCAATCAGGATCCCCGCAGGCATACAGCGCGAAACGGTTTCCAGCGTTACCAGCTTCGCTGCCGCACCCGCACCGACCACAATCCCGATCGCTACCATGGCATTGAGGTAGGTCGGCGTGGCGTTATCGGTGATGCCGAGCGCCACCGGGACCCACAGCACCAGCAGAAAACGCAGCGTAACGCCCGCGCCCCAAAAAAGGCTGGTTCCCACCAACGAGAAGCGTGTTTCACCGTTGCGCCACAACGATGAAGCCGCACAGAAGAAACTGCGCGTCATTTTCCCCAGATGCCAGGACTGGCCAGGACGAGCCGCGGCCAGTTTCGGGATATACAGGTTAGCCACCACCGCGCCAGCATAGGCCAGGGCACAGGCAGAAAGCGCGGCAATTACGTGCCAGTCGGCCAGAACGCCGCCGGCGACAGAACCGAGCAAAATCGCGGCAATGGTGGAGGCTTCCATCAGGCCGTTAGCCTTCACCAGTTTGTCGCCGGTAGTCAGTTCACCGAGAATGCCATACTTGGCTGGTGAATACGCCGCCGCGCCGATTCCCACCAGCGTATACCCAAGAAACGGATTAATGCCGAAGCAAATACTCGCCGCGCCCAGCAATTTCAGAGCGTTCGCGAACATCATCACTCTGCCTTTGGCAAAGCTATCCGCCACCTGTCCAACAAAGGGGGCAAAAAGGATGTAAGCGCCCACAAACACCATTTGCAGGATCGGCTGACTCCAGTCCGGATAAAATTGCTCCTTCAGCAACGCCAGCGTAGCAAACAGCAACGCGTTATCGCCAAACGCCGACAGAAACTGTGCGGCGATAACGGACATCATCCCTTTGGACCAGATTGAAGTGTTAGTGTGCACTGACTCACTCATGTTGTTTTTCCGGCTCATCGACCCAGCTTTTCAGCGTAACAAAATCCGGCTTACCGCTGCCGAGTAATGGGAGTTGCTTCAGGTGGCGAATATCACGCGGTACAGCGAGTTCAGGTACGCCGTGCGCCCGCGCATACTGCTGTAGTTTTTCACGCGTAAGTTCGCTATCGGTAGTGAACAGCACCAGCGCCTCACCTTTGCTGGCATCACTCTTGATCGCCGTGGCGTGCATTTTGTCTGCAGATACCGCCAACGCAAGTTGCTCAACCATTTCCAGCGAAACCATCTCTCCGGCAATTTTAGCGAAACGCTTAGCGCGCCCCTGAATCTGTACAAAGCCGTTTTCATCAAAGCGCACGATGTCTCCGGTGTCATACCAGCCGCGCTCAATCTCACCTTGCGCATTCTCTGCTGTCGGCACTTCCAGCACGCCAGGTTTTTCGACGCGCAAATAACCGCTCATAATATTAGGACCTTTCAGCTGTAAACGCCCACCGTCCTCAATTCCCGGAACGGCCAACAGTCGAGCATCCATACCAGGCAAGATGCGCCCTACCGTTCCCGATTTTGCCGCCATTGGTACGTTAATCGACACAACCGGCGCACATTCCGTCACGCCATAGCCTTCAAGAACGCGCAGGCCAAATTTCTCCTGCCACAGCTGCTTTGTGCTGTCCTGAAGTTTTTCCGCTCCCGCCACCACATAGCGCAGGCGGTGGAAATCGTACGGATGCGCAAAACGCGCATAGTTGCCGAGGAACGTTGAAGTACCAAACAACACGGTGCAGTTCCGGTCGTATACCAGCTCTGGCACAATGCGGTAATGCAGCGGGCTGGGATAAAGAAACACTTCTGCGCCAGTCAGTAGCGGCGTGAATAATCCCACCGTCAGGCCAAAGGAGTGGAACAGCGGCAGCGCCGACATAAAACGGTCATCGGCGGTGAAATCGGCAATCGTTTTGATCTGCTCAACGTTCGCCAGAATGCTTTTATGACTGTGAACCACGCCTTTCGGATGGCCTTCTGAACCAGAAGTAAAGAGGATCACCGCAGCGTCTTCCGGCTGTTGCTTCACCTGCGCCAGATGAGGTGCCAGCAGATGTGAGAAAATCCACAGCTTATCGCTGAAGGTCACATCAGCTTTTAAGTCTTCCAGATAAACCCAACGCACCTGGGTGAGCTGTTCCGGTAAATGCCAGAGTTTGCCTTTATCGAGAAACTGTCGGGATGTGAAGATTGTTTTAATTTCAGACGCAGTGATGGCGCTGGTTAATCCTTTCACGCCCGCGGTGTAGTTCATCATGGCCGGAATGCGTCGGCGCGCAATGGCGCCAAAAATGACCGCTGCGCTGATCCCCGCGTTTGGCAGCATCAGGCCGATTTTTTCACCTTCGACACTGTATTTTTCCAGAATACGGGCCACAAAGAGCGTCTTTGTCAGCAGCTTGCGGTAGCTGTCCGGGGTAAAGTTAACATCTTCAATGCAGTTTTTGCCTGCGCCAAAACGGTATTTCGCCGCCAGCAGCGACTCGTATAGCGTTTCACGCGGGCGAACCGCCATGCGTGCTTCCATCATAATTTGATGCAGCATCTCTCCGGCGATTTTGCGGCGATCGCGAGCACGCGGTGCTTCCGGCATCGGCAGTTGTGTCGGCGGTAGGATGTGTAAGCGGATACGCGGGAAGAATCGCTGTTTAACCAAACCTTTCAGGCGGCTAAAGCGGGAAAGCTCCGCGCCTTCAATGCGCACAGGAACGACCGTCGCCCCAGACTTTGCGGCGACAAACCCCGCGCCGTCATAAATTTTCATTAACGAACCGGACGTCGAAATACGCCCTTCCGGGAAAATAACCACCGGACGGCCCTGTTCGACCAGACGAACCAGATGTTTAATCGACATCGGTTTGGTTGGATCTAACGGTACGAAATCAATCAGCGGAGTTAGCCAGCGCATATACCATTGCTGGCTGATAGAGGTGTAAACAGCGAAGACGGGACGAATCGGTAAAAAGAGCGCCAACAGGATGCCGTCTATAAATGAGACATGGTTGGGAGTGATTAGAACGCGTTCTCCCTGTAGCGCGCTGACATCGCCCGTGACGCGAACGCGGAAAAGCACGCGAAACAGATTACGAAAAAAGCCAAATAGCATCTCAACTCCCTGTGCCATTAATTATATAAACATCAATGGTGGGAGAGTATACGAGTTGGGGAATGGGCGCGACAGGTAACTGGTAAATACAATCCGAAAAAAAACCTGCGCATCCGCGCAGGTTGGTGCAAGAGACAGGTACGAAGTGCGTACCGAATAATCTCACCAATCAATACCTCTGGGATCTTGATTGTGGTCGTCAGCAGCCAGATACGCCAGTGCGAAAACGCAAAGGAATGAACCCAAATGCAACGAGTTGTGTAAATTATCGGTTACTGTTACAGATAGGCTGAAGGTAAAAAAAAACCTGCGCATCTGCGCAGGCTGGTGTAATTCTAGTGATCAACCCGAAAGTTGATTTCACCTATCAATACCTCTGGGATCTCAACTCTAGCAATCTGCTCAGTTCCCTCACCAGCGAACAATCGCAACAGCACATCGCAAAGTGTAAGCAAAAATTAGCATTTTCTATTTTCTGTCTTACTTCGCTCGTGTGCGCTCACATTTGCGACGTTCTGACGGGCAATCTGCTTGAACAGCCAGCCATTTTCCGTAACACTGACGGAATGTAAGCGTTTACCCACAACAGGTACTATCATGGCGACCATAAAGGATGTAGCCCGACTAGCTGGTGTATCAGTCGCCACCGTTTCTCGAGTGATTAATGATTCCCCTAAAGCCAGCGAAGCATCGCGCCTGGCCGTAACGAGTGCAATGGAATCACTCAGCTACCACCCCAACGCCAATGCGCGTGCGCTGGCACAACAATCCACTGAAACCATCGGTCTGGTGGTAGGTGATGTGTCCGATCCATTTTTTGGGGCAATGGTTAAAGCTGTCGAGCAGGTGGCGTATAACACCGGTAATTTTTTACTGATTGGTAACGGCTACCATAACGAACAGAAGGAACGACAGGCGATTGAACAGCTCATTCGCCACCGCTGCGCAGCCCTTGTTGTCCACGCAAAAATTATCCCGGATGCTGAGCTGGCATCACTCATGAAGCAAATCCCCGGCATGGTATTGATTAACCGAATTCTGCCGGGATTCGAACAACGCTGCGTTGCCCTTGATGACCGTTTCGGCGCCTGGCTCGCGACCCGACACCTCATTCAACAAGGCCATACGCGCATTGGCTATCTGTGCTCCAATCACACGATTTCAGATGCGGAAGATCGTCTGCAAGGCTATTACGACGCGCTGGCAGAGAGCAATATTCCTGTCAGCGATCGCCTGGTAACGTTTGGTGAACCGGATGAAAGCGGCGGTGAACAGGCTATGACCGAGTTACTTGGCCGTGGCAAAAACTTCACTGCGGTAGCCTGCTACAACGACTCAATGGCGGCTGGTGCCATGGGCGTATTGAATGATAACGGCATTGATGTGCCGGGAGAAATCTCGCTGATTGGTTTTGATGATGTGCTGGTTTCCCGCTACGTGCGCCCGCGTTTGACCACGGTGCGCTACCCGATCGTGACGATGGCAACCCAGGCTGCCGAACTGGCGCTCGCGCTGGCGGAGAAGCGTCCCGTGCCTGAAATTACCCACGTTTTTAACCCAACTCTGGTGCGTCGCCATTCCGTTTCGACGCTGACAGAGCCGGGGAATTCATCGTCAAACGAATAACCAGGATAGCGTTATGACTACGATGTTGGACGTTTCACGACACGCAGGCGTCTCAAAAGCGACCGTTTCGCGCGTACTGAATGGCACGGGTCAGGTAAAAGAGAGCACGCGCCAGAAAGTGTTTAAGGCCATGCAGGCACTTGATTATCGGCCTAATTTTTTAGCGCGCTCTTTGGCAAACCGCACCAGCAACAGCATTGGTCTGGTAGTTTCCACATTTGATGGATTCTACTTTGGCCGCCTGCTGCAACAGGCTTCACGCCAGACGGAATCTCACGGCAAGCAGTTGATCGTCACCGACGGACACGACACACCAGAGCGTGAGCAGGAAGCCGTGCAAATGCTGGCGGACAGGCAGTGCGACGCCATTATTCTCTATACCCGCTATATGAGTGAAAAGGCGATTATGTCGTTGATGAACAGCATTGCTATGCCCTTGCTGGTCATCAACCGTGATGTCAGCCAGGCCCGCGATCGCGCAATTTTCTTTGAACAGGAAGACGCGGCCTATCAGGCGGTCAATTATCTGATCTCCCAGGGCCATAGCGATATTGCTTGTATCACTGTGCCAGGCCATACGCCTACCGGTAAATCACGCCTGATGGGGTATCGTAAAGCGCTGGAAAAAAACGGTATTCCCTGGGATCCCGATAAGGTCAAATACGGCGACTCCACGATGACGCGAGGCTATGAGGCCTGCCGTGAACTGCTGGAGGAAGGGGTGAAATTTAGCGCCCTGTTCGCCTGTAACGATGACATGGCATTAGGCGCATCAAAAGCGTTACATCAGGCCGGGCTGAGGATCCCAACGGACGTCTCACTGTTTGGTTTTGATGATGCGCCCAGCGCCAAATGGCTGGAGCCAGGGCTGTCTACCGTATATCTACCGATTGATACCATGATAACCACGGCAATCGACCAGGCTATCCGGCTGGCCAACGGCGAGAGCGTCGAGCCAATCCCACCGTTTACCGGCAAACTGGTACTACGTGACTCAGTAACGCTCGGGCCATACTTTAAGTAATCAAATGCCGGATGGCGGCGCAAGCGCCTTATCCGGCCTACAGGCCCCGCAGTTAATCTCGTAGGCCGGATAAGCGTAGCGCCATCCGGCATTTCACAACGCTGTAATCAGATTAATTCCAGCGCTAACAGCTCATCAATGGTCTGGCGACGGCGAATTAGCCGCGCCACGCCGTTATCGAACAAAACTTCCGGCAGCAGCGGGCGGCTATTGTAATTTGACGACATTGACGCGCCGTACGCCCCGGTATCATGCAGCACCAGATAATCGCCCGGCACCACCGCAGGCAACAGTCGGGTTTCCACATTTCCGCCCTCCTGCTGGGTAAACACATCGCCAGATTCGCACAGCGGCCCGGCTACCACGGTTTCCCGTTGCGGGGTGTGTTCCAGAGAGCGACCATCCCCTGCCAGCGCTGAGATATGGTGATAACTACCGTACATGGCCGGGCGCATTAGATCGTTGAAGCCCGCATCGATCAGCACAAAGTGGCGGCTACCCATCTCTTTTACGCTACGTACCTGCGCCACTAACACACCGGCTTCCGCGACCAGAAAACGGCCTGGCTCTATCTCAAGTGCGACCGGGTGGCCCAGGTGTTTAGCAATCTGTTCACGCGCAGCGTTCCACAATCCAAAGTAATGATCGGTATCGATCGCCTCTTCCCCTTCGCGATACGGGATTGATAAACCACCGCCCGCGGAGATCGCCTCCAGATCCTGACCAAATTCAACCACCTGGCGCACCATTGCGCCGCACACCTGCTCCAGATGGCCGTAGTCTACGCCGGAGCCGATATGCATATGAATCCCCACCAGCTTCAGCTTATAGCGCTGAATCACCTCCAGCGCCGCGGGAAGATCGCTATACCAGATCCCGTGCTTGCTGTTTTCACCGCCGGTATTGGTTTTCTGGCTGTGCCCATGTCCAAAGCCAGGGTTTACGCGTAGCCACACGCGATGGCCCGGCGAGACCTGGCCCAGTTGTTCCAGCATATCCACCGACCCGGCATTTACCGGAATGCTCAATTCATGCACCCGCGCGAGCGTCGCTTCATCAATCATATCGGCGGTAAAGACGATTTCATCTTTCCCCGGTACGAAGCCTGCCGCCAGCGCACGTTCAATTTCGCCAAGCGAGACGGAATCAACCTTCACGCCCTGCTCGCGCATCAGGCGCAAAATATGAATATTCGAACATGCCTTTTGGGCGAAACGCACCACGTCAAACTGACTCAATTTGGCAATCTGCGCGCCGATAATCTGAGCATCATAGACCCACACCGGGCAGCCGAATTCGGCAGGCAGGCGCAGCAGGTTGTCGGCGGTCAGGTCAGTGTCAGTACTATTGAGTGGGCGTGGCATGGTGTGCTCCGGTATTGGCTTTTTTATGATTACGCCACAGCCCGAAAAGAATAAAAAATATCGTTTTATTGTGAGTCTATGCAAAAATGATATGGATTGATTCATTCGAGGATTGCCCATGCCCGCCGTTAACCTGCGACACATCGAAATTTTTCACGCCATCATGACGGCAGGCAATCTGACAGAAGCCGCGCGCATGCTACATACCTCGCAGCCCACCGTCAGCCGGGAACTGGCCCGATTCGAGAAAGTGCTGGGATTAACGCTGTTTGAACGCACGCGTGGCCGACTGCACCCAACCGTGCAAGGGTTACGTCTGTTTGAAGAAGTGCAACGTTCGTGGTATGGCCTGGATAGAATTGTGAGCGCCGCCGAAAGCCTGCGCGAGTTTCGCCAGGGCGAATTGTCGATTGTTTGCCTGCCGGTATTCTCACAGTCTTTTTTACCGCCGCTGCTGCAGCCATTCCTCGCACGCTATCCACAGGTCAATATTCAGATAGTGCCGCAGGAGTCACCGCTGCTGGAAGAGTGGTTGTCGGCGCAGCGCCACGATCTGGGGTTAACGGAAACGCTGCATACGCCTGCCGGAACGAAACGCACCGAATTGCTGGCGCTGGATGAAGTGTGCGTGCTGCCGCAGGGCCATCCGCTGACTAAGAAAGCGGTGTTAACGCCGCAGGATTTTCAGGGAGAAAACTACATCAGCCTGTCGCGCACCGACAGCTACCGTCAGCTACTGGATACCCTGTTTAATGAGCACCAGGTGAAGCGCCGCATGGTGATTGAAACCCATAGCGCCGCTTCAATTTGTGCAATGGTACGGGCAGGCGTGGGGATCTCGGTGGTGAACCCACTGACCGCGCTGGATTACGCCAGCAGCGGAGTCGTTATCCGCCGCTTCAGTATTTCGGTACCCTTTACAGTCAGCCTGATTCACCCGCTTCATCGCCCCGCCTCGGCGCTGGTTGATGCTTTTACGGCGCATCTGCAGGCCCATCTACCGAGGCTTATTGACCCGCTGGAGGCTATTTTGCATCCGCAGCCGAAAGCATAAACGCCACCGCATCTTGCGCATGGATTGCCGCGGTGTCGAAAACCGGTAGTGGGCTTAGCTCGGTGTGAACCAGCAGACCAATCTCGGTACAGCCAAAGATCACCCCTTGCGCCCCCTGTTTCGCCAGTTGGTCGATGACGCCCAGGTAATAATCGCGGGAAGCCTCGCTGAATTCACCGAGACACAGCTCGTCGAAAATAATCTGGTTTATTTTCTGACGATCATCAGCTTCAGGGATCAGCGTGCTAATGCCAAATTCAGTCTGTAAACGCCCGCGGTAAAAATCCTGCTCCATGGTGTAACGCGTACCCAGTAGCGCCACGTTGCTCATTTGCTGCTTTTGTATCGCCCGCCCCGTCGCGTCGGCAATATGCAGAAACGGCACATCACAGGCGCTTTCAATCGCCTCAGCAACTTTGTGCATGGTGTTGGTACACAGCACAATTCCTTGCGCCCCGGCTTGCTGTAGCCCTGTGGCGGCCTGCGCGAGGATCTCACCGGCTCGCTGCCAGTCACCGCTTGACTGACAGGCTTCAATCTCGTGAAAATCCACGCTGTGCAACAGAATCTGTGCCGAATGCAGTCCACCCAGACGCTGTTTTACCCCTTCATTAATGAGTCGATAATAAGGAATGGTAGATTCCCAGCTCATACCGCCTAACAGACCGATCGTTTTCATCATTTCCCCTGACTCGTTGTTGTCTCTCCAGTGAACCAAAGATGTGATCAACTTTCCACATCTGTTGGCGTGCATTTCTTTTTTTAATTTTCTGATATAGCTTTAATGAAACGTTGTTTTAATTAATTACAGGAAGGCCGGATGTTTATTTTTCATAAAGAGACCACGCTTGACGATCTGGGCAATAGCGTTACCCGGCGCATTCTTGCTCACGGCGGTAACATGATGGCGGTTGAGGTGAACTTCGAGCAAGGCGCAATCGGCCCGATGCACAATCATCCGCACGAGCAGTTGACTTACGTGTTGTCCGGTGAGTTTGAATTTACCATTGGCGAAGAGAAACATATCGTTAGGGCGGGCGATACCCTGTATAAACAGCCCAACATTATGCATGGCTGCGTCTGCTTAAAACCGGGAACGCTGCTGGATACCTTTACCCCAATTCGCGAAGATTTTCTGCACGGGTAAGGCGCTAATTAAAAAAACCGGGTCGCGTTGACGCTTTCCCGGCCTATAAGAGACTCCACTCGCAGGCCGGATAAGGCTGAACCGCCATCCGGCATGCTTATCTGACTTACACCCCAATATCTCTTAACTTCTCGCCAGCCATCAGCTTACGTTCGATATGCTCCAGCGTGACGTTTTTGGTTTCTGGAATCAGCCAGAACGTAATACCAATAAATACGACGTTCAGCGCAGTATAGAGCCAGAACGTACCGGCGGCGCCAATGCTGTCGAGCAGCGTCAGGAACGTTGCGCCAATGATCATATTCGACACCCAGTTGGTGGTGGTGGAGCAGGTAATACCAAAATCACGGCATTTCAGCGGCTGAATTTCCGAACACAGGATCCACACTACCGGCGCGGCGCTCATCGCATAGCCTGCAATACACATCATCGTCATGCCAACTGACAGCCAGGATAGCCCACTGGAAGCCGTGCCGTTATCAAACTGCATCAGACAATAACCAAGCACCAGTGTCCCGATGGCCATTACGCTGAAACCAATTTTCAGCGCCGGTTTACGTCCTGCTTTGTCGACCGTGAAGACGGCAATAAAGGTGGCGAACATAAACGTTAAGCCAACTACCAGCGTGGCAATCATCTGCTGCTCTGTGGTGGTAAAACCCGCCATTTTAAAAATGCGCGGCGCGTAATACATGATGATGTTCATCCCGGTGAACTGCTGCATCGCCTGCAGTAACATTCCGAGGAAAACCGCGCGACGCACGTTACGGTTAATTTTAAACAGCGCCCAACCACCCTGCTTCAGCTTCAGGCTTTCACGGATTTCGTTCAGCTCATCGCGGGCTTTTTCTGACGTATCGCGCAACATGCGCAGTACTTCTTCAGCTTCGATGTGGCGACCTTTCTCCGCCAGCCAGCGCGGGCTGTTGGGCAAGAAAACAACCAGAATAATCAGCAATACAGCCGGAAGCGCCAGCACGCCAAGCATAGCGCGCCAGTTACCGCTGTAGCTGAACGCGGTATCGGACAAAAAGGCCAGAACGATACCCAGCGTCACCATCAGCTGATACATACTGATCATCTTGCCACGCACGTTTTCGCTGGCCATTTCGGAGAGATAGAGCGGTGCGGTGTAAGACGCGATCCCCACCGCTACGCCCAGCACCACGCGGGCAAAAATGAGCATTTCTACGCTGGAGGCAAACGCCGAGCCCAGAGATCCGACGACGAAAAGGATCGCGCCCGCCATCAGGCTGTATTTGCGCCCCAGGCGGAATGACAACCAACCGTTAAAAAGCGCACCAATTGCCGCACCCAGCATCATGCTGCTTACCACCCACTCCTGCAGGCGGCTGGTCAACACAAAGTGATCGGTGATAAAAGGCAACGCGCCAGCAATCACGCCAATATCCAGGCCGAATAACAACCCTGCGACAGCCGCAGAGATAGAAACAAACATATTCATACGTCGCGTATCGCGCACTGGGCGCGGCGCTAAAGCAGCATCATTATTTATTGAGACCATTTTTTCCTGCCAGATACAGAGTAACCATGCCATTGAAAGTAAGGGATCCCTTGCAGGAAGCGTCAGGCGGGAAACGGCAAAAACATGGATTAAATAGCTACACCACATGGTTATGTGATGGATATTCCAATTTTAAAATTTACCGACAATCACTCAATTAAATTTAACTAATTGATATTAAAGAATATTAAAAACAATAAATTTATACGTATGAAATTTAATATGGAATAATTTATAACCACAATATGGATTTTAATGATCCGAATATAAAAAAACCCTGCCAGAGGGCAGGGTTTAACGGTTCTGGAAAGCGAATTAACGTGCCAGCCAGCCGCCATCTACTGCAACGGTATAGCCGTTGATATAGTCAGATGCGCTGGACGCCAGGAACACGACAGGCCCCATAAGATCGCTCGGCAGACCCCAACGACCCGCCGGAATACGATCGAGGATTTCTGCGCTACGTTGCTCATCAGCACGCAGCTGTTGAGTGTTATTCGTCGCCATGTAACCCGGTGCAATCGCGTTGACGTTGATGTTATGTTTTGCCCACTCGTTCGCCATCAGACGGGTAACGCCCATTACGCCGCTTTTAGACGCGGTGTAAGACGGCACGCGGATCCCGCCCTGGAAGGAAAGCATAGAGGCGATGTTGATAATTTTGCCGCCGTTACCCTGAGCGATAAAGTGCTTCGCCGCGGCCTGAGACATAAAGAACACGCTCTTAATGTTCAGGTTCATCACGTCATCCCAGTCTTTTTCGCTGAAGTCGATCGCATCGTCACGACGGATAAGACCCGCGTTGTTGACCAGAATATCGATATGGCCGAATTCTGCCACTGCGCGCTCCAGCAGCGCCGGAATACCATCGATTTGACGCAGATCGGCGGTCAGGCTTAAAAAACGGCGGCCCAGTGCGGTCACGCGTTCGATGGTTTCTGTCGGTTCAACAATGTTGATACCGACGATATCGCAACCTGCTTCAGCCAGACCAAGCGCCATACCCTGACCCAAACCTGTGTCACAACCGGTCACAACGGCGACTTTACCTTCAAGAGAGAATGCATTCAAAATCATTGTAAATCCTTAATTTTTTATAATGCCCACCGCAGCAGGCACGGCTGTCGCCCGCAACTAGCGCAGATCTTTTACTGCAACATGGTCCATATCATCAAAGACCTGGTTTTCGCCGACCATGCCCCAAATGAACGTATAAGCTTTTGTGCCGACACCGGAGTGAATAGACCAGCTTGGAGAAATCACCGCCTGCTCGTTGTGCATCACAATATGACGCGTTTCCTGAGGCTGACCCATCATGTGGAAGACGCAGGTATCTTCTTCCATATTGAAGTAGAAATAGACTTCCATACGACGTTCATGGGTATGACACGGCATGGTGTTCCACAGGTTACCCGGTGCCAGTTCAGTCAGACCCATGCTCAACTGGCAGGTTTCCAGAACATCCGGCACAAAGTATTTGTTGATGGTGCGACGATTGCTGGTGAGGTTATCGCCCAATGTCACTGGCGCAACGTCTGCAGGCGTGACTTTCTTAGTTGGGTAAGTCGAGTGTGCCGGCGCGCAGTTGTAGTAAAATTTCGCCGGTTTCGCCGCATCAATACTGGCGAAGACCACTTCTTTTGCCCCTTTTCCGACGTACAGCGCGTCGCGATGACCAATTTCATAGCACTGGCCGTCAACGGTAATCGTGCCCGGGCCGCCGATATTGATCACACCCAGCTCACGACGTTCGAGAAAATAGGTTACGCCCAGCTGTTTGCCGACTTCGCCACCCACAGAGACGGTTTTGGCCACTGGCATAATGCCGCCAACAATGATGCGGTCGATGTGGCTGTAGACCATGGTGTATTCATCTGCGACAAACACTTCTTCGACCAAAAACTCATTACGCAGCCCCTGAGTGTCCAGGGTTTTCGCATGCGCACTATGGATACTTTGTCTTACGTCCACATTTACCTCCAGTGATAAATTGACCGTGAATGCTTAAACGAATAGCAAAACGCTGTTCCGTTTTATCTTATGCGCTCATGATATCCCTCCCTGAATGTGTTTTCAATTATAACTAAAACGATGTTTCACTTTTTTCGCATCTTATTATCAAAAGTGTAAGTGCGATCACGCTAGCGCATATAAATCGCAAAATTTGTTTCAATAAAATCATTTAAAACAATTAGATAGATAAAAGCACAAAAGAGTTAATCATTAGTGGCAGGGGTAAGATATTGAAAATACAGCCAGGCTCATACGTCATTCACACACCTTTTCTAACAAAGTGCGCTATCAATCACATGAAATGAAACAACGTTTTGATATGTTGGCAGGGTTTAGAGTGTATGTTTCTGTAACTGGCCTTGCCCTCCTGTTGGAGGGCTTTTTTATAGATGCAGGAGAAAATCATCAGAAAAGGCGTTTAAGCAGAGAAATCGAAGGGAAATTAGTCTCGTTCGATAGCGAGCGCCACCCCCTGACCGCCACCAATACACAGCGTTGCCAGCCCCTTGTGCGCCCGACGTTTCACCATTTCATGTACCAGCGAAACCAGAATACGACAGCCAGAAGCGCCAATCGGATGGCCGAGCGCAATGGCCCCGCCGTTCACATTCACCCGCCGTTCATCCCACTCCAGCATTTTCCCAACGGATAATGCCTGCGCGGCGAAGGCTTCATTAGCTTCGATAAGATCAACATCAGCCAGTTGCCAGCCCACACGCTCAAGGCAGCGGCGCGTTGCATACACTGGCGCAATCCCCATGAGCGCGGGATCGACCCCGACGCTGGCAAAGGCGCGAATACGGGCCAACACAGGTAAGTTCAGTTCCTGCGCCTTGGCCTCACTCATCATCATCACCGCAGCGGCGCCATCGTTGATGGATGACGCGTTACCCGCCGTTACCGAACCGAGCCTGTCAAAGGTAGGATCCAGACGCGCCAGCCCCTCGGCGCTGGCATCGGTACGCGGTTGTTCGTCGGTGTCCACCACGAACGATTGCCCGTTACGCAGCGTTACCACCGGCACGATTTCATCTTTAAAGCGTCCGGCATCAATTGCCATCCGCGCTTTGTGCTGCGAGTGCAGCGCGTAGGCATCCTGCAATTCGCGGCTGATTCCGTATTCTCGCGCCAGGTTTTCCGCGGTAACGCCCATGTGATAATCGTTGAAGGCATCCCACAGACCGTCATGTACCAGGCTGTCGACCAGTTGGCTGTTCCCCAGCTGTGCGCCAGTGCGGCTATCGGTAAGGACATGCGGTGCACGGCTCATATTCTCTTGCCCGCCCGCAATCACAATGTCGGCTTCGCCACACTGGATAGCCTGGGTCGCCAGATGCAGCGCTTTCAGACCCGAGCCACAGACATCGTTAATGGTGATGGCGGAAACGGTATTGGGTAGCCCACCATTGATGGCAGACTGACGTGCAGGGTTCTGCCCGGCACCTGCGGTAAGCACCTGTCCGAGGATCACTTCATCCACAGCGTGAACGTCCACGCCCGTGCGTTCCAGTAACGCCTTGACCACCATGCTGCCTAACTCAACGGCAGAGTGGCGCGCCAGCGTCCCCTGGAAGCAGCCAATCGGTGTCCTTAATGCCCCGACGATCACAACCTCTTTCATCACTACCTCAGCGCAAAATAACACCGCAATAGTAGATGATTGTTAAAAATAGTTATCAAGGTTGTTTAAAAACGGTGATTTTTATCACAAAGGAAATTCGTATCACTTATTGGTCATCTGAACGCCACTCTGCTGCAAATGGTCACGCAACCAGCTTCCTGCCACACCAGGCGGTGATTTCTTATTCCACAACAGATCGATCGAGATAGCCTTTGGCCAGCCGGGCAGTTGTAATTGAACCAGTGGTTTTTCTGCCGCAAACTCCTCCACCAACGCACAAGGGAGCGCGCACCAGCCAAATCCCTGAACAGCCATACTCAGCAATAACAGATAGTTAGGAGCAGACCAGACGGGACCGCGCGCCACGTTGGTGCCGCTTTCCAGATAGGTATTCAGACGCAGCTCGCGCCAGGTGTGTAGTTGCTCCCACTGCAGTTTTTCTTGAGCCGCGAGCGGATGCGACGCTGCAACGTATAATCCCATCCAGGTTTGCATCGGCAGACGCGTAACACCCATGTCGGTCGGGTAATCTTCCCGCGCTTCGATCAACCCCACCTGTGCGCGTCCTTTTTGCAGCAGATCGATCACGTCTTCATCTTCGCCAATCAGGCATTCAAACTCGGTATGGGGAAACTTGCGATCAAACTGCACCATCAACTCTTCCAGCACATCCGGATGCAGCGTGTCAGACAGCACAAAGGTCAGACGCGCCTCAGTTTCACCCGACAGCGAGATCGCCGCCTCATCGAGACGTTCGCTGGCCGTCAGAATAGCCTGCACATAGCCCAACACCCGCTTACCTTCTTCGGTCAGCGTTGGCTGGCGGGATGAGCGGTCAAACAGTGCAAAACCAAGATCGGCTTCCAGATGCGCAATGGCCGTACTGATAGTGGACTGGCTTTTACGCAGCCGCCGGGCCGCCGCAGAAAATGAACCGCAGGAAACGGTCTCCGCAAATGCCGTTAATGCTTCAGGAGAATAACGCATGAGCTATCTACTTTATCGATGGATACTATCTTTTAGATATCACATAAAACGATAAAATTGCCACCATTCCGTTATCCGGGCATCAAAGAAGGTTTTAGGTTATGCAACACGATACTGTCCAACGCCGCTCGTTAGTTGAGCGTATTTTTCATGCCGTCTGCTTTGAAGGCATTGCCACCGCGATCCTCGCACCGACCACCGCATGGTTGATGCAGCGCTCGGTGCTGGAAATGGGCGGACTGACCATTCTTCTCGCCACTACAGCGATGATCTGGAATATCATTTATAACGCCCTGTTTGACCGTTTGTGGCCGTCACACCTGGTAAAACGTACGGCGAAAGTGCGAGCATTTCACGCCTTAGGTTTTGAGAGCGGTTTTATTGTGATCGGGGTGAGCATCGTGGCGTATGTGCTAAACGTCAGCCTGTTTCAGGCATTCACGCTGGAAATAGGTTTCTTCCTGTTCTTCCTGCCGTACACCATGTTCTATAACTGGGCTTATGACACGTTACGCGAGCGCGTTATGAAGCGCCGCCAGCAGCGCGTTACTGCCTGATAATTAAAATAATAGTCGGAATCTTCTCGGTTCCGGCTATTGTCCCATTCACTCGCCCGCTTGTTCACATCTCCCCCAGCCCCTGCCATTTGTGGTAAATTGCGCTTCTTTTTGTTTATTTTATAGTTGATACGTTCAAATAATGTCGAAATTTTGGTCAAAAGAAGAGACTCTCTGGAGCTTCGCACTATATGGGACTGCCGTCGGCGCAGGAACCCTCTTCCTCCCCATACAGCTGGGTTCTGCAGGCGCGGTGGTATTGTTTATCACCGCTCTCGTCGCCTGGCCTTTAACCTACTGGCCGCACAAGGCGCTGTGCCAGTTTATCCTGTCCTCAAAAACGTCGGCTGGTGAAGGGATCACTGGCGCAGTTACTCACTACTACGGCAAGAAGATTGGCAGCCTGATCACCACCCTCTATTTTATTGCCTTCTTTGTGGTGGTGCTGATTTACGCCGTAGCGATAACCAATTCACTCACTGAACAGCTGGCAAAACATATCACTATCGATCTGCGGATCCGCATGCTGGTCAGCTTTGGCGTGGTGCTGGTGCTGAACCTGATTTTTCTGATGGGCCGACAAGCCACTATTCGGGTCATGGGCTTTTTGGTGTTCCCGCTCATCGCGTACTTTTTGTTCCTTTCGCTCTACCTGACCGGAAGCTGGCAGCCAACGCTACTCACCGGCCAGATGTCTTTCGATCAGCACACGCTTCATCAGGTTTGGATATCTATTCCCGTGATGGTTTTCGCTTTTAGCCATACGCCAATTATCTCTACGTTCGCCATCGACAGACGAGAGAAATACGGCGAGCAGGCCATGGGTAAATGCAAAAAAATCATGAAGGTAGCCTACGTCATCATCTGCCTGAGCGTACTGTTTTTCGTCTTCAGCTGTTTGCTTTCGATTCCGACAAACTATATCGAAGACGCGAAAAATGAAGGCGTGACGATTCTTTCCGCGCTGTCGATGATGCCAAACGCGCCGGCATGGCTGTCGATTTCCGGGATCATCGTTGCCGTCGTAGCGATGTCAAAATCGTTCCTCGGCACCTACTTTGGCGTGATTGAAGGGGCAACGGAGGTAGTAAAAACGTCGTTGCATCAGGTGGGTGTGAAGAAAAGCCGGGCCTTTAACCGCGCTCTGTCCATCATGCTGGTCTCGGCTATCACGTTTATCATCTGCTGCATTAATCCTAATGCCATTTCAATGATTTACGCGATAAGCGGCCCGCTGATTGCCATGATTCTGTTTATCATGCCGACATTGTCTACCTATCTGATCCCGGCGCTGAAGCCGTACCGTTCAGTGGGTAATCTGATCACCCTGATTGTCGGTCTGCTGTGCGTATCTGTGATGTTTTTTGGCTAGAACGTGTTGTTTAACGGCTCATTCCAGTAAGCGGATGAGCCGTTAAACTGACTTATTTGATGTACGAATCCAGCACTTTCAGGACCACATCCAAATCCTCTTCGCGCTTAATTTCATCGCCCTGATGCACAATGTGCTCGGTCAGATGACCTTTAATCACTTCACGCATTAATCCGTTTACTGCCCCGCGGATCGCCGCTATTTGCTGCAATACCGCCGCGCATTCATGCGGTTCATCCAGCATGGTTTTCAACGCCGCTACCTGCCCCTGAATCTTGCTGGTTCGGGCTTTCAGCTTTTGTTTGTCGCGGATCGTATGTGACATAACTTTACCTTTTTAACGTCTGGCTGTAGGGACAATACCATCGACATTCTACTGGGGGGTAGTATTTGATACTGGGGGGGAGTAGAATCAGACGAAACTAAACAACTAAGAATCATTCTCATGGGTGAGTTTTCTACGCTTCTTCAGCAAGGCAACGCCTGGTTTTTCATTCCCAGCGCGATTCTACTGGGTGTGTTACACGGCCTGGAGCCGGGGCATTCCAAGACGATGATGGCGGCCTTTATTATTGCCATTAAGGGGACCATCAAACAGGCGGTGATGCTGGGGCTGGCAGCAACGCTGTCGCATACCGCCGTAGTTTGGTTGATTGCGCTCGGTGGCATGTATATCAGCAAAGCGTTTACCGCCCAGGCCGTTGAGCCCTGGCTGCAATTTGTCTCGGCGATAATTATTCTCGGGACCGCATTCTGGATGTTCTGGCGAACCTGGCAGGGAGAGCAGAACTGGCTGGCCCAGACGCATCACGACCACGATCACGGGCATCACCACCACCATGATCATGACGACCATCATCATGACCACGATGACGATCATCACCATCACCATCACCATCACCATCACGAACACGAGCATAATCACGACCATGCCGCACTGGCAGGACTCACCGAAGGCTCGAAAGAGTATCAGGATGCCCACGAACGGGCGCATGTCACCGATATTCAGCGCCGCTTTGCGGGCAAAGAGGTCACCAACGGCCAAATATTATTGTTCGGTCTGACCGGCGGGCTTATCCCGTGTCCAGCCGCCATTACGGTGCTGCTGATTTGCATCCAGCTCAAAGCCTTCACGCTGGGTGCCACCATGGTGCTGTGCTTTAGCCTCGGGCTGGCACTGACGCTGGTAACGGTGGGCGTGGGAGCGGCAATCAGCGTGCAGCAGGCGGCCAAACGCTGGAGCGGATTTAACACGATGGCACGCAAAGCCCCCTATTTTTCCAGTGTGCTCATTGCGATGGTCGGTTTATATATGGGGATTCACGGCTATATGGGGATCGTCGGTTAACACTAAGAGAGCGCAGCAGCGATTGCCGCTGCGCGTAAAACCAGGCTAGCTTTCAACATTGCCCCACACCAGTTGCCCTTTATGGAAGGTCGCGGTGCGTGGAGAAATTCGCGCGACCGCTTCCGCCGAACAGGAGGCATCCACCAGCACAAAGCTGGCTTCATCCTGCGCTTTCGGCCAAACGCGCTCACCTTTTTCGTTAAGCGGCAACACATCGCCGGTGGCGAGGAACAACGCCCGCGACAGGTTGAGTTCGTTGGGGCGAATATAGAGCTGCGCGTACAGATTTGCCTTTTCCAGCATGTCGCCCAGCCCGTACGGCGACCAGTGATCAATTACGCTGTCAGTTCCGGTAATCACTTCCACGCCTTTATCGCGCAGCTGCTTGAGCGGCATGTGCAAGGTACCGATCGGCACCGTCGAGGCAATGGTAATCTGCTGCGTCGCCATGCGGCCCGCCAACGTGTCTACCTGCTGTTCGTTCAACGTTGCCAGTGCAAACGCGTGGCTGATGGTCAGTTTGCCCTTTAACTGCGGCGTTTTCTCCACCGTTTCCACCATGTAATTCACCGCCGCCACGCCTGCCGGACTGGTTTCATGCAGATGGATATCTACGCCTTTATCGTAATCCAGCGCAATCTGGAACATGGTGTCGAGGGATTTTTCCATCGCCCCATCGACGCTGGTTGGGTCCAGACCGCCGACGTAATGCGCTCCCGCCTGCATCGCTTCGCGCATCAGCGGTTCAGATTTTGATAACAGCAGGCCATGCTGCGGAAATGCCACGATTTCACAGGCAAAACCCGGCTGACGACGCGCCAGTACCGCCTGCAGGTTTTCGAGGTTTTTCAGCCCGGAAACCGGTTCTATGTTGCAGTGGCTGCGGGCGATCGAGGTGCCTTTTGATTGCAGCAGATCGATCAGCTTTTCTGCGCGCTCCTGCGTATAAGGCTGGAGTTCAGGCAGCAGCTTTTGTTCCAGGCGGATCATATCCTGAATAGTGGTGCCAGCCGGGCGGTTCAGCGAACGCCAGGGACCGCCGTAAAAGGTTTTATCCAGATGGATGTGCATGTCGCGCATGGCGGGCAGCATCAGCTTTCCACCCGCATCGTAGTGCGGCAGCGTCGCATCCGGATGCTGCTTATTCTCGCGCAGCGCAACGATTTTTCCGTCCTGGATTTCAACGGTTTGCAGCGCGGTACGGGTATGCACCACCACTGAGTTTTCGTAATCAAAGCCCGCTTCCAGCAGGACGTTATCCAGGTAATAGTGTTTATCGTTAATCGTCATTGTGCTCTTCGACCCGCAGGTGTTCCCGACAGGATTAGCAGCATACGCGACCGGAGCGACCGCGCCAAACAGCGCGGCAGCGGTCACCATTTTTCCGCTCTGGCTTAAAAATTCACGGCGGCTGTTACTTTCCTTCATTCACGTCTCCTCTCAGGAATGGACAATATGGGTGCCCGTTTCGCCGCGCAGTGCGGCGGGCAGGCATTCCGGCGTGGTGATGATCACTCGTTTACCGCCACGCTCCAGAAACGTCAGGCTGGCAACGATCTTGGGTAACATGCTGCCAGGCGGGAAATGTCCCTCCTGCATGTAACGGGTCATCGTTGCGACATCCACCGTATCCAGCGCCTGCTGGTTGGGTTTGCCAAAATGGATACAAACCTGCTCGACGCCGGTGGTGATCACCAGAATGTCGGCGCGGATCTCCTGTGCCAACAGCGCCGTGGAGAGATCTTTATCAATCACCGCGTCCACGCTCTGGTAATCCCCTTGATCGCTACGCACCACCGGGATCCCGCCGCCGCCCGCGCCAATCACCACAAAGCCTTGCTGGGTCAGCGTTTTGATCGCCTCCGCCTCGACAATGCGCTTCGGTTGTGGAGAGGCGACTACCCGACGGTAGCCGCGCCCCGAATCCTCAACAAAGCGCCATCCCGGATTGACCCGCTGCAGTTCATCACGCAGCGCTTCGCTAAAAAACGCCCCAATGGGCTTGGTCGGATTAGCGAAGCCCGGATCGTTTTTGTCGACCTCCACTTGCGTTACTACCGTAACTGCCTTCTGCTCACCGCGCCGCGCCAGGCGGTTATTCAGCGCCTGTTGGATCAGATAACCGATACCGCCCTGCGTATCGGCAACGCAGTTTGCCAGCGGGGTAAGCGGCAGCCCTTCACGCTCGTGCGCGATTTCCGCACGCCGCAGATCCAGCCCTACCTGTGGCCCGTTACCGTGCGTCAGCACAATGTTGTAGTCCGATGCCAGCATCTCCAGCACCGTATCAGCTACCGCTTTCACCGCTTCAGCCTGGTGTTCAATCGACTGGCTGGCGTTATCTTTGATAATGCTGTTGCCGCCAATGGCAACGACCACAAGTTCTTTCATAGTGTTATCTTCCGCTTGCAGGCAATTCAGGTCGTTTTCGTCGGTTCCTGCTCAGGCGCAGTCACCGCTTCACGGCTATCAAGAACATGCTTGAGGACAAACATGCCGCTCATCATCAGGTAGGCCACAACAAACATCATCGAGCTGCCTTCCGCAAAGCCAACCGCAGGGGAGTGAATCACGCCAAACAGCGATAACAGCGCGCCAAAGGCTGCGGCAATCGCGCCGCGCAGCGGCTTGTTCATAATGGCGAAGATAGCGACGCAGCCCCACAGCATGCTGGCCAGCGGTGCGCCGCTTCCCAGATGCACCAGTCCGTCGTAATAGACACCTTTGCTGTGCAGCAAGTCGCTACCCAGTTTCCCCGCGGATGTTCCGGCAGCGCCCATCACGCTGTTGACGATGGTCAATGCCCAGTTGGCAATCCACGGGAAAAGACAGATGAAGATGACGGGAACCTCGACTTTAGGCGTTTCTCGCACCACCTGGTTGGCGGTCACCACGCCGATAAACACCAGAATCGGCACTATCGCGGTCATCGGAATAATGGCGAGCATAAACGCCCCCAGCCCAAACAGCGGCACCAGGAACATGGTGATGCCTGAAGCGAGGGTATAGCCGATGCTGGCGCCCATCGCTTTCCAGCCCGCATGCCCAACATATACGGTCACCGGGAACGGGTTACCCAGCATGCAGCCGAGCATGGAAGCAAAGCCGTTCGCCATCATGACCTTACGGGTGTTGTACTCATCGCCCGCCGCGTGCGCACTTTCAATGTTCTCAAGGTCAAAAATATAGTTCGCCAGGCCCAAAGGAACTGCAGAAGCCAGATACGGTAGTGCGTGCGGTAAACCTTGCAGGAAGCTGTCGACATGAATTTCCGGCGGGTTGAAGCCAAAGGAAGACATCGACGCTTTAATGGCTTCCGGGCTTTGTAAACCGGAGATCCATGCCAGGGCCGTACCGGCAATCAGCAGCAGCAAACCGGTAGGAATACGAGCAAAAATCGGCTTCTTACCGAACCAGTTAATGAAGATCAGCAACAGGACGATGAAAGAGACGGTCGGCGCTTCGAATGCCTGCAGCATCGGGTTCATCGCCAGCAGCAACAGCCCCAGGCCGGACAGACAAGAAAGCAGTACCGTACGTGGGATCATCTTGCGGATGGTCTCGCCCAGGAAGGAGCCACCGACCAGGATCAACGCTTCGACAAAGCACCACACCAGGGCTATCTGGATAGCGAAGTTGGCATCTTTGGTTTGCTGATAAACCGGCATCAGCACCAGGAAGGTCACGGTGAAGATTGACGGTGCACTTGGTCCGGACGGCAGCGCCGTTACGTCGTTACGCCCGGTGTGCTTTGCCATCTGCAGGCCAAACCAGGCGTAGCAGACGCTGGCCACCAGCACCGCCAGACCAAAGGCAGGCGCAATGCGACCATAGACAATTTCGGTAGGGATCCCGACGACAAAAATGAGTAGTCCCATCATTGTCAGCAGGTTAGTCAGGTTGTTGGTCATCAGCCCAAAGTAAGCCGCCCAGTCACCACGTTTCCATTCTAGTTTTATGCTGTTCATGGAATATCCTTAACAGGTTAAGCATCGTTTGCGATCGCGGAGATCGCCCAGCCCTGCAGGTAAGCAACGTTTTTCGCTTCGCTACTGTGGGGCTAACCGCGTTAGCCCCGGTTATTGTTATTGGCAGTAGCGGTCGCGCCAGTTGAGGATCGCCTTTTCAAAACAGGCGAACGGCGGGTGAACTATTCCGGCGCCGATCATGCCGATCCCCGCGTCTTTGTGCGCAATAGCGGTGTTGATCACCGGCAGAATGCCAGTGCTGCCTACGCGCGTAATATCGATAGCGGTCGGTACGCCCATAAAACCAAGCAGCGGAATGGTGACGTTGGGGTTTTCGCCGAGAGTGATTTCACGCATCTGGCGAGAGAAATCAACGGCCTCTTCGACCGTACCGCCCACCAGCGCTACGATGGCCGGAGCCGTCGCCATAGCGAAACCGCCAATGCCGTAGGTTTCGGTGATTGCGCTATCGCCGATATCACGTCCGGAATCTTCCGGCTTATAGCCCGCAAACATCGGCCCAATCACCTGCTGCGCCGGACCGGTAAACCACTGGCCCGGTAAACCGCTAATGCGCAGACCGAACTCAACGCCGTTGCGCGCCATCGTCGTCACCACGGTGCTGTATTCAATACCGTGCGCAGCGTCCATTGCGGCTTTACACATCGCCATCCAGGTCGGTCCGGAGAAGTAATCACTACTAAGGACGAACTCGAACACCTCACGTTGCTGCTCAACCGGATAACCGGTCTGAATAATCCACGGCGTCAGCGCCTGAATCAGCAGCGCCGTCCCGGCGTTGTTGCGGTTATGGCACTCATCACCCATGTGCAGCGCCTGCGCCAGCATCAGGCGCAGATCGATTTCGCCCGCCAGCTTCATAGCATCGCGCAGCATCGGTCCCAGCACATCGCGCATCCAGTGCAAACGATCGATAACGCTCTGATCGTTCGCGCCCATGCGCAGGATCTTCGCCATCTGCTCGCTCATATTGGTATATGCGCGGTTGCCATAGGTTTTGTTCTCGACGATGTGCATAAACATCGATGCCGATGTCACGCCCGCCATCGAGCCGACACAGTCATGCTCGTGGCACGGAGAGAAGATGATTTCACCCGAGGCGGCCAGTTCCGCGGCTTCATCCAGATCTTTCGCCAGCCCTTCAAAGACCAGCGCCCCGGTTACCGCCCCCTTCATTGCGCCGCACATTTTTTCCCAGCGGATTGGCGGCCCGGCGTGCAGGATGGTGTTACGGGTCATGCCCGGCACGACGTTGATCGCCTGGTCATAGCCAATCAGCACCGGATGCGACTGGATAATACGTTCCAGCGCCTGCTGGTTAGCGGCCGCGATTTTGTCTGCCAGCGGCGAATCGGCAATCTCGTCCAGCGCGGCCACGACCTGCATGTTGCCCTGCCCCGGCGGCGTCCAGTCGAGCTGGGTCACCGGTATGTTCTGCTTTTTCAGGTCATCGCTGAACATTGCGATGCCAACGTTAATCACGTTCAGCGGCTGGTTAAACAGTGTCTGGCTCATCAGGCTTCCTCCCCTTTACAGATAAATTCACGCGCCAGCAATCCGGTGTTGGTGCTACTGCTCGCCCAGATAACCCCGGCGTCGGTCAGCATCTGACACTGTTTTTCCAGCGACGGCGTATCAAGATCGGTTCCCAGCACATAGCCGAGGATCTCAAGCGGACGACCGTCTGCGGCGGCGATCGCTTTGGCTTCAACGATCGCATCGAGCATCACGCCAACCGGATCTTCATGTGATCCAAATCCAAGGACGAAGTCCATCACGATCACGCCAACTTCAGGATCGCGCGCTTCCTGTAACAGACGACTAATGCGGTTGGTGGGATCGATCATCGGGTGCGGTTTGCCGTTGGTAAAATCGTCATCACCGAAATCCAGGAAGGTATGCGCCACGCTGCGGTTGAGATCTTTCAGGCGGAACGCCGGATCCGGATGAATGTTGCTGTAAACTTCGGCATGTTTTTCCATGGCAGCAAACATCGCCTCATCGCACAACGTGCCGCCACAGAACAAGCCACGGATGTACTTTTGTTGCGGGGTCAGACGGGCGCGAACCTCTTCAATCAGCGGCCAGTTAAGCGGATGCAGATCCAGACTCTCTTTTTTCACGCCGGTCAGCAGTACCGCTTTCAGCGCCGCCTCTTTAGTACCGCGGGCAAACTGCAGGCCTTTTTCATCCGCAGGCGCGGCTTCACGTCCGAGGAAACACACCACCACGGGCTTATGACAGGCGCGTGCACGTTCCAGCACCTTGTGCGCCACCGCTGGCGCAGGCGGTTTGGAGATAAGTGCGATGATCTCAGTTTGCGGATCGGCCTCCAGCATGCCAATCGCGTCAAGCATCATCAGGCCGCCAATCTTTTCACTCAGATCGCGTCCACCTGTGCCAATTAGCTGGGAAATCCCGCCGCCAAATTCGTGAATGCGTACGCTCAGCTCCTGGCTGCCGGTACCGGAGGCACCAATAATTCCGATGTTGCCGCGACGCACCGCGTTGCCAAAACACAGCGCCGCACCGTTAATGATGGCGGTTCCGCAATCGGGCCCCATCATTAACAGCCCTTTTTCATGCGCCAGCTGCTTAAGCGCCAGCTCGTCCTCAAGAGAGACGTTGTCAGAGAACAGCATCACATTGAGGTTATTTTGCAGCGCCTGACGCGCTTCACGCGCGGCAAACAGGCCATTGACCGAGATCACCGCCAGATTGCTGTCGGGAACATGCTTCTTCGCGCTGGCAAGCGTGGCATAGTGCGCTTCATGCTGGCCACCCTGCTCTTTATGCGTAAACAGATCGTCAATCGCCACCAGCGTCTGGTCGTTCGCCGCCTCACTGGCACCTTTAATGACAATCATCAGATCGCCACTTTTCGCCTCTTCCAGCTCAGGCGTCAGCAGGCCGAGATTCTTCAGCACGCCCTTATTCATTTCTGTCGCCATAGCCACGAATGCCTGCTCAACGCCATCGAGCTTATTTGCGCGCGTAGAGATAGACATCAGTGAGACAGAATCAAAATACGTGTTCTTTTTAACAACTATCCTGATCGACATAATTCCCTCCGGACCTGTGGCTCAGGGCGCAGGCATCCGCCATGCCATACAGCATGTCGCAGCCAGAACTTGAGCCGATATTTTTAATGTCAGTAATATATTGCGTAGAAACGGGTTGTTGCTCAGTAATAAATTGGTTCAGCAGCCGTCCGATGCTTTCCCGATAACGCTGATTAAATGCTTCCTCTAGCGTTATTTTGCTGAGTAGCGTTGTATTATTTCCGGCACGTTGTAATGCTGCTAAAAAATCGTCTCGATATTTCCTCAGCGGATGTCCGGGAATAAATAAAATGGTGCTTAAACCTACTAAATAATCATCCGATGAGGGCGTCAGCCCTATCCCCAAACCAATTAAATGGCTGACCGCCGTAGTAATATTTTCTCCTGTACGCAACGCCGTCAGTAATGTTTGTCGGCGGTTGAGTAATTGACGGGTGATTTCCTGATAAAACGGATTGTCACCCCGGTACAGAAATAATGTGTCGTCGCTTTTTAGCTGTTGGCGGATAACCTCTTCCCAATGCTGCCAGCCGACTGCGGCAAGGCTTGCTGCATCAGATGTCCACCGTGGTATTCGCCACAGCAGGCAACCTGCGGTTTCTATCCATTTATCATTGCCAACAACTATTCCCGACCCGCTAAAACTGACCCGCTCACCGGGGTGAAACAGGTCTTCACAATGCGTCAGCGCCACCCGACAGCTGTTAGGTGCGTTATCACAATCTTCACTCAGTAACGTCAACATCCGCTGCTGTTCGGGTATCAACAGGTTTACCGCGTGGGAAAAAACCTGTTCAACCCGTCCCGTTCCCCGGAAAGTGAGAAACGCGCCGTCTGCGGTTAGCGCCCGTACGCATCGCCGTAATGGCGTAGCGATAATGGCGCTCCTGTGTCAGGCTCCGGCCGCAATCAGCAGCTCGGCAATTTCGTGGTACCCTTTCTCTCGCGCCAGTTCCAGCGGGGTTTTACCGTATTTATCCGTCATGTGCGGGTTTGCGCCATGGTCGAGCAGCAGCTTAACGATCTCCTGCTGCTTCGCACCACCGTCATTCAGCACGATGGCTTCCAGGAGCGGCGTCCAGCCAACAAAATTAGTATGGTTGACATTGATATCGGTACGCAGCAGCAGCTCACGCACGATCTCGACATGGCCTTTTTCGCTGGCTGGCGTAATACCGACGCCGCCAAAACGGCTCAGGCAATTGAGGTCGGGGTTAGCTGGTAATACCGTACGCAACAGCGTTAAATCATTCGTCAGGCAGCTAATCAGGAAGGGGTTAAAACAAGTTTGATCTTGTTTATTAATATCGGCACCCGCAGCAATCAATAAAGAAACACAGTCATAATGTTTATTCAGGCTGGCAATAATAATGGCAGTTCGCCCCTGGCGGTTGGTGGCGTTAATATCCACATTTTTTGCCAGACAGGATTTTAATCCATCGACATTGCCCTGTTCTGCCGCCAGCAGAAATTCAGTAATGAGTTCTTTCTCTGACATAATCGCTCTCCTGCAGTTTTTTAGACTTTTTAAATATCCGATAACCTGAGAATAGCAACAGAGTGCAGAGAATAACATCCGCTTAAATTTCATTCATCGTTAGCGCATCGATTATTGAATCAATTTTAACAATGAGGACAAAACGTGCTGTAGTGCAATCTTTCCCTTATGGCTGTGGCCCTTTTAGCCACTAATCAGTAGTCCGGGAAATCAGGCGGTATGCTGCACGGATAGCGGCCTGCAATTAAAATACAGAAGTGTGATTGCCTTCAAACCAAATGTAAAACTAGTGTTAAATTCTGTTCAAAACTGATTGCTCTGTATAAGGATTACAAATACATTCAACAATCATCGTGTTGCGGATGCGCATTGTTGCCGGAGGGGAGAAAGATGAATTCAATATTTACCGAGGAAAACCTACTGGCATTTACGATGGCTGCCCGCTATAGCAGTTTCAGCAAGGCGGCGGAGGAGCTTGGCTTAACCACATCGGCAATTAGTTACACCATCAAGCGCATGGAAATGGGTCTCGACGTGGTGCTGTTTACCCGCAGTACTCGCAGCATTGAGCTGACCGAGTCCGGGCGCTATCTCTTTCGCAAAGCAACTGACCTGCTGAATGACTTCCACGCCATCAAGCGCAGCATTGATACCATCGCTCAGGGCATTGAAGCCCGGGTACGCATCTGCATTAACCAGCTGTTGTATACCCCACAGCACACTGCCCGGCTATTACAGGTGCTCAAAAAGCAGTTTCCGACCTGCCAGATAACCGTCACCACCGAGGTGTATAACGGCGTCTGGGATTCGATCATCAACAACCTGGCCAATATCGCCATTGGCGCGCCCGATACGTTACTGGACGGCGGCGGAATTGATTACACCGAGATCGGCGCGATCCGTTGGTCATTTGCGATTGCCCCGGATCATCCGCTGGCGTTTATGCCTGAACCCATCTCTGAGAGCCAACTGCGCCTGTACCCGAACATCATGGTGGAAGACACCGCACACACCATCAACAAGAAGGTTGGTTGGCTGTTACACGGTCAAGAGTCGATTCTGGTTCCCGATTTTAATACCAAGTGCCAGTGCCAGATCCTGGGGGAGGGAATCGGTTTTCTGCCAGACTATATGGTGCGCGAGGCGATGGAAAAGTCGTTGCTGGTGACACGGCAGATCCACAACCCACGTCAGGATTCACGAATGCTTTTGGCAACCCAGCATTCGGCAACCGGTCGTGTCACTCAGTGGATTAAAAAAGAGTTTGGCCCACAAGGGATACTGACGGGGATTTATCAGGATTTACTGCATCGGGCGTGATGCACCGGATGGCTGTTATACCTTCCAGTGCATATAAGATAATCAGGCGCGGATATCGTCGTACTCGCGGGTTTTATCAAATTCATGTTTGGCAAACGGGCACAGCGGAATAACTTTGCGGTTTTCAGCGCGCATCTTCTCTACCACTTTCGCCACCAGCTGTTTGCCGACGCCCTGACCTTTCAGGCTGGGATCGACATCGGTATGTTCAATGATGCTCAGATGCTCGCCCGTCGGCACGAAAACAATCTCGGCAACCTGGTTGCCCTCAGCATCATTGACATAAAACTTGTTATGGCCTGCAAGAATTTCCATGCTTCCCTCACTCATTTTTGGCGATATTTCAGCGCACCGCTCGGACAGGTATCGATGACCTTGATGACCGTGGCAACGTCCACTTCATCCGGAATAATCCACGGTTTACGTTTCAGGTTAAACAGCTTCGCGCTTCCCCGCACGCAATTGCCCGAATGCTGACACATCGCCGTGTTGAAGTAGACGTCAATCTTCTCGCCGGTATAGGCCCGGTAACCTGCATCCAGTAGTTCCTTATCCACGACATTGCCTCGCATTTTTTTATTGTCTGGGTCTAATCATAGACCTATGCGAGGCTGAAGGAAGTGGCTGAAAGCAGAAATATCATTCAGGCTTTTTCTGTATCGACGGCTGCGGCTCTGGCGGCAAATACTCCAGCATCGCAGGCGTCGGCGGCGGGAGGCGGTTATCGGCAATATCCCTGTCCACATCGATATGACTGATTTCGCCATTCTCATGATGGTGGACCGTCAGCACCCTCGCCTTGTTCAGTTCCGTAACTAGCTCCCGGGTAATACGCAAACTTTCTGCCAGCTCATGGTCTTCAAGCCCGGGTCTGCGACTGCGGCGTTCGACCCGAAAACGAAACTGGTTGTACTTCGCCCAGCCAATCAGCACCAGGCCGTTGACCAGGGCGACAAGGATATAAAACGTGACCGTATCCAGCGTGGTGAAAAAGGGTCGCACCCCCATATACGGCGAATGCGCCAGGGCTGTGATCAGCCCTTTATAGATCAAATAGATAAATCCAACCCATGCGATGGCCGTCAACAACACATCGATGATGCGCGGCAGCAAACGCCGCTCCGTGAAGATCAGTGGCTGGTTCATGATTCGATCCTCCCAATACCGCGGTCAGGACTCACCCAACGCGCTCTGCCACGTTTGCGTTTGAGCATCACTTTCGGGAACGCGACCAGCGTGGTGAACAGGCTTAGCATCCAGTACACCACCGGGAACCAGATAATCCAGAACAACGAGGCGCCAATGCCTTTTTCATAGCGTCGTTCAATCATCAGGCTCACCGCAAACTGCAGCAAGCACACCACGCCGAGGATAAGTCCGGTAAAGGCTGGCGGGAACAGATGCTGTACATACAGCGAGTCCGGCATCGGGATCATCAGCCCTAACAGGAACAGCACGATACTGATCGCATAGGCAAACGACCAGGCGGTAGAAAAACAGAACTCAAGAAACAGCGGCCACATGCGGCGGAACTCCCACGACCACAGGCGACGCATGTTAACGATAAACACCTCTGCACCACCCTGCGCCCAGCGCAAACGCTGCTTCCATAGCCCTTTTAATGTTTCAGGCATCAGGATCCAGCACAGAGCGCGCGGCTCAAAGAATACCGACCAGTGGCGCAATTGCAGCTTCCAGCTGATATCGATATCTTCGGTGATCATGTCCGGGCTCCAGTAACCGACCTCGGCCAACGCGCGACGACGAAACGCCGCAACTACGCCGGAAACGGTAAAGATCTGCCCATAGACTCGCTGAGTACGCTTAATTAAGCCGATAATGGAAGAGAACTCACCGACCTGCACACGACCGATTAACGTAGAGCGGGTTCGAATACGCGGGTTCCCCGTCACCGCACCAACGCGCGGGAACTGGATCAGCGGAGCCACAATATAGGCAACGGCATCACGATCCAGTAACGCATCGCCATCAATACACACCAGGTAATCACTGCGCGCCGCGGCCGCACCGGTCTTGAGCGCCAGCGCTTTACCCTGGTTTTCAGCCAGATGAATCACCCGTAGGCTGGGGTATTCCACTGCCAATTGTTCCAGCACGTCGTGAGTGTCATCCGTCGAACCATCGTTGATGGCGATCACTTCGATATTCTTATATCGCTGTGCCAGTGCTGCCTCAATGGTTTCACGCGCGTTGATCCCTTCGTTAAAACAGGGGATCAGAATGGAAACCAGTGGATTCCCCGGCAGAGTTGGTGGTGGCGTGTCATCTCCCCATTTCCAGTGACGTTCACGGTAAAACCAGAAATAGACCCCGCCGCTTATCCACAAAGCAGACATGAACAAAGGCCAGAAGAAGACGAAGTTCAACATCACTTCACCTGTAAAGATGACAGCCACGCCAAACGGCAGGCTGAACATCAGGCAAAGTATCAGGAAAGCAATAATGCGATCGGTCATTTTTGCGGATACCAGTATGAGGAGAACGTCGAGCGAATCTCTGACATCTCAGGTTTGTCGCTGATGAAATCATCCGGGTAATAGCCGTAGTTACCTGCACCGCTTAATTTCAGCTGGCGCATCCATTCGGCTATTTGTTTTCCGCTGATTTCAGCCTGATCCCCGGATTTACGCCAGTCTCGTGCCTGCAGTTCAAACACGGTTTTATCCAGCGCCCCAGGGGTTTGTGCAACGGCATTCACCAGTCGGTCAAGCCATGCGTTGGCATCATTGGCCGGGATTTGTTCCATGAATGGCATCGCCATCGGCGCCGTCCAGTCATAGGTATTGAGGAAATCATTCAGGTTTTGTGCAAACCAGGCTTCACTTTCAGGCTCCAGTACCGGCATGGCGTAAATATTGCGCGCAGTTTGCACCTGTGGACCGCGAATATTACGCACCGTCCGGGTCAGTTGTTTGGTGAAGTCAATAAGCATCTTACTTTTCAGGCGAGTCCAGCGCTCGAACGCCTGAGGATTATTACGTATTTGCTCGATACTGCCTGGAAGCCCTGCGGCACGGTAGGCGGCTAACGCCTCCGGTGACGCATCTTCAAAATCCGTCAGGAAAGCATCGTCATGGAACAAAATACCTTTGAAACTGGCGTGCTTCGCCAGGTCTTCATAGATTTCAGTGATGCGTTTGCGCGCTTCGCTGTCCCAGGGCGAGAGACGAACATAGTTCTCGTGATTGATAGCAGTGCGTCCCGTTTTCGGATCCCATGCGGTTACGCGCGGAATGGACGCGTCGAGATCGAAAGCCAGAACCGGCATCCAGGCATACACCGTCACCCCTGCCCGCGTTTGTAACTGCCAGGAGATATAGTTAAAGAGATCGGCACGCATCGGCAGCCAACGGTTGGGGAAATAGACCTCGCGAATATTCCCGTCGCCCTGCGGATCGGCGTACGCCTGCAGGAAGACATGAGAAATACGCATGTCATAAACGCGCTGGATCAGCTTATCGATATTTCGCTTCTGCTGAGCAGGGTCTTTGTCATACACGTAATCCAGATCGACATGCATCACGCGCATCGTCTGTGGTTCACGGACCTGAGCGACCTGACTGGCAAAGCGCTTAAGGGATGGGTTATCAGAGATCAGCACGCGCGGAATATCGTCGAGAAACGCGGCATTCGCCAACCCCTCATTAAGCGTAAAGGCCATCTTATAGCCATGCTCTTTGGCCAGGTTTAACGTTGTACCGTTGGCTGCGCCGTAAGGCCATACCCACGCACGCGGCGATTTTCCGGTCACCGCTTTGATCTTGTTAGTGATCAGAGAGATATCCGTGTTAATACGTCGTGTGTACTGTTCGTCCGTTTCGTAAGTGCCAGTTTTCTTATCATACAGGCGGTTCGCCACAGCGGGCTCTTTACTCCCCTGCGGGTTGGCCTCAGCGCCAAAGTGCGAGTTCCAGGTGTGCGCACCGACTTCCACCAACGGCGATTTCCCCATTTCTTCGACCATTTTCCAGGTGGCGAATTTGTCTCGCGCGGTCATTAAGCCACCAAAATCGACTTTTTTGTTGGCTGGCGCATCAACCCAACTGCCTACTGGCGCCCAGAGCGCAGGCCAGTTGTAGGCTTTCAGCAATGGCCAGACGCGGGTATAAAAACTGCTATACCCGTCGTCAAAGGTGAGTAATACCGCTTTTTCCGGCAGTACAATTTTACCGTCATGGGCGTCCAGAATTTGCTGCACGCTGATCGGCTGATAGCCATTATCACGCAGCCAGGCCATTTGGTCGCTCAACGCGCTAGTACGCACAGAGAGGTAGCGCTGGTCGGCTGCACCATCCTCCACATCATGGTAGCCGAGCACCAGAAAGCTATTTTTCGGCCACGGATGATCCGCCGTCAGCGGTGTTCTCTCCCCGGGAGGAACATAGCGAGGCGTTGTATTGTGCGCGCTGCTGCACGCGGTAATCATCAACCAGCCAGCGATTAATGCGCTAAGCCACAGGCATCTTTTCAGCATGAACAATCCTTAAAACCTGACATTTAAATCGAAAGCGAGGGAGATATTCCGCTCACGTTTACCGTCATAGGGGCGTTTATCCCAAATCAGCATCACCCCGCCGTCTACGACGTTGTTCCATTTAAGCCGTTGCCCGTATCCCACCTGGACGATAGCGCCTGCATCTTCACCTTGCTGCCAGTAGCCACCTACGCCAGCCAGACCTTGCTGCGTCCAGACGGTATCATAGTGGCGGTAAAGAACCTGCTCTGCGCTCAGGCCAGGGACAACCGAAAAATCACTCTTCGGGTTGTAATACGGCACATTTTCTTTAGTGTTGGTGCTCCCGCCAATGCCCGGCGTAAAGTCCAGCGTGAAGCGTGGCGTGGTCCACATGCGCTCTTTTCCGCTGAGTCCGTATTCGATGCGATCGTTACCGTCCGAGAAATGTGATGCGGCAAACGACAGTTGATATTCACGTCGTTCGTTTTGATACCAGCGAACAAACATATCGCCGCCGTTGGCATACACGCCACTACGCAGCGCGCGCAACGGGGTATTGCGAGAGAGGCGCTCGGCCGAACCACCAACGCGCCAGTTGTCATTGAAGTCATGCCAGCCGGATAGACGCCCACCAATCTTCTGCCCATCGCCATAATTTCGGCCAGACACTTCCATTTCCGCCCAGTAATCACGGGAAGTCCATTCTGCACCCGCCGCCAGATCGCGGCTGATGCCCTTCCCTTCCTCAAATTCACCGGTAGCGAAGTTGAATCCGGTAAACAGTCGCCAGTTGTCATTAATCGGTGGACTGTAAATAGCCGTGTTGATGTTGAAGTCATTCTTACCGCTGACCGGGCTATCGGACGAGATCCCCTGCGTTCCGCTAATACGCACTTCCGACATTTTGTGGACATCACGAATACGCGCGAGGCGCAGCGTCGCTTCATCATCCGGGCTACGGGCAATAACGTCATCCGTCAGTTCATCTGCCTGTTTCCACTCCTGAAGATCCAGTGCAACGTAAGCCTGCTGACGTTCCAGCTCCAGGTTGCTTGGCTCAATTACTTCCGCCAGCTTAAGCTCTTTCTCCGCCGCATGCGGCAATCCACGCGCTTCAAGCACAGAGGCATAAGATATGCGCAATCCCTGGTTACCAGAGCCTGTTCGTGCCAGATGCTCTGCGAGCTTTTCTGCCTCTGGCAGTTCATTGGCAGCGATATGATATTGCGTCAGTAGCGACTGTCCGAGCAGCCAGTTATCGTTAGGCTGCGGCGTTGGCGAGCCATAGATACGCCGCAGATACGGACTCTCTTTGATCAAATCATCGACTTGTTTTTTGGCAGCATCGAAGTTTTCATTATCAATGTGCGCGTAGAACAGATCTTGTTGATCCTCAGGACTGAGCGGCGTCACCGGGATAGGTCCATTCGGGTAGAAGATGCTCGCCAGCATCGCTTCGGTTTTTTCCGGCTGACGTTCGCTTAACCATGCTGATGCCACCCAGCGTTTTGCATAGTTTGGTACTTCACCGCTTGCAGAAAGGGAGTCATACTCATCAATCACTTCGGCAGTACGCTTACGCACCAACAGGGCACCCATACGGTCAATTCTCGCCCGACGGACATCATTCTGCGCAGACGGCTCATCTTTCCAGGCCGCCAATAGTTGGTCATAACGGGCCAACGCTTTATCCGCTACGATAAAACGTTCTTCTTCATTACGTGCGGACGTATAAGAGGATCGGACCATTTCGGCCGCCGCATCAAGCTCAAGACGGCGCTTCACTGGATCAGCCGTGGGAACGACCTCCGCCATATTTAAAGCGGGTCCGGAAACGCGGTTCGCCGACAGCGCAGATAGCAGCGTGGATTTTGCATTTTTATTGCCTGGATCAACATCATCCGCCTGGCTGGCAACCAACAGCGCATCCCAGTTTTTCCCCTGAGAATGATATACGTAGGCAAGTAGCGCGTCGGAATCTGCGCCCGGATGTGCCTGAGCCCATTTATTCGCTTCAGTAAGGGCTTGTTGGTTGTAGCGCGCATCCGCCAACGTCATTATCCAGCCGGTGCGTACATCCACGTTATCAGGCTCTTCCTGTAAAACGCTTTCCCACACCGCCAATGAATCATTCCAGTTTTTCTGGTTACGGTACGCACGTGCAGCGGCGACTTTGCCGCGCGCAGGCACATCCATCTGCCCACGATACCGCTGCCAGATTTCAATGGTAGTTTTATCGTTGTTCTCAACCCAACCAGAAACTTGCAGCCAGTCGGCAACCTGATTTGGCGTTAGCGCACTTTTCTTTCCCTGATCCTCAAGGTAGTGCAATAGCGGCGCACTATTACCACCTCGCGCTTCAATAACCAAAGCGTCATAATCTGATACTGCTGCTGAGATTTGCATAGGGAAAAGAACGCTTGCCGTAAATAAACAGCTTACAGACTTAAAACGTTTAATGAAGTTGGCATGTCGACGCATACTGAACATATCTGCCCTTATATCTTACATCAGAGTAAAAATAAGCGTTTTCAATAAGTTACGGTCAATCCCTGACAGTTGCCGACCATGTAAGATGCACTACCGCTTATTTCGTAATAGGGTTATGAAGCTATTAATTCTTTCGTCTTATTGACTACCTGTGCCTCGTCCTCTAATCGTTGGATAGGAGGCATAAACTTGTGAATTTTATCACTCTGCGTAGTTCGTGGCTACGTAATAAGAAAAGCCTTAGGCAAAAAAGCATTTTAGACTAGATTATCCTAATACTCTTGGGATTGAATTCTGGATTTAAACAAAGTTTGCCCGGTGACGTCATGTGACGATGCTTACTATTGCTGGTTAGCATAGCCACACCGCGTAACTGTTTGCATGGTAACTATTTTGAGAGGTGAGCAGAGAAAAATCTGATAATAGGCACTCTGCTAACAACAAAATATAACTTAATTTTTAGGGCTCAAACAGGGCCAATGAAATTAAAATAAGGGTACAGACGCAAGAAGAATTAGATACATTAACAATGCTTTGAAATCAAACAACTTTATTTATCATTTTTCGAAACCTACCATAATAGGTATTTGGAAAATCAATCAAATACGTGCGTGAATAATTGTGTATTACTTTACCTGTTAATATATTTACCAACCTTGCGTACTATTGACAATATCAACCACAATCAATTATTTCCCCTTACAATATGCAAGCCTATTTGCATTACAAGCAACTGATAGAAGCATAATTTTTTGCACTTACCTTCCCCTCAGTCTTTCAGGTAATCTGGGCAAAGACGCCAACAGGGACTGAACAATGAAAATCGTTAACGCAGAAGAAGAGCACATCCACGCCATACGCGATATCTACGCCCACCATGTTATTCACGGTACCGGCAGCTTTGAAACCGACCCGCCGGATGCACACGAGATGCTGGCACGTCTGGAAAAAATCCGCAGTCTGGGACTGCCGTGGGTTGTTGCACTGCAGGAAGATAAGGTCATAGGGTATTGTTATCTCACTCGCTATCGCGAGCGTTATGCCTACCGCTATACCCTTGAGGATTCGATTTATATTGCTCCAACGGCTCAGCGTCAGGGTGTAGGAAAAGCCTTACTGCGTCATGTGATTGGCTGGGCTGAAGCACAGGGTTATCGGCAACTGATTGCCATCGTCGGCGACAGCAATAATCAGGGATCGTTAAAAGTCCATCAGCAGGCCGGATTTACGCAAATCGGCACACTGAAAAACATTGGCTTCAAACATGGGCTATGGCTCGACACGGTATTGCTACAACGTAATCTGGGTGAAGGTAACGGCACGCTACCACCGGATTCCGGTGTCGCTATCTAACGTTTTTAAGGATTAACTACAGGGAGAGAATTTTGGAGCGGGCGAAGGGAATCGAACCCTCGTATAGAGCTTGGGAAGCTCTCGTTCTACCATTGAACTACGCCCGCATCGAAATGCGTAAGGGATTATAAACCTTACGCTCTTCTTGGCAAGGGACTAACCGACTGACTGGCGATTAAATCACCGTCAGCATTTTGGCTTACTGCCCTGCGGCGGCAAATAACGCAGTGGATCGATAGCTGTCGCCCGATAGCGGATTTGGAAATGCAGCCGCACCGTAGTCGCATCCGAGCTGCCCATCGTCGCGATTTTCTGCCCGGCCTTCACGTTTTGACCGTTGTTCACCAGCATGGTGTCATTATGCGCATACGCAGTGATGTAGTCCTCACTGTGCTTAATCATGATGAGATTACCATAGCCCCGCAGCTGATTACCGACGTAAACCACCTTCCCGGCGCCGGCGGCATAAATCGGTGTACCGCGCGCAGCCGAGATATCAATGCCCTTATTGCCGCCGTCCGCGGTTGAATAAGGCAGGATCACCTTACCGCTGGCAGGCCACTGCCAGCAACGTTGCCCTACTGGTGGCCAGGAAGACTGCGGTACGGACGAAGACGGTCTGACCGCTGCCGTTTTGGTTGAGGATTTCTTGGTTGTTTTGCCAGAGTTAGAACTGGTTTTCGCGCCACCGCTGACCTTCAGTTTTTGCCCTACTTCAATGGTATAGGGTGGTGAAATATTATTCAGGCGGGCGATCTCTTTCACGCTGGTCCCGGTAGCGCGCGAAATACGGTATAGCGTATCCCCCCGCTTCACGGTATACACGGAGCCGGAATAACTTCCTGTATCAGACGATTTGCTCCCAGAACACCCTGCTAACAGCAGACCGACACACAGCAACATCACGATACCCAGGCCATTTTTCTTCAGGCGTCCTGCACTCAAAACAATACCTCGCAACATTTTCAGACGCTTTATCATAGCAGCCAGAAACCGGATGCCAAATCATATCGCGCAACGAACCGTCGGTCCTGGCATTTCACACCCTCTGTTAATCAATCTGACTTAATTAAGCATATAATATGGGTGCTTAAGATTGATGGTGGACGCTATGCGACAGGAACATGTCATTTTATTGAATGAGCAGGACCAACCCTGCGGAACGCTGGAAAAATATGCGGCGCATACCGCCACAACTCCCCTGCATTCCGCTTTCTCGTGCTGGATATTTAACGAGCAGGGCCAACTGCTGGTCACCCGCCGCTCGCTGCACAAAAAAGCCTGGCCTGGCGTCTGGACCAACTCTGTCTGTGGTCACCCGCAGCTGGGTGAAACCCACGAAGACGCTATTGTCCGCCGGGCTCGCTTCGAACTGGGTGCAGACATCGACGCGCTCAGCCCCGTCTACGCTGACTTTCGTTATCGCGCCACGGACCCAAGTGGAATAGTTGAAAACGAAGTATGTCCGGTTTATGCCGCACATATCGTCAGCGAGTTACAGCTAAATCCAGATGAAGTGATGGATTGCCAGTGGAGCAATCTTGAGGATGTCTTAAGCGGGATTGACGCGACGCCGTGGGCTTTTAGCCCGTGGATGGTAATGCAGGCATCGAATGATAAAGCACGAGAATTATTGCGCGAGTTTGCTAACCGTAATTGATTGCCGGATGGCAACGCAAACGCGTTTTATCCGGCCTACGAATCGTCTCCACGTAGGCCGGATAAGGCATCAGCCGCCATCCGGCATTTCACATCTTACTTAACCGGGCGCATCGCCGGGAACAGGATCACGTCGCGGATGGTATGGCTGTTGGTGAACAGCATAACCATACGGTCGATACCAATGCCCAGACCCGCAGTCGGCGGCAGACCGTGTTCCAGAGCGGTAACATAGTCTTCGTCGTAGAACATTGCTTCGTCATCACCCGCATCTTTGGCGTTAACCTGATCCTGGAAACGCTGCGCCTGATCTTCTGCATCGTTCAGCTCGCTGAAACCGTTACCGATTTCACGTCCGCCAATGAAGAATTCGAAGCGATCGGTGATTTCCGGGTTTTCGTCATTACGACGCGCCAGCGGGGAAACTTCTGCCGGGTACTCGGTAATGAAGGTCGGTTGAATCAGGTGCGCTTCCGCAACTTCTTCAAAGATCTCGGTCACGATACGGCCCAGGCCCCAGCTCTTCTCAACTTTGATGCCGATAGATTCAGCAATCGCTTTTGCAGAGTCGAAGTTATCCAGTTCGGCCATGTTGGTTTCTGGACGGTATTTCTGAATCGCTTCGCGCATGGTCAGTTTTTCGAACGGCTTACCGAAGTCGAAGACTTCTTCACCATAAGGCACTTCAGTCGTTCCCAGAACGTTCTGCGCCAGCGTACGGAACAGCGATTCGGTCAGTTCGATCAGATCTTTGTAGTCCGCATAAGCCATGTAGAGTTCCATCATGGTGAACTCTGGATTATGGCGAACAGAGATGCCTTCGTTACGGAAGTTACGGTTAATTTCGAATACGCGTTCGAAGCCGCCAACCACCAGACGCTTGAGGTACAGTTCCGGCGCGATACGCAGGTACATGTCCAGATCCAACGCGTTATGATGGGTGATAAACGGACGCGCTGCCGCACCGCCAGGGATCACCTGCATCATCGGGGTTTCTACTTCCATAAAGCCACGAGCAACCATGAACTGACGGATGCCAGCCATAATCTGTGAACGCACTTTAAAGGTATTACGGGATTCATCGTTAGAGATGAGATCCAGGTAACGTTGACGATAGCGCGCTTCCTGATCCTGCAGACCGTGGAATTTGTCCGGCAGCGGGCGCAGCGCTTTGGTCAGCAGACGCAATTCGGTGCAGTGAATAGACAACTCACCGGTCTTGGTCTTGAACAACTTACCTTTCGCGCCGAGGATATCGCCCAGATCCCATTTTTTGAACTGCTCGTTGTAGACGCCTTCCGGCAGGTCATCGCGAGCAACGTACAGCTGAATGCGGCCGCCAACGTCCTGCAGCGTAACGAATGATGCTTTACCCATAATACGACGGGTCATCATACGGCCAGCAACGGATACCTCAATGTTCAGCGCTTCCAGCTCTTCGTTTTCTTTTGCGTCGAAGTCAGCATGCAGTTGGTCTGAGGTATGATCGCGACGGAAATCGTTCGGGAACGGGATCCCCTGCTCACGCAGGCTCGCCAGCTTCTCACGGCGCGTTTTCAGTTCATTGTTAAGGTCGGCTACCGCGTCAGCGCCCTGTACGTGTTGTTCAGACATGTTGGTTCCTCATAACCCTGCTTTCAAACTTGCTTCGATAAATTGATCCAGGCTGCCATCCAGCACCGCCTGCGTGTTACGGGTTTCAACCCCGGTACGCAGATCTTTGATGCGGGAGTCATCAAGGACATAAGAACGAATCTGGCTACCCCAGCCGATATCTGACTTATTGTCTTCCATCGCCTGTTTCTCGGCATTCTTCTTCTGCATTTCCAGTTCATAAAGCTTCGCTTTCATCTGCTTCATGGCCTGGTCTTTGTTCTTGTGCTGTGAACGGTCGTTCTGACACTGCGTCACAATCCCGGTCGGGATGTGGGTAATACGCACCGCAGATTCCGTACGGTTAACGTGCTGACCACCTGCACCGGAGGCACGGTAAACGTCAATACGCAGGTCCGCCGGGTTGATATCGATATCAATATCATCGTCAACTTCCGGATAAACAAACGCAGAACTGAACGACGTATGGCGACGACCGCCGGAGTCGAACGGACTCTTACGAACCAGGCGGTGTACGCCGGTTTCAGTACGCAGCCAACCGTACGCATATTCGCCAGCAATTCGGATGGTCACGGATTTAATACCCGCCACTTCACCTTCAGATTCTTCAATAATTTCGGTCTTAAAGCCGCGCGCTTCAGCCCAACGCAGATACATGCGCATCAGCATGCTTGCCCAGTCCTGCGCTTCCGTACCGCCAGAACCTGCCTGAATATCGAGATAGCAATCTGCGCTGTCATATTCACCGGAGAACATACGACGGAATTCCAGCTGGGCCAGCTTATCTTCCAGCGTGTCGAGTTCTGCTACGGCTTCGTTAAAGGTTTCTTCGTCGTCGGCTTCTACAGCCAGCTCCAACAGGCCGGAGACATCTTCCAGGCCCTGGCTCATCTGATCGAGCGTATCAACGATGGCCTCAAGAGAAGAACGCTCTTTACCCAGCGCCTGCGCGCGTTCGGGTTCGTTCCATACGTCCGGCTGTTCCAGCTCGGCGTTTACTTCTTCCAGACGCTCTTTCTTGGCATCATAGTCAAAGATACCCCCTAAGAACGTCAGAGCGCTCCGTGAGGTCCTGAATGCGGTTATTTACCGGATTAATTTCAAACATTGTCTGATTTCTTTTATTGGACTAGTCAAAATGCGGTGATAAGAGCGGGATTGTAACTAATCCACGCCCTTTTTTATAGCGATTAGTGACGCTAAAGTGGCCAGATATTGTCGATTATAATCTGCAAACTACGGTTGCCGCGAAACTCATTAATATCCAGTTTGTAGGCAAGCTGAACTTCGCGCACGCCGTTGTCCGGCCAGCAGGTGGTATCGACATTAAACGCAATACCGTCCAGCAGTGGACCACCGCCTACGGGCTCGACCATTACCTTCAGATGACGCTCACCGACCAGACGCTGCTGGAGCAAACGGAAATGCCCGTCAAACAGCGGTTCTGGGAACATTTGTCCCCACGGTCCGGCATCGCGCAGCATTTGTGCGACCTCCATGGTCATCTCCGACGCGTTCAGTGGGCCATCCGACACCACTTCACCTTGCAGTAAGGCGGGATCCAACCACTCGGTTACCAGTTCGCCAAAACACTGCTGGAAACGCTCAAACTGCGCCTCTTCAAGCGATAAGCCCGCCGCCATGGCGTGACCGCCAAACTTGAGGATCATGCCCGGAT
The DNA here is from genome assembly GCF_030332405.1 of Citrobacter sp. Cpo147. NCBI lineage: Bacteria > Pseudomonadati > Pseudomonadota > Gammaproteobacteria > Enterobacterales > Enterobacteriaceae > Citrobacter > Citrobacter sp. Cpo147. The sequence goes on from NZ_JAOWHX010000039.1 coordinate 330,401, forward strand.
AAAGGGTGTCCAGGCGCTCCAGCGCATCGCGCATGTGCAGCCCCTGAATCGAACGCCCGGATCCTTTGAGGGTACCGTCACCTGCCGGGGCAAACGCTATCACCGGGCGATGGAATCGCTCTTTAATACGCGATGCCAGAATCCCCACTACGCCCTGATGCCACTCGGGATGATACATAGCCAGACCGCCAGGTAGCGTATCGCTACTGCGTTCCAGCTTTTCACACAGGGTCAGCGCTTCTGCCTGCATACCCTGCTCAATTTCTTTGCGCGTCTGGTTGAGTGCGTCCAGCTCATTGGCCAGCACGCGCGCTTCACCAATGTTGTCGCACAACAACAGCGCTACGCCAACGGACATATCGTCCAGACGCCCTGCCGCATTCAGCCGTGGCCCGAGGGCAAAACCTAAATCACTGGCTGCCAGCTTTAGGGGGTCGCGATTGGAAATCTCCAGCAGCGCTTTAATACCTGGGCGGCATTTTCCGGCGCGGATACGGCTTAAGCCTTGCCACGTCAGAATGCGGTTATTGGCATCCAGCGGGACCACGTCCGCCACCGTGCCAAGCGCAACCAGATCGAGCAAATCCGCCAGGTTCGGCGGTGCAATACCTCGCTCATCAAACCAGCCTTTGTCACGCAGGAAAGTGCGCAGCGCCAGCATCAGATAGAAAGCTACACCAACGCCTGCCAGCGATTTCGACGGGAACTCACAGTCGTGCAGGTTAGGATTGATGATCGCCTCTGCGCCCGGCAGCGTATCCCCTGGCAGGTGGTGATCTGTTACAACGACCGGGATCCCCAACGTTCTGGCATGTTCGACACCCGTGTGAGACGAGATGCCGTTGTCTACGGTAACAATCAGCTGAGCACCACGGGCATGGGCCTGATCAACGACTTCCGGGCTTAAACCATAACCGTCCTCAAAACGATTTGGCACCAGGTAGTCAACGTTACTGCAGCCCAACGCGCGCATCGCCAGGATGCTTAGCGCCGTGCTGGTCGCGCCATCGGCATCGAAATCGCCGACAACGATGATGCGAGTTCCCGCACGAAAGGCGTTGTAGAGGATCTCAACCGCCTTTTCGACACCGTTTAAATGCTGCCACGGCAGCATTCCTTTCACGCTACGCTCAAGTTCCTGCGCGCTGCGCACACCGCGACTGGCGTATAAACGGCGCAGCAGTGGCGGCAAGTCGGCAGGTAACTCGGCTGTCTCGTCGGCCTCACGCCGACGAAGTTGTATCTGTTGTTTCACGCGAATTATTTACCGCTGGTCTGTTTTGCATGTGCGTCGAGGAATTCTTTCATCTCTTTCGGGCCCTGATAACCAGGTACGACATAACCATTGCTCAGCACAATCGCCGGTGTACCGCTGACGCCAAACTGTACGCCCAGCGCATAGTGGTTAGCGATATCCACATCACAGGTCGCCGCTTTCACGCCCTTGCCAGTCATCGCGTCGTCAAAGGCTTTGTTTTTGTCCTTAGCACACCAGATAGACTTCATGTCCTGCTCAGCCTGACTGTCCAGCCCCTGACGTGGGAAGGCCAGATAACGTACGGTGATCCCCAACGCATTGTAATCTTTCATCTCTTCATGCAGCTTGTGGCAGTAACCACAAGTGATGTCGGTGAAAACGGTAATGACGTGTTTTTCCTGCGGCGCTTTGTAGATGATCATCTCTTTTTCCAGCGCGTTCAGATGTTTCATCAGCAGTTGGTTGGTGACATTCACCGGACTTGCGCCGCTCACGTCGTACATCGGTCCCTGAATAATATGTTTACCGTCTTCGGTAACGTACAGCACGCCGCTATTGGTCAGTACAGTTTTCATACCCGCAACCGGAGCAGGTTGAATCTCGGTGCTCTGCACACCCAGCTTTGCTAATGACTGACGAATTGCCGCGTCGTCTGCATGTACCATGCCGGAAAACGCCGTCGCCAGCAGGGTGAACATCATAAAACGTTTTTTCATAGCCTATCCTATCCTGTCAGCACTCACGCTCGCGGGTGATGCTGTTGATGTAGTTGCCGCAAGCGCTCCGTTGCGACATGAGTATAAATTTGCGTTGTCGAGAGATCGCTATGCCCCAGTAGCATCTGCACCACGCGCAGGTCTGCGCCATGGTTAAGCAGATGCGTGGCAAACGCGTGCCGCAGGACGTGCGGTGACAGCTTTTCGCTGTCGATTCCCGCCAACACAGCATAGTGTTTGATACGATGCCAGAAGGTCTGACGGGTCATCTGTTGCGCCCGCTGACTAGGAAACAGCACATCAATCGATACGCCGTTGAGCAACCATGGACGCCCATGCTCCAGGTATGTTTCCAGCCAGTACACAGCCTCCTCACCCAACGGGACAAGGCGCTCTTTGTTACCTTTACCGATCACCCGTACCACACCCTGACGCAGGCTGACGTCACTCATCGTCAGTCCTACCAGTTCAGACACGCGCAGGCCTGTTGCATACAGCACTTCCAGCATGGCTTTGTCGCGTAGCTCCAGCGGTTGCTCAACAAGCGGCGCTTGTAGCAGCCGCTCAACCTGTGCTTCGCTGAGATCTTTAGGCAGGCGCTGCGGAAGTTTAGGTGATGCAAGCGAGGCGCTGGGGTCATCTTCACGATATTTTTCGCGGTACAGATGCTGAAAAAAACGTCGCGTCGCACTGAGCAAACGTGCGGAACTGGTGGCTTTATACCCTCCATCCATCCGCTCAGCCAGCAAGGCTTGCAGATCATCACTTTGCGCGGCCGCAAGCGAAGCGCCGCGGTGATGTAACCATTCCACAAGCATGGTCAGATCGCGACGATACGCACTTAATGTATTTTCCGCCAGATTTCGTTCCAGCCACAGGGCATCAAGAAACTGCTCGATGCGCGCCAGATCCTGTTCCACTCGCGCCCCTTATTCCACTCTCATTTTTGATGCATTATGCCTCATTGTGCCGAGAATGCGGCGATTCTGTTACACTACCCGCAACGCTACAGCAGAATTGAGATGTTTACGTCATGAACATGGGTCTTTTTTACGGTTCCAGCACCTGCTACACCGAAATGGCAGCAGAAAAAATCCGCGATATCCTGGGTCCCGAACTGGTGACACTGCACAACCTCAAAGACGATTCCCCGACCCTAATGGAGCAATATGACGTGCTCATTTTGGGCATTCCAACCTGGGATTTCGGTGAAATTCAGGAGGACTGGGAAGCGATCTGGGAGCAACTGGACGACCTCAACCTGGAAGGCAAGATTGTCGCGCTTTACGGTATGGGCGATCAGTTGGGATACGGCGAATGGTTCCTGGATGCGTTGGGTATGCTGCACGATAAACTGATCACTAAAGGTGTAAAGTTTGTCGGCTACTGGCCCACAGAAGGCTACGAATTCACCAGCGATAAACCCGTCATTGCTGATGGACAACTGTTTGTTGGCCTGGCGCTGGATGAGACGAACCAGTACGATCTCAGCGATGAACGCATTCAGGCCTGGTGCGAGCAAATTCTTGGGGAAATGGCCGAGCACTGGTCCTGATAACCGATTTGCCGGATGACGGCGTAAATGCCTTATCCGGCCTGCATGACGCACCTAACTGTAGGCCTTCAAGCTGCGCGCCATCAGGCATGCGTCATGCGTTACCCTTGCTTCGCCTTTTGCAGCATCAACCGCCGTAAATCCCGCCACTCTGCATCATCCATACTGTCTGCTGCCAGCCACAAATGTTGACGTTTTCCGGCATCAGATCGCAAACGCAGCATCATGCCTGTTTTAACCATCCAGGGGGCGCTAACGATAGACCACTCTTGCCCTTGCCAGCGCAGACGGCCATCCATCAATAGCCGAATCTCACCCTGACAGGCGTTGATTCGACGCTGACTGCGAACGCTATCGAACACCACCAGAGAGAGCAAAACCAGCCATAATGGGGTGTAGCTCAATGGCCAGGGCATCAATAAAATAAACACCGCGACCAGCCCATGAATTAGCAGTGAAAGCCACTGCGCGCGCCATGATACGCGTAAATCAGATTGCCACTGGACCACGTTCCCGATTCCGTGTCTGGATAAGTCGCACCATCTGTTCCAGCTGCTCATCAGCTGGTTTCCCATGATTCATCAACCAGTTAAATAAATCTGGATCATCACATTCTAGCAGACGGATAAAGATACGTTTTTCTTCGTCACTTAAGCTGTCATATTCATGTTCGAAAAACGGCATGATCGAGATGTCCAGCTCGCGCATACCGCGGCGGCATGCCCAATGAATACGTGCTTTGTTGTTAATATCCATGTTCTTCTCCCTGTCTCGCGAAAACGAAGTATCCCGCTATTGTAACGTGTTTTTCCCGCTCTTTTTACGGGAATATCAGTAAACTGAAGCTCGCTCGCTAAATAAAACCTTATTAAGCCAAAGGATTCACCATTTTTGGATGTCTCCTCGCAAAGCGCAACATATGGCACAAATAGCCTGTTTAAACCGCTTGCAATGGGCCATAGCTCTTTTACCATTAGTCATTATCACTGCGTTAAGCAAATCAGGACATTATTATGGCTTTTACATCTTTTCCTCCTCGCCAGCCTTTCGCGTCAACGCGTTTGCCTCTGACGCTAATGACGCTCGATGACTGGGCGCTCGCCACCATCACCGGTGTCGACAGTGAGAAGTATATTCAGGGTCAGGTCACGGCGGATGTCAGCCAGATGACCGAGCATCAGCACCTGTTGGCTGCACATTGTGACGCCAAAGGTAAAATGTGGAGCAACCTGCGTCTGTTCCGCCAGGGCGACGGTTTTGCATGGCTTGAGCGCCGTAGCCTGCGTGATGCGCAGCTCAGCGAGCTGAAAAAATATGCGGTCTTCTCGAAGGTGGCGATTGCCCCGGACGATGAACGAGTACTGCTGGGCGTAGCGGGATTCCAGGCACGTGCAGCGCTGGCCAATCTCTTTAGCGAATTGCCGAACAGTGATAAGCAGGTCATTACCGAAGGTGCCTCCACGGTATTGTGGTTCGAACACCCTGCCGAACGTTTTCTGCTGATCGTTGATACCACCACAGCAGAAACCTTGGTTGAAAAGCTGCGTGGCGAAGCTGAGTTAAATAACAGCCAGCAGTGGCTGGCGCTGGATATCGAAGCGGGTATCCCCGTTATTGATACAGCCAACAGTGCACAGTTTATTCCCCAGGCTACCAATCTGCAGGTTCTGGGCGGGATCAGCTTTAAAAAAGGCTGCTACACCGGTCAGGAAATGGTGGCTCGTGCAAAATTCCGCGGAGCCAACAAACGCGCCATGTGGACTTTGGCGGGTGCCGCCGGTCGAGTACCGGAAGCGGGTGAAGACCTGGAGCTGAAAATGGGCGAGAACTGGCGCCGTACCGGCACCGTACTCGCCGCAGTACAACTGGCTGATGGTCAGGTACTGGTGCAGGTTGTGATGAATAACGACATGGAGGCCGACAGCGTGTTCCGCGTTCGTGAAGACGCGAAAACGCTGCATATCGTACCGCTGCCATATTCGTTAGACGAAGAGTAATTGGTAGGCCTGATAAGCGCAGCGCCATCAGGCAATTCGGCACAGGCTACCGGATTGCGGCGTTGGCTTGTCCGGCCTATAAAATACAGTCCGGGCGAGGCGTTTACGCCGCCCCCGGGGTTGCACTGAATCTATGCGTGTTGCCCCACGTACAGATAGATCGCCAGGAAATGGCAAACGCTGCCGCCCAGCACAAAGCCGTGCCAGATCGCATGGTTGTAAGGGATACGCTTACAGACGTAGAAAATTACGCCCAGCGAATACACCACACCACCAACAGCCAGCAACGTCACGCCTCCCGCCGCCAACTTAACCGCCAGTTGATACACCACAATCAGCGAAAGCCAGCCCATTGTCAGGTAGGTCACCAGTGACAGAACCTTAAACCGGTGCGCAATGGTTAGTTTGAATAAAATACCGATCAGCGCCAGGCTCCAGATAACAATCATCAGCCCACGTGCCAGCGGCGAATCAAGCCCTACCAGCAGAAATGGTGTATAGGTCCCGGCAATCAGCAGATAAATCGCACAGTGGTCGAATTTTTTCAGCCAGACTTTCGCTCTCTGATGGGGGATCGCGTGATACAAAGTTGAGGCGAGGAACAGCAGGATCATGCTGCCGCCGTACAGGCTATAGCTGGTAATCGCCATAGCGCTGGCGTTGGTATCCACTGCCTGGACCAGCAATAACACCAGTCCGACAATCCCAAACACCAGCCCGATACCGTGACTGATGCTGTTGGCTATTTCCTCTGCCAGCGAATATCCCTGCGCGATTAATGGCTTCTGAACCATAACTTACTCCCGAGAAACGAACCCTATCGTGATTGCTCCTCTAGCGTAACTGAGAATGGTTCCAGTGAACACCTGTTAGCTAAAATAATTACCAGATAAATATTTATCATTAAAAATCATAGTGTTAGATTTTAAATTTCAGCTAACATGCGTACCATTAAAATCAAAGGCATTTAAAATCAATCACATAAAATTGCGTCTGATCCGGATAAATCTCGGCAATGACATGTTTAAGTTCTTCAAGCGTCATGTTTTCCTGCCGGGCATGTTTATCCGTCAGCGTATCCAGCGTGACGGTTGAGGTGCCTACAACCTCAATCGTGCAGAAGTAACCGTCATCTTCGAAGCGCCCAACCCGTAAAATGTCCCCGGCTTTGAAGTGTGATTCGGACTCGTCACGAATAGTGATGGTCTTGCGTCCGGCCAGAATGTCATCCTGGAAACGCTGAAAAAAAGTGATGTCATTTGGCTGCATGTTATTATTCCCTGTAGATGAAGTCTGATGAGTGAGTTTTGCCATTGTGAGTATGTTCTCCCACGCTGCCATCGCCAGTCTCAACAATCTTGAGATGCTGGTCTACAACTATGTCATCAAAAACCGTGACAAAGTCATGTACATGACCATTCGCGAACTGGCCGATGCCGTGGGTGTTTCCACTACCACCGTACTGCGCTTTTGCCGCAAGCTTAAGTGTGAAGGTTACTCAGAATTTCGCGTGCGCTTCAAATTATATTTAGAGCAGAATGAACCGCAACAGGCTAATTTCGGTGCCAGCGAAATTATCAGCTTCTTTAAAGGCGTTAATAACGATGAGTTCGATAATCTGCTCGATCAGGCTGTTGATATTATATTATCTTCCGAACGTATTATATTCGTCGGAGCGGGAACATCCGGAGCCTTAGCCAAATATGGCGCACGTTTTTTCTCAAACGTTGGAAAATTCAGTAATCACATTGATGATCCTTATTTCCCGGTAACGAATGACATGGCCAGAAACGCGCTGGCGATCGTGCTTTCTGTTTCCGGTGAAACAGAAGAGATCCTGCGCTTTGCCAGCCAGTTCAGCCTGCATAACTGTAAGGTCCTGTCTGTCACCAGTCATGAACATTCGCGGCTGGCCAAATTGGCTGACTTTAATCTCTCCTGGCACGTTCCACAGACGCGCATTGCCGGGGTATACGATATAACCACGCAAATCCCTGTTATTTATATTCTGGAGTCACTCGGCCGCAAGTTGGCGAAAAGAATAGCGTAAAAAAACAATCTGTTTTTTGGATGTAACAAATCACATTAGCGCTATTTTGTTATATCGTGACATTTATCTTTCCTTTGTTAGACTCAAAATCAGATTGTATTAATTTGAGACTGAGCGCAGATGAAAAAACTTACCTTACCAAAAGATTTTTTATGGGGTGGCGCGGTTGCGGCGCACCAGGTTGAAGGCGGCTGGAACAAAGGTGGCAAAGGCCCCAGCATTTGCGACGTACTGACCGGAGGGGCACACGGCGTTCCGCGAGAAATCACTCAGGAAGTTGAACCCGGTAAGTACTACCCCAACCACGAAGCTGTCGATTTTTACGGTCATTACAAAGAAGACATCAAGCTGTTTGCTGAGATGGGCTTCAAATGCTTCCGCACCTCAATCGCCTGGACCCGTATCTTCCCCAAAGGGGATGAAAGCCAGCCGAATGAAGAAGGGCTAAAGTTCTACGACGACATGTTCGATGAACTGCTGAAGTACAACATCGAACCGGTCATCACCCTTTCCCACTTTGAAATGCCGCTGTACCTTGTTCAACAGTACGGTAGCTGGACCAATCGTAAAGTCGTCGATTTCTTTGTCCGATTCGCTGAAGTCGTTTTTGAGCGCTACAAGCACAAGGTCAAATACTGGATGACCTTTAACGAGATCAATAACCAGCGCAACTGGCGCGCACCGCTGTTTGGTTATTGCTGCTCCGGCGTGGTGTATACCGAGCATGAAAACCCGGAAGAAACCATGTACCAGGTGCTGCATCACCAGTTCGTGGCCAGTGCTCTGGCAGTGAAAGCCGCACACCGCATCAACCCGGAAATGAAAGTCGGCTGCATGCTGGCGATGGTGCCACTGTACCCGTTCTCCTGTAAGCCTGAAGATGTGATGTTCGCGCAGGAATCGATGCGTGAGCGCTACGTTTTCACCGACGTTCAACTGCGCGGCTACTATCCATCATATGTACTGAACGAGTGGGAACGCCGCGAATTCAATATCCGAATGGAAGCCGGAGATGAGCAAATCCTGCGTGAAGGCACCTGTGACTATCTCGGATTCAGTTACTACATGACCAACGCGGTAAAAGCGGAAGGCGGCAGCGGCGATGCCATTTCTGGTTTTGAGGGCAGCGTACCGAACCCGCACGTAAAAGCGTCCGACTGGGGCTGGCAGATTGATCCGGTCGGTCTGCGTTACGCCTTATGTGAACTGTATGAGCGCTATCAGAAACCGCTATTTATCGTAGAAAACGGATTTGGTGCCTACGACAAAGTGGAAGAAGACGGCAGCATCAACGACGACTATCGCATCGACTATTTGCGCGCCCACGTTGAAGAGATGATGAAAGCGGTAACCTATGATGGCGTAGACCTGATGGGCTACACGCCGTGGGGCTGCATCGACTGTGTCTCGTTCACCACCGGTCAGTACAGCAAACGTTACGGCTTTATCTACGTGAACAAACACGACGACGGCACCGGCGATATGTCGCGTTCACGCAAGAAAAGTTTTAACTGGTACAAAGAGGTGATTGCCAGCAACGGCGAGAAACTTTGATTTTTTGCCGGATGGCGGCGTAAACGCCTTATCCAGCCTACAGATTAAATTCCCGTAGGCTGGATAAGCATAGCGCCATCCGGCGATTAAATCCTACTTCCCGCCAGCCAGTTCCAGAAAACTTCCCGTTACGTAGGACGCCTTCTCGCTCAGCAGCCAGGTAATCGCCTGCGCGACCTCCTCCGGTTGTCCGCCGCGCTGCATAGGCAACATCGATTTCACGCGATCGACCCTTCCCGGCTCGCCGCCTGATGCGTGCATTTCAGTGTAGATAAGACCAGGTCGCACGCAGTTTACGCGGATCCCTTGCGCCGCAACCTCCAGCGCAAGGCCGGTGGTGAGCGTGTCCACAGCGCCTTTTGAGGCTGCGTAATCAACATATTCGAATGGCGCACCAAGCCGCGATGCAGCCGAAGAGACATTTACAATCGCCCCGCCTTGCCCTCCGTGTTTGAACGACATCCGCTTTACCGCTTCCCGACAACACAAAAAATAGCCGGTAACATTGGTCGCCAGCACGCGGTTAATTCTTTCAGCGGTTAGGCTTTCCACCGTGCTCTGTTCAAACAAAATCCCGGCATTATTCACTAACGCAGTCAGTGGTTCACCTTTCGCGGTCAATAGATTCAAACATTGCCACAACCTGGCTTTCATCGCTGATATCAGCCCGTAGAGCAAACGCCTTTCCCCCGACAGCGACAATGGTATTCACCACCTCCGTTGCCGCACGGATATTGTGATGAAAGTTAACCGCAACCGTGTAACCCTCTTGCGCTAACTGCAGCGCGGTTGCCCGCCCGATGCCACGACTGCCGCCAGTAACCAGTGCGATTCCCATGGATACCTCCAGATATGAAAAAGCCGGGAGGCGACTTCGCCTTACCCGGCCTACAAAAGCTTTACTGCGCGGAAAAGTTACTGATATTCGCTCATCGGCACGCAGGAGCAGAACAGGTTACGGTCACCGTAAACATCATCAAGGCGTTTCACGGTCGGCCAGTATTTGTTCGCCACACCAGCCGGGAAGACGGCGATTTCGCGGCTATAACCGTGATTCCACTCCGCGACAAGCTCGTTTTGCGTGTGCGGCGAGTTAACCAGCGGGTTATCTTCCAGTGACCATTCACCGGCTTTCACGCGATCGATTTCAGCGCGGATTGCCAGCATCGCATTGATAAAGCGATCAAGTTCCACTTTGCTTTCAGATTCAGTCGGTTCAACCATCAGGGTACCCGCGACCGGGAATGACATAGTCGGCGCATGGAAACCGTAATCGATCAGACGCTTGGCAATATCCAGTTCGCTAATGCCGGTCTCTTCTTTCAGTGGGCGAATGTCGAGAATACATTCATGCGCCACGCGACCGTCGCGACCGGTATACAGTACCGGATAAGCATCTTTCAGACGGCTGGCAATGTAGTTAGCATTAAGGATCGCCACCTGGCTTGCCTGCTTCAGACCTTCTGCGCCCATCATACGGATGTACATCCAGCTGATTGGCAGAATAGATGCGCTACCGAACGGCGCCGCAGAAACTGCGCCCTGACGGGTGAGCATTCCTTCAATCTGCACTACGCTGTGACCCGGTACGAACGGTGCCAAATGTGATTTGACGCCAATCGGTCCCATACCTGGGCCGCCGCCGCCGTGCGGAATGCAGAATGTTTTATGCAGGTTGAGGTGCGAGACATCTGCGCCGATAAAGCCTGGCGTGGTGATCCCAACCTGAGCGTTCATGTTCGCGCCATCAAGGTAAACCTGGCCGCCAAACTGGTGTACAACGTCGCACACTTCACGGATCGTTTCTTCATACACGCCGTGAGTAGACGGATAGGTCACCATGATGCAGGAGAGGTTCGCAGCATGTTGTTCTGCTTTTGCTCGCAGATCGTCCAGGTCAATGTTGCCGTTCTTATCACAGGCGACAACCACTACCTGCATCCCCGCCATCTGTGCGGATGCCGGATTGGTGCCGTGGGCAGAAGCCGGGATCAGACAGATATCGCGATGGCCTTCGTTACGGCTTTCGTGATAGTGACGAATCGCCAGCAGACCCGCATACTCGCCCTGCGCGCCGGAGTTCGGCTGCATGCAGACGGCGTCATAACCGGTCAGTTTTACCAGCCACTCGGAAAGCTGGCCGATCATCTGGTGATAACCTTCTGCCTGCTCTGGCGGGCAGAACGGGTGAAGTTCAGCGAATTCCGGCCAGGTGATAGGGATCATCTCGGCGGCAGCGTTCAGCTTCATGGTGCAAGAACCCAGCGGGATCATTGCCTGGTTCAGCGCCAGATCTTTGCGCTCCAGCGAGTGCATGTAGCGCATCATCTCGGTTTCGCTGTGATAGCGATTAAACACCGGATGGCTGAGGATCGCATCGTCACGCAGCATGCTGTCCTGAATGGAACGGCTGTCGAGCGCCACATCTTTATCCAGCGTATCGATATTCAAACCGTGGCTGTCGCCCAGCAGAACATTGAACAACTGCACCACGTTTTCACGGGTGGTGGTTTCATCAAGCGTAATACCTACCGCGTTATGGATATCGCTACGCAGGTTGATTTCTGCCGCTTCGGCACGCGCCAGAACAGCCGCTTTGTCGGCCACTTCAACACACAGAGTGTCGAAGTAGTGCGCATGGCGCAGCTTCAGCCCTTTCTGCTGCAGACCGGCCGCCAGAATATCAGTCAGGCGGTGGATGCGATTAGCGATACGTTTCAGGCCAACCGGACCATGATAAACGGCATACAGGCTGGCGATGTTGGCCAGCAGAACCTGCGAGGTACAAATGTTGGAGTTCGCTTTCTCGCGGCGGATATGCTGCTCGCGAGTCTGCATCGCCATGCGCAGTGCGGTATTGCCCGCCGCATCTTTCGATACGCCGATAATACGGCCTGGCATGGAGCGTTTGAATTCGTCTTTAGCGGCGAAGAATGCCGCGTGTGGGCCGCCGTAACCCATCGGAACGCCGAAGCGTTGCGCAGAGCCGAAAACAATATCCGCGCCCTGTTTGCCCGGTGCAGTCAGCAGTACCAGCGCCATAAAGTCGGCAGCGACACTGACCACAACTTTACGGGATTTCAGCTCGGCAATCAGTTTGCTGTAGTCGTGCACTTCACCGGTGGTGCCAACCTGCTGCAACAGCACGCCAAACACATCCTGGTGATCCAGAGCTTTCGCCGCGTCATCAACAATGACGTCAAAGCCAAAGGTTTCTGCACGGGTGCGAACCACGTCCAGCGTTTGCGGGTGAACATCAGCCGCCACAAAGAAACGGTTGGCATTTTTCAGTTTGCTGACACGTTTGGCCATCGCCATGGCTTCAGCAGCCGCAGTGGCTTCATCCAGCAGCGAGGCAGAAGCCATATCCAGGCCCGTCAGGTCCAGTGTGACCTGTTGGAAGTTCAGCAGAGCTTCCAGTCGTCCCTGGGAGACTTCCGGCTGATACGGCGTATATGCGGTGTACCAGCCTGGGTTTTCCAGCATGTTACGCAGAATAACCGGTGGCAACTGCACGGCGGTGTAGCCCATGCCAATGTAGGACGTGAAGCGCTTGTTACGCCCGGCGATGGCTTTTAATTCAGCCAGCGCAGCGTATTCGGTCGCCGCCTCGCCCACCTGTGGCGGGGTTGCGAGCTGAATGTCTTTCGGCACAATCTGGCCGATCAGCGCGTTTAACGACTCGGCGCCAACCGCATTCAGCATCTCTTGCTGCTGCGCGGCGTCCGGTCCGATGTGGCGTTCAATGAAAGCGCCGCTGTTTTCAAGCTGGCTTAACGTCTGTGTCATGGGCGATGGTTCCTGAAACGTGCAGTGAATCGTGATGGTCTCTGTCTACGTGCCCGGTGGCGCTAGCGCTTACCGGGCCTACGCATGCTTTGTAGGCCGGATAAGCGCAGCGCCATCCGGCAAAAGCGTATTTACTCGTCTTCTAACAAAGCTTCGTATGCGGTCGCATCCAACAGCGATTCAATTTCGCTTTCATCGCTGGCTTTGATTTTGAAAATCCAGCCACCCGCATACGGCTCGCTGTTGACCAGTTCCGGGGAGTCGCTGAGCGCATCGTTAACCGCAACAATCTCACCGCCTACTGGCGCATAGATATCGGATGCCGCTTTTACGGACTCCGCAACGGCGCAATCATCGCCCGCGCTGACGGTGGCGCCAACTTCTGGCAGGTCAACGAAAACCATGTCACCTAACAGCTCCTGAGCGTGTTCGGTGATACCAACGGTGTAAGAGCCGTCAGCTTCTTTGCGCAGCCATTCGTGTTCTTTGCTGTATTTCAGTTCTGCAGGTACGTTGCTCATCAATCAATCTCCAAAAAAGGATGAATTACGCGACGGCTTTGCCGTTACGCACAAAAACAGGTTTAGTCACTTTTACCGGCATTTCACGGTTACGGATCTGTACGATCGCAGTCTCACCGATACCCGCAGGCACACGCGCCAACGCGATGCTGTAACCCAGGGTTGGGGAGAATGTGCCACTGGTGATAATGCCTTCATGCTGGTTGCCAGAAGCATCGGTGAAACGCACCGGCAGTTCATTACGCAGCACGCCCTTCTCAGTCATCACCAGCCCGACCAGCTGTTCGTGGCCTTTTTCACGCTGCATTTCCAGCGCTTCACGACCAATAAAGTCGCGGTCAGCCGGTTCCCACGCGATGGTCCAGCCCATGTTGGCCGCCAGCGGAGAAATACCTTCGTCCATCTCCTGGCCATACAGGTTCATACCCGCTTCCAGACGCAGGGTGTCACGCGCGCCGAGACCGCAAGGTTTGACACCAGCCTGAACCAGCGCACACCAGAAATCTGCCGCCTTTTCATTCGGCATGGCAATTTCATAACCTGCTTCGCCGGTATAACCGGTGGTTGCGATAAACAAATCACCTGCCTGAACGCCGAAAAACGGCTTCATGCCTTCAACCGCATGACGCTGCTCGTCAGTAAACAACGTAGCTGCTTTTTCCTGCGCGTTTGGACCCTGCACCGCAATCAGCGACAGGTCGTCACGAACGGTGATGTCGATGGCGTAAGGTTCAGCGTGTTGGGTAATCCAAGAGAGGTCTTTTTCGCGGGTGGCGGAGTTTACAACGAGGCGGAAGAAATCTTCAGTGAAGTAGTAGACAATCAGGTCATCTATCACGCCGCCCGAAGCGTTGAGCATCCCGGAGTAGAGGGCTTTACCCGTCTTCGTTAGCTTCGCGACGTCGTTTGCCAGCAGATAACGCAAGAACTCCCGGGTGCGGCTACCGCGCAGGTCGACGATGGTCATATGCGACACATCAAACATTCCGGCGTCGGTGCGAACAGCATGGTGTTCATCGAGCTGAGAACCGTAATGCAGTGGCATCATCCAGCCATGGAAATCGACCATGCGCGCGCCACATAGCGTGTGTTGTTCGTACAAAGGAGTCTGTTGAGCCATCTTTTCCTCGTTGAATAAGCGGGGCTACCAACTCTTTCGCGGTGAAATTTTCGCCACGAAACCCAGCACCGCAGCCGCTCCAGGGGCTACGACGCAAACGTTCTCTTTGTCCTGAACTTACCACCGAAACAGACGCTAAACCATAAGTCAAAATTAACCATCACATTAGCTTATGGCGAAAAACAGCCAGATCGCTAACAGAATAAAACTCCATACACATAACAATTAATCAGAACAACAAACGAATATAAGCGCAAAATTACAGCACCAATCCATATTAAATGTGGAAAAAATGTCAAAAATGGCGTTATGAAAAAAACGTAAAATTAGAAAAACTAATGCGAAAAAAGGAGTGGAATTAGATTATTTCAAATGAGAGAAGCACCCCGGCGCGAAGGCCGGGAGAGGAAAGTGTGACGGGTCTCAAACTCTTAAGATTGTCCTTACGGACACTAACGTAACCACTCGGGAAGATCGTTCAGTCCCATCGCCTGACGGATGAGTTGTGGTTTTACGCCCGGCAGGGTATCGGCCAGTTTCAGCCCAATATCGCGTAGCAGTTTTTTCGCCGGATTCTCGCCTGCAAACAGTTCACGGAAACCCTGCATCCCCGCCAGCATCAGCGCTGCGCTATGCTTACGGCTGCGCTCGTAGCGGCGTAAATAGAGATACTGACCAATATCTTTTCCCTGACGCTGTAGCCGCTTAAGCTCATCGATCAGTTCCGCCGCATCCATAAAGCCAAGGTTAACCCCCTGACCCGCCAGCGGGTGGATGGTATGCGCCGCATCCCCCACCAGCGCCAGACGATGGGCCGCGAACTGGCGGGCATAACGTCCCGTCAGCGGAAACGCCTGACGTTCGCTTTCAAGGCTGCACAGCCCCAGACGATTATCAAAGGCGATATTCAGCGCCTGATTAAACTCGTCAACGCTTGCCTGCTGCATACGTTCTGCTTCCTGCGGCGAGAGCGACCAGACGATAGAGCACAGGTGCGGATCGCTGAGTGGCAGGAATGCCAGAATCCCCTCGCCATGAAACGCCTGACGCGCAACCGCACCGTGAGCTTCCTGCGTACGGATAGTCGCCACCAGCGCATGATGACGGTAGTCCCAGAAGGTGAGCGGAATGTCCGCTTTATTGCGCAGCCAGGAATTAGCGCCATCGGCACCGACGAC
The DNA here is from genome assembly GCF_030332405.1 of Citrobacter sp. Cpo147. Classification (NCBI taxonomy): domain Bacteria; kingdom Pseudomonadati; phylum Pseudomonadota; class Gammaproteobacteria; order Enterobacterales; family Enterobacteriaceae; genus Citrobacter; species Citrobacter sp. Cpo147. Next base: position 346,139 of record NZ_JAOWHX010000039.1, read on the forward strand.
CAGACGCGCCGTCAGCATTGCGCCATCTTTGAGGCTCAGAAATGCCTCGTTCTCGCCCCAGGCCACCTGCTGTATTTCAGCTGGCGCCATCATCGTAATATCCGCTGAACGCTGCGCCTTTTGCCACAGTGCATAATGGATTTCTGAGTTTTCAACGATGTGACCCAAATGGCTGTAGCCCATGCTCTGGTCATCAAACGCAATACGTCCAAAGCTGTCTTTGTCCCAGACTTCCATGCCGTGGTAGCAGCAAGCGCGACGAGCAACAATGTCGGACCAGACGCCAAGACGGGTAAGCAGTTTTTCGCTGGCTGCATTAATGGCCGAAACGCGAAGCTGAGGAGGAGCATCCGCCGCCAACGGCTGCGGAACATGTTGTTCTAACACCGCAACGCGCAACCCGCTGCCCTGCAGGCCGCAGGCAACCGCTAGTCCCACCATGCCGCCACCAACAATTGCTACATCAACACTTTGCACTGTTTATACCTCGAAACCTGTAATCCGTAGGCCTGATAAGCGCAGCGCCATCAGGCATTTTTGCGGGGACCCTTGCCGGATGTCGGCGTTGCCTTATCCGACCTACAGGTCATATTTATCGTGCAACCCAACCCAGGGTCCGCTCCGCCAGCGCATCGCGCGCAGGGGTGAATAATTCCATCGCCATCAACCCGACATTGCGCCCAACAACCAGCGGGGCCCAGTGATTGGCAAACAAATACACTAAATTGTTGGTCACACCAATCGTCGTCTCGCGATCGCGCTCGCGGCGCTGCTGATAACGTGCCAGCACCGCATAATCACCGACATCTTCCGCGCCGTTTTGCGCCTGCGTCAGCGTCTCAGCAAGGCTCATTACATCGCGCAGGCCAAGGTTGAAACCTTGCCCGGCAATGGGATGCAGCGTCTGGGCGGCGTTCCCTACCAGCACGGTACGATGGGTAATCGCTTTCAGCGCCGTAGTTAACGAAAGCGGATAAGCGCTGCGTTTACCAGCCTGGGTAATACGTCCCAGTCGCCAGCCAAAAGCGGTTTGTAGTTCACGGCAAAACTGTTCGTCGGACCAGGTCATGATCTCATCACGCTGCTCCAGTGGATGGCACCACACCAGCGAGCAGCGACCGTCAGACATTGGCAGCATTGCCAGCGGGCCATATTGCGTGAAGCGTTCAAACGCTCGCCCGTCGTGCGGTACAGAGGTCGTGACGTTGGCAATCACCGCCAGTTGCTCATAAGGCTGTTGCAGCCAGTCAACACCGCAGGCAGTCGCCAGTGCGGAACGCGTGCCGTCAGCAGCCACCAGCAGGCGACCGGTAATCATCTCGCCATTCTCCAGCGTCACTTCAACGCGATCCTGCGTGCGCGACACGCTGGCTACGCGGTCGGGGCAGTGCAATGTGACACCCGGTGCTTTGCGCAGCAGCGCAAACAGACGCAGCCCGACGTCGTGCAGTTCTACCACCTGGCCCAGAGCAGGAATACGGTATTCCTGCGCATCCAGCGTCACAAATCCGGCATGGCCGCGATCGCTGACGTGAACCGTTTTAATGGCCGTTGCGCAATCGGCAATCGCCTGCCATACGCCAATTCGCGCCAGCTGTTGGCAGGTTCCTGCCGCCAGCGCGATCGCCCGGGCGTCAAACCCGGGATGGCGGTCAGTTTCAGGTTCGCTCGCTTCTATCAGATGAACCGGCAGAGTCCCATGGCTGAGCTGAGAAATGGCCAGCGCCAGCGTCGCGCCAACCATACCACCACCAACGATAATCACACTCATTGCAGTCGCGCCGCAGCCATTAAGGCTTCAATGTCATCAGCTTTCTTCACTACGCTGGCGGTCAGGTTTTCATTGCCGTCCTCGGTGATGAGGATGTCATCCTCAATACGAATGCCGATACCACGATAAGCCGGTGGTACATCAGCATCCGGCGCGATATACAGTCCCGGTTCGACGGTGAGTACCATTCCCGGCTCAAGAATACGTGAGCGGTCCTGACCATAAACGCCGACGTCGTGCACATCCAGACCCAGCCAGTGACTTAGACCATGCATAAAGAATGGGCGGTGCGCATTTTCGGTAATCAACTGATCGACATCACCGTGCAGAATGCCAAGCTGTACCAGGCCCGTAATCATGATACGCACCACTTCGCCAGTGACTTCCTGAATGGACGTTCCGGGACGATACAGACGCAGGCTGGTCTCTAAGGATTCCAGTACGATATCGTAGATTTCACGCTGTGCTGGGGTAAATTTACCGTTTACCGGGAAGGTACGCGTAATGTCACCCGCATAGCCTTTGTATTCACAGCCAGCGTCAATCAGCACCAAATCGCCATCGCGCATTTCACTTTCATTTTCGGTGTAATGCAGGATACAGCCGTTTTCACCGCTGCCGACAATCGTGTTATAGGACGGATAACGCGCGCCATGACGGGTAAATTCATGGTGAATCTCCCCTTCTAACTGGTATTCAAACATTCCCGGACGGCATTTTTCCATCGCGCGGGTATGCGCCAGTGCGGTGATTTCTCCGGCACGACGCATGACCGCGATTTCTTCCGGTGATTTGAACAGGCGCATTTCATGCACCATCGGACGCCAGTCGATAATCGCGGCAGGCGCGTGCAGATTTTGTCTGGAGCCTTTGCGCAGTTTATCCAGCGCCGTGCACACAATCTCGTCGGCCCAGGCATACTCGCCCTGGGCGTGGTATACCGCGTCCAGACCATTGAGCAGCAAATACAGCTGTTGATTGATTTCACTGAAGGCCAGCGCCCGGTCAACGCCAAGTTTTGCCGGGGCAGCATCCTGGCCCAGACGGCGGCCAAACCAGATCTCCGCCGTCAGATCGCGAACCCGATTGAACAAAACGCTGTGGTTATGAGTGTCATCACTTTTGATCAGCACCAGCACGGCTTCAGGTTCGTTAAAACCGGTGAAGTACCAGAAATCACTGCTTTGGCGGTAAGGGTATTCACTGTCCGCGCTACGCGTCGTTTCCGGTGCGGCAAAAATCAGCGCGGCGCTGCCGGGCTGCATTTGTGCCAGTAAAGCCTGGCGACGACGCTGGAATTCTTGCTGAGATATCTCGCTCATCACACTCTCCTTTGCGTTTCGTTCTTAGTGCAGAGTCGGTTTACGGACTTCCGGCGCGGTCGGCTGCTGACGCGTAAACGTGTCATGACACAGCAAGGCGGCTACGCGCACGTATTCGATGATCTCTTCGAGCGACATTTCCAGCTCTTCCTGATCTTCGTCTTCGTCATATCCCAATTGAGCGATATTGCGCAGGTCGTCAATCGCTTCCCCGGTTTCGCCGGTCACTTTGTCGAGCTTCGGTTGCGTGACGCCAAGGCCCAGTAAAAAGTGGTTTACCCATCCCGCCAGCGCATCGGCGCGATCGAACACGCTGACGTCATCCCCTTCAGGCAGATAAAGCTGAAAAAGGAAGCCGTCGTCTTCGAGGGCATCACTGGTGGCTGAGTGCATTTTCAGCAGCGCCTGAGCCAGCTCGTGACCAAAGGCCAGACCTTCGTTCGTCAGGTCGTGCAGCAGCGGCTGCCATGAGCTGTCGTTATTTCCGCCGCAAATCATTCCGCTTATCAAGCCGTGCATTTCGGCCGGGGTTAATCCAGCCCCTTGTTGGTTCAAAAACTGGCTAACTTCGTTGTAACCAGGCATTTCGTTCTGTATAGACATAAGCATTCGTCATCAAAGGGAGGAATATTCATGGTATGCTACCACTTTGGACCCTGGTGGACCAGAAAAGGGCTTGTATCTTGATACCAGGGTAGCTATAGTGTCGCCCCTTCGCGGACCCACGGTCTGGAGACGAAGGCAGCGCAGTCAATCAGCAGGAAGGTGGCATGTCTGCACAACCCGTCGATATCCAAATATTTGGCCGTTCACTGCGAGTGAATTGCCCGCCTGAACAAAGGGATGCGTTGAATCAGGCTGCGGACGATCTCAATCAGCGATTGCAAGATCTGAAAGTTCGCACTAGAGTCACAAATACTGAGCAGTTGGTTTTCATCGCCGCGTTGAACATCAGCTATGAATTAACTCAGGAAAAAGCGAAGACGCGTGAGTACGCGGCGAGCATGGAACAACGTATTCGGATGCTACAACAGACCATCGAACAGGCGTTGCTTGATCAGGGTCGCATAACCGAAAAAACGGGCCAAAACTTTGAATAACACTTTTCGGTTTACTGTGGTAGAGTGACCGTGAAGACAAAATTTCTCTGAGATGTTTGCAAGCGGGCCAGTCCCCTGAGCCGATATTTCATACCACAAGAATGTGGCGCTCCACGGTTGGTGAGCATGCTCGGCCCGTCCGAGAAGCCTTAAAACTGTGACGACGCATTCACCTTGAACCAAGGGTTCAAGGGTTACAGCCTGCGGCGGCATCTCGGAGATTCCCTTCTACCTGGCAACAGCCATGACATTACTTTCTGAACTCCCTTTATCCCGGCAAGAAATCCGTCAACTGATTCGGCAACGTCGTCGTGCGCTTACCTCCGAACAGCAACGACAATACGGTCAGCAAGCCGCGACCCGAATGCTCAGTTATCCCCCTGTTGTACTCGCTCATACGGTGGCGGTATTCCTCTCGTTCGATGGCGAACTCGATACCCAGCCGCTAATAGATCAGCTGTGGCGAGCGGGCAAGCGCGTCTATCTTCCGGTTCTTCATCCCTTCAGCCCTGGCAACCTGCTGTTCCTGCACTACCATCCGCACAGCGATCTGGTAACCAATCGCTTAAAGATCCAGGAACCACGACTTGATGTACGTGACGTATTGCCGCTCTCACAACTGGATGTACTGATTACGCCGTTAGTGGCGTTTGATGAGGTCGGGCAACGCCTGGGTATGGGCGGTGGATTTTATGACCGTACGTTGCAAAACTGGCAGCAGCATAAGATCCAGCCCGTAGGCTACGCGCACGATTGTCAGCGAGTGGAAAAGCTGCCTGTCGAAGAATGGGATATCCCACTGCCTGCGGTGGTGACGCCATCCAAAATCTGGGAGTGGTAGCTTTTTTTGCCAATTGCGGCAAGGCTCGAAAACAGAATGTATGCGTGACAGGAAGAGATTTTGAGGCCGGGAAATCAGAGGAAAGATGGGCAGGTCAACCGCCTGCCCATGTAGAGGAAATCAGTACAGCAGACGAGCGCGAATGGTTCCCGGAAGGGCTTTCATCGCCAGCAGCGCTTTCTCTGCCACATCTTCATCCGCTTCAATATCAATAACCACGTAACCTACCTGTGCGGAAGTCTGCAGATACTGCGCGGCAATGTTGACGCCCTGCTCGGCAAAAATCTGGTTCAGCGCAGTCAGTACGCCCGGACGGTTTTCGTGAATGTGCATCAGACGACGACCGCCGTGCAGCGGCAGCGAAACTTCCGGGAAGTTAACTGCAGACAGCGTAGAGCCGTTGTCGGAATACTTGGTCAGTTTCCCAGCCACTTCCAGACCGATGTTTTCCTGTGCTTCCAGCGTTGAACCACCAATGTGCGGCGTCAGGATCACGTTGTCGAAATCACACAGCGGCGAAGTGAAAGGATCGCTGTTGGTTGCCGGCTCGGTTGGGAATACGTCGATTGCTGCCCCTGCCAGGTGCTTGGTCGCTAACGCGTCGCACAGCGCAGGAATATCAACAACTGTGCCGCGTGCGGCGTTAATCAGCAGTGCGCCTGGTTTCATCAAGGCAATCTCACGCGCGCCCATCAGATTTTTGGTGGAGGCATTTTCCGGTACGTGCAAACTGACCACGTCGCTCATATTGAGCAGGTCGGAAAGATGCTGCACCTGCGTGGCGTTGCCGAGCGGGAGTTTATTTTCAATATCATAGAAATAGACGTGCATCCCCAGCGATTCCGCCAGAATGCCTAGCTGAGTACCAATGTGGCCGTAGCCGATGATCCCCAGTTTTTTGCCACGCGCTTCAAACGAGCCGGTAGCCAGTTTATTCCACACGCCGCGGTGTGCTTTGGCGTTTGCTTCGGGTACGCCGCGTAGCAGGAGCAGCAGTTCGCCAATCACCAGTTCCGCAACGGAACGCGTGTTAGAGAATGGCGCATTAAACACGGGGATCCCGCGCTTTGCCGCAGCGCTGAGATCAACCTGGTTGGTGCCGATACAGAAGCAGCCAATCGCGACCAGTTTCTCTGCGGCGTCAATCACATCTTCAGTCAGATGGGTACGGGATCGCAGGCCAATGAAGTGGGCATCACGGATGGACTCTTTCAGTTGTTCAGTGTCCAGAGCGCCTTTATGAAACTCGATGTTGGTATAACCTGCTGCACGAAGGCTTTCGAGCGCTTTTTGATGCACGCCTTCAACCAGCAGAAATTTAATCTTATCTTTCTCCAGTGATACCTTTGCCATTTCCCCGACCCTGTCTTTTTTTGTTCAAACTGATGTGTTGTGTGTGGGATTTTCATCCGTCTCTTCAACATATCAAAAAATAATATTGCGGCAATATGAACGTTTGCGTCGCCGTGCTGAAGAAATGTCATTCAGAGAGAAATGTCAGAGGAAAATACTGGCGATAACTTTTTCCTTGGAGAGATCGGCAGGACAATATTATAAACGTGACACAAGTCACCAAATTTGCCCTGCCAAAATTTTTTTAACGGGAGAAGACACTCCCGTCAGATCATTTTACGATAGTTTTCACGCCGTCTGGCGTACCGATCAGCGCGACATCCGCACCACGGTTGGCAAACAGACCGACGGTTACCACGCCCGGAATCGCATTGATGGCGTTTTCCATCGCGATGGCATCGAGGATCTCCAGACCGTGTACATCAAGGATCACGTTACCATTGTCCGTCACTACACCCTGACGGTATTCAGGACGACCGCCCAGCTTCACCAACTGGCGAGCCACAGCGCTGCGCGCCATTGGGATCACTTCAACCGGCAGCGGGAAGTTACCGAGAATATCGACTTCTTTGGACGCGTCGGCAATGCAGATAAATTTCTTCGCCACGGAAGCAATAATTTTTTCACGGGTCAACGCTGCGCCGCCGCCCTTGATCATCTGCATGTGGCCGTTGATTTCATCCGCGCCGTCAACGTATACGCCGAGGCTGTCCACTTCGTTAAGATCGAACACGTGGATACCGAGGCTTTTGAGTTTTTCGGTTGAAGCGTCCGAACTGGATACCGCACCTTCAATCTGACCTTTCATTGTGCCCAGCGCATCAATAAAGTGTGCGGCTGTTGAACCTGTACCTACGCCCACAATGGTACCGGGCTGTACATACTGAAGTGCCGCCCATCCTACTGCTTTTTTCAGTTCATCCTGCGTCATGATCGTTTCGCCTGTGGTGTGAATATGGTGGGAAAATTCACGCGCATTATAGAACATTGTGCAGAAAAATGTCCCCACACCCGCTCGCAAGCGGCGGATTTCGTCTTTACCCAACCTAAATTTGTGTCATAGTGCAGAACAAGCAAAATTTTCAGGAGTGCGTCAAAGCAATGAAACGTCCGGACTACAGAACACTACAAGCACTGGATGCGGTTATTCGTGAACGAGGATTTGAGCGCGCGGCGCAAAAGCTGTGCATCACGCAATCCGCGGTTTCACAGCGCATAAAACAGCTTGAGAATATGTTCGGACAACCGCTGCTGGTGCGTACCGTACCACCACGCCCAACCGAACAGGGGCAAAAACTACTGGCGCTTTTGCGTCAGGTTGAACTGCTGGAAGACGAGTGGCTGGGTGATGAACAAACCGGTTCGACGCCGCTGCTGCTCTCACTGGCGGTGAACGCCGACAGTCTGGCGACCTGGTTGCTTCCGGCGCTGGCTCCGGTACTGGCAAATTCGCCGATTCGGCTGAACCTGCAGGTTGAGGATGAAACCCGAACTCAGGAACGTCTGCGTCGTGGTGAAGTGGTCGGTGCGGTGAGTATTCAACATCAGGCGCTGCCAAGCTGTCTGGTGGATAAACTCGGCGCGCTGGACTACCTGTTTGTTGGCTCTAAACCTTTCGCCGAGCGTTATTTCCCTAACGGCGTCACCCGCTCTGCCCTGCTGAAAGCCCCAGCGGTAGCGTTTGACCATCTTGATGATATGCACCAGGCGTTCCTGCAACAAAACTTCGACCTGCCGCCGGGCAGCGTGCCGTGCCATATCGTTAACTCGTCTGAAGCCTTTGTTCAATTGGCGCGTCAGGGAACGACCTGCTGCATGATCCCCCACTTGCAGATTGAGAAAGAACTGGAAAGCGGCGAACTTATCGACTTAACGCCGGGCCTGTTCCAGCGCCGGATGCTGTACTGGCACCGTTTTGCGCCGGAAAGCCGCATGATGCGCAACGTCACCGATGCGCTGCTGGCCTATGGTCACAACGTACTGCGTCAGGATTAAACCGCTCATAACCTCTGAGTGCCGGATGGTGGCGTAACGCCCTATCCGGCCGACAAGTCTTTTACCCTCTTTTCATGCTATTCCCGCCACGTCTTTGAAATAAATCACAAAATCAAACACGCCACGCGGCAAAAAACGACGCCCTGTTGGCTATTTTTTGCTGGCGACAAGCCAAATGAAAAAGCTCACCGTATTCGCAAAGATTCAACTTATTGCGTAATACGGAGCAAAAAATGGCAAACGTGCAGGAGTGGCAAACACTCGCCAATAAAGAACTCAGTCGACGGGAAAAAACCGTCGAGTCGCTGGAAAGACAGACGGCGGAAGGGATTGCCATCAAGCCGCTGTACACCGAAGAAGACCTCGATAATCTGGAAGTCACGGGCACCCTTCCCGGTCTGCCGCCTTACGTGCGTGGCCCGCGCGCCACCATGTATACCGCGCAGCCGTGGACCATTCGTCAATACGCTGGTTTCTCTACCGCCAAAGAGTCCAACGCCTTTTACCGCCGCAACCTCGCCGCCGGGCAAAAAGGGCTTTCCGTCGCCTTTGACCTTGCCACCCATCGTGGATATGACTCTGACAACCCGCGCGTGGCGGGTGACGTCGGCAAAGCGGGCGTGGCGATCGATACCGTCGAAGATATGAAGATACTGTTCGACCAGATCCCGCTGGATAAGATGTCGGTATCGATGACCATGAACGGCGCGGTTCTACCGGTGCTGGCATTTTATATCGTCGCTGCAGAAGAACAAGGCGTAACACCGGAACAACTCACCGGAACCATTCAGAACGATATTCTGAAAGAGTACCTGTGCCGCAACACCTACATTTATCCACCAAAACCGTCCATGCGCATTATCGCCGACATCATCGCCTGGTGCTCCGGCAACATGCCGCGCTTTAACACCATCAGCATCAGCGGCTATCACATGGGTGAAGCCGGAGCGAACTGCGTGCAGCAGGTAGCGTTTACGCTGGCAGACGGTATTGAATACATCAAAGCCGCACTCTCCGCCGGACTAAAAATTGATGACTTCGCCCCGCGCCTGTCGTTCTTCTTCGGTATCGGCATGGATCTGTTTATGAACGTCGCCATGCTGCGCGCAGCGCGCTATTTGTGGAGTGAAGCGGTCAGTAGCTTTGGTGCGACCAACCCGAAATCTCTCGCTCTGCGTACCCACTGCCAGACGTCCGGCTGGAGCCTGACCGAGCAGGACCCGTACAACAACGTGGTGCGTACTACCATTGAAGCACTCGGCGCTACGCTTGGCGGTACCCAGTCGCTGCATACCAACGCCTTTGATGAAGCGCTCGGTCTGCCCACCGATTTCTCCGCCCGTATTGCGCGTAATACGCAAATCATCATTCAGGAAGAATCAGAGATCTGCCGCACCGTCGATCCGCTGGCCGGATCGTATTACGTCGAGTCACTCACCGATCAAATCGTGAAGCAGGCACGCACGATCATCAAACAGATTGATGAGGCAGGCGGCATGGCGAAAGCGATCGAAGCCGGGCTCCCTAAACGGATGATCGAAGAAGCTTCCGCGCGTGAACAGTCGCTGATCGACCAGGGTAAGCGCGTTATCGTCGGCGTCAATAAGTACAAGCTGGATAAAGAAGACGAGACGTCGGTACTGGAGATCGACAACGTGAAGGTGCGCAACGAGCAGATTGCCTCGCTGAAACATATCCGCACCACCCGCAACAACGATGCCGTCAAGACCGCGCTATCCGCGCTGACCCACGCCGCGCAACATAATGAAAACCTGCTGGCTGCTGCCGTCAACGCCGCCCGCGTTCGCGCCACGCTGGGTGAAATCTCCGACGCGCTGGAAGTCGCTTTTGATCGGTATCTGGTTCCCAGCCAGTGCGTCACCGGAGTGATTGCGCAAAGCTATCATCAGTCTGATAAATCCGCCGATGAGTTCGATACCATCGTTGCGCAAACCGAACAGTTCCTCGCGGAAAATGGCCGCCGCCCGCGTATTCTGATCGCCAAGATGGGTCAGGACGGCCACGATCGCGGCGCGAAGGTGATCGCCAGCGCCTACTCCGATCTCGGCTTTGATGTCGATCTCAGCCCGATGTTCTCCACACCGGAAGAGATCGCCCGCCTGGCGGTAGAAAACGATGTGCATGTGATTGGTGCCTCATCGCTGGCCGCCGGCCATAAAACGCTGATCCCGGAACTGGTTACCGCACTCAAAAAATGGGGGCGTGAAGATATCTGCGTGGTAGCAGGAGGTGTTATTCCGCCGCAGGATTACGACTTTCTGCACGAGCATGGCGTGGCAGCCATTTATGGCCCCGGCACGCCAATGCTCGACAGCGTCCGCGATGTGTTAACCCGTATCAGTCAGCATCATGATTAACGCCGCCACGCTTGAAGATACCGTCCGTCGTTTGCGACTCGGTGAACGGGCTACGCTCGCCCAGGCGATGACGCTGGTCGAAAGCAACCACCCGCGCCACCAGCCGCTGAGTACGCAATTGCTGGACGCGATTATGCCGTTCACCGGTAACGCCCTGCGCTTAGGGATCACCGGTACGCCGGGCGCGGGCAAAAGCACTTTCCTGGAAGCATTCGGCATGCTGCTTATCCACCACGGATTACGGGTAGCGGTGATCGCCGTCGATCCCAGCAGCCCGGTCAGCGGCGGCAGCATTCTTGGCGATAAAACCCGCATGACGGAGCTGGCCCGCGCCGAATCTGCGTTTATTCGACCGGTCCCTTCCAGCGGTCATTTAGGCGGTGCCAGCCAGCGCGCCCGCGAATTAATGCTGCTGTGCGAAGCGGCTGGCTTTGACGTGGTGATTGTAGAAACCGTCGGCGTAGGGCAGTCAGAAACCGAAGTCGCAGGCATGGTGGATTGCTTTATCTCACTGCAAATCGCTGGCGGTGGCGACGATTTACAGGGCATCAAAAAAGGCCTGATGGAAATGGCGGATCTGGTCGTCATCAATAAGGACGACGGTGATAACCATACCAGCGTTGCCATTGCCCGCCATATGTACGAATCCGCCCTGCATATTCTGCGTCGTAAATATGACGAGTGGCAGCCGCGGGTATTAACCTGTAGCGCCCTGGAAAAACGCGGCATTGAGGAGGTCTGGCAAGCAATAACCGATTTTAAAACGTGCCTGACCGCCAGCGGTAAACTGGGAAAAGTTCGCCAGCAGCAGGCGGTGGACTGGTTACACCAGCAGGCTGAAGAAGAAGCCCTGCATCTGTTGTTTGCCCGCACTGATTTCGACCGCTATTTCCAGCAGACGCTACAGGCCGTCAAAAACAATGATCTTTCGCCACGCACCGGTCTGCGGCACATCAGCGAATTTATTCAGCATCATTACTTTCAATAAAGAGAACATTATGTCTTATCAATACGTCAACGTGGTCATCATCCAGAAAGTCGCGGTTATTGAGTTCAATTACGCCCGCAAGCTCAATGCCCTGAGTAAAGTGTTTATTGACGATCTGATGCAGGCGCTGAGCGATCTCAATCGTGCGGACATTCGCTGCATCATTCTGCGCGCCCCGAGCGGGGCCAAAGTGTTTTCTGCCGGGCATGATATTCATGAACTCCCGACCGGACGTCGCGATCCGCTCTCCTATGACGATCCGCTGCGTCAGATAACCCGTATGATCCAAAAATATCCGAAACCGGTGATCTCCATGGTCGAAGGCAGCGTCTGGGGCGGCGCGTTTGAAATGATCATGAGTTCCGATCTCATCATCGCCGCTGAAACGTCCACCTTCTCAATGACCCCAGTCAACCTTGGCGTACCGTATAACCTGGTGGGCATCCACAACCTGACCCGCGACGCTGGTTTTCACATCGTTAAAGAGCTGATTTTTACCGCTTCACCCATCACCGCTCAACGCGCCATGGCGGTCGGGATCCTTAACCATGTCGTGCCCGTCGAGGAACTGGAAGATTTCACTCTGCAAATGGCGCACCACATCTCGGAAAAAGCACCGCTGGCCATCGCCGTCATCAAAGAAGAACTTCGCGTGCTGGGTGAAGCGCACACCATGAATTCCGATGAGTTCGAGCGTATTCAGGGCATGCGCCGCGCGGTGTACGACAGCGAGGATTATCAGGAAGGGATGAACGCGTTTATGGAAAAACGTAAACCTAATTTTGTTGGCCATTAATCACGTCCGAGGAAGGAGACGGCCATGAAACGGATGAGCGCCGAACAGGCGGCAGAAATTATCCAGCACGATGATATGGTGGCGTTTAGCGGCTTTACCCCTGCGGGTTCACCCAAAGCGTTACCCAGCGCAATTGCCCAACGCGCCTGCGAACAGCATCAGAACGGGCAGCCTTTTCAGATCCGCCTGCTGACCGGAGCATCAATTGGTGCCGCCGCTGATGATGTTCTATCCGCGGCGGATGCCGTTTCCTGGCGTGCGCCTTATCAAACGTCATCGGGCCTGCGCGAGAAAATTAATCAGGGCCAGGTGAGGTTTGTCGATCTCCATTTGAGTGAAGTGGCGCAAATGGTTAATTACGGTTTTTTTGGCGAAATCGATGTTGCCGTCATTGAAGCCTCCGCTATCGCGCCAGATGGCCGGATTTGGCTTTCCAGCGGTATTGGCAATGCACCCACCTGGCTGCTGCGGGCGAAAAAGGTGATAATCGAGCTAAATCATTACCATAATCCGCGTGTGGCGGAGTTTGCCGACATCGTGATACCCGGTGCGCCACCACGGCGTAACAGCGTACCTATTTTTCATACCATGGATCGCGTAGGCAATCAGTGCGTGCAGATAGACCCCAAAAAGGTGGTTGCGGTGGTGGATACCGAGCTGCCCGATGCCGGAAATGCGGCGGATAAAACCAATCCGGTCAGCCAGCAAATTGCCGATAACGTCGTCACTTTCCTGCTGGCAGAAATGGCTCACAAACGTATTCCAGCTGAGTTTCTACCCTTACAAAGCGGCGTGGGCAATATCAACAACGCGGTAATGGCGCGACTGGGCGAGAACCCGGATATCCCGCCCTTTATGATGTATTCGGAGGTGTTGCAGGAGTCGGTGGTGCATCTGCTGGAAACGGGCAAGATAACAGGTGCCAGCGCCTCCAGCCTGACCATTTCAGCCCCGTCGCTACAGAAGATTTACGACAACATGGACTTCTTCGCCAGCCGGATTGTGCTGCGCCCGCAGGAGATCTCCAATAACCCAGAGATCATCCGTCGGCTGGGGGTTATTGCGCTCAACGTCGGTCTGGAGTTTGATATCTACGGCCATGCCAATTCCACGCACGTTGCGGGGGTGAACCTGATGAATGGCATCGGCGGCAGCGGGGATTTCGAGCGCAATGCCTACCTGTCTATCTTTATGGCGCCGTCGATTGCCAAAGGCGGGAAAATCTCCACCATCGTACCGATGTGCAGCCATGTCGACCACAGCGAACATAGCGTTAAAGTGATCGTGACCGAACAAGGGATTGCCGATCTGCGTGGGCTATCTCCGATGCAGCGGGCGCACACGATTATCGATAACTGTGCGCACCCTCTTTACCGGGATTATCTGCACCGCTATCTGGAGAAAGCACCCGGCGGACATATCCATCACGATCTCAGCCATGCGTTCGATCTGCATCGTAATCTTCTCGAAACAGGATCGATGCTCGGTTAACTTGCGCCACCGTCACGATCTTCAGCAATATGCTGAAGCATCGTGGCGGTATAACGATGGTTTTTCAGCGAATAGAGAAACTCCTGCATATACATGGGGCTGCCGGGCGCATCGAAATACTTTAGCGTCGACGGGTTCACCAGCCGCCAGGCGAAGTGAGGAATCACCGTCAAAAACTGCCCGCGCTCTACCGCGCTAATCTTGGCCATAAAGCTATACGGACGGTAGATAATCATCGGGTTGATCCCGCAGGGTCGCATGTATGCATCCAGCATCGCCTCAAAGTTGGCGCGATTCTGGAAGCGCATTTGCAGCCAGGGCAGCTCGCGCAGCAGATCCTGCGGCTGTTTTTCTTCGTAGCGCCGGGAAACGAGAAACCCCAGACGCAGCGGAGGCAGCTCGCTAATCGCCAGATTCTCCAGTTCCTGGACGCGGGGGGAAACGTGCTGCGGCGAGATAATAAAATCCAGTTTGCGATCGAACAGGTTATCAATAACCCCATTCTCGCTGAATTCAACGGCCTGAGCCGTCACGCCGTCATACTTGTCACCAAGGCTAATCAACTGGTCAAAAATAATCGTTGGGTAGGTATTGTCGATCCCGATGACGATTTCCCGCGAGCGGCGAGAGGCGTTATGGATTTCGTTATCAATGGCAGAAAGGCGCTGATAAACGGGAAACAGCTTCTGATACAGTTCCTGTCCGGCTTTATTCAGGCTGATGTTGTTATCTTTGCGGGTAAACAGCGTATAGCCGATTTGATCCTCCAGTGCGGCAATGCTTTTACCGAAAGGCGATGCGGTCATATGTATTTTTTCTGCCGCTCTGGCGATGTTATTGGTTTGCGCCAGCAGAATGAAATTACGCATCTTTTTCGAGATAAAAATATCCATAGCGTCCCCTTAAAAATCGCTATGGCCTATCCTCATTACGGCGAAAAAAAAGACTGGATGTGGGGTCTCATTTTTACAGTTGCTCACAGAAAAAACCCGGCTGGAAAGCCGGGTCTGCAATGATTACTGGGTTTTGGCTGGCGTTGCTGCTGGTTGCCCCGCCGTCGGCTCAATCTGGAAGACCACATCAACCTGATCGTCAAACTGAATAACCGGCTGTTCGTAGGTTTCCTGAGCGGATGTCGCAGGCGCTGCATCTGCTTTCATCATCCGTACCATCGGGCTCGGTTGATAATTGGAAACATGGTAACGCACGCTGTAAACGGGCCCCAATTTGCTGTTAAAGCCCGCAGCTAACTGCTCAGCCTGATGAATAGCATCATCAATTGCTGCTTTACGCGCTTTATCTTTGTAAGTATCCGGCTGGGCAACGCCAAGCGATACCGAACGGATCTCATTCAGACCGGCCTTCAGTGCACCATCGAGCAGCGCATTGAGTTTGTCCAACTGACGCAGCGTGACCTCAACTGTACGTACCGCACGATAGCCTTTAAGGACGCTTTTACCATTCTGGTAGTCGTAGTCCGGCTGGGTGCGCAGGTTTGCCGCGCTAATATCTTTCTTCGCTATCTGGTTCTGTTCAAGGAAGGACAGATATTGTGCCACGCGCTCATCAGCCTGTTTCTTCGCTGAAGCCGCATCCTTTGCAGCTACGTTCACTTCAATCGCCAGAGTAGCGATGTCTGGTGTCGCATCCACGCTTGCCGTTCCGGAAGTCACGATGTGCGGTCCATTTGGCAACTCATTTGCCTGTACCGATAGTGCGCTGAATCCGACTAATGCCGCCAGGGCCATTATTTTGAACTTCACGGTCGTTCCTCCATGTTTCATTAATTACCCCGAAACTCAGGGCACATGCAGGCAAGCTTAGCCGATCTCGCTGCGTTGTCCATCAGACAACACTTAGTTGAACAACGCATGAACGTGCGCAACACCTTCTTTTGCCAACTGAAAAGCGATAAACCACATCACCAATCCTACCAGGGTATTGATGATCCGCTGTGCTTTAGCAGTGCGCAAACGCGGAGCGAGCCAGGCCGCCAGCAATGCCAGGCCGAAGAACCACAGGAACGAAGCGCTGACGGTACCCAGCGCAAACCAGCGCTTAGGCTCAACGTCCAGTTGGCCTCCCAGACTCCCCAGCACCACAAAGGTATCCAGGTAAACATGGGGGTTGAGCCATGTCACCGCCAGCATAGTAGCGATAATTTTCCAGCGGCCCTGCTTCATCACCTCGGCGCTGGCCAGTTCCAGGTTACTGCTCATCGCCGTTTTTAACGCCCCGAAACCGTACCAGAGTAAAAATGCCACCCCACCCCAAGTGACAAGCGCCATCAGCCATGGTGACTGCATCAGCAAGGCGCTACCGCCAAAGATCCCCGCGCAAATCAGCACTAAGTCGCTGATAGCGCAGAGTAAAGCAATCATGATGTGATACTGGCGACGGATCCCCTGATTCATCACGAAGGCGTTTTGCGGACCGAGCGGAAGTATCATAGCCGCACCAAGTGCAAGCCCTTGAAAATAATACGATAACACGTTAATCATCCCGAACTGTTTCTCTTAGGAGCAGACTATAGCGCGGGGAAAACATTAGCGGAAATGGATAATTTTAATCAGGGATAAGAAGAATTAATACCACGGGGGGAGGGGGAAATGCCGGATGACGGCTGACGCCTTATCCGGTCTATAAAACCTGTGGGCCCGGTAAGCGATAGCGCCACCGGGCACGCGATTACTCTGCCGCGCTCTCTTTCACACGCTTGAAGTTCACATCCATCTGCGGGTACGGGAAGCTGATACCGTTGGCGTCAAACTCGCGTTTAATACGCTCCAGTACGTCCCAGTAAACGCTTTGCAGATCGCTACTGTTGCTCCAGACGCGTACCACAAAATTAATCGAGGAAGCGCCCAGCTCATTCAGGCGCACCGTCATTTCACGATCTTTAAGGATACGCTCGTCAGACTGAATGATATCGGTGAGGATTTTTTTCACCTGATCGATATCGGAGTCGTAAGCCACGCCGATGATAAATTCGTTACGACGAACCGGCTCACGAGAGAAGTTAATGATGTTCCCGGCAATGATTTTACCGTTTGGGATCACCACAATCTTACCGTCTACGGTACGCATAGTCGTGGAGAAAATCTGCACGTTGAGTACGGTTCCCGCTACGCCTCCGAGGTCTACATACTCACCTGCGCGGAACGGACGGAACATCACCAGCAGCACGCCAGCAGCGAGGTTGGACAGCGAACCTTGCAGCGCCAGACCAACGGCTAAACCTGCGGCACCGAGAACGGCAATCACAGAAGCGGTTTGTACCCCAACGCGACCCAGAGCGGCAATCAGCGTGAACGCGATAATACCGTAACGCACCAGTGCAGAGAGGAAGTCAGCAACGGTTGCATCAATTTTACGTGCCACCATCAGGCGGTTAACGGTGTTTGATACGATGCGCGCCACAATCATACCGATAATGACAATGGCGATGGCCGCAACGATGTTGACGGCATAGCTTAACAGCAGCTCCTGATTGCGGACCAGCCAGGTGCCCGCACCATTTATGCTGTCGACAACATTCAAATCTTCCATTCAATATTCCTTTTTTGCTTACCCAAATGGGAAAAATAAAGCCGTCCCAACGGGACTGGCAATCTGACAAGGGTAAACAATAAACCTGGATTTTGCCAAACAGATCACAGAATTCTCTGCCAGCAGCATATTGAAATGGCAATAAAAAAGGCCCGCATTTGCGGGCCTCATGTCATGTAGAACGGCGTAAATTACAGAACGTCAACCGCGTTCAGTTCTTTGAAAGCCTGTTCCAGACGGGTGATCATGGTTGCCTGACCAGCACGCAGCCATACGCGCGGATCGTAGTATTTCTTGTTCGGCTGATCTTCGCCTTTCGGGTTGCCCAGCTGGCCCTGCAGGTAAGCTTCGTTCGCTTTGTAGTAGTTCAGAACGCCTTCCCAGGTAGCCCATTGGGTATCGGTGTCGATGTTCATTTTCACTACGCCGTAGCTTACGGAGTCTTTGATTTCCTGAGCAGTAGAACCGGAACCGCCGTGGAAGACGAAGTTCAGGCTGTTGTGCGGCAGGTTATGTTTCTTAGAAACATAGTCCTGAGAGTCGCGCAGGATGGTCGGGGTCAGAACAACGTTACCCGGCTTGTAAACGCCGTGAACGTTACCGAAGGAAGCTGCGATGGTGAAACGCGGGCTGATTTTGCTCAGCTCGGTGTATGCGTAATCAACGTCTTCCGGCTGGGTGTACAGTGCAGAAGCGTCCATGTGGCTGTTGTCCACGCCGTCTTCTTCGCCACCGGTGCAACCCAGTTCGATTTCCAGGGTCATGCCCATTTTGGACATGCGCGCCAGGTATTTGGAGCAGATTTCGATGTTCTCTTCCAGAGACTCTTCAGACAGGTCGATCATGTGAGAAGAGAACAGCGGTTTGCCGGTTGCTGCGAAGTGTTTTTCACCCGCGTCCAGCAGACCGTCGATCCACGGCAGCAGTTTCTTCGCGCAGTGGTCAGTGTGCAGGATAACCGGAACACCGTAGTGTTCAGCCATCTGGTGAACGTGATGCGCGCCAGAGATAGCACCCAGGATTGCAGCGCCCTGAGGAACGTCAGACTTCACGCCTTTACCCGCGATGAAAGAAGCACCACCGTTGGAGAACTGTACGATTACCGGCGCTTTAACTTTTGCAGCGGTTTCCAGAACGGCGTTGATGGAGTCGGTACCCACGCAGTTAACAGCTGGCAGAGCAAAGTTGTTTTCTTTTGCTACCTGGAAAACTTTCTGTACGTCATCACCAGTGATTACGCCTGGTTTTACGAAATCAAAAATTTTAGACATATTACGAATCCTGTATCTTCGGCCTTGGAAAGGGCGCGCGCTCTAAAGCGCGCTAATAATTGGGCAGGTTTCCCTGCCCATTAAATGCTTACTTTTTAGCGCGCTCTTCGAGCATCGCTACTGCTGGCAATACTTTACCTTCCACGAATTCGAGGAAAGCGCCGCCGCCAGTGGAGATGTAGGAGATTTTGTCAGCAATGCCGAACAGGTCGATTGCTGCCAGGGTGTCACCGCCGCCTGCGATAGAGAACGCTTCGCTGTCTGCGATAGCGTTAGCAACGATTTCAGTACCTTTGCGGAAGTTCGGGAACTCGAACACGCCAACCGGGCCGTTCCACAGAATGGTTTTCGCATTCTTCAGGATGTCAGCCAGCTGCTGTGCAGAAGCGTCGCCGATGTCCAGGATCTGCTCGTCTTCTTTCACATCGCTAACGGACTTCAGAGTAGCCGGTGCAGTTTCAGAGAATTCAGTCGCTACGCGAACGTCGGTCGGGACCGGGATGTCACAAGTGGTCAGCAGACGCTTAGCTTCGTCAACCAGGTCAGCTTCGTACAGGGATTTACCCACGTTGTGGCCTTGAGCGGCAACGAAGGTGTTCGCGATACCACCGCCAACGATCAGCTGGTCAGCGATTTTTGACAGAGAATCCAGAACGGTCAGTTTGGTGGAAACTTTAGAACCGCCAACGATAGCAACCATCGGACGAGCAGGTTCTTTCAGTGCTTTACCCAGCGCATCCAGCTCAGCAGCCAGCAGCGGGCCTGCGCAAGCTACATCAGCGAATTTACCGATACCGTGAGTAGAAGCCTGTGCACGGTGAGCTGTACCGAAAGCGTCCATTACGAATACGTCGCACAGCGCAGCATATTTTTTGGACAGTGCTTCGTCGTCTTTCTTCTCGCCTTTGTTGAAGCGAACGTTTTCCAGAACTACCAGTTCACCGGCAGCGACTTCAACGCCGTCCAGGTAATCTTTTACCAGGCGAACCGGAGCAGACAGTTTGTCTTTCAGGTAGTTAACAACCGGCAGCAGAGAGAATTCTTCGTTGTACTCGCCTTCGGTAGGACGACCCAGGTGGGAAGTTACCATCACTTTCGCACCCTGTTTCAGGGCCAGTTCGATGGTCGGCAGAGAAGCACGGATACGCGCATCGCTGGTTACTTTCCCTTCTTTAACTGGTACGTTCAGGTCCGCACGGATAAAAACGCGTTTACCAGCCAGATCCAGATCGGTCATCTTAATTACAGACATGGTGAATCCTCTCGTTGATTCATAAAGTTTTGTCGACGCTCAAGCGTCGAGCCTGAAACCAATAGCAGCCATCGCTAACGTAGTGTCGAGCATACGGTTAGCAAAGCCCCATTCATTATCACACCAGACCAGCGTTTTGATCAGGTGAGCGCCACTCACACGCGTTTGCGTACCATCAACGATGGCGCTGTGCGGGTCGTGGTTAAAATCTACAGAGACCAACGGTAATTCCGTATAGTCAACTATACCATGAAATGCACCTTGTGCTGCTTTTTGCAGCAACTGGTTGACTTCACTGGCTTTTACTGGTTTTTTCACCGTCACGCTTAAGTCGATCGCCGTCACATTTATGGTCGGTACACGCACCGCTATCGCTTCAAAACGATCGTTAAACTGCGGGAAAATTCGCGTGATGCCCGCCGCCAGTTTGGTATCAACCGGAATAATCGACTGGCTGGCCGCTCGCGTGCGACGCAGGTCAGGATGATAAGCATCAATAACCTGCTGATCGTGCATCGCAGAGTGGATCGTGGTGACGGTACCAGACTCAATGCCGTAAGCATCATCCAGCAATTTAATGACGGGTATTATGCAATTCGTGGTGCAGGAAGCGTTGGAAACGATCCGGTGCTCAGCGCGCAGCTGATCCTGATTAACGCCATACACAACGGTTGCGTCGATGTCGTGACTACCAGGATGTGAAAAGAGCACTTTTTTTGCACCAGCGGCAATATGCGCCTCGCCGTGTTCGCGATTGCCGAAGACCCCCGTACAATCCAGCACGATGTCGACACCCAGTTCGCGCCATGGAAGTGCATCGAGTGTTCGCTCATGCAGAATGCGGATAGCGTCATCGCCAACGATGAGCTGGTCACGTTCCTGACGAACATCCCAGGCAAAACGTCCATGGCTGGTGTCATATTTCAACAAATGCGCCATGCCTGCAGCATCCGCAAGTTCGTTGATTGCCACCACGGTGATTTCCGCCCGACGCCCGGATTCATACAAAGCACGAACCACGTTGCGTCCGATGCGACCGAAACCATTAATCGCTACGCGTACGGTCATAGGTCTCCTGCAAGGATTTCTCAGAAACGATGTGGCAGACAGAGTAATGCAGCAAATCGCTCAGGGAAACCTTACCTGTCGCAAACTGCGACTAATTGGTTAATTGTCGAACATTTAATCGACTGAAACGCTTCAGCTAGAATAAGCGAAACGCGGAATAAAAGGAATGATTGTCCAGCAACAGAACACAGTTATCTGACTTGCGTCACATTTTAACGCCCTTCAACGCTAAATTTATTCCATATTCCAGAATGACGAATAACCGTAGCAAAATTATTTCGTTGTCGTGTTACACACCCTGATTTAAATCAGAAAGCCCCCTAACCTACATCTAATCACCAGCGCGAGGTCCGAGTCCCGGAGCCCTTCAACGATGCCGCAGACGGTCTGGATAGCAGACTGCGCCGTGCGATTGCGCAACGCGCGGCGCGTTCCGGAAAAGCAAAAAAAAACGGGCCGCCTGAGCGACCCGTTTTCACCTGTAATCGAAATTACAGCAGTTCTTTTGCTTTCGCGACAACGTTGTCTACGGTGAAGCCGAACTCTTCAAACAGCAGCTCTGCCGGAGCAGACTCACCAAAGGTGGTCATACCGACGATTGCGCCGTTCAGGCCCACGTATTTGAACCAGTAGTCAGCGATACCTGCTTCCACTGCAACGCGAGCGGAAACCGCTTTCGGCAGCACAGACTCACGGTAAGCGGCATCCTGTTTGTCGAACGCGTCGGTAGACGGCATGGAAACCACGCGAGCCTTCACGCCTTCGGCAGTCAGTTTGTCCCACGCAGCCACAGCCAGCTCAACTTCAGAACCGGTAGCGATGAAGATCAGTTCCGGCTGACCGTCGCAGTCTTTAAGCACGTAACCACCGCGAGCGATGTTTGCCAGCTGCTCTTCGGTACGCTCCTGCTGTGCCAGGTTCTGGCGGGAGAGGATCAGCGCGGTCGGGCCGTCCTGACGCTCAACACCGTATTTCCACGCAACGGCGGATTCAACCTGGTCACACGGACGCCATGTGCTCATGTTCGGGGTCACACGCAGAGAAGCAACCTGCTCTACCGGCTGGTGAGTCGGGCCGTCTTCGCCCAGACCGATGGAGTCGTGGGTGTAGACCATGACCTGACGCTGTTTCATCAGCGCAGCCATACGCACCGCGTTACGGGCATATTCCACGAACATCAGGAAGGTGGAGGTATACGGCAGGAAACCACCGTGCAGCGAGATACCGTTGGCAATCGCGGTCATACCAAATTCACGCACGCCGTAATGGATGTAGTTACCGGCAGTATCTTCGTTAATCGCTTTCGAACCAGACCACAGCGTCAGGTTAGACGGTGCCAGGTCAGCGGAGCCGCCGAGGAATTCAGGCAGCAGAGGACCGAAGGCTTCAATCGCGTTCTGAGAAGCTTTACGGCTGGCGATTTTCGCCGGATTAGCCTGCAGCTTAGCAATGAACTCGTTCGCTTTTGCGTCGAAGTCAGACGGCATTTCACCTTTCATACGACGGGTAAATTCAGCCGCTTCCTGCGGGTAGGCTTTCGCATAAGCAGCGAACTTCTCGTTCCATGCAGCTTCTTTTGCCTGACCGGCTTCTTTCGCATCCCACTGCGCGTAGATTTCAGACGGGATTTCGAACGGTGCGTATTTCCAGCCCAGCTGTTCACGGGTCAGTGCGATTTCTGCATCGCCCAGCGGTGCACCGTGAGAGTCGTGAGTACCCGCTTTGTTCGGAGAACCGAAACCGATGATGGTTTTGCACATCAGCAGGGACGGTTTGTCGGTCACTGCGCGTGCTTCTTCTACTGCACGTTTAATGGCGTCAGCATCGTGGCCATCAACGCCACGAACCACATGCCAGCCGTAAGCTTCAAAACGCTTCGCGGTGTCATCGGTGAACCAGCCTTCAACGTGGCCATCGATAGAGATGCCGTTGTCATCGTAGAACGCAACCAGTTTACCCAGCTTCAGCGTACCAGCCAGGGAACATACCTCGTGAGAGATACCTTCCATCATGCAGCCGTCGCCCATGAAAGCATAGGTGAAGTGGTCAACGATGTCGTGACCTGGACGGTTAAACTGCGCCGCCAGCGTTTTTTCAGCGATAGCCATACCCACTGCATTCGCAATGCCCTGACCCAGAGGACCTGTAGTGGTTTCAACACCCGCGGTGTAACCCACTTCCGGGTGACCCGGAGTTTTGGAGTGCAGCTGACGGAAGTTCTGCAGCTCGGACATCGGCAGATCGTAGCCGGTGAGGTGCAGCAGGCTATAAATCAGCATGGAGCCGTGGCCGTTGGACAGCACGAAGCGGTCACGGTCAGCCCAAGACGGGTTAGTCGGGTTGTGGTTCAGGAAATCACGCCACAGGACTTCGGCAATGTCAGCCATACCCATCGGGGCACCCGGGTGACCGGATTTGGCTTTCTGTACTGCGTCCATGCTCAGCGCACGAATAGCATTGGCAAGCTCTTTACGTGAGGACATTTTGACTCCAGATCGGATAATGAAGGCTGAGCCCTTAACGACTTGACGACAGCGCGTTTTGGGCTATGCCGGAAAAAAGTGCCAACAATGTAACCCAAGCCGCGTGTCATGTACATGGAGCATCCTTTTGCCGCTTCAGAAATCTCTGGATCATGCGCGCAAGTTGCGCAATCTTCTCGCCCGCGTATTGTTCTTTTCTTTATACTTAGGCCGAGCGTCGGTTCACCTGCAAACGACGTAATTTTTAGAATAATCCTGACTTTGTGCGGAAGAGAAAAAATGAAAATTCGCGCTTTACTGCTTGCTACGAGCATGGCTGCGGCATTGACCGGCTGCCAGAACATGGACTCCAACGGACTGCTTTCTTCTGGCGCGGAGGCTTTTCAGGCCTACAGTCTGAGCGATGCTCAGGTAAAAGCGCTGAGCGATCAGGCCTGTAAAGATATGGACAGCAAGGCTACTATCGCTCCGGCCAGCAGCGAGTACGCAACGCGTCTTGGCAAAATCGCCGCCGCGCTTGGCGATAACATAAACGGCCAGCCGGTGAACTACAAAGTCTATATGGCGAAAGATGTGAATGCCTTTGCCATGGCAAACGGCTGTATCCGCGTGTACAGCGGCCTGATGGATATGATGACCGACAACGAAGTCGAAGCGGTAATCGGCCATGAAATGGGCCACGTCGCGCTGGGTCACGTGAAAAAAGGTATGCAGGTTGCGCTGGGTACTAACGCCGTACGTGCAGCGGCGGCATCCGCTGGCGGCATTGTCGGCAGCCTGTCGCAGTCGCAATTGGGCGATCTTGGCGAGAAACTGGTGAACTCGCAGTTCTCCCAGCGTCAGGAATCCGAGGCGGATGATTACTCGTATGATTTGTTGCGCAAACGCGGGATCAATCCGGCAGGTTTAGCCACCAGCTTTGAGAAACTGGCCAAACTGGAAGCTGGACGTCAAAGCTCAATGTTTGACGATCACCCGGCATCCGCAGAACGTGCGCAACATATTCGCGATCGCATGAGCGCAGACGGGATCAAATAACCGTTAATCATGCCGGATGCGGCGTGAACGCCTTATCCGGCCTACAAACATCAACCAGCTGTAGGCCGGATAAGCGTTAGCGCCATCCGGCAAAACAACTTATTCGCCTTTTTTCGCTGCCTGGATGTACAGCATTTCCAGAGCCAGAGTAGCCGCTGCCAGCGCGGTGATCTCTGACTGATCGTAAGCCGGAGCCACTTCAACAACGTCCATCCCGACGATGTTCAGATCTTTCAGACCACGTACCAGCTTGATCGCGCGATCGGAAGTCAGACCGCCAATCACTGGCGTACCGGTACCCGGCGCAAACGCTGGATCCAGACAGTCGATATCAAAGGTCAGATACACCGGCATATCACCGACAATCTGCTTAACCTGGGCGATGATGTCATCTACGCTGCGATCGTTCACCTGGCAGGCATCCAGCACGGTAAAGCCGTTGTCTTTGTCGAATTCGGTACGAATACCAATCTGCACAGAGTGATTCGGATCGATCAGCCCTTCGTTCGGCGCCGTGTAGAACATAGTGCCGTGGTCGAATTCGCAGCCGTTCGCGTAGGTATCTGTGTGGGCATCAAAGTGCACCAGCGCCATTTTACCAAAATGCTTAGCGTGCGCGCGCAACAGCGGCAGCGTGACGAAGTGGTCGCCGCCGAAGGAGAGCATGCGCTTACCGGCAGAAAGCAGCTTCTCAGCATGCGCCTGCAGTTTTTCACTCATTTCACGCGCATCACCGAAGGCATAAACCAGATCGCCGCAGTCCACCACGTTCAGGCGCTCGCGCATATCGAAATTCCACGGGAAGCGGTTGTGTTCCCACGCCAGGTTAGTGGAAACCTGACGGATTGCCGCCGGACCATGACGCCCGCCCGCGCGGCCAGACGTTGCCATATCAAACGGTACGCCGGTGATCACCCAATCGGCGTCGCTTTCGTATGGCATGAAGTTCATCGGCAGACGTAAAAAACCAAAGGCGTTAGAAACCAGGGAGTTGTCGTATTGATGACCTAAGGTGCTCATGTACTGACCTCTTTAAAAATCGATGAAAAAAAATCCCCTCCGCGTCGTTAAGCCCGACGAGGAAGGGATTGATTTGGTAGCTGCATATTTACGGCAAATTATCGCCGTTATTTTGTACGGATTCAAGTAAGTGCCACAAATGCGGCTTCGCCTTATCCGGCCTACTTTCGTAGGCCCGGTAAGCGTAGCGCCAGCAGGCATTTATCGTTACTCATCTTCCAGATAAGTATAACCGTACAGACCGGCCTCAAACTCTTCGAGGAACTGTTGCTGCAGCTCGGTATCCAGATCGGTGTTTTTCACCTGGTCACGGAACTGCGTCAGCAGGGTGTTCGGATCCAGCTGCACGTACTGCAACATATCCGCCACGGTATCCCCTTCATCAGACAGCTCAACTTCCACACTGCCGTCAGGGAAGACGAACACGTCAACCGCTTCGGTATCACCAAACAGGTTGTGCATGTTGCCGAGGATCTCCTGGTACGCCCCCACCATAAAGAAGCCCAGCATCGGCGGGTTCTCCGGGTCGTATTCCGGCATCGGCATAGTGGTCGCAATGCCATCACCGTCAACATAGTGGTCGATAGCGCCATCAGAGTCACAGGTGATATCCAACAGCACCGCACGGCGCTCAGGTACCTGGTTCAGTCCTTCCAGCGGCATTACCGGGAACAGCTGATCGATCCCCCACGCATCCGGCATCGACTGGAACAGCGAGAAGTTGACGTAAATCTTATCCGCCATACGCTCCTGCAGCTCGTCGATAATCGGGCGATGCGCGCGGTTGCTCGGGTCGAGTTGTTTCTGCACTTCATGGCACATGTTCAGATAAAGCTGCTCAGCCCACGCGCGCTCTTGCAGGCTAAAGGTACCTGAAGAGTAACCAACGTGAATATCGTGCAGATCCATCTGGCTGTCGTGCAGCCATTCACGCAGCGAACGGCGAGTTCCCGGTTCATGCATTTCTTGCCAGGTTTCCCACATGCTTTGCAGAGCACGCGGCGCATCGTCAGCCGGAGGCGTTGCTTCTGTGTGTTCGCTACGCTCAACGCCGATAATGTTAGATACCAGCACGGTATGGTGCGCGGTAACCGCGCGGCCAGACTCGGTGATTACCGTCGGATGAGGCAGACCGTGTTCTTCACAGGCGTCGCCAATAGCCCAGATGATGTTGTTGGCATATTCGTTCAGGCCGTAGTTTACAGAACAGTCAGACTGCGAACGGGTACCTTCGTAATCCA
This sequence comes from Citrobacter sp. Cpo147, assembly GCF_030332405.1. Lineage (NCBI taxonomy): Bacteria > Pseudomonadati > Pseudomonadota > Gammaproteobacteria > Enterobacterales > Enterobacteriaceae > Citrobacter > Citrobacter sp. Cpo147. The sequence goes on from NZ_JAOWHX010000039.1 coordinate 373,096, forward strand.
CGCCCAGACCACCGCCCACGTCGAAGCACTGGATATTGACGCCAAGCTTGTGCAGCTCAACGTAGAAACGCGCCGATTCACGTACGCCGGTGGCGATATCACGAATATTCGCCATCTGCGAGCCAAGGTGGAAGTGCAGCAACTGAATGCTGTCCAGACGACCGCGCTCGCGCAGAATTTCGACCAGTTGCAGCACCTGGTTTGCCGCCAGGCCGAATTTCGATTTTTCCCCGCCGGAGGACTGCCACTTGCCAGAGCCCTGCGACGCCAGACGCGCACGCACGCCCAGACGCGGAACGACATTCAGGCGTTCAGCTTCATCCAGCACGATAGCGATTTCAGACATCTTCTCGATGACCAGATAGACCTTATGGCCCATCTTCTCGCCAATCAGCGCCAGACGGATATATTCGCGGTCTTTATAACCGTTACACACGATCACGCTACGGGTCATTCCGGCATGGGCCAGAACGGCCATCAGTTCAGCTTTGGAACCCGCTTCCAGCCCCAGCGGTTCGCCAGAGTGGATCAGCGATTCAATCACGCGACGGTGCTGGTTGACCTTGATCGGGTAAACGAGGAAATAGTCACCGTTGTAACCGTAAGATTCACGGGCACGTTTAAACGCGGCGTTAATCGAACGCAGACGGTGTTGCAGGATCTGCGGGAAGCAGAACAATGCAGGCAAACGCTGGCCCTGCGCTTCACGGGCTTTCACCAACTCAGCAAGGTCAACGCGCGCTTCGGGTACGTCCGGATCCGGGCACACGCTGATGTGACCCAGTTCATTGACGTCGTAGTAGTTATTACCCCACCAGGCAATATTGTAAGTACGCAGCATCTTGCTGGCTTCCTGGGAACTCATTGCAACCTCCTGCATGGAGCGTAGTACACCGTGTTCGCCTGCTGACGAAGGCGAACCCAAAGAAATGTCGTCAGACATAGCGAACCTCAAATTTTATTAACAAGTGTAAAACAGTTGACTACTATCGCAATCCGAAGACGCGATAACAACCCAAATACAGGCAGAATTTGCAGCAGATAGTGCTGACGCTCCGACTGTGCGACCGGTTTCTTTTTCATATCAAAGTAAACACGTAACCGAACTTAATGCTGACGGTTCGGCGAAACCACGAGAAAACTCTTGTTTACCAAGAGCGCCCTTGTTCAGTTCTTAGTGACCGTTACCGGCTCTTGAGTCCTGAGATACGCCGAGATGGGTATACACTTCATCCTTCATGCAGCCTCTTTGTTGGCTACGCTCATTCGCCCCAGTCACGTACTACTCGTACGTTCAGGGGACTCATTCACTTGCCGCCTCGACGCAGCATAAATGATTTTGTGTATATAACATCGACAGGTATGCAAAGCAGAGATGCAGATTGCGGGGGACATATGTACACCAGAACGGTGCGACAGATTCTGCAGAATACAACGGTTCATTATCTCGTATCACCTCCACGGTTGCTCCTTACGGAACGAACCCACAAGCCAAAGCTAAAGTTTTAACCCGGCTGGAAGTGGCAACACGATGAAAACGTCGTGTGCTTTTATCTATCCTAAATAATTCGAGTTGTGGGAAGGCGGCAACGCAGAGAGTCCCCGGGAGCTTACATGAGTAAGTGACTGGGACGGGGCGAGTATTGCCAACGCACATGCAACTTGAAGTATGACGGATATGAGCCGCGCGCCGCGTTTTATACCGATAAGAAAGTCAAAAAGCAAAAGATAAATATGCACATTGCCAGCACCGTCAGGAAAAATTTCCAGTTACATTTTCAGTACAATGCGACCTCAATCAAAAAAAGCTGGAAATCAGGCGAAGAACTGTCCTAAAATAGCCGTCCAGATGTTAATCCATCTATACCGATTAACACTCAGACTGCCAGTGTCCGTCATCTGCAGACTCATGGTAGAATCTTCTACACATGGCTATTCCACTCGACAGTTTGAGCTAACCAAATTCTCCTTAGGTGAAATTAAATATGGCAAAACACCTTTTTACGTCCGAGTCCGTATCAGAAGGGCATCCTGACAAAATCGCTGACCAAATCTCTGATGCTGTGCTGGATGCAATCCTGGAACAGGATCCAAAAGCACGCGTTGCCTGCGAAACCTACGTCAAAACCGGTATGGTTTTAGTTGGCGGTGAGATCACCACCAGCGCATGGGTTGATATCGAAGAGATCACCCGTAACACGGTTCGCGAAATTGGCTATGTGCATTCCGACATGGGCTTTGACGCCAACTCTTGCGCGGTACTGAGCGCGATTGGTAAACAGTCTCCGGACATCAACCAGGGTGTTGACCGTGCCGATCCGCTGGAACAGGGCGCAGGCGACCAGGGCCTGATGTTTGGTTATGCAACCAACGAAACCGACGTGCTGATGCCAGCACCTATTACCTATGCTCACCGTCTGGTGCAGCGTCAGGCTGAAGTGCGTAAAAACGGCACCTTATCCTGGCTGCGTCCGGATGCCAAAAGCCAGGTAACCTTCCAGTATGACGACGGCAAAATCGTCGGTATTGATGCGGTTGTTCTGTCTACTCAGCACTCTGAAGATATCGACCAGAAATCGCTGCAAGAAGCCGTTATGGAAGAGATCATCAAGCCGGTACTGCCGACTGAATGGCTGACCGCTTCGACCAAATTCTTCATCAACCCAACTGGTCGTTTCGTTATCGGCGGCCCGATGGGCGACTGCGGTCTGACCGGTCGTAAAATCATCGTTGATACCTACGGCGGCATGGCGCGTCACGGCGGCGGTGCATTCTCTGGTAAAGATCCGTCTAAAGTTGACCGTTCCGCAGCCTATGCAGCCCGTTACGTAGCGAAAAACATCGTTGCCGCAGGCCTGGCTGACCGTTGTGAGATTCAGGTTTCCTACGCAATCGGCGTGGCAGAACCGACATCTATCATGGTGGAAACGTTCGGTACTGAAAAAGTGCCTTCAGAGCAGCTGACCCTTTTGGTGCGTGAGTTCTTCGACTTGCGCCCGTATGGCCTGATTCAGATGCTGGATCTGCTGCACCCGATTTACAAAGAAACCGCTGCTTACGGTCACTTTGGTCGCGAACATTTCCCATGGGAAAAAACCGACAAAGCACAGTTGCTGCGCGACGCTGCCGGTCTGAAGTAATTTAAACCAGACTTAACGCTTATGAAGACCAGCCTCGCGCTGGTCTTTTTTTATACCTATTTCCTCTCCCACATCCATCACCAAACCGCGCTGATTACTATTGCTTTAAATGAAAATGAAAGCGATTACATCACACCATATTTCCCTCTACCTTGAATTAACATCTCTTAGCCAGCACACTTGCATCACTGTTACATTATCTTTCATCATTGTCTTAAATTCAGACGACAAACATTATTTAATCCCAATAAATAATGTTAACTTTCAATAAATTAACTAATAACCCGCATGAATGACAGTGTAAGCGATTACACTAATGTGATGTGATTCGCATTTTTTTACCCCGTACTCACCTACCCTTAACATCAACAAAACTAGCTACCCAACCGGAGGGCATCATGCCTGACAATAAAAAAACGGGGCGTTCCAACAAAGCCATGACATTTTTTGTCTGCTTTCTGGCAGCCCTGGCTGGATTACTTTTTGGCCTGGATATCGGTGTTATTGCCGGTGCTTTACCGTTCATCACCGACGAGTTTCAAATTACCCCGCACACTCAGGAATGGGTGGTGAGTTCCATGATGTTTGGTGCGGCGGTAGGTGCTGTCGGCAGCGGTTGGCTCTCCTTCAAACTGGGACGCAAAAAAAGCCTGATGATCGGTGCGATCTTGTTTGTTGCGGGTTCACTGTTCTCCGCCGCTGCGCCAAACGTTGAAGTCCTGCTGGTTTCCCGCGTGCTGCTCGGCCTGGCTGTAGGTGTTGCGTCTTATACCGCGCCGCTGTACCTGTCTGAAATTGCCCCGGAAAAGATTCGTGGCAGCATGATCTCCATGTATCAGCTGATGATCACCATCGGTATTTTGGGCGCGTATCTTTCCGATACAGCGTTTAGCTACAGCGGCGCATGGCGCTGGATGCTGGGTGTAATCATCATCCCTGCCCTGCTGCTGCTGGTTGGCGTTATCTTCCTGCCGGACAGCCCACGTTGGTTTGCAGCTAAACGTCGTTTTGTTGATGCTGAACGCGTCCTGTTGCGTCTGCGTGACACCAGCGCAGAAGCCAAACGCGAGCTGGATGAAATCCGTGAAAGTCTGCAGGTGAAGCAGAGCGGCTGGGCGCTGTTTAAAGAAAACAGCAACTTCCGTCGCGCGGTATTCCTTGGCGTTCTGTTACAGGTGATGCAGCAGTTCACCGGGATGAACGTCATCATGTATTACGCACCGAAAATCTTTGAGCTGGCGGGCTACACCAACACCACCGAGCAGATGTGGGGGACTGTTATCGTCGGTCTGACCAACGTGCTGGCAACCTTTATCGCCATTGGCCTGGTTGACCGTTGGGGCCGCAAGCCTACGCTGATCCTTGGCTTTATCGTGATGGCCGTTGGTATGGGCGTGCTGGGTACAATGATGCACGTGGGGATTCACTCGGCATCCGCACAATACTTCGCAGTACTGATGCTGCTGATGTTTATCGTTGGCTTTGCCATGAGCGCCGGTCCGCTGATTTGGGTACTGTGCTCTGAAATCCAGCCGCTGAAAGGCCGCGATTTCGGCATCACCTGCTCTACTGCAACCAACTGGATTGCCAACATGATCGTCGGCGCAACCTTCCTGACGATGCTGAACTCACTGGGCAGCGCCAACACCTTCTGGGTCTACGGCGGCCTGAACGTACTGTTCATCTTCCTGACTCTGTGGCTGATCCCTGAAACTAAAAACGTCTCTCTGGAACACATTGAGCGTAACCTGATGAAGGGTCGTAAACTGCGCGAAATTGGCGCACACGACTAATCACCAAAGGCTTCCTCCCCAGCGGAGGAAGCCTTCCTCTTGCAGTCCCTTCCCTGTCGCACTATCCTCTGGCGTTATGAAAACCTCCCGTCTCCCTATCGCCATCCAGCAAGCCGTTATGCGTAGCCTGCGGGAAAAACTCGCCCAGGCCAATCTCAAGCTTGAACGCCAATACCCGGAGCCAAAGCTGGTTTACCAACAGCGCGGCACCGCCGCGGGCACTGCGTGGCTACAAACCTATGAAATTCGCCTTAATCCCGTCCTGCTGATGGAAAACGTCGACGCATTCATTAACGAAGTTGTGCCCCATGAACTGGCGCATTTACTGGTGTGGAAGCACTTTGGGCGCGTGCCGCCACACGGGAAAGAGTGGAAATGGATGATGGAAAGCGTTCTGGGCGTACCGGCCCGGCGCACGCATCAGTTTGAACTGCAATCGGTGCAGCGCAAGACTTTTACTTACCGCTGTAAGTGTCAGGAGCACCAACTGACCGTCCGCCGCCATAACCGCGTTGTGCGCGGTGAGGCCACCTACCGCTGTGTTCACTGCGGCGAACCACTGGTTGCAGAATAATCTTCAGAATTATCAGGAACTTTTCTGACCTAACTGATTGCATACTGGAATAACTTTCGCTACGTTGCGGGCTCGTTTTGACACGGAGTTTGTGATGTACCGTCATTTTTCTTTTGCTGCGGCCCTGTTAGCCGCTGCGTTTTCAGGCCCGGTTTTAGCCGAAGGCATCAACAGTTTTTCTCAGGCAAAAGCAGCAGGCGTCAAGGTTAACGCCGATGCGCCGGGCGATTTCTACTGCGGTTGTAAAATTAACTGGCAAGGCAAAAAAGGGGTCGTTGACCTCGAATCCTGCGGCTATAAAGTGCGAAAAAATGAAAACCGCGCCAGTCGAATTGAATGGGAGCACGTTGTCCCCGCCTGGCAATTTGGTCATCAGCGTCAGTGCTGGCAGGACGGAGGGCGTAAAAACTGCGCCAAAGATCCGGTCTATCGCAAAATGGAAAGCGACATGCATAACCTGCAACCTGCGGTGGGTGAGGTAAATGGCGATCGCGCTAACTTCATGTACAGCCAGTGGAACGGTGGCGAGGGTCAGTATGGGCAATGCGCCATGAAGGTCGACTTCAAAGAGAAAGTTGCCGAGCCGCCAGCCCGCGCCCGCGGTGCCATTGCTCGTACCTATTTTTACATGCGCGACCAGTACTCTCTAACGCTCTCCCGCCAGCAAACTCAGCTTTTTAACGCCTGGAATAAGCAATATCCGGTCACCGACTGGGAGTGTGAGCGCGACGAACGCATTGCAAAGGTACAGGGGAACCATAACCCATATGTGCAACGCGCTTGCCAGGCGCAAAAGAGCTAACCTACACTAGCGTCAATATTTTTAACCATGCCCTGGTCTTTCGTAGCCCAGGGCCATGACGCGGATGTTTAACTATGCGCATTCCTCGCATTTATCACCCTGAGCCAATCACTTCCGGCAGCCAAATTTCACTGTGTGAAGATGCAGCCAACCATATCGGCCGCGTGCTGCGTATGGGACCGGGCCAGGCGCTACAGCTGTTTGATGGCAGCAATCAGGTATTCGACGCTGAAATCACCCACGCCAGTAAAAAAAGCGTGGACGTGAAGGTACTTAACGCTGAACTCGACGATCGTGAGTCGCCGTTGCACATCCACCTGGGTCAGGTGATGTCGCGCGGTGAAAAAATGGAATTTACTATCCAGAAATCGATCGAACTGGGTGTAAGCCTCATTACGCCACTTTTTTCTGAGCGCTGCGGCGTTAAACTGGACAGTGAACGCCTGAACAAGAAGCTCCAGCAGTGGCAGAAAATCGCCATTGCCGCCTGCGAACAGTGCGGTCGTAACCGGGTGCCCGAAATTCGCCCGGCAATGGATTTGGAAGCATGGTGCGCGGAACAGGACGAAGGTCTGAAACTGAACCTGCATCCGCGCGCCAGCGCCAGCATCAATACGCTGCCGCTGCCGGTGGAGCGCATCCGCTTGCTGATTGGCCCGGAAGGCGGGTTGTCGGCAGATGAAATTGCCATGACCGCACGTTATCAGTTTACTGATATTCTGTTAGGACCTCGCGTTCTGCGTACTGAGACAACCGCGCTCACCGCCATTACTGCGCTACAGGTGCGTTTTGGCGATCTAGGCTAAGGCATAAACGGAGAAGAAAATGATCAAGCTCGGCATCGTGATGGATCCCATCGCAAGCATCAACATCAAGAAAGATTCCAGCTTCGCTATGCTGCTGGAAGCGCAACGTCGCGGTTACGAAATTCATTATATGGAGATGGCCGATCTTTATCTGATCAACGGTGAAGCCCGCGCCCATACGCGTACCCTGAGCGTAGAGCAGAACTACGACAAATGGTATGAGTTCAAGAGCGAGCAGGATCTCCCGCTGGCAGACCTGGACGTTATTCTGATGCGTAAGGATCCGCCGTTTGATACCGAGTTCATCTACGCAACCTATATTCTGGAACGTGCAGAAGAAAAAGGGACGCTGATCGTCAACAAACCGCAGAGCCTGCGCGACTGCAACGAAAAGCTGTTCACCGCATGGTTTGCCGACCTGACGCCGGAAACGCTGGTCACGCGTAACAAAGCGCAGCTGAAAGCCTTCTGGCAAAAACACAGCGACATCATTCTCAAACCGCTGGACGGCATGGGCGGCGCATCTATTTTCCGTGTGAAGGAAGGCGACCCGAACCTTGGCGTCATTGCTGAAACGCTGACCGAGCACGGTACCCGCTACTGCATGGCGCAGAACTATCTGCCAGCAATTAAAGATGGCGATAAACGCGTCCTGGTGGTCGATGGCGAACCCGTTCCTTATTGCCTGGCGCGTATTCCGCAGGGCGGCGAAACCCGTGGCAACCTGGCCGCTGGCGGTCGTGGCGAGCCGCGTCCATTGACCGACAGCGACTGGGAAATTGCACGTCGCATTGGGCCAACGCTGAAAGCGAAAGGTTTGATTTTTGTCGGTCTGGATATCATTGGCGATCGTCTGACGGAAATTAACGTTACCAGCCCAACCTGTATTCGTGAAATTGAAGCGGAGTTCCCGGTTTCGATTACCGGTATGCTGATGGATGCCATTGAGGCGCGTTTACAGAAATAAATACGTTGCCGGATAGCGACGCTATCGCGTCTTATCCGGCCTGGAATTGCACCCCGCAGGCCGGATTAGGCGAAGCCGTCATCCGGCAATGCTATCTTCAGAGGGTGACATCTTCGAGCTTTGCCCACATACTGGGCTCTGTTGCTTTTTTGAACCAGGAAACAGAACCTCTGACAATGAATTTACAGCATCACTTTCTGATTGCCATGCCTGCTCTCCAGGATCCGATTTTCCGCCGTTCCGTGGTGTACATCTGTGAACATAATGAGAACGGAGCAATGGGGATTATCGTCAATAAGCCTCTGGAAAACTTACAAATTGAAGGGATTCTGGAAAAGCTGAAGATTACCCCAGAAGAACGCGATCCGGCCATTCGTCTGGATAAACCAGTGATGCTCGGCGGCCCGCTGGCGGAAGACCGTGGATTTATTCTCCACACTCCACCGTCACGCTTTGCCTCCAGTATTCGCATCTCAGATAACACCATCATCACAACCTCCCGCGATGTACTAGAAACCCTGGGCACGCAAGAACAACCGTCCGAAGTGCTGGTTGCTCTGGGTTATTCATCATGGGAAAAAGGTCAACTGGAACAAGAGCTACTGGATAACGCCTGGCTCACGGCGCCCGCAGACCTCAACATCTTATTCAAAACGCCGATTGCCGACCGCTGGCGCGATGCGGCGAAGCTTATCGGGATAGATATTCAGACCATGCCTGGCGTGGCGGGACATGCCTGATGAGCGGAACATTACTCTCTTTTGATTTTGGTACGAAAAGTATTGGTGTTGCTGTTGGTCAGCGCATTACCGGTACGGCCAGACCGTTGCCCGCCATTAAGGCGCAGGACGGTACGCCAGACTGGAGTTTGATTGAACGCCTGCTGAAAGAATGGCAGCCGGATGAAATCATTGTCGGCCTACCACTCAACATGGATGGCACAGAACAGCCCCTTACCGCACGCGCGCGTAAGTTCGCTAACCGTATTCACGGTCGCTTTGGCGTAACCGTAACGCTGCACGATGAACGCTTGAGCACCGTCGAGGCCCGCTCCGGCCTGTTCGAACAAGGCGGATACCGGGCGTTGAATAAAGGCAAAGTGGACTCCGCTTCTGCCGTTATTATTCTCGAAAGCTATTTCGAGCAGGGCGACTAAAGCCGACCCTGCGCCTGGCGCTGCTGCTGGCTCTGCGTAAACGTCTGCATACCTGTCTGCTGCCCGGTTTGAATTACGCCGGGTAGCTGATGCGTTTTCCCTTCACGAATCAAATTGCCCACGGCTGGCGTGTTGACGAGCAGCTCAAATAGCGCCACGCGTCCTCCCAACTTATCTTCCTCCAGCTTTTGCGAAAGTACCGCCCGTAGGCTGTCTGCCAGCTGATTACGCACCGGATCTTTCTCCTGTGCGGGAAAGGTATCCACCAGCCGCGCGATGGCCTGCGCCGCCCCTCGCGTATGTAACGTTGCCAGCACCAGATGCCCGGTTTCCGCTGCCGTTAACGCCAGGCGAATAGTTTCCGCGTCGCGCAGTTCGCCCAGCAAAATGACGTCGGGATCTTCACGCAGCGCGCCGCGTAAACCGGCGGCAAAAGAAGCGCAGTGTACGCCCACCTCCCGTTGGTGAATAAGACAACGCTGGCTGGTGTAGCGATATTCAATGGGATCTTCCAGCGTCAAAATATGTCCCGCAACGTGCTGGTTAAGATATGCCACCATCGCCGCCAGGGTCGTTGATTTACCGCTACCGGTAGCGCCTGTCACCAGAATTAACCCATTTTCACTGCGCAGCAGTTCAGGTATGACGTCAGGGGTCTGGAGATCGTCTAAACGTGGACAATCAAGCGGGAGCAATCTTAGCGCCAGCGAGGTTCCCTGTTGATGAACAAAAGCACTGGCGCGCAGCCGCTGGGAACCTGCCAGCGCAATAGCAAAATCCAGCTGCCCCTGTTCCTGCCACTGTACCTGTTGTTGCTCATTGAGCCAGCACATCAGCAGATTCTCCACGTCAGGCGTAGTAAAGGGTGCGATTTCGACTTTTCCACGTATGCGCCAGCGCGCAGGCCATGCATTGCACAGGTGTAGATCC
>NZ_JAOWHX010000039.1:383313-400668 GCF_030332405.1 Citrobacter sp. Cpo147
CGGTCTTCAGAAGAAGTTACGTTGCTTGCAGTCAGTAAAACCAAACCTGCGAGCGCCATCGAAGAAGCCATTACCGCAGGATTATTTTCAATTGGTGAAAACAATAACTAATGGCGAGTAGCCACGCTCTTGATTTTCCATACACCATTTTCTTCTACCATGCAGTCAATGACTTTTTGAGATGACTCACCTGTTCCAAATGTCAAATAGACATTGGTACAAATAGGATCAGTTATAGTTAGATCAATACTAATATGCTTACTCCAGTCTTCATTTGCAAAATCCTGAACCTTTAGAAAATAATCCTCTTCAAGCTCATTGTTCATATAAGCTTGTTTTAATTCATTCAATGTATCAATACTAACAAAAGGCTCTAATGCCGTCGGGTTATCTGCAACTGGGATGATATTATGAGTAATCTGCTTTATATACCAGGCATTGAATTTTAATGCTTGCATATCAGCAGGAACTATTTCTGCCATAGCAAATGATGAGAATAGAAAAGTAAATAATATTAATCGCTTCATCAGTTGTGCCTATATAATTTATACGAAGGCTGACTTTTACGATAACCAGGTCCGGGGTACACGCCATGTTCCTGCTTGAAATCTGACCACCAGTAATGCCCATCAAAAATCGCCATATGACCTACTGTATTTCCTCCAGTATATGGTTGGATTATAGCAACATCACCTTTTATAGGATTCCCATATACTTCACGAAAACCAGCTAATACTAAATATTTACCCATATTTTTAGCATTATCATGATGTAATGATACGCCACCATGTTCGATAGCTGCTGTTACTGCCCTGGCACAATAACCCGTAGCGTGTGGATGAGCATTATGTCTAACAAAATTTATAGCGGCTTCTTTATTCCACATTTACAACACCTCATTTATAAATGAAGAATATTAAATATCACAAAGCGAACCATTAGCATGAACATTAAATGCTTCCAACTCCATTTATTGACATCATCACCATGTCCAAAACTTATATTTGCAATGTGTATTATCGTTTAGTTATAAAATAAGCAACAATATTCACCACACCAATTAAGTAACAGCTTAACTTTATTAGAGATATAATTTTACACCTGTTTTTATTACTTTAAACCTTTAAATTAAAGCGAACTTGAGCTAAATAAAAACGAATTAAAAATTCTGTTTGTTAAATCTGTTTACATCTTCCTACAGACTCACATTTTGTACTCAGCACATCCACAGTCCCACCAGGCGTAGTAAAGGGTGCGATTTCGACTTTTCCACGTATGCGCCAGCGCGCAGGCCATGCATTGCACAGGTGTAGATCCGACACGTTATGCTTTACACTAAGGGCCACTATTTCTTCCATATTCATATGAACATCCTCGGAAAATGAACGATATCGCGCATAACCTGGCACATGTCCGGGACAAAATCTCAGCCGCCGCGACGCGTTGCGGGCGGTCTTCAGAAGAAGTTACGTTGCTTGCAGTCAGTAAAACCAAACCTGCGAGCGCCATCGAAGAAGCCATTACCGCAGGGCAGCGTGCCTTCGGTGAAAACTATGTGCAGGAAGGGGTGGATAAAATCCGCTACTTCCAGGAAAAAGGCGTCAACGATCTGCAGTGGCACTTTATCGGCCCGCTGCAGTCCAACAAAAGTCGTCTGGTCGCCGAGCACTTTGACTGGTGCCATACGATCGACCGTCTGCGTATCGCTGCCCGTCTGAGCGAACAGCGCCCGGCGGAACTGCCGCCGCTCAATGTACTGATTCAAATTAATATCAGCGATGAGAACAGTAAGTCAGGCATTCCGCTGGCAGAGCTTGATGCACTGGCCGCTGAAGTCGCTGCACTGCCGCGCATTACCCTGCGTGGTCTGATGGCGATTCCGGCTCCAGAGTCAGATTATGTAAGGCAGTTTGAAGTTGCACAGCAAATGGCGGTAGCATTTGCCGGGTTGAAAACACGCTACCCAGGCATCGACACTCTCTCACTGGGAATGTCTGATGATATGGATGCCGCCATCGCGGCGGGTAGCACGATGGTGCGCATTGGCACTGCCATTTTTGGTGCTCGTGATTACACTAAAAAATAAGGAAAACTAAGGAACACCATGAATACGTTGACCTTCCTGCTCTCAACGGTAATTGAGCTGTATACCATGGCGCTGCTGCTGCGCGTGTGGATGCAATGGTCTCGCTGCGATTTTTACAACCCGTTCTCGCAGTTTATAGTGAAAATCACTCAGCCCATCATTGGGCCGTTACGCCGCATTATTCCCCCGATGGGACCGATCGACAGCGCATCGGCATTAGTTGCGCTCGTTCTCAGCTTTATCAAAGCAATCGTGCTGTTTAAGGTGGTCACGTTCCAGCCGATCATCTGGATCGCCGCCGTACTGATTGTCCTGAAGACTATCGGGCTGCTGATTTTCTGGGTGCTACTGGTGATGGCAATTATGAGCTGGGTCAGCCAGGGCCGCAGTCCTGTAGAGTACGTGCTGATTCAACTGGCAGATCCGCTGCTGCGTCCTATCCGTCGCATACTTCCAGGCATGGGCGGGATCGATTTCTCCCCAATGATTCTGGTTCTGCTGCTCTACGTTATTAACATGGGCATCGCGGAAGTGTTACAGGCGACAGGCAACATGCTGCTGCCGGGGCTGTGGATGGCGCTATGAGTGCCGTTACACCTTGCGACGACGGTCTGGTTTTACGGCTCTACATTCAGCCTAAAGCCAGCCGTGACAGTATTGTGGGTTTACATGGCGACGAAGTTAAAGTCGCCATTACCGCCCCACCGGTAGATGGCCAGGCCAATAGCCATCTGGTGAAGTTTCTCGGCAAACAGTTCCGTGTGGCAAAAAGCCAGGTCGTCATTGAGAAGGGCGAGCTTGGTCGTCACAAACAGGTTAAAATCATTCATCCGCAACAGATCCCGCCCGAAATTGCGGCGTTAACTGATTAGGTATCCCATGCAAAAAGTTGTCCTCGCGACCGGCAATGCCGGTAAAGTGCGTGAACTCGCCTCTCTTCTGAGTGATTTCGGTCTTGATGTTGTTGCCCAAACGGAACTGGGTGTTGATTCTGCAGACGAGACCGGGCTGACGTTTATTGAGAACGCCATTCTGAAGGCGCGTCATGCCGCGCAAATTACCGGCTTACCGGCCATTGCTGATGACTCAGGTCTGGCAGTAAATGCCCTTGGCGGCGCGCCGGGTATCTATTCAGCCCGCTATTCCGGCGAAGATGCGACCGATCAGCAGAACCTGGAAAAACTGCTTCACACCCTGCAGGATATTCCTGATGACAAGCGCCAGGCGCAGTTCCACTGCGTGCTGGTGTATATGCGCCATGCAGACGATCCAACGCCTGTTGTGTGCCACGGAAGCTGGCCGGGCGTGATTACCCGTGAACCTGCCGGAAACGGTGGTTTTGGCTACGACCCGATCTTCTTTGTGCCGTCTGAAGGGAAAACCGCAGCCGAACTGACCCGTGAAGAAAAGAGTGCAATTTCTCACCGCGGACAGGCGCTAAAGCTGCTGCTGGATGCCCTGCGTAATGGTTAAGCTTCCGCCGCTAAGTCTTTATATTCACATTCCGTGGTGCGTGCAGAAATGCCCGTACTGCGACTTCAACTCGCATGCGCTAAAGGGCGAAGTCCCTCATGACGACTATGTGCAGCATCTGCTGAGCGATCTGGATACTGAGGTGGCCCACGCCCAGGGACGTGAAGTAAAGACGATTTTTATCGGTGGTGGCACGCCGAGCCTGCTTTCTGGCCCGGCGATGCAAACGCTGCTCGACGGCGTGCGAGCACGGCTGAATCTGGCCGAAGATGCAGAAATCACGATGGAGGCGAATCCCGGGACGGTGGAAGCCGATCGCTTTGTGGATTATCAACGCGCTGGCGTCAACCGTATCTCGATTGGCGTACAGAGCTTTAGCTCCGCCAAACTCGAACGTCTGGGACGTATTCACGGGCCGGAAGAAGCCAAACGAGCTGCACACCTGGCGAGCGGTCTGGGGCTACGCAGCTTTAACCTCGACCTGATGCATGGTTTGCCGGATCAGACGCTGGAAGAGGCGCTGGGTGATTTACAGCAGGCCATCGCGCTCAACCCACCGCATCTTTCCTGGTATCAGTTGACCATCGAACCCAACACGCTGTTCGGTTCCCGACCGCCGGTTTTACCGGACGATGACGCGCTGTGGGATATTTTTGAGCAAGGCCACCAGCTACTGACCGCCGCGGGATATCAGCAGTACGAAACCTCAGCCTACGCCAGACCGGGTTATCAGTGTCAGCACAACCTTAACTACTGGCGTTTTGGCGACTATCTTGGCATTGGCTGCGGCGCACACGGTAAGATCACATTCCCTGACGGACGAATCCTGCGCACCACCAAAACACGGCATCCGCGTGGGTATATGCAAGGGCGTTATCTCGAAAGCCAGCGCGATGTTGCCGAAGCCGATAAGCCGTTCGAGTTCTTCATGAATCGTTTCCGGCTGCTGGAAGCCGCGCCTCGCGCGGAGTTTACGCAATATACCGGTCTTACCGAAGACGTTATTCGTCGACAGATCGATGAGGCTATTTCCCAGGGCTACCTGAGTGAATGCGATGAGTACTGGCAGATTACCCAACACGGTAAGCTGTTCTTGAACTCGCTGCTGGAGCTGTTTCTGGCGGAGTGATGGCTGGTGAACGTAGGCCTGATAAGCGTAGCGCCATCAGGAAAATTGCCGGATGGCGGCTGCGTCTTATCCGGCCTACAGGGTTAGGGCGGTAAGCGCAGCCACCTTCATCAATTAATACTGATTAAACATTTCCTGGATCTGCTTAGGATCCTTGGTTTGAGTCAGCGCAAGCTGCAGCAGAACACGTGCTTTTTGCGGGTTCAGGGAACCTGAAGCCACAAATCCGTATTTTGCATCATCAACTTCTGCATCCTGTGTAGTGGCGCCCGTTGGTACACGGGATGAACGCACTACAACGGTACCTTTATGCGCGGCGGTTGCCAGCGTATCGAAAATGGTTTTATACAGGTTACCGTTACCTACACCCGCACTGACGATCCCGGCGTAACCCGCATCCACCAGCGCTTTTGCCGGCAGATCAGAGGCGTTAGCGTAGTTATAAACAATTCCAACCTTCGGCAGCTCGGTCAGCTTAGACACATCGAACGGAGTAGACGTGGTGTGCTTACGCGCAGGCGTACGCTGGTAGTCGATTTTACCGTTATGGATGTAACCCAACGGGCCGTAGTTAACGGATTTGAAGGTAGCGACGTCGGTAGTGTTGGTTTTAGTCACGTCACGACCATCCATAACGGTGTCGTTCATCACCACCAGCACTCCGCGGTTGGCAGAGGCTTTGTCTGCGGCAGTTACTACTGCGTTATACAGGTTAAACGGGCCATCAGCGCTCATACCCGTAGACGGACGCATTGCGCCGACCAGCACCACCGGCTTGTTGCACTTGACGGTCAGGTCGAGGAAATAGGCGGTTTCTTCCATGGTATCCGTACCATGTGTTACCACGAAGCCGTCGGTTTTATCACACTCGGTATTAATCTTTTTCGCCAGCGTTAACCAGACTTCGTCATTCATATCCTGGGAGCCGATATTCACCACCTGCTCGCCTTTAACGACAGCGATATCTTTCAATTGAGGTACGGCCTCAACCAGATTTTCTACGCCAACCTTGCCTGCCGTGTAGTTAGATTTTGTCGCGGAATCACCGCCGCCGGCAATCGTCCCACCGGTCGCTAAAATGGTGATGTTTGGCAGTGCAAGCGCCGCGCCGCTGAAACCCATAACCAGTGCGGCAAGTGCCGTTTTCTTGAAAAACTCCATGTTATTTCTCCAGTTACTTGAATTTGCAGCATTATGTCTATCCTACAGATGAATAATGTGACGAGTTCCAATTAACCAGATTTATATCTCCACCAAATTGCCGTTCTTAGAGATGGATATCAAAAAAACAGAAATATACAAAATAAAACGGCACAGAATGTTTCTGTGCCGTTAATAAGAGGTGAAGATTATTTCAGAGTGCTAACCAGCGTTTTACGATCGTTTTCCAGCGTCACAACGCGGGAACAGACATCTTTGCCAAACTGCTGGAAGTCTTGTTCCTGATTCTTCCATTCGTTCTGAATTGAGGTCTGCAAACCACCGAGGCTTCCGAGTACGCCCTGCAGTGGATTACCACCGCCTTTGAGCACGGCTTTCGCCCCCATTTCGTTGATGCTGTCCTGCAAAATGCCGCCCATCGCCTGATTAACCAGCTGTTGTCCGTCCGCGCGGACCTGATCAATCGCCTTATAATGGAAAGTCAGGCCATCAGTTCGATGCTCGATGATGCGGTTCATCTGCTCTTTCAATTGCGCATCCAGCTTGGTTAAGCGGCCACGCATGTTGCTGCTTTCACCGACCTCTTTGGCGATGATTTCGTCCAGCGCCACGCGACCTTTCTCTACGCGCGCTCTGGCACCTTCGTCGATCCACGGCAGGCTGCTACGCAACGCCGCCTGATAATCTTTGGCCTGCTCACGCTGTGCGGCGTTCAGGTTGTACTGTTTACCGTTGAAGGTGACATCGCCGGCCTGGGTAATAACCAGGTCGCCATTTTCACCCTTCACCTGCACCGTTTGTGGGCTCAAAATCACATCGTCACGCGGGGTGACGCTGCACTGGTAATCTGCATGTGCGGCCATCGCCGTGAACGTTAGGACTGCCGCCAGCAGCGTTTTGCGCATCATATCTTTCCCTCAATACAAATCGGGTCGGCATTTGCCGACCCTGTGCTACTTAGTCCCACCAAATATCGAAAAGTTCGCTGGTACGCACTTCTTCGAGTTTGTGCTCTTCCAGCCACTTACGCACGATTGCCTGGTGTTCTTCGGTGCATTTGCCGATTTCCTGCAGACAGATCAGACCTTCCCAGGCCAGATAGCCGCTGCCGTCAAAAGCCAGCTTGTTCGGTTCGATGACTTCATTGATAAAGTCATCAACGATTTGATCGACCTGCTCTCCAGATGTACCTTCCGGGAAACGCCATGCAACCGAAAATCCTACTTCCTGGAATTCTTCGATGTGCATCTTTTTACGCAGACGACGGCTACGGTTCTTTGCCATTATTTCACCCTCTCGAACATTAAGTCCCATACGCCGTGGCCAAGACGATGACCACGTTGTTCAAATTTGGTTACCGGGCGCGATTCCGGGCGCGGTACATAATCGTTACTCTCTGACTGGTTTTTATACCCGTCAATCGAGGACATCACTTCAAGCATGTGCTCCGCATACGCTTCCCAGTCGGTCGCCATATGGAACACGCCGCCCAGCTTCAGCTTACTTAAGATATGCTCAGCAAACGGTACCTGAACGATACGGCGTTTATTATGACGTGCTTTATGCCACGGGTCAGGGAAAAACAGCTGAACCATAGATAAAGAATTGTCAGGAATCATTTTATGCAGGACTTCAACGGCATCATGGCACATGACGCGCAGGTTCTCGACACCCTCTTCATGGGCTGAAGCCAGACACGCACCAACGCCCGGTGAGTGAACCTCAATGCCGAGGAAATTCTGTTCCGGACGCGCTTTCGCCATTGCAACCAGCGACGCTCCCATACCAAAACCGATTTCCAGCGTGACTGGCGCGTCACGGTCAAACAGTTCTGCGAAATCTACAGGCTCTTCGCTGAACTCAACGCCCATCACCGGCCAGTAGTTTTCCAGCGCGTGTTCCTGCCCTTTCGTCAGTCGCCCCTGGCGACGAACAAAACTACGAATCCGGCGCAGAGGGCGGCCGTTTTCATCAAATTCCGGTGAAATGACGTCGTTCTTCATAAAAGTTTAGTCTGCTGTGTTTGAGTTCTGAAAACGGGCATTATCCAAAGTTAGTTGCCGGATGCAAGTAAAGGAAGAAAGTGAGCAGCGGAAAGTTCCGGTTTACACCCCGTTGCCGCTGTGCTGCAATCTTGCCCCCGGCAATAATGAAACGGTAATCATGCAAGCGTCTCAATTTTCGGCTCAGGTTTTGAGCTGGTACGACAAATACGGGCGGAAAACGCTGCCCTGGCAAATTGACAAGACGCCTTACAAAGTATGGCTCTCTGAGGTAATGCTGCAACAAACTCAGGTTGCGACCGTTATCCCTTATTTTGAGCGCTTTATGGCGCGCTTCCCAACGGTAACGGATTTAGCCCATGCGCCGCTGGATGAAGTTCTGCATTTGTGGACCGGGCTGGGTTATTACGCCCGTGCGCGTAATCTGCATAAAGCCGCGCAGCAGGTTGTGACGCTGCATAGCGGTATATTTCCGCAAACCTTTGATGAAGTAGCCGCCCTACCTGGCGTCGGACGTTCAACCGCAGGCGCGATCCTTTCTCTCTCTCTGGGTCAGCATTTTCCGATTCTCGACGGTAACGTCAAACGCGTGCTGGCTCGCTGTTATGCTGTAAGCGGCTGGCCGGGTAAAAAAGAGGTCGAAAAGAAGCTGTGGGAGCTGAGTGAGCAAGTTACGCCGGCCCAGGGTGTTGAGCGTTTTAATCAGGCGATGATGGATTTAGGCGCCATGGTCTGTACGCGCTCAAAACCTAAATGTTCCCTGTGTCCGTTGGAAAATGGCTGTGTGGCGAGCGCCAATGCAAGTTGGGCGCTGTATCCCGGTAAAAAGCCCAAACAGACGCTACCGGAACGAACGGGCTATTTTTTACTGATGCAGCATGATGACGAAGTGCTGCTTGCACAGCGACCGCCCAGCGGCTTATGGGGTGGTTTATACTGTTTTCCGCAGTTTGACGACGAAGATGGACTGCGCAACTGGCTGGCGCAACGACAAATTAACGCAGATAATCTGACCCAACTTAATGCGTTTCGCCATACCTTTAGCCATTTCCACTTAGATATTGTGCCTATGTGGCTTCCCGTGTCTTCATTCACCTCATGCATGGATGAAGGCAACGCGCTCTGGTATAACTTAGCGCAACCGCCGTCGGTCGGACTGGCGGCTCCCGTGGAGCGTTTGTTACAGCAATTACGTGCCGGTACACACGTTTAACGTACCGGACGATAGAGAGGACTTTTTATGAGCAGAACGATTTTTTGCACTTTCCTGCAACGCGAAGCAGAAGGCCAGGATTTTCAGCTGTACCCGGGCGATCTGGGAAAACGCATTTATAACGAGATTTCTAAAGAAGCATGGGCGCAATGGCAGCATAAACAGACCATGCTGATTAACGAGAAAAAACTCAATATGATGAACGTCGAACACCGTAAGTTACTGGAACAGGAGATGATTAACTTCCTGTTTGAAGGTAAGGATGTGCATATTGAAGGCTATACGCCAGAATCATAAGAACCGTTGCCGGATGGCGCTGCGCTTATCCGGCCTACGTTTTAATCTGGTCCTTGCAAACAACAAACACAACACGCACTCCCGGAATGATGAAAAAATTTCTCGCGCTTGCCGTTATTGCGCCGTTGCTCATCTCCTGTTCCAGTTCGACCAAAAAAGGCGATTCCTATAACGAAGCCTGGGTCAAGGATACCAACGGTTTTGATATTCTGATGGGGCAATTTGCCCATAATATTGAGAATTTGTGGGGATTTAAGGAAGTGCTGATTGCGGGTCCGAAGGACTACGTCAAGTATACCGATCAGTATCAAACCCGCAGCCACATCAACTTTGATGACGGTACGATAACCGTCGAGACCATTGCCGGGACAGATCCCGCTGGACACCTGCGTCGAGCGATTATCAAGACATTGCTGATGGGCGATGATCCGGGTTCTATCGACCTCTATTCCGATGTCGACGACATTAAGATTTCCAAAGAACCATTCCTGTACGGACAGGTGGTCGATAATACCGGCCAGCCCATTCGTTGGGAGGGACGTGCCACCAACTTTGCCAACTACCTGCTGCAAACACGGCTTAAAAGCCGCAGCAATGGCCTGCGTATCATCTATAGCGTGACAATCAACCTGGTGCCTAACCACCTTGATAAGCGCGCGCATAAATACGTCGGTATGGTGCGTCAGGCTTCACGTAAGTATGGCGTCGACGAGTCGCTGATTCTGGCTATCATGCAAACCGAATCCTCATTTAACCCGTATGCGGTGAGCCATGCCGATGCGCTGGGACTGATGCAGGTGGTACAGCACAGCGCAGGGAAAGATGTATTCCGCTCGCAAGGGCGCTCAGGCACGCCGAGCCGTAGCTTCCTGTTTGACCCGGCCAGTAACATTGATACCGGTACGGCCTATCTGGCAATGCTCAACAATGTCTATTTGGGCGGTATCGATAATCCGACCTCACGTCGCTATGCGGTAATCACCGCGTATAACGGCGGTGCGGGCAGCGTACTACGCGTGTTCTCGAACGATAAAATTCAGGCCGCGAATATCATTAACAGCATGTCTCCTGGTGACGTTTATCAAACGCTGACCACCCGACATCCCTCTGCTGAATCACGCCGATACCTTTACAAGGTCAATTCCGCACAAAAATCATATCGACGCCACTAATGTATCCCTCTTCAGCCCCCTAAAACGGGGGCCTGAAGCACCAAAAATGTTAACTCCATCACTCTTTTGCTTTGCAATCAGAAATTGTTTGCAAATATTTGTCACAGGTAACAAAAAAAGAGTGCCTCTCATTGATAGAATCACATCATATAGCCACGGCAAATGTGCCTTTTAAAACATTCATCCGCATTACGGTGTGAGGAAATTAACATGAATCTTAAGCTGCAGCTGAAAGTTCTCTCGTTTCTGCAGTTCTGCTTATGGGGTAGTTGGCTCACTACCCTCGGCTCCTATATGTTTGTCACCCTTAAATTCGATGGTGCATCCATTGGCGCGGTGTATAGCTCGCTGGGGATCGCCGCCGTGTTTATGCCAACGCTGTTAGGGATCGTGGCCGATAAATGGATCAGTGCGAAGTGGGTTTACGCCCTTTGCCACTTGGTCGGCGCAGGAACGCTGTTTGCCGCAGCCGAAGTCACCACGCCAGGGGCAATGTTCTTTGTGATCTTGCTTAACTCCCTGGCCTATATGCCAACACTGGGGCTAATCAACACCATCTCCTACTATCGCCTGCAATCTGCCGGGATGGATATCGTTACCGACTTCCCGCCAATTCGTATCTGGGGCACCATCGGCTTTATTCTGGCGATGTGGGCCGTGAGCTTCTCCGGCTTTGAACTGAGCCATATGCAGCTGTATATCGGTGCGACATTGTCCCTGGTACTGGTACTGTTCACCCTGACGCTGCCGCATATTCCGGTTGCCAATCAGCAGAAAAACCAGAGCTGGACATCAATGCTCGGTCTGGATGCTTTCGCGCTGTTTAAAAACAAGCGTATGGCGATTTTCTTCATCTTCTCAATGATGCTGGGCGCAGAGCTGCAGATTACCAATATGTTTGGTAACACCTTCCTGCACAGCTTCGATAACAACCCGCTGTTCTCCGGTAGCTTTATCGTGGAACACGCATCGGTGATGATGTCGATTTCACAGATTTCCGAGACGCTGTTTATCCTGACCATCCCGTTCTTCTTAAGCCGTTACGGTATTAAGAACGTGATGCTTATTAGTATTGTGGCGTGGATGCTGCGCTTCGGCCTGTTTGCCTACGGCGACCCAACGCCGTTCGGTACCGTGCTGCTGGTTCTGTCCATGATTGTTTACGGCTGCGCCTTCGACTTCTTCAACATCTCTGGTTCCGTGTTCGTGGAGAAAGAAGTACGCCCTGAAATCCGCGCCAGCGCACAGGGTATGTTCCTGATGATGACCAACGGTTTCGGTTGTATTCTGGGCGGACTGGTGAGCGGTAAAGTCGTTGAACACTATACGCTGAACGGTATTACCGACTGGCAGACCGTGTGGTTGATCTTCGCAGGTTACTCGCTGGTTCTGGCTTTTGCCTTCGTTGCGCTGTTTAAATACAAACACGTACGCGTTCCAGCAGGCACACAGACTATCGCGCACTAACGTTTACGCAGAGAAAAGCGGGTTACCAAAAGGTAACCCGCTTTTTTTGCGCTTACTTCACCACATATCCATACAGACGCTTAATACCGTCTGCATCCGTTTCACTGTAAACACCTTGCAGCTCCGGCGAGAAGCCTGGCAGCAGGTTTACGCCCTCTTCCAGCGCCAGAAAATATTGCTGTACCGCCCCACCCCATACTTCGCCCGGTACCACGCACAGCACGCCCGGAGGATAAGGCAGCGCACCTTCCGCCGCAATGCGGCCAGCTGCTTCACTAATCCGCACCAGTTCAACATCACCACGGATAAAAGCGCTGTTCGCATCCTGTGGGTTCATCGCCACGGCAGGTAAACTTTCCTGACGGAACATCGCTTTTTGCAGATCTTTCACATCAAAGCTGACGTACAGTGAGTGCATCTCCTGGCACAGTTCACGCAGCGTGTAATCCCGATAGCGTACCGGATACTTATTGAAGATGGTTGGCAGCACATCTGCCAGCGGCGTATCGTCTTCAATATGCTGCTCAAACTGCGCCAGCATCGCCACCAGTTGCGCCAGTTTCTCTGCGCTTTCTGCCGGGGTCAGCAGGAACAGAATCGAGTTAAGGTCGCATTTCTCCGGCACGATGCCGTTTTCACGCAGGTAATGCGCCAGAATCGTCGCCGGAATACCAAACTCGGTATATTGCCCGGTTTGTGCGTCAATGCCCGGAGTGGTTAACAGCAGTTTGCAAGGGTCAACGAAATACTGGTCGCGCGCGTAGCCGGAAAAACCATGCCATTTAGCACCTGGTTCGAAGCTAAAGAAGCGACGCTCGCTGGCAATCACCTGCGTCGGATAGCTTTCCCACGGTTTGCCATCGACTACCGGGGGAACAAACGGCTGAATCATCTTACAGCGGGTAATAATCGCTTTACGGGCCTCAATGCCCAGCGTCACACACTCCGCCCACAGCCGACGACCGCTCTCGCCTTCATGGATTTTGGCGTTAACGTCCAGCGCCGCAAACAGCGGGTAAAACGGACTGGTAGAAGCATGCAGCATAAATGCATTATTCAGACGCTTATGCGGGCAGAACCGCGCCTGACCGCGAATATGGTTATCCTTTTTGTGGATCTGCGAGGTTTGCGAGAATCCGGCCTGCTGTTTGTGTACCGACTGGGTGACAAAGATCCCCGGATCGTTAGCATCGAGATCCAACAGCAGCGGTGACCCATCGGCCATCATCGGAATAAATTGTTCGTAGCCGACCCATGCTGAGTCAAACAGGATGTAATCACACAGATGACCGATCTTGTCGATCACCTGCCGGGCATTGTAGATCGTACCGTCATAAGTGCCGAGCTGAATGATCGCCAGACGGAACGGGCGCGGTTGTTCTGCCTTTTGCGGCGAAATATCACGAAGTTGCTGGCGCAGATACTCCTCATCAAAGCAGTGCTCGTCAATGCCGCCAATAAAGCCAAACGGATTACGCGCCGCTTCCAGATACACCGGCGTCGCACCCGCCTGGATCAGCGCACCGTGGTGGTTCGACTTATGGTTATTACGGTCAAATAGCACCAGATCGCCGCGCGTCAGCAGCGCATTGGTTACTACTTTATTGGCCGCAGAGGTCCCGTTCAGCACAAAGTAGGTTTTATCCGCGTGGAAAAC
The DNA here is from genome assembly GCF_030332405.1 of Citrobacter sp. Cpo147. Taxonomy (NCBI): domain Bacteria; kingdom Pseudomonadati; phylum Pseudomonadota; class Gammaproteobacteria; order Enterobacterales; family Enterobacteriaceae; genus Citrobacter; species Citrobacter sp. Cpo147. The sequence continues at coordinate 396,972 of NZ_JAOWHX010000039.1, forward strand.
TTTCGCAGCAAATTTCTGCGCATGTTTCGCCGAGCCTTCATGAATCAGCAGATCGCCAAGCTTAACGTCGGCGTTGCACATATCCGCGCGAAACAGATTCTCACCAAAGAACTCGTAGAAATGGCGCCCCGCGGGATGCTTTTTAAAGAACTCACCGTGTTGATGTCCTGGGCAGGCAAATGTGCTGTTCCCCATCTCGACATACTGAGTCAACGTGTCATAGAACGGCGGCAGCAAATATTCTTCATACTGACAGGCAGCAGACTCCAGCTCCAGCCAGTCCTGCGCCTGACCGCGAATGACCGCATTCACGCCCGCCGGCAGATCAACATCCAACTCTGCGAACAGAAACACGGGTATATGAAAACCGGTGCGTTTCAGCAAAGCAAGGATCCCGCTGCGGCTATCCGCAACGGTAATGACGACTGCCGCAACGTCAGTAAAATCAGTACTGTCCAGCGACACCACCTGACGATGGCTGGACAGACGAGAAACCAGTTCTCCACTGGCGGCAATTTTCATTGATTTCATAAGCGCAATAACCCGTTTCGGGAAAATCAAAAGTCCCGGACAAAGCCACATTGCTTTGCCCACGAAATGACAGGTCAAACTGGTTACCAGCCCCGACCGCCAGACATCAGTAAAAGCAGATAGCCTCTGATTTTACTGTTATCCTGCAGTGAGCGTGCGCTGCCCTCACCGCATGGTGGGAGCGTAAAGATAAGTCGCAGGAAGGGGCAAACGTCGCGCAAAAAGGCGATGTTGAAGGCGATGTAGGGGGAGTAATATCATCCCAGGCAGCCCCATTCAGACAGGAGAAAATTCGCGCAATCATGGCACCTTTCACTTTCAGGCGCAAGATAAAATCCGGAGCCTGAACCTCACAGATAAACAAGCAATTCGCCTGTCAATCGCGGCATAATAATGCAATCTGAAAACATATTTTACCCAGAGAATTGCCTTTAGCATCAAGACGATAATGGGTATGCAGGAGCAAACGTGGTAATTGGACCCTTTATTAATGCTGGCGCCATTTTATTTGGTGGTGTTCTCGGCGCACTACTCAGCCAGCATTTACCGGAACGCATTCGTGCCTCCATGACCTCCATATTCGGACTGTGCTCTTTGGGAATTGGTATTTTGCTGGTTATCAAGTGCGCTAACCTACCGGTGATGGTCCTGGCTACGTTAGTCGGTGCATTAATTGGCGAGTTCTGTTATCTGGAAAAAGGGATCAATACCGCGGTTGCCAAAGCGCAGCAGCTTTTCACCCGGTCGGATGCCAACACCACACACGAATCCTTCATCCAGAGCTATGTGGCCATCATCGTGCTATTTTGCGCCAGTGGTACCGGGATCTTCGGGGCGATACATGAAGGGATGACCGGCGACCCGAATATTTTAATCGCGAAGTCGTTTCTTGATTTCTTCACGGCCATCATTTTTGCCTGTTCATTAGGTATCGCGGTATCGGCAATTTGTGTACCAATGCTGGCAATCCAGCTAACGCTTGCCACCTGCGCAGCACTTATTTTGCCCCTGACGACGCCAGCCATGATGGCCGATTTCAGCGCCGTAGGTGGACTGCTGTTGTTGGCAACCGGTTTACGTATTTGTGGAATCAAAATGTTTGCGGTTGTGAATATGCTTCCTGCCCTTCTGCTGGCAATGCCGCTTTCCGCCGCGTGGACGGCATTTTTTGCCTGAGAATGCGTGCAATAGCAACAATGTGGTGATAGATTGTGCAGTCTGCATTGATTTGAAGAAATTTCGTTGACGAAACGAAGCGAATCGGTTTTAATGCGCCTCGTTGCCCGGATAGCTCAGTCGGTAGAGCAGGGGATTGAAAATCCCCGTGTCCTTGGTTCGATTCCGAGTCCGGGCACCACTCATTTAGAAACGGACGTCTACTGACGTCCGTTTTGCTTTATAAAGTCAACAAGTTATCCCCTTCCAGTTGTCTACTACTGTCCGTTAAAATCTACTGGCAGCGCCCCCTATTTGTTGGTAAAAGTGTTGGTAATCTCAGTTCGATGGGATTTTTACCAACATTTGCACAGGAGGCTTGCTATGCGCTTAACTGATATTGCTGTAAAAAACGCCAAGCCTTCCGACAAGCCAACTAAAATTTCTGATGGCAAAGGTCTGTATCTGCTTGTGCATCCGAATGGTTCCAAATACTGGCAAGCTGCTTATCGCTTCGATGGTAAGCAAAAAGTCTTCTCTATAGGAACTTACCCTACCGTATCACTCGCAGAAGCTCGTACAAGCCTCTTAGAAATGAAATCTCTGTTAGCCAGTGGTATCGACCCACTTCAACAGAAAAAAGCTGTAAAGGCCGAAGAGCGTGGAGATTTTACGTTTGAGGCCGTAGCTCGTGATTGGCACAAAAAAATGTCGGTAAGCGAACGCTGGATACCTAAACATAGCGAGCGGATCTTAAACAGTCTCATCAATCATCTTTTCCCATCTCTCGGCTCAAAAGATATTACGAAGCTGACTACTCGTGATCTACTTATCCCCCTTCGTAAAATTGAGGACAAAGGCCAGCACGAAACAGCTTCACGTTTAAAACAGCGTATTACCGCTATTATGCGTTATGCTGTCCAAGAAGATATGATTACTCAAAACCCAGCTAATGAACTTGACGGTACATTAATAACACCTAAAAGAACACATTACCCAGCATTGGAACTTGAGCAACTACCCGATCTACTTGCTCGTATTGATGCTTACAAAGGTCGTAGATTAACTGTATTAGCTTTAAAGCTCACTTTGCTAGTATTCATACGTTCAAGTGAATTACGCTTTGCCAGATGGTCTGAAATAGATTTCGAAAATTCATTGTGGATTATTCCACCAGAAAGAGACGAGATCGAAAATGTCAGATTTTCAGAGCGAGGTTCTAAAATGCGGATACCTCATTATGGGTGATGCTGCCAACTTACTGATTTAGTGTATGATGGTGTTTTTGAGGTGCTCCAGTGGCTTCTGTTTCTATCAGCTGTCCCTCCTGTTCAGCTACTGACGGGGTGGTGCGTAACGGCAAAAGCACTGCCGGACATCAGCGCTATCTCTGCTCTCACTGCCGTAAAACATGGCAACTGCAGTTCACTTACACCGCTTCTCAACCCGGTACGCACCAGAAAATCATTGATATGGCCATGAATGGTGTTGGATGCCGGGCAACCGCCCGCATTATGGGCGTTGGCCTCAACACGATTTTACGTCACTTAAAAAACTCAGGCCGCAGTCGGTAACCTCGCGCATACAGCCGGGCAGTGACGTCATCGTCTGCGCGGAAATGGACGAACAGTGGGGCTATGTCGGGGCTAAATCGCGCCAGCGCTGGCTGTTTTACGCGTATGACAGGCTCCGGAAGACGGTTGTTGCGCACGTATTCGGTGAACGCACTATGGCGACGCTGGGGCGTCTTATGAGCCTGCTGTCACCCTTTGACGTGGTGATATGGATGACGGATGGCTGGCCGCTGTATGAATCCCGCCTGAAGGGAAAGCTGCACGTAATCAGCAAGCGATATACGCAGCGAATTGAGCGGCATAACCTGAATCTGAGGCAGCACCTGGCACGGCTGGGACGGAAGTCGCTGTCGTTCTCAAAATCGGTGGAGCTGCATGACAAAGTCATCGGGCATTATCTGAACATAAAACACTATCAATAAGTTGGAGTCATTACC
>NZ_JAOWHX010000040.1:0-104385 GCF_030332405.1 Citrobacter sp. Cpo147
AAAAACCCGCACGCCGGAAGACCAAGGGTTCCTGTCCAACGTTAATCGGGGCAGGGTGAGTCGACCCCTAAGGCGAGGCCGAAAGGCGTAGTCGATGGGAAACAGGTTAATATTCCTGTACTTGGTGTTACTGCGAAGGGGGGACGGAGAAGGCTATGTTAGCCGGGCGACGGTTGTCCCGGTTTAAGCATGTAGGCGGGAAGTTTAGGTAAATCCGGACTTCTTTTAACGCTGAGGTGTGATGACGAGGCACTACGGTGCTGAAGTAACAAATGCCCTGCTTCCAGGAAAAGCCTCTAAGCATCAGGTAACACGAAATCGTACCCCAAACCGACACAGGTGGTCAGGTAGAGAATACCAAGGCGCTTGAGAGAACTCGGGTGAAGGAACTAGGCAAAATGGTGCCGTAACTTCGGGAGAAGGCACGCTGATATGTAGGTGAAGTGATTTACTCATGGAGCTGAAATCAGTCGAAGATACCAGCTGGCTGCAACTGTTTATTAAAAACACAGCACTGTGCAAACACGAAAGTGGACGTATACGGTGTGACGCCTGCCCGGTGCCGGAAGGTTAATTGATGGGGTTATCCGTAAGGAGAAGCTCTTGATCGAAGCCCCGGTAAACGGCGGCCGTAACTATAACGGTCCTAAGGTAGCGAAATTCCTTGTCGGGTAAGTTCCGACCTGCACGAATGGCGTAATGATGGCCAGGCTGTCTCCACCCGAGACTCAGTGAAATTGAACTCGCTGTGAAGATGCAGTGTACCCGCGGCAAGACGGAAAGACCCCGTGAACCTTTACTATAGCTTGACACTGAACACTGGTCCTTGATGTGTAGGATAGGTGGGAGGCTTTGAAGTGTGGACGCCAGTCTGCATGGAGCCATCCTTGAAATACCACCCTTTAATGGCTGGTGTTCTAACGTAGACCCGTGATCCGGGTTGCGGACAGTGTCTGGTGGGTAGTTTGACTGGGGCGGTCTCCTCCTAAAGAGTAACGGAGGAGCACGAAGGTTAGCTAATCCTGGTCGGACATCAGGAGGTTAGTGCAAAGGCATAAGCTAGCTTGACTGCGAGAGTGACGGCTCGAGCAGGTGCGAAAGCAGGTCTTAGTGATCCGGTGGTTCTGAATGGAAGGGCCATCGCTCAACGGATAAAAGGTACTCCGGGGATAACAGGCTGATACCGCCCAAGAGTTCATATCGACGGCGGTGTTTGGCACCTCGATGTCGGCTCATCACATCCTGGGGCTGAAGTAGGTCCCAAGGGTATGGCTGTTCGCCATTTAAAGTGGTACGCGAGCTGGGTTTAGAACGTCGTGAGACAGTTCGGTCCCTATCTGCCGTGGGCGCTGGAGAATTGAGGGGGGCTGCTCCTAGTACGAGAGGACCGGAGTGGACGCATCACTGGTGTTCGGGTTGTCATGCCAATGGCATTGCCCGGTAGCTAAATGCGGAAGAGATAAGTGCTGAAAGCATCTAAGCACGAAACTTGCCCCGAGATGAGTTCTCCCTGACTCCTTGAGAGTCCTGAAGGAACGTTGAAGACGACGACGTTGATAGGTCGGGTGTGTAAGTGTAGCGATACATTGAGCTAACCGATACTAATGAACCGTGAGGCTTAACCTTACAACGCCGAAGATGTTTTGGCGAAAGACAGAGACAATATTCAGCCTGATTACAGATTAGATTGACATGCAAAAGCGTGTTGATAAACAGAATTTGCCTGGCGGCTGTAGCGCGGTGGTCCCACCTGACCCCATGCCGAACTCAGAAGTGAAACGCCGTAGCGCCGATGGTAGTGTGGGGTCTCCCCATGCGAGAGTAGGGAACTGCCAGGCATTAATTAAAGTGAAGAAGCCCATCCTGCCGGATGGGCTTTTTTGCGTCTGTGCGGGATGAAAACCGCCGGATGCGGCGTGCCGCCTTATCCGGCCTGCAGGGGCCGGGCTGAACGCATTTTGTAGGCCTGATAAGCGCAGCGCATCAGGCAACACGTCTGCACACTGCCGGATGCGGCGTATCGCCTTATCCGGCCTACAAAAGCTAGTCCTGCTACCCTCGTACGAGGTTGAGTAACGGGTACGGTCGTCCGAGATCGTCCACCTCTGTACGTCCCGTCACGCTAAATCCCATCTTCTTATAGAATCCAACCGCCTGCTCATTCTGCTCGTTAACATTGGTTGTTAGCGTTGAACTCATTGATAAAGCATGTTCAATCAGCAGTTTACCAACGCCACTACCACGCACATCCGGATCGACAAACAAAGCATCTATATGCTGGTCGGTCAGGAGCATAAAGGCGACGGGCTCATCCTGTTCTGTCACTGCAACCCACAGAGGGGCTTCTGGTAAAAATGAACGTACCAGCTCCTCCAGCTCAATCCGATAATCCGCAGAGAGGAAATGGTGCGTGGCATCTACTGAGCGACACCAAATAGAAACTAACTTATCTCCTTCGTCCTGACGCGAACGACGAATGGTAAGGTTCATAGCATTCTCCTTTTTTCTTTACTGCACTATTCTACAGCAAGGAGCCGTGAAACTTTCTCAACTTGAGGATGCAGGCTCGACATTCGCATGATTCCTGGGTATCTTCAGCTATCTGGATGTCTAAACGTTTAAACGTATGTTGTGAGGTTATCAGGTTATGCCAATTCGCGTGCAGGACGAGCTACCCGCCGTCAATTTTTTGCGTGAGGAAAACGTCTTCGTGATGACGACATCCCGCGCTTCCGGTCAGGAAATTCGTCCACTGAAGGTGCTCATCCTCAACCTGATGCCCAAGAAGATTGAAACGGAAAACCAGTTCCTGCGCTTACTGTCTAACTCACCGCTGCAGGTTGATGTTCAGCTATTGCGCATCGATGCCCGCGAGTCACGCAACACCCCAACGGAGCATCTGAATAACTTCTACTGTAATTTCGAGGATATCTGCGATCAGAACTTTGACGGATTGATCGTGACCGGCGCGCCGTTGGGCCTGGTTGAATTTAATGATGTGGCTTACTGGCCGCAGATTAAGCAAGTACTTGAATGGGCCAAAGATCACGTTACCTCGACGCTATTTGTCTGTTGGGCGGTGCAGGCCGCGTTGAATATCCTGTACGGAATTCCCAAGCAAACCCGCACGGACAAACTCTCAGGCGTCTATGAGCACCATATTCTGCACCCTCATGCGCTTCTGACGCGTGGATTCGATGATGCGTTCCTGGCCCCGCATTCCCGCTATGCTGATTTCCCTGCAGCGCTTATTCGCGACTACACCGATCTCGAGATCTTTGCTGAAACCGAAGAGGGAGATGCCTACCTGTTTGCCAGCAAAGACAAACGTATCGCCTTCGTGACGGGTCATCCTGAGTATGACGACCATACACTCGGCAGCGAATATTTTCGTGACGTCGAAGCGGGCTTATCGCCGGAAGTACCCTATAACTATTTCCCGAAAGATGACCCGCAAAACAAACCGCGGGCAACCTGGCGTAGCCACGGTAATTTGTTGTTTACCAACTGGCTCAACTATTACGTCTACCAGATCACGCCATATGATCTGCGTCACATGAATCCAACGCTGGATTAATCTTCTGTAGCAGACGATCCTTAAGCGTTTCAGCATATTGAATCAGGCACCTTCGGGTGCCTTTTTTATTTCCGAAACGCACCTCATCGTGTAATTAAATTTTATTTATATTGTTATCAATAGGTTAATTGATAATTAAATTAAAAATGGAAATTGTTTTTGATTTTGAAATTTAAATGAGTAGTCTTAGTTGTGCTGAACGAAAAGCGCACAACGATCCTTCGTTCGCATTGGGGATGTGTTTGGATCAATGACGAGGAACTACTCAATGAATCAACAGGCAACGACAACCGATGAACTGGTCTTTACCAGGCCGCGTGGCGAACAGGAACAGCAAATTCTGACCGCTGAAGCTGTGGAGTTTCTGACTGAACTGGTGACAAGATTTACGCCAAAACGGAATAAACTTCTGGCTGCACGTATCCAGCAGCAGCAGGATATTGATGACGGTAAGTTGCCTGATTTTATTTCGGAAACAGCTTCCATTCGTGAAGGTAACTGGAAAATTCGCGGAATTCCTGATGATTTACTGGATCGCCGCGTAGAGATCACCGGACCCGTTGAGCGCAAGATGGTCATCAACGCGCTGAACGCGAACGTCAAAGTCTTTATGGCTGACTTCGAAGATTCACTGGCTCCTGAGTGGAGCAAAGTTATCGACGGGCAGATCAACCTGCGCGATGCGGTCAATGGCACCATTAGCTACACCAACGAAGCGGGTAAAATTTATCAGCTCAAGCCTAATCCGGCTCTGTTGGTATGTCGCGTTCGTGGTCTGCATCTGCCGGAAAAACACGTCACCTGGCGTGGCGAATCTATCCCGGGCAGCCTGTTCGACTTTGCCCTCTATTTCTTCCACAACTACAAAACGTTGCTGGCGAAAGGCAGCGGCCCTTATTTCTATCTGCCAAAAACGCAGGCCTGGCAAGAAGCGGCATGGTGGAGCGAAGTGTTCAGCTATGCAGAGGACCGCTTTAACCTGCCGCGCGGCACCATTAAAGCGACCCTGCTGATTGAAACGCTGCCTGCCGTCTTCCAGATGGACGAAATTCTGCACGCCCTGCGTGACCACATTGTGGGTCTGAACTGCGGTCGTTGGGACTACATTTTTAGCTATATCAAAACACTGAAGAACCACCCGGATCGCGTGCTGCCGGACCGTCAGGTGGTGACGATGGATAAACCATTCCTCAGCGCCTATTCGCGTCTGCTGATTAAAACCTGTCATAAACGTGGCGCATTCGCGATGGGCGGCATGGCAGCGTTCATTCCCAGCAAAGATGCGGAACGTAACAACCAGGTTTTGACCAAGGTAAAAGCGGACAAAGCACTGGAAGCGAATAACGGTCATGACGGCACATGGATTGCCCATCCGGGACTGGCCGATACCGCTATGGCGGTGTTCAACGACGTACTCGGTGAAAACAAAAATCAGCTGTTCGTGACCCGTGAAGAAGATGCCCCGATTACCGCAGAGCAACTGCTGGCACCTTGTGAAGGTGAGCGTACTGAAGAAGGCATGCGCGCCAATATCCGTGTCGCGGTGCAGTACATCGAAGCGTGGATCTCCGGTAACGGCTGCGTACCGATTTACGGTCTGATGGAAGACGCGGCCACCGCCGAAATCTCCCGTACCTCCATCTGGCAGTGGATCCACCACGAGAAGACGCTCAGCAACGGCAAGCCGGTTACCAAACCGCTGTTCCGTCAGATGCTGGCCGAAGAGATGCTGGTGATCCAGGACGAGCTGGGCGAACACCGCTACAGCAGCGGGCGTTTTGACGATGCTGCGCGCCTGATGGAGCAAATCACTACCTCTGATGAACTGATCGATTTCTTGACCCTGCCAGGCTACCGCCTGCTGGCGTAATTCACCACATAACAATATGGAGCATCTGCACATGAAAACCCGTACTCAACAAATCGAAGAATTACAGAAAGAATGGACTCAACCGCGCTGGGAAGGCATCACCCGTCCATATAGCGCGGAGGAAGTGGTGAAATTACGTGGCTCGGTCAACCCGGAATGCACGCTGGCGCAGCTTGGCGCGGCGAAAATGTGGCGTCTGCTGCACGGCGAATCGAAGAAAGGTTATATCAACAGCCTCGGCGCGCTGACCGGTGGTCAGGCGCTGCAGCAGGCGAAGGCCGGTATTGAAGCGGTCTACCTTTCAGGCTGGCAGGTGGCGGCAGATGCCAACCTGGCATCCAGCATGTACCCGGACCAATCGCTGTATCCGGCGAACTCCGTCCCGGCGGTGGTTGATCGGATCAACAACACATTCCGTCGCGCCGATCAGATCCAATGGTCAACCGGTATTGAGCCGAACGATCCTCGCTATGTCGATTACTTCCTGCCGATCGTTGCCGATGCGGAAGCAGGGTTTGGCGGCGTACTGAACGCGTTTGAACTGATGAAATCGATGATTGAGGCTGGTGCAGCGGCCGTTCACTTCGAAGATCAGCTCGCATCGGTGAAAAAATGTGGTCACATGGGCGGCAAAGTGCTGGTTCCGACTCAGGAAGCTATCCAGAAACTGGTGGCCGCCCGTCTGGCAGCCGACGTCATGGGTGTGCCGACGCTGGTGATTGCACGTACCGATGCTGACGCAGCCGATCTGATTACGTCTGATTGCGACCCATACGACAGCGAGTTCATCACTGGCGAACGTACCAGCGAAGGGTTCTACCGTACGCATGCGGGTATTGAGCAGGCGATCAGTCGTGGCCTGGCCTACGCACCGTATGCGGATCTGGTGTGGTGTGAAACCTCCACGCCGGACCTTGAGCTGGCGAAGCGATTTGCCGATGCGATCCATGCGAAATACCCTGGCAAACTGCTGGCTTACAACTGTTCGCCGTCGTTTAACTGGCAGAAAAACCTGGATGACAAAACCATCGCCAGCTTCCAGCAGCAGCTGTCGGATATGGGTTACAAATACCAGTTCATTACCCTGGCGGGTATCCACAGCATGTGGTTCAACATGTTCGACCTCGCGCACTCCTATGCGCAGGGTGAAGGCATGCGCCACTATGTTGAGAAGGTTCAGCAGCCAGAATTTGCGGCAGCTAAAGACGGTTACACCTTCGTCTCCCATCAGCAGGAAGTGGGCACAGGTTACTTCGATAAAGTCACCACCATCATTCAGGGCGGAGCTTCCTCGGTGACCGCGCTGACCGGCTCGACCGAAGAATCGCAGTTTTGATTAATGCGCCGGTGGCGCTGCGCTTACCGGGCCTACGAAGGGATGTAGGCCGGATAAGCGAACGCGCCATCCGGCATGACGTTGTGCCGGATGGGAGACATTGATGACGCGTGGCCTGGAATTACTGATTGCTCAGACTATCTTGCAAGGTTTCGACGCCCAGTACGGGCGTTTTCTGGAAGTCACCTCCGGCGCGCAGCAGCGTTTTGAACATGCTGACTGGCATGCGGTTCAACAGGCGATGAAAAGCCGTATTCACCTTTACGATCATCACGTGGGTCTGGTGGTGGAGCAGTTGCGCTGCATTACTGACGGCAAAAGTACCGACGCGGATTTTTTACTTCGCGTGAAAGAGCATTACACCCGGCTACTGCCGGATTACCCGCGCTTCGAGATTGCGGAGAGTTTCTTTAACTCCGTTTACTGTCGGTTATTTGACCACCGCTCGCTGACTCCCGAGCGGCTGTTTATTTTCAGTTCTCAGCCAGAGCGCCGTTTTCGCACGATCCCACGTCCGCTGGCGAAAGACTTTTTTCCGGATACCGGCTGGGAGTGGCTGCTGACACGCGTCCTTAGCGATCTGCCCCTGCGTCTGCCGTGGCAGAACAAACATCGTGATATCCACTACATCATCGAACACCTGACCGAAACCCTGGGAGCGGATGTGTTGTCGGGTTGCCATTTACAGGTGGCGAACGAACTGTTTTATCGCAATAAGGCTGCCTGGCTGGTCGGTAAGTTGATTACTCCTTCGGGGACGCTACCGTTTTTACTGCCAATCCACCGGACTGATGAAGGCGAATTGTTTGTCGATACCTGTCTGACCACGACGGCGGAGGCGAGTATTGTGTTTGGCTTCGCCCGCTCCTATTTTATGGTTTACGCCCCTTTGCCCGCGGCGCTGGTGGAGTGGCTGCGCGAGATCCTGCCCGGTAAAACCACCGCCGAACTGTACATGGCGATTGGCTGTCAGAAACACGCGAAGACCGAAAGTTACCGCGAATATCTGCTCTATCTTGCCCATTGCGATGAGCAGTTTATTGAAGCGCCTGGGATCCGCGGCATGGTGATGTTGGTGTTTACGCTGCCGGGTTTTGACCGGGTGTTTAAAATCATCAAAGACAAATTTGCCCCGCAAAAAGAGATGTCTGCCGCCCACGTCCGCGCCTGCTATCAACTGGTCAAAGAACACGATCGTGTTGGGCGGATGGCTGACACCCAGGAATTCGAGAATTTTGTGCTGGAGAAACGGCAAATCGATCCGGCGCTGATGGCGCTGTTATTGCAGGAAGCCCCGGAAAAAATTACCGATCTCGGCGATCAGATCGTCATTCGCCATCTGTATATTGAACGACGGATGGTGCCGCTGAATATCTGGCTGGAGCAGGTCGAAGGTCAGCAACTGCGCGATGCCATTGAAGAGTACGGCAACGCCATTCGTCAGCTGGCCGCCGCCAATATTTTCCCCGGCGATATGCTGTTTAAGAACTTCGGCGTGACCCGTCACGGGCGCGTGGTATTCTACGACTACGATGAAATCTGCTACATGACGGAGGTGAATTTCCGCCATATCCCGCCGCCACGCTACCCGGAAGATGAGATGAGCGCTGAGCCGTGGTACAGCGTATCGCCGGGAGATGTCTTCCCGGAAGAGTTTCGTCACTGGCTATGTGCCGACCCGCGTATAGGGCCACTATTTGAAGAGATGCACGCTGACCTGTTCAGCGCTGACTACTGGCGCGGCCTACAGACGCGCATCAAAAACGGTCACGTGGAAGATGTTTACGCCTACCGGCGTCGGCAGCGGTTCAGCGTGCGTTATGAAACCGACCGTAGGCCGGATAAGGCACTTGCGCCGCCATCCGGCAATGTGCGCCGTGCCTGATGCGCTACGCTTATCAGGCCTACAAATCTGCCCTAACCTTAGATAGCAGGCCGGGTAAGGCGTAGCTGCCACCCGGCAACCCCATCTTAGCGAAATCCGCCGTACGCCAGCGTTACTTCTTTCGCCGCTTTGATCGCCATGGCGCCAAACTCGGTCACGCGATCGTCGGTAATACGCGAAATGGGTCCGGAAATGGAAATCGCAGCGAACGGCTCGCGGTGCTCGTCATAAATGCACGACGCCACGCAGCGCAGACCCAGCGCATGTTCCTCATCATCAAAGGAATAGCCGCGCTTGCGCGTCTGGGCCAAATCCTCTTTCAGATGCACTGGCGACACCAGCGTGGCGTGTGTATAAGCATGCAGGCCTTTACGGTGCAGCAGGCCAGTCACTTGTTCTTCGCTCAGTTGGGATAAAAACGCCTTACCCGCACCGGAGGCGTGCATCGGCAGCTTGCCGCCGATAGGCGCGGACATGCGCATCAGTTGGGTGCACTGCACCTGGTCGATAATAATGGCCTGATGATCGCTTTGATCCAGCACGGCCAGGTTTACCGTCTCACCGGAATCTTCCATCAGCTTGCGCAGGATCGGATGGACAATCGCCAGCAGATTACGGCTTTGCAAAAAGCTGCTGCCGACGATGAACGCATGCGCACCTACGGCCCAGTGGCCTAATTCACCCACCTGACGGACAAAACCCTGCTGCTGCATGGTGGTCAGCAAACGGTGAGTCGTGGAGTTTGGCAGGCCAGCCTGCTGCGCCAGCTCGGTCAACGCCACGCTGCCGTTGGATTCCGCAATCCACTCCAGCAGCTTCAGACCGCGGGTCAGAGACTGAACCTGCCCGGTTGCAGGCGCAGTAGCGACGGCGGGTTTTCTACCGCGTTTCGCGGGGACAGTGGCTACCATGGCAGACTCCTTTTCTGTATCGTGGAAATCATTTTCGTTTTATTCAATTATAATGCAAGAATTCCTGTACTGATCGGATGAGTGAAGCTGAACATGTCTCATGTTGGCCGTTGTTCTCTTTTCCGCCTCTCAGGTTTGTGCCAGTATGACCTGTTGAGTTTTTTTCGGTCTGGTTGAGCGTTGTCGGGAGCGAGTGTGAGCAGCAAAGTAGAACAATTACGTCAGCAGTTAAATGAACGTATTCTGGTGCTGGACGGCGGTATGGGCACCATGATCCAGGGATATCGTCTGAGCGAAGAGGATTTCCGCGGCGAACGCTTTGCCGACTGGCCGTGCGATCTGAAAGGTAACAACGACCTGTTGGTGCTCAGCAAACCGGAGGTGATTGCCGCCATCCATAACGCCTACTTTGAGGCGGGCGCGGATATCATCGAAACCAACACCTTTAACTCGACGACTATCGCCATGGCGGATTACCAGATGGAATCCCTGTCGGCGGAAATCAACTTTGCGGCAGCCAAACTGGCGCGTGCGGCGGCTGACGAATGGACGGCGCGCACGCCGGAAAAACCGCGCTACGTCGCGGGCGTGCTCGGCCCAACGAACCGTACGGCGTCTATCTCGCCTGATGTTAACGACCCGGCTTACCGCAACATTACCTTTGATCAGTTGGTGGCCGCCTACCGTGAATCCACCAAAGCGCTGGTGGAAGGCGGCAGTGACCTGATCCTGATTGAAACCGTCTTCGATACTCTGAACGCCAAAGCCGCTATTTTCGCGGTTAAAACTGAATTCGAAGCGCTGGGCGTTGAGCTGCCGATTATGCTCTCCGGCACCATCACCGACGCTTCCGGCCGTACGCTTTCCGGCCAGACTACCGAAGCATTCTACAACTCCCTGCGCCACGCCGATGCGCTGACCTTCGGTCTGAACTGCGCGTTAGGTCCGGACGAGCTGCGCCAGTACGTGCAGGAACTGTCACGCATTGCCGAATGCTATGTGACTGCGCACCCGAACGCCGGTCTGCCGAACGCCTTTGGTGAATACGATCTCGACGCCGATACCATGGCGACGCAGATTCGCGAGTGGGCTGAGGCCGGTTTCCTGAATATCGTCGGCGGCTGCTGCGGCACCACGCCGGAACATATCGCCGCCATGAGCCGCGCGGTGGATGGCTTACCGCCGCGCCGCTTGCCGGAAATCCCGGTTGCCTGCCGCCTTTCCGGCCTTGAGCCGCTGAACATCGGCGACGACAGCCTGTTTGTAAACGTCGGCGAGCGTACCAACGTCACCGGTTCGGCGAAGTTTAAACGCCTGATCAAAGAAGAGAAATACAGCGAAGCGCTGGACGTCGCCCGTCAGCAGGTGGAAAGCGGCGCGCAGATCATCGATATCAACATGGATGAGGGGATGCTCGATGCCGAAGCGGCAATGGTGCGTTTCCTCAACCTGATCGCCGGTGAGCCGGATATCGCCCGCGTGCCGATTATGATCGACTCCTCGAAATGGGACGTCATCGAGAAAGGCCTGAAGTGCATTCAGGGTAAAGGCATCGTTAACTCCATCTCGATGAAAGAGGGGGTTGAGACCTTTATCCATCATGCGAAGCTGCTGCGTCGCTACGGTGCCGCGGTGGTGGTGATGGCCTTTGACGAGCAAGGGCAGGCCGACACCCGCGCACGTAAAATCGAAATCTGCCGTCGGGCGTACAAAATTCTTACCGAAGAGGTGGGCTTCCCGCCGGAAGACATCATCTTCGACCCGAACATCTTTGCTGTCGCGACCGGTATTGATGAGCACAACAACTACGCGCAGGACTTTATCGGCGCGTGTGAAGACATCAAACGCGAACTGCCGCACGCGCTGATCTCCGGCGGCGTTTCTAACGTTTCATTCTCGTTCCGTGGCAACGACCCGGTACGTGAAGCCATTCACGCGGTATTCCTCTACTACGCCATTCGCAACGGCATGGACATGGGGATCGTCAACGCCGGACAGCTGGCAATTTATGACGACCTGCCCGCCGAGCTGCGCGATGCGGTTGAAGATGTGATCCTCAACCGTCGTGACGATGGCACCGAACGACTGCTGGAGCTGGCAGAGAAATATCGCGGCAGCAAAACTGACGATACGGCGAATGCCCAGATGGCGGAATGGCGCACCTGGGACGTGAAAAAACGCCTCGAATACTCGCTGGTGAAAGGCATTACCGAGTTTATTGAGCTGGATACTGAGGAAGCGCGCCAGCAGGCAGCGCGTCCGATCGAAGTTATTGAAGGACCGCTGATGGACGGCATGAACGTCGTTGGCGATCTGTTCGGCGAAGGCAAAATGTTCCTGCCGCAGGTGGTGAAATCCGCCCGCGTGATGAAGCAGGCGGTGGCGTACCTCGAACCGTACATTGAGGCCAGCAAAGAGAAAGGCTCCAGCAACGGTAAAATGGTCATCGCGACCGTGAAGGGCGATGTGCACGATATCGGCAAAAACATTGTTGGCGTGGTGCTGCAATGTAACAACTACGAAATCGTCGATCTTGGCGTGATGGTGCCAGCGGAGAAAATCCTCAGAACGGCGCGTGAAGTGAATGCCGACTTGATAGGCCTTTCCGGGCTGATTACCCCGTCGCTGGATGAAATGGTCAACGTGGCGAAAGAGATGGAGCGTCAGGGATTCACTATTCCGCTGCTGATTGGCGGTGCGACCACCTCAAAAGCGCACACGGCGGTGAAAATTGAGCAGAACTACAGCGGCCCGACGGTGTACGTGCAGAACGCCTCGCGTACCGTTGGCGTGGTGGCTGCGCTGCTCTCTGACACCCAGCGCGATGACTTTGTCGCCCGTACGCGTAAAGAGTACGAAACCGTGCGTATCCAGCATGCGCGTAAGAAACCGCGTACCCCGCCAGTAACGTTACAGGCTGCCCGCGACAACGATCTGGCCTTCGACTGGGAAAACTACACGCCGCCGGTGGCGCACCGTCTGGGCGTGCAGGAAGTGGAAGCCAGCATCGAAACTCTGCGCAATTACATCGACTGGACGCCGTTCTTTATGACCTGGTCGCTGGCCGGGAAATATCCGCGCATTCTTGAAGATGAGGTGGTAGGAGAAGAGGCGAAGCGCCTGTTCAAAGACGCCAACGACATGCTGGATAAACTCAGCGCTGAGAAGACCCTGAATCCGCGCGGCGTGGTGGGGTTATTCCCGGCCAACCGCGTGGGTGACGACATCGAGATTTACCGTGACGAGACGCGTACGCACGTTATCAACGTGAGTCATCACCTACGCCAGCAGACGGAAAAAGTCGGTTTCGCCAACTACTGCCTGTCTGACTTTGTTGCGCCGAAACTGAGCGGCAAAGCGGATTACATCGGTGCTTTCGCGGTGACCGGTGGTCTGGAGGAAGATGCGCTGGCGGATGCCTTCGAAGCCCAGCATGACGACTACAACAAGATCATGGTGAAAGCGATCGCTGACCGTCTGGCGGAAGCGTTCGCAGAATATCTGCATGAGCGCGTGCGTAAAGTCTACTGGGGCTATGCGGCGAATGAGAATCTCAGTAACGAGGAGCTAATCCGCGAAAACTACCAGGGGATTCGCCCGGCACCGGGTTATCCGGCGTGTCCGGAACACACCGAAAAAGCCACCATCTGGGAGCTGCTGGATGTGGAAGCGCACACCGGGATGAAACTCACCGAATCTTTCGCCATGTGGCCAGGCGCGTCGGTCTCCGGCTGGTATTTCAGTCATCCGGACAGCAAGTACTACGCCGTGGCGCAAATCCAGCGCGATCAGGTTGAAGATTATGCCTTCCGTAAAGGCATGAGCGTGGCAGAAGTGGAGCGCTGGTTAGCGCCGAACCTCGGCTATGACGCCGACTGATTCACAAAACTGTCATCTTTCTTTACAACAAACAGGGCGCTCAATGAGTGCCCTGTCTCTTTATTACGTTTAAACCCTTATACTGAAAGGGGGCCGTTGCCGGATGGCGGCGTAAACGCCTTATCCGGCCTACATAGGGATGATTTGTAGGCCTGATAAGCGCAGCGCCATCAGGCAAATGAGCCTCAAAAAACCATAAAAATAAGGAGAACCTGATTCCGTGTTAACTCTGTTACACCTGCTTTCTGCCGTCGCGATGCTGGTTTGGGGTACGCATATTGTGCGTACCGGCGTGATGCGCGTCTTTGGCGCCCGCTTGCGTACCGTGCTCAGCCGTAGCGTTGAAAAGAAGCCGCTCGCCTTTTGTGCAGGTATCGGCGTAACGGCGCTGGTGCAAAGCAGCAACGCCACCACCATGCTGGTGACCTCGTTTGTTGCACAAGATCTCGTGGCGCTCACCCCTGCGCTGGTCATAGTGCTCGGCGCCGACGTGGGGACCGCGCTGATGGCGCGTATCCTGACCTTCGATCTCTCCTGGCTGTCGCCACTGCTGATTTTTATCGGCGTGATCTTCTTTCTCGGTCGTAAGCAGTCCCGCGTGGGGCAACTGGGGCGGGTTGGTATTGGACTGGGGTTGATTTTGCTGGCGCTGGAGCTGATTGTGCAGGCGGTAACGCCGATCACCCAGGCGAATGGGGTACAGGTTATTTTTGCCTCGCTCACCGGCGATATTATGCTCGATGCGCTGATTGGCGCCATGTTTGCGATTATCAGTTACTCCAGCCTGGCGGCGGTGCTGCTGACGGCCACGCTGACCGCGGCAGGTATTATCTCGTTCCCGGTGGCGTTGTGTCTGGTGATTGGTGCCAACCTCGGGTCCGGCCTGCTGGCGATGTTGAATAACAGCGCCGCTAACGCCGCAGCACGTCGTGTGGCGCTCGGTAGCCTGCTGTTTAAGCTGGTGGGGAGCCTGATTATCCTGCCGTTTGTTCATCCGCTGGCCAATCTGATGGATGAACTGCCGCTGCCGAAATCTGAACTGGTTATCTACTTCCACGTCTTCTACAACCTGGTGCGCTGCGTGGCGATGGTGCCGTTCGCCGAACCGATGGCGCGTTTTTGTAAGCGCATCATCCGCGATGAGCCGGAGCTGGATGCACATCTTAAACCCAAACATCTGGACGTCAGCGCGCTGGATACGCCGACGCTCGCTCTGGCCAATGCCGCCCGTGAAGCCCTGCGTATCGGCGACGCGATGGAGCAGATGATGGACGGGCTGAAGAAGGTGATGCACGGCGAGCCGCGTGAAGAAAAAGAGCTGCGCAGGATGGCGGACGACATTAACGTGCTGTACACGGCAATTAAGCTCTATCTGGCGCGGATGCCAAAGGATGAGCTGGCGGAAGAGGAATCGCGCCGTTGGGCGGAGATTATCGAAATGTCGCTCAACCTTGAGCAGGCTTCCGATATTGTCGAACGTATGGGCAGCGAGATAGCCGATAAGTCGCTGGCCGCCCGCCGGGCATTCTCTGTCGAAGGGCTGAAAGAACTGGATGCGCTCTACGATCAGTTGCTCAGCAATCTGCAGCTGGCGATGTCGGTGTTCTTCTCAGGAGATGTGACCAGTGCCCGTCGTCTGCGCCGCAGCAAGCACCGCTTCCGTATTCTCAATCGTCGTTATTCGCATGCGCACGTTGACCGTCTGCATCAGCAGAACGTGCAGAGCATCGAGACCAGCTCGTTGCACCTGGCGCTGTTGGGCGATATGCAGCGTCTGAACTCGCTGTTTTGCTCCGTGGCTTACAGCGTGCTGGAACAGCCGGATGAAGACGATGGGCGGGATGATTTTTGAGTGAGGTGAAGCGGTAGGCCGGATAAGGCATTTATGCCGCCATCCGGCAATGTTGTCGTTTACTTTGTAGGCCGGATAAGGCGAAGCCGCATCCGGCATCAGACAATAAATCAACTAAAAGCAGTGGCCTGCTTCAACGGCAGCCGCCTCTTCACCCGCTTTGAAGATATACGTGGTGTTCGGGCCGCCAAGCACGGATTGACCGTTACTCACTTTGATCCAGTTACCTTCCGGCAAGCCAATCACCGTCAGCTCTGGTGCCACAACCAGCAGCTCGCGGATACGCTGTTCACGCGTTTCGCCTTTGTGGCCTTCCGGCAGCGCGTTGGTGAAGTGTGGGTTAATTTGCAGCGGGAACAGACCGAGCGCATCAAAGCCTTTTGGATCAACAATCGGCATGTCGTTGGTGGTGCGGATGGTCTGGCAGGCGAGGTTGGAACCTGCGCTCCAGCCAATGTACAGCGCACCGCGTTTGACGACATCCACAATCGGCGCCAGCAGTCCGCGTTCGCGGCTTTCTTTCAGTAACTGGAAGGTATTACCCCCGCCGACAATCACCAGCTCTGCGTTTTCAATAGCGGCAATCGGGTCGGCAACGGTATGAATACCCGTAACTTTGACGCCCATTGGCGCAAAGATGGCTGCCGTTTTCGCCGTGTACTCATCCCAGGTTTGCGTCACGCCAGCGAACGGAATAAACACCGCCGTACGGCGACCATTCAGTTGTTCAGCAATCAGCGGCAGCGCATGTTCCATCCAGCCTTTGCCCGGCAGCGTCGAGTTACTCAATAAAAGCAGTTCCATCATTTCTCCATGTAATCAGAAAATTACAAACCGCGCTAATGCTACCACTATCAGGCTAACGCCTTACTGATATGGCTCACGATGTTGGAAGGGGGAGATAGAAGCTGAGGCTATTTTTTAAGTGTCAATTCAATACCGAGCACCTTCATCACTGCAAGTGTGGTTTTCAGCGTCGGGTTACCTTTCTCACTAAAAGAGCGATAAAGCTGCTCGCGGGATAATCCCGTTTCTGCTGCGATGTTCGCCATACCCTTAGCACGAGCCACCACGCCCAGTGCTTTTGCAATGTATGCTGCATCACCTGTTTCGAGGGCATCGGCCATAAACACGGCAATTTCTTCATCATCAACCAGCGCAGTCGCGGGATCGTAGTGAGTAAGTTTATTCATGGCGGAAGACCTCCTGATAATCCAGTGAACGGGCAAGCATTTTTGCAAGAGTAATATCGTTGGCTTGTGAGCTTTTATCGCCCCCACATAACAAAATGATGATGCGGCAGCCTTGCTGTTTAAAGTAAATCCTGTAGCCAGGACCGTAAGAAATGCGCATTTCGCTGACGCCTTCCCCAACAGGTTTTACATCACCAGATAAACCATTAGCCAAACGAAAAAGGCGTGTGGCAATGAGCGTTTTAGCTCTCCTGTCCCGTAGGTTTTGCTCCCAACGCCGGAAAACCATTGTCTGAAGAATTTCCATGATGACGTTCCATGTATTTTATAAACTACATTATGAATTGACAAGTTGAGACCAGAGAGTAAAAAAATGGGGAGTAAGGGGAAATGTTGGGTGGAAGAAACAGGAAAGTGCCTCGCAATAATAGATAGTTTTTCAGGATGCTGCGGTTGATACGAGAAACGATAACAGGGGATAGGAGCGGCTTTGTGCCAGGAGCGGAAGTTGCCGAGGGGTCATAAAGCGCTAAACCCCGGCATTGCTTGTCAGTTGTTTATAGCCGTTCCTGGGAACAATTGAGCACTAAGACGAGCATTGTTAAAATCACCAACCAATCACTGGTGGTGTACAAATTCTGACCACAAAGCGAACTCTCCGGCATGTAGGTTGGAGAAAGCACAGTTGACCTAAAATGCTCCTCCAGCCAGAAACAAAAGGCGGCTGATAATTCGAAAGCCAAAAAAGATAAAGTGGAAAATGTGCCCGTAAATTCTTAACCATATAGTCAAACCGAGCAGCGAATGATATCCAGCCCTGATGCAGGCTGGATATTAAATTTCCGCCGGTCAGTTATCGCAATGACCTGGCACTGCTAACTTAACTTCAGGTTTAGAAAGGACGCGGATACCTTCGTTTTCGGAAACTTGCTCAAGTCCAGCGCCACCAACAAAAACGCCCATTTTGATGTATTGGCGAACAAAGTAGTTTTTCCCGGACGTGACATTGAGTGTCAGATTATTTGGTGAAAACTCGGATTCAGTTCCCAGCGTATGTGGTTGGCTGGTCGATATTTGCTGATAGAAAAAGACTCTGTCAGCCGTTTCACCAAGACAACGTCCGTCAAGATAAACATCCTTTTTTAACGCTTTACCGACAAAGCTGTCTCTGTAAACGTATAGACCGGCTTTGCCATTTTCCGGGACTGGGAAAGACTTAGCCGTCTCGTTTTCAGCATTACTGGCCAGAGGAACCGATGCACACCCCCCCAGAAGTACAGAGGAAAGAATGACTGCAGCAATTATAATTTTATTCATTGAATTCTCATGGAGTTAAGTAAATCATGCTTGATGAAAATAATCTCATTTTACACTTATGTCATTAAAGGAGGCATTGAATCACGACAACATCAATGTTCATCCCGGAACAGTCAACTTCCGCTGTTCGCTCTAAACAGACCTTCAGAAAAGCGATATAAACTACTGCCTGTTACACTTCAATTCCTTTCTGTTTCAGCTCTTTTCTAATCACACGTTTAATCCAGGCTGCCAATGATTCATCGCCATCCTGCCGTTGTGCTTCTTCCATCGCTTTGCGCAGTTCCGGATCCAGACGGAATTGAAACGGGGGATTGCCTCTTCTTTCGTTCATGTGTGTTGACACCTTAATTACACAAGAGTAGTGTGAGTATGTGTGATGACACATTACTCTCACACACCCAAAATGACAACGCCCCGAAAGTGCGGGAACACGATCAGGGCGTCTTACCACAACATTATACGAGGTAATGCTATGGTTGATGCTAATAGTACTACTAACGCCTGTTTTGCGTCTTCTTCTCCCATTCCGCAAGCCGATCTGCTTTATTTTCCACTCGCCGAGGCGTTCCACCATCTTGATTGTAGCCATCTCACTACCGAAGAAAATCTGGCGCTATCGTTTGGCTGTGAAGAGGCGCTGGCAGGGTTGTACCAGACGCTGAATTTTATGGGCGAAAGCCTGCTGACCATGGCGGGTGAAGGTCAGGAACATTTTGCGTATGAGAGCATATGCCAGTTAGGACACAGTCTGGTCAACATCAGCCAATTGATTCCCGCGCTGGCGCAGTTGGAAGCGAAAGCTGACCAGCAACTGTTCGCTGTTGCATAGTACCTAAAATAGACAGAGCGCCCATCCCTGGCGCTCTGTTCCTGCTTCTTTACCCCGCCCGAGCAAATTCTGCCGCTTCGGCGATTAGCGCGTCATCCGGGCGTACGCCGGTGTACATGGCGAACTGCTCCACGGCCTGTAAGGCAATCACCTCTGCACCGCTGATGGTCTTTTTACCTAATTGCTGTGCCAGTTTGATTACCGGTGTTTCCGGCGGCAGGGCGACGACGTCAAACACCACGCTGGCGGCAGCGACCATCGCTTCGCTGTAGGCCAGTTCATCGCTCTCTTTACCGCCAGCCATGCCGACGGGCGTCACGTTGACCAGAATATCGCAGGTAATCCCTTCCGGCTGCGGTTGCCACTGGAAACCGTACTGTTGTGCCAGCGCCGGACCGCTCTCCCGGTTACGGGCGGCGACGATCACATCGCGAAAACCGGCATCGCGAAATGCAGCAATGACAGCTTTACCCATTCCACCGCTGCCGCGGATCATGACGCGTGCGTGGTTATCAAGCTGGTGGCTGGTAATCAGGCTTTTTACCGCAATGTAGTCGGTGTTAAATCCTGTCAGCGTACCGTTGTCATTGACAATGGTGTTGACGGAATCAATGACTTTTGCGGAAGGATCGATGGCATCCAGAAACGGCATGCAACTCTCTTTAAACGGCATAGAGACCGCACAGCCGCGAATCCCGAGTGCGCGAACGCCTTTCACTGCGGCCTCAATATCCTGCGTAGTAAAGGCTTTGTAGATAAAATTTAACCCTAACTTTTCATACAGATAGTTATGAAAGCGTGTGCCAAAGTTGCCGGGGCGACCGGCAAGCGACATGCACAACTGGGTGTCGCGGTTAATCATGTTAAATCTCCTCGGCGTGAGACAATATGTACTGTTCGGCTTCCTGCGACCAGATCCCCTGATGACGCTCCAGGATATCGCGCAAGGCCGGATCGTCAATCTGGGTGAGCGCAGTTAACGGCAATGCTTTTCCGGTGTAAACCAGTTTTTTACCCCCACCGACTTGCGGCAGTTCCAGCGTTGTTTCACCTGCCGCATTCAATCCCAGAATGTGCGTCACCACTTTTGCCGCCTGAACTTTCTTCTCTTCGATCAGTTTTACCGCCGTGCGCATGTCGTCGGTATTGCCGCCAGATGTCCCAACATAATGGGTGAAGGCATAGTGCACGTCGTAGAAGTTAATCGGCGCGCTAAACTGCTTATCCTGCGGACCGGCAAAGAAGTTCATGCAACCATCCGCAGCCAGCAAAGAAGAGGCCAGCGTGACCAGCTGTTCATTGGGCACAAACACAAAGATGTCATCAAACCCGTGCCCGCCGCTCAGCGCCATCAAGCTGTCATAACTCGCATCCTGGGCGTGGAGATAATGGATCAACGTTTGTGGTTCTGATGGATAGTGCTTGCGGGCGTAGCTCAGCTTGTCGTTATTGGTGTCGGTCACCACCAGCAGCGCTGGGTTAACCGGACCATGCAGCGCGTAGTCGATCGCCAGTAGTCCCATCGGCCCGGTGCCGCCGAGTATCAGTGTACGCCCCTGCGGACGAATGCCCATCTTGTGGTTATAAGTACCTTCCTGTAGGTGATAGTTGGCGTTGAATGCGCCAATCACGCAGGACAGCGGCTCAACCAGCGAGCCTTCAAAATAGGTTTCACCTTCGTAGGCCAACAGGCAGTCCTGCTCCATGACTTCATCAGGAATGATAACGTGCGTGGCTTCACCGCCTACCCACGGGAAGGAGTAGCCGGGGCAGTCCGGGCGATCCGGCAGTTGCAGGTTAGCCTGAATGACATAGCGCTGGCCGGGCTGAAACTTATGCTGCCATTTTTTCCCCACGGCAATAATATCGCCGCAAAACTCGTGACCGATGATGATCGGGTTGGTGGCCACATCGTCCGGCACCTTTTTGTGGTTCTCGCCCTGGTTAGCCTCTTTCCAGGAAGAAAGGCACAGGCTGTCGGTTACGACTGAGGCCAGAATTTCATCGTCCTGCATTTCAGGAAGATCGAAGGTTTCCAGGCGCAGATCGCGTTTACCATAAAGGCGTAAAGCTGTTGTTGTTTGCATTGTTACCACCTCTTCCTCTTTCGAGGACTATTTGTTGAAGTTGCCCCGGCATTGCCGGAGCGAAAAAATCAGGACAGGAAACCCAGCGCGTTACCGATAATCCCCAGCGCAAACAGGGCGAAGATCAGCCATACCGGATTAATTTTCTTGTTAAGCAGACGCACCATCAGCAGCGTCAGACCCAGCGCCAGCAGGCCGGGGCAGAGTTGGTCGAGAATGTTCTGCACGGTCATGGTGACGGTGGTGCCGTCTGCGCCAGGCGTTTGCGATACCACCAGCGGCACGTTGATGCTGGTCCATTTGGTGACCAACACCCCCATGACAAACAGGCCGAGAATCGATGCGCCTTCGGTCAGTTTCTGCAGCAGGTTGCCGCCCATGTCGCTGACGATATTGACCCCTTTACGAAAGCCAAGCTGTAAGCCGTACCACTTCATGGCAAGACGTACTGAATTGAAAATAAAGAAGAATAATAGTGGGCCGAGAATGTTTCCGGACAGCGCCAGCGATGCGCCGAGCGCGGCGGTAATCGGGCGCAATGTTCCCCAGACCAACGGGTCGCCAACACCGGCCAGCGGGCCCATCAGCCCAACTTTGATGCCGTTGATGGCGCCGTCGTCAATTTCCGCACCATTGGCGCGAGCTTCTTCCATCGCGGCGGTCACGCCAATCACCGGGCCGCACACGGCAGGCGTGGTGTTGAAAAACACCAGGTGGCGTTTGAGTGCTGCAACCTGGTCCTCTTTCAGCGGATACAGGCGCTTGATGGCAGGGATCATGTCGTAGCAAAAGCCCAGCCCATGAATGCGTTCAAAGTTGAATGACGCCTGTTGTAGGTTGGAGCGAACAAACATGCTAAACAGGTCGGATTTGGTTAGTTTTTTCTGTTCCATGGCTGGCTCCATTAGTCATCAAGCTGATCGAGAGCTTGAGAAGAGGCGGGTTGCGCCTGCGGTTCGGCTTTACGCCACTGTGGGTTCAACTGGATGTAGACCAGCGCGATAATCACGCCAACCCCACCGAAAGCCAGCAGGCTCAAATCGAGATACCCCCCAGCGATAAACCCGAGGAAGAAGAAGGGCATCAGGTACTTCACGCCCATCATGCGCAGCACCATGGCGTAGCCGACCACCACGATAAAGCCACCGGCAATCTGCAATCCGCGGGTGACGAATTCCGGAATGGCGTTGAGCATATTGCTGACCATATCGGCGCTGACAAACAGCGAGACGATTAATGCAGGAATGGCAACGCGCAGCGCCTGTACGCCGAGAGCGGAAACGTGCAGCATGTCGATGGTGCGAAAGCGGGCGTCTTCGGCTGCTTTATCCGCCGCGTGCTGGAACACCACGGTGATGGTACGGGCAAAGACAGTTAGTACCTGACCTGCCGCCGCGACTGGCAGGGCGATGGCGATACCGGTAGCAATGCTTTGCTGACCGACGATAACCAGAATGGCGGAGATAATACTGGCGAGCGCCGAATCGGGAGACTGCGCTGCGCCGACGTTCATCCAACCAAGAGCGATTAACTCCAGCGTGCCGCCGAGCATAATCCCGGTTTTTAAATCACCAAGGATCAGGCCGATAACGGTACAAGCAATTAGCGGACGGTGGGTCTGGAACTCATCCAGCACGCTGCCCATTCCGGCAATACAGGAAAATAGGAATATGGCGATAATTTGTAGGGTACTTATTTCCATAATATGTCACCTTGTGAATGTGATCATCCCTGCCTGTTAAAGCATAAGAACACAGGCATTTTTATTTATTCAGCGAACGATTGTTCTTCTATTTTTTCGAGAATATTAATAGATGGATCGGATGCGACGACGCGTAAATCCAGCGTGACACCCAGTTTAGCTAATTCTCGAAACGCATTAATGTCGTCACTGTCTAAAGAAACGGCTTTAGTTAATTGTTTTTTACCCGGTCGCCAAGCCATGCCGCCAATATTTAACGTGGCGATTTTCACGCCTTGCTTGACCATTGCTAATGCATCCTGTGGGCGGGTAAACAGATAAAAAACGGTTTCGTTCTGGTATTGCGGATTATGGTAAACCGCGACCGCCTTTTCGATATTAACGACGTTCACTTTTATTCCCGGTGGGGCGGCCTGACGTAATAATGTGCGACGTACTTCATCGTTATAAACGTCGTCATTACAGATAATAATCCGTTGGGCATTCGCCACCTTCGACCAGACGGTGGTGACCTGACCGTGGATCAGGCGGTCATCAATACGAGCAAGGGTAATGTTCATCAGAAATCCTCTTCGGCCGTTTCCAGATGCTTCCAGACGACACAGGTTTGTTGAGCAATGGTCGTCAGGTGTTCGCACAGTTCATCCACATTCATATTGCTTTGGTTGTCTACCAGTTCCAGCGCCAACGGCAGTGATAACCCGCTAATGACCCGTATCGCCGGATTGTGCATCGCCAGCGTCGCGGCGGCATTCCAGGGACTGCCACACTGCAAATCGACGGCAATCAGCCATTCATCGCCAGTGTGAATACTTACTAACTTTTTTAGCTTTTCCACAATATCGCTGGCGTTCTCTCCGGGGACAAATGCCACGGCTTCAACGTTGGCATCACCGTAGACCATCTGTACCGATTCCAGCATGGCGCAGGCCAGTTTGCCGTGAGCACAGAAGATTGCATTGACCATAAAATCTCCTTAGCCGCGCGTTTTTCCGCCCGCAATGTTAGTGGTTACTCCGGTGATGTAACTGGCACGCTCAGATAAAAGATAACAAACAAAATCAGCGACTTCGCTTAAGCGTCCTGAACGACCAATCGGGATCGCGTTCTTGGTGTAGCCCTCGCGCAGCTGTTCGACGGTGATGTTGCGGGTCCAGGCCAGCGCTTCTTCATACTCGGGGGTCCGCAGTCCGGTTTTTTCCAGAATGCCAGGTGCAATGCCAACTACACGGATGCCGTGTTTGCCCAACTCTTTCGACCAGGAACGGGTAAAGCTATTCAATGCGGCTTTGGTCGCGGCGTAACAGCTTTGACCTTCAGAACCTTCCAGTCCGCTTTCAGAAGAGACATTCACAATCACGCCGTTACGCTGTTTTACCATTTGGCGTGCCGCTGCCTGCGACATTAAGAACACACCTTTCTGGTTGATATTAACCATTTTTTCAAAAGCAGCTTCGTTGAGTTCGTATTGCCCGGCGGGTGCTTTTTCATCGACCAGCAGACGCGGAAAATTAACGCCAGCATTATTTACCAGCCCATCAATACGTCCGTAGCGTTGGATAATTTCAGCGACCGTATGATTAACCTCTTTGGCACTGGAAATATCCGTTGGCCAAAAATGATACCCGTCATGGCTATCGTATTTACCTTCTCCGCCATGAATATCTGCCATTTGCACATTAGCGCCTTGCGCTAATAACTCCTCGACAATTGCCAGACCAATTCCGGATGCACCACCGGTAACAATAATGACTTTGCCCTGCAAGTTTAACCACGTTTGCATAATTAACTCCCGATTTCAGATAAGGGGATCCCACATAAATTTAATTATGGTAGGACCAATTAGAATTTATTTACTTCAACAATAACTCAGCGGTATTGCTGTTGGTGACTAAACAGTTAATATAATTCCCACGTAATGCGCCTAATATCCCACTGTATTTTTCTTCACCCATTGCAATGCCAATGGAGTAACGCGCCTGTTTTAATTTATTGGTTTCGATGGAGAGCGTCTTTTCACTCATATTGGTCTCTACGGTTACACCGTTGATATCGTAAAAGCGCGAGCAAATGTCTCCGGCGACCTGGCGGGCATGCAGGTCATCACTCTCTTCACTGCCGTAAAAAGCGTGCCAGTTGGCGCCATCACGTATCGCCGGAGATCCAATCCCGACCAGCGCGATGTCCAGATTATCCCAGTACGCAGAAATCGATTTAAAATGTCGTGACTGCATGATCCCGTTACGGATCAGCGGGTTTTCCAGCAGTGCCGGGAAATCTGCCAGGTGTGATTCCCCTTTGAGCTTTGCCGCAGCGCCGTAGGTCAGCGTATTGACGTGGTAGCGGCTTTCAAGCTTGCCGGATGGTCCGCCGATAATCGGCACACAGATCAGCTGGCGCGACTGGCTGGCAGGAGATAATCCTTCCACCAGTCCCCGTACCGCGCGGCCCCATGAGAACCCGATAATGTCCCCAGGTTCCAGTAAGCGTTCCAGCAACTGTGCGCCATGTGCGCCCATCATATTAAGTTGTTCATCTTCCTGCTCGCTATCGCAGGAGACTACGACCGCCTCTTTCAGGCCAAATTTCTGTTTTAGCTGCTGTTCCAGCCACAGATTTTCGTTGTAGTCGTAATTAATGGCGATGGTGACGATACCCTGCTCGCGTCCACGTTTTAGTAAACGGCTGATCGTGGTGCGATAAATACCCAGCTCGCGAGCTATTTGCGCTTGTGTCATATCCTGTTCGTAATACAGCTGCGCTATTTTTACGATCAGGCGGATATCATCGCTGTTTTCCGTCGCCATTTTTGGACTCCTGCACATTTGTGCAAATCACGAAATTGCCTTCTTGATCTGATATAACCCCATCTGTTCTCCATCTCAAAGCTATTTTCACTTATTTCATCGTCCTGAAATGACCGATTGTGTTGCACATTTGATGTGGTGATGGTGCGTTGTCGGCACAGATGTGCATGCCTCTCTAATGTATTGATTCTGCTTGTTTTCACTCAACAAAATTGCAGGGATGGATCGCTGACACTTTTGTGTCAAAAGGTGTGACGGATCACAAATAGCGCGTGGGTAGTCGAACACGATTATTTTTTATCGTCCGCAAGGTAGGGTATATTTCGCTTTTAATACACAAAGTCATTCAAGTTGTATCAAGGCGGCAAGGGAGCGAACCCCCGGGAGCATAGATTGCTATGTGACCTGGGTGAGTGAGGGTAGCCAACGCAGAGACAGCTTGCAGGATGAAGTGTATACAGGAGAAATTATGCTGCCCGACTCATCTATCCGATTAAATAAATACATCAGTGAAAGCGGAATCTGCTCGCGTCGCGAGGCGGATCGCTTTATCGAACAAGGGAATGTCTTCCTGAATGGCAAACGCGCCACCATCGGCGATCAGGTGATGCCTGGCGACGTCGTAAAAGTAAATGGTCGGTTGATTGAGCCGCGTGAAGCGGAAGATCTGGTTTTTATCGCGCTGAACAAGCCGGTAGGGATTGTCAGCACCACGGAAGACAGCGAACGCGACAACATTGTTGATTTCGTGAATCACAGCAAGCGCGTGTTTCCAATTGGCCGTCTGGACAAAGATTCCCAGGGACTTATCTTTCTGACTAACCACGGCGACCTGGTGAATAAAATCCTGCGTGCCGGTAACGATCACGAAAAAGAGTATCTGGTGACGGTCGATAAGCCGGTCACTGATGACTTTATCCGTGGGATGGGGGCCGGTGTGCCCATTCTCGGTACCGTCACCAAAAAATGTAAGGTGAAGAAAGAAGCGCCGTTTGTGTTTCGCATTACGCTGATTCAGGGACTTAACCGTCAGATCCGTCG
Source organism: Citrobacter sp. Cpo147 (assembly GCF_030332405.1). Taxonomy (NCBI): domain Bacteria; kingdom Pseudomonadati; phylum Pseudomonadota; class Gammaproteobacteria; order Enterobacterales; family Enterobacteriaceae; genus Citrobacter; species Citrobacter sp. Cpo147. Next base: position 26,290 of record NZ_JAOWHX010000040.1, read on the forward strand.
TATGTGCGAACACTTTGGCTATGAAGTTACCAAGCTTGAGCGTACGCGAATCATGAACGTTGGTTTGTCTGGTCTGCCGCTTGGTGAATGGCGCGACCTGACAGATGACGAACTGATCGATCTGTTCAAGCTGATTGAGAACTCGTCCTCAGAAGCCAAACCGAAGGCGAAAGCGAAGCCAAAAACCGCAGGCATTAAGCGTCCGGTAGTGAAAATCGAAAAATCAGCGGAGAAAGAAAAATCGCGCCCGGCGGCAAACGGTAAGCGTTTTACCTCTCCGGGGCGTAAGAAGAAGGGACGCTAACGTCTGCCGCGTGTCGGCGTATTTGCTGACCAGGAAAACGATGCTTCCGCATCCGGTTTATAAGCCTGCTTTTTCTTTAACTGGCGGGCTTTTTTAGCTTCTGCTTCGCGCAAAGCCATCAGTTTATCGATGTACTCTTTCTTGATGCTGTTTGTTTCAGCGTTGGTAAGCAGCCGACCATGCGCAATGCGCGCGCGGTCGAGCAGCGTTTTCAGTTCACGCTGTTCGCGCTCGGTCATCTCTTTTTGGGTAATGCGGGGGAGTGCCATAAGGGTGCCCTCTGTTAGCCGATATCCTCAGTGTACGGTAATCCAGAACCTGCTGATAGCGTCATGTATTGTATTATTCAGCAATACGTAATTTTCCGGCGAAGTCCTGCTGTGTATAGCCCGTTGTTACGAATCGTTTGTCTGTGATGATGTTATCGATCTCTTTTAATGTGGCGATACACATCACTCCGTCCTGGCCAAATTTTGTATGGTCGGCAAGAATTACCGACTTTTTACTCATAGCAATCATTGATTTGGCAACATAGGCTTCATCGAAGCTTTTCACCAGCACACCATGTTGAGGTGAAATACCACCCGCGCCGATGAAGCAGATATCTGCGTGAATAGTGTTTATTTGCTGACAAACGGAGACGCCGAGATTGGCACGGAAATGGTAGTCATATTCACCACCTAATACATAAACGCGCGCTTTAAGATTATGTTCTTTTATTTTATCGGCAATTAAGGCTGAGTTAGTAATAACGGAGTAGGCCAGAGGAGGTAATTGTTCGGCCAGAATAAGATTTGTTGTACAGGAGTCAATGAATAGAGTGTCGTGCTCGCTGACCATCCCGGCGGCAAGTTTACCAATTGCCATTTTTTCTTCGCGGTGTATATCAATCCGCGCGCCAAATTCATCTTCCTGAACAACCTGCTTTTTGACGGCTCCGCCGTGAATCTTGGTAATTTGCCCTTCAGACTCCAGGATGGAGAGATCGCGGCGAATGGTCTCTGATGTGACTTTTAGCGTTTCCGATAATTTGATAACCGTCACTTCACCGAATTTATTTAATTCATCGAGGATATGTTTTCTTCTTTTAATCGGGTTCATTATTTTCCGCCAACGTCGTGCTTTGGCGCATGGTAACTGGATGTGCAGAGCAACGCAACCACTCCAGCGCACAGACAATACCCTCATCATCATTAGAGGCCGTCACATAGCTGGCTTGTCGTTTTACTACCTCAGGCGCATTCCCCATTGCAATACCAATGCCGGCGGCGGAAAACATACTGATATCGTTTTGCTGGTCGCCAATCGCCGCAACTTTATCGGCTGTTATATTTAGCTGGTGCATTAACATGCTAATAGCATAACCTTTATTTATTTCGCTACGTTGGATATCAATGTAATTCTCCCCAGTGATAGTCGCTGTATAGCCATAAGGCAATTTATTATTCACTTCTGCACATAGTGCATTTATTTTTAACTGCTCGGTAACGAGTGTGATTTTATAAATATCCTGCCGATTTAAAATATTTCCAGGCGCTGCCAAAATAAGTGGTAATTCAAATAAACGGGCTTCATAAGTTGTCCATGGCGCAATCTGTTGGTCGCAACGATGATAAATAGCATCGGCGCTAAAAAAGTGATGAGGACAGAGGGAAAGCGAAATATGCCAGTCAATATCCCGAAGATTCATACAAGAGAGCGCTGCAGTATGAATATTGTGCTGCTGCGCCATCTCGAGGATCTGACCTCCGTTAAAGCCTGCGCACCAGCCAAACAGCGCATTAACCTGCTGCTGCTGTAGCAGGCGCATCATAGAGGAGACCGGTCTGGCGGAACAGGCGGCCAACAGGCCACCGCGCTGGTGGAATTCTACGAGTGCTTGACGAGTGCGTGGACTGATTGTCTTTTGCGAAGTCAGTAGTGTTCCATCCAGATCGGTGACCAGTAACATGCTTTTTTTCCCTTAATATCAATGCGCAATAAACGGTGTGACAGCCTCTTTGGCGGCGTTGCAGACCATATTGTCGATTGCCGTACCGACGACCAGAATATTGACCCCGGTATCCTTAAACGCTTTGGCATTGGCGAGGTTAATTCCGCCTTCCGCCAGCGTCGGCACGCTTACCGCGCCGACCAGTGCCCACAGGCGATCTTTAATGGCTTGCGGAATATCACCTGCGGCTACGCCTTCGTAGCTCATACCGGTCATTAAACCAATCATGTCGACGCCAATTTCCTGCATCCGTTTTGCTACGCTGGCGACCTCTTCCGGAGTGCGTGCAGGAATACCGAAGGTATGCAGGTCATCCGGGTGACCAATATAAGCATCAACGGTCAGGCCATACTGATGGGCGAGATTAACGATGTCCTGTAGATCGTCCCAGTCGGATTTATGGGTGTGTAAGCCATCGGCACCAGCACGGGCAATCTCCAGTATCTCTGTTTCCGTGAGCGGGACTGGTAACGTTTCGGTAAAGCCACCTGCGATACCGACGGTAATGAAGATATCGTCAGGAACCACATTACGTACGCCATGTACTGCTTCGGCCATCTGGCTGTTGGTGATTTCGTGGCGGATTTGTTCTGCCGCGTGCATGTTGCTTACCCCCTTATGCCCACGCGCCAGCGCCAGTGCGGGATGGTTCGGTTCGAGCAGCTTAACGCCCGCCTCACATACTGCTTTTGCCAGACGCGCATCGTCGCCGGTTATCCCTGTACTGAGGATGGTCTGCCCGCCGTGCAGCGTGATGGCATCTTTCACTTTCTGTAACGCTTTAGCGCGTTTTTTATTCATATCGCCTTTAAACATGGTGTACCTCTGGTGTTGGTGCATTAATTAATGGGCTGACGCGGTAGATTCTTTCTGTGCGACAGCCTTAAAACGGTTGGCAATAATGGTGGAAATACAGGTCAGGCCCATGACGGTAACCATAACAATCGCCATTTGCAGCGCATTGCTGGATAAGAACGGAGAGGCAAATGCGGGGACATAAGCCACGCCTTTGACGTTAAAGAAACCCAGCATCACGCCGCCCAGACCGGCCCAAACGATCGCTGAACCAAAGACAATTTTGTTGGCAAACATGAACGGATAGGCCGATTCAACGAAGGTCCCAAAGCCGAGGTTGATAAGCAGGCCGGGCGTCGCGACGGCTGCTTCGCTTTTTTCTCGTGGTGCGATGACGTTAGCCAGGTTGATTCCTGCAGCAACCATCACCAGGCCTACCATATCGACAGCGCCGAGGAAGCTGACTCCGGATTTTTCCATTTCCAGGAGCACCAGCGGCAGAATGACTGCGTGATAGACTCCCCCCAGAATAGCTGGCCAGATAACCAACCCAGCCAGCAGGCCGGCAAGAATAGGGCTGAAGGCCAGCGTGCTTTCGATAGCCAGTTTGATGTAATTACCTGCTGACAGCGCCAGCGGACTCAGCAGATAGTGCATGATTAACCCAGCGGCCAGGCCTGAGATCCCACCCGCTACAATGTTGACGGTGGTCATCGGAAAGCGCCAATTCAGGCATAATTCGAACAGCCAACGAACGAAAATCCCGGCCATCAAACCACCGATGATCCCTCCAATCAGACCGCCTTCGACGGAAAGTACTCCGGCGACCACCCCGGCAACAATTGAGACTTCATCCAGTTCCGAAATCTGTTTTGCTGCGAGAACCGCAACTAAAACCGGTAGGCCCTTCAGTAGAATTTCAAAGATATCGTTGAGTTTTTCCAGGCCCGGAATGTGACTGAGTGCGAGCACGATTGCCATGGCAATAAAGCCCGGCAGCGCAGGGATCATTATGCTGCGAATATTGAAGCGCTTAAGCAGACTTTTTCCAGAACCGCCCTGTGAAGGAGAGGCACTGCCCAACTGTGGTTTGTATTTAACGCCCCAGTGCTTACACAGTGATGCGATGAAGGAGACTGCGCGGGTTCGGCTGGTGGTACCCGTCGTGCCCGAGGTTGCGACGATATTTGCCCCTTTTGCCGCCACTAGCGCCATTGAGGTTCCGCCGGTGCCAACAATCGGTGTTTTCATTTCAACAGCTGCGGCAAAGACCGCCTGGTTGGCCTTCACCGGATCGGCGCTCATCACGATGATCCCGTCGATCTCACCGTTACGGATCATTTTAGCAATCCTGCAATCGCTCTCAACTACCGAGTCGTTCACTTCTGAAAGTTTGCCCTGAAATATCCTTTGTGGTTTTTGTTGGTTTTCTGTGGTTAGTGAAAATACAGACGCTGGTGTGTGAGGTTTGGCAGCGTCCATTGAGGCCTCTGCCGCAATGAACTGCACAGCGGCAACTTCCACACCTGCGGCTTCGCACTGCTGGTAAATTTCCTGGAGTAGCTTTTCGGGTTCGGCACCACCCAGGTTGTAGAGGTTGCCTCCACTGCTTCCAATAATCGCAATTTTTTTCATAGCGGCCTCGAAGATAGGGTAAGGGTTTATCTGTGTTGTAGTGGAATCATATTCCCAATTAAAACAAACCAAATCAACATGCAAAAAATGATTGAACTGGGGTTTGAAACAGGTTTATTTGTATATTTGATTGAAATATAACAATTAAATAATTATTTTGTTTTGTGTTGATATTTGTTGTTTTGTGATGGGGTTCAAATGCAGGTAGGGAGAAATGGAGGATGCCTCCTCCATTTATGAAGATTAGTGTTGTTTTACTGCGTGTGGTTTCTCTTCAATCGGCTTGCCGGACCAGTAGCCTGCCAGCAGCGAACCGGAAAGGTTATGCCAGACGGAGAACAACGCGCCGGGCAGGGCGGCAAGCGGGCCAAAGTAGATCTTGCCCAGCGCAGCGGCAAGTCCCGAATTCTGCATGCCCACTTCGATTGCCAACGTACGGCAGGTTGACTCGTCGAAACCAAACAGTTTTCCGCCCCAGTAGCCGCCGAGCAGGCCAATGGTGTTATGCAGGATTACGGCGATAATCACCACAAAGCCGACAGATGCAATGTGCGAGGCAGAACCCGCTACGACGGCGCTGATGATCGCCAGAATGCACACCATTGAAAATGCGGGCAGATACGGTTCCACGGCTTTTACGACGCGTGGGAACAGGTGGTGAATGACCAACCCCAACGCAATCGGAATGACCACGATCTGCAGGATACTCAGCAGCATACCCATCACATCTACCTGGATATGCGCGTCGACATACAGCCGTGTAAGCAGCGGTGTGGCGACAACGCCCACCAGCGTTGAAACCGATGAAATAGTCACAGAGAGTGCCACATCGCCTTTTGCCAGATAGATCATTACGTTTGATGCTGTTCCGCTGGCGACGCTACCGACCAGCACCATCCCTGCGGACAATTCCGGCGGCATATTAAATGCCAGCGCTAAAATCCATGCGGCGAGCGGCATCACCAGATAGTGCAGGAAAATACCCGCCGCGACTGGTGCAGGACGTGAGAGTACGCGTTTAAAGTCGTCTACCTTCAGGTGAACGCCCATACCGAACATGATCAGCATCAGTAACGACGGCACGAATGGCCCGACAGGCGTAAAGGTGGTGGGCGTGTAATACGCAACAACAGAGAGCAGCAGTGCCCATAACGGGAACAGCCGCGTGAGAGTAGCGAGCATGTTATATTCCTTGCGATTGAAATGTGTTGTTATAAAAAAGCCGGGTTCGAGCCCGGCTATCGTTATTGTTTATTGCGTGATGAAATTTTATTCAAACAAATTATGGTGCAGCTTCTGTACCACTTGTTCGGCTTCAGTACCGGGCACCAGGAAGCACAGGTTATGGCTGGATGCGCCGTAGCAAATCATGCGGATGTTGAACGGTTCCAGTACGCCGAACACCTCTTTACCCACGCCACAGGCTTTGGACAGGTCGTTGCCAATCAGTGCCACCAGCGCCAGGCCTTCTTCCACTTCAACCCGACACAGTGCAGACAGTTCCATCAGCAGAGACTGTGTTAACAGTGTATCGCCGGTGGAGGTGGAGCCTGTAGTATCCAGTGTCAGCGCCACGCTGACTTCGGATGTGGTAATCAAATCTACCGAGATATTGTGGCGTGCCAGGATGCCGAACACTTCCGCTAAAAAGCCGCGAGAGTGCAGCATATTCAGGCTATGCAGCGTTAGCAGCGTTTGCTTACGGCGCAGTGCCAGCGCCCGGAACAGCGGTGGATTCGCGGTTTTATTGCATACCAGCGTACCGCCTGCTTTTGGATCCTTACTGGAGCCAACAAACACCGGGATATCGCTACGCACGGCTGGCAACAACGTTGCCGGGTGCAGCACTTTCGCGCCAAAGGTCGCCATTTCTGCGGCCTCTTCAAAGGCGATTTCATCAATACGCTGCGCCGCCGGAACAACGCGCGGATCGGTCGTGTAAATGCCAGGAACATCGGTCCAGATATCGACGCGCGTGGCGTGCAGCGCTTCGGCCAGCAGGGCAGCCGTATAATCGCTCCCGCCGCGCCCCAACGTGGTGGTGCGGCCTTTACCTTCACTGCCGATAAAGCCCTGAGTAATCACCAGACCTTCGCTCAGACGCGGGGCCAACTGGAGCGTTGCCAGTTCGGCTAGCGCCGCGACGTCAGGCTCTGCGCGGCCAAAACGATCGTTGGTGCGCATCACTTTACGTACGTCAAACCACTGCGCCTGCACGTTGCGCTCACGCAGGATCTCGACGAACAGCAGGGTAGACATCAGTTCACCGTGGCTGACCAGTTCGTCGGTCAGCGCGGTTGAGGTCGCCAGTGACGCCGCTTCTGCCAGCGTGGTGATGTTTTCCAGCAGACGTTCGATCTCTTCACGGATCACGTTTGGATAACGCAGGCGCTCCAGAATATTGAACTGAATTTGACGAATGGCATCGAGTTTTTCGAAGCGCGCGGTTGGCTCCAGCCCTTCAGCCAGTGCGACCAGCAGGTTGGTGATCCCCGCAGAAGCGGAAAGTACCACTACACGGACGTTAGCATCAGAAAGCACTACATCAGCGCTGCGATTCATGGCATCAAAATCCGCCACGCTGGTACCGCCAAACTTGGAGACAACTACATCAGTCATAACTACCTCGTGTCAGGGAATGAATAGAGCGACCATGGCACATAAGGCAGAACAGAAACCGGTGCAGGCGCAAATGCAAATACCGTATTTATAAATAAAATGTGTAGCTTGCACTGTCAACGCTGGGATTATGCGGATTTTTCATGCTGCAACTGCGTTGAGTAACGGTACTAATAACAACGCTGATAACCGCTATACTTTTTAGCCACGTTTGGCGGATGCCCTGGCAATGGCATTAAAACAATCACACTTTTCTGTGACTGGCGTTACAATCGATCTCAGTCACAATTCTCAAAATCAGAAGAGTATTGCTAATGAAAAACATCAATCCAACGCAGACCTCAGCCTGGCAGGCACTACAAAAACACTTTGAAGAAATGAAAGACGTTACTATCGCGGATCTTTTCGCGAAAGATAGCGATCGTTTCACTAAGTTTTCCGCGACGTTTGACGATTTGATGCTGGTGGATTTCTCCAAAAACCGCATCACTGAAGAGACGCTGGCTAAACTGCAGGATCTGGCGAAAGAAACCGATTTGGCGGGCGCCATCAAGTCCATGTTCTCCGGTGAGAAAATCAACCGCACTGAAGACCGTGCCGTGCTGCACGTGGCGCTGCGCAACCGTAGCAATACGCCTATCATCGTTGACGGCAAAGATGTCATGCCGGAAGTGAATGCTGTGCTGGAGAAGATGAAATCCTTCTCTGAAGCGATCATCTCCGGAAGCTGGAAAGGCTATACCGGTAAAGCCATCACTGATGTAGTAAACATCGGTATCGGCGGTTCTGACCTCGGCCCGTTCATGGTGACCGAAGCGCTGCGTCCGTACAAAAATCACCTGAACATGCACTTTGTGTCTAACGTCGATGGTACGCACATTGCCGAAGTGCTGAAGAAAGTGAACCCGGAAACCACGCTGTTCCTGGTCGCTTCCAAAACCTTCACCACCCAGGAAACCATGACCAACGCCCACAGCGCGCGCGACTGGTTCCTGGCGACCGCAGGCGACAACAAGCACGTTGCCAAACACTTCGCTGCGCTCTCCACTAACGGTAAAGCGGTTGGCGAGTTCGGTATTGATACTGCCAATATGTTCGAGTTCTGGGACTGGGTAGGCGGTCGTTACTCCCTGTGGTCTGCAATCGGTCTGTCCATCATCCTGTCCGTAGGCTTCGACAACTTTGTTGAGCTGCTCTCCGGCGCGCATGCGATGGACAAACACTTCTCCACCACTCCGGCTGAGAAAAACCTGCCGGTGCTGCTGGCGCTGATCGGTATCTGGTACAACAACTTCTTCGGTGCCGAAACCGAAGCGATTCTGCCGTATGACCAGTATATGCACCGTTTCGCGGCTTACTTCCAGCAGGGCAACATGGAATCCAACGGTAAATACGTTGACCGTAACGGCAATGCGGTGGATTACCAGACTGGCCCAATCATCTGGGGTGAGCCGGGTACTAACGGCCAGCATGCGTTCTACCAGCTGATCCACCAGGGCACCAAAATGGTTCCATGCGATTTCATCGCGCCGGCCATCACCCACAACCCGCTGTCGGATCACCATCCGAAACTGCTGTCTAACTTCTTCGCGCAAACCGAAGCGCTGGCATTCGGTAAATCTCGTGAAGTGGTTGAGCAGGAATACCGCGACCAGGGTAAAGATCCGGCAACGTTGGACCACGTTGTGCCGTTCAAAGTGTTCGAAGGTAACCGCCCAACGAACTCCATCCTGCTGCGCGAAATCACGCCGTTCAGCCTGGGTGCGCTGATTGCACTGTACGAACATAAAATCTTCACTCAGGGCGCTATCCTGAATATCTTCACCTTTGACCAGTGGGGCGTTGAGCTGGGCAAACAGCTGGCGAACCGCATTCTGCCAGAGCTGAAAGATGGTTCAGAAGTGAGCTGCCACGACAGTTCTACCAACGGTTTGATTAACCGTTATAAGTCCTGGCGTGCCTGATAGCACACACTTGTAGGCCGGATAAGGCGTTTAGCCGCATCCGGCATTAATGAAATAAAAAGCCGATATTAATATCGGCTTTTTTGTAAGAATGCTCCAGGATATCTACGTTTTAACTTCATACCTTAATTGAGCTTAATCCTAAAATAATTTTCTTAATGTTATTCAAATTCTTATTTTTTCGGATTTACCGGATATTGCATTTTAATTTTTATATTTTAATTTATTGATTTAGTTGTCTTTATTATATTTTTAATCATTTTTCCTTTCGTTATCTAATTATCCTAAATTCCCGCATGGTGTAATTTGCACACTTTGGTTTGTGTATACTCGATCTCGCCCGAAATTCTTTTGGGTAAATCTCCATTCATACAATGAAGGGAATTTTTAATGAAAAAAGTTCTGTATGGCCTGTGGGCTATATCTGCGCTTGCGGCGACTTCTGTCTATGCTGCCCCCGTTCAGGTGGGTGAGGCGGCAGGGTCGGCTGCCGCGTCGGTTTCGGCAGGAAGTTCCTCCGCAACCAGCGTGAGCACCGTAAGTTCTGCAGTGGGGGTCGCCCTGGCGGCGACCGGTGGTGGCGATGGTTCTAATACCGGAACCACAACCACTACAACCACCAGTACCCAGTAATAAAGGTACGTTTAATTCTAACCACACTTCGGTGTGGTTATTTTGGAATCGCCAAAAGTCTGTGGGATTTGTAGACCGGGTAAGCGTCGCGCCACCCGGCAATAATGCGGAGAAACGTCGTGAAGCGACCAGCGCTCATAATGGTTTGCCTGTTACTGCAGGCGTGCTCAGCCACCACCGAAGGGTTGGGACATTCGCTGTGGGATAGCGTGTTTGGTACTCCCGGCGTACAGATGACGGACGATGAAATCCAAAATATGCCCTACGCCAGCCAGTATATGCAGCTAAACGGCGGCCCCCAGCTGTTTGTGGTACTCGCGTTTGCGGAAAACGGACAGCAGAAATGGGTGACTCAGGATCGGGCTATTCTCGTCACGCAGCATGGGCGCATTGTGAAAACGCATCTCGGTGGGGACAACCTAATCGAGGTGAATAATCTGGCGGCAGACCCACTCATCAAACCCAATCAGATAGTCGATGGCGTAACGTGGACCCGCACAATGGGCTGGACTGAACATCAGCAGGTACGCTATGCCACCGCGCGCTCGGTTTTCAAATGGGATGGCGCAGACACCATCAAGGTCGGCAGCGATGACACGCCGGTACGGATCCTCGATGAAGAGGTAACCACCGATCAAACGCGCTGGCATAACCGCTACTGGATCGACAGTGAAGGGCAGATTCGCCAGTCGGAACAGTATCTTGGCGCGCATTACTTCCCGGTGAAAACCACGCTGATTAAGGCGGCAAAATCATGATCAAACGAGCCGTTATGGCGCTGCTGTTGAGCCTGAGCGCAGCGTCTGTTTTTGCTGCGGGCAGCGTTAAGGTCTTTACCTCTGCCAGCGAAGAGCCAAAAACGCTGACCGGGGCCGAACATCTGCTCGACCTGGTCGGACAGCCGCTGTTGAGCAATAGCTGGTGGCCAGGTGCGGTTATCAGCGAAGAGCGGGCAACGACGGAGGCGGGACGTCAGCAGCAGGCGTTACTGGCTCGCCTGGCGACGCTGGGCGCTGAAGAAAGCGGTGACGATGCTGCCGCTATCAACGCATTACGCCAGCAAATTCAGGCGTTGAAGGTGACCGGCAGGCAGATGATTAATCTTGACCCGGATGTTGTGCGCGTCAGCGAGCGAGGCAACCCGCCGTTGCAGGGCAATTACACGCTGTGGGTCGGAGCGCAGCCAACGCATATCACGCTGTTTGGCCTGCTAAGCCATCCGGGTAAACAACCGTTTATGCCCGGGCGTGATGTTGCCAGTTATCTCGATGGGCAAAGTCGGCTCAGCGGCGCGGATCGTAGCTTCGCCTGGGTTATCTATCCCGACGGGCGCACGCAAAAAGTACCGGTCGCTTACTGGAACAAACGTCACGTTGAGCCGATGCCCGGCAGCATCATTTATGTCGGACTCTCTGATGCTGTCTGGAGCAGCACCCCGGATGAAATTAATGCCGACATTCTTCGCACCCTGACCCAGCGGATACCCGAATAATGAGAAAAACTTACCTGCTCAGCGTATTGGCGCTGGGCGTAAGCGTTGCCTGCCATGGTGAAACCTGGCCCGCGCCCATTGGACCTTCGCAGTCCGATTTTGGCGGCGTGGGGCTGCTGCAAACCCCAACCGCACGCATGGCGCGCGAGGGCGAAATGAGCCTCAATTACCGCGATAACGATCAGTACCGCTACTACTCTGCGTCGGTGCAGCTCTTCCCGTGGCTGGAAACCACGCTGCGCTATACCGATGTGCGTACCAAAAAATACAGTAGCGTGGAGTCGTTTTCTGGCGATCAGACTTACAAGGATAAAGCTTTTGATCTCAAACTACGGCTGTGGGAAGAGAGCTACTGGATGCCGCAGGTGGCGGTTGGCGCGCGAGATATTGGCGGAACTGGCCTGTTCGATGCGGAGTATATTGTGGCGAATAAAGCCTGGGGGCCGTTTGATTTCTCGCTTGGCCTGGGCTGGGGATATCTCGGGACCAGCGGTAACGTCAGCAATCCGTTTTGCTCATACAGCGATAAATTCTGCTATCGCGATAACAGCTACAAGCAGGCCGGTTCTATTGACGGCAGCCAGATGTTCCACGGCCCGGCATCGCTGTTTGGCGGCGTCGAGTATCAGACACCCTGGCAGCCGTTGCGTCTGAAACTGGAGTATGAGGGAAACAATTACCAGCAGGATTTTGCGGGCAAGCTGGATCAGAAGAGCAAGTTTAACGTCGGCGCTATTTATCGCGCCACCGATTGGGCCGACGTTAACCTCAGCTATGAGCGCGGGAACACCTTTATGTTTGGGGTCACGCTGCGGACTAACTTCAACGATCTGCGGCCAAACTATAACGACAACGCCCGCCCGAAATATCAGCCACAGCCGCAGGATGCCATCCTGCAACACTCGGTGGTGGCGAATCAGTTAACGCTGCTGAAATATAACGCCGGACTGGCCGATCCTAAAATTCAGGTGCAGGGCGATACGCTGTATGTGACCGGTGAACAGGTGAAATATCGTGATTCGCGCGAAGGGATCGAACGTGCCAACCGGATCGTGATGAACGATCTTCCCGACGGGATCCGCACGATCCGTATTACGGAAAATCGTCTTAACTTACCGCAGGTGACGACCGGAACGGAGGTTTCCAGCCTCAAGCGTCATCTGGAAGGCGAACCGTTGGGCCATGAAACCCAGCTGGCGCAAAAACGCGTTGAGCCTGTGGTGCCGAAAACGACCGAGCAGGGCTGGTATATCGATAAGTCACGCTTCGATTTCCACATCGATCCGGTGCTTAACCAGTCGGTGGGCGGCCCGGAAAACTTCTATATGTATCAGTTGGGCGTGATGGGAACAGCGGATTGGTGGGTGACCGATCACCTGCTGACCACCGGAAGTTTGTTCGCCAACCTCGCCAATAACTATGACAAATTTAACTACACCAACCCGCCGCAGGATTCGCATTTGCCACGAGTGCGTACCCATGTGCGCGAGTATGTGCAAAACGATGTCTACGTGAATAACCTGCAGGCCAACTACTTCCAGTCACTCGGAAACGGGTTCTACGGACAGGTTTATGGTGGCTATCTGGAAACCATGTACGGCGGAGCGGGGGCAGAAGTGCTGTATCGTCCGCTGGACAGCAGCTGGGCGTTTGGTGTTGATGCCAACTACGTGAAACAGCGTGACTGGCGTAGCGCGCAGGATATGATGAAATTCACCGACTACAGCGTGAAGACCGGGCATTTGACGGCGTACTGGAATCCGTCATTCGCTCAGGATGTACTGGTGAAAGCCAGCGTGGGCCAGTATCTGGCGGGAGATAAGGGCGGAACGCTGGAAGTGGCGAAGCGCTTTGACAGCGGCGTTGTGGTCGGCGGCTATGCGACCATCACCGACGCCTCGCCGGATGAGTACGGAGAGGGTGATTTTACCAAAGGGGTGTACGTATCCGTGCCGCTGGATCTGTTCTCGTCTGGCCCGACCCGCAGCCGTGCGGCGATTGGCTGGACGCCGTTAACGCGTGATGGCGGCCAGCAGCTTGGACGTAAGTTTGGTCTGTACGACATGACCAGCGACAGAAGTGAAAACTTCCGGTAATACGCGATCGCCTGGTGCGCAGAGCTTACCGGGCCGTAGGCCGGATAAGTCAAAGCCGCCATCCGGCAAGGACCTTCTGGAGAACAAAAAATAAACAAAAAATGTAGATCTCTGTCACATTTTTGCGTTATACAGGAACCTCGCCACTGAGTAAGAGGTGCTGTTATGACGTCGCTATCTCGTCCGCGCGTGGAGTTTATCTCCACCATCTTACAGACCGTGTTGAATCTGGGGCTGCTGACTCTGGGCCTGATCCTGGTTGTATTCCTCGGGAAAGAAACGCTGCATCTGGCGGATGTGCTGTTCGCGCCGGAACAAACAAGCAAGTATGAGCTGGTGGAAGGGCTGGTGGTTTACTTCCTCTACTTTGAATTTATCGCGCTGATTGTGAAGTACTTTCAGTCAGGGTTTCACTTTCCGTTGCGCTATTTTGTCTATATTGGGATCACCGCGATTGTGCGGTTGATCATCGTCGATCATAAAGCACCGATGGATGTACTGATCTATTCCGCGGCGATCCTGCTGCTGGTGATCACCCTGTGGCTGTGTAATTCCAAACGGCTGAAGCGAGAGTAAAAGATAACACGCCGCAATCGGGCTGCGGCGTGTTGCAGGTCAGGATTACTGCGCAGAGGCAGGCTGGGTTTTCTCTGTGGCGGGTTCCCACAGTTCTTCAAGTTCTTCCAGCGTTTTGCCTTTGGTTTCCGGTACAAACTTCCACATAAACAGCGCCGCCAGAATACCCATACAACCGTAAATCCAGTAGGAGAAACCGTTGTGGAAATGGGAAACCAGCCACGAATTTTTGTCCATCATCGGGAAGGTCCAGGAGACGAAGTAGTTCGCCAGCCATTGAGCGGCAACGGCAATGGCGAGCGCTTTGCCACGAATCGCATTGGGGAAGATTTCTGCCAGCAACACCCAGCAAACCGGTCCCCAGGACATGGCGAATGCGGCGACGTAAAACAGCATCGACAGCAGAGCAACCAGCCCGGAAGCCTGGGTATAAAACGCGGTACCGAGGCTGAACATACCGATGGCCATGCCCAGAGCGCCAATAATCTGCAGCGGTTTTCGACCAAATTTATCCACCGTCATGATCGCCAGCACGGTGAAGCTCAGGTTGATCACGCCAACAATGATGGTCTGTAACAGCGCCACATCGGTGCTGGCTCCCAGCGTTTTAAACACCTCCGGGGCGTAGTAGAGCACGACGTTAATACCGACGAATTGCTGGAAGATGGACAGCATTACGCCGATGACGATAACGCCTGCGCCAAACATCAGCAGGCGGCCGCCGGTTTTACGACCATGTTCCAGAGACTGATTGATCTCCTGCATGGCCTGGGTGGCGAGGGCGCTGCCCATAATTTTGCGCAGAATACCTTCCGCCTGCTCGTGTCTGCCACGTGCCATCAGCCAGCGCGGGCTTTCTGGTACGGTGTACAGCAGCAGTAAAAACAGCAGGGCGGGAATACTTTCGGACGCAAACATATAGCGCCAGCCATCGGTATTCAGCCAGTTGGCGTCGCCTGAACGTGCGATAAAATAGTTAACGCAATACACTAACAGTTGACCAAAAATAATGGCGAACTGGTTAAATGACACCAGTTTCCCGCGAATGTGTGCGGGCGCCAGTTCTGCAATATACATTGGTGAGAGCATTGAAGCTAAACCTACGCCAATACCCCCAATGATACGATAAATAACAAATTCGGGAACGTATCCGGCTAAATAAACGGGTACGGCGTTATCTGGGTTAATAGTCGTAAAACCTAATTCTGGCCAGGCGGAACCAATACCGGAAATAAAGAACAGCAGAGCCGCGATTTTCAGCGAGTCCCGGCGGCCAAACCGGTTACTACAATAGCCGCCCAGGGCACCGCCGATGATGCAGCCTATCAACGCACTGGCGACGCAAAAGCCCAACAGCGAGTTGGCGGCGGATTCACTTAAATGTTGTGGGGCGACAAACACGGTATTCAGGGATTCTACCGTTCCGGATATGACCGCAGTGTCGTAGCCGAATAATAGCCCTCCTAACGTTGCCACTAATGTAATCGAAAAAATATAACTGGAATTATATTGAGAGTTCATTCAGACCTGCCTTAGAGGATACAGCTCTTTTGATCAGTGCCGTGATGTTGAATTTAACAGGCAGGGAAGACAATTATCATTTTTTACATTGCAATTACGTTTTGTCTTTTCTGTGATCTTAATTCTGTTTGATTTATCTATATTCAGACAGGAAATAGAATTGCAGTGATGGAGAGCACGAAAGGAAATAATCGTAACAGTGATGCAAAATAACATAAAAAAAGGGCGCTCCGTAGAGCGCCGAATAACAGTCACAGGTTGGGATAACATAAGTTGAGGGTTGCAGTGGCATTGCCCGTTGCCGGGCAGGTACTTCGGTAAAACTTAACCTTTCACACCACCCGCGGTCAGACCGTTGACTAGCCAGCGCTGCGCCAGCAAGAACACCAGAGTGATCGGAATGGCTGAAAGTACAGCCGCGGCGGCAAAGTCGCCCCACAAATAGTTCTGTGGGTTGAGGTACTGCTGCATACCTACCGCAAGGGTATAGCTGTTCACATCACGCAGCAGCAGTGACGCGACCGGTACTTCGGTAATAGCGGCAATGAAAGACAGAATAAACACGACCGCCAGAATCGGAACGGAAAGCGGCAGCAGCACCAGGCGGAATGCCTGCCACGGCGTAGCGCCATCCAGCGCGGCCGCTTCTTCCAGTGAACCGTCGATAGTTTCGAAATAGCCCTTTATCGTCCATACATGCAGCGCAATACCGCCGAGGTAGGCGAAGATCACGCCGCCGTGCGTGTTCAGGCCGATAAACGGAATGTACTGGCCCAGGCGATCAAACAAAGCATACAACGCGACCAGAGACAGCACCGCCGGGAACATCTGGAAAATCAGCATCCCTTTCAGCAGGGTTGCTTTGCCCGGGAAACGCATACGAGCAAAGGCGTAAGCACAGGTAGTGGAAAGTGTCACGATACCGATCGCGGTAATGCTGGCCACTTTCACCGAGTTCCACAGCCATAACAGTACCGGGAACGGCGGTGGCGTCACACGGCCATCCGCGTGTTCAACGCTAAAGCCCAGCGCCAGTTTCCAGTGTTCCCAGGAGATGTTTTCCGGGATCAGGCTGCCGGTGGCAAAGTTACCTTCGCGCAGCGAGATAGCGATAACCATCAGCAGCGGGAACATGATCGCCGCGATAAAAATCAGCAGCCCTAAGTGCGTTGCGAATAAACGTAACTTTTGTGATTTCGGTTGGACCATAGCCATTGTCGTTATCTCCCCTAATCAAACTTCATACGTGTGGCTTTCAGGTTCACAATCGCCAGCGCACCAACCAGCAGGAAGATCAGCGTAGCAATCGCCGCCGCCAGACCGAAGTCCTGACCACCGCCGCCTTCAAAGGCGATACGGTAGGTGTAGCTCACGAGCAGGTCGGTATAACCGGCTGGTGTGGTGGTACCAAGACGGTCCGGACCACCGTTGGTCAACAGCTGAATCAGCACGAAGTTGTTAAAGTTAAAGGCGAAGCTGGCGATCATCAGCGGCGTCAGCGGCTTAATTAACAGCGGTAGCGTTATCTTAAAGAAGTTCTGGAATGGACCTGCGCCATCCATCGCTGAGGCTTCATACAGGTCGTCAGGAATCGCTTTCAGCAGACCCATGCACAGGATCATCATGTATGGATAACCGAGCCAGGTGTTGACAATAATAATCATCGAACGCGCGGTCGTTGGGTCGCTGAACCAGGCCGGTTTGATGCCAAACAGCGCGCTCAGCATCATGTTGATTTCACCAAAGCTCTGGTTGAATAAGCCCTTGAAAATCAGAATCGAGATAAACGACGGTACGGCATACGGAAGAATCAGCAGGACGCGGTAAATCGCTTTGCCTTTGAGAGACTCCCACTGTACGAGACAGGCCAGCACCATGCCCACGGCAACGGTCAAAATAACGGTCAGTACCGAGAAGACCACCGTCCAGACGAAGATGGCGAAGAACGGTTTCTGGATGCCTTCGTCGGTAAACACGCGGGTGAAGTTATCCCAGCCGATGGCAACGGTGTAGCCCGGGCTGAGTTTTTCGCTACCCCAGCTACCGTCAGCGTTAATCGCCTGATAATAACCAATATCGTTGTTGGCGCGGTATTTTACGCCGCTCTGGCTGTTGGTGAGTGTGCCGTCTTCAGCGAGCGTATAAAGTGGCTGCGTGCCGGAAAACTGGCGCAGCGAACTCATGGTAACTTTGCTTTCATCCGGCAGGATGGCGGTCAATTGGGTAAGCGCCTGGCGATTCTGCGTGATGATACGCAGTGTTGCACGTTCGCCTGCCGGCAGCGCCTCGGCTTCTTTCAGTTGCAGTTTCTGCTCGCCGCCAAATTTAAAAGCGTCAGAAAGGTAATTCTTGCCGGTTTCACCGTCGGTGAGGGCCAGTTGCCACTCATCACCCGCCGGATACAGGCCAAAGTTGTAGGTTTTCCCAGCCTGATACGAACGATCCATCAGGACTTCCTGAGCGCGTTCAAAGGTCAGCTGGTTGGTACTGCTGTAGTTGGTAAAGGCAATGGCGATCGTACAAATCAGCGGAAACAGGACAAACAGCCCCATACCGGCAACGCCCGGGTAAACATAGCGCCAGGCATAGGCTTTACGGTTAGCGAAAATATACAGGCCAGCAGAGCTTAAAATCAGCGTCATGATGGCAAACAGGTACTCCCCCTGAGCGTACATCAAAACAACAAGGTAACCGACCAGCAGCCCAAGCAGACCCATCACTGACCATTTCAGCGTGTCGCTTTGCCACCAGTGTTTCTTTTTAATGACATCCATGGGGATCTTCCTCTACAACATTGAACATCTGTCGGCAAAAGTGCCTGATGGCGCTGCGCTTATCAGGCCTACGGTGAGTTGTAGGCCGGATAAGGCATTTATGCCGCCATCCGGCACGTGTGCTACAGCACTACTTGGTGATACGACCCTGCGCGTCTTTCAGTGCGGCATCGACGGTCTGACGGCCGCTGGCTGCATTGATCACTGCGGTACGAACGGCATACCAGAATGCGGACATCTGTGGGATGTTCGGCATGATTTCGCCTTTCTGGGCGTTATCCATAGTGGCGGCGATACGTGGGTCTTTCGCTAACTGATCCTGGAAGGATTTCAGCGCAACGGCGCCCAGCGGTTTGTCCTTGTTCACTTCATCCAGACCCTGATCGGTCAGCAGGTAGTTTTCGAGGAACTCTTTCGCCAGTTCTTTGTTCGGGCTGGCGGCGTTGATACCGGCGCTCAGAACGCCAACAAACGGTTTAGACGCTTTGCCTTTGAAGGTTGGCAGCAGCGTGACGCCGTAGTTGATTTTACTCTTATCGATGTTGGACCACGCCCACGGACCGTTGATGGTCATCGCGGTATCGCCTTTGTTAAAGGCCGCTTCGGCGATGGAGTAATCAGTATCCGCGTTCATGTGTTTGTTCTTGATCAGATCAACCAGGAAGGTCAGACCCGCTTTCGCGCCAGCGTTATCCACGCCCACGTCTTTCACATCGTACTTACCGTTCTCAAACTTGAACGCGTAACCACCGTCGGCGGCAATCAGCGGCCAGGTGAAGTACGGTTCTTGCAGGTTAAACATCAGCGCGGATTTACCTTTCGCCTTCAGCTCTTTATCCAGTGCAGGAATTTCTTCCCAGGTTTTCGGTGGATTTGGAACGAGGTCTTTGTTGTAAATCAGCGACAGCGCTTCAACCGCGATCGGGTAGGCAATCAGTTTGCCGTTATAGCGTACGGCATCCCAGGTGAACGGATAGAGCTTGTCCTGGAACGCTTTGTCAGGCGTGATTTCAGCCAGCAGGCCAGACTGAGCGTAGCCGCCAAAACGGTCATGTGCCCAGAAGATGATGTCCGGGCCGTCGCCGGTCGCGGCAACCTGCGGGAATTTCTCTTCCAGTTTGTCAGGGTGCTCAATAGTGACTTTGATCCCGGTGTCTTTCTCGAATTTTTTGCCCACTTCAGCGAGGCCGTTATAGCCTTTGTCGCCGTTAATCCAGATAACCAGCTTACCTTCTTCAATCTTGGCGAGAGCCGAGGCGGAAAACATCATCGTCGTTAATGCAGACAATGCGAGGATGCGTGCGCCAGTTTTGATTTTCATAGTTCCCATCCTGTTTGGTGATTTTGCAGAGGTGGCTTAACGGTTACTAGTTTCTTTATACGACAACCTCTTTCCATCCTCCTTACCCCTACGCCCCACCCGCTCTTTATGTGATCTGTGTTACATAAATGTGAGTATTGCGTACTGGCGCACATAAAAACCCACCGATTTTTGCAGGCTGCATCACGAAATTCCTCTGAGGCTGGTGGCCCGGGTCTCAGACGCTGCTCTCTCATCCTCCCGCCTCCTCCCCCATAAAAAAGCCGGGGGGTGGAGGATTCACGCAGTCAAGGGATCGCGCATAGTCAGCCCATCATGAATGTTGCTGTCGATGACAGGTTGTAACGAAGGGAGAAGGGCATGGCGAGCGTACAGCTACGAAATGTAACGAAAGCCTGGGGTGACGTGGTGGTATCGAAAGATATCAATCTCGACATTCACGAAGGGGAATTCGTGGTGTTTGTCGGACCGTCAGGCTGCGGTAAGTCGACCTTGCTGCGTATGATCGCCGGACTTGAAACCATCACCAGTGGTGACCTGTTTATCGGGGAGACCCGGATGAACGACATTCCGCCCGCCGAACGTGGTGTAGGCATGGTCTTTCAGTCCTACGCGTTGTATCCCCATTTGTCTGTCGCGGAAAACATGTCGTTCGGCCTCAAACTGGCCGGAGCGAAAAAAGAGGTGATGAACCAGCGAGTGAACCAGGTTGCGGAAGTTCTGCAACTGGCACACCTGCTGGAGCGTAAACCAAAAGCGCTTTCCGGCGGACAACGTCAGCGTGTGGCGATTGGCCGTACGCTGGTCGCCGAACCGCGCGTATTCCTGCTGGACGAACCACTGTCGAACCTCGATGCCGCTCTGCGCGTGCAGATGCGTATTGAAATCTCCCGCCTGCATAAACGTCTTGGCCGCACGATGATTTACGTTACCCACGATCAGGTCGAAGCGATGACTCTGGCCGACAAAATTGTGGTGCTGGATGCCGGTCGCGTAGCGCAGGTTGGTAAGCCTCTGGAACTGTATCACTACCCGGCTGACCGCTTTGTGGCGGGCTTCATTGGTTCACCGAAGATGAACTTCCTGCCGGTGAAAGTCACGGCAACGGCTATCGATCAGGTGCAGGTTGAACTGCCCAACCGCCAGCAAATATGGCTCCCGGTAGACAGCCATGCGGTACAGGTTGGCGCCAACATGTCTTTAGGTATCCGCCCGGAACATCTGCTGCCCAGCGATATCGCCGATGTCACCCTCGAAGGTGAAGTGCAGGTGGTCGAGCAGCTTGGTCACGAAACACAAATTCATATCCAGATCCCCGCCATCCGTCAAAACCTGGTTTACCGCCAGAACGACGTGGTGTTGGTAGAAGAGGGTGCCACATTCGCTATCGGCCTGCCGCCAGAGCGTTGCCATCTGTTCCGTGAGGATGGCACTGCATGTCGTCGGTTGCACCAAGAGCCGGGCGTTTAAGGTCCCCATAAAAAAACGAAACGCAAAACCATTCGCAGTTTTAGAAGGTGGCAGCGTTTAAAGAAAAGCAATGATCTCAGGAGATAGAACGATGATTACTCTGCGCAAACTCCCTCTGGCGGTTGCTGTAGCAGCAGGCATTATGTCTGTTCAGGCAATGGCTGTGGATTTCCATGGTTATGCTCGTTCCGGCATTGGCTGGACAGGTAGCGGCGGTGAACAACAGTGTTTCCAGGCAACTGGTGCCCAAAGTAAATACCGTCTTGGTAACGAATGTGAAACCTATGCGGAAATCAAATTAGGTCAGGAAGTGTGGAAAGAGGGCGATAAGAGCTTCTACTTCGACACCAACGTTGCCTACTCCGTTGCACAGCAGAATGACTGGGAAGCGACCGATCCTGCTTTCCGCGAAGCCAACGTGCAGGGTAAAAACCTGATTGAATGGCTGCCGGGTTCCACCATCTGGGCCGGTAAACGTTTCTATCAGCGTCATGACGTCCACATGATCGACTTCTACTACTGGGATATTTCAGGTCCTGGTGCCGGTATTGAAAACATCGATCTGGGCTTCGGTAAACTGTCTCTGGCCGCAACCCGTTCTCAGGAAGCGGGTGGTTCTTACACCTTCAGTAGCCAGAATATCTACGACACATCCAAAGATACCGCGAACGACGTATTCGACATGCGTTTAGCGCAGATGGCCATTAACCCGGACGGCATGCTGGAACTGGGTGTTGACTACGGCCGTGCGAATAAAACTGACGGTTATAGCTACGCGGATAGCGCTTCTAAAGATGGCTGGATGTTCACTGCAGAACATACTCAGAGCATGCTGAAGGGCTATAACAAGTTCGTGGTTCAGTATGCAACTGATGCGATGACCACGCAGGGTAAAGGTGGCTCGCAGGGTACTTACGGTTCAACCTTCGATACCCAGGCAACACCAAATGATCCCGTTATCCATCATGTAAACAACAATATCAATAACAACGGTAGCCTGGTGCGCGTACTTGACCACGGTGCTATCTCTCTGGGCGACAAGTGGGACCTGATGTACGTCGGTATGTATCAGAATATCGACATGGATAATGACCTGGGTACTGAATGGTACACCGTGGGTATTCGTCCGATGTACAAATGGACACCAATCATGAGCACCCTGATGGAAGTCGGCTACGACAACGTCAAATCTCAACAGACTGGCGATCGCAACAGCCAATACAAAATCACCTTGGCACAACAGTGGCAGGCAGGCGACAGCATCTGGTCTCGTCCGGCAATCCGCGTCTTTGCAACCTATGCCAAATGGGATGAAGAGTGGGGCTACGTTAAAAATGGTAACAACGTATCTAAATACGCAGCTGCAACGAACTCTGGTATCAGCACAACCAGCCGTGGCGACAGCGATGAGTGGTCCTTCGGTGCTCAGATGGAAATCTGGTGGTAATTCAGCTCTAACCTGACGTAAAGACCGAAAGAGGGGCGCAAGCCCCTCTTGATTACGGTTTAGCGCGCTATTGCCTGGCCACCGCTGAACCCATGCTATCTGAGGTGATAACAATGAAAATGAAGAAAAGTCTCGTTGCCCTTTGTTTATCTGCAGGGTTATTTGCCAGCGCGCCTGGCATCAGCCTGGCCGATGTAAATATTGTTCCGCAGAACACCACCGCGGCGCCTGCTATTCCCACTGCAGCGTTGCAACAGTTAACCTGGACGCCAGTTGATCAATCGAAAACCCAATCAACCTCGTTGGCGACAGCGGGACAGCGTCTGGACATTGCCGGTATTAGCGGCCCGGTTGCCGCCTACAGCGTACCGGCCAACATTGGTGAACTGACCCTGACACTGAGCAGTGAAGTTAACAAACAAACCAGCGTATTCGCGCCAAACGTCTTAATTCTTGATCAGAACATGACGCCATCTGCGTTCTTCCCTAGCAGTTACTTTACCTACCAGGCACCGGGTGTGATGAGTGCCGATCGTCTGGAAGGGGTGATGCGCTTGACGCCAGCGCTGGGACAGCAAAAACTGTATGTTCTGGTCTTTACTACTGATAAAGATCTCCAGCAGACCACAACCCTGCTTGACCCGGCAAAAGCCTATGCCAAGGGGGTAGGTAACGCTGTTCCGGATATTCCGGACCCGATTGCCCGCCACACCACCGACGGTCTGCTGCATCTGAAAGTTAAAACCAGCTCCTCCTCCAGCGTGCTGGTCGGGCCGCTGTTTGGTTCTTCCGGTCCTGGCCCTGTTACGGTTGGTAATACCGCAGCGCCTGCAGTGGCCTACGCGGCTCCGGCGGCAGCCGTTGCTGCTCCGGCACCACAACCCGTGAAGAAAAGCGAGCCAATGCTGAACGACACGGAAAGCTATTTTAATCAGGCGATTAAGGATGCAGTTGCAAAAGGCGATGTTGATAAAGCGCTGAAGCTGCTTGATGAAGCGGAACGTCTGGGATCCAAATCTGCCCGATCCACCTTTATCAGCAGTGTAAAAGGCAAGGGGTAAACATCTCCCCACATTGTTGATTTTGCAACAACTGGTGCGTCTCCTGGCGCACCTTTTTTTATCCTTCGGTGCTAATTGTTACACTTATGTTGCCCTACCGATCACTTAATCGTGTTTGCTCACCCCGTAATGCCTTTTCTGCGATACAATGCCTTCAGGTTATAAATCGGAGAGTAAGGCATGCTACACCCTGCGTTAACGCAACTGCGTGCGCTGCGTTATTTTGATGCGATCCCGGCGCTGGACGCCCAACTGCTCGACTGGTTGTTATTGGAAGATTCCATGACCAAACGTTTTGAGCAGCAGGGGAAAAAGGTCACCGTAACGTTGATTCGCGAAGAATTCGTTGGGCAAAATGAGGTGGCTGAAGAACTGACGCTGCTGCCTAAAGAGTCTCGTTATTGGTTACGTGAAATCCTGTTATGCGCGGATGGTGAACCCTGGCTTGCCGGACGGACTGTGGTGCCTGAATCAACCTTGTGCGGCCCTGAACTGGCCTTACAGAACCTTGGGAAAACCCCGCTCGGACGCTACCTGTTTACGTCATCGACATTGACCCGAGATTTTATTGAGATTGGCCGCGATGCAGCGCTGTGGGGGCGTCGTTCCCGCCTGCGGCTGAGCGGTAAGCCACTGATGCTTACCGAGCTTTTTCTGCCTGCGTCGCCGTTGTACTGAGAGGAAGATAAAGATGGAGTGGAGTCTGACGCAGAATAAGCTGCTGGCGTTTCACCGCTTGATGCGTACGGATAAGCCAATCGGCGCCTTACTGCTGCTCTGGCCTACGCTGTGGGCACTGTGGGTGGCGACCCCAGGCATGCCGCAACTGTGGATCCTGGCGGTTTTTGTCGCTGGCGTTTGGTTAATGCGCGCCGCCGGATGCGTGGTGAATGATTATGCCGACAGGAAATTTGACGGGCACGTCAAACGCACCGCGAATAGACCGCTGCCGAGCGGGGCTGTCACCGAGAAAGAAGCCCGAACGCTGTTTGTGGTACTGGTGCTGCTGGCCTTCCTGCTGGTTTTGACCCTCAACACGATGACCATTTTGTTATCCGTTGCGGCATTAGCATTAGCGTGGGTTTATCCGTTTATGAAGCGCTATACGCATCTGCCGCAGGTGGTGCTGGGGGCGGCGTTTGGCTGGTCGATCCCGATGGCGTTCGCCGCCGTGAGTGAGTCCGTACCGCTGAGCTGCTGGCTGATGTTCCTTGCGAATATTCTCTGGGCGGTGGCTTATGATACGCAGTACGCCATGGTTGACCGGGATGATGACCTGAAGATCGGCATTAAATCGACCGCGATCCTGTTCGGTCAGAACGACAAGCTGATTATTGGTATTTTGCAGGTAGGCGTGCTGGTGCTGATGGCGCTGGTGGGCTGGTTAAACGGGTTAGGACTGGGCTATTACTGGTCTCTGCTGGTGGCGGGCGCGCTGTTTGTCTATCAGCAGAAACTGATCGTCAACCGTGAACGTGATGCCTGCTTTAAAGCGTTTATGAACAATAACTACGTCGGTCTGGTGCTGTTCTTAGGCCTGGCAATGAGCTACTGGCATTTTTGATTTTGGCTTAGCCTGCAAAATAAAAAACCGGTCATTTCGACCGGTTTTTTTATGCTTACTCGCCCTGAGTGGCGCTCTCGATAGTCAGACGCACATCTGACGTGACCAGTTCGGCCAGCATCTGATAGATCTTCATCGTCTCTTCCGGTTCGGCATCTCCGGTATCGCTGATGAATCCCTCGTCACGCAGCGTCAGTACCAGAGAGCTGAACACGGCTTTATCGAAGAATTCCGGCGCGTTAATGCCGTGCAGCACTGAGAGGCGTTGCGCCACGGTGCGGCTCTCTTTTTCCAGCGTGCCACGGTTGATGGACGGGTTCGCGCTCAGCAGCCAGAAGGTAATGGCGTAGCGCTGCAACGTCTCGCGAGCACCTGCCGCCAGCAACTGTAGCGTACGGGAGCGGGCTGGATTGATATGCAGTTCGTCATCGGTCAGGGTGATGAGTCCCTGGCGCTGCATTTCGCTGGCCAGTTCATCAATTACCCCGGCAAGCTCATCACGCTCCCAGCGTAAGAACAGCTCCGCTTTCAGCATCGGGTACAGCGCATCAATATGCTGCTGCAATGCGGCGCGTGAAATACGACGATGCTGAGTCACAATGGCTGCCATCAACGAAGGCAGAACCAGCATATGCGCAATATTATTGCGGTAGTAGGTCATCAATACCGCCTGCTCGCGCGGCAGAATAATGATGTCACCGATGGTGTCTTTCTCGACCTCAAACTTGTTCATCTGCAAGGCGTGGTCGATCAGTTCACTGGCACTCTGCGCAGGAACAGTAGCATCCGCCGCGTACGGCACGTTGCGCAGCAGGCTCAGGTAGCAGTCAAGCTGCTCGGTCAGCTGTTCACGGGTCAGAGAGCGCTGGCGGGAAGCCAGTAACGCGGTACAGCACAGGTTCATGGCGTTGGCCGCGCCTGCGTTGTTAATGCGCACCATCAAATCGGCGGCAATGTTATTCACCGTCGGCGTCAACCAGGCCGGGCGGATCGACTCGATAGGGTCAATAGATTCACGCCACTCCGGCACATGCTGGTTGAGGTAAGTCATCAATGGCATTGGTTCACCAAAGTTGACGTAGCCCTGACCCAGGTTACGCAGCTTGCTTAAGCCACGCAGCATTTGCGGCAGACTTTCTTTCTCTTTCGTCGCGCCACGCAGCTCTTTCGCGTAGGTGCCCACTTCCATTACGTGCTCATAGCCGATGTAAATAGGTACGAGGGTAATAGGGCGCGTACCGCCGCGCAGCATCGCCTGAATAGTCATCGACAGCGTGCCGGTTTTCGGGTCGAGCAGACGACCGGTACGTGAACGGCCCCCTTCGACAAAGTACTCAACCGAGTAGCCGCGGCTGAACAGCTCGCCCAGGTATTCGCGAAATACGGTGGAATAGAGCTTGTTGCCCTTGAAGGTACGACGAATAAAGAACGCGCCCAGACGGCGGAAAATCGGACCCGCTGGCCAGAAGTTCAAATTGATACCAGCAGCGATGTGCGGCGGAACCAGACCCTGGTGGTACAGAACGTACGACAGCAGCATATAGTCCATATGGCTGCGGTGGCACGGAACGTACACGATTTCATGCCCATCGTGCGCCAACTGGCGTACACGTTCAGCATTATGAACGTTAATCCCCTGATACAGACGATTCCAGGTAAAGCCCAAAATACGGTCCGTCAGACGAATCATTTCGTAGGAGAAGTTGGCGGCAATCTCTTCCATCAGCGCAATGGCATTTTGCTGCGCTTTTTCGTGGGAGATTTTTTTACTGCGCGCTTCATCTTCTACCGCACGAGCGATCGCTTTTGAAGCTAACAGTTTATTAAACAGATCCTGGCGGGCAGGGAGGCGCGGGCCGACAGCGGCCAGGCGCTGGCGAGCAAAGTGCATACGCGCCACGCGTGCCAGCTTCTGGGCGATGATCTTATCCGTACCGTGTTCATCCGCCATACGGCGCAGAGAGACCGACGGGGAGAAACGGACAAAACTGTCGCGACCCAGCCAGGACACCGCAAAGAATTTCTGTACGCCGTTTAGCATACGTAACGGCGGATTGACCTCGCCTTTTTCACGCCCCGGCGCACGGCCAAACATCACCGAAACCGGCACCATCTGCACATCCAGATCTGGATTGCTGCGATGCAAGTCGAGATAGTTGTGGAACAGCTTGATAGACTCTTCTTTCGGCGTGTAATAGGTGAATACACGCGGACCGCCGTGAATAAACACGTAGCGCGGTAACAGCGTTCCGTCTATCTCTAGTGGTTCCAGGGGATCGGGGAGGTCGTGCACCAGACATTGGGCACGCAGCGTCAGCAAGTCTGCTTTCGAATTGTACGGTAGGACGTACATAATGGGACGCGAAGTATCGAGTCCTAATTCCGGAGCAGGTTCTGCTGGAATAGACTTGCTTTTTACCAGGACGCTTAATGGTAAATTCAGTAATTTGTAGTAAATTCGTGGCCAGCCGGACATAAACGATGTAAAGCCTCTGGTTAATAATGCAAATGCGCTGCAAGGATATCAGAAAGTTTAGTGAATTTCTGTGGTATCCGGTCATACTTCGCGCTGCTTTGCCACACCCTGAACAAACGGGGTAACGTTACAATGACATTGACGCTAATAATGTAAAAAGGTTCTTTTTGATGGCCAATAATACCACTGGATTCACCCGAATTATCAAAGCAGCAGGTTATTCCTGGAAAGGTTTTCGCGCTGCATGGATTAATGAGGCGGCATTCCGTCAGGAAAGTGTTGCCGTCCTGCTGGGCGTCGCCATCGCCTGCTGGCTGGATGTTGATGCAATTACCCGCGTGTTGTTGATCGGTTCTGTGATGCTGGTGATGATCGTTGAAATCCTCAACAGTGCGATTGAAGCGGTAGTTGATCGTATTGGTTCTGAGTACCACGAACTTTCCGGTCGGGCGAAAGATATGGGGTCGGCAGCGGTATTGCTGTCTATTTTTGTCGCGCTGATCACCTGGGGCATTCTGTTGTGGTCGCATTTGCGATAAGGCTTCCACAACTGCATAAATCTCCTGTTTTTTGTGCAGTTTGCGGTTCCAAAATCGCCTTTAGCTGTATATACTCACAGCATAACTGTATATACACCCAGGGGGGCGGAATGAAAGCGTTAACGGCCAGGCAACAAGAGGTGTTTGATCTCATTAGAGATCACATCAGCCAGACAGGTATGCCACCGACGCGTGCGGAGATCGCGCAGCGTTTGGGGTTCCGTTCCCCAAACGCAGCTGAAGAACACCTGAAAGCGCTGGCGCGTAAAGGTGTGCTGGAAATTGTATCCGGCGCATCGCGCGGTATTCGACTGTTGCAGGAAGAAGAAGAAGGGTTACCGCTTGTGGGGCGCGTGGCAGCCGGTGAGCCACTTTTGGCGCAGCAGCACATTGAAGGCCACTATCAGGTCGATCCTTCACTGTTCAAACCGAACGCCGATTTTCTGCTGCGCGTTAGCGGTATGTCGATGAAAGATATTGGGATTATGGACGGTGATTTACTTGCTGTGCATAAAACCCAGGACGTGCGTAACGGCCAGGTTGTTGTTGCCCGTATTGATGACGAAGTTACGGTTAAGCGTCTGAAAAAGCAGGGCAACAAGGTTGAACTCTTGCCAGAAAACAGTGAATTTAAACCTATCGTTGTCGACCTGCGCGAACAAAACTTCACTATTGAAGGGCTGGCAGTAGGCGTCATCCGTAACGGTGAATGGCTGTAATTTTCTGTTGAATCCCTGTAGGCCGGATAAGACGATGACGTCGCCATCCGGCAACGTGCCCGGTAGCGCTGCGCTTGCCGGGCCTGCATCACATTGTCCAGTACGTCTAACTTCTTCTCAGGCCCTCCTGTATGCCTTTCTTTACCTCTTCTGATAAAGCACTCTGGCACCTCGCCTTACCGATGATCTTCTCCAATATCACCGTTCCCCTGCTGGGACTGGTGGATACTGCGGTGATTGGTCATCTGGATAGTCCAGTCTATCTTGGCGGTGTTGCGGTTGGTGCCACGGCAACCAGTTTTCTTTTTATGCTGCTGCTTTTTTTGCGCATGAGTACCACTGGTCTGACCGCACAGGCATTTGGTGCGAAAAATCCACAGGCGCTGGCGCGCGCACTGGTGCAGCCGCTCATGCTGGCGCTGGGAGCGGGGTTGCTTATCGCACTGTTTCGTACGCCAATTATCGATCTGGCTCTGCACATTGTTGGCGGAAGTGAAGCGGTACTGGAGCAGGCCCGACGTTTCCTCGAAATTCGCTGGTTAAGCGCACCCGCCTCGCTGGCGAATCTGGTGCTGCTCGGCTGGCTGCTTGGCGTTCAGTATGCGCGTGCGCCGGTTATCTTGTTGATTGTCGGCAATATTCTCAACATTGTGCTTGATATATGGCTGGTGATGGGCCTGCATATGAACGTGCAGGGTGCGGCACTGGCAACGGTGATTGCTGAATATGCCACCTTGCTGATCGGCCTGATGATGGTGCGCAAAGTCCTGCATATGCGCGGAATTTCGCTGGCAATGCTGAAGCAGGCGTGGCGTGGCAACTTCCGCCGTTTGTTGGCACTTAACCGTGACATCATGTTGCGCTCGCTACTGCTGCAGCTCTGTTTTGGCGCTATCACGGTGCTGGGTGCGCGTCTGGGAGGCGATATCATTGCGGTTAATGCCGTTCTGATGACCCTGCTAACCTTTACCGCCTACGCGCTGGATGGATTTGCCTATGCCGTGGAAGCGCATTCGGGCCAGGCCTATGGGGCGCGAGATGGTAGCCAGTTGCTGGACGTCTGGCGGGCGGCCTGCCGACAGTCCGGTATTGTGGCTATTTTGTTCTCGTTGGTTTATGCCCTGTTTGGCGAGCAGATTGTTGCGCTACTGACCTCGCTGCCGCAAATCCAACTGCTGGCCGATCGCTATCTTTTCTGGCAGGTGGTGTTACCGCTGGTGGGTGTCTGGTGTTATCTGCTCGACGGAATGTTTATTGGCGCGACGCGCGCGGCAGAAATGCGCAACAGTATGGCCGTTGCTGCCACAGGATTTGCATTAACGCTGCTGACTTTGCCGTGGCTGGGAAACCATGGCTTGTGGTTGGCGTTAACGGTTTTCCTGGCGTTG
Source organism: Citrobacter sp. Cpo147 (assembly GCF_030332405.1). NCBI lineage: Bacteria > Pseudomonadati > Pseudomonadota > Gammaproteobacteria > Enterobacterales > Enterobacteriaceae > Citrobacter > Citrobacter sp. Cpo147. The sequence continues at coordinate 56,677 of NZ_JAOWHX010000040.1, forward strand.
CGCGGGCTTTCACTGGCCTTTATCTGGCGACGTCACTGGCGTAATGGAACCTGGTTTGCCTGAGCGGGATGGTTAAAAATTCCGAATAGTAAATAAAACCCAGAATCACTGACTACACTTATTCTCACGTCCAGCAAAAACAGCATGTGTCTGGACATGGCACTCTCGCTATTCACAACCTAACGATGAGGACTTGATGATGAATAAAGACGAAGTCGGCGGCAACTGGAAGCAGTTTAAAGGTAAAGTGAAAGAGCAATGGGGCAAACTGACCGATGATGATATGACGGTCATTGAAGGTAAACGTGACCAACTGGTCGGTAAAGTCCAGGAGCGTTACGGTTACGCGAAAGATCAGGCGGAGAAAGAAGTTAACGATTGGGAAAAACGTAATGATTACCGCTGGTAATTAACCCTTCCCTCCTGAGAGTACAAGGATGTACGCTCTCCCGCTTACCTAGCGCCCAACCTTCTTCTTCACCTGAATCGTATGGTCATGCTGGCACTCGCCAGGATGGCGGCAAGATTCAACTTCCACACAGGCCGGACACAGCCCGTGGGCTTCAATAACGTTATGCCGCAGTGCAAAGCCCATTTTTGCCGCCAGCGTATGCATAATGTCTTCAACGCCTTCCGCACACTCTTCTTTTACCACGCCGCAGCGGTCGCAAATGAACATTGCAGAACTGTGGGTTGGCTGATCGAACAGATGACAAAGCACATAGCTGTTGGTGGATTCTACCTTGTGCACGAAACCTTGTTCCAGCAGAAAATCGAGCGCACGATATACAGTAGGTGGTTTAGCCTGTGGCTCAGTTGCCCGCAACAGGTCGAGCAGGTCATAGGCACTGATCGCACCTTCCTGCAGGCTCATCAGGCGCAGTACTTCGAGGCGTTGTGGCGTAAGCCGCACGTTGCGTTGCGCGCAGAGTTTTTCAGCTTGAGCCAATAACTCTTGCGTAGTGGTTTTGTCCATTTGGCGCCTCGATTTGCGTGGAAGGTTAATCCCTTACTTTAACATGTTCTGCTTAAAACACCGAGATCCACCGTGGTGTGCTATACCTGACGCATCGCAATACTGGAAAATAACCATGAAAAGACCCGATTGTATTCGCCACTGGCGTGAGGTTGAGGGGGCTGATGACTCCACTTATCCTGACAGCGATGAGCTATTTGCTATTGGCGCGCCACTTGCCCGCAAGTTGGGGTTAGGACGACTCGGCATTCATCATGAACGCCTGCCGCCGGGTCGGCGCACGTCGTACCCGCACGCTGAAAGCGATGAGGAAGAATTTATCTACGTGCTGGAAGGTTATCCTGAGGCCTGGATTAACGGGTATTTATGGAAGCTGGAACCGGGCGACAGCGTCGGTTTCCCGGCAGGTACAGGCGTGTGCCATACCTTTATTAATAACACCAGTGAAGAGGTGCGCCTGTTAGTCGTGGGTGAGGCGAACAAAAAATACAATCGCATTTATTATCCGCTTAACCCGGTCTATGCCGCTACACGTGAGGATCGCTGGGTCGACCATCCGCCGCAGTTTTTTGGATCTCACGACGGAAAACCGGGGCGTAAATAGCGTTTATTTAGGGTCAGGGGGAGTGAGCCGCGAGGATGTGGCTCACTATCGTAACGGTCTATGCTATAGTAGCGCCCTTTTTTTTAACCGGATGCTTGAATATTCGCCATGCTGCCTGAATCTCAGTCTACCGCTTTTCCCGCTCATCGTTTTTCTATCGCGCCGATGCTCGACTGGACGGACAGACACTGCCGCTACTTTTTGCGCTTACTGTCCAGCCAGACGCTGCTCTATACGGAGATGGTAACCACTGGGGCAATCATTCATGGTAAAGGCGATTATCTGGCGTATAGCGAAGAAGAACATCCGGTCGCATTACAACTGGGTGGGAGCGATCCTGCGGCGCTGGCGCAGTGCGCAAAGCTCGCTGAACAGCGGGGCTATGACGAAATTAATCTCAACGTGGGTTGTCCTTCCGACCGCGTACAGAATGGCATGTTTGGCGCCTGCCTGATGGGGAATGCGCAACTGGTCGCCGATTGCGTCAAAGCGATGCGCGACGTGGTGTCGATTCCGGTTACGGTGAAAACCCGTATCGGCATTGATGACCAGGACAGCTACGAATTCCTCTGCGATTTCATCAACACGGTATCTGGCAAAGGCGAATGTGAGATGTTTATCATTCACGCTCGCAAGGCCTGGCTGTCCGGGTTAAGCCCGAAAGAAAACCGCGAAATTCCACCGCTGGATTATGACCGTGTTTATCAGCTAAAGCGTGATTTCCCGCATCTGACGATGTCGATCAACGGTGGCATTAAATCGTTGGAAGAAGCGAAAATTCATCTGCAACATATGGATGGCGTGATGGTGGGGCGTGAAGCTTATCAAAACCCAGGCATTCTGGCGTCCGTTGACCGTGAGATTTTCTCTGCCGCTACCGAAGATACCGATCCGGTCGCCGTGGTGCGCGCCATGTACCCGTATATTGAGCGTGAACTGAGTAAGGGAACCTATTTGGGACATGTGACACGCCATATGTTGGGGCTGTTTCAGGGGATCCCTGGTGCCCGTCAGTGGCGTCGCTATCTGAGCGAGAATGCACATAAAGCCGGGGCAGATATTAACGTTCTGGAGCACGCGCTGAAGCTGGTGGCAGACAAGCGTTAAGTTTTCACCAAAAGTTAGTTAATTTCACCACGCCCTGCGCTTTGACGCGGGGCGTTTTCTTTATAAATCAACGCATTATTTTTGGCATGTTTCTTGTAAAGCAATGGAGAGAATTTCATTTCGGGAGAGAGCCATGCTGGAACTACTTTTTGTGATTGGATTTTTTATCATGCTGATGGTCACCGGCGTTTCTTTGCTGGGCGTTCTGGCCGCATTGGTCGTAGCCACCGCAGTGATGTTTCTGGGCGGACTATTTGCCTTGATGATTAAACTGTTGCCCTGGCTGCTACTGGCTGTTGCCGTGGTGTGGGTTATCAAGGCGATAAAAGCGCCAAAAGTCCCACAGTATCAGCGCAATAACCGCCGGTTTTACTAAGGTATTGAGCGGTACGTCACAACCTGCAACATTGCCTTTAGAACCAAATAGGAATTGATTATCAAATCTGTCACTATTGCCAGGTTAACGAATTCATCGAGCTGTACCCTACATACAGCCGAACTAAAAAAAGAAAGGGCTTCCTACGGGAAGCCCTAATTCTTTCTTTCCCCGTCATCTTACGGAATCAGCAAACTCGATCCCTGCGTGGCCCGGCTTTCCAGTACTTCATGAGCACGCTGTGCATCGTGCAGTGCGAACGTCTGACCAGGCGCGACATCCACTTTGATCACTCCACTGGCAATGAGCGAGAATAGCTCATTGCTGGCTTCGGTTAATTCGCGGTGATTGGTGACATACCCCTGGAGTGAAGGACGGGTCACGTACAGCGAACCTTTCTGGTTCAGAATGCCTAAGTTCACGCCAGTCACCGGCCCGGAAGCATTACCAAAGCTGACCATTAGTCCCCGGTGCTGTAAACAATCCAGCGAGGCTTCCCAGGTATCTTTCCCTACCGAGTCATACACCACCCGCACTTTTTTACCGCCAGTTATCTCTTTCACTCGCTCAACAATGCTCTCTTCACGATAGTTAATGACCTGCCATGCGCCAGCCTGCAGCGCAATTTGCGCCTTTTGCGCACTGCCGACGGTACCTATCAGCTTCGCACCCAATGCTTTTGCCCACTGGCAGGCAATCATGCCGACGCCGCCCGCAGCCGCATGGAACAAAAACGGCTCATCAGGCTGAATTTCATAGGTTTTACGTAACAGATAAAAAACGGTTAGCCCTTTAAGAAACGAGGCGGCAGCTTGTTCAAACGAGATAGCGTTAGGCAGGATAGCGGCTTTATCGGCCGGAACGTTATGCACTGAGCTGTAGGCGCCAAGGGCAGACTGGGCGTACACCACGCGATCGCCAGCTTTAATGTGTGTCACTTTGCTGCCGACTTTGCTGACCACGCCTGCGGCTTCGGTACCCAGACCGCTGGGCAGGGAAGGCGGTGGATAAAGACCACTGCGGATGTAGGTGTCGATATAGTTGATCCCAATCGCTTTGTTCTCGACCTGGATTTCGTTTTCCGCCGGGTCTACGGGCGTAAACTCCACCGCCTTGAGTACATCAGGGCCACCATGCTTGTGAAATTCAATACGTGTTGCCATGCTTCCTCCAAAAGAAATGTGGTAATCTTTCGACCCAATCATTATCTCGGTAACTCCATTCACTATGGCAGGAAATAAACCCTTCAACAAACAACAGACTGATGCTCGTGAGCGCGATCCCCAGGTCGCCGGGCTGAAAGTACCGCCGCACTCGATTGAAGCGGAACAGTCGGTGTTGGGCGGTTTAATGCTGGATAACGAACGCTGGGACGATGTCGCCGAGCGTGTGGTGGCGGAAGATTTTTATACCCGACCACACCGGCATATCTTCACGGAAATGCATCGCCTGCAGGAGATGGGAAAACCCATCGATCTGATCACGCTGGCAGAGTCGCTGGAGGTTCAGGGACAACTGGACAGCGTCGGCGGTTTTGCTTACCTGGCTGAGTTATCTAAAAATACGCCAAGTGCGGCGAATATTAGCGCTTATGCGGATATCGTCCGCGAACGTGCCGTTGTTCGTGACATGATTTCAGTTGCGAACGAAATCGCGGAAGCCGGTTTTGATCCGCAAGGACGCTCCAGTGAAGATCTGTTGGACCTTGCGGAATCCCGCGTCTTTAAAATCGCGGAAAGCCGCGCTAATAAAGACGAAGGCCCGAAAAATATCACCGATGTGCTCGACGCAACCGTCGCGCGTATCGAGCAACTGTTCCAGCAGCCGCACGACGGCGTCACCGGAGTGAACACCGGTTATGACGACCTCAATAAAAAGACGGCTGGTTTGCAGCCGTCAGACTTAATTATTGTCGCCGCGCGTCCGTCGATGGGTAAAACGACATTTGCAATGAACCTCGTCGAAAATGCGGCGATGTTGCAGGATAAGCCGGTTCTTATCTTTAGTCTTGAAATGCCCTCAGAACAGATCATGATGCGTTCCCTGGCCTCGCTCTCACGCGTCGACCAAACCAAAATCCGTACCGGTCAACTGGATGATGAGGACTGGGCGCGAATTTCCGGAACAATGGGTATTTTGCTGGAGAAACGAAACATCTATATTGATGACTCCTCCGGCCTGACGCCTACGGAAGTGCGCTCGCGTGCCCGTCGTATCGCCCGTGAACATGGCGGTATCGGACTTATCATGATCGACTACCTGCAGCTGATGCGCGTGCCGTCGCTCTCCGACAACCGTACGCTGGAAATTGCAGAAATCTCCCGCTCGCTGAAAGCGTTAGCGAAAGAACTGCATGTGCCGGTGGTGGCGCTGTCGCAGCTTAACCGCTCTCTGGAACAACGTGCCGACAAGCGTCCGGTCAACTCGGATCTGCGTGAGTCCGGCTCCATCGAGCAGGATGCCGACTTAATCATGTTTATCTATCGTGATGAGGTTTATCACGAAAACAGCGACCTGAAAGGGATCGCAGAAATCATTATTGGTAAGCAACGTAACGGCCCGATCGGTACGGTGCGCCTGACGTTTAACGGTCAGTGGTCGCGCTTCGATAACTATGCGGGCCCACAATACGACGACGAATAAATCTCCGTCATCCTTCATGCTGCAGATGTGTTGACTACGCCCGTTCACCCCGATCACTTAGTTTACTAAGCTTCCGGGGATTCTCTGGCTTGTCGCCCTCCAGCAACACGAATGATTTAGAAGATTCTTTTATAAAGGAATACAAATGCAAGCGGCAACTGTAGTCATTAACCGCCGCGCTCTGCGACACAACCTGCAACGTCTGCGTGAACTGGCTCCAGCCAGCAAACTGGTTGCGGTCGTGAAAGCGAACGCCTACGGCCATGGTCTGTTAGAGACCGCGCGAACGCTCCCCGATGCGGACGCTTTTGGTGTCGCTCGTCTTGAAGAAGCCCTGCGCTTGCGAGCGGGAGGGATCACGCAGCCCATCCTGCTGCTGGAGGGTTTTTTTGATGCCTCCGATCTGCCGACTATTTCCGCGCAGCGTCTGCATACTGCCGTCCACAACCAGGAGCAGCTCGAAGCCCTGGAAGCCGCTAAACTGGCTGAACCCGTTACCGTCTGGATGAAGCTCGACACCGGTATGCACCGCCTGGGCGTACGCCCTGAGCAGGCCGAGGCGTTTTATCAGCGCTTAACACAGTGTGAAAACGTGCGCCAACCGGTCAATATCGTCAGCCACTTTGCTCGCGCGGACGAGCCTGAGTGTGGCGCGACCGAAAAACAGCTCGATATCTTCAACAGTTTTTGTGAAGGCAAACCGGGGCAGCGTTCGATTGCCGCGTCGGGTGGTATTTTGCTGTGGCCGCAGTCTCACTTCGACTGGGCGCGTCCGGGGCTGATTCTGTATGGCGTATCGCCACTGGAAAATCACTCCATCGGCGCTGATTTTGGCTGCCAGCCGGTAATGTCGCTGACCTCAAGCCTGATTGCGGTGCGCGAGCACAAAGCGGGGGAGCCGGTTGGTTATGGTGGAACCTGGCTGAGTGAGCGCGACACGCGTCTTGGCGTGGTAGCGATGGGCTATGGAGATGGTTACCCGCGCGCAGCGCCTTCGGGGACGCCGGTACTGGTCAATGGCCGTGAAGTGCCGATCGTCGGTCGCGTCGCGATGGATATGATCTGCGTCGATTTAGGCCCCGAAGCGCAGGATAAAGCCGGCGATTCGGTGATTCTGTGGGGCGAGGGCTTGCCCGTTGAACGCATTGCTGAAATGACGAAAGTAAGTGCTTACGAACTTATTACGCGCCTGACCTCAAGGGTAGCGATGAAGTATATCGATTAGCAGCATGATGTGCCGGACAGGTGGTTACGCCGCCTTCCGGCAATATTCCTCTCAACATCCTCTCGATCTTCTCCCACTTCCGGTTTATTGTGTTCTTAACCCCTGCCTGTAAACCCGGAGAACCACACGTGTTTCAAAAAGTTGACGCCTACGCCGGCGACCCGATCTTATCGCTCATGGAGCGCTTCAAAGAAGATTCACGTAGCGACAAAGTGAATCTCAGCATCGGCCTGTATTACAACGAAGACGGCATTATTCCTCAGCTTAAAGCTGTGGCAGAAGCGGAAGCCCGCCTCAATGCCAAACCGCATGGCGCTTCGCTGTATCTGCCGATGGAAGGTCTGAACACGTATCGCCATACTATTGCGCCGCTGCTGTTTGGCGCAGAACATCCGGTTCTCCAGCAGCAGCGCGTCGCAACCATTCAGACGCTGGGCGGCTCCGGTGCGTTAAAGGTTGGCGCAGACTTCCTGAAACGTTATTTCCCTGATTCTGGCGTGTGGGTCAGCGATCCGACCTGGGAAAACCATATCGCGATTTTTGAAGGTGCCGGATTCGAAGTAAGCACTTACCCATGGTATGACGACACGACCAACGGTGTGCGTTTCAACGACCTGCTGGCAACGCTGAATACCCTACCGGCGCGCAGCATCGTGCTGCTACATCCGTGCTGCCATAACCCGACAGGGGCGGATTTAACGCCTGCGCAGTGGGATAGCGTTATTGAGATCCTGAAAGCACGCGATCTGATTCCGTTCCTGGACATTGCTTACCAGGGCTTTGGTGGTGGAATGGAAGACGATGCCTATGCGATTCGCGCCATTGCCAGCGCCGGATTGCCTGCTCTGGTCAGTAACTCATTCTCGAAGATTTTCTCCTTATACGGCGAGCGTGTCGGCGGACTGTCAGTGGTATGTGAAGACGCTGAAGCCGCTAGCCGCGTGCTGGGGCAGCTAAAAGCGACGGTGCGTCGTAACTACTCCAGCCCGCCAAACTTTGGTGCGCAGGTAGTTGCCGCGGTGCTGGGTGATGACGTGCTGAAAGCCAGCTGGCTGGCGGAAGTTGAAGAGATGCGTACTCGCATTCTGGCGATGCGTCAGGAGCTGGTTAACGTATTAAATGCGGAGATCCCAGGCCGTAATTTTGACTACCTGCTGCAACAGCGCGGTATGTTCAGCTATACCGGGCTTAGCGTAGCCCAGGTTGATCGTCTGCGCGATGAGTTCGGTGTATACCTGATCGCCAGCGGTCGTATGTGCGTGGCCGGGCTGAATCACGGTAACGTGCAGCGCGTGGCGAAGGCATTTGCTGCCGTCATGTAACCGACTTTGCAGGCCTGATAAGCGTTGCGCCATCAGGCCTGTTTTCCAATGTGATCGTGCTCCTTTTCCAGGACAAAACCAGAGAAAATCCTTCCTTTCCCTCCCCCTAAGGGGTAAGGTCAGATAGTTTTTTGACCAGTTGTTAATAAAAAAATGATAACTAACTGACTACTTAGGGAAAAATATGCGCAAGTTTACGTTGGCACTGAGTGCCGTTTGTTTATTGTTCACGCTAAATCAGCCAGCCCAGGCACTCGTTTCTTCTCCCTCTCAGCTCAATCCAGGCACTAACGTTGCAAAGCTCGCTGAGCAGGCTCCCATTCACTGGGTCTCCGTGGCACAAATTGAAAACAGCCTGACCGGACGTCCGCCGATGGCCGTCGGGTTTGATATCGATGACACTGTCCTCTTTTCCAGCCCAGGCTTCTGGCGCGGTAAAAAAACGTATTCTCCGGACAGTGAGGATTACCTGAAGAATCCGGCCTTCTGGGAAAAAATGAACAATGGCTGGGACGAGTTCAGTATTCCAAAAGAAGTCGCGCGCCAACTGATTGATATGCACGTGCGTCGCGGCGACAGCATTTTTTTCGTAACCGGTCGTAGCCAGACGAAAACGGAAACCGTGTCGAAAACGCTGTCCGATAACTTTCACATCCCGGCTGGTAATATGAATCCGGTCATTTTTGCCGGCGACAAGCCGGGTCAGAACACCAAAACGCAGTGGCTGCAGGATAAAAATATCCGCATGTTCTACGGTGACTCCGATAATGACATCACTGCCGCTCGCGACGTGGGTATTCGCGGTATTCGCATTTTGCGCGCCTCTAACTCCACTTATAAGCCGCTGCCACAGGCCGGTGCGTTTGGTGAAGAGGTGATCGTCAACTCGGAATATTGAGGACGCTGGCTGCGGATTGCTGTTTTTTTAAACAAATTTACATTGCTGGCTTTTACCTTTTGCGGACTTGCTGCACACTGAATAAAAGATGTTCTCATGAGGCAATATGCTGGTAAGGGGAATAAAGATGACGAATTCGGAGTTGCTGCAATACTGCATGGCAAAAACGGGCGCGGAGCAGAGCGTTCACAGTGACTGGAAGGCCACGCAAATCAAAGTCGAAGATGTGCTTTTTGCCATGGTAAAAGAGGTGGAAGAACGCCCGGCGGTGTCTCTGAAAACCAGCCCTGAACTGGCAGAACTGTTGCGCCAGCAGCATAGCGATGTTCGGCCAAGCAGGCATCTCAATAAAGCGCACTGGAGTACGGTGTATCTGGACGGCTCGCTGCCGGATTCACAGATTTATTATCTGGTCGACGCCTCTTATCAGCAGGCAGTGAACACGTTGCCGGAAGATAAACGCCGGATACTGACGCAGCCCTGATCCGTTTCGCCGGATGCGGCGCAAGCGCCTTATCCGGCCTACAGGCTTTATGCATATTCTGTAGTTTCGTAGGCGCTGATAAGCGCAGTGCCATCAGGCACAACCGTAGCCGGATGCGGCGCAAGCACCTTATCCGGCCTACAAGATTTATGCCTGGTCTGTAGTTTCGTAGGCGCTGATAAGCGCAGTGCCATCAGGCACAACGGTTGCCGGATGCGGCGCAAGCGCCTTATCCGGCCTACAAGCTTCATGCATATTCTGTAGGCCAGACAAGTGTTGCGTAATTACAACAGCGGTTTGAGGAAGCGGGCCGTGTGTGAGGCTTCACACTCAGCGACCGTTTCTGGTGTGCCGGAGACAAGGATTTCGCCGCCGCCGCTGCCGCCTTCCGGACCGAGATCGACAATCCAGTCTGCGGTCTTAATCACGTCCAGATTGTGCTCAATCACTACGATGGTGTTGCCCTGATCCCGGAGTTGATGCAGCACGTCCAACAGTTGCTGAATATCCGCAAAATGCAGACCGGTGGTCGGCTCATCGAGAATATACAGCGTTTGCCCGGTACCGCGTTTGGACAGTTCGCGCGCCAGCTTCACGCGCTGTGCTTCACCGCCCGAGAGCGTGGTAGCGGACTGACCCAGTCGAATGTACGTCAGGCCAACGTCCATCAGCGTTTGCAGCTTACGTGCCAGCGCCGGAACGGCATCGAAGAACTCACGTGCTTCTTCAATCGTCATATCCAGCACTTCGTGGATAGTCTTGCCTTTGTATTTAATTTCCAGCGTTTCGCGATTATAGCGCTTGCCTTTGCACTGATCGCACGGCACGTAGATATCCGGCAGGAAGTGCATTTCGACTTTGATCACGCCATCGCCCTGACAGGCTTCACAGCGTCCGCCGCGAACGTTAAAGCTGAAACGACCCGGCGTATAACCGCGCGCACGCGACTCCGGGACACCGGCAAACAGTTCGCGCACTGGCGTAAACACACCGGTGTAGGTCGCCGGGTTAGAGCGCGGCGTACGGCCAATCGGGCTTTGGTCAATGTCGATCACTTTGTCGAAATGTTCCAGGCCTTGAACGTCGCGATACGGCGCAGGTTCAGCCAGCGTCGCACCGTTTAGCGCCGTCTGTGCAATCGGGAACAGTGTGTCGTTAATCAGCGTCGATTTACCCGAACCGGAAACCCCGGTAATGCAGGTAAATAAACCAACCGGCAGCGTCAGGGTGACATCTTTCAGGTTGTTGCCGCGCGCGCCGGTGAGCTTCAGCACTTTTTCCGGATCGGCTGCCACGCGCTGTTTAGGCACTTCAATCTTGCGCTTACCGCTCATGTACTGGCCGGTCAGCGACTCAGGCACCGCCATGATATCTTTCAGCGTACCTTCGGCAACCACCTGGCCGCCGTGAACGCCAGCACCGGGGCCGATATCGATAACGTGGTCAGCGGCGCGAATCGCGTCTTCATCGTGCTCGACCACAATAACGGTATTACCCAGATTACGCAGGTGGATAAGCGTACCCAGCAGACGTTCGTTATCGCGCTGGTGCAGGCCAATAGACGGCTCATCCAGCACGTACATTACACCGACCAGACCCGCGCCGATCTGGCTTGCCAGACGAATACGCTGGGCCTCACCGCCGGAGAGTGTTTCTGCCGAACGCGATAGCGTCAGGTAGTTGAGGCCGACGTTGACCAGGAACTTCAGACGATCGCCAATCTCTTTAAGAATTTTCTCGGCAATCTTCGCCCGCTGACCCGCAAGCTTCAGATTGTTGAAGAAATCCATTGCATGACCGATGCTCATGTCAGAAATCGCAGGCAGCGGCGTATTTTCAACAAATACGTGACGAGCTTCCCGGCGTAAACGCGTCCCTTCACAGCTGGCGCAAGGTCGGTTACTGATGAACTTGGCTAATTCTTCACGTACTGCGCTGGATTCCGTCTCTTTATAACGGCGCTCCATATTGTGCAATACGCCTTCGAACGGATGGCGACGTACGGACGTATCACCACGATCGTTCATGTATTTAAATTCGATATTCTCTTTACCGGAACCGTACAGTACCACTTTATGCACGGCAGGGTTCAGGCTGGCCCACGGGGCTTCAACGTCGAATTTATAGTGTTCCGCCAGAGACTTAAGCATCTGGAAGTAATAGAAGTTACGGCGATCCCAACCGCGGATAGCACCACCGGCCAGCGACAGTTCCGGGTTTTGGATCACCCGATCAGGATCGAAATATTGCTGCACGCCGAGACCGTCACAGGTTGGACACGCGCCCGCCGGGTTGTTAAACGAGAACAGCCGCGGTTCCAGTTCGCGCATGCTATAGCCGCAGATAGGGCAGGCGAAGTTGGCGGAGAACAGCAGCTCCTCCGCTTTCGGGTCGTCCATATCGGCAACGACCGCCGTACCGCCGGACAGTTCCAGCGCGGTTTCAAAGGATTCCGCCAGGCGCTGGGTGAGATCGTCACGGACTTTAAAGCGGTCAATCACCACTTCAATGGTATGTTTCTTTTGCAGCTCAAGCTTGGGCGGATCGGAAAGGTCACAGACTTCACCGTCGATACGGGCGCGGATATAGCCCTGGCCTGCCAGGTTTTCCAGCGTTTTGGTGTGCTCGCCTTTACGCTCTTTAATCACCGGCGCCAGCAGCATCAGACGCTTACCTTCCGGCTGCGACAGGACGTTATCCACCATCTGGCTTACGGTCTGCGCTGCCAGGGGAACGTCGTGATCCGGACAGCGCGGCTCGCCAACGCGGGCAAACAGCAGACGCAGATAGTCGTGAATTTCGGTAATTGTACCTACCGTGGATCGCGGGTTATGGGACGTCGATTTTTGTTCAATTGAGATGGCAGGAGAGAGCCCCTCAATGTGGTCGACGTCCGGTTTTTCCATCAGCGACAGAAATTGACGCGCGTACGCGGAAAGGGATTCAACGTAACGACGCTGCCCTTCGGCATATAAGGTGTCGAAAGCGAGCGAAGATTTGCCTGAGCCCGAAAGCCCGGTGACGACAATCAGCTTGTCGCGCGGGATGACGAGGTTGATGTTTTTGAGATTATGGGTGCGGGCGCCCCGAACTTCGATCTTATCCATTCATCTTTCCCGGATTAAACGCTTTTTTGCCTGGCTGCATGGTGCTACCGGCGATCACAAACGGTTAATTATGACACAACCTGACCTGAATGGATATACAGTATTGGAATGCAAAACGCAGACGTCTGTGCAACAATGTCTGGCTGGGGTTGTTTACTGGAATCAACTTCGCAACGTAGTAAAAGCGCTATTGGAAATGCTACAATCCCGCGCTTACACTTATTCAGTAACGTTTTTCAGGAGACACGATCATGGCCAGCAGAGGCGTAAACAAGGTGATTCTCGTCGGTAATCTGGGCCAGGACCCGGAAGTACGCTATATGCCGAATGGTGGCGCAGTTGCCAACATTACGCTGGCTACTTCCGAATCCTGGCGTGATAAAGCGACCGGTGAAATGAAAGAGCAGACTGAATGGCACCGTGTTGTGCTGTTTGGCAAACTGGCGGAAGTGGCCAGCGAATATCTGCGTAAAGGTTCTCAGGTCTATATCGAAGGTCAGTTGCGTACCCGCAAATGGACCGATCAGTCCGGCGTAGAAAAGTACACCACAGAAGTTGTGGTTAACGTTGGCGGCACCATGCAAATGCTGGGTGGTCGTCAGGGTGGTGGTGCTCCGGCAGGTGGCGGTCAGCAGCAGGGCGGTTGGGGTCAACCTCAGCAGCCGCAGGGTGGCAACCAGTTCAGCGGCGGCGCGCAGTCTCGTCCGCAACAGTCAGCTCCGGCTGCGCCGTCTAACGAGCCGCCGATGGATTTCGACGACGATATTCCGTTCTAATCCCACTGTGTTACGCTGAAAATAATGGCTACCTCAAGACTGGGGTAGCCATATGCAATTTTGTTATCAGTTCAACACCATCGGCCAATCTGGCGGTGTGTGGCTCATCACGTCAACCATCACGGTTTCAATGTTCTTCCAGATAGCGGACATATCCACCAGGGTTATGCCGAGCAATCCAGTCGCAAACCAGCAGGCAAAAACCAGCCCCAAACCGCTGCTAATGACGGCCAGGCCAATATAATCTGATTTACGAAAACGGATATTGAGCGTACTGGCTAAAAACATCAGCACCGCGCTGAGTAGTTGCCACCGCAGAAGAACCACGCCAGTTGTTATTGTCGCCATGAAAAACGTCCTCAGAAAGTCTGGATGCCCAGGACAGCGCGGGGGTGTTCACCGAGGGTGTGATACTCTGGCTATCGACGGGCAATAACATGAATGAAACATTGTTTCTGTTACATGATTTTTGTGAAATATATCACAACTGGTCGTTTGTTCACCACTATTGGACGTTATTTTTGTAGGGCTAAAACCACTCTAAATGTGTGGCTTTATTTAATGAAGGGTTGATAAAAAATAACCATGCTTTAAACATGCATTTAATCTACTTGTTATATTTATCCTAAATTAAACGTTAAAAAACTTTAATGAATTTCTTAAACGCAGCCAGGATAATGCTCATAAAAAATTACTCCTTGGGGATAATAACGTTATGAAATAAGCATGACTTTAAGTTTGCCTTACGGAAAAATAATATCATCATCAACTATTATCAGACTTTTACATAGAGAAGTCTGTTGCTAATACTGATAGATTCATGCAACTTAATCAGTCGGTGTTTATAGCATCCTGCCTTGATGGGTTCTGGCATATACGAAACAGGGAAATAGGGCTGACATGAATCACAGAGCGCGACGCAAGCTGCTGAAGTTCCTGGGAACATTCATGGTGGTATTGTTCCCCGTGGTGCTGGCGATATGGTTTGCACACATCCGGGCGATGACCGAAACCCATAGCCAACTCCGCTCTTTTGCTCAACTGGTGTTAAATAAAACAGAATTGGTGATCCTACAAGCTGATTTGGCGCGTGATATGGCCCAGTTGTATCAGGGTAAGATGTGTACCCCGGCACATCAGAAAAGTATGCTAAATATTATTCGCGGTCGTTTATATATCAGTGAGCTAATTTATGCGCAGGGCGATCACTTTTTGTGCTCTACGTCGATGGCGCCGCCTGTTACTTATATTATGCCGACAGCCGATTATAAACGTACGCCGGATATCTCCATCTATTACTACCGCGATACCCCTTTTTTCGCTGGCTACAGAATGACGTACATGCAACGCGGGAACTACGTCGCAGTCATCAATCCATTGTCCTACAGCGAAGTCATGTCAGATGATCCGGATCTCTCATGGGGCGTGTATGACACAGTAACAGATACGTTTTTCTCTGCCAGCGAAGCGGCGAATATTGCGCAATTCGCGCCGCTCATACGCGGTGAAGCCTCGACCTTTCAACAAGACGATCGCTTCTACACCATCGTGCATTCAGAAAAACGTCCAATTGCGATTATTGTGTCGACCTCAGACAACCGCGTAAGTCAGATTTTCTATCACGAGGCGGCATTAACCATTCCCTTCGGGATTATCTGCAGCATCCTGATACTGCTAATGTGGTGGCGCACGCGCCAGGAATACTTATCTCCCCGGCGCTTATTAAAACGCGCGATCAAAAAACGTCAGCTTTGCCTGCATTACCAGCCGATCATTGATATTAAGAATGGGCAATGTGTTGGTGCTGAAGCTCTGCTGCGCTGGCCGGGCTGTAAAGGTGAGGTGATGAGCCCGACGGAGTTTATTCCACTGGCTGAAAAAGAGGGAATGATTGAGCGGATCACGGATTATGTCGTTGAAGAGGTGTTCAACGATTTGGGGTATTTTCTTTCGGCGCATCCTCAGCTTTCTATCTCGATTAACCTTTCCGCTTCTGACTTTCATTCATCCCGATTGATTGCTCTGATTAACGACAAAAATCGTGAGTACTCCGTGGCGGCCCAGCAAATTAAAGTCGAAGTGACCGAGCGTGGGTTCATAGATGTACATAAAATGACCCCCGTAATCCAGGCGTTCCGCAAGGCGGGTTATGAAGTGGCATTTGATGATTTTGGCACGGGATATTCCAATCTGCATAATTTGTCAGCGCTGAATGTCGATATCCTGAAGATCGACAAATCGTTTATTAGCACGTTGTCCACTAATAGCACCAGTCACTTGATTGCCGAACATATTATTGAGATGGCACAAAGCTTACACCTGAAGACGATTGCGGAAGGGGTGGAAACGAAGGAGCAAATCGAATGGCTGCTTGAACGCGGCGTACAGTATTGTCAGGGCTGGTATTTTGCGAAGGCGCTGCCGCCGCAGGAGTTCATGCACTGGATACAACGGTCGCCCGCCATACTGACGCAGAGCGGGCAATAATCTTACAGACGATGGCGGTAGTCGCTGGGAGTACGATCAAATTCGCGGCGAAACACACGCGAGAAGGTTTGTTGCGACACATAACCAAGATCCATCGCGATATCAAAAATAGGTCGCTCAGTTGTCCGTAGTTCAACGGCGGCCAGCAAAAGTCGACGCTGGCGGATGTAGTCACCCAAGGTCTGGCGCGTCACCGTGCGGAACATTCTTTGTAAATACCACTTCGAGTAACCTGATTTTTTCGCCACCGCCTCAATGTTCAGCGGTTGATCGATATGTTCATCAATCCATTCAATAAGGGTCTGAATAATCTGCTGATGGGACATAGGGCTGCCTCTTTCTCAGTATTCGATTCGTCGTTTTGTCTGTGGGCGAGTATAATTCCTCAAGTTAACTTGAGGTAAAGCGATTTATGGAAAAGAAATTACCCCGGATAAAAGCGCTGCTCACACCAGGTGAAGTCGCCAAACGTAGCGGCGTGGCGGTATCGACCCTGCATTTCTATGAAAGCAAAGGGTTAATCAGTAGCATGCGCAATAGCGGCAATCAGCGGCGATACAAACGTGATGTGTTGCGTTACGTCGCGATAATCAAGATTGCTCAACGCATCGGGATCCCGCTGGCCACGATCGGTGACGCGTTAGGTGTATTACCTGAGGGGCATTCGCTTAGTGCCAAAGAGTGGAAGCAGCTCTCTTCGCAATGGCGTGAAGAACTGGACCGACGCATTCATACTTTGGTGGCGCTACGTGATGAGCTGGATGGGTGTATTGGTTGCGGATGCTTGTCACGCAGCGATTGCCCGTTGCGTAACCCAGGCGATCAGCTTGGCGAGCAGGGGACCGGAGCGCGGCTGCTGGAAGATGATTAATTGGTTTAAAATATGTGATGGGTATGAAGGGCATAAAACTAAAGCGCCACAGAGGGCGCTTTAGTTTGGTTCCGGTCTTTGTCTTTCACTCTATCCCGCTGGTTCACGGGAGGGTTTCCCCCGACATCAACACCCCTCAGTCGAGCACATTAGGGGAGGTTCCGGCCTGTGTTGATAATGTAAGTGTAAGCCACCTCCCTCCATTTGCCAGTGAAATGGTGATTTTTTAGCCAAAAAATTTTATGCATCTTCACCTGTTTTCTTGCGCGAGTTGCGCGAAATAAACACGCCGATGTTGTAATAACTCCGCGAAATTTGTTGCCAAATTGCGCATTGACGATAACGTTTGCGCATCGACTGGTTATTTCTTGCGCGTTATAAGAAGAAATGAGTAAAAAGCGGCAAAGTTCAGTTGAAAACCAGCGTATGATCGCTGGATAATCGTTTGCTTTTTTTTACCACCCGTTTTTTATGCGCGGAGCTAAACGTTTGCTTTTTTGCGACACCCCTATTGACGCAAACCTGGCACATGGAGAAAACGTTTAGCAGGCAGTGGATTGTCCAGCACGCATAATGACGAAAAAATAAACTCTCAGGGGATGTTTTCTATGTCTACGCCTTCAGCGCGTACCGGCGGTTCACTCGACGCCTGGTTTAAAATTTCGCTCCGCGGCAGTACCGTTCGTCAGGAAGTCGTTGCCGGATTAACGACCTTCCTGGCCATGGTCTACTCCGTTATCGTGGTTCCGGGGATGCTGGGTAAAGCCGGGTTCCCGCCTGCTGCTGTATTTGTGGCGACCTGTCTGGTCGCAGGCGTCGGTTCAATCGTGATGGGCCTGTGGGCAAACCTGCCGCTGGCAATTGGTTGCGCCATTTCTCTGACCGCATTTACCGCATTCAGTCTGGTGCTGGGCCAACATATTAGCGTGCCCGTTGCGCTGGGTGCGGTGTTCCTGATGGGTGTCCTGTTTACCATCATTTCCGCGACCGGTATCCGTAGCTGGATCCTGCGCAATCTGCCGCAGGGCGTTGCGCATGGCACGGGGATTGGTATCGGCCTGTTCCTGCTGCTGATTGCGGCAAACGGTGTTGGCCTGGTGATTAAGAACCCGCTGGACGGCCTGCCGGTTGCGCTGGGTGACTTCGATACCTTCCCGGTCATTATGTCGTTGATTGGTCTGGCGGTGATTATTGGCCTCGAAAAACTGAAAGTACCGGGTGGCATTCTGCTGACCATTATCGGTATTTCCGTGGTTGGTCTGATTTTCGACCCGGCCGTGCATTTCTCCGGCATTTTTGCTATGCCGTCTCTGAGTGATGAAAACGGCAACTCGTTGATCGGCAGCCTGGATATCATGGGGGCACTGAACCCGATTGTCCTGCCGAGCGTGCTGGCGCTGGTCATGACCGCTGTCTTCGATGCAACCGGAACCATCCGCGCGGTAGCCGGACAGGCGAATCTGCTGGATAAAGACGGACAGATTATCGACGGTGGCAAAGCGCTGACCACTGACTCCCTGAGCAGCGTGTTCTCTGGTCTGGTGGGTGCAGCTCCGGCGGCGGTTTACATTGAATCCGCAGCGGGTACGGCGGCAGGCGGTAAAACCGGCCTGACAGCGATCACCGTTGGCGTACTGTTCCTGCTGATTCTGTTCCTCTCTCCGCTCTCTTATCTTGTACCTGTGTACGCAACGGCACCTGCGCTGATGTATGTGGGCCTGTTGATGCTGAGCAACGTCGCGAAAATCGACTTTGCTGACTTTGTCGACGCGATGGCAGGACTGGTTACGGCCGTATTTATCGTGCTGACCTGTAACATCGTTACCGGCATCATGATTGGCTTTGCTACCCTGGTAATTGGCCGCATCGTTTCTGGTGAATGGCGCAAACTGAACATCGGCACCGTGGTGATCGCCATCGCGCTGGTGGCCTTCTACGCCGGCGGTTGGGCTATCTGATTCTGATTTCCTGACGATCCTAAAAACGGGTGGCTTTGGCCGCCCGTTTTCATTTTCAGAACACACTCGTTGTCTTTTGCGTTACTCTCAATTAGATAGAATTGAGGCACGACGCCTCTCATTAGCAATCATAAGAAACATCGCAAACAGGGAACGCATGGAAATCTTTTTCACCATACTCATCATGACCCTTGTGGTCTCGCTGTCG
Organism: Citrobacter sp. Cpo147; assembly: GCF_030332405.1. NCBI lineage: Bacteria > Pseudomonadati > Pseudomonadota > Gammaproteobacteria > Enterobacterales > Enterobacteriaceae > Citrobacter > Citrobacter sp. Cpo147. The sequence goes on from NZ_JAOWHX010000040.1 coordinate 75,719, forward strand.
GGGGTATTTACTCGCGTATTGCCCTTCCAACTTCCTTTACCCCTTATGCAGATCGCCATCGGCGCCTTGCTGGCGTGGCCGACGTTTGGTTTGCATGTGGAATTCGATCCTGAGCTGTTCCTGGTTCTGTTCATCCCGCCGCTGCTCTTTGCCGATGGCTGGAAGACGCCAACGCGTGAGTTTCTCGAGCACGGGCGAGAGATTTTCGGCCTGGCGCTGGCGCTGGTACTGGTCACGGTGGTCGGCATTGGCTTTATGATTTACTGGCTAGTGCCGGGGATCCCTCTCATCCCAGCCTTTGCGCTGGCTGCTGTGCTATCGCCAACCGATGCTGTCGCACTTTCCGGCATTGTGGGAGAGGGACGTATACCGAAGAAAATCATGGGTATCCTGCAGGGCGAAGCGTTGATGAACGACGCCTCCGGTCTGGTCTCTCTGAAGTTTGCCGTCGCCGTGGCGATGGGCACGATGGTATTCACCGTTGGTGGCGCAACGCTTGAGTTCTTCAAAGTGGCGATTGGCGGCATCCTGGCTGGTTTTGTCGTCAGTTGGCTGTACGGCCGCTCCCTGCGCTTCCTCAGCCGCTGGGGCGGTGACGAGCCGGCAACGCAAATCGTCCTGCTGTTCCTGCTGCCGTTTGCGTCTTACCTGATTGCGGAACATATCGGCGTTTCCGGTATCCTCGCGGCGGTCGCTGCCGGGATGACGATCACCCGTTCCGGGGTGATGCGCCGCGCGCCGCTGGCGATGCGTTTACGTGCTAACAGTACCTGGGCGATGCTGGAGTTTGTATTTAACGGCATGGTCTTCTTGCTGTTAGGGCTACAGTTACCGGGAATTCTGGAGTCTTCTTTGGCGGCGGCCGAGGCCGATCCGAATGTTGAAATCTGGATGCTGTTTACCGATGTCGTGCTGATTTACGTGGCGCTAATGCTGGTACGTTTTGGCTGGCTGTGGACCATGAAAAAGTTCAGTCTGCGCTTCCTGAAGAAAAAACCGATGGAGTTTGGATCCTGGACGACGCGTGAAATCATGATCGCCTCTTTTGCCGGTGTACGCGGGGCAATTACTCTTGCTGGTGTGCTCTCCATTCCACTGTTGTTACCAGACGGTAGCGGCTTCCCGGCGCGATATGAGCTGATCTTCCTTGCCGCAGGCGTGATCCTGTTTTCGCTGTTTGTTGGCGTGGTGATGCTGCCGATTCTGCTACAACATCTGGAAGTGGCAGACCACTCGCAGCAGCAGAAGGAGGAACGTATTGCCCGCGCTGCCACGGCAGAAGTGGCGATTGTCGCGATCCAGAAAATGGAGGAGCGACTGGCCGCGGACACCGAAGAGAACATCGATAACCAGTTGCTCACCGAGGTGAGTTCACGCGTGATTGGTAACCTGCGCCGACGCGCCGACGGGCGCAACGATGTGGAAAGCTCGATGCAGGAAGAAAACCTCGAACGGCGTTTCCGCCTGGCAGCGCTACGTTCAGAACGCGCGGAGCTTTATCACCTGCGCGCCACGCGTGAAATCAGCAATGAAACGCTGCAAAAATTACTGCACGACCTGGATTTGCTGGAAGCGCTGTTGATCGAGAATCAGTAAACGGTAGTGCCTGATGCGGCCTACAAGACCGGCATACCGATGTAGGCCGGATAAGGCGTTAGCCGCATCCGGCGACGGGTGTGCCTGATGCGCTACGCTTATCAGGCCTACAAGACCAGCATACCGATGTAGGCCGCATCCGGCATTTTACGACGCTTGCGGTAGCCAAAACCCTTCACAGCATTTGAGCCACGCCTGGGCGCTGTGCGACAGATAAACGCCTTCGCGCCAAATCATGCCCAACTGCCAGCGTAAGTCACTCTCCAGAGGGATCCAGCGCAACGTTTGCTTATCCAGTCGCTGGCAAATCGGCTCTGGTAAAATGGCAATCCCGACTCCGGCTTGTACCATTGCCGCCAGAAAATCCCACTGCCCGCTGCGCACCGCTATGCGGGGCTTGACGTTGTGTTGGCTAAACAGCTCAAGCAATTGGCGGCTCAACGCGAAATCTTCGTTGTAGATAAGCAGCGGATGTTCCGCCAGCGCCTCAGGGGGAATGGATTCGCACGTTGTCCACTGACCGGAGCGAGGAACCAACACGCAAAGTGGATGGCTAAAAAGCGGCAGGGTTGCCAGACCGCTCTCTTCTTCAACCGGCAGCGCGGTCATCGCGACATCCAGGTCACCGTTCATTACCGCCTGCTGAACGGTTAAGCCGCCAAATTCAGAGACCTTCAGCTCCACGCCGGGATAGCGCTGGCGAAACAGGCCGATCGGCCCGGCCATCAACATCCCCACCATGGGCGGGATACCGAGGCGCAGCACGCCCTTGTTGAGGTGATTAATGTCACTGAGTTCTGCTTCAAGCTGGCGAAACTCGGCAAGGATCGCCAGGCCGCGTTCGAAAACGACCTGCCCGGTGTCGGTTAACAGCAGTCGCCGACCGTCGCGGATTAACAGCGTGCAGTTAAGCTCGTCTTCAAGGTTCTTCAACATCTTGCTGATGGTGGGCTGGGTGACAAAAAGCTTCTCCGCTGCGCGGGTAAAGCTCTGCTGACGAACCACCTCAACAAAATATCTCAGCGTTCTGATATCCATGATTATTCCTTAAGACTATGCCTGCAATGAGTTTAATTCATTTCAGTCCTGGACGGGGGCTCTCTATACTGGCGCTCTCTATTTTTTAAGGACATACCCTCATGGCTGTGGCGATAAGCCGCGTGACGCCTGCCGTTATTCATCGACTCCAGATCCCCGTTCAGGTTCTGTTGTATGCAGGTCTCTTTGTATTTGCTCAATATCTTGTCTCCTGGCTGCATCTGCCGCTTCCTGCCAACCTGGTAGGGATGGTGCTGATGCTGGCGTTAATTGTCTGTCGAGTTATCCCGCTGAACTGGATTCGCGCAGGTGCTCGCTGGTTACTGGCTGAAATGCTTCTGTTTTTTGTCCCGGCGGTGGTCGCCGTTGTGAATTACACGCAGCTGTTGCTGGTTGATGGCTGGCGTATATTTGCCGTGATTGCGATCAGTACGCTGATGGTGCTCGGCGCAACGGCGTGGGTCGTGGATAAAGTGTATCGCTATGAAATGCGCAGGCTAAACCGTGAGTAATTTCCAGTTAAGCGTATTGTGTCTGGTGATTACGCTGGGTATCTACTTTGCCAATAAGCGTCTGTATCGCCGTTTTCGTAAATTACCCCTGATGCCATTAGTTCTCACCCCGGCCCTGCTGGTGCTGATGCTGGTTTTCGGCCATATCTCCTGGCAAAACTATATTGGTGAATCGCACTGGTTGCTGTGGCTGTTAGGCCCGGCTACCATCGCCTTTGCCGTTCCGGTGTATGACAACCTTGCCGTGATTAAGCGTCACTGGATGTCGCTGACGGCGGGCGTGGTAACGGCAACGCTGGTGGCCGTCACCAGTTCCGTATGGCTGGCGCGCCTGTTTATGTTGCCTGATGAGATCCAACGCAGTCTGGCGGTGCGCTCCGTCACCACACCGTTTGCGCTGGCGGCGGCAGAACCGTTGGGCGGGCAGCCGGACCTGGTGGCATTGTTCGTGGTGGTGACCGGTGTATTTGGTATGGCGGTCGGCGATGTGCTGTTTTTACGGCTTTCTATTCGTGAAGGGATGGCGAAAGGCGCAGGATTTGGCGCAGCATCGCACGGCGCAGGCACGGCACGCTCTTATGAGCTCGGTCAGCAGGAAGGGGTCGTTGCCAGCCTGGTGATGATGCTTTCCGGCGTGGTGATGGTGCTGGTGGCACCACTGGTGGCGAAGCTGATGTTCTGAGAAAGGATGTAATCCTCCGGCCCGAAAGCCGGAGGAGAAGGGAAGTTAGTGCGCGCGACCTTGTTCTACGCCGTACCCGGTCTGGGAACGGATGAACTGAGCACGGAACTGCTCGCGTTCGCGGTTGCCTTCTTCTGAGTTGTCGGTGGCTGAGAAGAACCAGATCCCGAGGAATGCTACGCTGATGGAGAACAGCGCCGGATACTCATACGGGAAAATGGCTTTTTCGTGTCCGAGGATCTGGACCCAAATCGTTGGGCCAAGCACCATCAGCACAACCGCCGTCAGCAGGCCTAACCAGCCACCCAACATTGCGCCACGCGTGGTCAGTTTTGACCAGTACATGGAGAGCAGAATGATAGGGAAGTTGCAGCTGGCCGCGATAGCAAACGCCAGGCCCACCATGAAGGCGATGTTCTGGTTCTCAAACAGCACGCCGAGCAGAATAGCAATCACGCCCAGCACCAGTACGGTAATCTTCGAGACTCGCAGCTCTTCACGTTCAGTTGCGCCTTTACGGAATACGTTGGCGTACAGGTCGTGAGAAACCGCCGATGCGCCCGCCAACGTCAGGCCGGCAACCACCGCCAGGATGGTGGCAAAGGCCACTGCTGAGATGAAGCCGAGGAACAGGTTACCGCCTACCGCATTCGCCAGGTGAACCGCCGCCATGTTATTACCGCCAATCAGCGCGCCCGCAGCATCTTTGTACGCCGGATTAGCACCTACCAGCATGATTGCGCCAAAGCCGATGATAAAGGTCAGGATGTAGAAATAACCCATAAAACCGGTGGCGTAGAACACGCTCTTACGTGCTTCACGGGCATCGCTAACCGTGAAGAAGCGCATCAGGATGTGCGGCAAGCCTGCCGTACCAAACATCAGGCCGAGACCCAACGACAGTGCGGAGATTGGGTCTTTTACCAACCCGCCCGGGCTCATAATGGCTGAGCCTTTCGGGTGTACCGCCATCGCTTCGGTGAACAGATTATTGAAGCTAAAGCCGACGTGTTTCATCACCATAAAGGCCATGAAGCTGGCACCGAACAGCAACAGTACGGCTTTGATGATCTGTACCCAGGTGGTCGCCAACATGCCGCCAAACAAAACGTACATCATCATCAGCACGCCAACCAGTACGACAGCGATGTGATAGTTCAGACCAAACAGCAGCTCAATCAGCTTACCTGCACCAACCATCTGCGCGATCAGGTACAGCGCAACCACCACCAGGGAACCACAGGCGGACAGAATACGGATTGGCCCTTGCTTCAGACGATAAGACGCAACGTCGGCAAAGGTGTAACGACCCAGGTTACGCAAACGCTCAGCAATCAGAAACAGGATAATTGGCCAGCCAACCAGGAAGCCGAGGGAATAGATCAGCCCGTCATAACCCGAGGTAAACACCAGCGCGGAAATCCCGAGGAACGATGCCGCCGACATATAGTCGCCCGCAATCGCCAGCCCGTTCTGGAAACCGGTGATGTTACCGCCAGCGGTGTAGTAGTCATTACGCGAACGTACGCGCTTTGACGCCCAGTAGGTAATGCCGAGCGTAAAGATGACGAAAATCAGGAACATGATAATCGCCTGCCAGTTGGTTGGCTGGCGCTGGACTGCACCGCTAATAGCATCCGCCGCGTTTGCGGCGAAGGGCAGCGTGGCGGCAAGCGCCGTCAGGACTCTCTTCATGATGCTTTAACCTCGTGCAGAACCGCATTGTTCAGGCGATCGAATTCACCGTTTGCCCGCCAGATGTAGATCCCGGTCAGGATGAAGGAGATAAGGATCACACCGACCCCAATCGGAATACCGCGGGTGACGCTGGTTCCCGCGTGTAGCGGAGTACCCAGCCAGCCCGGCGCAAAGGCAATCAATAAAATAAAGCCGATATAAACTGCCAGCATGATGATGGACAGAATGGTGGCAAACCGTTGCCGTTTTTCCACTAACTCCCTGAAACGCGCACTGTCTTCTATCCGCTGATAAATTTGGTCATTCATCACAGAGCTCTCCAGAGGTCCCCTTCGTCTTTCGCGCAGCAGGCATGACCTGGCTGCTGTCGCAGTCCTGCAACGCGAAATCCTTTGGGGGAGGTTTTTTATATTTCCCTCCCGGTGAAGAGAGGGTAGGGTCAGATTTGTAGGCCGGATAAGACGCTTTCGCGTCGCCATCCGGCATTTTCAGGACTTTGTTATGATGGCATCGCGATGGCCTGCTTCTCTTCGAGCAGTTTCTCAACTACGCCAGGATCGGCGAGGGTCGAGGTATCGCCCAGATTGCTGGTATCGCCCGCCGCGATTTTACGCAGAATGCGGCGCATGATTTTGCCGGAGCGGGTTTTCGGCAGTGAGTCGGTCCAGTGCAGCACGTCTGGCGTTGCCAGCGGGCCAATTTCTTTACGCACCCAGTTGCGAACCTCGGCGTACAACTCAGGTGACGGTTCTTCGCCGTGATTCAGCGTGACGTAGGCGTAGATCGCCTGACCTTTAATGTTATGCGGGATACCGACCACTGCGGCTTCAGCAATCTTCGGATGCGACACCAGCGCTGATTCGATTTCAGCCGTTCCCAGACGGTGGCCGGAGACGTTCAGCACATCGTCCACTCGTCCGGTGATCCAGTAATAGCCATCTTCGTCACGGCGCGCGCCGTCACCGCTGAAGTACATATTCTTGAAGGTAGAGAAGTAGGTTTGCTCAAAGCGTTCATGATCGCCAAACAGGGTTCTCGCCTGGCCTGGCCACGAGTCGGTAATCACCAGGTTACCTTCCGTCGCGCCTTCCAGCGGATTACCTTCGTTATCGACAATCGCAGGCTGTACGCCAAAGAACGGACGGGTTGCAGAACCGGCTTTCAGCTCGGTAGCGCCCGGCAGTGGGGTGATCATGAATCCCCCAGTTTCGGTCTGCCACCAGGTATCGACGACCGGGCATTTTTCGTTGCCGATCTTCTTCCAGTACCACTCCCACGCTTCCGGGTTGATCGGCTCGCCAACGGAACCCAGGATACGCAGCGACGAACGGTCAGTACCTTCAATCGCTTTGTCGCCTTCTGCCATCAGTGCGCGAATGGCGGTCGGTGCGGTATACAGAATATTGACCTGGTGCTTGTCCACAACCTGCGACATACGCGCAGGCGTTGGCCAGTTTGGCACACCTTCAAACATCAGCGTGGTTGCGCCGCAGGCCAGCGGGCCGTACAGCAGGTAGCTGTGTCCGGTTACCCAACCCACGTCAGCGGTACACCAATAGATATCGCCCTGATGATAATCAAACACGTACTTAAAGGTGGTTGCAGCGTAGACCAGATACCCGCCGGTGGTGTGCAGCACGCCTTTCGGCTTGCCGGTTGAACCGGAGGTATACAGGATAAACAGCGGATCTTCCGCGTTCATCTCTTCCGGTTGGTGTTCTGAGCTGGCTTTCTCGATAAGATCGGACCACCACAGGTCACGGCCTTCCTGCCACTCCGTTTTACCACCGGTACGTTTGAGGACGACCACATGTTCAACGGTTTTCACGTTCGGGTTTTTCAGCGCATCATCGACGTTCTTTTTCAACGGGATAGCGCGTCCGGCGCGTACGCCTTCATCGGCGGTGATCACCAGGCGTGAATTAGAGTCGATGATACGTCCGGCGACGGCTTCCGGTGAGAAACCGCCGAAGATGACAGAATGCACGGCCCCTATGCGGGCACAGGCCAGCATGGCAACCGCAGCCTCTGGCACCATCGGCATATAAATGGCCACCACGTCACCTTTTTTAATGCCTAAATCCAGTAGCGTATTGGCGAAACGGCAGACATCGCGATGCAACTCGCGATAGGTAATGTTTTTGCTTTGGGTAGCGTCATCGCCCTCCCAGATAATGGCGGTACGATCGCCGTTTGCCTGCAGATGGCGGTCAAGGCAGTTTGCGGCCAGGTTCAGGGTGCCGTCTTCGTACCATTTAATAGACACGTTGCCTGGTGCGAAGGAGGTGTTCTTCACCTGGCTGTACGGCTTGATCCAATCAAGAATCTTTCCCTGCTCGCCCCAAAATGTGTCGGGTTCGTTAACGGATTGCTGGTATTTCTCTGCGTACTGCTCCGGATTTATCAGGCAACGATCCGCAATGTTTGCGGGAATAGCGTGTTTATGTATTTGGCTCATGGCTTTTGTTCTCCTTGTAGGATGTTAATAATATGTCTCATAAACGTTAAATGTAGGGGCTTTGAGAGTTTTGTTTAGTATTTGCGCGGCAGATCACGCAATAAACGAATTGTGCAAATTAGCGACAAACTGAATTTTGAAGGGAACTAGCAAAAATTGATCAAATCTCGCGATAACATGCAGTTATCTAAAGGATTGTTGAAAAGGTGATCTGTCTCTGAATTAGACAAAAGAGTGAGAGGTTAGAGGGGTGTTATAACTCTAAAGTGGTATTTTACATACACTTACAATTGATTAAAAACAACATTTTCAGTGTGGTTTCTTGTTACAAATAGGGTGGAGCAATGTCATGACAGTATTCGTGTGGTTGCTGTTGTGGAAAACAATAAAAGAACCGCCATTGCAGATAATGGCGTCATCTGGATGAGACCCCTATGGCAAGGATAAAATCACGCGTACGCCGTTTCTTCAGCCTGTTATTACCTTTATTATTTATTTCTGCTGTTCACGCTGAACAAACTTCTGTACCTGCAAAAACCGTCACCGTTGAAGCGAAGAATGAAACCTTCGCACCTCAGCATCCCGATCAATATCTCTCCTGGAAAGCCACGTCTGAGCAATCAGCCCGTGAAGATGCACTGGCAGAAGATCCGCGTCTGGTGATCCTGTGGGCGGGATACCCATTCTCGCGCGATTACAACAAACCGCGGGGACACGCGTATGCCGTGACCGATGTCCGTGAAACCTTACGTACCGGCGCACCAAAAACGGCAGAAGATGGTCCGTTGCCGATGGCCTGCTGGAGCTGTAAAAGCCCGGACGTAGCGCGTCTTATCCAGAAAGACGGTGAAGATGGCTACTTCCACGGTAAATGGGCGCGCGGCGGTCCGGAAATTGTTAACAACCTCGGTTGTGCGGATTGCCATAATACCGCGTCACCAGACTTCGCCAAAGGCAAGCCAGAACTGACTCTGTCGCGTCCTTATGCAGAACGCGCGATGGAAGCCATCGGTAAACCGTTTGAGAAAGCCGGTCGCTTTGACCAGCAATCCATGGTCTGCGGCCAGTGTCACGTGGAATACTACTTCGACGGTAAAAACAAAGCCGTTAAGTTCCCGTGGGACGACGGCATGAAAGTCGAGAACATGGAGAAATACTACGACAACATTGCTTTCTCTGACTGGACCAACTCCCTGTCTAAAACGCCGATGCTGAAAGCGCAGCACCCGGAGTATGAAACCTGGAGCGCGGGCATTCACGGCAAGAACAACGTGACCTGTATCGACTGCCACATGCCGAAAGTGCAAAACGCGGAAGGCAAGATCTACACCGACCATAAGATTGGTAATCCGTTCGATAACTTCCCTCAGACCTGCGCGAACTGCCACACCCAGGACAAAGCGTCCCTGCAAAAAGTGGTCGCCGAGCGTAAACAGGCCATTCATGACCTGAAAATCAAGGTTGAAGATCAGCTGGTTCGTGCGCACTTCGAAGCGAAAGCCGCATGGGATGCGGGCGCGACTGAAGCGGAAATGAAGCCGATTCTGGAAGATATCCGTCACGCACAATGGCGCTGGGACCTGTCTATCGCCTCACACGGCATTCATATGCACGCCCCGGAAGAAGGTCTGCGGATGCTGGGTAGCGCAATGGATAAAGCCGCTGACGCGCGTACCAAACTGGTCCGTCTGCTGGCGACCAAAGGCATCACGCATGAAATTCCGTTGCCGGATATCTCGACCAAAGAGAAAGCCCAGGCGGCGATTGGTCTGAACATGCAGCAAATCAATGCTGAGAAGCAGGACTTCATCAAAACGGTGATTCCGCAGTGGGAAGATCAGGCGCGTAAAAACGGTCTGTTAAGCCAATAACCCCATTTCGCCCCGCAAGGGGCGGATAACTCAACGGAGTGAATATGAGCGTATTACGTTCGTTATTAACTGCTGGGGTGCTGGCGTCAGGCTTGTTATGGAGCCTGAGTGGAATCACTGCCACGCCAACGCCGCAGGAGTCGGATCAACGCTGGACGGTTACCCAACAGCGTAATCCGGATGCCGCTTGTCTGGACTGTCACAAGCCGGATACCGAAGGCATGCATGGTAAGCATGCGGAAGTCATCAACCCGAATAACAAACTGCCGGTCACCTGCACCAACTGTCACGGCCAGCCGTCACCGAATCACCGTGAAGGGGTGAAAGATGTGATGCGCTTTAATGAGCCGATGTACAACGTGGAGCAGCAGAACAGCGTCTGTATGTCCTGTCACCTGCCTGAGCAGCTGCAAAAAGCGTTCTGGCCGCACGATGTCCACGTAACCAAAGTGGCGTGTGCCAGCTGTCACTCACTGCATCCGAAGCAAGACACGATGCAAACGCTGAGCGATAAAGGACGGATCAAGATTTGCGTCGATTGCCACAGCGATCAGCGTAACAATCCGAACTTTAACCCGGCGTCGATTCCGTTGCTTAAGGAGCATCCATGAGTTGCTCTCGTCGCCAGTTTATCACCGGCGTCGGCGCGCTGGTGGCAGTGAGCGGGACGGCGGGGCGCGTTGTGGCGAAGACGCTGAACATCAACGGCGTGCGTTACGGTATGGTACATGATGAGTCATTATGCATCGGCTGTACGGCCTGTATGGATGCTTGTCGCGAAGTCAACAACGTGCCGGAAGGCGTATCGCGTCTGACGATTATTCGCAGTGAGCCACAGGGTACGTTTCCTGATGTGAAGTATCGCTTCTTCCGTCACTCGTGCCAGCACTGCGACCACGCTCCCTGCGTTGACGTCTGCCCGACGGGGGCATCGTATCGCGATGCCGCCAGCGGCATTGTGGATGTGAACCCGGACCTTTGTGTTGGCTGCCAGTACTGCATCGCCGCGTGTCCTTATCGCGTGCGCTTTATCCATCCGGTGAGCAAAACGGCGGATAAATGCGATTTCTGCCGGAAAACCAACCTGAAAGCGGGCAAACAGCCCGCCTGCGTTGAGTCATGTCCGACGAAGGCGCTGACGTTTGGTAATCTGGACGATCCCAACAGCGATATCTCCCGTTTGTTGCAGCAGAAAACGACCTACCGTTACAAGCTGGCGTTGGGTACAAAACCGAAGGTCTACCGCGTTCCCTTTAAATTTGGGGAGGTGAGCCAATGACATCCGCTTCTGCATTTCATTTTGAATCATTGGTGTGGGACTGGCCCATTGCCATCTATCTGTTCCTGATAGGTATCTCTGCCGGACTGGTCACGCTGGCGATTCTGCTGCGTCGCTTCCATCCGGAGGCGGGCGGTTCGGACAGCACGCTGCTGCGCACTACTCTGGTGTTAGGACCGGGGGCGATTATCTTCGGTCTGTTAATTCTGGTGTTCCACCTGACGCGTCCATGGACTTTCTGGAAACTGATGTTCCACTACAGCTTCACTTCGGTGATGTCAATGGGGGTCATGCTGTTCCAGTTGTACATGGTGGTGTTAGTGCTGTGGCTGGCAAAAATCTTTGAAAAAGAGGTGATTGCCCTGCAACAGCGCTGGCTGCCGCGGTTAGGTATCGTGCAGAAAGTATTGACGCTGATCGGGCCTTTCCATCGTGCGCTTGAGACGTTAATGCTGGTGCTGGCGGTTCTGCTCGGGGCGTACACCGGCTTCCTGCTGTCGGCGCTGAAATCTTACCCGTTCCTGAATAACCCGATTCTGCCGGTGCTGTTCCTGTTCTCTGGGATCTCCTCCGGCGCCGCGGTGGCGCTGATCGCCATGGCGTTACGCCATCGTAGCAACCCGCACAGCACCGAAGCGCACTTTGTGCACCGCATGGAAGTCCCGGTGGTATGGCTGGAGATCTTCCTGCTGGCGGCGTTCTTCGTCGGTCTGGCGCTGGGCGATGACGGCAAAATGCGCGCGCTGGCGGCGGCACTGGGCGGCGGATTCTGGACCTGGTGGTTCTGGCTTGGCGTGGCTGGGCTTGGGCTGATACTGCCGATGCTGCTAAAACCCTGGGCCAACCGCAGTTCGACGTTTCATGGCGTGCTGGCAGTGTGCGGCGCCAGCCTGACCGGCGTACTGCTGCTGCGTTTTTTTATACTCTATGCGGGTCAGCTAACTGTTGCGTAAGGTGATATCTGGACGTTCTCCTTCCTGAAGCCGGTTTTCTGGCGCTGTTATTAAGCCTTGGGGTCAACGTGTTGACCCCGCTTGCCGTGTTGGTGGGTGTCCGCCAGCGCTGGCAAGGGGTGATGCGCCTTGCAACGGTGGGCGTGTGGGCGCAATTTACCCTGCTACTGCTGGCTTTTGCCATTCTGGTATTCTGCTTTTTGACCAGCGATTTTTCGGTGGTCTACGTTGCTCAGCACAGCTACAGTCTACTGCCGTGGGGATTAAAACTGGCGGCGGTGTGGGGCGGTCATGAAGGATCGCTGCTGCTGTGGGTGCTGTTTCTTTCCGGCTGGAGCGCGCTGTTCGCTTTACGCTATCGGCGTGATACCGACGCGCTGTTTCCGCTGACGCTCAGCGTCCTTTCAATGATAACGGCCCTGCTGCTGCTGTTTGTGGTGGTATGGTCCGATCCGTTCGTGCGCATCTTCCCGCCAGCCATTGAAGGGCGCGACCTTAACCCGATGCTGCAACATCTCGGGTTAATCCTCCATCCACCTCTGCTGTATCTGGGTTACGGTGGGTTGATGGTGGCGGCAGGCGTGGCGCTGGCCTCGCTGCTACGTGGTGACTTTAATGCGCAGAGCGCCTGGGTGTGCTGGCGCTGGGCGCTGCCCGGCTGGTGCGCGCTGACGCTGGGAATTATCCTCGGCTCCTGGTGGGCCTATTGCGAGCTGGGCTGGGGCGGCTGGTGGTTCTGGGACCCGGTTGAAAATGCCTCCTTATTACCCTGGCTTTCCGCCAGCGCGCTGCTGCATAGCCTGTATATCACGCGCCAGCGCGGTATCTTCCGCCACTGGTCGCTGCTACTGGCGATCGTCACGCTGATTTTATCGCTGCTGGGGACGCTGATTGTGCGTTCCGGCATTCTCGTTTCGGTGCATGCTTTCGCGCTGGATAACGTCCGCGCCGCGCCGCTGTTTGCGCTGTTTACCGTGTTGAGTCTGGCGTCGCTCGGGCTGTACGCCTGGCGGGGCCAGCAAGTCCGGCAGAATGCGCGTTTTGGCGGTTGGTCACGCGAGATGCTGATTCTGGTTGCGCTGCTGCTCTTTAGTGCGGTGCTGCTGATTGTGTTGATTGGCACGCTCTACCCGATGATTTACGGGCTGTTCGGCTGGGGACGGCTCTCCGTAGGCGCACCGTACTTTAACCGCGCTACGCTGCCTTTTGGCCTGCTGATGCTGCTGGTTATCGTGCTGGCAACGGTCAGAAGCCGCAACGTGTCTTTCCGCATCCAGCTTCCGGCACTGCTGGCGCATGCCGGGGTGCTGATGTTTGCGGCGGGGATCGTCTTTTCCAGCGGTAGCCGTCAGGAGATAAGCCTGAACCTGAGCCCTGGGCAGCAGGTTGAACTGGCGGGTTACATTTTCCGTTTTGAGCGTCTCGACCTGGAAGCCAAAGGTAACTACACCAGTGAAAAAGCGCAGATCACGCTGTGGCACAATGAGAAACGTATTGGCAGCCTGCAACCCGAAAGGCGCTTCTATGCCGCGCGCCGTCAACAGATGATGGAGCCGGGGATCCGCTGGAATCTGATGCATGACTGGTACGCGGTAATGGGTGAAAAAACCGGACCTGACCGCTATGCCATGCGTTTGTACGTGCAGACCGGCGTGCGCTGGATTTGGGGTGGGGGACTATTAATGGTCTTTGGCGCGCTGCTGAGCGGATGGCGAGGAAGGAAGCGTGATGCGTAAATTAATAACAGCGTTGCCGGATGGCGGCGTAAACGCCTTATCCGGCCTACAGGCAGCGCGAACCGTAGGCCGGATAAGCGCAGCGCCTTCCGGCAAAAAATTTTTACTCTTAACGCTCCTCCTGTTTTTCATCCCTTTCGCTACCCATGCCCAGGTTGTGGACACATGGACGTTTGCCAACCCGCAGCAGCAAGAACAAGCGCTGTCTATTGCCAGCCAACTGCGTTGCCCGCAGTGTCAAAACCAAAACTTGCTGGAATCCAATGCGCCGGTAGCGGTCAGTATGCGCCATCAGGTTTATAGCATGGTGGCGGAAGGGAAAAGCGAAGCTGAGATCACGACATGGATGACCGAGCGTTATGGTGACTTCGTTCGTTATAATCCGCCGCTGAATGAGCAAACGTTGCTGCTGTGGGCGTTACCGTGCCTGTTGTTATTGCTGGTAGGTGTGGTGGTCTGGCGAGTGAGAAGACGTCAGCATACGGAGGAGGGTGAGCAATGAACCAGTGCGAACCGTCGTTACGCCCAATGCCCATGAAGCGGCTGACCGCTGCGGCGGTGCTGATGGTTGTGGCCTGTATTGGAGGCTACCTGTTGACGCCAAAATGGCAGGTGGTTCGTCAGGAGCAGACGCGACTGGCGGACCCTTTACATGCTTTCTCCGATGAAAATATTCAGGAAAAACAGCTGCTTTTGCTGCAATCGCAGATTCGCTCTAACCCCCAGGACGGCGTGAAATGGGCGCAACTCGGGGAGTATTATCTTTGGCAAAACGCGTATCATAATGCGCTGCTGGCCTACGAGCAGGCGCTGCGTGTCGGCGGTGAAAATGCTGAGATCTATTCAGCGATGGCAACGGTATTGTATTACCAGGCCGGACAACATATGACGCCGCCCACTCGCGAGATGATTGATAAGGCTCTGGCGCTGGACCCGGCAGAGGTCACCGCGCTGATGCTGTTAGCCTCAGATGCGTTTATGCAGGCAGACTACGCCCAGGCTATTTCAGTGTGGCAAAAGGTTATGGATTTAAACTCGTCGAGGGTGAACCGGGCACAGCTCGTTGACTCTATTAATATGGCGAAGTTATTACAGAATCGGCAAAAATAAATTTGTTTTTTTTGTGATTTGTATCATTTGGCCTGTTTAAAAAACAGGCAAACGAACAAATGGGCGAAAAAAACTCACACCATGACTTCTTCATTTTTGAACATATTAAAATTCTTTTATAACAAAAAGTTATTCATTAATACCGCGATAAAATTGCATTTTTATGCATAAAATCAGCCAAAAGCCCTGTTCTTAGAGGGTTGCGCGGAATGCCATGCAGATGATAATGATAATAAGCGTTAAAAAACTCCATAAACGAACGCAACACAATTCATACCCTTTCAGTATGTACTATTCCCACACAACGCATGTGGAATAGCGCTCCATCGAGGAAGTCCGTTGTTATGAAAAATTTGAAAGTCAGCCTGGCATGGCAGATTCTAATCGCCATGGTGCTGGGCATTCTGCTAGGGAGTTACCTGCATTACCATAGTGACAGCCGTGAATGGCTGGTTGTAAACCTGCTGTCACCGGCGGGCGATATCTTTATCCATCTGATCAAAATGATCGTTGTGCCCATTGTCATCTCTACGCTGGTTGTCGGTATCGCCGGAGTCGGTGATGCAAAACAGCTGGGCCGCATTGGCGCCAAAACTATTCTCTATTTCGAAGTGATCACCACCGTGGCGATTATCCTTGGGATCACGCTGGCTAATGTGTTCCAGCCGGGTTCCGGGATTGATATGTCGCAACTGGCGACCGTGGATATTTCGAAATATCAAAGCACGACTGCAGAAGTACAGAGCCACGCGCATGGTTTGATGGGGACAATTTTGTCACTGGTGCCGACCAATATCGTCGCCTCAATGGCAAAAGGCGATATGCTGCCGATTATCTTCTTCTCGGTGCTGTTCGGTTTAGGCTTGTCTTCCCTGCCGGCAACTCACCGCGAGCCGCTGGTTACCGTGTTCCGCTCTATTTCCGAAACCATGTTTAAAGTGACCCACATGGTTATGCGCTATGCGCCAGTCGGCGTTTTCGCGCTGATTGCCGTTACCGTCGCGAACTTCGGTTTTGCCTCCCTGTGGCCGCTGGCGAAGCTGGTGCTGTTGGTGCACTTTGCCATCCTGTTCTTCGCACTGGTGGTGCTGGGGATTGTCGCGCGTATCTGCGGTTTGAGCATCTGGATCCTGATCCGCATTCTGAAAGACGAGTTGATTCTGGCTTACTCTACCGCCAGCTCCGAGAGCGTACTGCCGCGTATTATCGAGAAGATGGAAGCCTATGGCGCACCGGCTTCAATCACCAGCTTTGTGGTGCCGACCGGCTACTCATTCAACCTTGATGGTTCAACGCTGTACCAGAGTATTGCCGCGATCTTTATTGCGCAGCTGTATGGTATCGACCTGTCGCTGTGGCAGGAAATCGTGCTGGTGTTGACGTTGATGGTGACCTCGAAAGGGATTGCGGGCGTGCCGGGCGTATCATTCGTGGTGCTGCTGGCAACGCTGGGCAGCGTGGGGATCCCGCTGGAAGGCCTGGCGTTTATTGCCGGTGTTGACCGTATCCTCGACATGGCGCGTACCGCGCTGAACGTGGTGGGTAACGCACTGGCGGTGCTGGTTATCTCCAAGTGGGAACACAAATTTGACCGCAAAAAAGCGCTGGCCTATGAGCGCGAAGTATTAGGTCAGTTTGATAAGACCGCCTTGTAGGCCGGATAAGGCAACGCCGCCATCCGGCAACCTGCTCCGGGTTGCCTGATGGCGCTACGCTTATCAGGCCTACAACGGCTACCCATTGGTTAACTTATCAAACTCTTCGCAGCCGGTATCGAATCCTTCCGTACAGCTCAAATTCAGCCAGTGCAGTGCCTTCTGTTTATTCTTCACGATAAAACCCTGCTCACCGTTTAAGAACATCATCCCAGCCCAGTATTCGGAATAACCGGTGCGGGAAATGGCAGAGCTACGTTTGAAATACCACGTCGCTTTCTCATCGTCTGCGGGAATACCCACGCCGTTGGCGTAAATCAGCCCAAGCAGCATTTGCGCGTCGACGGCGGAGTCGTTTTCCAGGTCCTCGGAGGCGTTTTGCAGCAAGGTAATGGCTTTGGGGTAATCGGTGTGTCCAGCCTGAGTGTTGACCAGAATACGCGCCAGCGTAATTTCCCCGGTTTTACTGCCTGCCTGGGTCGCTTTTTCCGCCAGCGTTTTGGCCTGGGGGTAATCCAGACTGACCGGATTGGTAATCTTAATCTGAGCCAGCAATGCGTAAGCATCGGCATCACCATTGTCGGCGGCTTTTTGCGCCCAATATTCCGCTTTACCCAAATCGCCTGAGCTAAACCAGGTATCAGCGAGGAAATATTGTGCACGTCGGTCTCCGGACTCGGCGGCTTTCAAAAACTGACTACCGGGCTCTTCGGCATGGACAAAGCATGTCATTAACACCATCAAGGCGAAAAGTCGTTTCATCTTATATTTAGATTTAGTGTAGGGAATGAACAGTATAGAGAGATTATGTGCATAAAAAAACGGCCTCCGAATGGAGGCCGTCAGGGGAAGCTTAACCCATCGCGCTTTCGCGCAGGCTGGCTTTCAGCTTGGTGTACTCATCAATGACATACTGCTCGGCAGCGCGCTGATCGGCAATGCGTTCAACGTTTACAGCACAGTACTTGTACTCCGGCGTTTTGGTAATCGGGCTTAAGTTCTCGGTTACCAGTTCATTACATGCACCAATCCACCACTGGTAGGTCATGTAAATCGCGCCTTTGTTTGGACGATCGCTGACTGCCGCACGGGTAATGACCCGGCCTTTACGCGAGTTCACCCACACCAGCTCTTCATCCTGGATGCCCAGGCGTTCTGCGTCGGCGGTGTTGATCTGGGCATAGCCCGGTTCATCCGCCAGCGCGGCCAACGCCGCACAGTTACCGGTCATCGAACGGCAAGAGTAGTGGCCGACTTCACGCACTGTAGACAGTACCATCGGGTACTCCTCAGTGAGTTTGTCGATTGGCGCTACCCAGTCGCAGGTGAAGAACTGCGCCAGGCCGTTCGGGGTGTCGAACTTCTCTTTGAAGAGATAAGACGTACCCTGGTCGGCTTCTGAGGTGTCGCGGCAAGGCCACTGGATATAACCCAGTTCGCCCATTTTCTCGTAAGTGGCACCGTAGAAATCCGGGCACAGATGACGCAACTCGTCCCAGATTTCCTGGGTGTTGTTGTAGTGCATCGGATAGCCCATACGGGTGGCGATTTCACTGATAATCTGCCAGTCCGTTTTCAGATCCCACTTCGGCTCAACGGCTTTAAAGAAGCGCTGGAAGCCACGGTCAGCTGCGGAGAATACGCCTTCATGCTCACCCCATGACGTAGACGGTAAAATAACGTCTGCGGCAGCGGCAGTTTTGGTCATGAAGATATCCTGCACGATGACCAGTTCCAGATCCTCAAAGCCTTTGCGCACTGCGGAGAGTTCAGCATCGGTTTGTAATGGATCTTCACCCATGATGTACGCCGCGCGTACTTCGCCATGCGCTGCACGGTGCGGCAGTTCGCTGATGCGATAGCCGGTATGAGCAGGCAGACTTTCCACGCCCCAGGCTTTAGCGAACTTCTCGCGGTTAGCCGGATCTTTCACATACTGATAGCCCGGATAGGTATCCGGCAGCGCGCCCATGTCACATGCGCCCTGAACGTTGTTCTGCCCACGAACCGGGTTAACGCCCACGCTCGGCTTACCGAGGTTGCCGGTCAGCATTGCGAGGCTGGTCAGTGAACGCACGGTTTCCACGCCCTGATAGAACTGGGTAACACCCATGCCCCACAGGATTGCCGCGCTTTTCGCCGTGGCATACATACGTGCAGCCTGACGAATATCCTGCGCGCTAACGCCAGTGATATCTTCGACGGACTCCGGCGTGTAGCCTTCGACGATCTTGCTGTACTCTTCGAATCCTTCCGTACGGGAGGCGACGAACGCCTGGTCGTACAGTTTTTCTTCGATGATGACATGCCCCATGGCGTTGAGCAGCGCGATGTTCGAGCCGTTTTTCAACGCGATGTGCATGTCGGCAATACGCGCGGTTTCAATTTTGCGCGGATCGCAGACGATGATTTTCGCCCCGTTACGTTTAGCATTAATCACGTGATTCGCCACGATCGGGTGGGAATCCGCCGGGTTGTACCCGAAGATGAATACTAAATCTGTGTTATCAATTTCATTGATAGCATTACTCATTGCGCCGTTACCGACCGATTGGTGCAGACCTGCAACCGATGGGCCGTGTCAGACGCGAGCGCAGCAGTCAACGTTATTGGTACCAATAACGGCGCGCGCGAATTTTTGCATTACATAGTTGGTTTCGTTACCCGTACCGCGAGATGAACCGGTCGTCTGAATAGCGTCCGGGCCATACTTCGCTTTGATGGCGCTCAGACGACTGGCGACGTAATCAAGCGCTTCATCCCAGGAAACGGATTCCAGTTTGCCGCCACGCTGGCGACGGATCATAGGGGTTTTCAGACGAGGGGTCAGGATCTGGGTATCATTGATAAAATCCCAGCCATAGTAGCCCTTCAGACACAAGGTACCCTGGTTGGTTTTCCCCTGCGCCGCTTCAGCCCGGACGATTTTGCCGTTATCGACCACCAGGTTGATTTTGCAACCTGATGCGCAATATGGGCAAACCGTGACGACTTTTTTCATCGGTCTCGCTCCAGTTAATCAAATCGCGCATACGCGCTTGTCGTTTTTGTTATGCATCTTTTATGCCATGTTTTTATCAGGGGCATTAGTCGATATTACGGGCGAATTTTGCGCAAAACTCTGACGAAAAACAGGCTGTCGTCATATTTGACGTGACGAATCTCCAATACGTGACAGCCCGGCAGTGTGACCGAGGTTATGTTTCCCGCACATCCTTGTGCCTTATCGCTGTCACTCTGTGCAGAATCAATCACACTCATTTAAGTTGGCCAGAAATGGGGAAAAACAATGAAGCCAGCCATACTGGTTGTGGATGATGACATCGCTGTCTGCACGCTTTTACAGGATGTGCTGAGCGAACACGTCTTTACGGTGACCGCCTGTCACACCGGGCAGGAGGCGCTGCGCTGCATTGAGACTCAGCCGGATATCGCTCTGGTATTACTGGATATGATGTTGCCCGATATTAACGGCCTGATGGTGCTACAACAGGTGCAGAAGTTGAGGCCCGGATTACCGGTGGTGATGCTGACTGGGCTTGGCAGCGAGTCGGATGTGGTTGTCGGGCTGGAAATGGGGGCTGACGACTATATCGGTAAGCCGTTCAATGCGCGGGTGCTGGTAGCTCGGGTAAAGGCGGTGCTCAGACGCGTTGGCGTGTTAACGGCAGAAAGCGGCGGTCCGCAAACCACGGGGCTTTCTTTCAATGGCTGGCATCTCGATACCGCCGGTTGCCAGCTGCATAATCCCCAGCAGTTGAAGGTGGAGTTGACGCAGGGGGAATACAGCCTGCTGTTGGCGCTGGCCCAAAATGCCCGCCGGGTGCTGAGTCGGGAACAACTGCTGGAGCTGACGCGCAGCGACAGCGTTGAGGTGTTTGACCGCACTATTGACGTGTTAATCATGCGGCTGCGGCGAAAAATAGAGAACAACCCGCACCAGCCAATGTTGATCAAAACCCTGCGCGGGCTGGGTTATGTGTTTGCCGCCGACGTGCAACATCACGATAAGGCGGCGTGATCGTGTGCAGTTGCCGGATGCGGCGTAAACGCCTTATCCGGCCTACAAAAGCGAAAACGACCCCGTAGGCCTGATACGGTCGTAGGCCTGATAAGCGCAGCGCATCAGGCATATTTCCGGACGATGCGAACGTAGGCCTGATAAGCGCAGCGCATCAGGCGTCAGCCATTTCTGCTTTTAACTCTGCCAGCGTCTTCGCGCCATCTATCGCGTTGGCGCATAGCAAACTTGCCCGCGCACAGGCGTGTGCCAACCTGACGCTGTCCGTCAGCGACCAACGCTCATGACAGCCATACAAAAATCCAGCGCAAAACGCATCTCCCGCCCCGACGCTGCCAACGATCTCCTCCTGCGCCAGGTACTGCGACGGGATCCAGACGCCCGGCACATCCGGCGCTTCACCCCAGGCACCTTCCGGACAGTGGATCACCACCCGCTGGCGCACGCCTGCATTCAATAATTCGTGTGCGGCGGTGGCGATGTGCGCAATATGCAGTTCGCCGTTGGGCTGGCGGATCTCTAGCCCGCTGAACTCCCCGGCTTCCAGCTCGTTAATCACCAGATAGTCGAGATGGCGCAGGG
This sequence comes from Citrobacter sp. Cpo147, assembly GCF_030332405.1. Classification (NCBI taxonomy): domain Bacteria; kingdom Pseudomonadati; phylum Pseudomonadota; class Gammaproteobacteria; order Enterobacterales; family Enterobacteriaceae; genus Citrobacter; species Citrobacter sp. Cpo147. The sequence goes on from NZ_JAOWHX010000040.1 coordinate 96,910, forward strand.
CTGGCATCACCAGCGGTTGATAGCGCGGGTCGCCCTTGCGTGAGACCAGATCCAGCGACGTCTCAAAGCCGTTGTCGCGCATTTGCGCCAGCAGCCGTGCGCTACGCGTCCCGTACTCCTCATCCGGCATGTCCAGACTGTCGAGCAGCAGCAGATAACCCAGATGGAAGATTTTCATCGAGGTATCCAGTTGCTCAAACGCGGGCAGATCGAGTAGCCGATTGGCTCCCGGTGAGTGGAAAAAGGTGCGCTGACCGCTGGGATCGGTCATCACCTGCGACATCGACGTGGGGGCGAATGTGGTGCGCTGCACGTGTTGGCGATTAACGTGATACTGCTCCAGCATCGCCATGATGTAGTCGCCGTCGCTGTCCTGACCGATTAACCCCACCGCCTGCAACGGCAGCCCAGTGTGCATTTTTGCCAGCGTCAGCAGCACATTAAGCGGCGCACCGCCCGTGGCGCGTTCGCTACGGGTGATTTCCGCCAGCCAGCCACGTTCCGGCCACTGCACAATTTGATGCACGTGATCGACCAGCATGTTGCCTGCGGCGATAACGCCTTTGCGTTCCATCAGACCCGTCCCGCGCTGCCAAAAATGCGCATCTGTTCCGAAACGGTATCGGTAATGGCCTCTTCAATGCCGAGCAGCAGTTCGGCGAATTCGTCGTACAGCGGCTGGCGATTCGCCATCCGTGTTTCTACCGCCGACAGCGCCGCCTGCGACATGCCGGTATAGAAGTTGATTTTGTGAATGCCGAGTCCAATCGCGCGCTTGAAATCGTCGTCGCTGATGCCGGAGCCGCCGTGCAGTACCAGCGGGATTGCCGCCTGCTGGCGAATGGCATCCAGACGCGGGAAGTCGAGCAGCGGTTCGCCTTTATATTTGCCGTGGGCATTGCCAATGGCGACCGCCAGCGCGTCAATCCCGGTTCTGTCGACGAAATCACGCGCCATCATCGGGTCGGTAAATAACGATTCGTCGGCATGACCGTACAGCGCGCCGCCTTCATCACCGCCCACCGCGCCCAGTTCGGCTTCCACCGATACGCCGACGGCGTGGCACATCTTTACCACTTCTCGGGTCTGGCGGATATTTTCTTCATACTCCAGCGTGGAGCCATCGAACATTACTGAACTGAACCCTAAGCGTAGTGCCCGAACCACCGACTCAAAGTGCAGGCCGTGGTCAAGGTTCAACACCACCGGAATGTCATGCCGTGCGGCTTCGAATTTGACCGCTTCGACCAGAGAATCCAGCGAGATATATTTAAAGTGCACCTCGGCGATGTTGATGATAAACGGCGAACGTTCTTGCTTTGCCGCGGCAAACAGCGCACGCAGGAAGTGTGAATCCAGAACGTTAAACGCCCCTAAGGCATAGCGATGCTCACGGGCATGGGCAAGGCCATCAGCGAGAGATATCAACGGCATAATGCGCTCCTTGGTTAGCGGAACAGGCGATATTCGTTACACAGCACCAGCTGCGCAGGTTCGTCTTCTTCAATGTCGTTATAGCGGGCGATCGGTTGCAAAAAGTGGTTATCGTGGTCGTCGTCATTAACAGACGAAACCTCGCCGACCAGCACGTCGCCAAACCCTTTTTCCGCCCAGAAGCTGTGATACAGGCCCGGTGGCAGGCAGATGCTTTCACCCGGCGTCAGGCGCAACTGACTGCCTGCCGCATGGGTTTGCCGACAGCCGTCAATCACCACGCTTACGTCGGTCTGCTCCGTTTGCTCCCGGATCCCCGCATTCCACAGTTCCACTATTAAATTGCCGCCGCCGCGATTGATAATGTCTTCGCGCTTGCGCCAGTGAAAATGCATCGGCGTGACCTGTGCATCGCGAACATGCATGATTTTCTCGGCGTAGCATTTTTCATAAGGCATACCTTTCGGCGAGCCGTTACGCAGAGTGAACAGCGTTAACCCTTGCGCGGCGAAATTGTTGCCGCCAAACGCGGTGACATCCCAACCGAGCTTAAGGTCGAACACTTCGCTCCAGGCTGTGGCATCAAGCTTGCGCCATTGGGTCGGGGGGAAGCTGGCAAAAGGGGGGAGATGCACGTCGTGCTGAGAGAAAAACTGGCGCGTGTGGCCAAGGATCTCGTTTATTGCGGAGCGTTTCATTGATTCTCCTGTGGCTGATAAGATGACCTTTATGCGGCCCTCTCTCAAAGGGAGAGGGAGAAAACCAAAATCTTTCCTTAGGAACACATGGGCATAATCCAGTTACCTCTCCCCTCACAGCAGAATAGGGAATAGTTATATTTTATTGTGTTTTTTTATGGGAGGATGTGATTTATTCAATAAAAAAATAAATAAAAAGAATGCTTCTATAAATGTTATTGTAAATCATTGGGTTAATGTTTTGTTTTTTTTAGTTCCCTCTCAGTTTTTGGAACCATTTGGATGTGACTGCTTGATCGTTGCCTCACGGTGAAAAACGAATGCGGCGTTATATAAATCGTTTTGTTAAAAAATTATTTCATTGAATCTAAAATCGCGTCAGTTAATCGTTTATTTATATGTCGTAATTATATTACGTGTTTGACTAATAATAATTAATTTACTTTCCAGATTTTTTCAGTAAAAAAACAACCTTTTTTTATTATTGTTGATATGCTGACTGGACTTTATTTCTTATGTATTACTTTCTTTTTGCAAGGGATGCGATAATGAAAAAGGGTTCGGGTTTCTATAATCTTGAAGGTATAGTTTCAGAGGAGAGTATCAATAAGTATTTATTCTCCGTAAGGGGCGAGAGTAAATTAGGGTTGCTGGATGTTGAAACAATTGAAGGTCATGAAAAGTTAAGTAAACCATACAGTTATAAAATTACATTCACATCAAAACAAAAAAGCATCCCTCCTGACTCACTTCTTAACATTGAAGGCTCGCTGAAAATCAGAGCACCTAATCATAGCTGGAATAAATATATTCAAGGTTCTGAGATGTGGCTATATGAACGGCAAATTGAAGGCGTCATTACGTCATTTTCGCTTATTAGTACATCAGCGGATGAATCACTGTATGAAATCAGGCTGGAGCATAAGCTGGCATTACTCTCACGACGCAAGCGTTCGGCTATTTACCTGAACATAAATGTGCCGAAACTGGTCACGCAGATCCTCAAAGAACATGCTTTTGCCGATTATGAAATCGACTTTGATAATCTTGTTTGTATCTATCCCAACCGGGAAATGATTGTTCAGTGGGAGGAGTCAGATTTAGCGTTTATCAGCCGCATCCTGTCAGAAGTTGGGATCTGGTTCAGGATCGCAAATCATCATGCTGTTTCGCACATTATGGTGGTTATTTTCAGTGATTCACAATGCCAGTACATTTTTGATCAAAAGATTATGCACTCATCCCACGCAGGGCTGACATCAAATGATTATTCGATCGATAAGCTGGTATCAAAGCACAATGTTGTCTCGGCAGACGTTAGGGCGAAGAACTTTGATTACAGGCTGGCAAACTCGCTGATGCTAAATGCTGACGCCGATGTGTCTGCGGAAAGGGCTACGACATATGGCACAGAGTATCGCTATGCGGATATCCATCATCAGCCGGGATCGCAATTTGCCGAGGCGCAGCCAGGCGAGTCCAGCTGGTTTTACGCCAAACTGCATCACGAAATTATTCTTAATAATCAATCCATTTTAACCGGTGTGACCACCAGTCCGTCGATCGTGCCGGGGATGGTGCTGGAAATTGACGGCGCCATTCCACATGCCTTCGCCTCTGGATTTGTGGTAACGGCAATGCAGGTGACGGGGAGGCGTGATGCAGCGCTCCAGTCCCGGCTTATCGGTATTCCCTACAGCCAGAACGTTTGTTTTCGACCGTAGCCGCTACCCCGGCCACGTATTGCAGGTACTGTTCCCGCGATCGTTTCATCACCAATAGACAATGACCAATATGCTCATATCGATGTGCAGGGTCGCTATTGGGTGAAGTTTGATTTTGACCTCGACCAGCACAGGCAAGGTTATGAAAGCATGCCCGTTCGTCTGGCGCGGGTTTATGCCGGTGATACTTATGGTCATCACTTTCCGTTAATCCAGGGCACAGAGGTCGCCATTGCGTTTGAAGGCGGCGATCCGGAAAGACCTTTTATTGCGCACGCCCTGCATCATGCTCCAAAGCCTGATCCCGTTACTAGTCGCAACAATACCCGCAACGTCATCCGTACTGCGGGTCTGAATAAGCTGCGAATGGAGGATCGGCGCGGGCAGGAACACGTCAAACTGAGTACCGAGTACGGCAAAACGCAATTGAACATGGGCCATCTTGTAGATGCTGGCGGTAAACCTCGCGGCGAAGGCGCAGAACTGCGCACCGATGACCGCGCGGTCCTGAGGGCGGCAAAGGGGATATTACTCACGACCGAGGCGCAGCCAAAAGCCCAGGGCAAGCAGCTTGATATGAGCGCAGTGGTTCAGCAGCTTCAGGACGCGCTTACGCTGGCAACGTCACTTCAGCAAAGCGCGCTGACGGCGCAGGCGTTAAATGTCGAATTGGGGCCGCAGCAGCAGCTTAACGCTGCGCTTGAACAGCTTACCCGTTCGGGACTGGTGGCCTACGCCGATCACGGTATGGCCCTGCTGACACCACAAACGATGGCATTATCAGCAGACAAAGATTTGTCGCTAAACGCCGCCAGCAACGGCAGTTTTAACGTCTTTAAAAAACTCTCAATGGCCGTTGGACAGGGCCTGTCACTTTTCAGCAGAGCTATCGGAATCAAAATCATCGCCGCAAAAGATGATATTTCCGTCCAGGCGCAGCGCGGCGAAATGGGCCTGCTTTCTGATAAGCATTTTCATATTCAGAGTATGAACGGCAACGTAACCATCAGCGCCAGGAAGAATATCCAGCTTTTGTGCGGTGGTGGCGGTATCAGAATAAATGAAGACGGCTCTGTAAAAATATTCTCTCCCGCAAAAGTGCAGTTGAAAGGCACCTCTCTTGACTGGAGCGGACCGGAGTCGGCGAAAGATAAAACCCCTGTCTTTCAGGAGGAGCAGTTTCATCGCCGCATTAAATTACATGGCTCTGGCAACCCAGACGATGTTCTGAAAAAGACAAAATTCAGACTGACTAAGGCATCAGGCGAAACCATTGAAGGCGTCACTGACGATGAAGGAATGACGCCGTTATTGGATATGACTGAAATGGACGAAATGAAAATGGAGATTTTGCCAAATGAGTAACAGTCCCTTTAATCCACGGGTGGTGGCGACAGGTGTACAGGGCGTGCCTAAATCAACGGGCGGAAAAATGGCTGTCTGCGACGTGCCCGTTAAGTATTCCATGCCCTGCATTGTGATCCTTGTGCACGGCGTCAACGATGTGGGCGAGGCCTATCAGAATCAGGAGCAGGGTATTATCGCTGGCCTGAATGAGCGTATGGGTCGCACGGATATGTATCCACATGAATGGCAGCAGTACAAAATGGATATGGGCGATGGCGAGCAGCAGAATGTAAAAATGCCCGGACGCAGCCCGGTAATTCCATTTTATTGGGGATATAAACCCGTCGATCATGCGACGTATATAGAAGACCAGCGGCGTTATCGCGAAGAACGGGCAAAATCAGGAGACGCCGCAAAACTGCCTTACAACGCCTATCAGGAAGATGACAACACAAAGCTGGAAAAGCTGGGGCATATTCCCCAAACCACCTTGAAATATCAGAATGATAATTTCGGCAACGTGCTGGACGATGTGTACGCCAAAGGCGGTGGTACCTTTGCCAATGCGACAACCACTATTCCGGATATGCTAGGCCCTGGCTCCGGCGGCCTGGCGAACGGTGCGGCAGGATTTGCTTCATTTCATCTGAATGGTGGGGATTTTACGCACCCTATTTGTGATAACCCGCACCGTATTTATCAGTTTTTTGCCGCGCAGCGGCTGGCTGATTTAATCCTGATGATTCGAAGAGAACCGGCAACAAAATTCGATCCCATTAATATTGTCGCGCACTCCCAGGGAACGATAATTACCATGCTGGCCAATATGCTGGTGATGCAGGCTAATGAGAAACCCGCTGACTGCGTGATTCTCAACCATTCTCCCTACGCACTGGAAAAAACGGCTGCTGAAGGTATGACGCCCGGACATCATCAAACGGATCGCGCCCGGCAGCAGACGTTCCGCAATTTCTGCCAGTTGATGGCGACCAACGCCAGATATGGCAAGGGGGAATATCACACGCAAACCGAGATCGATGAATTAGAAGGCGCGCTGTGCCTGAGTAAAACCAATTCTCAATGGCGCAAGAATAAACTTTATACCCGTAATAACTTTGGCAAGGTATATAACTATTTTTGCCCCAATGACAGTGTAGTTTCATTACTTAACGTCCAGGGTTTGGGCTGGCGGGGAGTCCCCCATAACATTGCCAGCGGCATAGATAATCTGCGCCAGAGGGTTTTCTGTGAAAATGGTCCGGAAATAGGCGGCAGCCCACTGAGCGTGCCTTTTGAAATGCCGGCGTTAAAAAAAGGTTGTTTTGATCAGGATACGCTGGCGACCAGACAATATACATTTGCGGATGTTGTTGTGAATGGTGAGCAGCTCCCCGTCACCTTCAGACACCAGTTACAGGGTGCGGGAAGTCAGTATAAATATTCGATAGCGCCGGGTTCACCCGATCAGGACATCTCATTTTCTGCAAAAGCCACGGTTATTTCGCGCACTGAAACCGACACCAGAACGCTGAGCGGGGCCGGTTTTGATTCTTTACAGCCGGGCCAGGCATTAACGCCCACTGAACTTGCGATGTTCTCCAAAAAATATGGTAAGCCTTATACCAAAGGCGTTGTTCTGGGTGGGGGATACAATAAAACCGTTCAACTGATTTATGAAAAAACGCCGGATGAGCTGCAAAAAGAATGGCTGCAATCAGAGCGGATTGGTTACAGCCAGCACTCTTCTATTGTTATGTCGAAAGATGCCCCCGCGAAAGCGATGGCCTTCGATCTGGCGGTGGGAATATGCAGGGCATTTGATCACCGCTGTGGAGAATTCTGGACCGAGCTACTCCTGCGCGGAGACTGGCGTATGAAGCGTAATGGTCTGCCAAAAACTGTGGATTATTATACAACGGGGATATTGAATAAAGCTGACACAAAAGATTACATGAATAGACCGGATGATATTTTACCGACAGGCGAGTTTGGCGTGGTTAACGAATATTGTCATTCAACAACGGTTAAACCTGCCAGACATAATGAAATATATAATACCGAGACTCCCAATCTGCAATGGGATATGCCTAAGCCGCTTAACGTTTAAGGATAAATTATGAAACTGAGAAATACGGTAGGAATAATAATCGGAGCGGTTTTACTATGCGCTATCACTGCCTGTACAAAAAAAATACCCTCACAGGTAATTTACCGGTTTGATGATAATCGCTACCTGGAGTTGATCGGTTATGATTGTGAAGGATATGTTGTTT
>NZ_JAOWHX010000040.1:104435-154435 GCF_030332405.1 Citrobacter sp. Cpo147
CGGAAGTGGTGGGCTATAAGGGCTGGACCCGGATGCACTGCGATATGGATGCAGGGAAATAATCTGCAATGGGATATGCCCAAACCGCTTAATGTTTAAGGATGAATTATGAATAAGGGAAGAGCGTTAAAAATAATAATCGGAACTATTTCGCTATGTGCTATCGCTGGCTGTACGAAAAAAACACCCTCACAAGTTATTTATCGCTATGATGATAGCCGGTATCTCGAACTAAAAGGTTTCGATTGTGAAGGTGCGCTTTGGTATCATGATACCAGGAGAAATATACATAAAGAATTAGTAAATGGCATTTATTCAACGTATCAGGTATTTTCCGGAGTATATATTCACCCGTCAGATAAGTATATTCTGATACCGCGATGGGAGCCAGATGCTTACAAGATATCTAAAGATTACGGTCAAACGTGGCAGGTCGCAATATATATGGCTTCTTTCCCGGCGCTGGAGAGAAACTCAGACGGTATTATGCGCGACTATCCTGAAGGAAAAGAAATAAAAAGAGTGGTGGTGGTTAATAATCAGGCATTTATTTCCACTGCACAAGGACATTTGTATATGAGCTCATACCCTTTTGACGACCCGCGTCTGGCGCCGGGTGGTCCAGGTATAGACTATCAATACTTTGATGACACCTATTATCTCTACAGACCTGGCAAGCATAAATCCGGTGGCGAGTATGTGGACGGCCATACCAGTCCTGAGTTTCCAGGTGCTGCGTGGGGAACGGTGGTATTTATGAAAGCATCTTTAGCCCATTTAACGGAAGGTTATAAGGCTAACTATCAAAACCTGCCGGACAAAGAGCCGGAGGTGGTGGGCTATAAGGGCTGGACCCGGATGCACTGCGATATGGATACAGGGAAATAATATGAAAGGTGTAATCAGGCTAAACGATCCGCTGGAAAATGGCGGATATGTCAATAAAGCTTCTGGTAGCAAGTTTATGGGAATTCCTGTCGCTTTACAGGGGGATACTGTGGTTTGTATTCTGCACAAAAGTACCTTCCCAATACTTGATTTTGAGCCAACCTGGACAATGGACGGCAAAGGCGTCGTTGTGGATGGCTGTAGGGCCGCATGTGGTTGTGCAATTAAAACCACACTACCAACGGCGGGGACAAGCAAATGAGGAAATGGAAGATACCAAACAAGAATCCCTATGAAGAACCAGAAAAATTCCCGCTTAATATTATGCTGATCATTAGCTGTGCTATCTTTCTGTTTTTTATAACGTACAATATATTCAGCTGGTTGCAGGACAAGAAAGTTCCTGATGATCTGATATGGAATGCAATAGGTATCCCGTCGCTAATAGTATTAGCAATCTGGTGTGTGGTGGTAATCACTTACGGTGTTATATCTTTTCCATGTTACTATGCGGGTTATCTTGAGCAGTATGGTATGAACCAGTGGAAAAACTGGGCAATACGGGCATTGCCTCTTTTAGACTATTCATCCATTCTCCCGGTGCCTGAACTGGCATTAAAAATTCAGAAACTAGAGGGTGAAGCGCCAGAAGGTTCTGCAACGCCGTTACGCATTGATATTGAAGTTGACTCAATGGATGACGCCAGAGTTGATAAAGTACTAAGGCAGTTGATAGAGCCCCTCAAATGTTCTCTTGTCAGGGATTATCGGCCTTTTACTACCTGGCTGTACGTTAAGGGAGCGGATGACACTATCGGCAATAGTTTCAAGGCGGTGCTGGCAAGTCTGAGCATCCCCAAAGATAAGGTCGGAAAAATCAATATTCTTCACAAATGTCCTGATTATTTTTTAATAAATGAGTGGGTTGATTTAAATATTTCTGAAAATAACCTGGTTATTACCGTTGAATTGCATGATGAAAATAATGCTGATTTTTTTGAAAGTGCTAATGCCTTTATTTTTACCAATACACAACTGCTTAAAGATAAAGACACACCTTTATATTTATTACGCATGATGGACAGTACCCCTTACTATCTTGATGAAATCGTAAGTACATATCTTTCTGCACAGCAAGTTGATGTTAGTAAAATTAAAAAACTATGGTTCAACTCACTGGATAAGCAGTCAAAATTCGTATTGTTTAGTGGGATAGAAAACGCAAAAACGAGCATTTTGGCCGATAGTCGATATGAACTGGAGGCCGTCACTGGGCAAAGCACAGAGGTTCAGCGCTGGGTTGTATTAGCGTTGGCTGCGGATGCTGCAAAATATGGTCAAGGCCATCAGTTATTCGCCAGTACATCCGCAGATACTATTCAATCCGGCATAATAGCTGCTAAATATCCAGGATGCTGGCCTGCACTTGATAAGCTGGATTTCCATGATTATTGGAGAGTCATAAAATTGTGCGCAATTATTTTATGGTGTATGGGATTTGTAAGTCTCGTACCACTAGAACTGTTCCAAAGTCACCCCTGGTATACGTTTGCACCTTTGGTTATTGGTATTCTGGTTATTTACACGGCGGTTATGATTTTTTCTTTTATACTGAGTCATAATATAGAAGAGGAAATGGATATTTATTACTCTCAGTTTTTATGAGGTAAGCGCCCTGACGGGCGCTCTTGCTTCTTTGACTCTCTTTGTGGCAGGAGCCTTAGTCGGTTCAGGATTTATTTCACCGTCCAACCCTTATAACTGCCGACGTTGTTTTTATCGATCATCGTCACCGGGATCAGCACGGGTTCTTTCGGGGCGGGTTTCCCCTGCAATATGTCATAGCCGATTTCGACCGCTTTGGCAGCCATCACCTGCGGATCTTGTGCCGGAGTCGCCACAAATAGTGAGTTTTCGCGCTTCAGCGCTTCTTCACCGTCTGGGGATCCATCTACGCCGACAATAAAGAATTCGCTACGCTGCGCCTGTTTTGCCGCCAGATCGGCACCGATCGCCGTCGGATCGTTAATGGCGAATACGCCGTCGATCTTCGGATTCGCCGCCAGCAGCGCGGTCATGATCTCCAGCCCGCCTTCGCGACTGCCTTTGGCGTTTTGGTTATGCGACAGCACCTTGATGTCAGGGTGGCGTTTAAACTCAGTCTGGCAGCCTTCCACGCGGTTCTGGACGGCGGAAACCGGCGGCCCGTTGATGATGACGACGTTGCCTTTGCCTTTCAGGCGGTCGGTAATGTATTTACAGGCCATTTCACCTGCCTGGGTGTTATCGGAGGTAATGGTCGCGTCTGCGCCTTCCGCTGCCACGTCAACGGCAACCACCACGATCCCGGCGTCTTTCGCGCGTTTTACCGCCGGGCCGATGCCCTTGGAGTCGGCGGCGTTAAGGATAATCATGTCGACTTTGGCGGCAATAAAGTTGTCGATCTGCGACACCTGTTGCCCCAAATCGTAACCGCTGGAAACCAGCGTTACTTTAACGCTATCACCTGCCAGCTTGCGTGCTTCCAGCTCCGCGCCTTTGGTGATCTGCACGAAGAACGGGTTGGCCAGATCGCCCACCGTAACGCCAATCGATTTCAGTTCTTTTGCCTGCACAAACGGAGCTGCAGCAAGCAGGGCGCCAGCACAGAGCGCGGTCACTAATGGCTTCAAACGCATACTCGTTTCCTCACGTAGGGTATTGTTGTTATACGCCTGATGGCGCTGCGCTTATCAGGCCTACGAATGAGCAGGCCAGTAAGCTTGTCTATGCACTTTGATGGTGTCGGGTACGGTATTTGTCGATTAGCACCGCTATGATGATCACCGCCCCTTTGATCACCAGTTGCCAGAAATAGGAGACGCCCATTAGCGTCATGCCGTTATTGAGCGTGGCGATTATCAACGCCCCCACCAGCGTGCCGGTGATGGTGCCGATCCCGCCAACAAAGCTGGTGCCGCCGAGGATCACCGCCGCGATGGCGTCCAGCTCGTAACCCATACCTAAGTTGCCGTTGGCGCTATACAGCCGCGAGGCGCTCATCACCCCGCCAAGACCTGAGAGCAAACCGCTCATGCCGTAGACGAACAGCAGCACCAGCCACACTTTGATCCCGGTTAAACGTGCGGCCTGCATATTGCCGCCGACCGCGTAGATATGAACGCCGAGCGTGGTGCGGCGCAGAATGAACCAGCACACCACCACCACCGCCAGCGCAATGACCACCAGCCACGGAACCGGGCCGAGATAGTTGTTACCGATCCACTCAAAGCTGATATTGGAGTTAATCACCGTTGTACCGTCGGCCAGCAGATAGGCCGCGCCGCGCAGCGCCGTATAGGTTCCAAGCGTGACGATAAACGGCGGTAGTCCGGCAAAAGCGACCAGCGCGCCGTTAAATAATCCCAGCACCAGGCCGAGCATCAGCGCCGCCGGAATTGACAGCATGGCAAGCTCAGGAATAAGAGAAACGACCATGGCTGCGACGGCGGTGGTGCCGAGAATCGAGCCAACCGAGAGGTCGATCCCGCCGGTCAAAATAATGAAGGTCATGCCAGCCGCCAGCACGATGTTGATCGACGCCTGACGGGTTATATTCAGCAGGTTGCTTTCGGTAAAAAAGTTGGGCGCGATAAAGCCAAATACCGCCACAATCAGGATGAGAATCGGTAAGATGCCGACTGTTTGCATCAGATCGCTCATCAGCATTCTTTTCGCGGAGGCGGATTTCGCCACCTGCTGGGGAGGGGTTGGATTATTCATGGGGCACCGCCTGATGGTGGGAGTCGTTCACGCCGGTAGCCAGCGTCATAATATTTTCCTGGGTAATACTTTGTCCGTTCAGCTCGCCGGCAATGCTTCCTTCCCGCATGACGTACACGCGATCGCTCATGCCGACGACTTCCGGCAGTTCGCTGGAGATCATCAGGATCGCTACGCCTTTGCGCGCCATATCGTTCATGATCCGGTAGATCTCGCTTTTGGCGCCAACATCCACGCCGCGCGTGGGTTCATCGAGGATCAAAATACGTGGGCCGATAGCGACCCAGCGTGAAATCAGCAGTTTTTGCTGATTTCCGCCAGACAGCCCGCCCGCGCGTACCTGTGCGTGCGGCACGCGGATGTTGAGCAGCTTGATGGCGTCATCGGAAATAGCCTGCGCCTTTTTGCGATCGAGCATGCCCCAGTTGGCGTCACGCTCCAGCGTTGCCATGGTGATGTTTTCTGCCGCTGCCAGCTCTAAAAATAATCCCTGCTCTTTGCGGTTTTCCGTCAGAAAGCCAATGCCGTGGTCAATCGCCTCGCGCGGGGAGTGGATCACTACCGGTTCACCGTCTACTTCAATCATGCCGCCGATGGCTTTACGAACGCCAAAAATCAACTGAGCCAGCTCAGAACGCCCGGCACCGACTAACCCAGCCAGGCCGACGATCTCCCCGGAGCGTACCAGCAAACTGCACGGCTGCACTTTGTTGCCATCAGTCAGGTGATGAACGTTGAGGCGCGCTTTACCTAAGGGAATGTCGCGCTCTTTGTTGAACAGATCGCTCAACGGACGGCCCACCATCATGCGCACCAGCTCCGAGGCGTTGAGCTTGTCGCGGATCAGACTGCCAACATATTGCCCGTCGCGCAGGACGCTGACGCGGTCCGAGAGTTCGTACACTTCCGCCATGCGGTGGCTGATGTAGATAATCGCCATCCCCTCATCGCGCAGGCGCATGATCAGTTCAAACAGGCGGTGGGTTTCACGTGAGGAGAGGGCGGCGGTGGGTTCATCCATTACCAGAATGCGGCTGTTACGGTGCAGGGCACGGGCAATTTCCACCTGCTGCTGTTCGGCGATGGTCAACGTCATCACGCGGTCGCTGGCCTTAAACTGGGCGCCGAGTCGGTCGATAACTTTCTGCGACTGCATGACCATCTCTTTACGCTGGACCAGACCGCCGCGCGACAGCTCGCTGCCAAGAAAGATATTTTCTGCCACTGTCAGGTTTGGCGCGAGCTGCATCTCCTGATAAATCAGCGTGATGCCTGCGCTAAGCGCGTCTTTTGGCCCGCGAATGTGGAACGGCTGACCGTCAATCAGGATCTCACCGCTGGTGGCGGTATAGGCCCCTGCGAGGATCTTCATCAGGGTACTCTTCCCCGCGCCATTCTCGCCCATCAGGGCATGAATCTCGCCCGGCCAGACCGTTAAATCGACCCCTTTCAGCGCGTAAAATTTGCCAAACGCTTTAGCAATGTTGCGCATCTCCAGAACCGGTGTCCTGCTCATGGCGGATCTCCTGTGGGGTGGCCGATATCAGCAGTCCATCACAGGAATGTAAATGCAAAATGTCAGAAGCCGTTCATATTTGTCATATTGCGATTTTTCTTCACGGAGCGTGATATGCCGCAACCGGGACGTCACTTTTTCGCCAGTGCGCGCGGACGATTGCTGTTCTTCAATCTGCTGGTGGTGGCGGTCACGCTGATGGTGAGCGGCGTGGCGGTGCTGGGTTTTCAGCACGCAAGCCAGATTCAGGAGCAGGTGCAGCAGCAAACCGTTGACGACATGACCGGCAGCATGAACCTGGCGCGCGATACGGCGAACGTGGCGACGGCGGCAGTGCGGCTGTCGCAGGTGGTCGGGGCGCTGGAATACAAAGGGGAAGCGGAGCGGCTGCAGGAGACGCAAAGGGTGCTGAAGCAGTCGCTGGAACAACTGGCTACCGCGCCGCTGGCGCAGCAAGAGCCGGTGCTGGTCGAGCGTATTATCCAGCGCAGTAATGAACTACAAAGCAGCGTAGAAGGGATGTTGCAGCGCGGGCAGCGGCGACACCTGGAGCGTAACGCGTTGCTCAGTTCGCTGTATCAAAATCAAAGCTATTTACGTCATCTGCAAAAGTTGACCGGCGCGCAGGATGATGCGCTGCTGGGGCAGATGGACCGCTTAATTGTTGCCGCCATCGACACGCCCACGCCGCGTTCGGTGGTGAAACAACTGGATGCGGTGATGCCTGCGCTTCCCTTGCGCCATGCTAGTCCGCTGATTAGCGGTATCCTCAACGACTTCAACCAGGAGCTGCATAAGCTGGAGCCGCTCTCTTCCGCGCTGGAGCAGAGCGATTTGGCCATCAACTGGTATATGTTTCATATCAAAGCGCTGGTGGCGATCCTCAACAGCGATATCAATCAGTATGCCTCGCAGGTGGCGCTGATCTCAGAGCAGCGGGTGGCGCAAAGCCATCAGGAACTGCAATCCGGCGCGTTGTTTATTTTAGTGTTTGCGCTGCTGGCGGTGGTGATCACCGGTTTTGCCGGATGGTATATCTACCGTAATCTCGGCTCCAACCTGACGGCCATTTCACGGGCGATGACCCGGCTGGCGCACGGTGAATCAGACGTCAGCGTCCCGGCCCTGCAGCGGCGTGATGAGTTAGGCGAGCTGGCCCGCGCCTTTAGCGTCTTTGCCCGGAATACGGCGTCGCTGGAGCACACCACCCGGCTGCTAAAAGAAAAAACCAGTCAGATGGAAATCGATCGCACCGAGCGTCAGGGGCTGGAAGAAGCGCTGTTGCACAGCCAAAAGCTGAAGGCGGTGGGGCAACTGACGGGTGGATTAGCACATGATTTCAATAACCTGCTGGCGGTTATTATTGGCAGTCTGGATCTGGTGAATCCGGAGTCGCCCGATGCGCCACGGGTCAATCGGGCGCTAAAAGCCGCCGAGCGCGGGGCGCTGCTTACCCAGCGACTGCTGGCCTTTTCGCGCAAACAGTCGTTGCACCCTCATGCGGTGGAGCTGAAAACGCTGCTGGAAAATCTGGGCGAACTGATGCGCCACTCTCTTCCGGCCACGTTGACGCTGGAGATTGAAGCCCAGTCTCCCGCCTGGCCCGCGTGGATTGACGTCAGCCAACTGGAAAACGCCATTATCAATCTGGTGATGAACGCCCGTGACGCCATGGACGGGCAGGCGGGCACGATTAAAATCCGTACCTGGAATCAGCGGGTCACGCGCAGCGATGGGCGCAAGCAGGATATGGTGATGCTGGAGGTTGCCGACCAGGGAAGCGGGATGTCACAGGAGGTGAAAGCCCAGGTCTTCGAGCCGTTTTTCACCACCAAACAGACCGGTAGCGGCAGCGGACTGGGGCTGTCGATGGTCTACGGTTTTGTGCGCCAGTCCGGTGGCCGGGTGGAGATTGAAAGCGCTCCCGGGCAGGGAACGACGGTCAGGTTGCAACTACCTCGTGCCGTTGTGCCGGTGCAGGCTCAAGTGGAAGCGGTAGCGGTACAT
The DNA here is from genome assembly GCF_030332405.1 of Citrobacter sp. Cpo147. Classification (NCBI taxonomy): domain Bacteria; kingdom Pseudomonadati; phylum Pseudomonadota; class Gammaproteobacteria; order Enterobacterales; family Enterobacteriaceae; genus Citrobacter; species Citrobacter sp. Cpo147. The sequence goes on from NZ_JAOWHX010000040.1 coordinate 112,609, forward strand.
GCGGCGAACAGCGGTGAAAAACTGGTGTTGGTGCTCGAGGATGAGGACGATGTACGCCAGACGTTGTGCGAGCAATTACACCTGCTGGGCTACCTGACGTTAGAGGCCGCAAACGGGGAACAGGCGATGCATATGCTGGCGGCTTCATCCGAGATTGATATTTTTATTAGCGACTTAATGCTGCCAGGTGGTTTAAGCGGCGTGGATGTGGTTAACCATGCCCAGGCACATTATCCGCAGTTGTCCATCCTGCTGATAAGCGGTCAGGATTTACGTCCGGCGCATAACCCGGCGTTGCCGGATGTGGCGCTATTGCGTAAGCCTTTTACTCGGGGAGAGCTGGCGCAGGCGCTGTGGAAAAGTGAACAGTCATACCGCTAAGACATTGTCCTCTTCGCATACTATTTTGCGAGCTTCCTTCGGAAAACTAAACCTGCCAAAGAGATTAGGAATTCATCAAGACCAGGGAGCAAACGGGTGATGCTAATCTGAGCAAACACAGCCCGATTAGGATATAAAAGGAATTATGCCAGTACTAACAAGAGGTGATTCGCAGATGATTGTGATGCCGACAACGTATAGCCCGATGGCCGTCGCCCGCTCGTTTAAGGTGGTGGATACGTTTGAGCTTTCCGGGCGTATTCTGCTGGTTATTTATGACAGGCAAACTCCACGCGCAGCAATCATTGAAGCTGATATTGAGATTTTTAATGGCGTGCCTCGCCATCGGGTTCTTGCTGCACTGGATTTGCAGCGTAAACCCTACCTGGACAACGATATTTTAACGGTGGAACGATGTTGGGAAGAGGCGTCTGTGTTTCAGATAGAAGGGATATGTGTTAATCCGTCCGAACGAGATAAAGGGTTGGCGACGCGCCTGTATGAAGCACTGATTTTGCGCTGTGGTGTAACGCTGATTAGCGATTTTGAGCAATATGATGGCGGGAAAATGCTCTGGCAGAAAATTGCGCGTGAGTCTGAATACATCTCAGTTTTTATCCTGGACACGGAGCAAAACGCATTCTGGCCGTATGATGGTTCGAAAGTTATATATGATGGGGGATGTATCCCAGAAGAGCGGATATGGAGCATGTCACCAGATACAAAATGCCACGGTGTTGTTTTGGTGGCAGAGGAAAAACAACGCGCTTACCAGTTGATGGAGCCAGGGGCGTCCTATCGAGTTTGAGATTCCTCCGCTACACCTTCTTTTCTGCGTTGACTAACGTAAAGCCAGTTCAACTTCGGGTCTGGCTTATGAAATGTTATCCCATGCTTTTATTGTTTAGCTTGCTGTCACTGACCACCATGTCAGCGCAGGCGGATATTATTGATGACGCCATTGGTAATATTCAGCAGGCGATTAACGACGCATACAAACCGGACAACGGGCGGGATTATGATGACTCCCGTGATGAAAGCTGGCAGCGCCAGATGAGTGACGACCGGCGCAGGCAATATGACAATCGCCGCCGCCAGTTTGAAGATCGACGTCGCCAACTGGATGACCGTCAGCGCCAGCTCGATCAGGAACGGCGTCAGTTAGAAGACGACGAACGCAGAATGGAAGAAGATTACGATCGTTAGCTGTTACTCCAGAACAATCTCCATTCCGTCATATCCTGCCTCAAACCCAGCGGGAAGCTGATTTTCCATCATCCACAGGTCGAACTGGTGGCTGATGTGCGTCAGGATCACTCGTGGGCAGCGGATGACGTCGTTCAATGCGATAACGGTGTTTAAATCACAATGATTGCGCGGTGGCTCGGCGCGCGGGGCATGGCTGCAGTCGATGATAATCACCTGAGGCTGGTTATTGTGGAGAAACTTCAACGTCTTGTCGGGAAGTCCGGCGGTATCGGAGAGCCACGCCACGCGGCTATGTGCGGTCTCCAGCAGATAACCAAACGTCAGCTTTGAATGGTTGAGCGGTAGCGGTGTTACCTGCAATCCTTGCAGGTCGAACACCACGAACGGTGCCACGGTATGGCTAAAATCGAGGATGCCGGGATGCTTAAACAGATCGTCGCAACCCTGTTCATCCGGCGGACCGTACACCGGGATGGTCGTCCCCACGCCCCAACGTAGCGGAAACAATCCCTGTACATGATCCATATGATAATGGGTCAGCAGAAACTGCTGGAAGCTGCCCGCCGGCCAGTCGTCCATCAGATGCGGGAGCCCCGCGTCCAGCAGTGTCACCGCATTATTGAACTTGACCACCCCGCTACATGGGCGTCGACGGTATTGTGCCTGTAAGCGTGCTCGTTGGCAGGCCGCGCAGTCGCAGCCAAATGTCGGCACTAGCTGTGCGCCGCCCGTTCCCGTCAGCGTAATGGTCAGACCCATGGCTCCCCCTACAACGGTTTGGTGAAGCGAAAATGGCTCATGGTATAGCCTTCACGCTGGTAAAAACGGTGTGCGTCAAGGCGTTGGGTGCTGGTGGAAAGTTCGGTGACTTCTGCGCCCGCTTCGCGCGCGGTGGCTTCGGCCCAGGCCAGTAACTGACTGCCGACCCTTAACCCTCGTGCCTGTGGCATCACCACCAGTTCCTGAATCTCGCCAATCCAGTTGGCGTGGTGCAGATGAAACTGCAGGTGCAGGCCGATCAAGCCGACGACCTGTCCGTTGAGCAGCGCCAGCTGGTAGTGCATATTGGGATCTTGCAGATTTGCGGCGTAGCCAGCGCTAAAGGCCTGCAGATCGAATTGGCCCTGCTTCAACTCACAGACAAGCGCGTAAACCGCATCGGTATCGTATAGCGTGGCGCGGCGTAATTCACAGACAGACATGTTTCTTCTCCTTGCGTCCCATCAGTGTGAGTAGTGTATCGACAGACTGTAGCAAACTTCCATCGTTGTTCAGGACGTGGCAGTCATACGGGGCGTAGCGGGCTGCGCGTTCAAGGCGGGCGGCGATTTCCGTTTCGCTCTCCCGTCCACGCGCCTGCAAGCGCTGGCGTAAAATTGCCGGAGAAACCTGTAAGCAAATGGGGAGTAAAGATGTGCCGTAACGGGCCTGCGCCTGGGGCAGATGTGCACGCGAGCCGTTGACCACCACATCAAAACCGGCGTGTAGCCAGAGGTCAATCTCCACGCCAACGCCGTAGTAGAAGCCATTGGCGTGCCAGCTCAGCGCCAGCAGGTTCTGCCCGGCGCGGGTAAAAAATTCTTGTTCGCTCAGCGCAATATGATTTTCATTCCCGGCGTTGGCGGCGCGGGTGATGTAACGGTGCGCTACCAGCAGTTGCGCCGGTTCCTGCTGGCGGAGTTCGGCCAGCAGACTGTCCTTACCGGAGCCGGATGGCCCCATCAGCCAGATCAGTTTACCCATAGTCAGAATACCCTTTTGCCCTGACGCCAGACGTGATCGATATGGATGTTGCCGCCTTTGCGGTGCGCCAGCACCAGATCCGCGCGTTTGCCTTCGGCAACAACGCCACGATCGTCGAGATTTAATGCCCGTGCCGGATTGCGGGTCACCAGACGAATGGCCTGTGGCAGCGTAAAACGGTTGGCGTCGTCGTCCGCTACGCGAAACGCCGCATCGAGCAGGCTGGCGGGATAGTAGTCGGAGGAGAGAATATCCAAAAGCCCCAGCTCAGCCAGCTTATGCGCCGCTACGTTGCCGGAGTGAGAACCGCCGCGCACGATGTTGGGCGCGCCCATCAGCACGTTCATACCATGCTGGCGCGAGGCTTCAGCCGCTTCGAAGGTGGTAGGAAATTCGGCGATCACGCTGCCAAGCTGGTGCGATTCCAGCACATGATCATGGGTGGCATCATCATGGCTCGCCAGCGCAATCTGGCGCTCACGACACATCTGGGCAATCGCCGTGCGATTGGGCTGTGACCAACGCGCCGCCAGCGCTAACTGTTCTTCTTCATAGCGGGCCATCTGCTCGTCGGTGAGCGAATACTTACCTTGATAATACTCGCGGTACTTCTCGCGATTGGCGAACTGACGCTGGCCTGGCGAGTGATCCATCAGCGACACCAGCGTTACCGGCTCGCGGCTGACCAGTTTTTCAAACAGCGGCAGGGTAGTGTGATGCGGCAGTTCGCAGCGCAAATGCAGGCGGTGCTCGGCGCGATTGACTCCGCGCTTCTGCGTCTCTTCGATCGCATTGATCATCTTCTCCAGATTTTCCAGACGGTCGCCGCCGTCGCGCACATCGCCAATCGCCACCGCGTCCAGCACAGTGGTAATGCCGCTGGCCACCATTAGCGCGTCGTGGCTGCTCATCGCCGAATGCGCAGGCCAGTCTACCTTCGGGCGTGGGGTAAAGAATTTGTCGAGATTGTCAGTATGTAGCTCGATAAGCCCCGGCAGCAGCCAGCCGCCTTCGCCGTCCAGCGCCTCTGGTAGGCTGCTCGGACTTTCAGCAAAGGCGCGAATGATCCCGCCCTCGATTTCCAGCGATCCTTGCACCACTTCATCTTCCAGTACCAGCTTTACATTATTGATAATCATGCTGTTGTTCCCATCAGATGCAGACGATCCGCTACGCGGTCGCGCACGGTTTGATCGTGAAAAATACCGACAATTGCCGCGCCGCGGGCTTTCGCCTCTTCAATTAATGCGACGACGGCGGCGCTGTTTTTGGCGTCCAGTGAGGCGGTGGGCTCATCGAGCAGCAGAATCGGGTAATCGACGATAAAGCCGCGGGCGATGTTGACGCGCTGCTGTTCGCCGCCGGAAAAGGTCGACGGCGCCAGGTGCCACAACCGCTCCGGCACGTTCAGGCGGGTAAGCAGGTTAGCTGCTTTGGCTGCACACTCCTCACGGGAGACCCCCAGATCCAGCAGCGGTTGCATCACCACATCCAGCGCGGAAATCCTTGGGATCACGCGCAGGAACTGGCTCACCCAGCCGATGGTTGAACGGCGAACCTCCAGTACTTTGCGCGCCGGGGCCTGCACCAGATCGACCCATTCATCGCTGTGGCGGATGTGGATGCGTCCTTCATCCGGCAGGTAGTTGGCGTACAGCGAACGTAGCAATGTGGATTTGCCGCTGCCCGAGTGACCGTGCAGCACCACGCATTCGCCGCTTTTAACGTCCAGAGTGGCGTTTTGCAGCACCGGTAGACGCACGCCGTTTTGCTGATGCAGGACAAAGGTTTTACTGACATTTTCAACGCGGATCGCGTTCATTTTTAGCCTCTTTAGACATTTTTGCGTTCGATTGCCTGATGCGCTTCGCTTATCAGGCCTACAACCAATGCCGCTCCGTAGGCCGGATAAGGCGTAGCCGCCATCCGGCACAAGCGATGCCGTTCCGTAGGCCGGATAAGGCATAGCCGCCATCCGGCACAACAAAAAATCAGTTCTGCAACACCGACGACACCAGCAACTGGGTATATGGATGATGCGGATCGTCGAGCACGCGATCGGTTAACCCACTTTCCACCACCTGACCTTGCTTCATCACCAGCAAACGGTCGGCCAGCAGGCGCGCGACGCCCAAATCGTGGGTGACAATAACTACCGCCAGATCCAGTTCCACCACCAGGCCGCGCAGCAGGTCCAGCAGTTTGGCCTGTACGGAAACGTCCAGCCCGCCGGTAGGTTCGTCCATAAACACCAGTTTGGGATGGGTGACGAGGTTGCGGGCAATCTGAAGGCGCTGCTGCATGCCGCCAGAAAAGGTGGTGGGCAGATCGTCGATACGCGAGGCAGGGATCTCTACCTCCTCCAGCCAGCGCTGAGCGGTGGCGCGGATGTCGCCGTAGTGACGCGCGCCGGTGGCCATCAGGCGTTCGCCGATATTGCCGCCTGCGGAGACCTGACGGCGCAGGCCATCCAGCGGATGCTGATGCACCACGCCCCATTCGGTGCGCAGCAGACGGCGACGGTCGGCCTCGTTCATGTCGTACAGCGAACGGTTCTGATACAAAATCTCACCGCTCTGCGGCGTCAGCCGTGAAGAGATCGATTTCAGCAGCGTGGTTTTGCCGGAACCGGACTCGCCGACGATGCCCAGCACTTCGCCTGGCCACAGGTCAAAAGAGACATCGCTGAAGCCCTTGCCCGGCGCGTAGAGATGGGTCAGGTTGTTGACTGAAAGCAGCGGTTGCGTCATTTGCTGAGGGCCTCGCTCTGTTGGCGGCAGTAGTCGGTGTCGGAGCAGACAAACATGCGTTTGCCGGTGTCATCGAGCACCACTTCATCGAGATAGCTGTAGGTTGAGCCGCAGATGGCACAAGGCTCATCCCAGCTCTGCACGGTAAACGGGTGATCGTCGAAATCGAGGCTTTCCACGCGGGTGTAAGGTGGAACGGCATAGATACGCTTTTCGCGGCCAGCGCCAAACAGTTGCAGGGCCGGCATCATGTCCATCTTTGGATTGTCGAATTTCGGGATGGGCGACGGGTCCATGACGTAGCGGTCATTGACCTTCACCGGATAGGCGTAAGTGGTGGCGATATGGCCGAAGCGGGCGATATCTTCATACAGTTTCACCTGCATGATGCCGTACTCTTCCAGCGCGTGCATGGTGCGAGTTTCCGTTTCACGCGGTTCGATAAAGCGCAGCGGCTCAGGGATCGGTACCTGGAAGATGATTATCTGATCTTCCACCAGCGGTGTTTCCGGGATGCGGTGGCGGGTCTGGATCAGCGTCGCATCTTCCGTACGCTCAGTGGTATTCACTCCGGTCACACGCTTGAAGAAATTACGAATCGACACGGCGTTAGTGGTGTCGTCTGCGCCCTGGTCAATCACCTTCAGCACGTCCGGCTCGCCAATCACGCTGGCGGTAAGCTGAATACCGCCGGTTCCCCAGCCGTAGGGCATCGGCATTTCACGTCCGCCAAACGGGACCTGGTAACCCGGGATCGCCACCGCTTTCAGAATTGCGCGGCGGATCATGCGTTTGGTCTGCTCATCAAGATAGGCAAAGTTGTAGCCGGAGAGGTTAGTGGTCACGGGTGGCCTCCTGTTGCAGGCGTTTGAGCAGTTCCAGTTCGGCCTGGAAATCGACGTAATGGGGAAGTTTGAGGTGCGAAACAAAACCCGCCGCCTCGACGTTATCCGCATGCGCCAGCACGAACTCTTCGTCCTGCGCCGGTCCTGTGACCGTTTCATCGTATTCGGCTGCCTGTAGGGCGCGGTCCACCAGCGCCATCGCCATCGCTTTACGTTCGCTCATACCGAACACCAGCCCGTAGCCGCGGGTAAAATGGGGGGATTCATTTTCTGGCGCGACAAACCCGTTAACCATTTCGCATTCGGTCATCAGCAGTTCGCCGACGTTCACCGCAAATCCCAGCTCTTCTGGTACGGTTTCCAGTGCCACATAGCCACTGCGGATTTCGGCGGCAAACGGGTGGTTGCGCCCGTAACCACGCTGAGTGGAGTAGGCCAGCGCCAGCAGATAGCCTTCGTCGCCGCGCATCAGCTGTTGCAGACGTGAAGCACGTGAGCAGGGGTAAACCGGCGGCGTGCGGGTGATGTCGTCGGGTGTCGCGCCATCATCCTCTTCACGCTTTGCCAGTCCCTGGTTGGCCAGAAGGGAAAAGACGTGTGGGGAGGCATCCTGCGCGCCGTCTGCGCTGCGCAGAGACGGCGTTTCGCCATTGGCCAGCAGGGTAAAATCCAGCAGGCGATGGGTGTAATCATAGGTTGGTCCCAACAGTTGCCCGCCGGGAATATCTTTGTAGACCGCCGAGATTCGGCGCTCAAGGCGCATTTCTGCACTGTTAACCGGTTCACTGACCGCCACTTTTGCCAGCGTAGTGCGGTAGGCGCGGAGCAAGAAGATGGCTTCGACGTTATCACCGCTGGCCTGCTTCAGCGCCAGCGCCGCCAGTTCGCGGTCGGCGATGCCGCCTTCGGTCATCACCCGGTCAACGGCCAGGTTCATCTGCTGTTCGATTTGTGCCACGCTCAGTTCAGCAATGGTCTCATCGCCCCGGCGTCGGTTTTCCTGTAGGGCGTGGGCGTTGGCTATCGCCTTTTCGCCCCCTTTGACGGCGACGTACATCAGCACACCTCCACATGGGTGGTTCGCGGAATAGCCAGCAGGCGTTCGCCGCAGGTGAGGATCAGATCGACCCCCAGTGGGAACGGGTGCGGGCGTTCGGTGAGTTCGTGAATCAGGCATTCCGGCAGCTGTGGCGCGATCATGCGCTCTTCGGCAATGCCCGCACCGGTCAGACGCAGCATACGTCCGCCGCTTAAGCCTGCGACCTGCACAATCAGCGTGGCGCTGGTCTCTGGCGCGACGGCTGAACCGGCGGAGAGGGCGTTAAGCTGTTCGCTGCTGATGCGCTCGTCGGCGACGGCAAAGGCCGCCAGCTGCGGCTGATCCACCAGCGGCGCGTTGGTATGAAAACGCAGGTTCTGGCGGGCAATATCGTTATCCATCGACGGCGCCAGCCAGACCGGCGTGTCGCCATCGACCAGGGTCAGCAGCACGCTGGTGGTCGCCAGACCCAGCGGCTGCCAGCCGTGTTTCAGTTGATGCAGGGCGACGATTACGCCCGGTTCGCTCATGGCTTTCAGCAGGCGACGAAAGCTCTGCTGAGCATCCTGAACGGGTAAATTAAAAGCGGTCTGTAAAGTCATGCGTTATCTCCGCGTACCAGCGTGAAGAAGTCGACCCGGCTGGCGTTGACTTCGGCACGGCGTGCGTTAATCAGCGCATCGCGTTCCGCTTCCAGCGGGGCAATTAAGGTTTCCATTAGGTTCTGGAAATGCGTTTGTTCCTGCAGCAGTGCGTCAATCACCGCGCACTGCTCGGCATGTTGTTTATTGCGTCCCAGCAGGTAGCTGTAACCCAGCGTGCCGCTCTTCAGGCGTACCACTGCGCGGGTAAGGGTGGTGTCACCGGCAAAGAAGCGGTTGCCGGTACCGCCCATACGGGCCTGGATCTGCATCAGTCCGCTTTCCGGAGCGCGGATAAGTTCATAGTCCGGCGTCAGCTTGAGCGCGGTGATGCGGGCGTTCAGGGCATCGGCATTGCTGTATGCCAGCGCGCGCATCCAGCGCTGGCGGGTGGCGGTATCGAAATGCATTCAGTGCTCCATAGTGAATTCGATCATGTCGGCGCGGGTCAGGCTGACGGAGTATTCCGCCGCGTGTTCTTCGCCTTCACGGTGGTTCAGGGTGCGCACGCACAGCAGCGGCGCCATATTGGGGATTTCCAGCACCTTGCTCTCTTTGGCCTGCGCGCGGCGGGCGCTGATGCGCGTTTGCGTGCGTAGCAGCCTCAGACCGGACTGTTCGCGCAGGTAGTCATGCAGCGAACCGCTGTTGAAGCCTTGCAGCAGCGGCCACAGCGAGAGGTCGGAAAAATAGTGGTCGATCTGGCACAGTGCGATACCGTTAACCCGGCGCAGGGTGCGCAGGTGAATCACATTATCGCCCTCGTTTATGCTGAGCGCATCGGCAATGTGGCTGGAGGCCGGACGCAGCACCGCCAGCAGTTTTTCGCTGGTGGGATGGCTGCCCTGGTCCAGCAGATTCTGACTAAAGCGCGCCTGGGCATTAAGCGGGTAATCGAACGGGCGCATCAGCACCAGCACGCCGACGCCCTGACGACGCTGAACCCAACCGCGTTCAACCAACTGGTCAATGGCGCGGCGCAGGGTGTGGCGGTTTACCTCGTAGCGCGCGGCAAGCTGATGCTCGGCGGGCAGATAGTCACCGCAGCGATAATGTTGACGTAGCTCCTGCTCAAGTCTCGCGGCAATTTCCTGATAACGCGTTGGATAACTGGTCGGATGTGTAGACAAGTGCATAGCAATCAATGCCTCGCTAATCAGATAAAGTGCTTACGCAAACGCTGGGAAAGAAAATCCAGCAGGCTGACGGTGACGATGATTAACACCATCAGGGCGCAGGTTTGCTGGAACTGAAAGCCGCGAATCGCTTCCCATAAGGTCACGCCAATACCGCCTGCACCCACCATTCCGACCACCGTGGCCGAGCGAACGTTGGATTCAAAGCGATACAGCGAGTAGGAGATAAGCAGCGGCATGACCTGTGGCAGAACGCCGTACAGAATCTCTTCAATTTTGTTGGCACCGGTGGCGCGAATGCCTTCTACCGGACCTGGCTCAATAGCTTCTACTGCTTCGGAAAGCAGCTTGGAGAGTACCCCGGTAGTGTGGATAAACAGCGCCATCACCCCGGCGAATGGGCCTAACCCGACGGCGACCACGAACAGCATGGCGAAGACCATTTCATTGATGGCGCGGCAGGCGTCCATCAGGCGACGCATCGGCTGGTAAATCCACCACGGGACCAGGTTATCGGCGCACATCAGGCCGAAGGGGATCGACAGCACAACGGCGAGGGCGGTACCCCAGACGGCAATTTGCAGAGTGACGGCCATTTCACCGAGATAGTCCTGCCACTGGCTGAAGTCCGGCGGGAAGAAGTCGGCGGCGAAGGTCGCCATATTGCCGGAATCCTGGATTAGCGTGAGCGGAGCCATTTCGGCACCTTTCCACGAGACTACCAGTACGGCGAGAAGAATGGCCCAGCTCAGCAACGAGAACCAGCTACGTTTGGGCGGGGCGACGGTGATGGTTTGCATGTTTAGCTCCTGGGTGTCGATGTTTCGGGTCTGTTGTAGGCCGGATAAGGTGCTGGCACCGCCATCCGGCATGTAATCCTTTGCATTGCCTGATGGCGCTGCGCTTATCAGGCCTACAATTTGGTCACCAGGGTTACTGCACCGCTTTGGTGACGCTGGTCATAGCGCCCAGTGCGGCGGTCAGACGGTCAAGGTCATCGAGCTGCGCTTTCAGCACCGAGGTTTTGCTGGTTTTCTCTTCCTCGTTCAGCCCTTTGTTGTCCTTCACACCCTGCATCTCTTTAAACAGCGCCAGCTGGCGAATCGGCACCAGTTGCAGATCGCTGGAGGCGCGGAACGGTGCCCATCCCAGGCGTTCCAGTACGGTTTTCTGTTCCGGTGTTTTTCCGTAATTCATAAAGAAGTCGTACACCTTGTCCTTGGTGGTTTCGGAAAGGTTTTTACGCCAGACGATCGGATCGCCCGGGATCAGTGGCGACTTCCAGATAACCTTCAGCTCTTTCAGTTTTTCCGGCGCGGAAGTTTTCAGCTTGTCGAGGTTTTCGGTGTTGTTGGTGGCGACATCGACCTGCTTGTTGGCGACGGCCAGTGCGTTGGTTTCGTGTCCGGCGTTAACGGTGCGTTTGAAGTCGCTGGCGGAGATGTTGTTTTTGGCGAAGACGTAGTAGCCGGGGACGAGGAAGCCTGACGTTGAGTTAGGATCGCCGTTGCCGAAGGTCAGATCCTTACGTTTAGCGATCAGATCGTTCAGGTTATTGATCGGACTGTCTTTGTTAACGATCAACACGCTCCAGTAACCCGGGGATCCGTCGGCGGCGACGGTCTGAGCAAACACTTGTCCGTTAGCACGATCCACCGCTTCCATTGCCGAGAGGTTGCCGTACCAGGCGATATCAACTTTGTTAAAGCGCATTCCCTGGATGATCCCGGCGTAGTCCGGGGCGAAGAAGGCGTTCACTTTCACGCCCAGTGATTTTTCCATGTCCTTCAGGAACGGTTCCCACTGCGGCTTCAGGTTTTGCTGTGATTCGGTCGAAATAATGCCAAAGTTCAGCGCTTTTTCTTGCTCTTCGGCATGGGCCGGGGTGAGCAGTGTGCTGAGACTAAACATGCTGGTGAAGGCCAGCGCGGCAACTGTTCTATAACTCATTTCCATTCCTCATTGTGGGGATGTCAGGCAGCCTGCGCGTTCTGTTCGACGCGGTTCATGCTGCGGTAGAGATGGTCAAAACGATCGTTATCAAAATGCTGGCTGCTGCCATCAAAGAAGACGTTGCCCTGGCGCAGCGCGACGATGCGTTCGCAGTAGCGCAGGGCGTAATCCACCTGATGCAGCGTGACGACCACGGTGATGCCGTCGGTCTGGTTTATGTCGCGTAGGGTGTCCATCACGATGCGGGCGGATTCCGGGTCCAGCGAGGCTATCGGCTCGTCGGCGAGGATCACTTTGGCCTGCTGCATCAGTGCGCGGGCGATTGCGACACGCTGCTGCTGACCGCCCGAAAGCGTGGAAACGCGCTGGTATGCAAAGTGCGCCATGCCCACGCGGGTCAACGCCTGTAATGCACGCTGTTTTTGTTCCTGGCTAAACCAGCTAAAACAGGTACGCCAGAATGGCGTGCTGCCGAGCGCGCCAATCAGGACGTTCTCCAGCACCGTCAGGCGGTTCACCAGATTGAACTGCTGGAAGATGTAGCCGGTGTGGGCGCGGCTTTTGCGGATATCGCGCGCCAGGCGGCCTTCATGTTGAACGGTGCGGCCCAGCAGCTCGACGCGGCTACCGGGGGATTTATCACCGGTGATCAAACCGCTTAAATGACGTAAAAGGGTGGATTTGCCGGAGCCAGACGGCCCAAGCAGAGCCACCATCTCACCGGAACAGATGTTCAGATCAACTGCATTGAGCGCCTGATGTTGATTGAAGGACTTGGAGAGTTTCTCGACGCGAATAATCGTTTGCATGATGCGGCCTCCCTAAAAAAGTGGCCCCATCGTGGCGGATTAATGTGACGTTTTCGTTAAGGGATGGTTACTCGACGATGAAGAGTTGAGCGCTATTTGATGACAGTACGGGAGGGCTGGCCTCCCGTTAGATTACTCTGTAGGGGGTTGCTGTTGTTTGACGACGTTGATCATCCACGGCACGCCATACTGGTCGCTCACTTTACCGAAACCGTGGGCCCAGAAGGTTTCCTGCCAGTCCATTTCGATTTTTCCGTTTGCTGCCAGGTTATCAAACCAGCGTTTGCCTTCATCGACGTTTTGCGTGTCGAGCACCAGCGTAAAGCCAGAGTAGTGAGCATTTCCGTCCGGGGCGCTATCGCTCATCATGATGTCACTACCCGCAACGCGCAGGTTGGCGTGGGCGATGGCGGTATCGGGGAATTTCATGCCTGAAGGGCAACCATCTTCGCTATCCTGCGCCGATTTGGGCATTTCACCGAAGTTGATTTTGTAGAGTAGCTCAGCGCCTAACGTTTTTTGATAGTAGGCGATAGCGTCAGCGCAGTTGCCTGCAAAGGAGATATAGGGACTTAACGGCATAATCTTTACCTCAGGTAAAAGAAGCCAATTAAGTGTAGTTAGCGTCTGCAAAAATAAACCAGGCGGGAAGTATGAGCTTCCCGCCTGGCAGAAGAGCTGGTGTTGACCTGATTAGCGTCGCGCTATCAGGCAAATTGCATCAGTTCTTTTTCACAAACTCAGATTTCAGCTTCATTGGGCCAAAGCCATCGATTTTGCAATCGATGTTGTGGTCGCCTTCAACCAGACGAATGTTTTTCACTTTGGTACCGATCTTCAGCATGGAAGAGCTACCTTTTACTTTCAGATCTTTCACGACGGTAACGCTGTCGCCGTCAGCCAGCAGGTTGCCGTTGGCATCTTTAACGATCAGTTCGTCGCTGTCCTGCGCCGGTTCAGCATCGTTCCATTCGTGAGCGCATTCCGGGCAGATGAACATGCCGTTATCTTCGTAAGTGTATTCGGAGTTGCATTGCGGGCAGTGTGGTAATGACATGTGGATTTCCTCAAAAGTCAGCAGGGGCAAATGCGCCCAAAAAATGGCAGATTGCCGAAAAAGGCCGCAATTATACATAAAATCCCTGCTTTTGTCGGGACTACTGCGTGATTACGCAAAATGATCTGCTGTAAAGACCCTCTACTTTCACCTCAATGAAAGTATGGCGGAATATTTTTTAAGGGAAATTGCTACGCTTAGATATTTAAGATAAGGTGAGGCGAAATATCTGATATTCATAGGTAACATTGCTTAGAAATGCCTAAGTCATTGTGATTGAATATCATTGAACCCCTTAAATTTAGTAGGGGGATTCCGCTGGCATTTTTTAAAACTGAACTACGCTGTTTATCTTTCTTACTTATTTTCATAAGTGAGAGGCATCAGGCCAGCGGTTATACACCAAATTTATTTTAATAATATCAATTGGTTGTTTTGATTTTAATTATTTCTATACGTAATTATAAAAGCCAAAAAATCTATAAATAAAACGATTGGGCTAAATAAAAGCAATGCCATTTGCGTTAAGGAAAAATTTTCCATGCACACACAGACAATATATGAATTAAGTCAGGAAGCGGAACGCTTGCTGATGCTCTCGCTTGAACATCTCAGGCAATTGCAAAAATTGCCCGTGACCTCGTTGGATGATGTCGCGCTAAAACAAGGAGAGCATAGCAGTCAGGTTGTTCAGCCCCTGCATTTCAGCGCGCGTGGCATGGATGTCCAGCAAGCAACGCTCAATAATGAGCTGCGCAAGATTACGCGTCTGGAAATGGTGCTGGCGATTGTTGGCACGATGAAAGCGGGAAAATCGACGACGATTAACGCGATTGTAGGTACAGAAGTTTTACCTAATCGTAATCGCCCCATGACGGCGTTACCAACGCTAATACGCCATACGCCGGGGCAGAAAGAGCCGGTGCTGCATTTTTCACATGTCGCGCCGATCGATGCCCTAATGAAGGTTTTGCAGCAGCGCGTGCGCGAGTGCGATCGCCTGCGTCTTACGCAGACCCTGGAAATTGACAAGGATATGAATGTTCTGCTGCAACATATTGAAAATGGTGTGGCATTTGAACGGTATTATCTTGGTGCACAGCCTATTTTCCATTGCCTTAAAAGCCTCAACGACCTGGTGCGCCTGTCAAAAGCATTGGACGTTGATTTTCCTTTTGCCGCCTATGCCGCGATTGAGCATATTCCGGTTATTGAGGTTGAATTTGTCCATTTGGCCGGACAGGCAAGCTACCCAGGGCAATTAACGCTGCTGGATACCCCGGGGCCGAACGAGGCGGGACAACCGCACTTACAAAAAATGCTCAATGAACAGCTGGTGCGGGCCTCTGCTGTGCTGGCGGTGTTGGATTACACCCAACTGAAATCGATTTCCGATGAGGAAGTGCGTCAGGCGATTATGGCGGTCGGCAAGTCAGTGCCGTTATATGCGCTGGTCAATAAATTCGATCAGAAAGACCGCAACAGTGATGATGAAGAACAGGTGCGGGCGTTGATTTCCGGCACGTTGATGCAAGGCGGAATCTCCCCTGAAAGAATTTATCCGGTCTCCTCAATGTGGGGCTATCTGGCAAACAGGGCGCGTCATGAGCTGACGACGCGCGGGCGACTGCCGGATCATCAGGAGCAACGTTGGGTGCAGGATTTTGCCGAAGCGGCCCTTGGAAGACGCTGGCGTACCACCGATCTTGACGATACGGAACACATCCGCCATGCCGCCGACCTGTTGTGGGAAGACTCGCTGTTTGAACAGCCGATCCAGAAAGTGATTCACGCCGCTTATGCCAATGCTTCGCTGTATGCGCTTCGCTCTGCGTCACATAAGTTATTGAACTATGCACAAAGCGTGCACGAATATCTGGAATTTCGTGCCCACGGGTTAACGGTCGCCTATGACAAACTGCGGCTGAACATCACGCATATTGAAGAGGATATGCAGCAGTTAGAAGTGAGCCAGGGGCGGGTGAGCGATGAAGTCAGCCATGAAGTAGAACTGGCGCTGGAGGCTGCTGCTGCCTATCTCAGTGAGCAACAAACCGAGATTCTTTGCGGTATCAACACGTTCTTTGTCAAAGAAAACGTCCTGATGATGTCACAACACGGTCTGGGGAATGCTGTGAATACGGCAGAAATGGCCGGAGAGATGTTGGTGTTGCATGATGAAGGGCAGGCGAAAATTGTGTTAGATAAAATTCGCTCGTCCTGTGAGGGGGTATTGCTGGCGGCGCAGGAAAGCATCAGCCGGGACTTAGCCCTGCGTTTTGAACAGCTTGAGTCGACGCTCTCCCGGGCGCTAAATGACGCGATGCGGCCAATTGAGCAAAGGGTGAAAGAGGAGCTAAACCACGCCGGTTTTCGTGCGCGGATCCGTTTTCCAGCGTTCCATACGGCGATGTTTAATTTCAATACCCGCCAATTGTTTAACGAGGCCATTGAGCAGGATATTCCGGCAGAAAATGCGCCGTCTACTGGCGGTGTGGTGCGTGACACTTTCTCTCGTTGGCTAAATCAACCCAACTGGGGATGGAATGATTACGTCGAAACAAAAACGCGTTATCTCATTGATATGGGCGCATTGCATAAAAACCTTGTGCAGTACGTCTCCCAGTTTTGCCAACAAATTCGTAAAGCTTTAGCTGCTCAGGTCGATATCTCCGTTACGGCTGGCATGGCCACATTTTTTGCTGATTTCTCTCTGTGCCTGGCGCAATTGCAGGCGAGTCTGAGTGAGAGTCTGACGCTACGCCAACAAAATGAATCTGCGGTGAATGCAATGAATGAGCAATTGCAACAGCGCATTACGATTGCGGCATGGCTTTATGAAGATTCCCGATTGCTGCGTGACGATATCAATACCCTTTTTGCAACCGAGCACACATGACTAACGTTTTACTGGAAGGCCCCGGGAGGACGCTGGAGTGTGTCTACCCGAAGTTTATGGTCGATCTGGTTCAGGGAGATGAAACCAAACGTTCCGGCGGTTTTCTGCAACAGCAGCAGCGGCTGCGCGCGCGTCTGACGCAGGAGGTGTTATCCCAGACGCAACTGCGTGCGTGGGTGATGGCAGGAGTGTCCAGCGAACATCTGGTGATGCGCCTTAAGCTGGTGGAGAAGCTGGCAGGCATGATTGACCCGGGTCATCTGGCGCTGGTACGGATCGTCGAAGGGCTAATATTTTTGCAACAAACAGAACACCCGCGTGGGCTTTCAACCCCCGGTCTTTTACAGCAAATAAATTCACTGACTGATTGGTTTACCCAACGCGCGGCGTATAAAGAGAAGGCGCTGACCCAGCGCGGCCTGACGGTTCAGGCGGGCGAGCATAGCGAACAAATTTTTACCCGCTGGCGGGCTGGCGCGTATGACGGCTGGTCGTTACCAGGACGCTGTTTTGTCGCGCTGGAGGAGCTACGTTGGGGAGCTTTTGGTGATGCCTGCCGGTTAGCGAATGCCGATGTGGTGTTAATGCTAAAAGACAACCTGCGAACCATGGCTGCTCAGGCATTGGCGGACAGCGTGAATGCAGCGCCCGCTACGCGTCATTACTATCATCATTGGCTCAGCACGCCAGCTGTCGGCGGATCGGGCGAGTATAACGATATGCTGAGCTGGCTGGGGAGCTGGTGCGATGCGCAACGTCATCCTGTGAGCTGGTCGGTGACGCAGCGTTGGCAAAATGTGGCGCTGGGAATGCCGCGATTGTGTTCGGCAAAGCGGCTGGTCGATGCGATGGTTGAGGAGATTTTTGCACCGACCCTGCTCGTCAATTGAGCAGGGCTGGTGAGTAGGATAAAGGCAGGTTTAGTGGTGCAGAGAGTCTGCCGGGGTGGCCACTGCTTCGTTGGCGACCAGGTTTTTATTAAAACGTTTGGCGTACAGCGCGGTGATAATCGGCACCAGAATGGCGGTGACAATTACGCTGGCGGCAACCAGCGCCGTAGCGGATGCGGCAACCGGTTCGAACGCCGGGTTAATCTGGGCGATAATCACCGGGTTTGCTACCGCAGCACCTGCTGCAGAGGAGGCTGCGACGCCTGCCGTACCGTTCCCGCCACCAATAACACGGTCAGCAATAATCAGCGGAATACCGGTGATGACGATAACCGCGACACCCAGCAGGATACCCAGCAGACCGGTATCAACGATCACGCTCAGGTTAATAGTGTTACCCAACGCGAAGCCGAAGAACGGGATCAGCACCGGTGTGGCTTTGCTGAAGAAAGAACGCAGGTCGTGATCCAGGTTGCCCAACGTAAAACCAATCAGGAACGGTAATACCGCGCCGATGAAATGGTGTGGCTCGAAGGAGGCCAGACCCGCGGAGCCGAGGATCACCATGGTCATTAACGGACCGGATTCCAGAGACATCAACACAAATGCGCCGGACTCTTCTTTGGTGCCGTACTGGTTCATCAGGCTGGCGTACAAACCACCGTTGGTCATGTCCATTGCGGAGACAATTGCCAAAACTGAGAGGCCTGCAAAGAACCCGGTTTGAATACCGGTATCAGGAATAAATGAAGCAGCAATCATTGCCACTACCCACGCCACGGCTATTTTGGTTATTACCAGCGTACCGGACTTGCGTAATACCGTACCGGTCGCCCGTAAATCAATAGATGCGCCGATACAAAAAAACCACACTGCCAGAATCGGTACCGTTCCGCTGATCATTCCTTTGGTAAACGAACCGAAATACGCACCGGTATCCGGGGCTAACGTATTTAACACTGCGCCTAATAACAGAGGAATCAACATCATTCCGCCGGGGATGCGTTCAATCGTGGCTTTAATTTTCATAAACGTCCTCATGTCTTGTCGCTGCTAAAACTCGCGCAAGAGGGTAAAAATTAATAAATTCAAATGGTTACTGGTGTTTCTTAACAAAGAAAATCGCTATCTCTTTGTTTTATAAAATCTAACGCGGCATACGTTGAGCGTGTTGCTGCTCCCAGGGATATTGCGTCTGGAATTAGTTTGCATTCATGGGAACATTGATTCAATCAAAATAAAACGATGTTTTAGTTATCTTCATCACATATTCCGAGCAAAAGTTCTCGGTCGCTCTGATTATTAAAAAAGCTGTGATCTTTTTGTGAAGGGATTAGGTGGTTTTTTTGCTAGCAGAATAATAGTGACCGCTGTGATTGTTGGTGCAATAAAGCGATTTATTTTTGTATTTAATTGTCATTAAATCGCAAGCATTACATGTAAAAAAGCTGACTAAGAATGACCTAATTTACGCATGTTGACGAAATGAAAAACTATATGTGAAGTTGATCACAAATTTAAACGCTGTTAGGGTAAAGAGGTCATTAACCGCCCAATCAGGCGTCAACAGGTTCGGTTGTACTGTGCGTTTCTCGTCAGTGTAAGTAAACCTGCTACGCTTGTTACAGGGAATGCGCC
Organism: Citrobacter sp. Cpo147; assembly: GCF_030332405.1. Lineage (NCBI taxonomy): Bacteria > Pseudomonadati > Pseudomonadota > Gammaproteobacteria > Enterobacterales > Enterobacteriaceae > Citrobacter > Citrobacter sp. Cpo147. The sequence continues at coordinate 131,599 of NZ_JAOWHX010000040.1, forward strand.
TGTGCGTTCCCCGCTCGGTGATGACCCTGACGCATGGGCGTTGGGGGACTCGAACTGGAGCGTGACAGGGCTAAGTCTATGAGGACGAGTATGCTAAAAAGGAAAAAAATAAAACCAATAACGCTGCGCGACGTTACCATCATTGATGACGGTAAATTGCGAAAAGCCATTACCGCAGCGTCGTTAGGTAATGCGATGGAGTGGTTCGATTTTGGTGTTTATGGATTTGTTGCTTACGCATTAGGTAAAGTGTTCTTCCCGGGGGCTGACCCCAGCGTGCAGATGGTTGCCGCACTCGCCACCTTCTCTGTTCCCTTTCTGATTCGACCGCTTGGCGGATTGTTCTTCGGTATGCTTGGCGATAAATATGGTCGCCAGAAGATACTCGCTATCACCATTGTGATTATGTCGATCAGTACCTTCTGTATCGGTCTTATTCCCTCGTATGCCTCAATTGGTATCTGGGCACCGATTCTGTTGTTGCTGTGTAAGATGGCGCAGGGGTTCTCGGTCGGCGGAGAGTATACCGGGGCATCGATTTTTGTCGCAGAGTACTCGCCAGACCGTAAGCGCGGATTTATGGGCAGTTGGCTGGACTTCGGCTCGATTGCCGGGTTTGTGCTGGGCGCGGGCGTGGTGGTCCTGATCTCAACTATCGTCGGCGAGGATAACTTCCTTGAGTGGGGCTGGCGTATTCCGTTCTTCCTGGCGCTACCGTTAGGGCTGATTGGTCTGTACCTGCGCCATGCGCTGGAAGAGACGCCGGCGTTCCAGCAGCACGTGGATAAACTGGAGCAGGGCGATCGTCAGGGTCTGCAGGAAGGTCCTAAGGTCTCGTTTAAAGAGATTGCAACTAAGCACTGGCGCAGCCTGTTGGCATGTGTTGGTCTGGTGATTGCCACCAACGTCACCTACTACATGCTGCTCACCTATATGCCGAGCTATCTGTCGCATAACCTGCATTACTCTGAAGACCACGGCGTGTTGATTATTATCGCCATCATGATTGGTATGCTGTTTGTGCAGCCGATTATGGGTTTGCTCAGCGACCGTTTCGGGCGTCGTCCGTTTGTGATCATGGGCAGTATTGCGCTGTTTGTGCTGGCGATTCCGGCATTTATTCTGATTAACAGTAACGTCATCGGCCTGATTTTCGCCGGATTGTTGATGTTGGCGGTGATCCTCAACTGCTTTACCGGGGTGATGGCGTCAACGTTACCAGCGATGTTCCCGACGCATATTCGCTACAGTGCGCTGGCCGCCGCGTTTAATATCTCGGTATTAATCGCCGGTCTGACTCCGACATTGGCCGCATGGCTGGTGGAAAGCTCGCAGAATCTGATGATGCCTGCTTATTATCTGATGGTGATTGCGGTAGTAGGTTTGATTACCGGCGTGACCATGAAAGAGACGGCTAATCAGCCGCTGAAAGGCGCGACACCTGCTGCTTCGGATATTCAGGAAGCGAAAGAGATCCTCGGCGAACACTACGATAACATTGAACAGAAAATCGAAGATATCGATCAGGAAATTGCTGAGCTACAGGTTAAGCGCACGCGTCTGGTGCAGCAGCATCCGCGTATTGAAGAGTAACGGTGTTATTGCCTGACGGCACTACGTTTATCAGGCCTACGGGCAGCGTAGTACTCAGTAGGCCGGATAAGGTGTCTTATGATATCAACTTAAGGTTGGCTTAATCTGTGTCAGGCAAACTCTCCTCCATAGTTTCGGAGGAGAGTGTCATGAAAACCCGTATTTATGAAAGTTTGACCACCGTATGCAGTGTGCTGATTGTTAGCAGCTTTTTGTATGTGTGGGTGAGCTCTTACTGATTTTTCGCCAATTCCACCCATGCGCGAGTGCCGCTGGCTCCCTGGCGATTTTGCAGATAGAAATGCCCTTGATGTAACTGGGTGATACGACTGACAATGCTCAGCCCCAGCCCAATCCCACCAAAACGGCTGTCCATTCGGACGAATGCTTTACTTAACTCCCCGCATTTACTTTCATCAATGCCCGGCCCTTCATCTTCGACGGCCAGGACGGCATCATGCTCGGTGTTCAGGATAATCGTAATATGGGTGCCTTCCGGGCTGTAACGATGCGCGTTTTCCACCAGATTTCGTAGCAGCATCCGCAACAGCGTAGCATCGCCACGCACGACAACGTCCGCCGCGCTTTGTGGCAGGAGCAGCGTCTGTTTACGTTGGTCCAGCATGGTGTTGAGTTCATCGTAGGAGGGCAGAATAACGTCCTCCAGCAGTTTGACATTCTGGTAACTCCCGGCTGAAAACGACTGTCCGACGCGGGCGAGTTGCAGCAGTTGCGATACGCTGTCCATCATCTGGTCAAGGCGGGCAATTAACGGCGTAACGTCGACCTTATGGGTTTTGGATAATAATTCCAGATGCAGGCGAACGCCTGACAGCGGTGTACGCAGTTCGTGGGCGACATCGGCGGTAAATAAGCGTTCGTTTTCAATAGTGCTGGTCAGCCGTGTCACTAGCTCGTTGAGCGCTGAGACAACGGCCTGAATCTCAACGGTTGAGCTGTGAATTTCAATTGGGGCCAGGTTATCGGCTGCTCGCGCTTCTAACTCTTTTTGCAGATCTGCCAACGGGCGGGTTATTCGTCGCACCGCCTGATAGCAAATCAGCAACGTCAGGCTGACCATAAAGATGCCGGGGACGATCAGGCTGGCGATAGCCTCGCGGATCTCATGCATGATGTGGCGATCGTTATTACGATTTTCGCGTAGCGCCTGTTCGAATAACTGTATTTGTTCGGTACTTTCGTGCCACAACCAGAAGGTACTAATCAACTGAAAGACCAGCAGAATAAGACCAATCGTCAACATCAGGCGATGACGAAGCGGGAGCGGTTGTTTTAGATATTGCAGCGGTTTCACTTAGCTTTCCTCAGTGGCGACCAGCATATAGCCAAATCCCCTGACCGTGCGGATGCGTGATTTACCGACTTTATCGCGCAGATTGTGAATATGCACTTCCAGCGTATTGGTCGACGGTTCGTTATCCCAGCTGTAGATGTCGTTATACAAAATTTCCCGGTGTACCGGGCTGCCCGCTTTGAGCATCAGGCGTGACAGGAGTGCGTATTCTTTCGGCGTCAAGATAACCTCTTGTCCGTCCATCCACACCTGGCGACGACCGATATTCAGCGTCAGATTGCTGACAATTAATTCACTTTCACCCTGATTGTTGTGGCGACGCAGAAGTGCCCGGATGCGGGCGTGCAGTTCTTCCAGTGCGAACGGTTTGACCAGATAGTCATCGGCGCCCACGTCCAACCCGCTGACCCGATCTTTGAGCGTGTCACGGGCGGTGAGAATAAGCACCGGCACGGTGTATTTTTTCTGCCTGATCCGGTTCAGGAAATGCAGGCCGTCTTCATCCGGTAAACCCAGGTCCAGAACAACCAGACTGTAATGTCCGGTTTCCAGACATTGCTCCGCTGCACGGGCCGTTGATACGCCGTCGCAGGCATAGCCTTCTGTTTGCGCGGCGAGTATCAGTCCCTGTAATAACAACGTATCGTCTTCAACAATCAGAATTTTCATTCGTTTAGCCTCCCCGGCAGGGTTGCAGAATATCATCTGCCGCCTGATATTTCTGTGTTTGCACGCCCGTTAATCCCAGCAGAGTTGAGAAGAGATTATCCTGCGAGAAGTCTTCTGAGCTTGCCCGTTTTTGCAAACATGTCTGAGAGACCTGATAGCGTTGCTGATAATCCTCGGAGAGCCACAGCAGCATCGGCACATGTTTTTGCGTATCTGGTGCAATCGAATACGGCAGGCCGTGCAAATAGACGCCATTTTCCCCTAAGGATTCGCCGTGATCGGAAAGATAGACCAGGCTGGTGGTGAAATTATCCTGGTGTTCTTTCAGTATATTGATTGCTTTATCAACAATATAGTCAACGTAAAGAATGGTGTTGTCGTAAGTATTGACCAACTGTTGCTGCGAACAGGTCTGGATTTCGTTGGTATCGCAGGTTGGCGTAAATTTCTTAAACTGCGCAGGATAGCGGTTGTAATAGGTCGGACCGTGGCTGCCGATGGTATGCAGCACAATCACGCCGTCGCCTTGCAGGTTATTAATGTACTCTTCCAGCCCGTGGAACAGGACTTCATCGTAGCATTCACCGTCAATACACTGCCCTGGCAGGTTCAGCTTAGTCATATTCTGGTGTGGAACCCGGTCGCAAGCCCCTTTGCAGCCGCCGTCGTTATCGTTCCACAGAACGTTAATTCCCGCCCGCTGAATGATGTCGAGTACGCCTTCCTGATGCTGTGCCAGTTCTTCGTCGTAGTGCGCGCGTGGCATGTCCGAGAACATGCAGGGTACTGATACTGCCGTTGCCGTTCCGCAGGATGTGGTGCGGGGGAAATAGACCACATCATCTTTTTCCAGCAGCGGGTTGGTCTGGCGCGAGTAGCCTGACAGCGAGAAGTTATCGCCGCGCGAGGTCTCGCCGAGAACCACAATCGTCAGGTTTTTACGCTTTTCTTTTACCATCAATGGATTGCGATGTGCATCCTCGCCAATGCGCACCAGCGGCAGGTGGGCCAGTCGCTGGTGTGAATACCAGGATGACGTCGCCACAATGCTGTTGGATGGACTGAGGGATTTCACCAGTTCTTTGTTGTTGCGAAACAGTGAGGCGTAATCTTTATAGAAGAACGCAGCGACCAGCACGATCAGCAGCGCGGAGATCAGAATGTTCGCGCCACGAAACAGTATGCTGCGCATGACTGGCGTGATCGGTTTGATTTTTACCCAGCAGGCAATGAGCGCGGCCAGAATACCGCTGATCCCAAGTGTAAGCACCATTCGTGGCGTCATGAGGGCGAAGGTTTCAGCGGGCGTAGTATCCATCATATTGGCGATCATCGAGCGGTCGATGATGATGCCGTAGGTCATGATGAAATATTGGGCCGATGCACCAACCAGAATGAAAATGCACGCCACAAGGCGATTAAGCCACAGGAATGAGGCCAGCGTCAGCACGATGTTCATGACGCTGAACGCGACCACCGGCATTGATAAAAACACCAGCACGTTACGCACAGAGTCCAGAGGCAGGTCTTGCAGCACTTGTTTATAGAACGCAATGTTCAGGAAGGTCGCAAGATAAAATGAGATCAGCAGGAGCCAGCTGATTAGCCCGAGAGTGGGCCTTTTAAACAAGAGCTTTAACATTAAGGGGGTTCCATCGACTATGTGGCGCAAATCCTCTCAAAGTAAAATTAAGCCAACCTTAAGTTCTTAATGTTGATTTTTCGAATATCAGCGAGGCAGCGTAGGCCCGATGAACTGACGCCATCGGGCAATGACGATTGCTTAAGTTAGTTATTGTTTACCGGGGCATCCAGTGGATACGGGTTTTTATGGATCCGGTTGTAGTTCAGTGCGTACAGCGCGGTGATGATCATCAGCGTGACGAACGACCACATCACTTCTTTGGCGCCGGAACCGACAACCGCCCAGATGCAGTAGACAAAGGCGATAAAGGTCACCAGTAAGTACATCGGGCGTGCTTTACCAAAGTGGCCATGGCCGAGCAGCAGCAGCGCGGCGCAGGTGTACAGATACGGCACCAGGGTGAAAATAACGGAAACCGAAGAGACCAGACCAAACTCTTTCGCTGCGTTCGGCGACATACTGCTGAACTGGAAGATGGTCATCAGGATGCCGACAATAATTAACCCGGCCACTGGCGTACCGGCTTTGTTCACGCGGGCAAAAATCGGTGGGAATAGGCCGTCATCGGCTGCGGCTTTGGCGGTTTGCCCGGCAAGCAGCGTCCAGCCGCCCAGAGAACCAAGACACCCGGCAGCAGCACAGAAGGAAACAATCGCCCCAGCGGTGTCACCCAGCGCCATACGTGCGGCATCACCGAACGGAGAGGCTGATACACGCAGCGCCGCATTAGGGATCATACCCATGATTGCGGTGGTGGAGAGCACGTAGCAAACAGCGGCAATCAGCACGCCGCCCATGGTGGCGATAGGTACGTTACGTTTGGGATTTTTAACCACGCCAGCCGCAACGGAGGCGCTTTCCACCCCGATAAATGACCACAAGGTGACGTTCAGAGTGCTTTGAATCGCGCCAAAGGTGTTCATCCCGCTGACGTTCCAGGCTGCCATATAGGTTTCACCGCGGAACCAGAACCAGCCGAAGACGGCAATCCCGACAATTGGCACCAGTGCCAGTACCGTTGCGACGGCCTGCACGCGGGTGATCATTTTCGGTCCGACAATGTTCAGTAATACGAAGATCCACAGCACTACGACGCAGGTTAGCGTCAGGACCAGCGGATCTTTTAAGATGGGGAAGAAGTAGCTCAGGTAACCGACGCCAATGACCACCATGGCGATGTTACCAATCCAGCAGGCCAGCCAGTACAGCACGTTGGTCTGGTAGCCCAAAAAAGGACCGAAGCAGCGGCGGGCGTAAGCATAAGAACCACCGGGACTGGAGTCTAAGGACGACATTTTGGCGTACACCATCGACAGTGCCAGAGCACCGATAATCGTGACCAACCATCCGTAGATTGCAATCCCGCCAGTTGACGCAAGGTTTGCGGGTAGCAGGAATACACCGGAACCCATAATATTCCCCGACACCATAAGGGTGACGGGGATTAAGCCCACTTTGTGAGCATCAGCATCCGTCGACATATTTTTTAACTCCTGATAAGGATAAATGACGCCTTATCATACCTCGTCAAAAGTCTGTTTAATGATGACGGAGCTGGGGTATCGCTAATGCTGATATTATTATGGCTTATCGCTAACTGATTAAAAATCAGGCGGCGGATGGCTCCCTGTGTTGGCTAACATAATGCAGAGGCGTCATCCCATAGAACTCTTTGAATACGGAGATAAAGTATGAGGTACTGTTATATCCACACAGTTGAGAGACCTGAGAAATGTTTTTGCCGTCCATCAGTAATTGATTGACAGCATATCGCATGCGACATGTGGTAATTATTTGGCTGTAACTTGTATTTTCACTTTTGAGCTTTTTCTTTAACAAACTGGGACTCAGACATAAGCAACTGGCAACCATGCTTAAATTCCAGTCTTTATGTATATCGCTCTCAATAATGTGATAAACGCTATCGCTGATACAGTTGCGTAGCATATACATGAGCAAAGAAATAAACTTTTTGCTGTCGAGAAAGCGTGATAACACCGTGAACAGTAGCGAGCGTGTACGCTCTCTTTCAGCTTCGTTCACTGTGTCCATTACGCTGTGTTGGGCAGCCACCCTGAAGACATCCGGCGTCAGACACGCGGCGGTCATCACTGGGCTGGCACTGCGTTGCCAGAGTGGGATCTGTGAAAGGTCTTTATTTAAAAAGCGCAGATAATCTTTAATGATATCGCGGCTGATATGTACGACCAATGCGTTATTAAGTGATGAGAAATCGATAATATTATTATCGCATGCCACCAGTGCCATATGATTAGCTTTTAAACTGATGGCTTCTTTACCGTTAATCCTTAACCAAACATCCTTCTCCGTTAATACAACAACACAAGCTTCTTTGCTGCAAAGCCTCATACCCAACTCCAGGAATATGAACATAAAACACCGTAGCTCAACATCGGATGAGCCAAATCGGCTAAATTGAAATTGTATGATGAAACCAGGACTGCAATAAAATAACGTGTCTGAAATTAATTACAATGTTTGGCGGGATTTTTCTTATGTACACATTTTTGTACGCAAGTGGAAAGGCGCTATTTGCGTATAAAAAAAGCGCGGGGTGGTCCCGCGCAAAAAGGTATGACAATGTTATTGTTTTGCAGCAATACTCAGGAATTACTCAAGCATGACATGTCTACCTTAAACATCGGACTATCTATAAAACGACATTATGCTTTCACGCACATAACGTGGTACACACCGTCAATAATTTCCGTTCCTTCGGTTTCATGTTCAAATCCAGGGAAGTGGTGGTCCCAGGACTGCAACGAACGTAGATAACTAATCTGCGGGCTATTGGCGTCGCCAAAGTTTTCCCCGGACAGCAGCATCGGAATTCCTGGTGGGTAAGGAATAACGGAATTCGCGGCTATACGACCCGGCAGATTTTCAATGGCCACCATCTCAACGTTATCGCTGACTATCGCGTTATAGGCTTCACGCGGGGTGATTTCAGCAACAGGCAGGCCGGAGTAGGCCGCGTTAAGACGTGCGCCAGGGTTGTTCTCTTTCAGCCAGGCGAACATGGTGTCGCCCAGATCGTGAATGCCCATGTTGGCGTAAGTGTCTGGATGTTCCTCAACCAGTTCTGGCATCACCTGTGCCAGCGGGGTATTGGCATCGTAATGGTGTTTGAAAGAGCACAACGTGTTGATCAGTGTGCCCCATTTCCCGCGGGTAATACCCATGGAGAACAGGAACATAATCTGGAAATCGGTGGTACGGGTCGGCACGATGCCGTGACGGCCAAGCCAGGCGGTGACCAGTGCGGCCGGTACGCCGTTCTCTTCCAGTTCGCCATCGTCGCCCATCCCCGGTGCCAGAATGCTGACTTTGATCGGGTCCAGCATGCTCCAGTTATCCGGCAGGTCTTTAAATCCGTGCCAGGATTCACCCGGGCGCATAACCCAGCAGTTCTGGTCGGTGGTCAGGAGTTGGGTTGGCGCATCGGCAAAGTCATAGGTTTTGCCGGTCTGCGGATCGGTCACAATCTCTTTGTTCCACGGTTTGAAGAACCAGTCGCCTTCGGCGGTGAATTCTTTGTACAACCGTGCCATGGCCTGACGGAAATCGACCGCTTCGTCGATCACTTCCTGGGTGAGTGACAGGCCGCTGTTACCATCCATCATGGAGACCGCCACGTCGTTTGAGGCGCAGATGGCATACAGCGGAGAGGTAGTGGCGTGCATCATGTACGCCTGGTTAAAGCGGGAGAAGTTCACGGCCCCACGACCTTCACGAACGTGAATGTAAGATGCCTGAGAAAGCGCATTCAGCAGTTTGTGGGTTGAGTGGGTGGCAAAAACGGTAGGACCGTTATGATCGCCCGGCGCGCCACGCATGGCGTAGTGATCGGCATAAATTGGGTTGAAGCGAGCATAGCCGTACCAGGCCTCATCGAAGTGGATGCGATCGCTGGTTTGCGCGAGCAGGTCCTGGGCCTCTTTGGCGTTGTAGCAAACACCGTCGTAGGTACAGTTGGTCACAACGCTGTAAGACGGTTTTTGCCCGGCTTTACCTTTGGTCAGCGGGCTTTCGCTGATCTTTTTCTGCAATGTTTCAGGCTGCATTTCCTGCGGGTAGATAGGCCCGATAATGCCGTACCGGTTGCGGCTTGGCACCATATACACCGGTTTTGCCCCGGTGAGGATAAGCCCCTGCTCGATGGATTTATGGCAGTTACGATCCAGCACCACGACGTCGTTGTCGGTCATACAAGCTTGCATGATGGTGCGGTTAGAGCCGGAAGTCCCGACCACTACAGACCAGGAGCGATCAGCGCCAAACACGCGGGCGGCATATTTTTCGCTCTCGCCAAACGCGCCGGTATGATCCAGCAGCGAGCCGAGCGATGCACGTTCAATACCCATGTCGCTACGGAATAAGTTTTCACCATAGTAATCATGGTAGAAACGACCGGCCGGCGTTTTGGTGAATCCGACGCCGCCCTGGTGACCCGGTGCTGCCCAGGAGTATTCATGGATGTCGCCGTACTTCATCAGCGCGCTGAACAGCGGTGGCAGAAGCTGTTGGCGGTAGCGGGTCATTGCCGCAACGGCGCGCCCGGCGATAAAGTCTGCGGTGTCTTCCAGAATCCAGGCGAATTCATCGACAAGCTCCAGCAGGTCGCGATCCAGCGATGCGGTGGCTTTTTCGCGATCGCCCAGCAGGAAAACGGGAACGTTTTGCTGGCGCTCGTGGAGCTTGCCGATCAATTGCCTGACGTTCAGGTGCTCGTCTTGTTGTTCCATTTGATAGCTGAACATCAGACAATCAATGGCTTCATTGGCGGCGAGGATTGCATAACCATCGTCGAATGAGGTGGACTTAATGACGGTAACATTTTGGCGGCTTAATGCGTCAGCCAGACGTTCGACAGCGCTACCGACCCAGGTGTCCTGATGCAGAAACTCACTTTCAACAATTAATACTTTCATCATCTTTTACCCGGTTGTGGAAAGGTTGCAATCTATGAATTGCAGACACACCGTATGAATGTGACGCAGGCAAGTATTATCCTGTCAAAATGGGCTGTAAAGCGGGTAAAAAGTAGCCTGATTTGTGTTTAATTTGTTTTTAAACAGTGTGTTATGTTTGCTTGTTGGCGGTTTTTCACCGCCGTTTATCGACAGGGGGAATATTTTTTTGGCTGATACTGATATTGCCGAATGATATCAACCTGCGATTGTTTGCCGATGCTGCTGGCTTAGTTTGCGGTACTGCTGCGGCGACATGCCGACAAACTTGCTGAAGGTGTCATAAAAACGGCTGCTGGATCGGAATCCGGCGGTCAACGCAACGTCGAGAATGGTTTTATCGGTATCGCTGAGCAATGCGCGGACGTGATTGATCCGCATTGCCGTAATGTACTGCTTCAGGGTGAGTTGCATTACGCGTTGGAAAATCCCCATCGCGTAGTTGGCGTTGAGCTTCACGTGTTCCGCGACGTCGTTGATGGTGAGCGCCTGATCGTAGTTGTCGGCAATAAAGCTCAGCATTTGGCTGACGTAAAACTGGGCGTGCCGCGACACGCTGTTTTTGTGGGTCCGCGAGGTTTTATTGACCAGGATAGGCTGCCAACCGGAAAGGCTAAACCGTTTGAGCATCAGACCAATTTCATCAATGGCGAGCTGGCGAATTTGTTCGTTCGGGTTGCTCAGTTCCTGTTGCCAGCGCTGAACCTCAAAGGTGCTCAACTGCTGCGACGCCAGCGATTTGATGACCATTCCATGGGTAACATGGTTGATCAGCTCGCGATCCAGCGGCCAGGAGAGGAAAAGGTGCATCGGTAAATTGAAGATAGCCATACTTTGGCAGCTGCCCGGACGCGTGAGTTGATGAGGTGTACAGGCCCAGAATAGCGTGATGTGTCCCTGTTTTATCTGCACGACTTCATTGTTGATAAGGTACTCGACGTCACCATCAAACGGAACATTGATCTCCACCTGCCCATGCCAGTGGCTGGCAGGCATAGCATGCGGTGAGCGCAACTCGATATCCATCCGTTGATATTCTGAGTACAGCGATAGCGGGCTGCGGGTTTGTTCTTCATCGCTACTGCACATGTGCGGATCGGGAGGGAGAGGCGATGTCGGTAATGTACTCATGGTTGCTCCATTTCCTGAATTATCAGAATCATGTCATTTAACACGTATTAAGGCTGAGAATCAGGACACAAATTGGACCGTTACCATTGAGCATAGCGACATTTTGCGGCCGCATACTCTGCTTTTTGGGTAATTTTGTCCCATAAACTCAGATCCAATAGGGCGCAGAGTGATGATCTGAGTTTATGGGAATGCTCGGCAGGGAAGTCGGAGGTTTTCATCTATGCGCTGTGCCACCATGACTGTGTTCACTAATGTTCTGGAGAGTCATGATGTCTGCACCCAAAATTACCTTTATCGGCGCCGGTTCCACGATTTTCGTCAAAAATATTCTTGGGGATGTCTTTCACCGCGATGCGCTTAAATCTGCGCATATCGCCTTGATGGATCTCGATCCTACGCGTTTGGAAGAATCACACGTTGTTGTGCGCAAGTTGATGGATTCTGCGGGCGCGTCTGGACGAATCACCTGCTATACCGATCAAAAAGCAGCATTACAGGATGCTGATTTTGTAGTGGTCGCTTTCCAGATTGGCGGCTATGAACCTTGTACCGTCACCGATTTTACGGTGTGTAAACGCCATGGTCTGGAGCAGACGATTGCCGACACGCTGGGGCCGGGCGGCATCATGCGCGCGCTGCGTACCATCCCGCATTTATGGCAGATTTGTGAGGATATGACCGAAGTCTGTCCGCAGGCCACGATGCTTAACTACGTTAACCCGATGGCAATGAACACCTGGGCAATGTATGCACGTTATCCGCATATTAAGCAGGTTGGGTTGTGTCATTCGGTGCAGGGGACGGCGGAGGAGTTGGCCCGCGATCTGAACATCGACCCTGCTTCTTTGCGCTATCGCAGTGCCGGGATCAACCATATGGCGTTTTATCTGGAGCTGGAGCGCAAAACGGCGGACGGTGCCTATGTGAATCTCTACCCGGAGCTGCTGACGGCCTATGAATCCGGTCAGGCGCCGAAACCAAATATTCACGGAAATACCCGTTGCCAGAACATTGTGCGTTATGAAATGTTCAAAAAACTGGGGTATTTCGTCACCGAATCGTCGGAGCACTTCGCTGAATATACGCCGTGGTTTATCAAGCCGGGGCGTGAAGATCTGATTGAGCGCTATAAGGTGCCATTGGATGAATATCCGAAACGTTGTGTGGAACAGTTGGCGAACTGGAAAAAAGAGCTGGAAGAGTACAAAACGGCTGAGCGGATCGACATTAAACCGTCGCGCGAATATGCCAGCACTATCATGAACGCTATCTGGACCGGTGAACCGAGCGTCGTGTATGGCAACGTTCGCAATGACAATCTGATCGATAACCTGCCGCAAGGCTGCTGCGTTGAAGTCGCTTGTCTGGTCGATGCGAATGGTATTCAGCCAACGAAAGTCGGGACTCTCCCGTCACATTTGGCGGCCATGATGCAAACCAATATCAATGTTCAGACCCTGCTAACGGAAGCCATCCTGACGGAGAATCGCGATCGCGTTTATCACGCGGCGATGATGGATCCGCATACCGCCGCTGTACTGGGGATTGAAGAGATTTATGCGCTGGTGGACGACCTGATCGCGTCTCACGGCGACTGGCTGCCGGCCTGGCTGCACCGTTAATACACAATCACGCCGGGCATTGTATCCGGCGTTTAACCTCTGACGTTTCCTCTTACAGAAGGCGGGCGCTGGTAACAGCGACCCGATACCCTATGAGCATATCTCTGACAACAAAACTCAGTTATGGATTTGGAGCGTTTGGTAAGGATTTCGCCATCGGAATTGTGTACATGTACCTGATGTATTACTACACCGACGTGGTGGGATTATCGGTGGGGCTGGTCGGAACGTTGTTCCTGGCGGCAAGGATCTGGGATGCGGTAAACGATCCCATCATGGGCTGGATTGTGAACGCCACCCGATCTCGCTGGGGAAAATTTAAACCCTGGATCTTGCTCGGTACGCTGGCGAACTCATTGGTGCTGTTTTTGCTTTTTAGCGCACATCTTTTTGAGGGTACTGTGCAGGTCGTATTTGTTTGCGTGACGTATATATTATGGGGAATGACCTACACCATTATGGATATTCCATTCTGGTCACTGGTGCCAACCATTACACTGGATAAACGCGAGCGTGAACAACTGGTGCCGTATCCGCGTTTCTTCGCCAGCCTTGCCGGGTTTGTTACCGCAGGCGTGACGCTACCCTTTGTGAGCTATGTTGGCGGAGCCGATCGTGGTTTTGGTTTTCAGATGTTTACGCTCATTCTCATCGCGTTCTTTATCGTTTCCACCGTTGTGACGCTACGGAATGTGCATGAGGTTTTTTCGTCAGACAGTGAGGCCACGGCAGACAGCAGTCGTCTTGGGTTGAAAGCGATCGTTGGGCTCATTTATAAAAATGACCAGCTAACCTGCCTGTTAGGTATGGCACTGGCTTACAATATTGCATCCAATATCATTGCTGGCTTTGCCATTTACTATTTTACCTACGTGATTGGCGATGCAAGTCTCTTCCCGTACTACATGTCTTACGCAGGTGCGGCAAACCTGCTGACGCTGATTTTCTTTCCTCGGTTGGTAAGCTCGTTGTCACGACGGATCTTGTGGGCTGGGGCATCGGTGCTGCCGGTGCTTAGCTGTAGCGTACTACTGGTGATGGCGCTGGCAGATTTCCATAATATCTTACTGATTGTTATTGCTGGTGTTTTACTAAATATTGGATCTGCGCTTTTCTGGGTGTTGCAGGTCATTATGGTGGCGGATACCGTTGATTACGGCGAATACAAACTTAATGTTCGTTGTGAAAGTATCGCTTACTCGGTACAGACAATGGTGGTAAAAGGCGGGTCAGCATTTGCCGCTTTCTTTATCGCATTGATACTCGGGGTGATTAATTACGTGCCAAATGTCGCGCAGTCTGCCGAAACCATCGTTGGCATGCAGTTTATTATGATAGCGCTACCCGCACTCTTTTTTGTGGTGACCTTAGTCCTGTATTTCCGCTTTTATCGACTGAATGGCGACACCCTGCGCAGGATCCAGATCCATTTACTGGATAAGTATCGCAAGGTGCCGCAGCACCATGAGCAACCGGATATCCCGGCTATTGCGGTAGTGGCTCCAGGCGATGTGAAGGCATAGCGATGGAATGGCAATCGTTGATTGGATATTTGGCGGCCAGCCTGACGACGCTCTCTTTCTTGCCGCAAGCCATTAAGGTTATTACCACCCGCAATACGCAAGGTATCTCCGGTTTGATGTATGTGATGTTTGTGTGCGGGCTGGTTTTGTGGCTGATTTACGGATTATTGATTGAAGATACTGCCGTCAGCATGGCGAACTTTCTGACACTGTTGTTCGCCTTGCCGATTCTGGTTATCAAGTATCGCAGTAGGTAGCGTAGATTGCCGGAGAAGCGTTAGCGCTCTCCGGCCGTTTTCAACTGCCGATTGTGCCAGCCCGCCAACGCGAGGACCGTTGTTAACGCACCGAGCAGGGCGCAGAACATGTCCGACTGGGTATCCCACGGGTCACCCTGCGTGCCAAGGAAGTCATCCGCACCTTGTCCCATTGCCAGCGCCGCCCACCATTCGATCAGTTCATACATTGCGCTAATCGCCAGCGCTACGCAGCAGACCAGAAATGACAGCATCTTACGACCACGGACAATATTGCCGCGCACTAAAATCTCTCTTGCCGTCAGGGCTGGTACCAGCCCCTGGAAGAAATGGCCCAGCTTGTCATAGGGGTTACGGCTGAGATCCAGCCATTCCTGAACCTGAAAACCAATGGGAACTTTGGCGTAGGTATACATCCCACCTACCATCAGAATGATGGCGTGCAAGAAAATCAACGTATAAAGCAGCGGCGTCAATGGGTACTGCTTCATGGTAGCCAGCAACAGCGGGACGACAATAATGACTGGCGTGACTTCCATTAGCCAGGTGATTTTCTCAGAGGCAGAGATACCGGTGTAGATAAGAATCAGCGCCAGGATCAATGCGCCAGTGCGCAAGATTGTGGGGTTCAGAGTGCGGAGCATTGCGAATTCACACGTAATGGAAAAGGTCACTATTCCCTGTGAACGGCAAAAATTCAATACCAGTAAATGGGGGGATAAAGTTGGCCCGGGGGGATCGCTGGACTGACGCCAAAAATTTAGTGCCAGTCCAGTGCCGGGCCGAATGGGTTACTTCGCGCAGTTAGCGCATTGTTTGCTGACGATTTGCTGGAAGAAATCGTTGCCTTTGTCATCGACCAGGATGAAAGCCGGGAAATCTTCTACTTCGATTTTCCAGATAGCTTCCATTCCCAGCTCCGGGTATTCCACGCATTCCAGATGCTTAATGCTCTGCTGCGCCAGTACCGCTGCCGGTCCGCCGATGCTGCCCAAGTAGAAGCCTCCGTGTTTGTGGCAGGCGTCAGTCACCTGCTGGCTACGGTTACCTTTTGCCAGCATGATCATGCTGCCGCCGTGAGACTGCAACAGGTCAACGTAGGAGTCCATACGACCCGCGGTGGTTGGACCTAAAGAACCGGACGGGTAGCCTGCAGGCGTTTTGGCCGGACCCGCGTAGTAGATCGGATGATCTTTCACGTACTGCGGCAGACCTTCGCCGGACTCAATACGTTCTTTTAACTTCGCGTGGGCAATGTCACGACCAACAATGATAGTACCGCTCAGTGACAGACGAGTAGAAACCGGGTACTGAGAGAGCTGGGCGAGGATCTCTTTCATTGGGCGGTTAAGGTCAACTTTAACCACTTCGCCTTCGCCCGCCTGGCGCAGAGATTCTGGAATGTACTGACCTGGGTTATGTTCCAGTTTTTCAATCCAGATCCCTTCGCGGTTGATCTTGGCCTTGATGTTACGGTCTGCGGAGCAAGAAACGCCCATACCAACCGGGCAGGACGCGCCGTGGCGAGGCAGGCGGATCACGCGGATATCGTGTGCGAAGTATTTTCCGCCAAACTGAGCGCCAAGGCCGAGTTTTTGCGCTTCTTCCAGTAGTTCCTGTTCCAGTTGCAGATCGCGGAACGCCTGGCCGTGAGCATTGCCTTCAGTCGGCAGCGCGTCATAGTAGTGTGTGCTGGCCAGCTTCACCGTTTTAAGGGTGCTTTCCGCTGACGTGCCGCCAATGACGAATGCGATGTGGTACGGCGGGCAAGCTGCGGTACCCAGCGTACGCATTTTCTCAACCAGGAAGTTTTTCAGTTTGCCGGGAGTCAGCAGCGCTTTGGTTTCCTGATACAGATAGGTTTTGTTGGCTGAGCCGCCGCCTTTGGCCACGCACAGGAATTTGTATTCGTCACCGTCCACGCTGTACAGATCGATCTGTGCGGGCAGGTTGGTGCCGGTATTCACTTCTTTGTACATATCCAGCGCCGCGTTTTGCGAGTAGCGCAGGTTATCTTCGATATAGGTATTAAATACGCCTTTGGAGAGCGCCGCTTCATCGCCGCCGCCGGTCCAAACACGCTGACCTTTTTTACCCATGATGATTGCCGTACCGGTGTCCTGGCAGGTTGGCAACACGCCTTTGGCGGCGATTTCGGAGTTTCTCAGGAACTGCAGTGCCACGTACTTATCGTTTTCGCTGGCTTCGGGATCATGGAGAATTGAGGCGACTTGCTGTTGGTGTTCTGGGCGGAGCATGAAGGAGGCATCGTGGAAGGCTTGCTGGGCCAGTAGCGTAAGTGCTTCAGGGGCTACTTTCAGGATTGTTTCGCCTTCAAACTCGCCGACGCTGACGTGTTCGGATGTCAGCAGGTAGTACTCAGTTTTGTCTTCCCTCAGTGGGAAAGCCGCCTGGTAAGTGAATTCAACTTTTGACATTTGCTTCCAGCCTTTTCATTTTTCTCAGGAATTTTAAAATTCTCTGTGTCTTCATGGTGGCGTGCCGTACCAACGTGGACGGCACGCGAACTGTGATTACAGGAAACCGTACATTGCGGCGAAGATCCAACCAAAGACACAGGATACGCTTACGCCGATCAAGCCAGGCAGAATGAAGCTGTGGTTGATAACGAAGCGGCCGATGTGGGTGGTGCCGGAACGGTCAAACTGGATAGCAGCCAGATCGCTCGGGTAGGTCGGTAGAATGTAGTAACCGTAACATGCCGGAGCAGAAGCCACGATGTACGCGGGATCAACTCCGATTGCCAGCGCGACCGGAACAATCGCTGCCAGCGCCGCTGCCTGGGAGTTTACAAATTTGGATACCAGCAGCAGAACAATTGCATAGGCCCACGGATACTCTTTCACCATATTGCCCAGCACACCTTCGATTTCTGTCATGTGCGCGCCGAACATTGTTTCGGCCATCCAGGCAATACCGTACACCGCCACAATCGCGATCATACCGGAACGGAAGACTTCGTTTTTAGATATTGAAGCGGGATTGGTCTTCGTCAGGATAATAATCAGCGCACCGGTCAGCAGCATGAACATCTGGATAACCAGCACCATTGACAGCGGTTTGCCGCTAAAGGTAGGACGCAGCTCAGAGAACGCGCCAAGCACGGCAACAACGGCGATAGCGGCCAGGAAGATCCACATGGCCAGCCAGTTGCTTTTCGGCAGCTTTTTGTCTAACAGCGTGGCGGTATCGCCATACACATAGTTGTGGTTTTCAGGTACGGAAATGAACTTCTGGAACTCTTCATCTTTATCCAGATCCTTACCACGGAACCAGCTGAAAATACCGATCGCCAGGATACCCAACAGGGTAGACGGGATGGTGATGCTGAGCAGGTCGAGGAATTCGAGATGCTTGCCTTCAAACGTTACGTTACCCAGCATTGCCACCAGTGACACAACGGCTACAGAAACCGGGCTGGCGATAATCCCCATCTGCGCGCCGATAGAACTCGCCGCCATCGGACGTTCCGGGCGAATATTGTTCTTAATGGCAACGTCATAAATGATTGGCAGGATGGTGTATACCACGTGCCCTGTACCGCAGAGAATCGTCAGGGTGCAGGTAACGAAAGGTGCGACGATGGAAACGTATTTTGGGTTACGGCGCAGCAGCTTTTCAGCGATTTGCAGCATAACGTCAAGGCCGCCGGAGGCTTGCAAGGTTGCCGATGCGGCCACCACGGCAATAATAACCAGCATTACATCTACAGGTGGTTTACCCGGCTGGAGATGGAAAACGAAAACCAGAATGACCAGGCCGATACCGCCTAATAAACCCAGCGCGATACCGCCCTTTCTGGCACCATAAAACAAACATATTAATATTATGAGAAGTTGTATACTAAATAACATTTTATTTACCCTCGCGAAAAACCCAGTCAATTTTTGAAAAATGGATCTGTGCCACATTCTTTTTTGCCAGAATAAGCATCAAAAAATGGTCAGTATTCGATATATCCGTATTTGCGATTAATGTTCAAATGTCTTGCTAGAATGTTTTTTTAAAGTTATGGCGATATTTGGTTTTTTCTGTGGCTTTGATCAGAGGAGAGAATCCTCAGGCGATGGGAAGCAGAGCTGAACATGGAAAGCTGCGGTTGACGCTGTAATTTATCTGTTTTGCGTTTTCCGCTATTACGTGAACCACCGACAGAATGGGTGAGTAGATTATTTATGTGATCACGGTCACGCCATCTCATAATGTGATGAGGTCGGCGTGCGGATACTTTTATTTGCTCACAAAAATGTACGGTGTCCATGGTACGTAGCATGGTCTCCATTGCTACCAGTCTAGATTTTGTATGTCTGGTTAATTTCAGACTAATCCTTTATGGGTAAAAATACACACTCTGCGAGTTAGATAATACTTAATTAACTTTTGTTAGCGATTTTGAAATTAAAAACAGTGTGATGTTTGTCAATATTAAAATAATGCATTTAACATGTCGGATACAAATATATTTGATCTAACGCAAATTTATAATTTTACAGTTCCAGCTGGTGAAATTGGGATTTTTCATTATTTTAATAATTGTTACTTTCAAATAACAAATAATCCCAAGTGTATTTATTGGCAATATTGTTTAAGCAATGAGTAGTGTTCAGCCTGCACGCGATAACGATAAACAGGTCTGCCGGTCACGCCATAATGGATGCTGGTAAATAAGATGTGACAATTGACGAGCCAGATAAGGTATTTACGGCAAGAGACGCGCGAGATATTGACCTCGTTGGCCAGCTCATCTGTGGAGAACTCTTGATCCTGGTGCTCATCAATCCACTGACACAGCGTGCGTAACGTTTGTGGCGTTAACCCTTTGGGTAAGCGCCGTGCTTCCTGTTCATTGGAAGAGCTGCCGTGAATCAGCTGGTCAAGCTCAGACTGTTCATAATACTGATGCTTGTCCATCTCATTTTTCTTGTGCAGCCAGCCGGTGAGCGCCTCTTCAAACCGGGAAGCCTGGAAAGGTTTGATCAGGTAGTCAACAACACCGTAGTGAAGTGAATCTTTGATGGTGGTGGCATCAGCGGCGGAAGAGATGACGATGACATCACACTTGCAACCTTCGCTGTGCAGAACCGGTAGCAGGTCCAGACCGTTTTCTTTTTGCATATAAATATCTAGCAAAATCAGATCAATATGATGACCGCTATGAAAGATTATCTCTTTTGCTTTCTCCAGCGTGGAGGCTGTGCCGCAGCAGTGAAAACCGGAGAGTTGCGCGACATAACGGCGGTTTAATTCCGCTACCATTGCATCGTCATCGACAATTAAGACATTGATCATCTGCTGGCCCTCTCACCATTCCACGGTAACTGTACAAAAAATTGGGTGAAGATCCCAGGTTCAGACTCGACGGATATAATGCCGCCAACGTTTTCAACCTGTTGTTTAACAAGCGCTAAACCTACGCCCCGTTCGGTTCCTTTTGACGAAACGCCCTTCTCAAAGATGTGCTCAATGTTTTCGGGGGCAATCCCCGGACCATCGTCATTCACTTCGCAATGCAACCAGCCGTGTCGATAATGCAAGGATACGCTGATCTCACCACCAGGTTCTTGACCTAGCGCTTCCAGGGCGTTTTCAATCAGATTCCCCAGAACGGTAATCAGCACCGCCACCTGATCTTCGTTGCTATTTTCCGGTAACTGGCTTTCATTGCTAATGACCAGACTATGGCCTAAATCAGATGTGCGATTAATCTTACTGAGTAAAAATCCTGCGATCACCGGTGATTTTATTTTTCCTAACAGCGAGCCAATTTCTTCCTGATAATTGTTTGCTGTCTTCAGGATGTAATTTTCAAGCTGCTTATAACTTTTCAGATGCAATAATCCCAGAATCACGTGCAATTTATTCATGAATTCGTGGGATCGTTCACGAAGTGCGTCGGCATAGTTGACCATACCATCCAGACGTTGCATTAGTTTTCGGACTTCAGTCTTATCTCTGAAGGTTGAAATGGCACCGATGATTTTACCGTTGCTGAGTACCGGGACCGTGTTAATTAAGAGTAGCCGATCCTTCACCATGATCTCTTCATCGCGGCGCGGCGTTCCGTCATGTAGTACCTGTGAAAAATCGACCACCTGTGACCACGCATGGCTGAGTGTGGAGAGCTGGGCATCATCTTGTGATTTGTGATAATCCAGCAGCTCCTGCGCCGCTTGGTTAATCAGCGTCACCTCACCGCATTCGTCAACGGCAATGACACCTTCCTTTATAGAGTGCAGCATCGCCTGGCGTTGTTCGAACAGATTGGAGATTTCATAAGGCTCCAGACCAAACAGAATGCGCTTGAGAACTTTGACAAATACCCATGTACCGAGCAGTCCAACCAGCACGCCAAATAAGATGGACCAGATGATGCTGCCGCGGCTGTTATTGATCTGCTCAGTCACCCGGCTTAGCTCAAGGCCGATCGACACGACGCCAATCTGCCGGTGATGTTCGTCATAGATAGGAGTAAATACACGTAGAGCTTTAGCCAGGAATCCGCGATTAATGGCGACATTCTCTTTACCCTGCAGGGCCAGCAATATGTCATCGCCTTTAAATGGCTGACCGATTCTCTGCGCTTCGGGATGGGAGTAACGAATGCTTTGCATATCAGTGACGACGATGAACAAAAAGTCGTTGCTCTTATTCACCGCCTGGGCAATCGCCTGAATGCCGCTTTCCTCGGGCTTTTTCATTAGTCCCTGGCGGATCTCCGGAGAGTTGGCTAGCGTTCGCGCGACCGCAAGCGCTTTACTCGCTAATGCATCGCGCGTCATGTTGCTGATCTGCGAGAAATAAATCAGATGAACGACAAGCAGCACGGAGAAGAGTACTGCACTAACCATGAGGATCACGGTGGTGCCAAGCTTCATCGGGCGTTTACGTATAGCAGTACGTTGCAGGGAGTATCTCATCACGGTCCTGAAATCACGGTTTGTACGGGTATTATTGCCTGATGGGGTGCGTAATTCAAAGGTGGTAGGGATTATGGCGCTTAAGTTGTCAGTCCTTCTTCTTTATATAGCGTAGAGTGAATTTCTTTCTATATAGAGGTTTTCATACCGATTCTCTCCCTTTTTAGGGACGCTTACAGATAATTTCCTTACGATTGTGGATAACTCTGTGCGTAAATGGGTATAAGGCGGGGTTTTGCTGTGGAATGCAGCAGTCAGTCATTTTTCTGTCATTTAAGGGTTGCGGGCCGCAGGAAACTCCCTATAATGCGCCTCCATCGACACGGCGGATGTGAATCACTTCACACAAACAGCCGGTTCGGTTGAAGAGAAAAACCTGAAAATGAGGGTTGACTCTGAAAGAGGAAAGCGTAATATACGCCACCTCGCGGCAGAGCGCTAAAGCGCGTCGCAACTGCTCTTTAACAATTTATCAGACAATCTGTGTGGGCACTCGAAGATACGGATTCTTAACGTCGCAAGACGAAAAATGAATACCAAGTCTCAACGAGTGAACACGTAATTCATTACGAAGTTTAATTCATTGAGCATCAAACTTTTAAATTGAAGAGTTTGATCATGGCTCAGATTGAACGCTGGCGGCAGGCCTAACACATGCAAGTCGAACGGTAGCACAGAGGAGCTTGCTCCTTGGGTGACGAGTGGCGGACGGGTGAGTAATGTCTGGGAAACTGCCCGATGGAGGGGGATAACTACTGGAAACGGTAGCTAATACCGCATAACGTCGCAAGACCAAAGAGGGGGACCTTCGGGCCTCTTGCCATCGGATGTGCCCAGATGGGATTAGCTAGTAGGTGGGGTAACGGCTCACCTAGGCGACGATCCCTAGCTGGTCTGAGAGGATGACCAGCCACACTGGAACTGAGACACGGTCCAGACTCCTACGGGAGGCAGCAGTGGGGAATATTGCACAATGGGCGCAAGCCTGATGCAGCCATGCCGCGTGTATGAAGAAGGCCTTCGGGTTGTAAAGTACTTTCAGCGAGGAGGAAGGTGTTGTGGTTAATAACCGCAGCAATTGACGTTACTCGCAGAAGAAGCACCGGCTAACTCCGTGCCAGCAGCCGCGGTAATACGGAGGGTGCAAGCG
>NZ_JAOWHX010000041.1:0-401630 GCF_030332405.1 Citrobacter sp. Cpo147
GGTTCTTTAAGGTAAGGAGGTGATCCAACCGCAGGTTCCCCTACGGTTACCTTGTTACGACTTCACCCCAGTCATGAATCACAAAGTGGTAAGCGCCCTCCCGAAGGTTAAGCTACCTACTTCTTTTGCAACCCACTCCCATGGTGTGACGGGCGGTGTGTACAAGGCCCGGGAACGTATTCACCGTGGCATTCTGATCCACGATTACTAGCGATTCCGACTTCATGGAGTCGAGTTGCAGACTCCAATCCGGACTACGACATACTTTATGAGGTCCGCTTGCTCTCGCGAGGTCGCTTCTCTTTGTATATGCCATTGTAGCACGTGTGTAGCCCTACTCGTAAGGGCCATGATGACTTGACGTCATCCCCACCTTCCTCCAGTTTATCACTGGCAGTCTCCTTTGAGTTCCCGGCCTAACCGCTGGCAACAAAGGATAAGGGTTGCGCTCGTTGCGGGACTTAACCCAACATTTCACAACACGAGCTGACGACAGCCATGCAGCACCTGTCTCAGAGTTCCCGAAGGCACCAAAGCATCTCTGCTAAGTTCTCTGGATGTCAAGAGTAGGTAAGGTTCTTCGCGTTGCATCGAATTAAACCACATGCTCCACCGCTTGTGCGGGCCCCCGTCAATTCATTTGAGTTTTAACCTTGCGGCCGTACTCCCCAGGCGGTCGACTTAACGCGTTAGCTCCGGAAGCCACGCCTCAAGGGCACAACCTCCAAGTCGACATCGTTTACGGCGTGGACTACCAGGGTATCTAATCCTGTTTGCTCCCCACGCTTTCGCACCTGAGCGTCAGTCTTTGTCCAGGGGGCCGCCTTCGCCACCGGTATTCCTCCAGATCTCTACGCATTTCACCGCTACACCTGGAATTCTACCCCCCTCTACAAGACTC
Source organism: Citrobacter sp. Cpo147 (assembly GCF_030332405.1). Classification (NCBI taxonomy): domain Bacteria; kingdom Pseudomonadati; phylum Pseudomonadota; class Gammaproteobacteria; order Enterobacterales; family Enterobacteriaceae; genus Citrobacter; species Citrobacter sp. Cpo147. Next base: position 902 of record NZ_JAOWHX010000041.1, read on the forward strand.
TAGCCTGCCAGTTTCGGATGCAGTTCCCAGGTTGAGCCCGGGGATTTCACATCCGACTTGACAGACCGCCTGCGTGCGCTTTACGCCCAGTAATTCCGATTAACGCTTGCACCCTCCGTATTACCGCGGCTGCTGGCACGGAGTTAGCCGGTGCTTCTTCTGCGAGTAACGTCAATTGCTGCGGTTATTAACCACAACACCTTCCTCCTCGCTGAAAGTACTTTACAACCCGAAGGCCTTCTTCATACACGCGGCATGGCTGCATCAGGCTTGCGCCCATTGTGCAATATTCCCCACTGCTGCCTCCCGTAGGAGTCTGGACCGTGTCTCAGTTCCAGTGTGGCTGGTCATCCTCTCAGACCAGCTAGGGATCGTCGCCTAGGTGAGCCGTTACCCCACCTACTAGCTAATCCCATCTGGGCACATCCGATGGCAAGAGGCCCGAAGGTCCCCCTCTTTGGTCTTGCGACGTTATGCGGTATTAGCTACCGTTTCCAGTAGTTATCCCCCTCCATCGGGCAGTTTCCCAGACATTACTCACCCGTCCGCCACTCGTCACCCAAGGAGCAAGCTCCTCTGTGCTACCGTTCGACTTGCATGTGTTAGGCCTGCCGCCAGCGTTCAATCTGAGCCATGATCAAACTCTTCAATTTAAAAGTTTGATGCTCAATGAATTAAACTTCGTAATGAATTACGTGTTCACTCGTTGAGACTTGGTATTCATTTTTCGTCTTGCGACGTTAAGAATCCGTATCTTCGAGTGCCCACACAGATTGTCTGATAAATTGTTAAAGAGCAGTTGCGACGCGCTTTAGCGCTCTGTCGCGAGGTGGCGTATATTACGCTTTCCTCTTTCAGAGTCAACCCTCACTTTCAGGTTTTTCTCTTCAACCGAACCGGCTGTTTGTGTGAAGTGATTCACATCCGCCGTGTCGATGGAGGCGCATTATAGGGAGTCGACTCAGGAAGACAAGCGGAAAAATGCATTTTTGTTTCAACCGCTCACCTTTTATCCACAACGCTTACTTTTGCTGCTTTTTTATCGCCATTGGCAGGTCTGCCAGACTATTTATGACCAAATCTGCCGCATTTTCTGCTTCCGGCGTGACGGGTTTTCCTGTGCGCACCAATACCTTCGTGCCAACATTCGCAGCTGCCGCCGCCTGCATATCTTCAATTTTGTCGCCTACCATATAAGAAGCGGCCATATCGATGTGCAAGAAGTCTCGGGCGGAGATAAACATGCCAGGATGTGGTTTACGACAGTCGCAGACCTGACGATACTCTTCTACAGTACCCTGCGGGTGATGCGGGCAGTAGTAGATGCCATCCAGCTCAACGTCGCGATCGGCCAGCGACCAGTCCATCCATTCGGTCAACGTTTCAAACTGCGCCTCAGTAAATTTACCACGCGCGATACCAGACTGGTTCGTCACGATAATAAGCGCGTAACCCATCTTTTTAAGTTCACGCATGGCATCAATAACGCCGTCGATAAACTCAAACTCGTCGATCTCATGTACATAACCGTGGTCCACATTAATGGTACCGTCACGGTCGAGAAAAATTGCGGGTACAGACTTTGCCACCTTTTATAGCTCCTGAATAAGGCATGTGACTCTAGTATCGCATGTTTCAGCGGGCAAGAAAGTGCTCATCGTGCAAAGCCCGATTGATTTAGACGTCTGGATGCCTTAACATCCATCTTGTTGACGGCTTCGACCGTACCTGACAGACGAAAATGCCACGGCTAACTTAATTACGATAATAAATAACCAATGATTAAACTTTCGAATATCACCAAAGTGTTCCAGCAGGGGACTCGCACCATTCAGGCGCTAAATAATGTCAGCCTGCATGTTCCTGCCGGGCAGATTTATGGCGTTATTGGCGCCTCCGGTGCTGGTAAAAGTACGCTCATCCGCTGCGTTAACCTACTCGAACGCCCTACTGAAGGCAGCGTTCAGGTTGGCGGTCAGGAGCTGACCACGCTTTCTGAGTCGGAGTTGACTAAAGCTCGCCGCCAAATCGGCATGATTTTTCAGCACTTTAACCTGCTCTCTTCCCGTACGGTGTTCGGTAACGTCGCACTACCGCTGGAACTGGATAACACGCCAAAAGAAGAGATCAAACGCCGCGTAACAGAACTGTTGGATTTGGTTGGTCTTGGAGACAAGCACGATAGCTACCCGGCCAACCTTTCCGGTGGACAAAAACAGCGTGTGGCGATCGCCCGTGCGCTGGCAAGTAATCCCAAAGTGTTGCTGTGCGATGAAGCTACCAGCGCACTCGATCCGGCAACGACCCGCTCAATTCTGGAATTATTGAAAGATATTAACCGTCGTCTGGGACTCACCATTCTGCTGATTACCCACGAAATGGACGTTGTAAAACGTATTTGTGACTGCGTGGCGGTCATCAGTAATGGTGAACTGATTGAGCAGGACACCGTCAGCGAAGTTTTCTCTCATCCGAAAACGCCGCTGGCACAGAAATTTATCCAGTCCACGCTGCACCTGGATATTCCGGAAGATTATCTGGAACGTTTAAAAGCGGAGCCGGAAGCCGACAGCGTGCCGATGCTGCGTATGGAATTCACCGGCCATTCGGTCGATGCACCGCTACTTTCTGAGACGGCCCGTCGCTTTAATGTGAATAACAATATTATTAGCGCGCAGATGGATTACGCCGGCGGCGTGAAGTTCGGCATCATGCTGACTGAAATGCACGGCACACAGGAAGATACACAAGCAGCCATCAGTTGGTTGCAGGAACACCATGTAAAAGTAGAGGTACTGGGTTATGTCTGAGCCGATGATGTGGCTGCTGGTTCGCGGCGTATGGGAAACGCTGGCAATGACCTTTGTGTCCGGTTTTTTTGGCTTTGTGATTGGTCTGCCGGTCGGCGTGTTGCTGTACGTAACGCGTCCGGGGCAAATTATTGAGAACGCGAAGCTCTACCGTACGCTCTCTGCGCTGGTGAACATTTTCCGTTCCATCCCGTTCATCATCTTACTGGTGTGGATGATTCCGTTCACCCGCATGATCGTAGGCACCTCTATCGGACTGCAGGCCGCTATCGTTCCGCTGACCGTCGGTGCCGCGCCGTTTATCGCCCGTATGGTGGAAAACGCGCTGCTCGAAATCCCGACCGGGCTGATAGAAGCCTCTCGTGCGATGGGCGCCACGCCGCTGCAAATTGTACGTAAGGTATTACTGCCAGAAGCGCTGCCAGGACTGGTCAATGCGGCCACCATCACCCTTATCACGCTGGTTGGTTACTCCGCGATGGGCGGTGCCGTCGGTGCCGGTGGTCTTGGACAGATTGGCTATCAGTACGGCTATATTGGTTACAACGCTACCGTAATGAATACAGTACTGGTATTGCTCGTCGTTCTGGTTTATTTAATTCAGTTATCCGGCGATCGCATCGTCCGGGCTGTCACGCACAAATAACGTTGCACACAACACTAAAAACTCATTAAGAAAAGGAAATAAGCATGGCGTTCAAATTCAAAACCTTTGCGGCAGTTGGAGCCCTGATCGGTTCTCTGGCACTTGTGGGTTGTGGTCAGGATGAAAAAGATCCTAATCACATCAAAGTGGGCGTTATTGTTGGCGCAGAGCAGCAGGTTGCAGAAGTCGCGCAGAAAGTAGCAAAAGAAAAATACGGTCTGGACGTTGAGCTGGTCACGTTTAACGATTACGTTCTGCCTAACGAAGCGCTGAGCAAAGGCGATATCGATGCTAACGCCTTCCAGCACAAACCATACCTGGACCAGCAGATCAAAGATCGCGGTTACAAGCTGGTTGCTGTAGGCAATACTTTTGTTTACCCGATTGCGGGCTACTCCAAAAAAATCAAATCACTGGATGAGCTGCAGGACGGTTCCCAGGTCGCGATTCCAAACGACCCGACTAACCTTGGTCGTTCCTTGCTGCTGCTGCAAAAAGTGGGCTTAATCAAACTGAAAGACGGTGTTGGCCTGCTGCCGACCGCGCTGGACGTGATTGAAAACCCGAAAAACCTGAAGCTGGTTGAACTTGAAGCACCGCAACTGCCACGTTCCCTGGACGATGCACAAATCGCACTGGCGGTCATCAACACCACCTACGCCAGCCAGATCGGCCTGACTCCGGCAAAAGACGGTATCTTTGTTGAAGATAAAGATTCCCCGTACGTAAACCTGATTGTGACTCGTGAAGACAATAAAGATGCTGAGAACGTGAAGAAATTCGTTGAAGCATACCAGTCTGACGAAGTGTACGAAGCAGCAAACAAAGTCTTCAACGGCGGTGCTGTTAAGGGCTGGTAATTTTAGGCTGTTTACAGAATCTGTAATATCATCAGGACGGGCGCTTGCCCGTCTTGTCATTTCTGCAAGCACCTGATTCAATATCTGACGTTTAGATCATTCATTGAGGAAATATTATGCGTGCTTTACCGATCTGTTTAGTAGCACTCTTGCTGAGCGGCTGTTCTATGTTAAGCAGATCCCCTGTTGAACCCGTTCAAAGCACCGCAACCCCGCCGAAAGCGGAGCCGGAAAAACCGAAAGCACCGCGCGCTACGCCGGTAAGAATCATTACTAACGCTGAAGATTTAGTAGGCAAACCGTTCCGCGATCTTGGCGAAGTTAGCGGTGAATCCTGCCAGGCTTCAAACCAGGATTCCCCTCCGAGCATTCCAACCGCACGCAAACGCATGCAGATTAACGCATCAAAAATGAAAGCTAATGCGGTATTGCTGCACAGTTGCGAAGTGACCAGCGGAACGCCGGGTTGCTATCGTCAGGCGGTTTGCATCGGTTCTGCACTGAACATTTCGGCGAAATGAGCCATTTTCAGTTCGAGCAAATAGGCGTTATCCGCTCACCTTATAAAGAAAAGTTCGCAGTTCCACGCCAGCCCGGTCTGGTGAAAAGCGCCAGCGGTGAACTGCATTTGCTCGCACCTTATAACCAGGCCGATGCCGTTCGCGGCCTGGAAGCCTTCAGTCATTTGTGGGTGATTTTTGTTTTTCACCAGACAATGGAAGGTGGATGGCGTCCGACCGTGCGCCCTCCCCGCCTTGGCGGCAACGCCAGAATGGGTGTCTTTGCCACGCGTTCAACGTTTCGTCCTAACCCTGTTGGCATGTCGTTGGTTGAGCTACGGGGCATCCGCTGCCATAAAGAGCACGTGATCCTCGAACTCGGTGGGCTGGATCTCGTTGATGGCACGCCAGTCGTAGATATAAAACCGTATCTGCCGTTTGCCGAATCGTTACCCGATGCTCGTGCCAGCTATGCTCAGGATGCCCCCCAGGCCAGCGTAGACGTGACGTTCAGTGAAGATCTCGCGGAGCAGCTACCGAAGCTCGAACAACGTTACCCGCATCTTCGTCAGTTTATTGCCGAAGTGCTGGCGCAGGATCCGCGTCCTGCCTACCGTAAAAACGAGGAAGAAGGCAAAACCTACGCCGTCTGGCTGCTGGACTTTAACGTCCGCTGGCGCGTCACGCCGTCAGGATTTGAGGTCTTTGCTCTGGAAGCCCGCTAATTTGCGTCGCGTACTCTTTTGACATCCCTTTCTCGCTGGTAAACTAAACCACTTTTGTTTTGTGCCAGGCTCGTTTTGAGCCTGTTCGATCGTTCAACTGGAACCGTAACAACATGCGTACTAGCCAATATCTGCTCTCCACTCTGAAGGAGACACCTGCCGACGCCGAAGTCATCAGCCACCAGCTGATGCTGCGCGCCGGGATGATCCGCAAGCTGGCCTCCGGGTTATATACCTGGCTGCCGACCGGCGTGCGCGTCCTGAAAAAAGTCGAAAACATCGTGCGTGAAGAGATGAACAACGCCGGTGCGATCGAGGTGTTGATGCCGGTCGTTCAGCCTTCTGAACTGTGGGAAGAGAGCGGCCGTTGGGAACAATACGGCCCGGAACTGCTGCGTATTGCTGACCGTGGCGATCGTTCGTTCGTCCTCGGCCCAACGCATGAAGAAGTGATCACCGACCTGATCCGTAACGAGCTGAGCTCTTACAAACAGCTGCCGCTGAACTTCTATCAGATCCAGACCAAATTCCGTGACGAAGTCCGTCCGCGCTTCGGCGTGATGCGCTCCCGCGAATTCCTGATGAAAGATGCATACTCTTTCCACACCTCTCAGGAATCCCTGCAGGAAACCTACGACGCGATGTACGCTGCGTATAGCAAAATCTTCAGCCGTATGGGGCTGGATTTCCGTGCAGTACAAGCGGATACAGGTTCTATTGGCGGCAGCGCCTCTCACGAATTCCAGGTGCTGGCGCAGAGCGGCGAAGACGATGTGATCTTCTCCGATTCCTCTGACTATGCGGCGAACATCGAATTTGCCGAAGCCGTTGCGCCGAAAGAGCCGCGCGCGGCAGCAACCCAGGAAATGACGCTGGTAGATACGCCGAACGCTAAAACCATCGCCGAACTGGTTGAGCAGTTCAACCTGCCTATCGAAAAAACCGTGAAAACCCTGCTGGTGAAAGCGGTTGAAGGCAGCAGCTACCCGCTGGTCGCCCTGCTGGTTCGTGGCGATCACGAGCTGAACGAAGTCAAAGCAGAAAAACTGCCGCAGGTTGCCAGCCCACTGACCTTTGCCACCGAAGAAGAAATTCGTGCGCTGGTAAAAGCAGGTCCTGGCTCGCTCGGTCCGGTGAATATGCCAATTCCGGTGGTTATCGACCGTACCGTTGCAGTAATGAGCGATTTCGCTGCCGGTGCCAACATCGACGGTAAACACTATTTCGGTATCAACTGGGATCGCGATGTGGCCACCCCGGAAGTTGCTGACATCCGTAACGTGGTCGCCGGCGACCCTAGCCCGGACGGCAAAGGTACGCTGATGATCAAACGCGGTATCGAAGTCGGCCACATCTTCCAGTTGGGTACCAAGTACTCTGAAGCGATGAAAGCCGCTGTTCAGGGCGAAGATGGCCGTAACCAGACGCTGACTATGGGCTGTTACGGTATCGGGGTCACTCGCGTGGTTGCCGCGGCTATTGAACAGAACTTTGACGATCGTGGCATCGTATGGCCAGATGCCATTGCCCCGTTCCAGGTCGCTATTCTGCCGATGAACATGCACAAATCCTACCGTGTGCAGGAGCTGGCTGAAAAGCTGTACACTGAGCTGCGCGCGCAGGGTATCGAAGTGCTGATGGACGATCGTAAAGAGCGTCCGGGCGTGATGTTTGCCGATATGGAACTGATCGGTATCCCACACACCATCGTGCTGGGCGACCGTAACCTCGATAACGACGATATCGAATACAAATACCGTCGTAACGGCGAGAAAGAGCTGATTAAAACCGGCGACATCGTCGACTTCCTGGTCAAAGCCATTAAAGGCTAATACCAACAAAAAGGCCCTGATTATCAGGGCCTTTTTTCTATCGATTAATTACACGCTTTACCAGGGATAAATTTCGCGTCTTTATCCGCCATCAACGTTTTCACTTTCTCACCCGTATCCGGGTTTGACTCCAACGTGAAATGCGCCTCAAGCGTCAGCAGTACGGACTGTCCGTTTTCCGCACGAGCGGCTAAATAGTCGCGTTCAAGCTGAGCGTTATTCGCCACCGGCATCCGTTTACCCGTTGCGCAGTCGGTAAAGATTGCCGCGTCAGCCATATAGAAATACATGCCTCGCATCGGCATTGGCGTCACCGGTAAGCTGGCGGAAACCGGCTGGAGCGTGTAATTAAACTGTGACTCAATCGGGTTACCTTCACGATCGAGCATTTCCAGCGCCTCGCCTTTAGCCCGGTAGTACGACTTCTCACCTTTGCTGTCGGTCAGCACCAGTTTGTCGGCTGTACGCGCCCATGTGCCATAAGAGGCAAATGAAGACGGTTCATCCCGCACGCCCTGATAGCGTTCGTTCATCACCCATGTGCCGTCTTTTTCCAGAAACAGAGAGGTTTCAATCCCTTCGCAGTCCGCACAAGGTAAGATGCCACGCCAGCTTTGCTGCATCGGTTTTAATTCTGCCGCCCGCGTCGGCTGTAGTACTTCAACTTCAGTACGGTTATTACAGCCAATCAAGGAAAAAAGCGTGCATGCAGCGACCACGGACAATATTGCTGTTTTCACTATCAATTCCTTATTTATTTTTATTCCCGCTCGTCAGTCTTGCGTTCGACGAACTCTCCCGCGCAGTGCTTTCACTGTGGATTTTTGCGCCTTCGATGACAACCTGCGCTCTTTCGAGGCGCGCGTAGGGCGAGTTGCCTGTCGGCTTTTTTGCACCGCGGTTAATTCTTTTATCACCGCCACCAGTCGGGAGATTGCCGCTTCCCGATTGAGCTCCTGGCTACGGTATTCCTGCGCCTTAATGATAATAATGCCATCGCCGCTAATCAGATGATGGCTGGCAGCCAGCAGGCGTTCCTTGTAATACTCTGGCAGGCTCGAGGCCCGAATGTCAAAGCGCAAATGGATAGCCGTCGAGGTCTTGTTAACGTGCTGACCACCCGCGCCTTGTGCCCGAATCGCCGTGATTTCCAGCTCATTATCAGGGATAGAGACGTTTCGGGAGAGAACAATCATGAACGCGGCTGCCACGCGGTCAGATGAATTTCCAGATTGTTCTGAGAGTCGGACAGCCAAATAGCGCCGTCCTGAATAGTCGCCTGCAGCGCCATTGTACGACCAGCAAAATCACTCAGTTGCGCCAGCTGTTCATCATCCAGATACCACACGGTGAGATTTTTAAACTGCGCACATTTGTTCTGGTTTTGCTGCCACCAGATCTGAGCCGCACGGCTGTTGTAGGCAAACAGAGCAACCTCACCAGACTGGGTACAGGCTTTCTTGATACGGCGCTCATCCGGCAGACCCAACTCAATCCAAAGATCGATGCCCAGATGGTCGTTACGCAGCCATGCTTCAGGCTCGTCTTCCGCGCTCAGGCCACGCGTGAACTGCAGCCGCTCATCGGCATATTTAATCCAGGCAAGCAGGCGCAGCATCATACGCTCCTGGGTTTCAGAGGGGTGACGCGCCAGCGTCAAGGCCGCGTCAAGAAACTGGTTGCGGTCAAGATCCGCTACGTTGACGACGGCTTTATAAATTGTCGCTTTAAGCGCCATGGGAGAACTCCTTTCGAATCAGGCGCACATTGTAGCGAAAACTGCGGCAAAAGGCTGCTAACTGCTCATCTATCAAGACGCTGATATTGCTTGAATGAGTATGGTATAGTCACCTTGCTAAACAGAGTTTATCTTCGTAGGCTTAGACTTGCATCCACGGTTAAGTCAGAGTGCTGACAGGAGGGCATGTGGAAAAATATTGTGAGTTAATACGCAAGCGGTACGCGGAAATCGCCAGCGGAGACTTAGGGTATATCCCGGATGCGCTGGGTTGCGTATTGAAAGTGCTTAATGAAGTGGCGGCAGACAGCGCCCTTCCAGAGTCGGTCAGGGAAAAAGCGGCCTATGCTGCCGCGAACTTACTGGTGAGCGATTATGTCAATGAATGAAACGTATCAACCCATCAACTGCGATGATTACGACAATCTTGAACTCGCCTGCCAGCACCATTTGTTACTGACGCTGGCGTTAAAAGATGGCGAAGTTTTGCAGGCGAAAGCGAACGACCTGGTTTCACGCAAAAACGTGGAGTATCTGGTCGCAGATGTCGCAGGTGAAACCCGGGAGCTTCGCCTCGACAAAATTGCCAGCTTCAGCCACCCGCAGATCGGTACTGTGGTGGTCAGCGAATCCTGATTATTTTGGTGCCGGATGACGGTGCAAAGCATCTTATCCGGCCTACTTTCCACGCCAAACCAGACTCACGCCTTCTTCATCTTCCGCCGCTCCCTCACGCGTCACGAAAATACCCGCAGCCGCAATCAACGTTTCGCCGTAAAACAGCAGCGGTGTGGTATCTCGTCGCCAGGGCGGGATCCCCTGCTCCTGCCAGATTTTCTTTAATTTCCGTCCACCGTTACGCCCGACAATATGCAATAAGCCTGGTGCTTTGAAACGAATGCTGACGGCTTCATCCTCTTGCGGCATGCGCAATTCACCCGCAGAGATTAACTGAACCGAACCCAATCCGGCAGGCAGCGCCAACGGTGTTTTCCACTCTAACCATGGGATAACGGTTTCGCTTTGCCCATCGACTGACTTCACCCACCACAGCTGTGACTGATAACGACGGACCTCGTACTCCCCAAGGCGAAAACAGGGTGAGGCATCTTCCCGCGCCAGCGCCACTTCCTGCCAGATACGTTCCAGTCCATCACGAGAAGGCATCGGCGCATTTAACCCCGCCAGCCAGCGACGAAGCAGCGCGGCACGACGCACGTCGCTCACCATCATTAACGGTACCAGTAACAATGTGCCGTGGGCTGTGATGCAATCGGCTAAATCGCTGGCCAGCAGTTCATCCAGTAAACTCTCCTGCTCAGCACACAGCGCGGCGCTGCGGGCTACGGCTTGCGCGAAGTGCGGCCAGCGCTGTTGCAGCAATGGGGTAACGCGCAATCTGAGGAAATTGCGATCGTAGGTATCATCCTGATTGCTTTCATCTTCAATCCAGCATAATTCATGCTGCCGCGCCCATGCTTCTAGCGCCTCTCGCGTTTGCGCCAGCAGCGGTCGAATCAGCTGGGTTCCGGCGAACGGTGAGTTTTCGCCCATGGCGGAAAGTCCGGCAGGACCACTACCGCGCTTAAGCGCCAGCAAAAAGGTTTCACACTGGTCATCGAGATGCTGGGCGGTCATCAGCACCTCGCCCGGTAGTAAGGTCTGCGCAAATGCCTGATAGCGCGCGCGTCGTGCCTGAGCTTCGATGCCCAGACCATCATCCTCAAGGTGTACCCGCTCAACCACCAGCGGCACCTGCCACTGCATACATACTGACTCACAGTGCTGCACCCAACTGTCTGCATGTGGGCTTAATCCGTGATGAATATGGATTGCGCGTAAAGCGACCTCAGGATGCTGCGCTCGCCACTGCACCAGCTGATGCAGGAGTACGGTTGAGTCCAGCCCGCCGCTAAAGGCGACCAAAATCGATTGAAAATTCAGCAGTGAAGTGTTCAGCGTGAGTGTCGTCATGATGGTTACTTACAATGGCATTGCCCGGCACGTTACCGGGCTAACACCACAATGACAAGCCTTACATCTCGTACAGTTCGAGGGGCAATCCGTCCGGATCGTTGAAAAACGTAAAGCGTTTACCGGTAAATGGATCGATACGTATGGATTCACACTTCACGTGGTGTGCTTCCAGATGCGCGATCGACTTTTCCACATCCTCCACACTGAACGCCAGATGACGCAAACCGCAGGCTTCCGGTCGGCTCGGACGGCAAGGTGGAAACGGGAAAGAAAAAAGCTCAATCACATACTGGCCGTTCAATGCCAGATCGCCTTTCCACGAGTCTCTCTCTTCCCGATAGGCTTCGCTCATCAGTGTAAAGCCAAGCACATCGCAGTAAAATGCCTTACTCGCCGCGTAGTCCGTCGCAATAATGGCAATATGGTGAACCTGTTTTAATCCCAGCATAGCGTCATCGCCTCTTTCATTTTTCTGTCAGCACGTTACTCGTACGTCTTAGGGTCAGGCAAGTCGTTATGCCATTTTTAAGACTCTCACGCGATACACACCATCCTCGCCCAGTTTAGCGCCATGGATATCGGTTTCAAATCCCGGGTAGCGCTGCCCCACTGAACACAGCATCAGAAGAAAATCGAGGACAGCCCGGCTTTTAGCAGTGATCATTTCCCCGGGCATCAAGAGCGGCACGCCGGGAGGATAAGGCAGGATCATATTGGCGGACACGCGTCCTACCAGTTGATCAAGCGCCACGGTTTCCACCTCACCTTTGATCTGCCGCTGCCAGGCCTGGTGCGGTGTCATTTTCATTTCCGGCAAGGTATCAAATGCCCGCAGCATCAGTCCGGAGAGATCGTGCTGGCGGATCAGCTTATGGATCCCCTGCGCCAGATCCTGAATACGCATATTGCGATAGAAATCGGGATCTTCAGCATACAGATCCGGCAGCATATTTTTCACGCGTAAATTCAGATCGTACGAGCGCTTAAATTCCGTCAGGCCACGTAGCAGCCCCATCGCCCGGGTTTTATCAATGCCAATACTGAACAGGAACAACAGGTTATACGGTCCCGTTTTTTCGACGACGACGCCGCGTTCATCAAGGAATTTCGCCACCAGCGCCGCGGGGATCCCCTCTTCGCTCATATTTCCCTGTTCATCCATTCCCGGCGTCAGAATCGTGACCTTCACCGGGTCGAGGAACATGTGGTCGGCATCAGCATCAATAAATCCGTGCCAGTCTTCACCTGGCGCTACCGGCCAACATTCTGCTTCATCGACCTTTTCCGGCTGCCAGATATCAAAGAACCAGCCATCCGACTCTTCGCGCAGACGCTGCACTTCTTTACGGAAATGCAACGCCCGTTCCACCGAACGATTGATTAACCGCTTGCCGGAATTGCCACGCAGCATTGCCGCCGCCGTTTCTATCGACGCCACAATCGGATAGCTCGGAGACGTGGAGGTATGCATCATAAAGGCTTCGTTAAACGTGTCTTCATCATAGTCACCCTTAATGTGGATCAGCGAAGCCTGTGACAACGCCGCCAGCATCTTGTGGGTGGACTGTGTTTCAAAAATCACCTTTCCCGGTACCCGTTCGCCGCTCATCCCGCTTTTCCCCTGATAGATCGGATGAAAATGGGTATACGGCACCCAGGCTGAATCAAAATGGATGGAGGGCACATCCAGGGTTTGCTTGATCCAGTTGGTGTTATAAAGCAGCCCGTCATAGGTGGAGTTAGTAATCACCGCGTGTACCGGCCATTGCGCCTGAGTCGTCTCTTCTACCTTGCGTTCAATACTTGCGCGGGTAAATTCCCGGCGGGGTATACCGCCGAGGATCCCCAACGCGTTACGCGTAGGCTTCAGCCAGATTGGCACCACATCGCTCATCATCAGCAAATGCGCCAGCGACTTATGGCAGTTGCGGTCAATCAGTAACGTACTGCCTGCAGGCGCAGCATACATGCCGACAATCTTGTTCGATGTCGAGGTGCCGTTGGTCACCATATAGCTCTGCTCAGCACCAAAGGTGCGAGCGATGTACTCCTCCGCCTCGAGGTGTGGTCCGGTATGATCAAGCAATGAACCCAGTTCGGTTACGGAAATGGACACGTCGGCTTTCAGCGTATTTCCGCCAAAGAAATCATAGAACAGGCAGCCGACCGGGCTTTTCTGGTACGCCGTACCCGCCATGTGCCCGGGCGTACAGAAGGTATACTTTCCTTCCTTCACATAGGTAAACAGCGCCTTGGTGAACGGAGGCGTGATGTTATCGAGGTATTCGCTGGTGTACTGACGGATGCGGGTAGCAATATCTTCAGACTGACCCAGCGCATACTCAAAAAACCACAGCGCCATGCGCAGGTCGTGCGCACTGACATCCATCGTCGAATGGGTATTAATAAAGGCGTAGAGCGGGAGATACTCGTTGAGCTGGTTGATGTCACTGCACAGCTCCAGGCTATATTCATCCCAGTCAAAAATGACGCCGCAAATTCGCGGGTTGTGTTCGATAAACTTCAGCAGGTCAACGCTATTCTGCGGCCAGATAATCTGAAATCCCTGCTGTTGCAGCGCACGTTCAAGTTCCTTGATGGGCTCATCTTTATAAAAGACGCCATGCGGTCCCATGATGGCAATGATATTCATGCGTTCCTCCTGGAAAAACCTTAGTTAATCATAGCCTGGTCAAACCGCAGGTAAAAAAAAGGGCCACAACGTTGCGGCCCTTTTCGGAATTAATGCAGTTTACGCGTAACCGTAGCTCATCAGGCGCTGGTAACGACGGTTTTTCAGATCGTCTTTGCTTAACACGTCGAGATCGGCGAGATCGGCCAGCAGCTGCGCTTTCAGGGACGCAGCCATCACTTCCGGATTGCGGTGTGCGCCGCCTAACGGTTCCGGAATGATAGAGTCGATAAGCTTAAGCTCTTTCAGACGCGGGGCAACAATTCCCATCGCTTCTGCGGCCAGCGGCGCTTTGTCGGCGCTTTTCCACAGAATGGAAGCACAACCTTCCGGGGAGATAACGGAATAGGTGCTGTATTGCAGCATATTCACTTTATCGCCTACACCGATCGCCAGCGCGCCACCGGAACCACCTTCACCGATAACGGTACAGATTACCGGTACGCTCAGACGCGACATTTCACGCAGGTTGCGCGCGATCGCTTCTGACTGACCACGCTCTTCCGCGCCCACGCCCGGGTAAGCCCCTGGGGTGTCGATGAAGGTAATGATCGGCATGTTGAAACGCTCGGCCATTTCCATCAGACGCAGCGCTTTGCGATAGCCTTCCGGCGCTGGCATGCCGAAATTACGGCGAATCTTTTCTTTGGTCTCACGGCCTTTCTGATGACCAATGATCATCACCGGACGACCATCCAGACGCGCGATACCGCCGACAATAGCTTTATCATCCGCATAAGCACGATCGCCCGCCAGCTCATCAAATTCATCAAACGCCAGGCGGACATAATCCAGGGTGTACGGACGCTGTGGATGGCGCGCCAGTTGGGCTACCTGCCATGCGCCAAGATCGGCGAAGATTTTACGCGTCAGTTCTACGCTTTTTTCACGCAGGCGATGCACTTCTTCATCGATGTTAATATCCAGTTTCTCATCCTGACGGCTAACCGCAGTCAAAGAATCGATTTTTGCTTCCAGCTCTGCAATCGGCTGTTCAAAATCAAGGAAATTCAGACTCATAGTATTCCTGTATTAGTCAAACTCCAGTTCCACCTGCTCCGAACCAATAAGGCCACGGAGATCGTTTAGCAAACGATCGCTCGGAGAGACACGCCACGTCGCGCCAAAACGCAACCGCGCACGTGCATCCGCCCTCTGATAGTAGAGATGTACTGGAATTGTCCCCGAGCGGTGGGGTTCCAGAGACTGACGGAGTCGGTTTAAAAGCTGGTCATCAATTTGCCTGTCCGTCAGCGAGATAGCAAGCCCGCGAGCATATTTTTCCCGGGCTTCGTCAATATCCATGACTTCACGGGCCATCATTTTAAGCCCGCCGCTGAAGTCATCAAAGCTGACCTGTCCGCTGACGATAAGTATGCGGTCTTTTTCCAGCAATTGCTGGTATTTATCCAGAGCATCGGTAAACAACATAACTTCCAGACGTCCGGAACGGTCATCCAGTGTACAGATGCCGATACGATTGCCGCGCTTGGTGACCATTACCCGCGCAGCAATGACGAGCCCCGCAGCCGTGGTGACTTTACCACGTTCTGTCGGATGCATGTCTTTCAGCCTGTAGCCTCCGACATAGCGCTCAATTTCTTTTAAATACTGGTTGATGGGGTGTCCCGTCAGGTAAAGCCCCAACGTTTCACGCTCACCATCTAATACCACCTGCTCCGGCCACGGTTGGCAACTGGCATAGGATTGTTCAATTTGCTCCGGTTCTTCCGCCAGCACGCCAAACATATCGGCCTGACCGATGGCTTCGGCTTTTGCATGCTGATCGGCGGCTTTTAGCGCATCGTTGAGCGAATTCATCAACGCCGCACGATGCGGGCCAAGGCGATCAAACGCCCCGGACATAATTAACTTTTCCAGCACCCGGCGGTTAAGTTTTTTGATATCCGTGCGCGCACAGAGATCAAACAGCTCACGGAAGTAACCGCCTTCGTTACGCGCCTCAATAATAGCTTCAATTGGTCCTTCACCCACGCCTTTTATCGCGCCGATGCCATAAACAATCTCGCCATCATCATTCACGTGAAAATGGTAAAGCCCGGAGTTGATGTCCGGCGGCAGGATTTTGAGCCCCATACGCCAGCATTCATCTACCAGCCCGACCACTTTCTCAGTGTTATCCATATCGGCGGTCATTACCGCCGCCATAAACTCAGCAGGATAATGCGCCTTCAGCCACAGCGTCTGGTAAGAGACAAGCGCATAGGCTGCGGAGTGCGATTTGTTAAATCCGTAACCGGCGAATTTCTCCACCAGGTCAAAGATTTTCATCGCCAGTTCGCCGTCTACGCCGCGCTTTTTCGCCCCTTCTTCAAAGGTGCCGCGCTGCTTAGCCATCTCTTCCGGCTTTTTCTTACCCATCGCACGACGCAGCATATCCGCGCCGCCAAGGGTGTACCCGGACAACTCCTGGGCAATCTGCATAACCTGTTCCTGATACAGGATAATGCCGTAGGTCGGCTCCAGTACCGGTTTCAGACACTCATGCTGCCATTGTACGTCCGGGTAGGAAATCTCTTCGCGACCATGCTTACGGTCGATAAAGTTATCTACCATCCCCGACTGTAGCGGACCAGGGCGGAACAGAGCCACCAGTGCGATCATGTCTTCGAAGCAGTCAGGCTGCAGACGTTTGATCAGGTCTTTCATACCGCGGGATTCAAGCTGGAAGACAGCCGTGGTCTCCGAGCGTTGCAGCATATCGAAGCTTTTCTTGTCATCCAGCGGGATAGCCGCAATATCCAGCGGTGGCTCACCGTTCTTTTCACGGCGCGCGTTGATCATTTCCAGCGCCCAGTTGATGATGGTGAGCGTACGCAGGCCGAGGAAGTCGAACTTCACAAGACCGGCATATTCCACGTCGTTCTTATCAAACTGAGTAACCGGGTGCAGCCCCTGCTCATCGCAGTACAGCGGCGCAAAATCAGTAATCTTTGTCGGTGCGATAACCACACCACCGGCGTGCTTACCGGCGTTACGCGTGACGCCTTCCAGCTTACGCGCCATATCGATCAGCGCTTTAACCTCTTCATCTGCCTCATAGATTTCCGGCAGTTGCGGTTCGGCTTCAAAGGCTTTTGCCAGCGTCATGCCCGGGTCGGGCGGCACCAGTTTCGAAATACGGTCAACGAAACCGTACGGATGCCCCAGCACGCGGCCCACGTCGCGGATAACCGCTTTTGCAGCCATCGTACCAAAGGTAATAATCTGCGAAACCGCATCACGACCGTACATTTCCGCCACGTGCTCGATAACCTGGTCGCGTTTCTCCATACAGAAGTCAACGTCGAAGTCGGGCATTGAGACACGTTCCGGGTTAAGGAAACGTTCGAACAGCAGGTCAAATTCCAGCGGATCGAGATCGGTAATTTTCAGCGCATAGGCGACAAGTGAGCCAGCGCCGGAACCACGTCCCGGGCCTACCGGTACGCCGTTATCTTTCGACCACTGGATAAATTCCATAACGATCAGGAAGTAGCCAGGGAATCCCATCTGGTTGATAACTTTAAGTTCAACTTCCAGACGTTCATCGTAAGGCGGGCGCTTCTGCGCACGAACTTCAGGGTCAGGGAACAAAAATTCGAGACGTTCTTCCAAACCTTCGCGTGATTTCGCCACGAGGAAATCCTCGGTGGTCATATCGCCGGTCGGGAACTGCGGCAGGAAATATTCGCCCAGACGCACCGTCACGTTGCAGCGTTTGGCTATCTCGACAGTGTTTTGCAGTGCTTCCGGAATATCGGAGAACAGCTCGCACATCTCATCTTCGCTGCGCATGTATTGCTGCGGCGAATAGTTACGCGGGCGTTTCGGGTCATCAAGGGTGAACCCGTCGTGGATCGCTACGCGGATTTCATGCGCGTCGAAATCTCCGGTTTCCAGGAAGCGGACATCGTTAGTCGCCACCACCGGTAGACCACGCGTTTCGGCCAGTGCTACGGCTGCGTGCAGATAATTTTCTTCATCTTGCCTGCCGGTGCGAATCAATTCGAGGAAATAGCAATTGGGAAAATGTTCTTCGTAAAACGCCACGCACTCGTCAACCAGTGCGCTATTGCCGCGCAGCAGGCTGCGTCCGACATCGCCCATGCGACCGCCGGAGAGCAAAATCAAACCTTCTTTTAGCTCGACCAACCAGTCCCGGTCGATAACCGGTCCTTCTGCGCCATAGCCGCGCTGATAGGCTTTCGAAATCAACAACGTCAGGTTCTGATAGCCGGTATTATTTGCGGCCAGCACGGTGAGCTGCGTGAGTTCATCGCCCAACAGCTCACTGCGGACATGAAAATCTGCGCCAACTATCGGCTTGATACCCGCGCCGTGACCCGCTCCGTAAAACTTCACCAGACCACACAGGTTGGTAAAATCGGTGATCGCCAGCGCAGGCATGCCTAACGCGGCCGCCTTTTTTACCAGCGGCCCGGTTTTCGCCAGCCCATCGATCATGGAGTAGTCGCTGTGCACCCGTAGGTGGACGAAACGTGGTTCAGACATCTTCAGATTCCTTCGACACAAGAATCAGGACGAGAGTCCCAGTGCGCGTTTGACGGGGCCAAAGCTGCGGCGATGGTGCTCAGTCGCACCATGCAGTGCCAATTTTTCCAGATGAAATGCGGTTGGATAGCCTTTGTGCTGTGCAAAACCATACTGTGGAAAAACCGTATCCAGCGCCGCCATTTCAGCGTCACGGGTCACTTTTGCCAGAATCGATGCGGAGCTAATCTCCGCCACGCGGCTATCGCCTTTGACCACCGCCATCGACGGTACCGGTAATGCCGGGCAACGATTGCCGTCAATCAGCACGTATTCGGGCGCAATATGCAATCCCGCAACCGCACGCTGCATGGCCAGCATGGTGGCATGCAAAATGTTCAGCTCGTCGATTTCATGCGGTTCCGCCCGACCAAGGCTCCAGCTTAACGCTTTTTCTTTAATTTCATCAAACAGCGCCAGGCGACGTTTTTCTGACAGTTTTTTTGAGTCGTTAAGACCGATAATAGGGCGAGCCGGATCCAGAATGACGGCAGCAGTGACGACCGCACCGACCAAAGGGCCGCGCCCGACTTCATCCACACCCGCCACTAAATGCGTATGCGGATACACAAATTCAATCATTGCGCTAACTCCAGGACCGCATCCGCCGCCTGCTCATCAGCATTGCAACGGATCTGCTGGTGCAGTTCACGGAATGTGTCGTGCATCGCATGGCTGGTTTTACCATTTGCCAGCAACGGCAACAGCGCTTGCGACAGCGCCTGCGGTTCACACTCTTCCTGCAACAGCTCTTTAACCAGTTCTCTTCCCGCCAGCAGGTTCGGTAGCGAAACGTAATCCGTTTTCACCAGGCGCTTCGCCAGCCAAAAGGTGAAGGGTTTCATACGGTAGCCAACCACCATCGGGCATTTTGCCAGCATACATTCCAGCGCGGCGGTACCAGAAGCCAGCAGTGCGGCATCGCTGGCCACCATTGCTTCACGTCCCATCCCATTGAGCAGATGTACAGAAAGCTCCGGTGCAACTTCCGCTTTAATGCGTTCAAACTGCTCGCGACGTTTGGCATTCACCAACGGCACCACCACTTCGAGATCCGGATAATGCTGGCGTAATAGCTGCGCCGTTTTCAGAAAATCGGCGCTGAGCATTTCCACTTCTGCACCACGGCTTCCTGGCAGTAGCGCCAGGCAGTGAGCGTCATGAGGAATGCCCAGAACATCACGCGCCGCATTTTTATCCGGGTCCAACGGCATGGCATCTGCCATGGTATGACCGATAAAGCGGCACGGGACGTTAAATTTGTCATAAAACGCCTTTTCGAAAGGCAGAAAGGCCAGCACCATGTTGGTGGATCTGCCTATTTTGAAAACGCGTTTCTGTCGCCACGCCCAAACGGACGGACTGACATAATGAATGGTTTTAATGCCCTGTCTTTTCAAATTCCCTTCGAGGGTAATATTGAAATCAGGTGCATCAATGCCGACGAAAACATCCGGCTTTAAGTCGGTGAATCGGCGAGTGAGGTCGGCACGAATATGCAGTAAACGGCGCAGGCGTCCGAGCACTTCAACAATACCCATGACCGCCAACTCTTCCATTTCGTACCAGGCTTCACAACCTTCGGCCTGCATCAGCGGCCCCGCCACGCCAACAAAGCGCGCATTGGGAACGCGAGCCTTGAGTGCACGGATTAACCCTGCACCAAGAATATCGCCGGAGGTTTCTCCGGCGACGAGGGCAATCGTTAAAGGACGCTGTTCAGTCATTAACGAATCAGGCCACGCGTTGAGCGCTCAAAGAAGTCGCTGAAAGCCTGAACTTCGGGGTACTGTTTCGCCAGTTCCGCGATTTCTGGTTTCACTTCTTCCAGCGTTTTACCGCTACGGTACAACGCTTTGTAGGCGTTACGAATCGCGGTAATCGCTTCGCGGGTAAATCCACGACGCTTCAGACCTTCGATATTGACGCCAAACGGCGTCGCGTGGTTGCCCTGGGCGATAACGTACGGAGGCACGTCCTGGGCTACACCAGAACAGCCACCAACCATCACATGAGCACCGATGATGCAGAACTGATGCACCGCGGTCATGCCGCCGATGATAACAAAATCATCAAGCGAAACATGTCCGGCAAGCGTGGCGTTATTCGCCAGAATACAGCGGTTTCCTACCGTACAATCATGCGCGACGTGTGCATTAATCATCAATAAGTTATCGCTGCCCACCTTCGTCACTCCACCGCCCTGCACTGTGCCACGATGAATGGTGACGCTTTCGCGGATGCGGTTGCGATCGCCAATTTCCACACGGGTCGGTTCGCCAGCATATTTAAGATCCTGGTTAACTTCACCGATGGAGGCAAACTGATAGATCTCGTTATCGCGACCAATTTTTGTATGGCCATTCACGACAACGTGAGACTTCAGTACGGTACCCTCACCAATTTCAACATGGGGTCCAACAATACAAAATGGGCCAATGTGAGCATTGGCACCAATGCTGGCGCCCTCTTCTACAATGGCGGTCGGGTGAATAAAGGCGGATTTATCAATCACGTATCAGGCCTCCCGGCTACGGGCACACATCATCGTTGCTTCGCACACAACTTTACCGTCGACCAGCGCAACCCCTTTAAAACGGGTCAGGCCACGGCGCGTTTTCTCGAAAGTCACTTCCATGATCATCTGATCGCCAGGCACGACAGGACGCTTAAAACGTGCTTCATCAATACCCGCGAAATAATACAGTTCGCCTGGTTCCAGTTTTCCTACGCTTTTAAACGCGAGGATACCGGTAGCCTGTGCCATCGCTTCCAGAATCAATACGCCAGGGAAAATAGGTTTACCCGGGAAGTGGCCCTGAAAGAAAGGCTCGTTAACGGATACATTTTTCACTGCGCGCAGAAAACGACCTTCTTCAAAATCCAGCACGCGGTCAACCAGCAGAAACGGAAAACGGTGCGGCAGAAGTTCTAAAATCTCTTCAATATGCAGAGTATGAGTGTTAGTAGTCAAAATACTCTTCCTGTCAAAATATACTAAAAGGCAATAATAACACGGCCTGTCGCAATCGTATGAATGGGACAGGCCGAAAAGTCAGACATGCAAAAACGGTGCTTTAGTCTTGTTGATTAACCTTGCGCTCAATCGCTTTGAGGCGCTTGCTCATATCATCAATATTCATCACCAGTGCAGCTGTTTTACGCCATACCTTGTTGGGTTGTAGCGGAATGCCTGAGGAGTAGACGCCAGGTTCAGTGATAGGACGCATCACCATACCCATGCCAGTTACCGTAACTTTGTCGCATATTTCCATATGCCCATTGATCACGCTGGCACCGCCAATCATGCAATAACGGCCAATCTTCAGGCTACCCGCCATAATGACGCCACCGGCTACCGCCGTATTGTCGCCAATCACAACGTTATGCGCAATCTGGCACTGGTTATCAATGATAACACCATTACCGATCACAGTATCGTCCAGAGCACCACGGTCAATGGTGGTACAAGCGCCGATCTCGACGCGATCGCCGATAATCACGCGACCAAGCTGGGGGATCTTCACCCAGTTACCACGATCGTTCGCGTAACCAAATCCATCAGATCCAACGACGGTGCTGGACTGGATCAGGCAATTTTCACCGATCTGGATGTCGTGGTAAATCGTCACATTCGCCCACAAGCGTGAACCTGCACCGATTTTGGTATTTTTTCCGACGAAACAACCTGCACCGATAACCACGTTATCGCCCAGTTCTACGCCAGACTCAATGACCGCATTTGCGCCCACAGAGACATTATTACCCAGCTTCGCCGTTGCATCGATCACTGCACTGGGTGCAATGTTCTGTGCAGGCTGAGGCGTGGTATCTAAAATTTGCGCCATACGTGCATAGGTCAGATAGGGATTCTTCACTACCAGCGCCGCACTCTTAGCAAAAGGAAGATCGTCCTGCGTCATCACAACGGCAGACGCCTGGCATACGCCTAAGTGTTCACGGTATTTAGGATTCACCATGAACGTGATATTGCCAGTTTGCGCAGATTGCATGGACGCTACGCCGGTGATGACGATATCGCCATCACCGTGTAATTCTGCATCCAACTGCTCTGCTAAATCAGCCAGTCGAATTGAAGGCATTACTTATTTAACCTGTTTCAGTACGTCAGCGGTGATGTCTTTTACATCGCTGCTGTTGTATGCAACGGTGTTTGCGTCAACGACCAGATCAATGCTCTGGCTGCTGGCAACAGATTTCACAGCTGTCTGGATACGAGTAACCAGTTTGCCACGTTCTTCGTTGGAACGACGTGCACGATCCTGCTCGAAAGCCTGAGCTTTCTGAGAGAAAGTCTGGCGCTGAGCCATAACGTCTTTTTCCAGCTTGGTACGATCGCTACCCGCTTTCATTGATTGCAGACGCTGCATTTTAGATTGCAGATCGGATTCCATACGCTGCAGTTCGCTGGCACGGCCTTTGAACTCGTTTTCCAGCGTAGCAGAAACACCCGTCTTCTGTGCAACCTGTTGGAACAGGCTACCCATATTGACGATTGCAATTTTGTCAGCAGCCTGTGCGGACGTTGCCATCGCTAAACCGAGACCTGCAGCTAATAACCACTTTTTCACAATTAACTCCTTACCATCCCATTTGCACCCGAAGGTGCAGTTCTTTGCGTGGCCAGGCGATCCCATGCAAGATCGCCTAAAGTCATCGCTACACTACCACTACATTCCTTTGCGAAGAACAGTTACCAGGTTTTACCAATGTTAAACTGGAACTGTTCCGCTTTGTCTCCATCGTACTTCTTGAACGGCTGGGCGTAGGAGAAAACCAACGGCCCCAATGGGGACATCCATTGTAACGCGATACCCGCTGACATACGGATATTGCTCGGATCACTATAGTCCGGCACATCCGACGGCGCAGATGACGGATCCCAGTTAGTATCCCAAACGGTACCCATATCCCAGAAGAAGGAAGTGCGGACCGAGTTAGCATACTTATCGCTGATAAACGGCGTCGGGGTAATAAATTCCAGGCTGGCGACAGCCATGGCGTTACCACCTACCGCATCATCTGATTTACAGCCTGAATCCTGAGTACATTCTTCGTTATCGCCGTCATTCCAGTCTGTGCTAGCACCCTTTTTATAGACCGCTTTCGGACCAATGGTGTTGGACTGGAAGCCACGCACGGTACTGGAACCACCGGCGTAGAAGTTCTCGTAGAACGGCATCTCTTTGCTGCCAATGCCATCCCCATAACCTACCTTGGTACGACCCAGAACAACCCACTTGTGGTCGTCATCGATCGGCATATAGGTCGCGGTATCCATCGACAGTTTGTAGTATTCGTTGTCAGAACCCGGAATGGTGACTTTACCGTTCAGGTTGACACGCGAACCGTCTGTCGGGAAATAACCACGGTCTAACTTGTTGTATGTCCAACCGTAGTTAAAGGTGAAATCATCAGCGGCAAAACTGCTGGTATCAGCGGATTGTCCCATCGACTCAAGATAACGCTCCATTGCGATCTGCGGCTGCATATTGGACAGTTTGTTATGTACATAACCCAGGCCCGCGCGCAACGTGTTGTATTCGTTGACCGGGAAGCCCAGCGTCACGTCTGTACCATAACTTTTGTTGGTATAGTCGGACAGGTCTGCATCATCCGCTTCAAAGTCGTTATAGAAGACGCGGCCACCAAGGCTCACACCATCAACGGTGAAGTACGGGTTAGTGACAGACAACTCAGTATAGGTCTGGTAATCGTTTTTGGTGCCGTTAATCCCGACAGAATAACCGGTACCTAACCAGTTATCCTGCTGAACGCCAGCCTGGAAGCTCACGCCGCTCTCGGTACCGTAACCGACGCCGAAGTTAAAGCTACCGGTGTTACGCTCTTTGACCTTGTAGACCACATCAACCTGATCCGGGCGGCCCGGTACACGCTGAGTATCGGTATCAACGGTTTCAAAGTAACCCAGACGGTTCAGACGCTCTTTACCCTGATCGACCAGATCGCTGCCCAACCATGCGCCTTCCATCTGACGCATTTCGCGACGCAGAACGGAGTCTTTAGAAGTGTCGTTACCTTCAAAACGGATCTTACGCACATAGAAACGGTTACCCGCATCCACGTTTACACGCAATTTAACGGTTTTGTCAGCGTCGTTGATTTCAGGCTGCGACTGAACGCGCGGATAGGCATAGCCATAGCGACCCAGAAGCTTCTTGATGTCATCTTCCATTTTGGTCACTTTGGTGCCGTTATAGAGTTCACCTGGCTCGATCTTCGTCAGGGTCTCAATTTCGGCGGAGTGCCCGGCCAGGTTACCGCTCACCTGAACCCCAGAAAGCTTGTACTGCTCGCCTTCAGTGATGTTAACGGTGATGTAGATGCCTTTTTTATCCGGCGTCAGGCTGACCTGAGTGGAATCAATATTGAAGCGAGCATAACCGCGATCCAGATAGTAGCTGCGCAGGGTTTCAAGATCGCCCGCCAGCTTCTGTTTCTGGTATTTACGATCGCCTACCACGTTCCACCACGGCACTTCGTCACGCAACTGGAAGTGAGAGATAAGTTCGTCAGTTGAGAAGGCATGGTTGCCGACGATATTGATCTGTTGGATCTTCGCCGAAACACCTTCCTGGAAGACCAGCTTGAGGTCAACACGGTTACGCGGCAACGGCGTCACCACCGCTTTCACACTGGCGCTGTACTTACCGACGCTATAGTAGAAATCTTCCAGGCCCTTTTCGATATCGGCAAGCGTTGTGCGATCCAGAGACTCGCCAACACGCACGCCAGACGCCTCGAGGTTTTGCTTCAGCATGTCATCTTTCACCGATTTGTTACCGGAGAAAGTGATGCTGGCAATCGTCGGACGTTCTTTTACCTGAACCAGAAGGGTATCACCATCGCGCAGGACGCGGACATCCTCAAAGTTACCGGTGGCGAACAGAGCACGAATGGTATTACTGATGTCTTCATCATTAACCGTGTCGCCTGTGCGCACCGGCATACTGAGGAGAGCCGCACCAACGGCGACTCGCTGTAGGCCTTCGAAATGAATGTCCTTCACTACGAACCCTTCAGCACCGTATACGGTGGCGCTGCTAAACAGCAGCGACGCTATGAGCAACTTTTTCATCGCCATCGTTATTATGCGTTCTTCCTAACACTCTCTTACAACCGAGAGAAATCATTGAAAAGTGCAAGCCCCATTAACAACACCAGCAAGATAGAGCCAATGCGATAACTAAAGTCTTGAACCCGCTCGGATACCGGACCGCCCTTCAGCTTTTCAATCGCCAGGAACAGCAGATGCCCCCCGTCAAGAACGGGCAACGGAAACAGGTTGATTATCCCTAAGTTCACGCTGATAAGCGCAAGGAACATCAGGTAATAAATAATCCCGAACTCCGCTGACATCCCAGCCCCCTGGGCGATAGAAATCGGCCCACTGAGGTTGTTCAGTTTTACATCACCGGTAATCAATTTTCCCAGCATACTGACCGTCAGCTTCATCAACTGCCACGTTTTATCCGAGGCTTCGAGGATGGCGCTGAATGGCCCATACTGGCGTACAGTCTTATACTCATCAGGCAGAGGAATAACTTTAGGCACCACGCCCGCAAACCCTTCTGCCTTCCCGTTAACCTGTTTTGAATCTGGGGTTAACGTTAAAGACAAGGAACTTCCTTGTCTTTCAATATCTAGCGCTAACGGCGTATCCGGATTATCGCGCACCAGCGTCACGAACGTCATCCATTGCGTCAGTGACTGACCATTGACTTTAACGATCCTGTCGCCAGCTTGCAAACCTGCCTTACTTGCAGCGGAATTAACCTGCACTTCTGACAGTACCGGTTCAATCTGCGGACCACGCGGACGCATGCCCAAACTAGAGACAGGATCCTCTTTGTCTGGCTCAAATGCCCAATGGCGTAAATCCAGCGTTTTGTCCTGCCGCTGGTTGCTGCCAAACTGCGCCACGCTGAGGGTTGTATGCTCATCGCCGATTTTGGATACCAGTTGCAATCGCACTGCATCCCAATCAGGGGTTTCGATGCCATCAACCGCTTTTAGTTCCGTACCCGGCTGAATTTGCGCCTGTGCAGCAATCGAGTTGGGTGTTATTTCACCAACAACCGGACGAACACCAGGGACACCAATGATAAACACCAGCCAATAAGCAAAAATAGCAAAAAGGAAGTTTGCAATCGGACCCGCGGCGATAATAGCTGCACGTTGTCCAACCGTTTTATTGTTGAAGGCGTAATGGCGCAATTCCGGTGCGACCGGTTCAGCGCGCTCATCCAGCATTTTGACGTAACCGCCGAGGGGAATCATGGCGATGACGTATTCCGTACCTGATTTATCGGTACGCCGCCAAAGCGCTTTTCCAAAGCCAATGGAAAAGCGTTCGACGCGGACTCCGCAGCGCCGCGCAACCCAGAAATGACCAAATTCATGCACGGTGATAAGCACACCAAGTGCGATGATGAACGCAGCCAAATTCCAGAGAATACTCAGCATAAGACCATCCGTTAGAGCGTCCTGAACACCAGTAACAACAGGCAGGCAAAGACCGGTACCGCAGCCGTCAGGCTATCAATACGATCCAGAATACCGCCGTGTCCTGGAATTAAGTGACCACTGTCCTTAATACCTGCTTCACGCTTAAACATACTCTCGGTCAGGTCACCCAGCACGGAGGCCAGGGCTGCAACGATGGAGCAAATGAGCAAGGTGACAGGCGCAACTTCAAGATTCGCCCACATGCCATAACCCCATGAGATCACGGCCGCAGTGGCGAGTCCGCCAATAAAACCCTGCCAGGTTTTACCAGGAGAAACCTTCGGTGCCAGCTTATGTTTGCCAAACAGCTTACCAAACATATACGCACCAGAGTCCGCTCCCCAAACGAGGATCATGACATATAGCAGCCATAGCGCGCCACTATAATGATTCTCATCATAGTGCCATGCACGTAGCGCCAGCATTCCCCAAAAGAACGGGACAATGGTTAACACGCCGAAAATTATGCGTAATGTTTTGGAATTACGCCAGACCGACGCAGACCCTGGGTAAAACAATACCAGTAATAGCGCTACGACCCACCAGCCCAGCGACGCCCACAGCGATACTTCAACCAGCGGTTGATGGATATCGCGATGGTATTCTGGCAGCAAAAATAGCATCAGTGCCAGCAATAGCCCGCACAAAACCGCCAGCCAGACTCGCTGCGTACGCGTGGTAAAACCGCTTAACTGTCCCCATTCCCAGGCGGCCAACATACAGACGACCAACGTAACAATGGCGAACCCCACCGGCGGCAGCAAAAACAGCGCCGCGATGACAACGGGTATTAAAACAAAAGCAGAAATCAGGCGATACTTCAGCAAAAGCGACCCCCATCAGGCTTTTTCATCACCGGGTTCGGTGCCGCCGAAACGACGCTCACGATTAGCAAAGGCATGCAGCGCACCTTCAAAGTCTTGTTCATCGAAATCGGGCCAGAGAACATCGGTAAAGTAAAGTTCGGCGTAGGCAATTTGCCACAACAGAAAATTACTAATTCGGTGCTCTCCCCCAGTCCTTATCACTAAATCCACAGGAGCCAGCTCATGCATACAAATTTGCTGCCCAAGCATCTCTTCATCGATTTGCTCAGGATGCAGCACACCGTCCTGCACCTGTTGTGCCAGTTGCCTGACTCCCTGGACAATATCCCACCGTCCACCGTAATTCGCTGCAATATTCAGCGTCAACCCGGTATTCTGGGCGGTAATCGCTTCTGATTTGCGAATCCGTTCTTGCAAACGTGAGTTAAATCGACTGATATCCCCGATAATACGCAGGCGTACGTTATGGCGATGCAGGTTTTTCACTTCACTATCAAGTGCCCACACAAACAGTTCCATTAACGCGCTCACTTCCTGCGCAGGTCGGTTCCAGTTCTCACTGCTAAAGGCATACAGCGTTAACGCATCAATACCGTTATTTGCAGCAAAAGAGACAGCCCGGCGGACGGATTTTGCTCCAGCCTTATGCCCAAAGGCGCGAATCTTCCCTTGCTTTTTCGCCCAGCGGCCATTGCCATCCATGATAATTGCGACATGGCGACAACCATGTGCTGGCAAATTTTCGCTTAATGGTTTAGTTGCAGACAACATAACGCGTTATTAGTCCCTGAAAGGATTTACGGTACTCAGGAATACTGAAGCCTATCCACAAAAAAGCCGTGTCAAACCACGGCTTACCCGACCGAAAAAAAGCAAATACCCGCGATCGGGTGGCGCAGACTATATCACTGAAGCCCAACGCTAACAAATAGCACGATTCTCCGTAGAGGGATTATCATCAGCTTGAGAGTCGCATCACTTCTTTTCTGGCGACTTCCCGCGCGATGGCATCGACCTTCAACACGTCGTCAACGCTCTGTGGTTCCTGCAAATCCATCTTATCCAGTACGGATAAATTGAGATCGGCAATATCGGTAAATCGGATCTGCTGCGCCAGGAATGCGGCAACGGTAATTTCATTCGCGGCATTGAGTGCGGTCGTCGCCGCCTGACCTTGCTCAAACGCGTCCATCGCCAGTTTCAGGCACGGATAACGCTGGTAGTCAGGTGCGGAAAACGTCAACGCACTGAGTTTGCAAAAATCGACAGGCTTAACACCAGACGTCACACGTTCTGGCCATGCCATCGTATGGGCAATAGGCGTACGCATATCAGGTTCACCCAACTGCGCCAGAACACTACCATCCTGATAACGGACCATCGAATGAATAACCGACTGCGGGTGGATCAGCACTTCCATCTGGCTTGCACTGGCATTAAATAACCAACGCGCTTCAATGTATTCCAGACCTTTGTTCATCATGGTGGCGGAATCGACAGAAATTTTTCGTCCCATCGACCAATTCGGATGACGACATGCCTGATCGGGGGTCATAGAGACCAGATCGCGCAATGGCGTTTCACGGAATGGGCCACCAGACCCGGTAAGCAGAACTGACATGACGCCGTTTTGCTCAAGGTCAGCGTATCCCAGATTGTGTTGGATAGGTTGCGGTAAACTCTGAAAAATCGCGTTATGCTCGCTATCTACCGGCAAAAGCTGCGCTTTGTGGCGTTTCACGTCGTCCATAAACAGACGACCGCAGGTCACCAGCGATTCTTTATTCGCCAGCAAAATGCTTTTACTCGCACGAATTGCCGCCAGCGTCGGCAGCAAACCCGCTGCGCCGACAATCGCCGCCATGACCTGATCAACATCATCCAGCGCAGCCATATCACAGGCAGCCTGCTGCCCGCTCATCACCTCGGTACGGCTACCCTGTGCCAAAAGAGCAGCTTTTACCTGTGCCGCGCTTTTTTCATCATCCATTACCGCATAGCGAGGCGCAAACTCCAGGCATTGCTCTACCATACGGGCAACATTTTTACCCGCCACCAACGCAGCAACACGAAATTTTTCCGGGTTATGGCGTACTACATCCAGCGTACTGCAACCAATGGAACCGGTTGATCCCAGGATGGTTAATTGCTTCATCGGACATCCAGAAGAATTTTACTCGTCATACTTCAAGTTGCATGTACGTTGGCTTTACTCGGCCTTTAGCGTCACCGCCTTCCTGCAACTTGAATTATTTAGAGTATGTAGACAGAAAAAAGCAAAACGCCGCCATCCAGCCTTCTCAGGCCTTCTAAGCGGCGTTTTTAGCGTACAGGCGAATCAGAACTGCATCAGTTCTGCTTCTTTCTCTGCCAGCGCCGCATCAACTTTCTTGATTGCTGCGTCAGTCAGTTTCTGTACGTCGTCCTGAGAACGGCGATCGTCATCTTCGCTGATCTCTTTTTCTTTCAACAACGCTTTCACTTTGTCGTTTGCATCACGGCGTACGTTACGTACCGCAACACGCGCGCCTTCAGCTTCACCACGTACGATCTTGGTCAGATCTTTACGACGTTCTTCGGTCAGCGGCGGCAGCGGAACGCGGATGTCAGAGCCCGCAGAGCTTGGATTCAGACCGAGGTCGGAAGCCATGATTGCTTTCTCAACGGCTGGACCCATAGAACGGTCAAATACGTTGATTTTCAGGGTACGGGAATCTTCAACCGTTACGCTTGCCAGCTGGCGCAGCGGAGTCGGCGTGCCGTAATATTCCACGACAATACCATCCAGCAGGCTAGGAGAAGCACGACCCGTGCGAATTTTGCTGATTTGATTTTTGAACGCTTCGACGCATTTGTCCATGCGTACTTCAGCATCTTTTCTGATATCGTTGATCACGTTACGAATCCTTGAAAGCTTGTTTCAGTCAGACCATACCCGCCACGCAAGATGTGACAAGTATAGTCTTGATTAATTTTGAGGGACGTATCCCGCGACATTAAAGCGGAATATTACCTGCATTTAGCCGCAACGGGAATTATTCCGTGATTAACGTGCCTTCTTTTTCACCCATAACAACACGGCGCAGTGCACCTGGTTTGTTCATGTTAAAGACACGAATCGGTAGTTTGTGGTCACGAGCCAGCGTGAACGCGGCAAGATCCATTACTTTCAGCTCTTTATCCAGTACTTCAGTGTAGGTCAACTGTTCGTACATAGTCGCCGTTGGATCTTTAGCCGGGTCGGCAGTAAATACGCCATCGACTTTGGTGGCTTTCAGAACCACATCCGCTTCAATTTCAATACCGCGCAGGCAGGCTGCAGAATCGGTGGTGAAGAACGGATTGCCGGTACCCGCAGACAAAATAACAACGCGGTTGTTACGCAGCAGGCTGATAGCTTCAGCCCAGCTGTAGTTATCACACACGCCGTTCAGAGGAATTGCGGACATCAAGCGAGCGTTCACATAGGCGCGGTGAAGCGCATCGCGCATCGCCAGACCGTTCATTACGGTGGCTAACATGCCCATGTGGTCGCCCACAACGCGGTTCATCCCCGCTTTCGCCAGACCAGCGCCACGGAACAGGTTACCACCACCAATCACTACGCCAACCTGAATACCCAGCTCAACCAGCTCTTTGATTTCCTGAGCCATGCGGTCGAGGATGCTTGCATCAATACCGAAGCCTTCTGAACCTTGCAGAGCTTCGCCACTTAACTTAAGCAGAATACGTTTGTAGACGGGTTTTGCATTGGTAGCCATGTTTCTTTCCTGAGACTGTCAACGAATGAGATGAGTTAATTCCGGCGACATTGTATGTCGCTTTTCAGCATGACCACTATAGCGGTTCGCTGAATTTACAAGCCAGACACAAAAAGAAGCCGCCCTCAGGCGGCTCCTTTAAAAATTAAGACTGCTTGGACATCGCAGCAACTTCTGCTGCAAAGTCAGTCTCAACTTTCTCGATGCCTTCACCCACTTCAAAGCGGATGAAACCAGTTACGTCAGCGTTATGCTCTTTCAGCAGCTGACCAACAGATTTGCTCGGTTCCATGACGAAAGGCTGACCGGTCAGAGAAACTTCGCCGGTGAATTTCTTCATGCGGCCTTCAACCATTTTCTCTGCGATTTCTTTCGGCTTGCCAGACTGCATAGCGATGTCCAGCTGAACCTGGTATTCTTTTTCTACCACTTCAGCAGAAACGTCTTCCGGCTTAACAAATTCTGGTTTGCTTGCAGCAACGTGCATTGCCAGCTGTTTAACCAGTTCTTCGTCAGCGCCAGTTGCAGCAACCAGAACACCGATACGAGCACCGTGCTGGTAGTTACCCAGAACTTCGCCTTCCAGGGAAGCAACGCGACGGATGTTGATGTTCTCACCGATTTTAGCAACCAGAGCAACACGTTCTTCTTCGAACTGTGCTTTCAGAACTTCAACGTCAGTGATTTTGCCAGCAACGGCAGCGTCCAGTACTTTGTCAGCAAATGCCTGGAAACCAGCATCTTTAGCAACGAAGTCAGTCTGGCAGTTAACTTCCAGAATGAAAGCGATGTTGCCGTCGATTTTGGTTTTGATTACGCCGTCAGCAGCAACGTTGCCTGCTTTTTTCGCCGCTTTGATTGCACCGGACTTACGCATGTTTTCGATTGCCAGCTCGATGTCGCCATTAGCTTCAGTCAGTGCTTTTTTGCAATCCATCATGCCTGCGCCAGTACGCTCACGCAGCTCTTTTACCAGGGATGCGGTAATTTCAGCCATTCTAAAATCCTCGGAAGATTTGATCTGCCCGGCATGAAACCGCACAGATTTAAAAGTGAAAAAGGGGGCCATATACAGGCCCCCTAACCAAACGTGATACTACCTGGTCTATAAGGGCTCTAACGAGCGTGCCTTATTATTCAGCTTCTACGAAGCTTTCTTCCGCCTGGGAAGCCAGATCCTGAGAACGGCCTTCACGAACGGTAGTAGCTACAGCACCCAGGTACAGGGTCACAGCACGGATTGCGTCGTCGTTACCCGGGATAACGAAGTCAACACCGTCCGGATCAGAGTTGGTATCAACGATAGCAAATACTGGGATACCCAGGTTGTTTGCTTCTTTGATAGCAATGTGCTCGTGGTCAGCATCGATTACGAACAGAGCGTCCGGCAGACCGCCCATGTCTTTGATACCGCCCAGGCTGTTTTCCAGTTTCTCAAGCTCACGAGTACGCATCAGCGCTTCTTTCTTGGTCAGCTTTTCGAAAGTACCGTCCTGAGACTGAGTTTCCAGATCTTTCAGACGTTTGATGGACTGACGAACGGTTTTCCAGTTAGTCAGCATACCGCCCAGCCAGCGATGGTTCACGAAGAACTGGTCGCAGCTGTTAGCAGCTTCTTTCACCGCTTCGCTTGCAGCGCGTTTAGTACCAACGAAAAGGATTTTACCTTTACGAGCAGAGATCTTGTTCAGTTCAGCCAGAGCTTCGTTGAACATCGGTACAGTTTTCTCAAGGTTGATGATGTGAACTTTGTTACGCGCACCGAAGATGAACGGCTTCATTTTCGGGTTCCAGTAACGGGTCTGGTGACCGAAGTGAACACCAGCCTTGAGCATGTCGCGCATGGAAACAGTTGCCATGATTAAAACCTCTATATATAAAAGTTGGGGTTAAGCCTCCACGCATCCCATATTACCGACCCCAAAGGGCACCCCGGAATATGTGCCGATACGTGTGTGTTGTTACACAAAGTGAGATTTGTCGCTCCCGTCCATCGTGTGTAGTCTTCGAATGGATCGGAAGTCCGGCGCGCTTTATACCACAAATACGCCACCGACACCAATAATTGTTGGCGGTCTGTGCTGAATGAACGATGAATTTCGTGTTACAGGAAGGCGGCAAAATTTTGAATCCCCGGGAGCTTACAACCAGTAAGTGACTGGGGTGAAAAAATGTAGCCACGCATTTGTGGCACGAAAGGCGAAGTTCAGAATGATTCTCAATTTGGCAGGGTACACCCCAGACTGATACCATTGACAGCACTTACACAATTATTGTCGAAATAATCGACACTGATGGACAGAATTTATGGCTATCTCAATCAAGACCCCTGAAGAAATCGAAAAAATGCGCGTCGCTGGCCGCCTGGCCGCTGATGTACTGGAAATGATCGCGCCGTTTGTTAAACCGGGCGTCAGCACCGGCGAGCTGGATCGCCTCTGTAATGACTATATCGTGAATGAGCAGCAGGCCATTTCCGCCTGCCTGGGCTATCACGGCTATCCGAAATCCGTATGTATCTCTATTAATGAAGTGGTGTGCCACGGGATCCCGGACGACGCCAAACTTCTGAAAGACGGCGACATCGTCAACATCGACGTAACCGTGATTAAAGACGAGTACCACGGCGATACCTCGAAAATGTTCATCGTCGGCAAACCTACTATTCTGGGCGAGCGTCTGTGCCGCGTCACACAGGAAAGCCTGTATCTGGCGCTGCGAATGGTAAAACCGGGCATTCGCCTGCGCACGCTGGGCGCTGCTATTCAGAAATACGCGGAAGGCGAAGGTTTCTCTGTCGTTCGTGAATACTGCGGTCACGGTATCGGTCGCGGCTTCCATGAAGAGCCACAGGTTCTGCACTACGATGCAGACGACGGTGGTGTGGTACTGCAACCGGGCATGACGTTCACCATAGAACCGATGCTGAATGCCGGTGATTACCGCATCCGCACCATGAAAGACGGCTGGACGGTGAAAACCAAAGACCGGAGCTTGTCTGCACAGTACGAGCATACTATTGTAGTGACGGAAAACGGCTGTGAAATTCTGACGTTACGCAAGGATGACACCATCTCGGCGATCATCACACACGGCGAATAATGTTTTGCCTGATGGCGATGCATTCGCATCTTATCAGGCCTACAAATTGTACTACTTAGTAGGCCGGATAAGGCGTTCACGCCATCATCCGGCTTTTTAATGGGTGGCGCATAATGAATACTCTTCCTGAACAGCACGCAAATACTGCCCTCCCCACCCTGCCTGGCCAACCGCAAAACCCAGGGACATGGCCACAGCAAGATCTCAACTGCTCCGGCATTAAAGCGCATATTGACACCTTCCAGAGCTGGTTAGGCGAAGCGTTTGACAGTGGAATTTCCGCAGAACAGCTCATTGAGGCCCGCACCGAATTTATTGACCAACTGCTACAGCGTTTGTGGATAGAAGCTGGGTTCGGGCAAATAGCCGATCTGGCGCTGGTTGCCGTTGGCGGCTACGGGCGAGGCGAATTGCACCCGCTTTCCGATATTGACCTGCTGATCCTGAGTCGTAAAAAGCTGCCTGATGCGCAGGCCGAGAAAGTCGGTGAGCTGTTAACGCTGCTATGGGACGTGAGGCTGGAGGTTGGACATAGCGTGCGTACGCTGGAAGAGTGTCTGCTGGAAGGATTATCAGATTTAACCGTCGCCACCAATCTGATTGAAACTCGCCTCCTGATCGGCGATGTGGCGCTGTTTCTAGAGCTGCAAAAGCATATTTTTAGCGAAGGTTTCTGGCCTTCCGACAAGTTTTACGCCGCCAAAGTGGAAGAGCAGAATCAGCGCCACCAGCGCTATCACGGCACTAGCTACAACCTGGAGCCGGATATCAAAAGCAGTCCCGGCGGCCTGCGCGATATCCATACCCTGCAGTGGGTGGCCCGTCGCCATTTTGGCGCCACCTCACTGGACGAAATGGTCGGTTTCGGCTTTTTGACGCTGGCAGAACGTGCCGAGCTCAATGAATGTTTGCATATCCTGTGGCGGATTCGCTTCGCCCTGCATCTGGTCGTTAGTCGTTACGACAACCGCCTGCTGTTTGACCGCCAGCTCAGCGTGGCGCAACGGCTAAACTACGGCGGCGAAGGCAACGAACCTATCGAGCGGATGATGAAAGACTATTTCCGCGTCACCCGACGGGTCAGCGAACTGAATCACATGCTGTTGCAACTGTTCGACGAGGCGATCCTCGCCATGCCCGCCGATGAAAAACCTCGCCCGATTGATGACGACTTCCAACTGCGCGGCACGTTGATCGATCTGCGCAACGACGATCTGTTTATCCGCAAACCCGAAGCGATACTGCGGATGTTTTACATCATGGTGCGTAACAGCGCGATCAGCGGGATTTACTCCACCACGTTGCGCCATCTGCGTCATGCCCGCCGTCATTTAACCCAACCGCTGTGCTACATCCCGGAAGCGCGATCGCTGTTTCTCAGTATGTTACGCCATCCGGGCGCGGTGAGCCGCGGTCTGCTGCCGATGCATCGCCACAGCGTGTTGTGGGCCTATATGCCGCAATGGTCGCATATTGTCGGCCAAATGCAGTTTGACCTGTTTCATGCCTATACGGTGGATGAACACACCATCCGCGTAATGCTCAAGCTGGAAAGTTTTGCCAACGAAGAGACCCGTCAGCGCCATCCGCTGTGTGTGGATCTATGGCCGCGTCTGCGACAGCCGGAGTTGATTCTGATTGCCGCGCTGTTCCACGATATCGCCAAAGGCCGCGGCGGCGATCACTCGGTGCTCGGCGCTCAGGACGTGCTCAAGTTCGCCGAACTGCACGGCCTGAATTCCCGCGAAACGCAGCTGATCGTGTGGCTGGTGCGCCAGCATTTGCTGATGTCGGTGACCGCTCAGCGCCGCGATATTCAGGATCCCGAAGTGATCAAGCAATTCGCCGAAGAGGTACAAACGGAACACCGTCTGCGCTTTTTGGTGTGTCTGACCGTCGCGGATATTTGCGCCACCAACGAAACGCTGTGGAATAGCTGGAAGCAAAGCCTGCTACGCGAGCTGTACTTCGCAACGGAAAAACAACTGCGTCGTGGCATGCAAAATACGCCGGATATGCGTGAGCGTGTACGCCATCATCAGCTTCAGGCGCTGGCGCTACTGCGAATGGACAACATTGATGAAGAAGCGTTGCACCACATCTGGTCACGCTGTCGCGCCAACTACTTCGTGCGTCACAGCCCAAATCAGCTGGCCTGGCATGCGCGCCATCTGCTGCAACACGATCTCAGCAAGCCGCTGATCCTGCTCAGCCCACAGGCCACGCGCGGCGGGACAGAAATTTTCATCTGGAGCCCTGACCGTCCTTACCTGTTTGCCGCCGTCTGCGCTGAACTGGACAGGCGTAATCTTAGCGTCCACGATGCGCAGATTTTCACTACCCGCGATGGGATGGCGATGGATACGTTCATCGTACTGGAACCGGACGGCAGCCCGCTGTCTTCAGACCGACATGAAGCGATCCGTTTTGGACTGGAACAGGCCATCACGCAGCGCAGTTGGCAGCCACCGCAACCGCGTCGCCAGCCGGCAAAATTACGCCACTTTACCGTCGATACTGAGGTCACCTTTTTGCCGACCCATACCGACCGAAAATCATTCCTGGAGCTTATCGCTCTCGACCAGCCCGGCCTGCTGGCGCGGGTCGGGCAGATTTTTGCCGATCTGGGAATTTCGCTGCATGGCGCCCGAATTACAACCATTGGCGAGCGAGTAGAAGATTTATTCATAATCGCCACCGCCGACCGGCGCGCCCTTAATAATGAGCTGCAGCAGGAAGTGCATCAACGGTTGACAGAGGCCCTCAATCCAAACGATAAAGGGTGATGTTTTTATTTATTATGGAAAGAGTTTAACAATGCAGCAGTTACAGAACGTTATTGAGTCCGCTTTCGAGCGCCGTGCCGACATTACTCCGGCAAATGTAGATACCGTAACCCGCGAAGCGGTGAATCAGGTTATTTCTTTACTGGATTCCGGTGCACTGCGCGTCGCAGAGAAGATTGAGGGTCAGTGGGTCACGCATCAGTGGCTGAAAAAGGCGGTCCTGCTCTCTTTCCGTATTAACGATAATCAGGTCATCGAAGGTGCGGAAAGCCGTTACTTCGATAAAGTACCGATGAAATTCGCCAACTATGACGAAGCGCGCTTCCAGAAGGAAGGTTTCCGTGTGGTTCCGCCTGCGGCCGTGCGTCAGGGTGCGTTTATCGCCCGTAACACCGTGCTGATGCCATCTTACGTAAACATCGGCGCTTATGTTGATGAAGGT
Source organism: Citrobacter sp. Cpo147 (assembly GCF_030332405.1). Classification (NCBI taxonomy): domain Bacteria; kingdom Pseudomonadati; phylum Pseudomonadota; class Gammaproteobacteria; order Enterobacterales; family Enterobacteriaceae; genus Citrobacter; species Citrobacter sp. Cpo147. The sequence continues at coordinate 38,704 of NZ_JAOWHX010000041.1, forward strand.
ACGATGGTTGATACCTGGGCGACAGTCGGTTCCTGCGCGCAAATCGGTAAAAACGTACACCTGTCCGGCGGCGTTGGCATCGGCGGCGTACTGGAGCCGTTACAGGCTAACCCGACCATCATCGAAGACAACTGCTTCATCGGCGCACGTTCTGAAGTGGTTGAAGGCGTAATCGTCGAAGAAGGCTCTGTTATTTCTATGGGCGTGTACATCGGTCAGAGCACCCGTATTTACGATCGTGAAACTGGCGAAGTGCATTATGGTCGCGTTCCGGCAGGCTCCGTGGTCGTCTCCGGCAACCTGCCGTCGAAAGATGGCAAATACAGCCTGTACTGCGCGGTGATTGTGAAGAAAGTCGATGCCAAAACGCGTGGCAAAGTGGGAATCAACGAGCTGTTACGCACCATCGACTAACAGCGATTTGAAAAAGCGGGCTTAGCCCGCTTTTTTTACATCTGCGAGTGGCATAAACAAGGCTTTTCGTTAATTATTCAATGGTTATAGTGAGCTTAAGGGTACCGCTATGTATGACAATCTGAAAAGTCTGGGCATTACTAATCCTGAAGAGATCGATCGTTACAGCCTGCGGCAAGAAGCCAACAACGATATCCTGAAAATCTATTTCCAGAAGGATAAAGGCGAGTTTTTTGCCAAGAGCGTGAAGTTCAAATATCCCCGTCAGCGCAAAACGGTGGTTGCCGATGGCGTCGGCCAGGGTTACAAAGAAGTGCAGGAGATCAGTCCCAACCTGCGCTATGTGATCGACGAACTGGATCAGATCTGCCAGCGCGATCGCAGCGAAGTCGATCTTAAACGCAAGATCCTTGATGATTTACGTCATCTTGAAAGCGTTGTGACCAACAAGATCAGCGAAATTGAAGCCGATCTCGAAAAACTGACGCGTAAATAAGCCGTTTGTTGCCGGATGGCGGCGTCTTACGCCTTATCCGGCCTACAGGTATATCCTCGTAGGCCTGATAAGCTAGCGCCATCAGGCAATTAATCAATGCTGTTCATCCAGTTGTAACGCCACATACAGCAGCAGTCGGTCGTCAAAGTTCCCCAGATCCAGCCCGGTCAGTTCTGAAATACGATTCAGGCGATATTCCAGCGTATTGCGATGAATAAACAGTGCCTTTGATGTCGCCAGTGGCTGGACGTTATGACGAAACCATGCCGCCAATGTCCGACGCAGCAACCCGTTGTTATCCATCGCCTTCAGCCTCACCAAAGGACGCGCCAGCTCATTGGCCTGCCAGCCACCGCGCAGGCTGTCCAACAGCACTGGCAGCATCAAGTCCTGATAGAAATAGCTACGGCTTTCCGGCATCCGCTGTTTACCGACCATCATGGTAGTGCGCGCCGTACGATACGAACGGGCAATGCTACCGGGCCCGGTAAAATAGTTGCCCAGCGATACGCGAAACCGCAGCTGTCCGTTTTCTTTCATACGGGCAATAAGCTGCTCAACGCGCTTACGATGATCTTCAGCGTCCCAGCGGCCAAACTGATTGAGCGCCGGTTTCAGCACCACCATCTCAGTCAGAGAAACAATCGCAATCAGATTATTACGTTCGGGCGTAGTCAACGCATTCTGCAATTGCTGTAGCTCCGCCATTGCACTGTCGACGCCAAGCTGGCCACTATCGACCTCCAATACCGCCACCACGCGCGGCTGGTTCAAATCAATGCCTAAACGCTGAGCCCATTCCATCAGCGCTGGCGTATTCTCTTCCGCCTGAATCAGGTTCATCACCAGCTCTTCACGCAGACGGCTATCCTGCGCTAACAGATGCATCAAGCGCGACTGTTCCAGCATCATCTCGGCGGTCATACACACTAACTCGCCGTATTTGCGCAGATGTTCCGGCTCGCCGGTAAGGCCGATAACGCCAACGATTTCGCCTTCCAGACGCAGCGGCAGGTTTATCCCCTGTCGTACACCGTGCAAGTGACGTGCAACCGCATCGTCGATATCGACCACCCGCCCTTGCGAAAGCACCAGCAGTGCGCCTTCGTGCAATTCACCAATACGTTCGCGATCGCCGCTGCCGATTATCCGCCCACGGGCATCCATTACGTTGATATTGGTATCAATGATGCGCATGGTACGCGCCACGATATCCTGCGCCATTTTGGTATCAAGATGCCAACCAGCCATAAACCCCTCCTGTGAGCAGAGCTCAAGCATAGGGAAGATAATAAGCGGCGACATTGTGCAAATGCACAAAGCGAAAGGGAGAAGTATGGAGTTGTGGGAAGTATCACAAAAAGAAACCCCTTCCTGTGCAGGAAGGGGTTCAGGGAGATTACTGCATCAACAGATAGATGGAGCTGTCACCGCGCTGAATGTTCAGCGCCAGCACAGCCGGTTTGCTGTCGAGGATTTTGCGCAGTTCAGCGATGTTTTTCACCGGTTGCTGGTTCGCGCCGATAATCACATCCCCTTTCTTCAGGCCAATCTGTGCGGCCGGAGAATTCGGTTTCACGTCGCTTACCACGACACCTTTGTCCTGGCCTTTGTTGCTCATATCGGCACCTTCGATGCCTTTAAAGATAGAGCTGGAGTCAACCTGAGTCTGGCTGCTCTGCTGCAATTCCAGGTTCACGGTGACCGGCTTACCGTCACGCAGCAGACCCAGGGTGATTTTGCTGCCAACCGGCATCGTACCGACCTGCGCACGCAGGGCGGCGAAGCTGCTGATCGGTTTGCCATTCAGGGAGGTAATCACATCCCCAGCTTTAATCCCCGCTTTCGCTGCGGAAGAGTTCGGCATCACCTGGCTGACGAATGCGCCACGCTGGGCGTCAACTTTCATCGCTTTCGCCAGCTCAGAGCTCAGCTCGGTACCCATAATGCCCAGCTCACCGCGTTTAACCTGGCCAAACTCAACCATCTGCGAGGTCAGGTTTTTCACCATGTTGCTTGGGATCGCAAAACCGATACCGATGTTACCGCCGTCCGGCGCGAGGATCGCGGTGTTAATACCGATCAGCTCACCGTTCAGGTTGACCAGCGCACCACCGGAGTTACCCCGGTTGATCGCAGCATCCGTCTGAATAAAGTTTTCATAGTTCTCCGCATTCAGGCCACTACGTCCCAGCGCAGAAACAATACCGGAAGTCACCGTTTCACCGAGGCCAAACGGGTTACCAATTGCCACGGTGTAATCACCCACGCGCAGCGCATCGGAATCTGCCAGCTTAATCGCCGTCAGGTTTTTCGGATCCTGAATTTGGATCAGCGCGATATCGGAGCGCGGATCTTTACCCACGATCTTCGCGTCAAATTTACGACCATCGCTTAACTGAACTTTAATCACCGTGGCATTATCTACCACGTGGTTATTGGTCACGACATACCCTTTCGCGGCATCAATAATTACGCCGGAACCGAGTGCCATAAATTTCTGCTGCTGGCCGCCGCCATTGTCAGCGCCCGGTGCGCCGCCCTGGCAGAACGGCGAACTCTGGAACGGAGAACCGTCCTGGCAGAACGGTGAATTATCACCGAAGAACTGCTGGAAATTACGCGGCATGCGCGGCGTATTTACCGTCGTGCTCCCCTCGACGTTAATACTTACCACCGATGGCATCACTTTTTCGAGCATCGGGGCCAGGCTTGGCATCTGTTGGGCGGTCATTGCTGAAGACGACGTCTCAGCCGCTGTAGCAGACAGGGGGGACAACGCCAAACCTAAACTCAGAGCCAGTGCACTCATTGCTAATGTGGTTTTTTTCATGTGTTTCGTTCTCGATTAACAGGTAACGCAAAATTGCTGTATACGTCAGAGTCGTTTTATAGCGCTAAGTTCCAGAATTAAGTTTAAGGAAAAAGTAAAATTTTATTGTCCGTCTTTACAAATGAGTATTTATTGTTCTACGGCCATCAAGCGACGATATTCATCCCAGGCATACAAATCTGTCATTCCGCTGATATAATCCTGGATCAGTCGGCAGCGATAATAATATTCCAGAACCGAATACTCGGCGCACCCCGTCGATATTTTACTAACTGCCTCAACATACGCAAGACGATGGCGGGTAGACAATTTCTGAAATAAACGGGACTCGATAGGAAAACGTTTTACTCTTTCATTGTCGACCAGTTCAGAAAAATCTGACTGAGACATTTTTAATAACGGCTGATAGATCTCCAGCAACCCGCTGATCACCCGATAGCCCTGTAGTTCCAGTTGTTCAACATCCGGATGGCTAAACACATGTTTTACCGCCACATTTTTATAAACACCCAGTAACTGGCTGAAGCTACTGGCATCTTCTAGCAGCGCATGATTAAAGCTGCCTTCATAAATCTGCGGCAAATTATCAATAAACCGCTGGGCCGCATATGGCACCAGTTTATTCAGCGTATTGACGCGTAAATACATAAAGAACTGATCTTCGGTACTCCGGCTTAATGTATTTGAACGTGACTTCTCCCAGGCGTTCTCAACAACCTGGCTAAACAGAGAACCTTTTTCATGCTGCCCCCACGCCTCATGCAGGTGGTGATAAAGTTGCTCGACGCTAAAGATTCTTTTCTCAACGGCATCTTCCAGATCCGCCACGCAATAAGAGATATCATCGGCAGCTTCCATAATCCAGGTTAATGGAAAGCGACTGTAAGGCGCTAATGATAATTCTTTACGCAACCGCTCAATATACGGTTCTTCAGAAAGGTAATAACCCGGTTTCTTCATTAAATAGTTGTGCGTCTCGGGTGCACTGCCGCGCCACCACGCCGGACGGGTATATTTTAAAATACCGCCGACCTGCGCCCAGGTAAGGTTCATACGCATCAACGTATGCACAAGGCGAATACCCTGTGCATTGCCTTCAAAATGGCACAGGTCCTGGCGCACCTTGCGGCGAATATCATTCAGCGACTCCTCGCCTTCACGCAATCGTAATGCCGTCACCTGGCAACGGTCATCACTTAGGGGCTGGCTTTCTGCGTCTGCGGGATACAGTCGCTGGCGAAACCAGTCATTAATTGCCGCCTCCCCAAAATGGCCAAACGGCGGATTACCAATGTCATGCATCAGGCAGGACATTTCGACAATACTCTCAAATGGCCCTGTCAGTTCATCCAGGCCATACTGCTCCAGCAGCTTTAGTTCTTTCAGTCGGCTGAGGATCTCTTTCGCGATATAGCGCCCAACCTGCTGAACTTCCATCGAGTGCGTCAAGCGCGTGCGTACTGCCGCATTACGCTCCAGCGGAAAGACCTGCGTTTTTTGTTGCAGTCGGCGAATGGCCGGTGAATTGATAATACGTCCGCGATCGCTTTCGAAAATACGCAGGATCTCATGCTCAGTCTTCACGCCCTGCGGCGAACGGTAACGACGATGCCAGTTTATTTTTTTTCGGAAATCGATCTGTGCCATGTCCTCTCCCGCCTGAGAAATGCGCTACCCCTTAAGCGCATGATAGACTATGCCCTCAAATCTGGCTTATCGCGAGTAAATCTATGAAAATCGGCATCATTGGTGCAATGGAAGAAGAAGTTACGCTGCTGCGTGACAAAATCGAAAACCGTCAGACCATCGCGCTCGGCGGTTGTGAAATTTACACCGGCCAACTGAACGGTACAGAGGTTGCGCTGCTGAAATCGGGTATCGGTAAAGTGGCTGCGGCACTGGGCGCTACGCTGTTGCTTGAACGCTGCAAGCCGGACGCCATCATTAATACCGGTTCTGCGGGTGGCCTGGCCTCTACGCTGAAAGTCGGGGATATCGTAGTTTCTGACGAAGCGCGCTATCACGACGCCGACGTCACTGCCTTTGGCTATGAATTTGGTCAGCTACCGGGCTGCCCGGCTGGTTTTAAAGCCGATCCTGCGTTGATTGCTGCCGCAGAGTCTTGCATCGCCGAACTCAATCTGAACGCCGTTCGCGGACTTATCGTCAGTGGCGATGCCTTCATTAATGGTTCCGTGGGACTAGCTAAAATTAAGCATAACTTCCCGCAGGCGATTGCCGTTGAGATGGAAGCGACCGCAATTGCGCACGTTTGCCACAACTTTAACGTGCCATTTGTCGTGGTTCGCGCTATCTCTGACGTTGCCGATCAGCAGTCCCATCTCAGCTTTGACGAATTCCTGGTGGTTGCCGCGAAGCAGTCAAGTCTGATGGTTGAAACGCTGGTACAGAAACTGGCGCATGGCTAAATTACTCTCCAGGGCGCTGGTCGCCCTGCTTTTCACTCTCCCGGCGTTCCTTTACGCCGCGCCGCGTGTTGTGACGCTTTCTCCTGCCAATACTGAACTCGCTTTTGCCGCTGGCATTACCCCCGTTGGCGTCAGCAGCTATTCAAACTACCCGCCAGAAGCCAAAAATATTGAGGAAGTCTCAACCTGGCAAGGGATGAATCTTGAACGTATTGTGGCGCTGAAACCTGATTTGGTTGTCGCCTGGCGCGGGGGAAATGCTGAGCGGCAGGTGAATCAACTGACCTCTCTGGGTATTAAGGTCATCTGGGTGGACGCCGTTACTATTGAGCAGGTTGCCGATGCGCTACGCCAATTAGCGGCATGGAGCCCCAAGCCTGAACAAGCTAAACAGGCGGCGCAAACCATGCTTGATGACTATGCTTTACTTAAATCTCAGTATGCCAACAAACCGAAAAAACGCGTGTTTCTCCAGTTTGGTGCCAATCCTCTGTTTACCAGTGGAAAAGGTTCTATTCAGCACGAAGTTCTTGAGGTATGCGGCGGAGAAAACATCTTTGCCGGTAGTCGGGTTCCCTGGCCGCAGGTTAGCCGTGAGCAGGTCCTGGCACGAGCCCCCCAGGCTATTGTTGCCACAGGCGGTCCGGGTGAAACTCTGAAAATTGAGCAATACTGGGGAAACCAGCTAAAAATACCCATTATTACACTTAATAGTGACTGGTTCGAACGCGCGAGCCCGCGTATTATCCTCGCCGCAAAACAACTCTGTAATGCGCTTTCACAGATAAATTAGCGCCTGCCCCACCAGGTCTGTTGTGAGGATTTAAAAATGCTCGTCTATTGGCTTGATATTGTCGGCACCGCGGTATTTGCAATCTCTGGCGTATTACTGGCCGGAAAATTACGTATGGATCCGTTTGGCGTCCTGGTACTCGGCGTGGTTACCGCCGTTGGTGGTGGTACGATCCGCGATATGGCGCTGGATAATGGACCGGTTTTTTGGGTTAAGGATCCGACCGATCTGGTGGTGGCGATGATCACCAGCATGCTGACGATCCTGTTGGTACGTCAACCAAGACGCATACCGAAATGGATCCTTCCGGTGCTGGATGCCGTTGGCCTGGCGGTGTTCGTGGGTATTGGCGTCAACAAGGCATTTCTCGCAGGAACAGGGCCGCTGGTGGCGATTTGTATGGGGGTGATTACCGGCGTTGGTGGTGGGATCATTCGCGATGTGTTAGCTCGTGAAGTCCCGATGATTTTGCGCACCGAGATCTACGCCACAGCCTGTATTATCGGCGGGATCGTGCATGCAACGGCGTTTTATACCTTTGATGTTTCACTGGAAAACGCCAGTATGATGGGGATGATTGTCACCCTGCTGATTCGGCTTGCCGCCATTCGCTGGCATCTGAAATTGCCGACGTTTGCGCTGGATGATAACGGGCGTTGATGTGACGATACAGAACATGTAGGCCGGATAAGGCGTTTACGCCGCCATCCGGCACATTGCCCGGTGGCGCTACGCTTACCGGGCCTACACCATCAGACCATCGGTATTACAGACAGCAATCAGATGCTGAAAGAAGAACCACACCCGCAGGTGCTTTTCGCATTCGGGTTAGTCACAACGAAGCGGGAACCTTCCAGACCTTCGGTATAGTCAACCGCACCGCCCACCAGATATTGCAGACTCATCGGATCAACGACCAGACCAACACCTTGTTTTTCAATGGTCATATCACCTTCATTCACCTGGTCATCAAAGGTGAAACCGTACTGGAAACCGCTGCAACCACCGCCAGTGATATACACGCGTAATTTCAGATTCGGGTTTTCTTCGTCAGCGATCAAGCTTTTTACTTTATTGGCTGCTGCTTCAGTAAATTGCAGTGGCAGCGCTACGTCATCACTCATATTTTGCTCCAAACGACATCGGCAATTGGGTAAATTTCAACCCAATATTTTGGGCCATTATCTAATACCCTGGTATTTCGTTCAAGTATTCTCGCCAGCGGCAGTCCCCTGGCTTTTCGCCGCCTGCTCCGCTTCCTGTTTTGCCAGCGTACGAGCCAGGATAGTCGAGTATAGCGGCTTTCCGCCCATAAATTGGGCTAATAGTGTTGCGCCAAGACAGGTAATAATCATTGGCAAAATGAGCTGATAGTTATCAGTCATCTCCAGCACCAGCACAATACCCGTTAGCGGCGCACGCACCGAAGCAGCCAACAAAGCCCCCATTCCGGCAATGGCAAAGGTTCCGGCCTCCAGGTGATACTGCGGAAAAGAGGCTGCCGCAGCCATACCGAACGCCGTACCAAGCAACGTGCCCAACGCCAGCATCGGGGCAAAGATCCCACCGGGCGCGCCGGATGAGAAGCACAGCAGCGTGGTGATCACCCGGGTGATAAATATAAACAGCAGTAGACCGACGCTAAAATTGCCTGCTGCGGCAATCGGGATCAGATTAAAGCCACCGCCTGCCGCTTCAGGTTGAATTAATCCGAGGATCCCGCACAGGCCACCGATCACGCCGCCCATCAGCACCCATTTTTTAATTTCACCGCCGTGAAAGCGCTGGAACATATCCTGGGTACGCAACACCATAGTGTTGAACAACGGCCCGACACAGCCAAAAATAAGTCCGAGCACCAGATACAGCCACAGTGTATTTACTGGCGCATTAGACAACTTTCCGACTTCAATAATCGGGGCTTCGCCGTTGAAAATACGAAACACAATGCTCGACATTATAACGCCGGTAAACACGGCTTTGATCGACACGAGGTTATAGCGAAACTGCGGGCGCATCTCTTCAATAATGAACAGGATCCCCGCCAGCGGAGCGTTAAACGCCGCCGAAAGACCCGCTGCCGCACCGGTAGCCAATAAGGTATGTCGCGCTTCTGCGCTACGCATACGGAAAATATCCAGCACCATGCGCCCGAGGTTACCACCAATCTGCACGGTCGGTCCTTCTCGCCCAAGCACCATGCCGGCTCCCAGCGTGCCCATGCCGCCAATAAATTTCACCGGCAGAACGCGCCACCAGCGCACCGGTCGCAGCTCTTCCAGCGCGCCTTCAATCTCTGGGATCCCCGAACCACCGGCTTCCGGCGCAAACTTACGCACCAGGAAATAGCCGACCATCGCCAGCAACGCGGAAAGAATAAACGCCAGCGGCCACAGCAGAATGTCATGGTCCGCAACCTGAGCCAGCGTGCCAATGCGCTGATTCTGCACCCAGGTCACCGCTTTCTCAAATGCCACGCCAACAAGCCCTGTCACTGTACCCACTACGGCAGCCATCAACAGGATCGCCAACGGCGTTTTGTCTCGTTCCAGGAGACGACGAATTTGATCCCTGCGGCGTAAACGCACAATTTGTTGTGCTTCAAAAGAGGGAGTGTCTGTCTTCATCAGATGATCATTAATTGGTAATACAAATACGGAATCGGCATTCTACTCGCACATTTCACGAAAATCCCCTGCAAATCGTATTGTTTCAAATGCGTAAAACTTTCATAACCTTCTCTGAATAACTAGAATAGCGGGCATTTACTTTTTCTACGAACCAGGACCCCATCCATGAGTAAGTCTGAAAATCTCTACAACGCAGCACGCGAACTTATCCCAGGCGGCGTTAACTCCCCCGTTCGCGCCTTTACTGGCGTGGGTGGTACTCCGCTGTTTATCGAAAAAGCGGACGGCGCGTATCTGTACGATGTCGATGGTAAAGCCTATGTTGACTACGTCGGTTCCTGGGGACCGATGGTGCTGGGCCATAATCACCCGGCAATCCGTAATGCGGTGATTGAAGCAGCGGAGCGCGGTTTAAGCTTCGGCGCACCGACCGAAATGGAAGTCAAAATGGCGGAGCTGGTCACTGAGCTCGTGCCGACCATGGACATGGTGCGTATGGTGAACTCCGGTACGGAAGCGACGATGAGCGCCATCCGTCTGGCGCGCGGTTTCACCGGTCGCGATAAAATCATCAAATTTGAAGGCTGCTACCACGGCCACGCCGATTGCCTGCTGGTTAAAGCCGGTTCCGGCGCGTTAACGCTGGGTCAGCCGAACTCTCCGGGCGTTCCGGCCGATTTCGCGAAACACACCCTGACCTGCACCTACAACGCTCTCTCTTCGGTACGTGCCGCATTTGAACAGTATCCGCAGGAGATCGCCTGCATCATCGTTGAGCCGGTCGCCGGCAACATGAACTGCATCCCGCCGCTGCCGGAATTCCTGCCGGGCCTGCGTGCCCTGTGCGATGAGTTTGGCGCGCTGTTGATCATTGATGAAGTAATGACCGGTTTCCGCGTGGCGTTGGCCGGAGCGCAGGATTATTACGGCGTCGTGCCGGATCTGACCTGCCTCGGTAAAATCATCGGTGGTGGGATGCCCGTTGGCGCATTCGGTGGCCGCCGCGATGTGATGGATGCGCTGGCGCCGACCGGTCCGGTTTACCAGGCGGGGACGCTTTCCGGTAACCCGATCGCGATGGCGGCAGGTTATGCCTGTCTGACCGAAGTCGCCCAACCGGGTATTCATGAAACGCTGAACGAACTGACGACGCGTCTGGCGGAAGGTCTGTTGGAAGCTGCCGAAGAAGCGAATATTCCGCTGGTGGTTAACCATGTGGGCGGGATGTTCGGGATTTTCTTCACCGATGCAGAAACCGTAACCTGCTATCAGGATGTGATGGCATGCGACGTCGAACGCTTCAAGCGCTTCTTCCACATGATGCTGGATGAAGGAATTTATCTGGCGCCGTCTGCTTTCGAAGCGGGCTTTATGTCCGTGGCGCACAGTGAAGACGATATCAATAACACCATCGACGCCGCGCGCCGGGTGTTTGCGAAGTTGTAAAAAAGAGAACGTGCAGAAATGTAGGCCGGGTAAGGCGAAGCCGCCACCCGGCTTTTTTATTGCCGGATGTCGACGCAAAGCGTCTTATCCGGCCTACATGAAAGGGGTCAGCCTCAGCGGCTCTGCTTTCTCAGCAGATAGATAAAGTACGGCGCACCAATAAACGTCGACAATAATCCCGCCGGGATCTGATACGGAAACAGCACCATCCTGCCGCACCAGTCAGCAAAGACCAGCAACACGCCACCCGCCAGCGCCGAAATCAGCATATGCGGCATCGCTCGCCGAAAACCCATCATACGGGCAATATGCGGCGCCATCAGCCCGACAAAGCTCAACGGTCCAATGGTCATGGTGGCTGTCGCCGTCAACCCTGCCGCCAGCAGCAGTAACCCCACGCGCGACGGCGTGATTGCCATACCCACCGCCCGAGCCGTATCGCCGCCGAGCGGTAAAATTGTCAGCCAACGGCGGCACAGCGGCGTCAGCGCCAGCAGAATCACCATCACAATCCCGGTACGCAGTACCTGCTCTCCGCTCGCGTTATAGGTTGAACCGGAGATCCAGGTCAGCACGCCCGCCATGCGCGGGTCGCCGCTGGCCTGCAGCATCATCAGCAGCATAGTAAACGCCGTACTGAGCGCCATGCCGGCCAGCAGCATACGGTGCGGTGAAAAACCACCGCGCCCGGCGGCAATCATAATGATAAGCAGAGTAGCCGCGGCCCCGAGGCTTCCGGCAGGCAGCAGCCAGCCAAAAGCATTTCCAGGGACCAAAAACAGCATGAGCACCACGCCAAATGCCGCACCGGAGCTAATGCCCAGCACTTCCGGACTGGCCATCGGATTGCCAGTCAGACGCTGAATAATACAGCCCGCTACCGCCAGCATCACCCCGGCAATCAGGGCCGCCAGAATGCGAGGCCAGCGCCAGGGCATCAGCTCATCCAGCATCGCACCGCTGGCCCAAGTCCAGCCATGTGCGTCGCGGCCAAACGACAGCGCCACCACAAGGGTTAGCAGTAAAATTACGCCACCTGCCAGCGCAAACATCAGCACATTCTGACGTTCAGCGGCGATGCGATTACTGGCGTTCATATCCGGGGCGCTCATACTCCTTAAGCGCGGCAACAACCACAGCAGCAACGGTGCGCCAATCAGCGCCGTCACTGAACCGGTGGAGACTTCCATCCATACGCGGGTCAACCACAGAATGATTTGGTCGGAGAGCCAGAGGATCAACGCACCAATCAGCGGGGCCAGCACCAGACGAGCCAGCAAACGACGCGCACCGAGCATTTTCGCCAGCAGCGGTGCAAACAGGCCAATAAAGCCGATAATCCCAACCGCGTTAACCAGTAAGGCGCTGATAACAATGGCCAGCGATAACGCCGCCAGACGCGCCAGCGACAATGCCAGACCGAGGTTACGCGCCACGCCGTCATCCAGTCCCATCAGCGTCATTGGGCGTAATAACAACAGAGTCAGCATCACGCCGCCCAGCAGCTGCGGCCACAGACGTTGTACGCCGCTCCAGTCGGTTTGCGTTAGCGTGCCGCTGCTCCATAAAAACATGCTTTGCAGTTGATCGTGATGGAAGATAACCATCAACTGGTTAATCGCCCCGCAGTACAGGCTGACCACCAGCCCGGCAAGGATTAACGTCACCGGAGAAAGGCGCTTGCCCCAGGCAACGCCAAACACCAGCGCCCCAACGACACATGCTCCCGCCAGCGCCGCAAATTGCGTGGTCAGCGCACCTGGAATAGCCCACAGCGTGGTAACCGTAATGCCCAACTGCGCCCCGGTCGCAACGCCCAGTGTGGTTGGCTCCGCCAGAGGGTTACGCAACACCTGCTGAAACAATACGCCGACCAGCCCCAGCCCGGCACCGACCAGCAGAGAAATCGCCAGCCTCGGCAGCAGGCTATAGTGAAAAACCATCTGCTCAATGATGTCGATATCCGGTGACCAGATAGCCTGTTGCCACTGACTGCGCGGTAGCGCAACGGAGAAGTTAACCCATGTCAGCCAGCAGGCAGCAACAAACAGAACAGCCAGCAGGAAAGTTGGGAACAACGCAATACGTTTACTCACGCTTTGCCTCCCAACGCATTATCCAGAATACGGGCAAAATGCATGGCCGATAGCGTTGCGCCATAAAACCAAACGGCAGGCACACGTTGAAAACGTCCGCTACGGACAAACGGCATCGCCTGCCATAATGGCGTAGACATCAGCGCAGCCATCTCTTTATCGTTGCCGTGATCAAAGCACAGCACATCGACATCCTTATAAGCAGCCAGACGGTCAATACTCACGGCAGTGCTACCCCAGAAGTTTGTTTCTCCCTGCCAGGCATTTGGGATCCCATATTCGTCCAGTACGTCCTGGAACAGGCTGTTTGAGCCAAACACCAGCATATGTCGCGAATCAAGCAAGGACGTAAGCAATACGGGGCGCGCGCCACGTTGAATGAAGCGCGGTTTCAGGCTGGCGATAAAACGATCGTACTCAGTCAAATGGCGTTCAGCAGAGGCTTGCAGATTGAACAATTGCGCCATTTCCTGCAGCGATTGTCGCGCAACGGCCAGCGGCTTTTTGCCATCGCTGAAGTTAAATCCCCGGCCAGGTGCAATCCGCGCCAGCTTTTCAGGGGAAGGACCATAGCCTGCCGACCAGAGCAGAAATGAGGGCTTCATTTCGGTCAGCAGTTCGAGATTGGGCTCCGTACGTAGTCCGACGTCAATCACCGAATCAGGCAGAGGAGGTTCACTGACCCACAGCTTGTAGTTAGGGATATCTGCGATGCCGTACGGCGTAATCCCCAGCGCCAGCAGCAGCTCTACCGGCAGCCATTCCAGCGCTACAATGCGCTGTGGATCAACCGCCGCGGCGTGTGCCGTATTCATCCGCCACAGCAGAGGCGACAGCGCCATCGCCGTAAGCAATCGCCGACGGGTAATATGATGTAATCCGATCATTAATAGACAAAACTCACGGGTGCGGCACCGGCCGGATGCGGCAAAATGCCCATCGGGATACCGTAAATTTGTTCCAGAGTTTCACTGCGCATCAGTTCAGCTGGCGTTCCTTGAGAAATCATCTCACCGCCGCGCAGCGCAACGAGGTAATCGCAGTAGCGGGCCGCCATATTGATATCATGCAGCACCGCAACCACCGTCAGCCCGCGCTGCTGGCTTAAGCGGTGCACCAGCGCCAGCACGTCAACCTGATGGGCGATATCCAGCGCGGAAGTCGGTTCATCAAGTAGCAGGCAGCGGCTGTCCTGCGCTACCAGCATGGCAATCCACGCACGTTGGCGTTCTCCGCCCGACAGGCTATCGACCAGACGGTGCGCCAGCGGTTTTAAACCGACCAGCGAAATCGCTTCTTCTACTTTCTCTCTGTCGGCAACGCCAAAACGCCCCAGCGCCCCGTGCCATGGATAACGACCAATCGCCACCAGTTCACGCACTGTCATCCCTTCCGCCTGCGGTAACTGCTGCGGCAGATAGGCGACCTTGCGGGCAAACGCTTTGCTGCTCCAGCTCTCCAGCGGCTGTTCATCGAGCAGGATTTCACCTTCTGACGGCGGCTGATGACGTCCCAGCATTTTCAATAACGTCGATTTACCGGAACCGTTGTGGCCGATAAGACCAGTCACTTTTCCCACAGGAAAAGTTAATGAGAGAGGATGCAATAGCGTGCGGCCAGGCACACGAAAGGAGACATTACGCAACGCAAAAGTGGTGTCGGGATGGGATCTGTTTTCCTGCATAGCAGCCAACTTGTAAAACGGGCACGCAAAGCGTGCCCAAAGAGAAATTAGAAACGGAAGGTTGCAGTCGCAACGACCTGACGTTCTGCGCCCCAGAAGCAGCCATACGTATTGAAACAGCTGGCGACGTATTCACGATCAAACAGGTTGTTCACGTGCAGCGCCACGTTGGAGCCAGCCATACCAACACGCGCCAAATCGTAACGCACTAACGCATCTACCAGCGTGTAGCTTCCCACTTTGAAGGAGTTTGCCGGATCGCCATAACTGGAACTAGTATAACGAACACCCGTACCCAACGTCAGCCCGGAAAGCGCACCGTCATAAAGGGTATAATCTCCCCACAGTGATGCCATATGTTTTGGCACCTGAGCAGGCGTGTTGCCTTTGTAGGTGGTGTCGGTGGTGTATTCTGCGTCAGTGTAGGTATAAGAACCCACCACGTTAACGCTGGCAGACAGCGCTGCTTTCGCTTCGATTTCCACACCACGTGAACGAATTTCACCGCCGTCAACTGACCAGGACGATCCGTTCGGATCGGCCATCAGGTTGTTGGTTTTGGTCAACTGGTAAACGGCACCGGTCAACACGATCGGACGATCGCTCGGTACGTACTTCACGCCCGCTTCGTACTGCTTACCTTTAGATGGAGCAAAGATATTACCGCTTTCCCCGACCTGAGAATTAGGTTCAAACGATTCGCTGTAGCTGAAATACGGGGTCACACCGTTGTCGAACAGGTAGTTAACACCGCCACGCCAGGTAAACTCTCTGTCATCACGGGAATCCAGCACGCCAGAAACGCGGTTCAATGAGTCCTGCTTAGCCCAGTCGTAACGACCGCCCAGAGTGAACAGCACCTTATCCCACTGCATCTGATCCTGAGCGTACAGGCCCGTTTGTTCCTGTTTATTCAGAACGCGATAAGGTGCGCCTGGTCCATTATGCGCCCCAAAATCAAAGTCGCTACGGTCAAGGTTATAGATATCAGACGGCGCTACCGAACCAGCCCAACCGAACCAGGAGTTGATATCATTACGCATACGCATATAGTCAACGCCGGTCAGCAATGTATGATCCAGGGAACCGGTGGCGAATTTGCTCTGCAACTGGGTATCAACAGAGAAATTCTGCAATTTTTCATTATCGTCAACGTACTGACGAGTCAGCGTGTGATCCCAATCTGACTGAGGGATGTTTTTACATGGACTAGCGTTGAGTGCTGCCTGGTTTTTTGTATACAGCGGATCAGAGCACATGCCGTAGCCGTACACGCTTTTCTGCGACACTTTGTTTTGCGCGTAGCGCAGGTTCTGACGTACGGTAAAGGTGTCGTTAAATTCGTGGTCGAAGCTGTAGCCCACCATCTTCTCGTTACGAGAGTAGGTATTGTTGTCCGCACCTTCGTTGAAATCGGTCGGCAGACGTGAACCATTTGGCAGTTTAGACACGGTCCCCTCTTTCGGCAACCAGCCGTAATAACCGGTTTCCGGCTCGTTCTGGAAGTAGGAGAGGAAGGTGAAATTCGTCTTATCATTCGGACGCCATGTGAAAGATGGCGCGATGGCATAACGTTGTTCTTCTGCGCCCTGCTGCTGCGCATTCGCGGAACGCGCCAGGCCGGTCAGACGGTATGAGTACACACCATCGTCATCCAGCGCATCGCTGAAGTCAAAACCGGTCTGGAACAGACTGTCTGTGCCCATTTTGAACTGAACTTCTTTCAGCGGCTCCGTTGTCGGGCGCTTGCTGACCATGTTCAATAACCCACCCGGGTTGCTCTTTCCGTACAGAACGGAAACCGGACCACGCATCACTTCAGCGCGTTCCAGCATATAGGGGTCGATAACCGCATCGTTGTAGAAGTTGCCCTGCATCTTCAGGCCATTCAGATAGTTATTCTGACTTTGGCCGTCGGCGGCAAATCCGCGAATAATCAGGTAGTCATAGGTATTAGAAGCACCACGCGTGCCCACGGCAACGCCCGGGGTGTAGCTGAGTGCTTCTTTAACCGATTTCGGCTGATGCAACGCCATCTCTTCGGCGGTGACCACTGAAATAGACTGCGGAACTTTCTGAATAGGAGTATCTGTTTTGGTCGCCGTAGCAGACTGTCGTGCAGCGATGGTTGCCGCTGGCCCCCATGCGCTTTCCTGCGGAGCAGGTGCAGCAGTTACGGTGATGGTTTCTTCTTTCGGGTCAACCGCCGCCTGTGCATAGACAGACATGCCGCTAACCGCTGTGGCTACCACTACTGCGATTTTACGCAGCGATGAACTTGGCTGAGCAGTTTTAAGACGCGCCATTGGTATTTCTCTGATGAAAGTGAATGATAACGTAAACGAGAATTATTATTATAACGGCAGCATAATATTCGAAACTCTGGCGAGATAGCAAGCAATACGCGTCCCTACTAAAACTGAGGGGTTAAGAAATAACCAGATGAAAAGAAAGGGTTAATAAATTAGGCTGGAATGTTAGGGCTCGGAAAGAGCCCTGTCGTACTGCTGCGTATATACGCCTGCAAATTAACGGTAATACACTTCAAAGGTGGCCACTGCATCGACCTGACCTCCCTTCACCGTTCCGGTTTTAGCGTATCGCGCTTTCAGGGGGATCTCCTCTGTTCCCCGCCCGTTTGCGCTTTCGATCCCCGTATATTCCTGATCAAAACTCAGCACATGATTGTCTTTGTCGAGGATCTGGATCCCCACACCGCTGGCAGCCCCTTCCCCACTGGCAATGTTCAGAATATTGCCGTCGGTAACACCGGTTGAACCGGCGCTGGTAAACTTATAATCAATGTGCGTTCCGGTAGTACAATCGGCGACTTCAATTTTAAAGCTGTCATCGGTGAGTACGGAAGAATATCCCTGAGATAAACTGCCTGAGGTTACCGAGTCCATCAGAACGGCAATATCTTTACTGACCAAATTACAAGTATTGGTCAGCACATCGACCACCGTTGGGCCAAAACGCAGTTTTGCCGCTATCAGGTTCCCCATTTGATAATCGGCATTAAATAAGCTGGTATCCAGCGTACCAGACTGAACGGTGTCAATAACGACCAACTCAACCCCCACATGATAGGTTGAGTCAAAAGAAGCCCAACTCCCTAATCTACCAATATAGTGCCGGGGAGTAATGAGATTATCGCCAGTGAATGTCGCTGTCTTATTCTCTGCGCGAGCAGCGCGAAAACCAATACCAGGTACTGTTGTTTTATAAACTCCCGGCAATACTCCTGAATAATCAGCATCAGTCAATACCAAATAGCCGTCATACACCCGCTCATTGCCGTCACAGCTTAAGCCGTGTGATTCTCCAACTGTTTCTCCGGAATAGACTACAGTTCCTACAGCTGCATCAGACTCAATCACAATCTGCGCGGGCATGGTAAACATAATCGTTGGATTCGCATCCGGATTGGTAAACGAGCATTCAGCCCTGGCCTGCTGAAAACAGACGCTAATAATAGCTAACATCAGCGTGATGAAGAGCCTGACAACAGGCTTTATTCCTTTTTGCATCTGGTCATTTCCCTGTTAGCTAAACAACAACATCCACCGTTGCCACTACCAGTGGTAGTACGGCAAACATAGCCATCGCATACCACTATCCAGCACCTGCTGCTTGTCCGCTTTTGCATATCTCCTCCATTTATCAACGGCAGTTGAGCGTTGCGGTGAAAATTCCCGGTTCAGGTTGTGCCGGAACCGTCACCTCCGCCGAGCAGCGCTGCTGCGCCGTATCACCCCATTGCGCGGTCACACGCTGCGTCCCTTTTAACCCAGTGATAAACACTTCACCGGCATCGCCCACGATAGAGGTTGCGCCGTCCATACTCAGCATCGCCCCAAAAGGCACCATACCCTGACCATATCGCAACGTCAGCAAGGCACGCTTACCCGCACGCGCGGTAAAGTCCGCCGCCACTACCGCCCCCTTGGTCGGATTCACGTCCAAAGACGCATCCTTAATATCTAAATCATCGCGCCCCATGGTATTCACGGTGATGGTATTACGCCGATAGTTGGTTAAGGTCGGCACAATGGCATTGCCCCAACGGTCGGTATACACCCCTTGTGAATTTTGGATTTTGACGTTATCGCCATCGACAATATGCACCACCGCAAAAGCATCCTGGATCGACTGTCCCAGAGTTATTCCTTGCGAGTGCGCGACAACGGAGCCCTGTGCACTATAGCCCCACTGCTTGCTGTCTTGCTGATAGCTGTAATTAGCGCTGAACTCCCCCACCGAAGCCCGATAGCGCGAGGAGAGATAAGCGCCGTAGCCCACGTTGTTATCGGTGTAGGTTTGCTGAAGGTTGTAATTTAAGTTGTTGTTTTCCAGCAACGAGCCGCTAACGCCCGCCTGGTGCGAGGTGTTACCTTTTTTCGAACTGGTCAGGTTATAGGTGCCCCAGGAGTTCGCCAGCCAGCGCGAGAGCGGAATGTTAATCGAAATCGAAACCTGCTGGTCGTTATCGGTCGATGGCGTTTTCGTCAGGCTATAGTTCAGCGACCAGTTAACGCCCTGCCAGCTGCTGCTGTAACCCAAGCTGACGCTGCGCTCATGGCCTTCCATTCCCCAGTAGTCCTGCTGATAGGCGTTGGCATATACCGACCCCCAGCTATGTAACGACTGTGAAAGGTTTAGCTGTAAGCGGCTCCGGCGGTTAAAAGCATTGCGATAGCTGTAAATGCTGTCGTCGTCATAGGCGTTATTGCGCTGATCGAGAGCCTCCTGAAAGGTATAAAATCCAGAGGTGGAATAACGATAGCTGGCCAGCGTGATCGTGGTATTGGTCAGCGGAAAATCTTTTGCGTACTGCGCGCGCCACGACTGGCCGTTCGCATCTGCGCGACCGTCGTCAAATGCGGTTCTGGCGGCCGTCAAATCCATCGACACTGAACCAAAATCGCGTAAATCGGCCCCGATGCCGACCAGCCCGGCATGATACATCGACGCGCCCTGCAGACCGCCGTAGGCGGTAATTCCGAAAGGTAAGCCGTAAATTGCCGTCGCCTGGCCAAATTCCGGTTCTTCGCCGTTATCCACATCGCGATATTTACCTGCCGCCAGGCTGTACTTCAGCGCGCCTTCGCGCTGCATAATCGGCACCGAGGAGCTGGCCTGAATAAAGCTGCGCTCCGTACCGTCGGCCTCCGTCACGGTGACTTCCAGATCCGCTCCTGCCGTGACCTGGGTTAAATCACGGATTTCAAACGGGCCGGGCGAGACGTTGGTCTGGTAGATGGTGTAACCGTTTTGTTTGATGGCCACTTTGGCATCGCTGTTGGCGATGCCGCGCACCACCGGGGCGAATCCCTGTAATCCGCTGGGCAGCATGCTGGTATCGGTCTCCAGCTTCACCCCGGTCATTTGTACGCTGTCAAACAGTTCGCCGTTGGTGTAGGTTTGCCCAAGCTGAAGCTGGCTGCGCAGGCGTTTGATATCACGCTCCAGCGTTGTGCTTATAGATTGCCAGCCGCTGTCATTCCCCCAGCTACTGGAATTGCGCACTCGCCATGGGCCAATGTTCATACCCGAATTGAGACTGGCCCAGTTAGAGGCATTGTTGTCCCTATTCGACTGCTGATGCGAGCCCGAAACATAGTAGCTGGTCCACAGAGCCGGAATGCCATCGTCCCAGGAAGCGGGATTGCTTTCGCCCGAAATTTGTTTGTCGCGGTAGATTTGCGGAATACGTAATTGCAATACCTGAGTTTCCGGGCTGAAGTCATAGCGCGCATCAGCAATATATTCACTAATATCGCCCAATGCGGCATTATCATTAATATTCTTTAACGCCGGGATGGAATCAACTTTGACGCCCAGTTCACGCAGTTCTGCTTTAGTAAACTGCGGAACCAGTTTGCTGTTATCTTTTGAAAGGACGTAATTTAAATTTCGTTTATCGATGCGATCCCGATCCCAGACAATGGACGTTAAATACCGCCCTGGCGATAGACCATTATTGCGTAAATAAGCTTCCAGCGCGCCGGTATTCTCCAGCGGCGTCCCCGTTTCCAGCGCACTGAGATTGAAATAATCGTCAGCGCAAACGGAACCACTCGCCGTTAATATCGCGAATGTCAGCGTATTGAGCGCAAAAAGCCGGACAGTACGATGAGAAGACATAAACGCCACCCGTAAGAAATCGATAGCTCATTTACAGCGGCTGTTTACGCTGTCCGGTTTCTGATCCGAAATCATTAATCGCGGTCCAGGCTACGTCGCCTTTTGCTCCGGAAGATAACGGGAAACGCTGCTCAGCAAACGGGGCGACCATCATGGTTAATGCCGAGGGTGAATGCTGATCCACTGCGGATTTAATAGCTTTTCCCGCAACCGTAAGCTGGCCGAAGGTGACATAAAATGGCGTGGGATTTTTCACTACCAGTTGATTTTGGCTGCGGCTAAACTGCAATGACTGCCAGGCCGTTTTCGCCTCACTTTCTTTCAGCGAAGCCGGGCGATAGAACAGCTTTAACTTGGTCTTAATTGCAAATTGTAGCGTGTTGTTATCACGTAACTCTTCCGGGATCGCAGAAACCGATTTAACATTCGCCATAAACAACGATTCGCGATCCTGCGGCAGGGCCGTTTTATTACCGGTATAAACTACGTGCAGCAGCGTCTGGCGATTTTCGTCCAACTTATAAATTGGCGGTGTAATAACAAATGGCGCTTTACTGTCATCAATATTACTCACCCAACTTTGCACCAGATAACGTTTATCATTATCTTTATTTTTTAGGGTTACCTGTACTTCAGACTGGCTGGCAGGATAAATAATTCGCGTTCCGCCAATCACCACCCCCGCATGAGCAATATTTATGCCGGTAGTGAGTACCAAAGCTAATATTGTAATAAGTCGTTTCATTTTCCATTCCATTGAAATACTGGCCCAGCCTGGGCCAGTGCGTACAACGATTAACGATAAATCAGGGTATAGGTTGCTTGCGCGGTATAATCACCGGTGGTCGGTACTGTACTGCCAACCTGAATAACTTCAGCTTTATAATTGAAAACCACGCTCTCGCCATTGGCCTTATTCAGCGAATCATCTGGCTCCGAGCCATCAAATTTTACGTAATCACTGCTGCCTTCTGGCAACATACGTACGCCGAGATTTGTCGCCGTCCCCGTCGGTTGCAGCACTTCCTCGCCATAACCGGCAACACGCGTGCCATCAAATTTGATATTGAGGTTGGCAATCGCGGCATCACATTCCGTCAGTATGATGGCAAAAGATTGCGAGTCACCTACTTTTTTATCAGCGCCAAACGCGGTTTGCGACAGATTATTAAAGGTCACTGTACCGTTTGTCGACGTACCGTTGACATCCACGGCACAGCTATCAGGAATAATCTTGCCGTTAAAGGTGACTGTTCCGGTATCAACGGCCAACGCAGGCATCGCGGCCCCCGCCAGCACGCTGCTTACAAACAATGAGGTGAGAATTTTTTTGCACATAACGTATTCCTTACATATGCTCACAAAAACCAACAGAGGAGAAGTCAATTTTAACGAAAGGAAATAGAGACTGGCTGGAGATACAGATGCAACAGCATCCCTGGATGATATAATATATCTTTATCAACTTGTTCAATCCCAAACATTCCTTTGCATGAGTTATTCTACGATTTACGATAAATAAACGCTAACCAACCCATTCACACCAGCAAGGTCAAAATAAAAACAACACACTGATTTTAATAAAAAAATAATTCATTAAGATTTACTTAAAATTAAATTTAGTTAACTTTAAATTATCACATGGAATTATTAATTACTTTTTTTCATACTGTAAAAAAATAAAAAAGGTGGAAAATCAACAAAAAAATCCACAAAAAATTAGTCAAAACCAAATATATAAAAAAAATAATATATTGCGTTTATGGTTAATCGGGAAATGTCCTGCGGAAATTGCCATTACAGATCATAGATGAGGAACATGCAACAAATATTAAAATGTGATCCACAACAAATTACAGCCTGACGTGAAGACCAGCAAAGACATCCAGTTCCCAGAGAGGAAATGAATAGAAAGGCGATAACAGCGCGAAGAAGAAGTCCCCCACACCGGCCTGTGCCGATGCGGGGGAAGAACAGTTAAAACCAAAATCAGTTACTGCCGAACATGTCCTTAATCCAGCCAGCGACACCGTCGCTATCTTTCTTCTCCTGCTGCGGCGGTTGTTGCTGTTGCTGCTGTTGTGGCTGCTGCGACGGCGTTGACTGATCGAACGGATTACCCGACTGCTGCAGCATTTCACCCTGCTGACACAGCGAATCCGGATCGGTGGTCCACACCGGGAGCGTACGCATCCCGCCGCTACATACGAAGTTACCGTCGTAGTCCACGCCCATATCTACCACATCTTCAGGCGGCGTCAGCACCAGCGGGGTCGGCGTCTGGTTCGCCAGATAACGCTGATAAATCGACATCGCGCCGCTGGCACCGTACAGCTTGGTTGGCTGGTTGTTATCACGGCCTACCCAGGTGATGGTCACCTGGCTGCCGTCGATCCCGGCAAACCAGGTATCCACGTTGTTGTTGGTGGTCCCGGTTTTCCCTGCCAGATGCAAGCCAGGATATTTCGCGCCGAGCTGGCGACCTGTACCACGCTGAACCACCTGCTGCATGGTCCACAGCGTCATATACGCCGCCTGCGCCGGAACAGCGCGCTCAGCCTGTGGGAAGCTCTGGTACAGCACGGTACCATCTTCGGCAATCACCGAACGCAGCGCCGACAGCGGCGCACGGTTCCCGCCGCTGGCGATAGTCTGGAACGCCTGTGCAACTTCGATTGGCGTCAGGTTCAACGCCCCCAGCAGCATGGCCGGAACCGGATTAAGCTGATCTTTCGGCGCGCCCAGCTTCAACCAGGTATCGGTTACCGCAGGCAGACCCAGCGCCATCCCCAGATTTACCGTTGGCACGTTCATTGAACGCGTTAACGCATCCACCAGCATCACTTTCCCGCTTTCGCTATAGCGACGGTCATCGTTCTGCGGCGACCACACCTGGCCGTTCGGCTGACGCAACGCAATCGGGGCGTCGGCAATCCAGGTATTGAGGCGGTACAGTTTCGGCTGGCTGAGCGCGGTCAGATAGGTCGCAGGCTTGGCCAGAGAACCAATTGAACGACGCGCCTGCATCGCACGGTTATAGCCCGCAAACTGCGGTTCGGCTCCACCGACCATAGCGCGGACTTCACCGCTAAAGCGGTCAACCACCACAATCGCCGTTTCCAGATCGCTCAGCTTACGCTGTTTCTTCAGCACCGGTATGCCTTCCACCGCCGCTTTTTCTGCAGCGTCCTGCGCCACGGAATCAAAGGTGGTGAAAATCTTCACGCCGGAGAGATCTTTAACTTTATCGCCCAGCTTCGCCTGAAGCTCCTGACGCACCATCTGCATAAAGGCTGGCTGCGGGGAGATCACCCCACCACGCGGCTGTACGCCTAACGGACGCGCGCTCAGCATGTCATACAGATCCTGGTCGATAATCTGCTGCTGTTGCAGCAAACGCAGAACCAGGTTACGACGCTCGAGCGCCAGTTTCGGGTTACGCCACGGGTTGTAGATCGACGCCCCTTTAACCATCCCCACCAGCAGCGCCTGCTGGTCGAGGCTCAGCTCTTCTACCGGACGGCCGAAATAATAGAGGCTTGCCAGCGGGAAGCCGCGAATCTCGTTATCACCGCTTTGGCCGAGATAGACTTCGTTCATGTACAGCTCAAGAATGCGGTCTTTGCTGTAACGCGCATCCATGATCAGCGCCATATAGGCTTCGTTAGCTTTACGCCAGTAAGAGCGTTCGCTGGAGAGGAACAGGTTTTTCACCAGCTGCTGAGTCAGCGTACTGGCACCCTGTACCGTACGACCCGCCGTCAGGTTCGCCAGCACCGCACGACCGATGGAATAGAGGCTGATACCGTCATGTTCATAGAAGTGACGGTCTTCGGTCGCCAGCAGCGTATCCACCAGCAGATCCGGGAAGCCGCTACGCGGGACAAACAGGCGCTGCTCGCCGTTAGGTGAAGAGAGCATGGTGATCAAACGCGGATCGAGACGGAAGAAACCGAACTGGCGGTTGTTATCCATATTCTCGATGGTCTCCAGATGATCGCCGTCAAAGGTCAGACGCGCGCGCACCTGCCCTTCCTTACTGTCCGGGAAATCAAACGGACGACGAATCATCTCGATGCTCTTCGCCTGCACGGTAAATTCGCCCGGACGCGTCATCTTCGTCACCTGACGGTACTGCGTGGCCTCCAGCAGCTTCACCATCTCGTTCTTGCCGATAGGCATTTCTGGCTCAAGGTTAACCATACGGCCATATACTGCCGCAGGAAGCTGCCAGACTTTGCCATCAATACGGCTACGAATTTTTTGATCCAGATAAACGCCATAAATGGCGATCAGCACCAAAAAGACAATCGACAGTTTTACCAGCAGCCAGAACCAGCCGCGCTTACCACGAGGCTTACGCCCTTTGCCTTTACCCTTACGCGGCATCGGTTCTTCATCCTCATAGTCATCATCATCATAATCGTCGTCATACTCTTCATCTCTGAGTTGACGACGGCTCACCTTTTGTTTCACCGGACGCGAGGGTTTCCCTTTACGTCCAATTGGCTCGCGGTCATTCCCCGCCATGCTTTTTCTCCGCAACATTCAGGCGCAAGGGCCCGATTCTCTGTTCTTCCGTCCTGCGACAGAAGAAGAAATCTCTCAATTATTACCGCTCTTTCGCCGGATGCGGCATAACGCCTTATCCGGCCTACCGTTTCATTACGAATACTTTTTGGTGCGCCGCGTTGGCGCGGTATTCGCCGGATCGTCCGGCCAGACATGTTTGGGATAACGCCCTTTCATCTCTTTTTGCACCTCACGATACGATCCCTGCCAGAACGCGCTCAGATCGCTCGTCACCTGTAACGGTCTTTGGGCCGGCGACAGCAGCTCCAGCACCAGCGGCACGCGCCCCTGGGCAATGGTTGGGGTCTTTGCTTCACCAAACATTTCCTGCATCCGAACTGCCAATACCGGAGGATTATCCTCATGATAGCGAATGGCAATCCGGCTTCCCGTCGGCACAGTGTAATGCGCTGGCAGTTCACTATCCAGACGTTGCAGCATTGACCAATCCAGCAAACCGCGCAACGCCAGCCCCATATTGAGTGCTTTTAATGCACGTAACGAGTGTACACCGCTCATGTGCGGCAGCAGCCAGCTCTCCAGCGTCGCCAGCAGAGACTCCTCATCTACCGCGGGCCAGTCGTATTCTGGCAACCAGTTTGCCGCACATTGCAGACGCAGTCGAAACTGCTCAGCTTCAGGCGTCCAGTTGAGCACACTTAGCCCTTTATCGCGAATGCCGTTCAACATCGCCTGGTGCAACTCCTCTTCCGAAGGTTTGGCCAATGGCTGTACTTTTACCGTGAGCTGACCAATGCGCGACCGACGCAATGCCTTTAACGTTCCCTGGGTTTCATCCCATTCGATGGTGTCGGACTGTTGTAGCAGCTCAGGGCATGCCTGCA
Organism: Citrobacter sp. Cpo147; assembly: GCF_030332405.1. NCBI lineage: Bacteria > Pseudomonadati > Pseudomonadota > Gammaproteobacteria > Enterobacterales > Enterobacteriaceae > Citrobacter > Citrobacter sp. Cpo147. The sequence continues at coordinate 65,089 of NZ_JAOWHX010000041.1, forward strand.
TCAGCGACTCGATATCCAGCGGCAGAGCCAGCAAGATACGCGCGTCTGGCGAAGCGCTGCCCTGCAACAAAAGTGGCGCTATCAACCATTCATGGCGTCCTGAGGCATCATCGGCATCCAGCATTGCGCCCATGCCATTTGCCAGTTGATAGCGTCCTTCCTGCCCACGTCGACGCGCGATCCGATCGGCAAACGCCCGCGCCAGCAACGGGGAGAGCAGCGTGCTCTCCGGCTGTCCGCTGCTAACATTAAGCCGTTTCAGCAACTGTTGGCTGCGCTGCTGCCAGGCAGGCTGGTTTCGCGAAAATGCCACGGTTAGATCGGTACTGCCACCGCGCGGCGGCTCTTCCAGAATCGCAGCCAGTTTTGCCGCCGTAGCCGCTTCGGTATTATTTTTGGCACCGACCAGCATCGCCGCTAAACGAGGATCGTTACCCAACGCCGCCATTTTCTGCCCCGTGGCGCTAAGCCTGTCGCCCTCAAGCGCGCCCAGCATCTGCAACAGCCGTTTTGCCGCCTGCAGGTTGATGGCGGGCGGCGTATCCAGCCAGTTCAGTTGCTCAGGGTCGGTACATCCCCATTGCAGCAACTCCATCAGTAGCCCGGACAGATCGCTCTGCAATATTTCCGCTTCACCCTGCGCTGCCGCTCTTTCTGCCTGCTCTTTGGCAAGCAGATGCAGGCAAATACCGGGCTCCAGACGACCTGCACGTCCCGCGCGCTGAGTCATCGAATCCTGGCTGATGCGCTGGGTAATCAGTCGCGTCAGACCGGTACGCACGTCATAGCGCGTCACGCGTTCCTGAGCGCAGTCCACCACCAGTCGGATGCCTTCGATCGTCAAGCTGGTTTCAGCAATATTGGTGGCCAGCACCACTTTGCGTTTGCCTTGTGGCGCCGGCACAATCGCCTGACGCTGCTCGGAAAGCGTTAACGCGCCATACAGTGGACACAGCACAACATCGCTGCCCACACGCGTAGCCAATTGTTCCTGTACGCGCAGGATTTCGCCCACACCCGGTAAAAATAGCAGCAGTGACCCGCTTTCATGGCGCAATAGCTCCGCCGTCGCTATCGCCACCGCTTCATCAAAACGCAAATGCGGCGCCAACGGCTGATACCGCCGCTCAACGGGAAATGCGCGGCCTTCAGAAACGATCGTCGGCGCATCGGGCAACATCTGCTGCAAACGCCCGTTATCCAGAGTGGCGGACATGATCAACAGTTTCAGATCGTCCCGCAGCCCTTGCTGCACATCCAGCAATAGCGCCAGCGCCAGATCAGCCTGTAAACTCCGTTCGTGAAATTCGTCGAGGATCACCAGCCCGACGCCCGTCAGCTCGGGATCGCGTTGGATCATCCGCGTCAGGACGCCCTCTGTTACCACCTCCAGCCGGGTCTGCGGCCCTACGCAGCTTTGCGCGCGCATGCGATAACCCACGGTCTCGCCAGGCTTTTCATTCAGCAATTCCGCTAACCGCTGCGCTACGTTACGCGCTGCCAGGCGCCGCGGCTCCAGCAAAATAATCCGTCCCTTGATACTGCGATGCTCAAGAAGTCGTAACGGCAGCCAGGTCGATTTCCCGGCACCGGTCGGCGCCGTCAGCAAAACCTGCGACGAGGTATCAAGAGCGGTAAGCAGTTCAGGCACTACGGCGGCAACGGGCAACGACGTCACAAATGACTCCAGAGGGTTAACATTCTTCGCGCTGCATTGTAGCATCGCGTTAATTCATAACCGAGTATCCATCATGTCTGAGCCAAAAAGGCTGTTCTTTGCGATTGAATTGCCAGGCGAGGTTCGGGAGCAGCTAATCCACTGGCGAGCCGCGCAGTTCCCCCCGGAAGCGGGTCGTCCCGTCGCGTCTGATAATTTGCATCTGACACTGGCCTTTCTAGGCGACGTCAGCGACGAGAAGCAGCAGGCGCTGTCGCAACTCGCGGGACGTATTCGCCAGCCGGGTTTTACGCTCAAATTCGATGATGCCGGGCAATGGTTGCGATCCCGGGTTGTGTGGCTGGGAATGCGTCAGCCGCCGCGCGGACTGCTGCAACTGGCGAATATGCTGCGGGCACAGGCCGCACGCAGCGGTTGCTACCAGAGCCCGCAGCCGTTTCATCCACATATCACGCTGCTGCGCGATGCCGGCCACGCGGTGCCAATCCCGCCACCGGGCTTTGGCTGGTCGTTTCCAGTCACGGAATTTGCGCTTTATTCCTCCTCATTTGCACGAGGACGCACGCGTTACACGCAGTTGCAACGCTGGACGCTGACTGAATAATCAAAGGACTGTTTATGCAATTTTCTCCACCTTTACAACCTGCAACGCTCATTCAGCGCTATAAGCGCTTTTTAGCGGATGTGATCACACCAGCTGGCACAGAGTTAACGCTACACTGCCCAAATACCGGTGCGATGACCGGATGCGCAATGCCAGGTGACACCGTTTGGTATTCGACATCAGAAAATACTAAACGCAAATATCCACATACCTGGGAATTAACGCAAACTCAATCCGGTGAATTTATTTGTGTTAACACGCTGTGGGCCAACAGATTAACGAAAGAGGCGATTCAGCAGGCGTTAATTTCGGAAGTTTCAGGCTACAGCACTTTGAAAAGTGAAGTAAAATACGGTGCCGAAGGGAGCCGCATCGACTTTTTGTTACAGGCAGATTCCCGACCTGACTGCTATATTGAAGTGAAATCAGTCACGTTGGCGGAAAAAGAACAGGGTTATTTTCCCGATGCCATCACTGAACGAGGTCAGAAGCATCTTCGGGAATTGATGAGCGTAGCGGCTGAAGGCAAGCGGGCTGTGATATTTTTCGCCGTGCTACATTCAGCCATTACACGGTTTTCACCCGCGCGCCATATCGATGCGAAATATGCGCAATTATTAGTTGAAGCACAGCTTAAGGGGGTAGAAATTCTGGTTTATAAAGCGGAACTTTCTGCCCACGGTATGACTCTTAAAGAGCCGTTGCCCATTACCTTGTAATGGTGTAAATATCTGGTCAATTAGTATTCCGGGCGCGTGGGCAAATACGCTTTTCCTCACAGGGTTGTCAAGTGTTACGTTTAGATAATTGCTATCCGGAAAAGCATCTGCTATTTATAGCGACCTGATTTTTCCCCCGAACATGGGGATCGATAGTGCGTGTTAAGGAGAAGCAACATGCAAGAAGGGCAAAACCGTAAAACATCGTCCCTGAGTATTCTCGCCATCGCTGGGGTGGAGCCGTACCAGGAGAAACCGGGCGAAGAGTATATGAACGAAGCCCAGCTGTCGCACTTCAGGCGTATTCTTGAGGCATGGCGCAATCAACTTAGGGATGAAGTCGATCGCACCGTAACTCATATGCAAGACGAAGCGGCTAACTTCCCTGATCCGGTGGACCGCGCCGCACAGGAAGAAGAATTCAGCCTTGAGCTGCGTAACCGTGACCGTGAGCGCAAACTGATCAAAAAGATCGAGAAGACGCTGAAGAAAGTAGAAGACGAAGATTTCGGCTACTGCGAATCATGCGGCGTAGAAATTGGTATTCGCCGTCTGGAAGCGCGTCCGACAGCCGATCTGTGCATCGACTGTAAAACGCTGGCAGAAATCCGCGAAAAACAAATGGCAGGTTAATTCCGGTCATTTTTACCACGTTTACTACAGGCGGGAGCATCTCCCGCCTTATTATTTGTTAGTCCGCAAAATGAGCGATTCACATTATATTGGCCGCTTCGCCCCTTCCCCCTCCGGCGAACTGCATTTCGGTTCACTGATTGCCGCCCTCGGCAGTTACCTGCAGGCTCGTGCCCGGCGCGGAATCTGGCGAGTACGCATTGAAGATATTGACCCCCCTCGTGAAGTTCCCGGTGCTGCAAATACGATTCTGCGTCAGCTGGAACATTACGGACTGCACTGGGATGGCGATATTTTATGGCAATCTCAGCGTCATGACGCCTACCGCGAGGCGCTCGCCTGGCTACACCAGCAGGATCTGAGCTATTACTGCACCTGTACGCGGGCGCGTATTCAAAGCGTCGGCGGTATTTACGATGGTCACTGCCGTGAGCTGCGCTGCGGACCTGAACAGGCCGCAGTTCGCATTAAGCAACGCCATCCGGTAATGCAGTTTACGGACCAGTTGCGCGGGGTGATTCAGGCTGACCCTCAGCTTGCAGGCGAAGATTTTATTATCCACCGACGCGACGGGCTGTTTGCCTATAACCTCGCCGTGGTGGTTGATGACCACTTTCAGGGCGTAACGGAGATTGTACGCGGCGCCGATCTTATCGAACCCACGGTGCGGCAAATCTCTTTGTATCAGCAGTTTGGCTGGCAAGCGCCTGACTATATTCATCTTCCGCTGGCGCTCAACGAACAAGGCGCTAAACTTTCAAAACAAAATCATGCACCTGCGCTGCCGCAAGGCGATCCGCGTCCGGTGATTATTGCCGCGCTACGCTTTCTCGGCCAACGTGCCGATATCCCGTGGCAGGAGATGCGTGTCGACCAGATCCTGGCGTTTGCCGTTGAGAACTGGCGTCTGACAGCGGTGCCTGAATCGGCGATCTTAAATCCGGCATTCTCAAATGCATCATGCTGAGCTATGATTAGCCGCTATTTTTACACAGCAACACTTGTTCTGATTGAAGTTTGACACTACCGAGGTGCACTATTTTTACCCGAGTCGCTAATTTTTGCCGCAAGGTGCTAAGCCGCGAGGAGCGCGAGGCTGAGCTCGCCGTCGCCCGTCCACATATGACGGTAATTCCGCGTGAGCAGCACTCTATCTCCCGCAAAGATATCAGTGAAAATGCCCTGAAGGTAATGTACAGGCTCAATAAGGCCGGATACGAGGCATGGCTGGTTGGCGGTGGTGTACGCGATCTTTTGCTGGGCAAAAAGCCGAAAGATTTTGATGTCACCACTAACGCAACGCCGGATCAGGTGCGCAAACTGTTTCGTAACTGTCGCCTGGTCGGTCGCCGTTTCCGTCTGGCCCATGTCATGTTCGGCCCTGAAATTATCGAAGTGGCGACGTTCCGCGGTCATCATGAAGGCAGCGAGTCCGATCGCACAACATCCCAGCGCGGACAAAACGGAATGCTGCTGCGCGACAACATCTTCGGCTCCATTGAAGAAGATGCCCAGCGTCGCGACTTCACGATTAACAGCCTGTATTACAGCGTGGCCGATTTCACCGTACGTGATTACGTCGGGGGAATGCAGGATCTCGAAGAGGGTATCATTCGCCTGATCGGTAATCCGGAAACGCGCTATCGCGAAGATCCTGTGCGCATGCTGCGCGCCGTACGCTTTGCCGCCAAGCTCGACATGCGTATCAGCCCGGAAACCGCAGAGCCGATCCCGCGTCTGGCAACGCTGCTTAACGATATTCCTCCCGCACGCCTGTTTGAAGAAGCACTCAAACTATTACAGGCGGGCTATGGATACGAAACCTATAAAAAGCTGCGTGAGTACAGCCTGTTCCAGCCGCTGTTCCCCACCATTACGCGCTACTTCACCGAAGACGGTGACAGCCCAATGGAACGCATCATTGCCCAGGTATTGAAGAATACCGACAACCGCATTCACAATGATATGCGCGTTAACCCGGCCTTCTTGTTCGCGGCAATGTTCTGGTATCCGCTACTGGAAGCCGCACAGAAAATTGCGCAAGAAAGCGGTCTGGCCTACTACGACGCTTTCGCGCTGGCAATGAACGACGTGCTGGACGAAGCCTGCCGCTCGCTGGCGATCCCGAAACGTCTGACCTCGCTGACCCGCGATATCTGGCAGTTGCAGCTACGGATGTCCCGTCGCCAGGGTAAACGCGCCTGGAAGCTGATGGAACATCCAAAGTTCCGTGCAGCTTACGACCTGTTAGCGCTGCGTGCCGAAGTCGAACACAATGCGGAATTGCAGCGACTGGCGAAATGGTGGGGTGAATTCCAGGTTTCTGCGCCGCCGGAACAAAAAGGTATGCTGAACGAGCTGGATGAAGAGCCAGACGCACGTCGGCGCCATCGTCGCCCGCGTAAACGCGCGCCACGCCGTGAAGGTTCCGCATGACCCATCACGTATACCCAACAAATTTCGAGTCGCATCAAGGTGGTGACACAGATGCAGCTTGAAAAACGACGGGTATATATCGCCCTCGGCAGTAATTTAGCCTCCCCTCTGGAGCAGGTTAATGCTGCCGTTAAAGCGATCGGTGAAATCCCTGACAGCCGAATCGTGGCTGTCTCCTCGTTCTACCGTACACCGCCATTAGGCCCACAGGATCAACCCGATTACCTGAACGCCGCCGTCGCGCTGGAAACCACCCTCGCGCCGGAAGAATTGCTCAATCATACCCAACGTATTGAGTTACAGCAGGGCCGGGTGCGCAAAGCCGAACGCTGGGGGCCACGAACGCTGGACCTCGACATTATGCTGTTTGGCGATGAGGTGATTAACACCGAACGTCTGACGGTACCGCACTACGACATGAAAAACCGTGGTTTTATGCTGTGGCCGTTATTCGAAATTGCCCCTGAGCTTATCTTTCCGGATGGTATCAGCCTGCATCAGCACCTCACCCATCTTGGTGCTGCAAAACCTGCACACTGGTAAAGTATCTTCTCCCCTTTAGCGTTTACTGCTTTAGCGCCAAACGATTGCTTAAAACAATTGCCCCCCTGAATGTGACTGTTAGAATGCCGATAAATATGACTTTCATCATCAGGAAATGTTATGAAACCCACCACCATTTCACTGCTGCAGAAATGCAAGCAAGAGAAAAAACGCTTCGCGACAATTACCGCCTACGACTACAGCTTCGCTAAGTTATTTGCCGACGAAGGTATCAATGTGATGCTGGTTGGCGACTCGCTGGGCATGACGATTCAGGGGCATGACTCCACTCTGCCCGTGACCGTTGAAGATATCGCTTACCACACTCGTGCCGTGCGTCGTGGCGCGCCTAACTGTCTACTGCTCTCCGACCTGCCGTTTATGGCTTATGCCACTCCGGAGCAGGCGTTTGAAAACGCTGCGGTGGTTATGCGCGCGGGCGCTAATATGGTCAAAATCGAAGGCGGCGCCTGGCTGGTAGATACGGTGAAAATGCTCACCGAACGCGCGGTGCCGGTTTGCGGCCATCTGGGATTAACGCCCCAGTCGGTGAATATCTTCGGCGGTTATAAAATTCAGGGCCGCGGCGACGCCGGGCAGGTACTGCTGGATGATGCGCTGGCCTTAGAAGCCGCTGGCGCTCAGCTGCTGGTGCTGGAGTGCGTGCCGGTTGAGCTGGCGAAGCGCGTCACGGAAGCGCTGTCGATTCCGGTGATTGGTATTGGCGCCGGTAACGTCACCGACGGACAAATTCTCGTTATGCATGATGCGTTTGGCATTACCGGCGGCCACATCCCGAAATTTGCGAAGAATTTCCTCAATGAAGCAGGCGACATGCGCGCCGCAGTGCGGCAGTATATGGCTGAAGTGGAGTCCGGCGTTTATCCGGGCGAAGAGCACAGTTTCCATTAAGGAGTCTTGTTGTGTTAATCATTGAAACCCTGCCGCTGCTGCGCCAGCATATTCGTCGTCTGCGTCAGGAAGGTAAACGCGTCGCTCTGGTTCCCACCATGGGCAACCTGCACGACGGCCATATGAAACTGGTCGATGAAGCAAAAGCGCGGGCTGATGTGGTGTTCGTCAGCATTTTCGTTAACCCGATGCAGTTTGACCGACCGGACGATCTGGTGCGCTATCCGCGTACCCTGCAGGAAGATTGCGAAAAGCTGAACAAGCGTAAAGTCGATTATGTCTTTGCTCCGGCCGTTGAAGAGATCTACCCGCATGGTCTGGAAGGCCAGACTTTCGTTGATGTTCCCGGTCTCTCTACCATGCTGGAAGGTGCCAGCCGTCCAGGCCACTTCCGTGGTGTTTCCACTATCGTCAGCAAGTTGTTTAACCTGATCCAACCCGATATCGCCTGCTTTGGTGAAAAAGATTTCCAACAGCTGGCGCTGATCCGCAAAATGGTAGCGGACATGGGTTATGACATTGAGATCGTTGGCGTACCGATTATTCGCGCCAAAGACGGTCTGGCCCTCAGCTCACGTAACGGTTATCTGACGGCAGAACAGCGTAAAATTGCGCCAGGCCTGCACAACGTGATGAACGGTATCGCTGAAAAGCTGATTGCGGGTAATCGTGAGCTGCAAGAAATTATTACCATTGCCGAACAAGAACTGAATGAAAAAGGCTTCCGCGCCGACGATATTCAGATTCGTGATGCCGACACGCTGCTGGAGTTGACTGAAACCAGTAAACGCGCGGTGATTCTGGCCGCTGCATGGCTGGGTCAGGCACGTCTGATCGATAATCAAAGCGTTACATTAGCCCAGTAGACAGGGGTTAAAAATCGGGCAATACTGCCTGAAGATTTCTCAAAGCAGGCCAGTCGCGCCTGCTTAGCCAAGGTAAACGACAGGGTATAGAAGTTATGATTCGCACCATGCTGCAAGGCAAGCTCCACCGCGTAAAAGTCACGCAGGCGGACCTGCATTACGAAGGCTCCTGCGCCATCGACCAGGATTTCCTTGATGCCTCAGGTATTCTGGAAAACGAAGCTATTGATATCTGGAACGTGACCAATGGTAAACGTTTCTCAACCTATGCCATTGCGGCTGAACGCGGCTCCAGAATCATCTCGGTGAACGGTGCAGCGGCACACTGCGCTGAAGTTGGCGACATTGTGATTATCGCAAGCTTCGTCACCATGTCTGACGAAGAAGCCCGTACATGGCGTCCGAAAGTGGCTTACTTCGAAGGTGACAACGAAATGAAGCGCACAGCAAAAGCGATTCCGGTACAGGTTGCCTAAAACAGGTATTCAAAATTTATATACAAGGAGTCAATTAATCATGACTCCTTTTAAGTCTCTCCCCCAAAAAATCAACATAACAACAGACGTTAATCATCATAAATAATGCTCAAATAAATAATATTCAAATAAAAAATATCAAATACACTTGAGAGAAATAAATTATATGATATAAAAACATCACCCCTCCCCTTATTATCCAAAAAACAAATAAAATAAAACACAAACATACATTGAATTTATTTTAGAAAAATTTAAAAATCATTACACATAAACTAATTTGATGCTGACAACCCACATCTAATACACTCCTCGAAAATTAACATATAACTCAATTAGATGTTATATTTAACGGCAAGAAGCTAAAGATATAAATTATATCTTTAGTCCCTATCAATCAATATGGATATTTATTATCATGGCATTTAAAAAATACACACTGGCTGTAGCAGTAATGGCTAACATGTCTGGTTCTGCAATGGCAGAGAATCTCAACGCTGGTCACATCCAGTTTAACGGTCTGGTAAACCCGAATACCTGTACTGTTAAAATGCTGGCCGATTCAGTGACTCAGAACCAAGAAGATTTCAGAATTGCATTGAAAACCGTAGACATTACTGACTTCACTGGTGCTTCTAATAACGACGTAGCCAGTGTTCTCGGTGAAACTAACTTCACTATGGATGTAACTTGCCCAGGTACAGTCACTCCAGACGAAAACAAAAATATCAGCGTACAGTTCAATACGTTTAACGGCACAACTACCGACTCTAGCGGCCTGTTGTTCCCGCAAGAAAATATTGAAGGCGCAGCCGATAACGTTGCACTGGTGCTGAAAAACGCTGACAACAGCCAAGTCAAAATGGGTCAGGCAAACAATGACCAGAAACAACCGTTAGATGCAAACGGTCATGCTTCACTGACTTATAAAGTTGCCTACACCAAGACAGATACTGCCGTGACTGATGGTACCGTTACCGCTTATACCACTTACACCATTAGCTATGAATAAGTAATAAGGCCGTTGCCTTTCTACATCCCTTGGCGACTCCAGGGGATGTTTCTTTCTAATCCAACAGGAAGTGGATCCCATGATGTTCAGCTCACACACGAAAACAGGGTTAAAAACGCTTATAGCCGCAGTTATTGGTTTCGCCTCTTTTCAGAGTAGCGCCGATGTTGTGATCTCCGGCACGCGAATTGTTTACCAACAATCCATGAAAGATGTGATTGTGAATATGACCAACCGGGGTCAAAATCCACTGCTGTTGCAAATCTGGATAGACGACGGACGCGCAAATGTCAGCCCACAAGAATTAAAATTGCCGTTTGTCATAACACCGCCGATTACGCGAATGGATCCTGGCAAAGGCCAGTCTGTCCGTGTGACCTATCTGAATCAACCGTTAGCACAGGATCGGGAGTCGTTATTCTGGTTTAACGTTCTGGAAATCCCCAAAAAATCGGCCCAAAAAGACGGTGAAAGCCAGAACCAATTGCAGCTCGCTTTTCGCACCCGTATTAAGATGTTTTTCCGTCCTGATGGGCTGAAAGGCACCGCCAAAGAAGCGATGAAACAAGTGAAATGGTCACAAACGCTGCAAGGTGGCAAGCTGTCTGTTGTTGGCAGCAATGACTCCCCGTACAACGTTTCCATCTCTGGTGCAGTATTTAAAATTGGCGACAAAAAATATGAAATTAATACACAGTCAATTAAACCCTTCTCTAGTGAAACGATGCCAGTAAAAGGTCTTAGCAGTACGACCAGTGGTGAAGTGGAATATATCGCGATTAATGATTATGGCGGCACCGAGAAAATAGTATCTAAAGTAACAAAATAAACGAGTTAATACACAACATCATATATAAGAACCATCTTCATTTATTTTCTGGGGTTGCTATGTTTTTTCGACGTTCTTTATTATGCCTAGCTATCAGCGCGACGTTCCCGCTTTCGATTCAAGCGGCTGAAAATACATCTACGCAATCAACTAAGCCTGAAACTGAAGAACAGGTAGAATTTAACGAGCAATTTTTATTGAATATGGGCAGCACTGTTGATGTTAACAGATATGCTCAGGGCAACCCTGTTCCGCCGGGTATTTACCGGGTCAAAATCAGCCTAAACGGAATAAATACCGTTACGCAAGAGGTGGAGTTTAAAGACAACGGCACATCCCGCGCCACGCCTTGTATTACGGCTCAACTGCTTAAACAAGCCGGTGTTGAAATCAAAGCCGTGCCAGATGATAGCATGGGTGAATCGACCTGCGTCGATGTTAAAACAATCTATCCCAGTTCATCGGTGAATTTCGACAGTTCAAAACTGGTTCTGGAATTGACCGTGCCACAACTTTACGTATTAAAGCGTCCACCGGGTTATGTCGATCCGTCTTTATGGGATGCGGGTATTCCCGCAGCGTTATTATCATACAATATTAACAGCTGGCACCGGGAAACCGATGGTTATACAACTGATACCGCCTATGCGGGCCTGCAATATGGCCTCAATTTGGGGGCATGGCATCTGCGTTCTCGCGGCACTCTGGACTGGGATAGCGACAATGGCACATCGTACACCAGCCAGGATATTTATCTCCAACGCGATATTCCCGTGCTATCCGCTCAACTTGTGGCGGGTGAAACCTACACCGATGGAGATACCTTTGATTCCGTCAGTATTCGCGGGATGCGTTTGTACAGCGATGACCGCATGCGCCCGGAAGGGACTACCTCCTATTCGCCTGTAATCCGTGGCGTCGCCAACAGCAACGCCAAAGTCAGCGTCGAGCAAAGCGGCCGAAAAATATATGAAACGACCGTCCCGCCAGGGCTATTCGAATTAAATGATTTGAGTACCACCGGTTTTGGTAACGATCTCGAAGTGACCGTTGAAGAGTCTGACGGCAGCAAGCATACCTTTGTGGTGCCTTACTCTTCTGTGACGCAAATGGTGCGTCCTGGAGCTACACGCTGGGAGTTTGGCGCGGGTGAGCTGAACAATGACTCACTGTATGATGCCCCCCAGGTCGGCTATGCCACCGGTTATTACGGCATCAATAACACCTTTACCGGTTATGCTGGTGTGCAGTTTACCGATATGGATTTTTACGCCGGATTGTTGGGTGTCGCGATGAATACGCGTATCGGTGCTTTTGCATTGGACGTCACGCACTCACAGGCGGATATTGAGAATCTGGGCTCGCTCTCAGGTCAGAGCTACCGTTTGACCTACAGTAAAATGATCGAAGCGACCGACACGTCATTCAACATCGCGGCATATCGCTTCTCAACGGAGAACTATCTCAGCCTGAGCGATGCGGCGCAGCTTAACGACGACATTAAACATGGTCGCGACGATCGCAGCATCTACGACTCTAGCGAAGCGCTCTACAGCAACTATCAGCGTACAAAAAACCAGTATCAGGTAAGCATTAGCCAACCGCTGGACTTTTACGGGGAAAATTACGGCTCTTTCTATGCCTCTGGTTCCTGGGAAGATTACTGGAACAACAGTGGTAACACCTCCAGCTATAACATCGGCTACAGCAACAGCTTCCGCTACGGCAGTTATAGCCTCTCCGTGCAACGCTCCTACGACGAAGAAGGGGAGCGCGACGATAGTATCTACTTTAGCATCAGCGTCCCATTGGATGTGTTCTCCAGCGATGGTAAAGGTGTTGCCGGTTTCAACACGCTGAATATGAGCGTAAATAGCGATACAAAAGGCAGCGCCAATATCAATAACTCCGCGAGCGGCAGCGCCCGGAACGGGTTGTTTAACTACTCCATCAGCACGGCCAACAATATCAACAATGATGATAGTAACCTGAATCAGGTGAGTGGCTATGGTTCATGGCGAAGCCCATACGGGCCGCTCTCTGTTTCGTCCTCGTTCTCTGACGATGGCAGCAGGCAGTATTCCGCGAGCTATAACGGCGGGATGGTGCTGCACTCAGGCGGCGTAACTCTGTCACCCGGTTCATTAGACAACAACTCGCCGATTATTCTCGTTCACGCCAGTGGTGCCGAAGGCGCGAAACTGGGCTACGGACAGGGTGAGTTGAATAGCTCCGGTTACGCGCTTATGCCTTACGCCTCCGCCTACCGTGAAAACCGCGTGGGATTAAATATCAGCACGCTGGAGCGTGATGTGGAAGTGAAAAATACCAGTGAAAACGTCGTACCGCGCGATGGCGCAGTGGTAAAAGTCGAGTTTGCAACTGACGAGGGCCGTTCAGTCATCCTTGAATTATTGCGCGATGATAAGGGCTTTATCCCGCTGGGTGCCGATGTTCTGAGCGAGAAAGGCGAACGGGTTGGCGTTGTGGGTCAGGCGGGACAAGCCTATGTGCGCGGCGTGGAAGAAGAAGGCAATCTGCGGGTGGTCTGGGGTAACGAAGCAGATAGCGACTGTACCGTCCATTATAAAATTACGGATAGCGCACAAAAGGCGGGTTTAACAACCGTCCTGGATGGTCAGCGCTGCCATATGCAATAAGTCATTATTTTACAGGGAGCTTCCTTAATGACACATCAAAACGTTAAATATTGCCGTGGTCTGCCGATCGCCATGTTGGCGTTGGCCATTGGTTCTGCCATTCCTCTCACAACCCATGCGACACCAAGTCAATTTGATGTCACGTTTACCGCCAGAATACTGGCAACGACCTGCAACATGGCGGTTAATGATGGTGCCGCGGGCGGCGCAGCCACTGTTTACATTGGCGACGCCGATCACAAAGTCACGTTGGGTGACCTCATCAATGAGCAAAACAGTACCGCGACCTCGGGCCCGACTATCGCCGCCTTTAATATCAAGGCCAGTGGCTGCCCAACATCGCTGCAAAGCATTAAAACGACCATTACAGGCACCCAAAACGGCAACAAGGTATTAGTTCCCAGCAGCACAAGCGATGGCGACGCAAAAGGCGTCGGTGTGAAGATTGCTCGTGCCAGCGCACCAGATCAACCGTTTACCATCTTCACGAGTACGACCGCGAGCACGGACGGTTCAGAAGTGATTCTCTGGGACACAGCCAGTGAAGTGGGTGATGGAAAGCAACTGGACTTGATTGCCCATTTAGTTCCAACCTCGACCACCACAGTCGGTCTGACCACGGGTAAGTTTAACGCGATCGCAACGTTTAACTTTAACTATGAATAATTCCAGCGATGATATTACGGAGCGCTACAATGAAATCTAATTCTCTTTTTCTCGCCCTGGTGATGGCTGGTGGGTTATTCAGCACGGTGAGCTATGCCGCAACGACAGGTACAGACTCATTAGCCATTACGTTTTCATCTGAACTTATTTCTGGCACATGTAATTTTGAGGTTCAGGACGGAACAGGCGCTGCGACAAGTGCCGTGGATATTGGCAATATCTATAAAAATGATGTTGGGACAGATGCGGCCAAAAAACCGTTTTACATCGCATTCAAAGAGTGTGCGGGGGTGTCCGATATTTATATTACCGCGCAGGCAACCGGCGGCACCTGCGACAGCACCAATTACCCCACTAACGACGCGACAAATACCAACACCTCCATACAAATACATCAGGAAGAGCACAGTTCACAGAAAACACCGCATCCGCTTAACTGTGCTATGACCCCCACGGGAGGTGATGACACGATCCACCATAGCTTTGGTGCCAGCAGATTAAGCACTAGCGTCACCTTTGATATGTACGCCACACTGGTACTGGCAAACGGTAAAACGGCATCAGACATTGGCGTCGGCACAGCTACTGCACCCGTTACCTTTTCAATAAGTTACGAATAAGCCATGGATGGGCAACAATGCAACAGAAACTCCTTTCTACACAACCCATCTTCGTTTTACTGGCTGCGCTGGCAGCGGGGCTATGGTCTGCTGCCAGTCCGGCGGAGGACAGCGGAGTGAACGTGAATTTTACGGCCAGGATCCTTGCGAATACCTGCCAGATAAATTTAAAAGACGGTAGTGATGTGACGTTGCCCACAGTGTCTCAAGACTGGTTTTACAACGCAGATAACAGCAACCGCCTGCAACCAGAGACCGACGCAGGCGGTACGCCGTTTGTCATCCAGGTGGTCAGCTGCGATATTTCCGGTACGGAAAGCAACAACAGCCAGCAGGTTCATTTTCAGTTTACGCCGCAATTTGGTATTGACCCGCTTAACAAACGCGTGTTTGCCAATAATGCCACCAGCGGCCAGGCCAGTAACGTTGGGGTAGTGGTTT
This sequence comes from Citrobacter sp. Cpo147, assembly GCF_030332405.1. NCBI lineage: Bacteria > Pseudomonadati > Pseudomonadota > Gammaproteobacteria > Enterobacterales > Enterobacteriaceae > Citrobacter > Citrobacter sp. Cpo147. The sequence continues at coordinate 80,184 of NZ_JAOWHX010000041.1, forward strand.
TTTCTGAAGCGTTCCATACCAATGTATTGAACGATGATGGCAGTTCCGATGTGGTGTATGACCTTTCCGGGAAAGCCGAACCGCGCTTTCCTGCGGATTACGCGTTTTACGCCCGTTATCAGAACACCGGCGACGTAGGCAACGGAGTCATCACCAGTAATGTGGTGGTCGACGTTACCTATCAATAAAGGGATTTATGATGAAATTGCGTTATTTACTGCCGTTACTCTTCTGTGTGCTCTCTACATTTGCAGGACAGGCACTGGCGTATAACTGTTGGTTCAGTAAAAATTATACGATTACACTGCCTGATGTCTGGACGAGCAACCAGGCTATTGGGGCAATAGGTGGCCTGACGCTGCCGGAACCCTTCACTGATGTCAACCCAGAAAGTTCTCTGCTGTTTTCCGGTATGAGTGACGTAATAACGTGCCCTGTTGAAGGTTCCAATAACGTCATTGAATTATTTCCACCCGATGCCAGTATGATGGATACCACCTACACGGCAACATACACTAGCGGTGAGACGGTTGGGCTACTAAAAACCAACGTCCCAGGTATTGTTTATACCTATGAGGTCAGATGTACGAGTAACTGCCTTGGCGGTCAGCAACTGTATTTAAACCTGCCCCCTCTGGGAACGACAAGAAAAAGTAGCGCTTCCAGTGCAGGTTATAAAGGGAGTGAAAAAAACTGGGATGTCTTTTTCACGCTGTACCAGACCCCGGAATACCGTCCTCATCCAGGGCAGACGCAGGTAAGGGCCATAGGCGGCACCATCGGTTCTATGCAGATGGGAACGCTGTACGCAAATAAAGTCACGATGAATATCAGCAGTGGTTCGGTGTTATTCACATTAGCCGAACCCACTTGCCGAAGCTACGGCGTCAATGGCGATGCTTATAATCACACCGTTAACTTTGGTGATTTCTACACGTCCGATTTTAGCAGCGGTGACACAACGGAAAAGAGAACCTTTACACTCGATTTATTCCAGTGCTCGATGAACAAATTCTCCATAACAGTAAATGGCCCAAGCGATGCTTCAGGCAATTATTTGACCAATGGAGCGAGTGGCACCGCTGAAGGCATTGGTGTCGCACTTGCCGCACAGGTAAACGGCAACTGGCATTCAGTCAAATTTGATGGTACCGAAGCATTTGGTGTAGAATTTTCAGGCGATGCCGATTGGTATCATGAAAGTTACTCCATTCCGTTCACCGGACAGTTAAAGAAACTGGGTACGGTTAAAGCCGGCACTTTCGAAAATGCGGCCACGTTCACCGTCAGCTACGAATAAACATCTTACCCCTGCGACTGGTTGCTGATCAGCCGCGCCATCGTCTCGAGAGAATCCGTTCTTAAAATATACAAACGCTTCAGTAAGAACGGATTATCCCCCGGTTTCACCTTCCCTTTCACCGTCGTCACCGCCAGATGAAAACCAGCGTCGCTCGCCGCCTGTACCGCCGTAGTGTTATAGCCGCCAAACGGATACGAAAGATACTGGACGTGAGGATTGAACTGGGACAGCGCCCGGCGAGAACGGGCAAAATCAAACAGAATGTTGTGATAGCTGCGACTCAGCAGGATTGGCCGGTGATTGGCATCCACACGGTGCAGGAAATGAGTATGCGACTGGAAGTCGAACACGTCGCGGATCTCGTTCAGTTCAGAAAGGCTCATAAACTGCAGCGATTTCGGATCCCACTTCTGCGGGTGACGCTTGATACGTGAGCTAATGATAAACGCCGTGGCTTTAAAGCCATACTGCTTCAGAATCGGGTAAGCATAACGACTCACCGACTTCAGGCCATCGTCGAACGTCAGCACCACCGCCCGCGCCGGGAGGTTCATATTGTTGCGTACATAGCCTTCCAGTTGATACATCGTCAGCGTCGTGTAGCCGCGGTCCTGGAGCCAGGCCATCTGGTTACTGAAGGCACGTACGGAGGTCGTCGTGGAGGTATGGCGAAAGCGGGTATTCTCTTCATCGCGAAGAATATGGTGATACGTTAACACCGGGATGCCGTTGTCTTCCTGCGCATCCAGAGCACTGATATAAGCCAGTCTGCCGCCAATGCGGATCTGGAACCACGTCTGGTTGAGTCGGTCTTTAAGCTTACTGATAATGGGATAGCGCAGATTATCTGCCAGCACGCCAAACGGGGCGCTACCGATATCTGGAGCGTTATACACCGGCGTATCTTTCCAGGTTACCAGGCTTTGATTGCTAAGCGGTTTATTGAGATCGCCCAGACCATCGTCAACTTTCTGCCTCCCCTGAACCGGCTCCAGATGTCCCTTATCAATAAATCCGGTGCCAAAGCCAAAGGTAAATTCGTAATAGTCTGCCGCGATGGGCTCAACGGCAAGGAGCTGCCCGGCGCGAATATTCCCGACCGTCACCATCTTATTGCCAATCTGCGCCCATACGGCGGCCGCTTCGGTGGTTTGCATATAGCGAGCAGGCAAAGCCGCGGCGACGCTGCCAGAGAACAGGAGCAACAGAACAAACAGAACGCGCATAACCATCTGAGATAACCGAGGCGAGAAACCTCGGTTATTGTAGCAAAAGCGCCATCAATACCAATGATTAATACTCATACAAATCATGCTTCAACACGAAGGGGGGATTTTTTTGTTGTTGATGCCAGAGGCTGGAGACTTCGGGGCCGCCAAGCGCGACGATGCAATCGCGAAACGCAGAACTGCTCATTGATTCCCGCGACGAAACCATTCGTTCAAGTAATGGGTAGCTGATACCTGAAATCACTTCACACTGGGGGTGTTTGTGGCTCATTAACGAGGCTACGCGGTACGGCGCGGCCCCGGCCATATCCGTCAGGAAGATCACGCCCTCGCCTGAGTCGGTGGCATGCAGGGCATGGCACATCATGCGGCTTAACATATTCGAGCTGAGCCCACGCCAGAAACTTACCGCCTGACATTGCTCCAACGGACCGTACTTTTTCTCCAGACGATGCAGCATATCCTGTGCCTTATCGTCATGACAGGTAATTACCCAACCTAACATTGCCTACCTCCTTAGCAGGCAAGTAGTTTATCAGGGTGATAAATCGGTAATGGTGATAAGCATCAAAAGTCTTCCTCTCCCGGCCAGGAAGAGGAAGAAAGAATTAGCTACGCAGGCCGCGTCCGCGCTGAATCAGGTACCAGCACAGCAAGTAAAACGCCGCAATGAACACCACTAGCACGCCAAACGTGGTGACCAGCGGAACATCATGAATACCCAGGAAGCCGTAGCGGAAGCCGCTAATCATGTAGACAATTGGGTTCAGATGCGACAGTCCCTGCCAGAACGGCGGCAGCAGCGTTAACGAATAGAACACGCCACCCAAATAGGTCAGCGGCGTCAGCACGAAGGTGGGGATCAGGCTGATATCATCAAAGGTTTTTGCAAAGACTGCGTTCAACAATCCGGCCAGCGAGAACAGTACTGCCGTTAGCACCAGCGTGAGCGCCACAAAGACCCAGGAATGCACCTGGAACGGCACGAAGAACAGTGAAATAGCCGTCACCAGAATGCCTACGCACAGGCCACGCGCCACGCCGCCGCCGACGAAACCGGCAATAATCACGTGCGTCGGCACCGGGGCGACCAGCAGCTCTTCAATATTGCGTTGAAACTTGGCGCTAAAGAACGACGAGGCCACGTTGGCGTACGAGTTGGTGATCACTGCCATCATAATCAGCCCCGGCACAATAAACTGCATGTAGCTAAAGCCATGCATTTCGCCGATACGCGAGCCGATCAGGTTACCAAAGATAATAAAATAGAGCGTCATGGTGATGACGGGAGGCACCAAAGTCTGGACCCAGATACGCATAAAGCGGTGGATCTCTTTCGCCCAGATGCTTTTCAGCGCAACCCAGTAAAGCTGCATCATGCGCGATCTCCTTGTTTTTCATGAACCAGAGAAACAAACAGTTCTTCCAGTCGGTTCGCTTTGTTACGCATACTCAATACCTGAATGCCCTGCGCACTCAGCTGAGAAAAGACGCTGTTGACCCCTTGTTCACGCAGAACCTCCACTTCCAGCGTGGAAGTGTCGACCAGCCGGTACTGATAACCTTCCAGTTTCGGCAGCGGGCTTTTCGGCGCCAGATCGAGGATAAAAGTCTCGGATTTCAGTTTGGAGAGCAGGCTCTTCATCGAAGTATTTTCCACCAACTCACCATGCTGAATAATGCCGATATTGCGACACAGCATTTCCGCTTCTTCGAGATAGTGGGTGGTCAGAATAATGGTGGTGCCTTTGTCGTTTAAATCCTTTAAAAAGCCCCACATTGAACGACGTAACTCAATGTCGACGCCCGCCGTTGGTTCATCCAGGATGAGTAATTTTGGCTCGTGCATCAGCGCACGGGCAATCATCAGACGGCGTTTCATCCCACCAGACAGCATGCGTGCGCGCTCGTTACGTTTTTCCCATAAATCGAGCTGCTTTAAATATAGTTCGCTGCGTTTGACCGCTTCTTTATGCTCAACACCGTAGTAACCCGCCTGGTTGACCACGATCTGCTGCACGGTTTCAAACGGGTTAAAGTTAAACTCCTGCGGCACCAGACCAAGCTGACGTTTAGCATTAACCGTGTCTTTTTCGAGATCGTACCCGAAGACGCTCACCCGCCCGGAGGTTTTATTCACCAACGAGCTGATTATCCCAATGGTGGTGGACTTTCCTGCGCCATTCGGTCCCAAAAGCGCATAGAAATCACCCGCTTCGACTTGCAAATCTATGCCGCGTAACGCTTGAACGCCACCGGGATAGGTTTTTTTAAGTTGTTGAAGTTCCAGAGCAATGGTCATGTTTTTATACTTACCTTACGTTCTGACATTTTATATATAGTTTAAATAATGATGGAGTTACCCTATATTAGCCCATCGAATTTATCTGGCTTCGGGTCGTACAACTCCATGAAAGACATAGATACACTCATCAGCAACAATGCACTATGGTCAAAGATGCTGGTAGAAGAGGATCCCGGATTTTTTGAAACGCTGACGCATGCCCAGAATCCGCGTTTTCTATGGATTGGATGTTCCGATAGCCGCGTTCCCGCTGAACGTTTAACCGGTCTTGAACCGGGTGAACTGTTTGTTCACCGTAATGTTGCTAATCTGGTTATTCACACCGATCTGAACTGTCTCTCAGTCGTTCAGTATGCGGTGGATGTGCTGGAAGTGGAACATATTATTATATGCGGCCACTATGGATGCGGCGGCGTCCAGGCGGCAATTGAAAATAAAGAACAGGGGCTGATTGATAACTGGTTACTGCACATCCGCGATATCTGGTTCAAACACAGCTCACTGCTGGGCGAAATGCCGCAGGAACGTCGCATGGACACCCTGTGCGAACTGAATGTCATGGAACAGGTCTATAACCTGGGCCACTCAACCATTATGCGTTCAGCCTGGAAGCGCGGTCAGAAAGTGACCATTCACGGCTGGGCATACGGCATTCATGACGGTCTGCTGCGCGATCTGGACGTCACCGCCACCAGCCGCGAAACGCTGGAGCAGCGCTATCGCCAGGGTTTATCTAACCTGAGTCAGAAACACAGCAACCATAAATAATGTGACATTGCCGGGAGGCGGCGACGCCTTACCCGGCCTACAAACCTACACCGTAGGTCTGATAAGCGAAGCGCCATCAGGCGCTCCAGCCAGTTACTCGTCCAGCAGCACCACTTTGCCAACATACGGCAGATGACGATAACGCTGCGCATAGTCAATGCCGTAACCGACCACAAACTCATCAGGAATTGAGAAGCCGATAAACTCGACCGGAACATTCACTTCACGACGAGAAGGTTTGTCCAGCAGCGTACAAATAGCCAGGGATTTCGGCTCGCGCAGGCTCAGAATTTCACGCACTTTGGACAACGTATTGCCGGAGTCGATGATGTCTTCGACAATCAGCACGTCCTTGCCACGAATGTCTTCATCCAGGTCTTTCAGGATTTTAACATCACGCGTGGTAGACATTCCGCTACCGTAGCTGGATGCCGTCATGAAATCGACTTCGTGAGAGACATGCACTTCACGGCACAGATCCGCCATAAACATAAATGAGCCACGTAACAGACCAACCAGCACCATATCGCTGCCGCTGTCCTTGTAACGTTCGTTAATCTGGCGCCCCAGTTCAGCAATACGCGCTTTGATCTCCGCTTCCGGGATCATCACTTCAACAGTATGTTTCATAAACCCTATAACTCACTGATTTTTATCAGTTGACACATCATGCAGATCGAAAGAAAGCGCTTACGTTGATACACCGACTGACAGACGGCGACCCGCTCTAACCACAAAACTTGCGACAGCATACAAACAATTCAGTTGATGAAGTATACCAGTAAAGAGAGCGGGTTCCTCTGATAGTTCACAGGAGAACCCGTTTGCGGCGTTTTTTTGTACGCTTATTAATCAACACCAGGAGCGCACGGCAGCCTGTGGCTAAAACGTTTCCCAGTGTGGGTCTTGTGGCGAACTCCCCGCGGAGGTCGCTCGTGGAGTATCCTTAGGTGGTTTTCGATGCTCACTGTTGGAGGCATCGCGAGTGATGCGAAATGCCGCCACGGCCAGGCGTAGCTGTTCAGCTTGTTGTTCCAACGAAGCGGCGGCGGCGGCAGACTCCTCTACCAGCGCGGCGTTTTGTTGTGTGACACTGTCCATCTGCGAGACCGCGAGACTCACCTGCTCAATCCCCCGACTCTGCTCCTCCGAGGCGGAGGCGATTTCCCCCATGATGTCCGTCACGCGGGTAACCGCAGCGACAATCTCTTTCATCGTTTTACCCGCGTCCGACACCTGCTGAGATCCCATCCCCACGCTGTGGGTTGAGTTATCAATCAACGCCTTGATCTCTTTGGCTGCCTGAGCGCTACGGCTTGCCAGGGTACGGACTTCGCCCGCCACAACAGCAAATCCGCGGCCCTGCTCTCCTGCTCTGGCAGCCTCAACCGCCGCATTGAGCGCCAGGATATTGGTCTGGAAAGCAATACTGTCGATGACGCTGGTGATCTGCGCAATTTGCTGTGAACTACCGGCAATTTCACTCATTGTATGCACGACAGTATCAACAACCCGTCCACCACGTGCGGCAGTATCAGACGCATTCTTAGCAAGTTGAGTTGCCTGTTTCGCATTGTCCGTATTTTGCTTCACAGTCGCGGTAAGCTGTTCCATGCTGGCGGCTGTCTCTTCAAGTGAAGCAGCCTGCTGCTCGGTACGCGAAGACAGATCGTTGTTACCTGATGAGATTTCCGCTGCACCGCTATGAATCGTTTCTGAGCTGTTACGCACCGACGTGACTGTCGAAATCAGCGACTGTCGCATTTCATCTAAGCCCGTCGCCAAACGCCCCATTTCATTACGTCCCTGGACGTCGAGTTGATGGGTCAAATCACCACGGGTAATAATGCGAATATGCTCCATAATCTGCGCCAGGGGTTTAAGCAGCATATGCTGCAACCCGCTCCAGATCATGCCCAGAACGATGAGCACAGCGACGACAATTGCCCCTAATGTCCATTGCATGCGGGTAAAGCTGTGCTGATTCTCCGCCGCCGCGTGCTGAAGCAGCGCGTTATTTTCGTTACGCCACTGGTCATAGCTGGCTTCCATTTCATCCTGCGCCTTCTGAGCATCAAGATCGCCATAGGCTTGATAGTTATTCGCGCGCAGATACTCTATCGATAACGCCATCACGTCGTGCATCTGCCGATACTGTTTTTCCATTTCAGATGCAATTTGCGGATTCTGCCCCGACACCTGCGGCAATGACTGATAATGCGCAAAGTATCCCTCAGCCTTCTTCATAGACTCACTCGCCGTTTTTAGCAAAGTATCAATTGCCGCCAGTGAGGCCGGATCGCGTTGGTTCTTTAAGAAACGAATTGCTACACGGGTTACCGTTACCCGGGTTTTAATCAGCGTATTGACGCTATCACTCAGATTTTCCTGTTGGGCGTTCAGGGTGCCTGAGTTCTGGAAATTATGGCGATCATTGTTTACCGCAGAATAAAAAAAGCTTCCTGTCACGACCTGTAGCAAACAGAAAATGGCGAGAACCAGAAGAATGCCGGTAATAACGCGCACATTTTTAATCATAGTATTTCATCCATTGAACTCACATTGGGTACCCAATGATTATCGGCTCCAAAGGCGATTACTTTATGTGCAATAGCAGAATTTGCAGGAGGAGGGAGTCGTGCGATGAAACGCTGTAAAGAGACAGTGTTTTATCCGGCCTACGAGAGATTTCTGCAGGCCGGATAAGCACAGCGCGATTTATTTAGACGGTGAAGCCGAGCATCATTCCGGTATCTTCATGCTCTAACAGATGGCAGTGCGCCATATAGGCATGCTCTTTTGGCGCATCGTGGTCAAACTTCACCAATACCTCGCTCACGCCGCCTTCTACCCGCACCGTGTCCTTCCATCCCGCGCGGTGTGCGGCTGGCGCTTTGCCATTCTCAGACAAAATGCGGAACTGCGTGCCGTGAATGTGGAACGGATGCAGCATCATGTCGCCCTGACCGGAAATTACCCAGCGTTCGTGCTGCCCTTTCGCCGCGGCAAACATCGGTTTATTCATATCAAACGCCTGACCATTAATCCGGTTGGCGTTATGGAAATCAAACGATCCGCCATGCTTCATGTTGCCCATATCACCATGCTGCATATTCCCCATCTCACCGTGGTTCATATTGCCATGATTCATATTGCCGTGGCCCATATTGTCATTATTCATATGGCCCATCATCTTCCCATGATCCATACCCGCCATGGCCTGAGCACCGTATTTCTTCATCAGCATTTGCATGCCCATCATATCGAGCATCGGATCCATCGACAGCTGCAGCTTGCGCACCGTCAGACCTTCCAGTGACGGCAGCGATGGCATGGATGTCAGCGAATCTGGCAGCGTGCCGGAAGCGGTAATCAGCAACGGTTGAACGCGCATCACCGGGTGCGGCTTATCAAATGGCGCGATCGCCATCCCCATCTGGCTGACTGGCAGAGTGACCAGATCAAAAGCTTTGCCGTCACTGACATCCACCAGCACTTCAAAGCGCTCACCCATCAGCATAGGAAGCTCGGTCACTTTTACCGGTTCCGCCAACAGTCCACCGTCGCTGGCAATGACGTACAAAGGACGATTGTCGCTGGCCGCAATGTTCAGTGAGCGTGCGTTACAACCATTCAGCAGGCGTAGACGCAACCAGCCACGCGGTGCGGCATGCTGAGGATAAATCGCCCCATTGGTCAGCAGCGTATCGCCAAACCAGCCGACGGCGGCGGTCATGATGTCCAGTTGATAATCAACCTGCCCATCAGCAGAGAACTGTTTGTCCTGAATAATCACCGGTACATCATCAATGCCCCACTGCTTAGGCAGCATCAGCTTGCGAATCTCTTCATCTTCAATCAGCACCAGTCCGGCCAGCCCCATCGCTACCTGACGGCCGGTCTTTCCATGCTGATGCGGGTGGAACCAGCATGTTGCCGCCCGCTGATCCGGCGTGAAGGTCACTGAACGTTTCCCGCCCGCCGGGATAATGCCTTGCGGCCCACCGTCGACTTCACCGGGGATTTCCAGACCGTGCCAGTGCAACGTCGTCTCTTCGGCAAGCTGGTTATGGATATCCACGGTCACCGATTGCCCTTTGTTCAGCTTGACCGCAGGTCCGAGTAAATTGCCGTTATATCCCCACGTCGTCGCTGTTTTACCAGCAAAGCTCGATTTTCCGGCTTGCACCACCAATTGCATACGGTTTGAGGCATCCGCGGTTAGCAGGTCAGGAATGGGCAATGCAGGGCGGTCTGCGGCAAATACGCTCCGGCTCCACAGAGGTAACGCTGACGCGACGCCCAGCGCCACGGAGTACTTTAAAAAGTCACGACGTTGCATAATCACTTCCTTATATTCAGCAGCTTAAGCAGGCTATCTTTTAAGCATAAGCCTTCCCCTTACGGGAAGGTCAAGTGAACGGCTAATAATAAAGGTCGTCGCTTCGCTCGCAGTATGCTAACGTTTAAATTCCGTGATGCAGTGGTAGAAGCAATGAAGACGTTTTTCAGAACAGTTTTGTTCGGCAGCCTGATGGCCGTATGCGCAAATAGCTACGCGCTCAGCGAGTCCGAAGCCGAAGATATGGCCGATTTAACGGCAGTTTTTGTTTTTCTGAAAAATGACTGTGGATACCAGAATTTGCCTAATGGGCAGATTCGTCGCGCACTGGTCTTTTTTGCCCAGCAAAACCAGTGGGACCTGAGTAATTACGACACCTTCAATATGAAAGCGCTGGGTGAAGACAGCTACCGCGATCTCAGCGGTATCGGCATCCCGACGGCAAAGAAATGCAAAGCGCTGGCACGTGACTCTCTGAGCCTGCTGGCCTACGTTAAATAGATAGTTTTGCGGAGCCCTCAGGCTCCGCATGAATTAACGCTGTTGCACAAATTCGCGGTATGCCGCCACAACCTGAAGAAAGTCCTCTACACCACAGAGAGAAAAACTTTCTTCGTCGTAGTAGCTCATCCCCTCTTCCATCTCATCGCCAGAGAACTCCAGCTGATTAGCGCGGACCATCACTTCTTCGCCATCCAGCCAGAGCGTGTATTCATGCCCTGCTCTCTGCCAGGAGCGCTCACTGCCCTTAACCGCACGCGCCGCCTGTTCCACTTCATCAAGTAAGGCCAGGTTTTCTTTCACTTCTTCGTTAAACCAGTGCCCCACCACCTCGTGGCCCATGGACATACGCACTTTTACCACTCCGGTAATATCGCGCAGAAATTCGTAATCCATAATGTCTTCCTCTGCTCCCGGCAATGCGCCAATACCGCATTGCGCCTTGCTGTAATTATCGCAGCAGCGCGGCAGAAAAAAAGCGTAGCGGGTATAAGGAATAAAAATAAAAATGCCCGGAGAAGCAGACTTCTCCGGGCATTGATGTGTTTTTACACAAAACGCGTTAGCGCATTACACCGCGGTCTGGAAAATCACACCATCGGCTTTCTCGGTATACTGAGACAGCTGGTCGAAGTTCAGATAACGGTAAGTATCTACGGCCGTTTTATCTACCTGCGCTACATAGGTCTGGTACTCTTCCGCCGTCGGCAGTTTGCCGATCAGCGCCGCAACCGCCGCCAGCTCCGCAGAAGCCAGATAGACGTTCGCCCCGGTACCTAAACGGTTCGGGAAGTTACGGGTAGAGGTCGACACCACCGTTGCGCCGTCGGCTACACGCGCCTGGTTACCCATGCACAGAGAGCAGCCTGGAATTTCGATACGCGCACCGCTCTTACCGAATACGCTGTAGTAGCCTTCTTCAGTCAGCTGAGCGGCGTCCATACGGGTTGGCGGAGCCACCCACAGACGCGTCGGCAGCTGGCCTTTGTGCGCATCCAGAAGCTTACCAGCGGCACGGAAGTGCCCGATGTTAGTCATGCAGGAGCCGATGAACACTTCGTCAATCTTCTCGCCCTGTACGTCAGACAGCAGACGCGCATCGTCCGGATCGTTCGGTGCACACAGGATTGGCTCTTTGATATCCGCCAGATCGATGTCGATCACCGCCGCGTATTCTGCGTCAGCGTCGGCTTCCAGCAACTGCGGATCCGCCAGCCATTTTTCCATGCCCTGCACACGACGTTCCAGCGTACGACGATCGCCATAACCTTCTGCGATCATCCACTTCAGTAGAACGATGTTAGAGTTCAGATACTCAACGATCGGCTCTTTGTTCAGCTTGATGGTACAACCGGCAGCGGAACGCTCAGCGGAGGCATCGGTCAGTTCGAACGCCTGCTCCACTTTGAGATCCGGCAGACCTTCGATTTCAAGGATGCGGCCAGAGAAGATGTTTTTCTTACCTTTCTTCTCAACGGTCAGCAGACCCTGTTTGATCGCGTACAGCGGAATGGCGTGAACCAGATCGCGCAGGGTGATGCCCGGCTGCATTTTGCCTTTGAAACGCACCAGAACGGATTCCGGCATATCCAGCGGCATCACGCCGGTCGCCGCAGCAAACGCCACCAGACCAGAACCTGCCGGGAAGGAGATCCCGATAGGGAAACGGGTATGGGAGTCACCACCGGTACCTACGGTATCCGGCAGCAGCATACGGTTCAGCCAGGAGTGGATAACGCCATCGCCCGGACGCAGGGAGACACCACCACGGTTCATGATGAAGTCTGGCAGCGTATGGTGCGTATTGACGTCCACCGGCTTCGGATAGGCCGCGGTGTGGCAGAAGGACTGCATCACCAGATCAGCAGAGAAGCCCAGGCACGCCAGGTCTTTCAGTTCGTCACGGGTCATTGGGCCAGTGGTATCCTGAGAACCGACGGAGGTCATCTTCGGTTCGCAGTACGCGCCCGGACGGATACCTTTCACGCCACAGGCGCGGCCAACCATTTTCTGTGCCAGGGAGAAGCCACGGCTGCTTTCCGCCACGTCTTTCGCCTGACGGAATACGTCGCTGTGCGGCAGACCCAGCGCTTCGCGCGCCTTGGTAGTCAGGCCGCGACCAATGATCAGCGGAATACGGCCACCGGCGCGAACTTCGTCGATCAGGACTTCAGTTTTCAGCTCAAAGCTTGCCAGCAGTTCGCCGGTTTCGTGGTTGCGTACTTCGCCTTTGAACGGGTAAACGTCAATCACGTCGCCCATATTCATGTTCGACACGTCCACTTCAATCGGCAGTGCGCCCGCATCTTCCATGGTGTTGAAGAAGATAGGTGCAATTTTGCCGCCGAGGCACAGGCCGCCGCCGCGCTTGTTCGGCACATGAGGAATGTCGTCACCCATGAACCACAGCACGGAGTTGGTTGCGGATTTACGCGAAGAACCGGTACCGACAACATCACCCACATAAGCCAGCGGGTAACCTTTTTTCTGCAATTCTTCGATCTGTTTGATCGGGCCAACCACGCCCGGCTGATCCGGTTCGATACCTTCACGGGCGTTTTTCAGCATCGCCAGCGCGTGCAGAGGGATATCCGGACGAGACCATGCATCCGGTGCCGGAGAAAGGTCATCGGTGTTGGTTTCACCCGTCACTTTGAAGACGGTAACGGTGATTTTTTCAGCCAGAGCCGGACGGTTCAGGAACCATTCGGCATCAGCCCAGGATTGCATTACCTGCTTCGCATATTCGTTGCCCGCTTTGGCTTTTTCTTCTACGTCGTAGAAGTTATCGAACATCAGCAGTGTTGAAGAGAGCGCTTTAGCGGCAATTGGTGCCAGTTTTGCGTCGTCCAGCGCGTCGATCAGCGGATGAATGTTGTAGCCACCCTGCATGGTGCCCAGCAGTTCAATGGCTTTTTCTGGGGTAACCAGCGGGGAGGTGGTGTCGCCTTTCGCGACAGCGGCGAGAAAACCAGCTTTAACATAAGCGGCTTCATCTACGCCAGGAGGAACGCGGTTGATCAACAGGTCTAACAGGAATTCTTCTTCGCCCACAGGCGGGGTCTTCAGCAGCTCGACAAGTGCAGCCATTTGGGTTGCGTCTAAAGGTTTTGGCACAATCCCCTGGGCAGCACGCTCAGCTACGTGCTTACGGTATTCTTCTAGCACGACGATATCTCCTCGCTCTCATTGTCATAATGCGGCGCTTTTGTAGATGGGCGATTCTCTTCACGCTCCTGTGAGACAGTAGTTAGTAGGGTAAATGCCCGGTACCGCATAAGGCACAATAACAGGATTTTCACTAAGTGTTAATCCGTTTACAAAAAAGCAACATAAAAAATTGGCTGAATCGTTAAGAATGGTATAGCGACAAGGCGCAACGCAATTTAGGCTGCCTGAAACCTCCCTGAAACGGTTGATTTTTAAGCGCGATCGGTTGAATATTCCAGCGATTTTCCCGCCATCAGATATAATTGTGTAATAAATCTTCACACTCTTTTTCCGGACTTACCGGGCGAATCCCCAATAAAAGTCAAAACTGTCTAACACGGGTGAATAATACTCGCGGCAACAGGAACGCCTCACGGCACAGCGCTTGTCTCGTTGGAGTCATTTTATGAAGTTGCCCCTTAAGCCACATCTGCTTGTCCTTTTGTGCAGTGCCGGGCTGTTTGCCGCCTCTGGCGTGATGTTCGTTAAAAGTCGCACAACGGAACCTGCAGCTCCGGCTCCCGTTGCACAGCAACCGTCAGCATTGGCTCCAGCTCCCGTAGCGGCCCCTGCCCCGGCCGACCAAACAGCACCCGCCGCGGCACCAACCTACTCGGCAGCACAAATCGATCAGTGGGTTGCGCCTATCGCGCTCTATCCAGACTCGCTGCTGTCGCAAATTTTGATGGCCTCAACCTATCCGGCTAACGTTATCCAGGCCGCACAGTGGTCAAAAGACAATCCCAAAATGCAGGGCGATGCCGCCATTCAGGCCGTTGCCAGCCAACCCTGGGATCCCAGCGTGAAATCGCTGGTTGCCTTTCCTCAGTTGATGTCGCTGATGGGTGAAAATCCGCCGTGGGTACAAAGTCTGGGCGATGCTTTCCTCGCACAGCCGAAAGACGTCATGGATTCCGTTCAACGTCTGCGCGCGCTGGCGCAACAGACCGGTGCGTTGCAATCAACACCGCAACAGACCGTTACTACCGTGACTAAAGCGGCGCCAGCTAAAACCGTCACCAGCGAGTCGACGACCAGTTCAGCGACCACAACAGCCACGACCACCTCAACAAGCCCAACGGTTATCAAGATTGAATCCGCCGATCCGCAGGTGGTGTACGTTCCAACCTATAACCCGAACACGGTTTACGGTACCTGGCCGAATACCGCCTATCCGCCAACCTATCTGCCACCAACGCCCGGCGAGCAGTTTGGCAACAGCTTCGTTAACGGTTTAGGCTTCAGCCTCGGTGTTGCCACAACCTATGCCATCTTCAGCAACATCGACTGGGATGACGACGATGATCACCATCATAATGATGACTGGGATAACCATGGCGGCTATAACCGTAATGGTGATAACAACATCAACATTAACGTTGATAACTTCAATAAAATCAGTGGGCAACGGCTGACAGATGCCAACCGTACCTGGCAGCATAACCCGGCCTATCGTGAGGGTGTGCCATACCCAAATAACCAACTCAATAACCGCTTCCACTCCACTAACACAGCTACGGGCTTAAGTTCGACCCAGCAAAGACCGGTCAATCGTGATAGCCAGCGCCAGGCTGCGATGAGCCAAATGGAAAAATCAACGGGGAAAACATTCCCACAGACAGCGCGCTCGGGCACGAAAGACGCTCAGCGTCAGGCGTCCAGCCAACAGCTGAAGCAAATTTCACAGCGTAATAACTACCGCGGTTACGATACCAAGCCACAAACCGCGAAACGGACAAGCACACAGCAACGTGAGAATCGTCAGGCAGTCGCCCAGCGACAGGAGAAAAGGGTCACGCAACCGGCGCAGCAACGCAATGTGCAACAGCGCAATCTTCAACAGCGAACCAGTCAGCCGCGCGCCAATGCGCTGAGCGGTAACGACAGTCGCTCCGCCAACTGGCAGGCACAGCAACAGCGAGGTGCCCAGAGCCGGCAGGTCGCCCGTAATCAGCCATCGCGCCAGCCTTCTGGCGGGCGTGCTGAGCACCGTGAATTCCGTCATCGTTAAGGGAACCAACATGAAAAATAAACTACTCAGTGGAATGGTGTTGTTCATGGTTTCGGCTACCGCGATG
Organism: Citrobacter sp. Cpo147; assembly: GCF_030332405.1. Classification (NCBI taxonomy): domain Bacteria; kingdom Pseudomonadati; phylum Pseudomonadota; class Gammaproteobacteria; order Enterobacterales; family Enterobacteriaceae; genus Citrobacter; species Citrobacter sp. Cpo147. The sequence goes on from NZ_JAOWHX010000041.1 coordinate 95,920, forward strand.
GCACAACAATCCTTCAGCACACCAGACCAGGCGACCGATGCGCTGGCAAACGCGATCAGTGAGCAAAATGAAAGTGCAATGAGCAACCTGCTCGGGGAAAACTGGCGTGATTTTCTGCCGCCAGAAGGCGTCGATCCTGATGCGGTTGACCGCTTCCTGCGCGACTGGAAGGTTCGCCATAGCACCGTTATCGACGGCAATACGGCGCATCTTGTGGTTGGGGACAGCGACTGGCAACTGCCAATCCCGGTCGTCAAAAACGCTTCAGGCTGGCAATTTGATATCAAGGAAGCGGCCGAAGAGATCCTGACTCGTGAGATTGGACGCAACGAACTTGCTGCCATCGAGGCGTTGCACGCCTATGTGGATGCTCAGCAGAGCTATTTTGCGATGAACCAGAAATACGCGCAAAAGATTGTCAGTTCTGAAGGGAAAAAGGATGGTCTGTACTGGCCTGTTTCGCCCGGCGAAGCGCCAAGCCCGCTTGGCCCAGCCTTCAGTCCACAGGAGCCGGGCATGGGCTATCACGGCTATAGCTTCCGAATCCTTCCCGATAAAACCAGCGGCTTTGCCATGGTGGCCTGGCCCGTTAGCTACGATCACACCGGCGTGATGAGTTTTATGATTAACGGTGAAGACAAAGTCTACCAGGCCGATCTCGGTGTTGAATCACAGCAGAAAGCACAAGCGTTAACCACATTCCATCCGGATAAAAACTGGCAACCCGTAGCACCGTAAAGCGAGGTTAAGCCGTAGGCCGGGTTAGCACTAGCGCCACCCGGCATGTTGCCCGAAATAACGGGTAGCTTCAGGCAAAAAAAAACGCCTCCGAAGAGGCGTTTTCACAAAAGGGAGAAGATTACTTCTTCTTCGCTTTCGGGTTTGGCAGGTCGGTAATGCTACCTTCAAAGATTTCTGCCGCCAGGCCCACTGACTCGTGCAGAGTCGGGTGCGCGTGGATGGTCAGTGCGATATCTTCAGCGTCACAACCCATTTCGATTGCCAGACCGATTTCGCCCAGCAGCTCGCCGCCGTTGGTACCGACAATCGCACCACCGATAACACGATGAGATTCTTTGTCGAAAATCAGTTTGGTCATACCGTCTGCGCAATCGGAAGCGATAGCACGACCAGAAGCAGCCCACGGGAAGGTGGCGGTTTCGTAGCTGATGCCTTTTTCTTTCGCTTCTTTCTCGGTCAGACCAACCCATGCAACTTCTGGTTCAGTGTATGCAATGGATGGGATAACTTTCGGATCGAAGTAGTGTTTCTTGCCGGCGATAACTTCAGCGGCAACATGACCTTCATGAACACCTTTGTGTGCCAGCATCGGCTGACCGACGATATCGCCGATAGCAAAGATGTGCGGAACGTTGGTGCGCAGCTGTTTGTCGACACGGATGAAGCCACGGTCGTCAACTTCCACGCCAGCTTTGCCCGCGTCGAGGTTTTTACCGTTCGGTACACGACCGATAGCGACCAGCACAGCATCGTAACGCTGAGCTTCGGCAGGGGCTTTTTTGCCTTCCATGGAAACGTAGATACCGTCTTCTTTCGCTTCAACGGCGGTCACTTTGGTTTCCAGCATCAGGTTGAATTTCTTGCTGATGCGCTTGGTGAAGACTTTAACCACGTCTTTATCGGCAGCCGGGATAACCTGGTCGAACATTTCAACCACGTCGATCTCTGAACCCAGCGCATGGTACACGGTACCCATTTCCAGACCGATGATACCGCCGCCCATTACCAGCAGGCGCTTAGGAACAGTTTTCAGTTCCAGTGCATCGGTGGAATCCCACACGCGCGGATCTTCATGCGGAATAAACGGCAGTTCGATCGGACGGGAACCCGCCGCGATGATTGCGTTGTCGAAGTTGATCACGGTTTTGCCGTTTTCGCCTTCAACTTCCAGGGTGTTTGCCCCGGTAAATTTACCCAGACCGTTAACCACTTTCACTTTACGGCCTTTGGCCATACCCGCCAGACCGCCGGTCAGCTGAGTGATAACTTTTTCTTTCCAGGTACGAATCTTGTCGATATCGGTTTTCGGCTCGCCAAAAACGATACCGTGTTCAGCCAGTGCTTTGGCTTCTTCGATAACTTTTGCTACGTGCAGCAGCGCTTTAGAAGGGATACAGCCGACGTTCAGACAAACACCGCCAAGGGTGCTGTAACGTTCTACGATGACGGTCTCCAGACCTAAATCTGCGCAACGGAAGGCAGCAGAGTAACCTGCAGGGCCTGCCCCAAGTACCACGACCTGAGTTTTGATTTCAGTGCTCATCATGACCTCTTAATTTATACCCGTCGTCCAGCGGGTCGTTCTATCCGCCCGTATTTTACAAAATTGTTAACAATTTTGAAACAACAAACGGCAACCGATTTGTCTTTCGCACAATAACCTCACTGACTTCATGAGATTACCAGAAAAAAGCCGGCCGTCGGGCCGGCTTTTTCGCTTACATCACCAGGCGGCGAATGTCAGACAGCATGTTGTTGATGATGGTGATAAAGCGCGCACCATCCGCACCGTCAATTACACGGTGGTCGAAGGAGAGCGAAATCGGCATCATCAGACGCGGCATAAACTCTTTACCGTTCCACACTGGCTCCATAGAGGACTTGGAGACACCGAGGATAGCCACTTCCGGCGCGTTCACAATCGGCGCGAAGTGGGTAGTACCCAGGCCACCGATGCTGGAGATGGTGAAGCAACCGCCCTGCATTTCGCCAGCGGTCAGCTTGCCATCACGCGCTTTCTTGGAGATCACGGTCAGTTCACGAGACAGCTCGGTAATGCTCTTCTTGTTCACGTCTTTGAAGACCGGAACAACCAGACCATTCGGAGTATCAACCGCTACACCGATGTTGATGTATTTCTTCAGGGTCAGGCGCTGACCGTCTTCAGACAGGGAGCTGTTGAAGCGCGGCATCTGTTCCAGAGCTGCGGCAACGGCTTTCATGATGAAGACTACTGGGGTGAATTTCACGTCCAGTTTACGTTTTTCAGCTTCGGCGTTCTGCTGTTTACGGAACGCTTCCAGATCGGTGATATCGGTCTTATCAAAGTGAGTAACGTGCGGGATCATCACCCAGTTACGGCTCAGGTTAGCACCAGAGATTTTCTGGATACGGCCCAGTTCCACTTCTTCGATTTCACCAAACTTGCTGAAGTCCACTTTCGGCCAAGGCAGCATACCCGGGATACCGCCACCTGCTGCTGCAGCCGGAGCCGCTTCAGCACGCTTGATAGCGTCTTTCACGTAAGCCTGAACGTCTTCACGCAGGATACGACCTTTACGGCCAGAACCTTTCACTTTCGCCAGGTTCACACCGAATTCGCGCGCCAGGCGACGAATCAGCGGCGTTGCATGAACATAAGCGTCGTTTTCAGCAAACTCAGATTTGCCTTCCGCTTTTGCGGCCGGAGCTGCGGCTTGCGCAGGCGCTGGTGCAGCGGCCGGAGCCGGAGCAGCTGCTTGTGCAGGAGCGGCTGCAGGTGCTGCGCCTTCGACTTCGAAGACCATAATCAGAGAACCGGTTTTAACTTTGTCGCCGGTGCTGATTTTGATTTCTTTCACGGTACCTGCGAACGGTGCCGGAACTTCCATCGACGCTTTATCGCCTTCAACGGTGATCAGTGACTGCTCAGCGGCAATTTTATCGCCCACTTTAACCATCACTTCAGTGACTTCAACTTCGTCACCACCGATATCCGGTACGTTAACTTCTTTCGAGCCGGAAGCAGCCGGAGCCGCCGCTGCTGCTGGAGCAGCCGCCTGAGCCGGTGCAGCAGCAGGCGCTGCGCCCGCCACTTCGAAGACCATAATCAGGGAACCGGTAGACACTTTGTCACCCGTGTTGATTTTGATCTCTTTAACGGTACCTGCGAACGGCGCCGGAACTTCCATAGAAGCTTTGTCACCTTCAACGGTGATCAGAGACTGTTCAGCCGCAACGGTATCGCCCACTTTAACCATGATCTCGGTAACTTCTACTTCGTCACCGCCGATGTCAGGTACGTGTACGTCTTTCGCCGCAGAGGCAGCAGGTGCTGCTGCCGGAGCTGCTTCTTTCTTCTCTTCTGCCTGAGCAGGTGCAGCTGCTGCTGCACCGTCGGCGGAATCGAAAATCATGATCAGTTTGCCGGTCTCAGTTTTGTCGCCAACAGAGACTTTGATCTCTTTAACGATACCCGCCTGAGGGGACGGAACTTCCATAGAGGCTTTGTCGCCTTCTACGGTGATCAGCGACTGTTCAGCTTCAACTTTGTCGCCTACTTTGACCAGGATCTCGGTGATTTCAACTTCATCAGCCCCGATGTCCGGTACATTGATTTCGATAGCCATTATTCTTTTACCTCTTACGCCAGACGCGGGTTAACTTTATCTGCATCGATGTTGAATTTGATGATTGCATCTGCAACCACTTTCTTATCGATTTCGCCACGTTTAGCCAGTTCGCCCAGGGCCGCTACAACCACGTAGGAAGCATCAACTTCGAAGTGGTGACGCAGGTTTTCACGGCTGTCAGAGCGACCGAAACCGTCAGTACCCAGTACGCGATAATCATCAGCCGGTACATAAGTACGAACCTGTTCCGCAAACAGTTTCATATAGTCAGTAGATGCTACTGCCGGAGCGTCGTTCATCACCTGAGCGATGTACGGAACGCGCGGAGTTTCCATCGGGTGCAGCATGTTCCAGCGCTCACAATCCTGGCCATCACGCGCCAGTTCAGTGAAGGAGGTTACGCTGTAAACGTCAGAACCTACACCGTAGTCGTTCGCCAGGATCTGTGCTGCTTCACGCACGTGACGCAGGATAGAACCGGAGCCCAGCAGCTGAACTTTACCTTTCTTACCTTCGAGGGTTTCGAGTTTGTAGATACCTTTACGGATACCTTCCTCGGCACCTGCTGGCATTGCCGGCATGTGGTAGTTTTCGTTCAGCGTGGTGATGTAGTAGTAAACGTTCTCTTGTTTCTCACCGTACATACGCTCCAGACCATCGTGCATGATGACCGCAACTTCGTACGCGTAAGACGGATCGTAAGAGATACAGTTCGGGATAGTCAGAGACTGAATATGGCTGTGACCATCTTCGTGCTGCAGACCTTCACCGTTCAGCGTAGTACGACCAGAAGTACCACCAATCAGGAAGCCACGAGCCTGTTGGTCGCCTGCCTGCCAGCACAGGTCACCAATACGCTGGAACCCGAACATGGAGTAGTAGATGTAGAACGGGATCATCGGCAGATCGTTGGTGCTGTAAGAAGTCGCAGCAGCCAGCCAGGATGCGCCTGCACCCAGTTCATTGATACCTTCCTGCAGGATCTGACCTTTCTCGTCTTCTTTATAGTAAGCAACCTGCTCACGGTCCTGCGGGGTGTACTGCTGACCGTTCGGGCTGTAGATACCAATCTGACGGAACAGACCTTCCATACCGAAAGTACGCGCTTCGTCAGCGATGATCGGAACCAGACGATCTTTGATCGACTTGTTCTTCAGCATCACGTTCAGGGCACGAACGAAAGCGATAGTGGTGGAGATTTCTTTGTTCTGCTCTTCCAGCAGCGCACCGAAGTCTTCCAGAGCTGGCAGTTCCAGCTTCTCGGTGAAGTTCGGCTGACGAGCTGGCAGGTAGCCATGCAGTTTCTGACGCTGAGCGTGCAGATAAGTGTGCTCTTCAGAACCTTCCGGGAAGGTGATGTAAGACAGGTTTTCAACCTGCTCATCGGTCACAGGAACGTTGAAACGGTCGCGGATATAACGCACCCCGTCCATGTTCATTTTCTTAACCTGGTGAGCGATGTTTTTACCTTCAGCAGTGTCACCCATGCCGTAACCTTTAATGGTATGGGCCAGGATTACAGTTGCTCTGCCTTTGGTTTCCTGCGCTTTTTTCAGTGCAGCATAGACTTTCTTCGGATCGTGACCACCACGGTTCAGAGCCCAAATCTGCTCGTCAGTCCAGTCAGCAACCAGTGCTGCGGTTTCCGGGTATTTACCGAAGAAGTGCTCACGTACGTATGCGCCATCTTTGGATTTGAAGGTCTGGTAGTCGCCGTCAACGGTTTCGTTCATCAGCTGGATCAGCTTACCGCTGGTGTCTTTACGCAGCAACTCATCCCAACGACCGCCCCACATGACTTTGATAACGTTCCAGCCAGCGCCCGCGAAGATGCCTTCCAGTTCGTTAACAATCTTGCCGTTACCGGTTACCGGGCCGTCAAGACGCTGCAGGTTACAGTTGATAACAAAGACCAGGTTGTCCAGTTTTTCACGGGTCGCGATGGTGATCGCACCTTTAGATTCTGGCTCATCCATCTCGCCGTCGCCCAGGAAGGCGTAAACGGTCTGTTTAGAGGTATCTTTCAGGCCACGGTGTTCCAGATATTTCAGGAATTTAGCCTGGTAGATAGCACCGATTGGGCCCAGACCCATAGATACGGTCGGGAACTGCCAGAATTCTGGCATCAGTTTCGGGTGCGGGTAGGAAGACAGGCCTTTGCCATGTACTTCCTGACGGAAGTTGTTCATCTGCTCTTCAGTCAGACGACCTTCCAGGAATGCGCGTGCGTAGATGCCCGGAGAGATGTGACCCTGGAAGTACACCAGATCGCCGCCATCTTGCTCGTTGCGTGCACGGAAGAAGTGGTTGAAGCAAACATCATATACCGTTGCGGAGGACTGGAAGGATGCCATGTGGCCACCCAGCTCGAGGTCCTTTTTAGACGCGCGCAGTACGGTCATGATGGCATTCCAGCGGATAGCAGAACGAATACGACGTTCCAGCTCCAGATTGCCCGGGTATTCCGGTTCATCTTCAACGGCAATAGTGTTTACATAATTGCTGGCCCCTGCACCTGCCGCTACTTTCACGCCGCCTTTGCGAGCTTCTGAAAGCAGTTGGTCGATCAGATACTGAGCACGCTCAACACCTTCTTCACGGATGACCGATTCGATCGCCTGTAGCCAGTCGCGAGTTTCGATCGGATCCACGTCATTTGGGAAACGTTCTGACATGGGGGTATTCCTTATCTATCTAATACGTTGAGTTATCTGGAACCTGTCCCATTACGTTCTCGCCAGAGAGCGTAATAAGACAGGTTCTGCGTTTAGTTGCCGCGCACTTTATATGGCGCTTGATTTACAACATCTTCTGGTTAACGTTCTGCCAGAAAAATCACTAATTCTTTCGTTGCTCCAGACGGCGTAAGGCGCGTTCACGACGGCTTTCCTCACGGCTTCTGTCCAGCAGAATCTCTTCGATAAACGCCAGGTGACGGTGGGACGCTTCACGCGCCTCTTCCGGCTTCCCGGCAATAATTGCTTCAAAAATACGGGTACGGTGACTGCTAACCAGTGGCAGCATTTCACGACGCGCATACAGCAATTCGAAGTTTTGCCGAACGTTCTGGGCCAGCATCGGCTCCATACACCTTAGCAAATGGAGCAGCACCACATTGTGTGCCGCTTCGGTGACAGCAATTTGATACTGGAGTACTGCATCAGATTCGCCGTCAAGATCGCCGGACTGTTGAGCAAGCTCGATCGCATGGTGGAGTTCACGGATACGCGTTTTGTCTTCATCCGTGCTGCGCAGTGCAGCGTAATAAGCTGCAATACCTTCCAGCGCATGGCGCGTCTCAAGCAGGTCAAACTGGGATTCAGGATGGTCGGAGAGCAGCTCTACCAGTGGGTCGCTAAAGCTCTGCCACAGGCTGCTCTGAACAAAAGTGCCACCGCCCTGACGACGAAGCAGTAACCCCTTCGCTTCAAGGCGTTGGATCGCCTCGCGTAAGGAGGGGCGGGAGACGTCGAACTGTTTTGCCAGCTCGCGTTCCGGTGGGAGTTTTTCTCCGGGGCGAAGTGTCCCCTCAAGAATTAAAAACTCCAGCTGCTGCTCAATCACATCGGAGAGTTTTGGTTGGCGGATTTTGCTGTAGGCCATGATTTCCTGTCTTAAGCCATTTGCCCGGAGTCAATTGGTCTTACCAATTTCATGTTCTTGACGCTAAAGTAACAAAGTATTCACCTTCTGTCCATACAGGTTTTGATTGAAATCAGTAAAGGAGGCATATTTTAACAACATTACAGAAATAACGTTTCAAACATGTAACTATGCACAAATGTTAAATTTACCCACCCCGGGGTAGTTTTAACGGAATTGAAACGAAAAATTATCTCATCTGAACCGATTCACCTGCTTATTTATCGATATATCAACCACTATTATTGAATAGAAATTCAAAATGGAAATTTTGTGGTAGATAAACTCGCATTTACAAATGGTTTCTTTTTATTCAACTCGTCATCTTCCCCGCATAAAGCAGGTGCATTCGCGCTCGCATATCATTATTCTGATCAAGACAAAAGTATTAAGGCAACATTTCATCAAAAGCATCTGTAAACAAATTAATACAACAAACGGAATTGCAAACTTACACACGCATTGCTGCGTAGTTCAAAAAATAAGCACTCGAAATATGAAGAGTAAAACCACACACGAGGTTTCATGATGGAAAGTCAACAGCATGGCGATCAGCTCAAGCGCGGCCTTAAGAACCGCCATATACAGCTAATCGCGCTGGGTGGCGCGATTGGTACCGGGTTATTCCTTGGTAGCGCATCCGTTATCCAGTCTGCAGGACCGGGTATTATTCTGGGTTACGCTATTGCCGGCTTTATCGCCTTTTTGATTATGCGTCAGTTAGGTGAAATGGTGGTTGAAGAGCCCGTTGCAGGCTCATTTAGTCACTTTGCTTATAAATACTGGGGCGGTTTCGCGGGGTTCTCTTCCGGCTGGAACTATTGGGTGCTGTACGTGCTGGTTGCCATGGCTGAGCTAACTGCCGTGGGTAAATACATCCAGTTCTGGTACCCGGAGATCCCAACATGGGTGTCTGCGGCTGCCTTCTTTGTGTTGATCAACGCCATCAACCTGACCAACGTGAAAGTGTTTGGTGAGATGGAGTTCTGGTTCGCCATTATTAAAGTCATTGCCGTCGTAGCGATGATCCTGTTCGGCGGCTGGTTACTGTTTAGCGGTAACGGCGGCCCGCAGGCCAGCGTCAGCAACCTGTGGGACCAGGGAGGCTTCCTGCCGCATGGCTTCACCGGTCTGGTGATGATGATGGCTATTATTATGTTCTCTTTCGGTGGGCTGGAGCTGGTCGGGATCACCGCAGCAGAAGCGGATAACCCGGAGCAAAGCATTCCCAAAGCGACCAACCAGGTTATCTACCGTATCCTGATTTTCTATGTGGGTTCGCTGGCGGTTCTGCTTTCCCTGATGCCGTGGACGCGTGTCACGGCCGATACCAGCCCGTTTGTCCTTATTTTCCACGAGCTGGGCGACACCTTTGTTGCTAATGCCCTGAACATCGTAGTGCTGACTGCCGCCCTTTCTGTCTATAACAGCTGCGTATACTGCAACAGCCGTATGCTGTTCGGTCTGGCACAGCAGGGCAATGCGCCGAAAGCGCTGATGAACGTAGATAAACGCGGTGTACCGGTGAACACCATTCTGGTTTCCGCACTGGTGACGGCTCTTTGTGTGCTGATCAACTACCTGGCACCGGAATCCGCCTTTGGCCTGCTGATGGCGCTGGTGGTTTCCGCACTGGTGATCAACTGGGCAATGATTAGCCTGGCGCACATGAAGTTCCGCAAAGCCAAACAGCAGCAGGGTGTTACCACCCGCTTCCCGGCGCTGCTCTATCCGCTGGGTAACTGGGTGTGCCTGATTTTCATGGCTGCAGTACTGGTGATTATGCTGATGACGCCGGGCATGGCGATCTCGGTATACTTAATCCCTGTATGGATTGCCATTCTTGGCATCGGCTACCTGTGTAAACAGAAAACGGCCGGCGCGGTTAAAGCGCATTAATCCCCCCTCCCCCCACCTGCGTCAGGTGGGGGTTGTTACCTGTCTCACACTTTCCCACTCACGACTGTTTAGTCCATATCAGCGGCGTTATCCTGCAACGCAAAAACACCAGTGCCGGACAATAATTCTCTCCATATCTCATTAATGGAGAGCAGTTGATGGAAACCAGTAAGCTCACGGTGAAAGAAAAGATCGGCTATGGAATGGGCGACGCCGGATGCAACATCATCTTTGGCGCCATCATGTTGTTTGTTAACTATTTTTACACAGACATTTTTGGTCTGGCACCTGCACTGGTCGGCGTATTACTGCTCTCAGTACGCGTTATCGATGCCGTTACCGACCCTATAATGGGCGCGATGGCCGACCGCACCCGTAGTAAATATGGTCGATTTCGTCCATGGCTTTTATGGATGGCTTTCCCGTACGCATTATTCAGCGTACTAATGTTTACCACCCCTGAGTGGACCTATAACAGCAAAGTTATCTATGCGTTCGTTACCTACTTCCTGCTATCTATTACTTATACAGCGATCAACATTCCCTACTGCTCGCTCGGCAGCGTCATCACCAACGATCCGAAGGAACGCGTCGCCTGCCAGTCATATCGCTTTGTGTTGGTAGGCATTGCAACCCTGCTGCTGTCCCTCACCTTGCTGCCAATGGCCGACTGGTTCGGCGGGGAAGACAAAGCCAAAGGATATCAGATGGCGATGGCGGTTCTGGCTTTCATCGGCATGTGTATGTTCCTGTTTTGCTTCGCTACGGTCCGTGAACGCGTCCGCCCTGCTGTCCAGACCAATGATGATTTAAAAGCCGATCTGAAAGACGTGTGGAAGAACGATCAGTGGGTAAAAATTCTGCTGTTAACACTGTGCAACGTCTGTCCGGGCTTTATTCGCATGGCTGCCACCATGTACTACGTGACCTGGGTTATGCAGCAAAGCACGCAGTTCGCAACGCTGTTTATCAGTCTTGGTGTGGTCGGCATGATGATCGGCAGTATGCTGGCGAAGGTATTAACCGATCGCTGGTGCAAACTGAAAGTCTTCTTCTGGACCAATATTATCCTGGCGATTTTCTCTGCCGCGTTTTACTTCTTCGATCCGAAAGCAACCATGATGATTATGGTGCTCTACTTCCTGCTCAACATCCTGCACCAAATTCCTTCTCCGCTGCACTGGTCGCTGATGGCGGATGTCGATGACTATGGCGAGTGGAAAACCGGTAAACGCATCACCGGAATCAGCTTCTCCAGTAACCTGTTCTTCCTGAAACTGGGCCTGGCGATTGCCGGAGCGATGGTCGGCTTCCTGCTATCCTGGTACGGCTACGACGCTGGGGCGAAAGCGCAAAGCGACTCTGCCATTAACGGTATTATGCTGCTGTTTACCATCATACCGGGCGTAGGCTACCTGATTACCGCAGGCGTGGTTCGTCTGCTTAAAGTTGACCGCGAGTTTATGCAGCAAATCCAGACAGATTTAGAAAAGCGCCGCGCCAACTACCGTGAACTGAATGAATACCACGATATAAAAACGACTGAAACCGTAAGGAAAGCCTAATGAATCAGTGGCCAAATCCCTTTATTGAACAGCGTGCCGATCCGTTTATCTTACGTGACGGTAGCCACTATTATTTCATTGCTTCAGTACCCGAATATGACCGACTGGAGATACGCCGGGCCGACTCGCTGGAGGGGTTGCGCACCGCCGCCCCGGTTGTCGTCTGGCGCAAACCAGAAAGCGGCCCCATGAGCCAACTCATCTGGGCACCCGAAATCCATCATCTGGCAGGCAAGTGGTACATCTATTTTGCTGCCACCCACACACAGTCGCTCGACAAGCTGGGGATGTTCCAGCATCGCATGTTTGCGCTCGAATGTGCCGACGCCGATCCGTTGACCGGGCAGTGGACGGAGAAAGGTCAGATTAAAACGCAGTTTGATACCTTTGCGCTTGATGCCACCACCTTTAACCATCAGGGAAAACAGTGGTACCTCTGGGCGCAGAAGTCTCCCGATATCGCCGGAAACTCCAATATCTATCTCGCAGAGCTGGAAAATCCATGGACGATTAAAGGCGAGCCGATCATGCTAAGCCACCCTGAGTATGACTGGGAATGCCGGGGTTTTTGGGTCAACGAAGGTCCTGCCGTCATGGTTCATGGCGATAAGCTGTTTATCAGCTATTCCGCCAGCGCCACCGATGAGAACTACTGTATGGGATTATTGTGGATTGACCTCAACGCCGATCCGCTCAACCCACAGAACTGGCACAAATCACCGCGCCCGGTCTTTACCACCAGTTATGAAAACCGCCAGTTTGGGCCAGGACACAACAGCTTTACACAAACGCCGGAAGGTGAAGATGTGCTGGTGTATCACGCGAGAAACTACACCGAAATCGAGGGCGATCCGCTGTACGACCCAAACCGCCACACTCGTCTGAAGCTCGTGCGTTGGGACGAAAACGGCATGCCAGATTTTGGCGTGCCGCCTGCTGATACGAACTAAACCGTTGCACTGCCCGGTGGCGCTAACGCTTACCGGGCCTACACGTTTTTTCATTGTAGGCCGGATAAGCGTTAGCGCCATCCGGCACAACGCTATACTAATGCCCCATAAATGGTGAGCACCGCAATAACCACCACCACCACAAACGAGGTTTTCTTCGCCAGCGAAACGGCGGCTTTTGGCGTTTCGACTTTATCGGTGTGCGGTTCACGCGCCAGCGAGAACTGCGCCAGACGCGTAAGCACCTGATATTGCGATGTGTGCAGATCCGCAAGCGAGGCAAACCAGGCCGGCAGCGCTTTCTCGCCGTGTCCCAGCAACGCATAGACCACGCCCGCCAGACGCACCGGGATCCAATCCAGCACATGCAGGATCGCATCAATACCTGATTGCAGACGCTGGTGCGGTGTCTGATAGCGCGCCAGCCAGGACTGCCAGGCACGTAAAAAAGCATAACCAACCAGCGTCACAGGTCCCCACGGACCACCGACAATCAGCCAAAATAACGGTGCCAGATAAAAGCGGAAGTTGTTCCATAACAGCGCGTTCTGCAGTTCGCGCAAGAATTCACGCTCATCGCAGTCCGGCGGAACCCCATGGATAAGCGTCAGCTCGCTGGCCATCGCATCACGGGCGTGAGCATCATCGCGAGCAGCCGCGTTCAGGTAAGCGTGATAGTGAAGGCGCGCCTTGCCAGCACCGATGCACAGCAAGCCAATTAAGATCCACGCCACCAGCAACGGAACATTAAACAACAGCCCATGAAGTGCGCGCAGTAGCAGAAATGTCACTCCCATCGCAATAAGAGTCATGCCTACCGTACGCATCATCGAGAAATGCTTAATCCGGCGGAAAAAAGCTTCAATCCGGTGATCAAGCTGCCAGTGCTCACCCAGCTTAAACAGGCGTTCAACAATCAACACCAATAATGTTGTAAACAGCGTCATGTCATCTCCTTGTGCGACGAGGGGGTGACCAGGGCGCGGAACCTTGCCCAGTCAAAGGACGGCCCGGGATCGGTCTTACGCTCGGGCGCAATATTGCAATGTCCTGTCATGTTGTTAGCAATGGCCGGATAACGCGTAATCAGAGTATTCGTCACGGCAGCCAGTTGCTGATACTGCGCATCGGTATAGGCCAGCGTATCCGTCCCTTCCAACTCAATACCAATTGAAAAATCATTACAGCGTTCTCGCCCTTGATAGCTCGACACACCCGCATGCCAGGCGCGTTTATCAAAAGGCACATATTGCACGATTTCACCGTCACGGCGAATCAAACAATGGGCCGAAACACGCAGATGGGCGATCCCGGCAAAATAAGGATGGGCGTTGGGATTAATCGTGCCCGTAAACAGCGCGTCTATCCACGGGCCGCCAAACTCGCCGGGCGGCAGGCTGATATTATGCACCACCAGCAGAGAAGGGTTTTCGTCATCCGGGCGGCAATCGTAATGCGGAGAGGGAACGCGTCGCGCCTCTGCCAGCCAGCCCTCGTCTAACAACATGCAGAATCTCCTTATTGGTGGTGCTCATATCTGGTTCAGGGTAGCATGTTTCCACCTTATGATTCGTTAGCTATTTGGAGTTTTATCATGCCGCCTCGCCGCTATAACCCTGACTACCGACGTGACGCGCTGTTGGAACGCATAAATCTGGATATCCCTGCCGCTGTAGCTCAGGCGCTGCGTGAAGATTTAGGCGGAGAAGTTGATGCCAATAACGATATTACCGCACAGCTTTTACCCGAAGACATGCGCTCCCATGCCACCGTAATCACCCGCGAAGATGGCGTTTTTTGTGGAAAACGTTGGGTGGAAGAGGTCTTTATTCAGCTGGCTGGCGATGATGTCAACATCACCTGGCATGTCGAAGATGGCGACAGCATAAAGGCCAATCAGCCGCTGTTTGAACTGGACGGCCCTTCCCGCGTTTTACTGACCGGTGAACGTACTGCGCTGAATTTTGTGCAGACGCTTTCAGGTGTAGCGAGCGAAGTGCGTAAATACGTCGACCTGTTAGTGGGAACCAAGACCCAACTGCTGGATACGCGTAAAACACTGCCGGGACTGCGTACCGCGCTAAAATACGCCGTATTGTGCGGCGGCGGCGCGAATCATCGTTTGGGGCTCTCCGACGCCTTCCTGATAAAAGAAAACCACATTATTGCTTCCGGCTCGGTACGTCAGGCCGTCGAAAAAGCCTTCTGGTTGCACCCGGATGTGCCGGTTGAAGTCGAAGTAGAAAGCCTGGATGAGCTGGACGACGCGCTGAAAGCCGGGGCCGACATCATCATGCTCGATAACTTCGAAACTGACCAAATGCGCGAAGCGGTAAAACGCACCAACGGCCAGGCGCGTCTGGAAGTGTCGGGCAACGTCACCCATGAAACGCTGCGCGAATTTGCCGAAACCGGTGTCGACTTTATCTCCGTTGGCGCACTGACCAAACATGTTCGCGCACTCGATCTCTCCATGCGATTTCGCTAATTGCTGATTGTATTGCCCGATGACGCTTCGCTTATCGGGCCTACTACACAAGTTTATTCTGTAAGCCGGATACGGCATTTACACCTCCATCCGGCAGTTTCTTCGAGTCTCTTCGCAAATACATTGTCTGACTCTGTAATTTCGTAAAAATCCTCTGAACCCACTTTCCCGTTTTGTTTTTTGTCTCTCGTCGTCCTCCCGTCGGTTTGCCAAAGTAGCGCCAGCAAACTCAAGGAGCGAACGATGAACAAGCAACGAGGCTTTACACTTATCGAACTCATGGTGGTAATTGGCATTATTGCCATCCTTAGCGCCATCGGCATTCCGGCATATCAAAACTATCTGCGCAAAGCCGCGCTGACAGACATGCTGCAAACCTTTGTCCCCTATCGCACGGCAGTTGAGCTCTGTGCACTGGAGCATGGCGGAACAGATACCTGCGATGCCGGAACGAATGGTATTCCCTCTCCAACAACTACCCGTTACGTCTCAGCCATGAGCGTTGAAAAGGGAGTTGTCAGTCTTAGTGGGCAGGAAAGCCTGAACGGGCTAAGTATCACCATGACGCCAGGTTGGGACAATGCCAACGGCATTACCGGTTGGAACCGAAACTGCGTCATCCAGAACGACAGCGCATTGCAGCAGGCCTGTGAAGACGTTTTCCGCTTTGATACCCACTAAGGAATAGAGATGAACACCACCCAACTTACGGCGCTATGCCAACGTTATCAGGCAATATTACTGGATGCAGACAATGAAGTGGTGCATATCGCCGTCGTAGACGCCCCATCACACGAGCTGCTGGATGCGCTGCATTTTGCCACCACCCGGCGCATCGACATTGTCTGCTGGACACGTCAGCAAATGGAAGGCCACACACATACACCTCAGACAATGCTCCCGGCAGTGGTCACGAAAAGCAGCGCCAGCGCAGCAGACTTGCTGAATCAGACGTTTCATTCCGCTCTGACGCAACGGGCTTCTGATATTCATTTTGAACCCGAGGAAAATCACTATCGAATCAGATTACGCGTAGATGGCGTGCTTCACGCTTTACCGGAAGTCACGACCGAGATGGGCATTGCCATCACCGCAAGGTTAAAAGTATTAGGCAGCCTGGATATCGCCGAGCATCGGCTTCCACAAGACGGACAATTTACCGTTGAGATTTCAGGAGAGCCGGTCTCGTTTCGCATCGCCACCCTGCCCTGTCGCTACGGCGAAAAGGTCGTGTTGCGGCTACTTCATCAGGTCGATCAGTCACTGGAGATCGCCGCGCTGGGAATGCAAGACGCGCAGCTGGCCGCATTTTCGCAAGCCTTGCAGCAGCCTCAGGGGCTGATTCTGGTTACCGGGCCTACCGGAAGCGGCAAAACGGTCACGCTGTACAGTGCGCTGCAAACCCGAAACACCCCGGATGTGAATCTTTGTAGCGTGGAAGATCCGGTAGAGATCCCGATCGCAGGTCTCAACCAGACGCAAATTCACCCACGTGCCGGCCTGACTTTTCAGGGAGTCTTACGTGCTCTGCTGCGCCAGGATCCCGACATTATCATGGTGGGTGAAATCCGCGATGGCGAAACGGCCGAAATAGCCCTTAAAGCCGCGCAAACCGGCCATCTGGTTCTTTCTACGCTGCATACCAATTCCACCAGTGAAACGCTGGTGCGCCTGCAACAAATGGGTGTCGCACGCTGGATGATCGCCTCCGCGCTGACGCTCGTTATTGCACAGCGGTTGGTCAGAAAGTTGTGCCCCCATTGCCGACAACGTCAGAGTACGCCTATCACGCTCCCGAAAGCTGTCTGGCCTACACCACTACCGAATTGGCAGGCCCCTGGCTGTAAACATTGTTATCACGGATTTTATGGTCGTGCTGCATTGTTTGAAGTGCTCCCTGTTACTCCGGCATTACGTCAGAGTATTGCCAGTGGCACATCCGTAGACGAAGTGGAGTCTGATGCTCAGCAATCAGGAATGAGAACGCTATTCGAGAATGGCTGTCAGGCCGTCGAGCAAGGGTTAACGACATTTGAAGAGCTGATTCGTGTACTGGGCATGCCTCATGTCCACTAAACAGCTTTGGCGCTGGCAAGGTATTAACAACGAAGGTAAATCGCTGGAAGGCACACTATGGGCCGATACCCGACCGTCATTGATGCTGGCTCTTGAGAAACAACAGATTACGCCGCTGCGCATTAAACGTATGCGTGTCAAAACCTCGCACTGGAGCCGTACAAGAAGTGCCGAAACCATACACCAGTTGGCGACATTACTAAAGGCAGGGTTAACGCTCTCAACAGGGCTAGCTCTGCTTGCTGAACAGCATCCCAGCAGTCAATGGCAGGCGCTACTGCGTACGCTGGCTTACGATATGGAACAGGGCATTACCCTCTCCACCTCGTTATCACAATGGCAACACGTTTTTCCGCCCCTTTACCAGGCAATGATCCGCACCGGAGAGCTTACGGGTAAGCTGGACGACTGCTGTTTTGAGCTCGCCCACCAGCAAAAGAAACAACAGCAACTTGCTGATAAAGTTAGAAAAGCCCTGCGCTATCCGATCATCATCATAACAATGGCAGTGATGGTCGTATTTGCGATGCTGCAGTTTGTACTCCCTGAGTTTGCCGCTATCTACCAAACGTTCAACACCCCGCTACCGGCGCTCACTCAGTGGATTATTACCATCGCACACTGTAGCAGCCAATGGGGATGGCTGACGGTAGCACTTGGCCTGGTAGCAGTTGCCACACATCATTTGATAAAGCAGAAACCGTACTGGCTCATTCTGCGCCAGAAATTGCTGCTCAGCCTCCCGGTCATAGGGCCGATGGTGAGAGGGCAAAAACTCACGCAGATATTCACTGTTCTGGCGTTAACGCAAAATGCGGGCATTCCCTTTTTGCAGGGTCTTGAGAGCGTTACCGAAACGCTGGCTAACCCTTTCTGGTCGCAACGTTTAGCACTGGTTCAGCAGGATATCAGCGCTGGAAAACCGATCTGGTTAGCGCTTAAAAATAGTGATGAATTCAGCCCATTGTGTATACAGCTGGTCAGAACTGGTGAAGCTTCCGGCTCGCTGGATGCAATGCTGCGCAATCTTGCTCATCACCATGGCGATAAAACCCTGGCTCAGGCTGAGAATTTGGCTGCATTACTTGAGCCTGCGTTGCTGATCATTACGGGGCTTATCATCGGTACCCTAGTCGTCGCGATGTATTTACCGATTTTCCATTTGGGAGATGCGATGAGCGGAGTGGGATAAATTCAAATGCCGGATGGCGGCGTAACGCCATCCGGCATTTCACAGAACTAGCTGTTCTTACAGGCTATTGAAAACACGGTTTTCTTGTTCCTGTACACGAATAAACGTTGTACGTTTGGTCAGCTCTTTCAGACGGGATGCGCCTACATAGGTGCAAGCAGAACGCAGGCCGCCGAGGATATCGCGAGCGGTATTATCAACCGGGCCGCGCAGTGGCAGCTTGACGGTCTTACCTTCTGCAGCGCGGTACTGTGCAACACCACCTACGTGACGCGTCATTGCAGATTCAGAGCTCATACCGTAGAACAGCATGAATTTCTCACCGTTCTCTTCAACAATTTTGCCGCCACTTTCTTCATGACCAGCCAGCATGCCGCCGAGCATCACGAAGTCTGCGCCGCCACCGAACGCTTTTGCCACGTCACCCGGCATTGTGCAACCGCCGTCGCTGACAATCATGCCACCCAGACCGTGGGCTGCATCGGCGCATTCAATAACTGCAGAAAGCTGTGGATAGCCAACGCCGGTTTTTACACGTGTGGTACATACTGAACCTGGGCCAATGCCGACTTTGACAATATCAGCACCGGAGAGCACCAGCTCTTCACACATTTCACCGGTGACCACATTGCCCGCACAGATCGTTTTTGTCGGCCATGCTTCACGCGCTTTCGACACGAACTGAACAAAATGCTCTGAGTAGCCATTGGCCACATCAATGCAGATAAAGTTCAGCGCGGGGTTGAGCGCCAGAATCTGTTTAGTTTTTTCGAAATCTGCATCAGACGTACCGGTTGAAACCATTACGTGTTTGAGCACATCGGCAGAGCTCTCTGCGATGAAGGCGGCCCAGTCTTCAACAGAATAGTGTTTGTGCACAGCGGTCAGGATGTCGAAGGATGCCAGTGCCGTTGCCATGGCAAACGTCCCGACAGTGTCCATGTTCGCGGCAATAATAGGTACGCCGGACCAGGTCTGACCTGAATGCTTAAAGGTAAATTGACGTTCCAGCTCAACATCGGAACGGCTTTTGAGAGTAGAACGCTTAGGGCGGATAAGAACGTCTTTGAAACCTAACTTCAGATCTTCTTCGATACGCATGTGCGGATTCCTGGGGTTAATGGCGAAAAATCGAAACTCACAACTCCAGTGACGCTATCATACGCACTAATCAATGCCGCGCAAGACTGCGAAATTCTCTTTTTTTACGCTACAATCCCATAAATTTACCTGGCGAATAGTAGGTTAATCCTGCAGCAGCCTCGCCTTCGCACGCATAACTTTTAACTGTTTGATAATCAAACTTAAACTCCAGGATCGGCATCTATGAGGTATACGGTAGCCTTAACCGGCGGCATTGGCAGTGGTAAAAGCACCGTTGCGAATGCGTTCGCTGACCTCGGAATAAACGTTATTGATGCAGATATTATTGCGCGCCAGGTGGTTGAACCCGGCACACCTGCTCTTAAGGCGATCGAAGAACATTTTGGTTCCGACGTTATAGCCGCAGACGGATCGTTGCAGCGACGCATTTTACGCGAACGCATTTTTTCCAATCCTGAGGAGAAAAGCTGGCTGAATGCCCTGCTCCATCCGCTTATTCAGCAGGAAACTCAGCGTCAGTTTCAGCAAGCAACCTCTCCTTATCTGCTATGGGTTGTCCCTTTGCTGGTGGAAAATTCGCTGTATAAAAAAGCCGACCGCGTACTCGTGGTGGATGTCACCCCCGAAACCCAGCTCAGACGCACCATGCAGCGTGATGACGTCACGCGTGAGCATGTTGAACAAATTCTTGCTGCCCAGGCAACGCGTGAAGCGCGGCTGGCCGTGGCAGACGATGTTATTGATAATAATGGCGCACCGGAAGCCATCGCCTCGGATGTCGCCCGCCTGCACGCGCTCTATTTGCAATGCGCGTCGCAGTTTGTCTCACAGGAAAAACCGTAATGCACACCCAGGTCCTTTTTGAACACCCTCTCAATGAGAAGATGCGCACATGGCTGCGCATTGAGTTTTTAATCCAACAGCTCTCCGTTAATTTGCCCATTGCTGACCATGCCGGCGCTCTGCATTTTTTCCGCAATATCGGAGATTTACTGGATGTATTTGAACGCGGCGAAGTCCGCACCGAACTCCTCAAGGAACTGGAACGACAGCAGCGTAAACTCCAGGCCTGGGTCGAAGTTCCCGGCGTTGATCAAAGCAGAATCGACTCTTTGCGTCAGCAGTTAAAAAGTGCAGGTAGCATTCTGATTTCTGCCCCGCGTATTGGACAGACGCTGCGCGAAGATCGTCTGATTGGTCTCGTCCGTCAGCGTTTAAGTATTCCTGGCGGGTGCTGCAGTTTCGATCTGCCGACCCTGCATATCTGGTTACACCTGGTACAGTCGCATCGTAACGCGCAGGTTGAAACCTGGCTTGCCAGCCTGAATCCGCTCAATCAGGCGCTGTCGCTGGTACTGGATTTAATTCGCAACTCAGCGCCGTTTCGTAAGCAAACCAGCCTGAATGGTTTTTATCAGGACAACGGCGAAGATGCAGATCTGCTGCGCTTACAGCTGCCGCTTGATTCGCTGCTTTATCCGCAAATTTCTGGTCATAAGAGCCGTTTTGCCATCCGCTTTATGCCGCTGGATAGCGAGAATGGTCAGGTGCCTGAGCGCCTCGATTTTGAACTGGCGTGCTGTTAAGGAGTCAACATGTCTGAACAAACCATCGTCAACTGCCCAACCTGCGGCAAGCCTGTAGTATGGGCTGAGGTCAGTCCGTTTCGCCCATTCTGCAGCAAGCGCTGCCAGTTAATCGATCTGGGAGAGTGGGCCGCAGAAGAGAAACGCATCCCAAGCTCTGGCGATCTGTCAGAAAGCGACGACTGGAGTGAAGAGCAGAAGTAATTCTGCTAAAACGGTAGGTCGGATTAGGCAACGCCGCATCCGGCATTTTATGTTGTTTTGCCTGATGGCGCTGCGCTTATCAGGCCTACGAACTAAAACGTAGGGCGGGCAAGCGTAGCGCCCCCGCCATAATTTGCCGGATGCGGCGTTGCCTTATCCGGCCTACAGCACCATTAGCCAGCTATCAGCTTTTCAATGACCGGTTCATTCGCGGGCGGGAAATCCTGCGCATTCAGAGCATCTTGCGCAATCCACTGCGCCGGTTGCCCCTCTTTTCCCCACGGCTCGCCTTCCCAGCTTTCAACCAGCCAGAACCACAGAGTGATATGCCTGTCCGGAAACTGATACTCCAGCTTTTCGAACAATGAGCTTTGAGTCGGCGTGATCCCCACTTCTTCCTGTAGCTCGCGAATCAGCGCCTGCTCCGGTGTTTCGCCCGCTTCAATTTTCCCGCCGGGGAACTCCAGCTTATTGGCCATGTGGGCATCAGCCGCACGCTGGGTGATAAAAATTTCATGTTGATGATTACGAATAATCCCGACGGCGATTTGCAGTATTTTCATCTTTATCGTCCATAAAAAAGGCGCAGAATTCTGCGCCTTTTCAGTAAGTTATTTTCTTAGCTCAGACGGCCGTGGCACTGTTTGTATTTTTTGCCAGAGCCGCAAGGACACGGATCGTTACGACCCACTTTACGATCGCCAGTTTGTGCTGCCAGCTCTTCTGCCGCGGCAGAATCGTCGCCTTTATGGCTCAATTGCTGCATCTGCGCTAAGCGCTCAGCTTCTTCACGACGCTGCTGCTCCATAGCTTCGACTTCTTCAGGCATACGCACCTGAACTTTGCTCAGGGTGCTGATCACTTCGTATTTCAGTGATTCCAGCATTGACGCAAACATAGAGAAAGATTCACGCTTGTATTCCTGCTTCGGATCTTTTTGCGCATAACCACGCAGGTGGATACCCTGGCGCAGATAGTCCATCGCAGCAAGGTGCTCTTTCCACAGGGAGTCGAGAGTTTGCAGCATCACGCCTTTTTCGAAGTGACGCATCATCTCCGCGCCCACAACTTCCTCTTTACGCTGATAAACTTCGATGGCGTTTGCCAGGATACGTTCACGCAGCGTTTCTTCGTGCAGCTCAGGCTCTTTATCCAGCCACTCTGAAATCGGCATCTCAAGATCGAAGTCGTTTTTCAGACGTTCCTGCAGACCCGGGATATCCCACATTTCCTCCAGAGACTGCGGCGGAATATAGGCATCAATAGTTGCTTTGAAGACATCTTCGCGGATGCTGTTGATGGTTTCGCTAACATCAGTTACGTCCAGCAGTTCGTTACGCTGGGTGTAGATAGCACGACGCTGGTCGTTGGCGACGTCATCATATTCCAGCAACTGCTTACGAATATCGAAGTTGCGGCTTTCCACTTTACGCTGCGCGTTAGCAATTGCTTTGGTCACCCATGGGTGTTCAATGGCTTCGCCAGGCTTCATACCCAGTTTACGCATCATGCCTGACACGCGGTCAGAGGCAAAAATACGCATCAGCGCATCTTCCATCGACAGATAGAAACGGGAAGAGCCCGCATCACCCTGACGGCCCGAACGACCACGCAGCTGGTTATCGATACGGCGAGATTCGTGACGCTCGGTACCGATAATATGCAAGCCACCGGCTGCTAATACCGCGTCATGGCGAACCTGCCACTCGGCTTTAATCTGCGCGATTTGTTCCGGAGTTGGGTTTTCCAGCTCGGCAACTTCCGCCTGCCAGCTACCGCCCAGCACGATATCGGTACCACGACCTGCCATGTTCGTCGCGATAGTCACGGCTGACGGATAACCCGCCTGGGCGACGATTGCAGCTTCGTTGGCGTGGAACTTGGCGTTCAGAACGTTGTGTTTGATACCCGCTTTGCTCAGCTCGTTAGACACTACTTCCGATTTTTCAATGGAGATAGTACCTACCAGTACCGGCTGGCCATTTGCAGTACGCTCTTTAATATCTTCAATGATCGCCTGAATTTTTTCCGCTTCGGTCATGTACACCAGATCCGGTAAATCCTTACGGATCATCGGACGGTTGGTCGGCACAACCACGGTATCCAGTTTGTAGATGGAGCTAAATTCAAACGCTTCAGTGTCGGCTGTACCGGTCATACCGGCCAGTTTTTCGTACAAACGGAAGTAGTTCTGGAAGGTAATAGATGCCAGCGTCTGGTTCTCGTTCTGGATCTCTACGCCTTCTTTAGCTTCAACAGCCTGGTGCAGACCATCGGACCAGCGACGCCCCTGCATGGTACGACCGGTGTGTTCATCGACGATGATAACTTCGCCGTCTTTCACGATGTAATCTACGTCGCGGGTAAACAGCACGTGCGCACGCAGTGCGGCAGTCACGTGGTGCATCAGCATAATGTTACCAGGAGAGTACAGTGACTCGCCCTCGTCCATAATGCCTTCGTTAACCAGCAGCTCTTCAATCAGTACCAGACCACGCTCGGTCAGGTTAACCTGGCGCGCTTTCTCATCAACAGAGAAGTGGCCTTCGCCCTGGAACGTGTCGGAATCTTCCTTCTCCTGACGGATCAGGTGCGGGATGATTTTATTAACTTTTTTGTACATTTCCGAGCTGTCTTCAGCCGGGCCGGAAATGATCAGCGGCGTACGCGCTTCATCGATCAGGATGGAGTCGACTTCATCGACCAGCGCATAGTGCAGCTTACGTTGAACACGCTCTTCCGGACTAAACGCCATGTTGTCACGCAGGTAGTCAAAGCCGTATTCGTTATTGGTACCGTAAGTAATATCGGCGTTATAGGCTTCACGCTTGGCTGGCGCAGGCAGGCCAGACATGTTGATACCAACGGTCATGCCGAGGAATTCAAACAGCGGGCGGTTATTTTCGGCATCACGCTGAGCCAGATAGTCGTTCACGGTAACCACGTGTACGCCCTTCCCGCTTAATGCGTTCAGGTAGGCTGGCAGCGTCGCGGTCAGGGTTTTACCTTCACCAGTACGCATTTCCGCGATGCAGCGATCGTTAAGCACCATACCGCCCAGCAGCTGAACGTCGAAGTGACGCATACCGAACACGCGCTTACTCGCTTCACGCACTACTGCGAACGCTTCCGGGATCAGGCTCTCAACGCTGGCACCTTTTTCCAGACGGGCGCGGAATTCAGCGGTCTTCGCTTTCAGTTCATCATCGGAGAGTTTTTCCATCTCCGGTTCCATCGCATTGATGACATTGACCACTTTACGCATACGACGCAGCGTACGCTCGTTACGGCTACCGAATACTTTCGTTAATAATTTGATTAGCATAATAAAATCTCAAACGCCCCGCGGTGCGGAGTCAAAAATTATAAGTTGGAAGGTTCTTTTTTAGCTGAGGCGTTGAGGACCAGCGCGGATACCCTGCAGCTGGCTGATCCAGACCGGAACGCTAAACGCGGCCTGAGAGGTAAAGTGTGCGTATGTCACGCGACTTACTGTCGCGGGCGGAGTGCCTTCTTGCGTCAGCATCGCGCTGAGCGTATTCAGTAACGCAAGATGGTGCGCCTGGATTGGCAATGGCTCTTCGGCAACGGGCAACGCCTGAGGTGCCATGGCAAAAGAAAGATGGCGGATAACCGTACGAATGGCATGTTGATGCCAGTAATCGACGGTAAAATTTGGGCGCCGATTGGTCGCTTCCAGCAAAGCAAGCTGGCTAAAGTTAACTTTAGCACCTTGATCGTGATTGCTGGCGGTCGCCTTCGCGGGAGTATTAGGTTCAGCAGCATTACCGAGCGCGGGCAGGCCAAAACTAGCCGCGACCATCCCCAACAGGAGATGCGGCCAGAAGTACCGTCTGCCTAACTGTCGCCAGCGCGTCAGTATTCCACTCACGTTATTGCCACCTGATATACCCTGCGTTTGGGGTTACAAATGCAAAACCATTTTTTGCGCACAAATCTTACCATTAATGCGTTCGCACCACAGCAGTAATGACAGCAAGTCGCGGGTAAATATGCTTAAGAAAGCAGCGATCGAACGGTATTTTAATCTACCTGTGGGGAAAAAGTCGCTTCAGATAAGGTGGTTTGCACTCGGAAGATAAAAAAACGACTGGCTCACCTGGCCGGAGAGAGTGCCAGATTTACCAGTCGAATTTATGCGACAGCGTATGTCGTTATGCCAGTACGGTCGATGGTGCTTTGAACGCCAACGGCAGTTCTGCATCGTCCTGGAAGGTCACATATTCCCAGGCTTCCTGTTTTGCCAGGACCGCCTGGAGCAGTTTGTTATTCAATGCATGACCGGATTTATACGCGGTAAATGCACCAATAATGTTGTGACCACACATGAACAAGTCACCGATCGCGTCGAGCATTTTGTGACGAACGAATTCATCTTCAAAACGCAGGCCGTCTTCGTTCAATACGCGATAATCGTCAACAACGATGGCACAATCGAAGCTGCCGCCCAGGCACAGGCCGCGGGACTGCAGATATTCGATATCACGCATGAAGCCGAAAGTACGCGCACGGCTGATCTGACGCATGAACGCATCCGCAGAGAAGTTCATCGCGTAGCGCTGCGTGCTGGAGTCGATCGCCGGATGGTTAAAGTCGATGGTGAAATCCAACGTAAAACCATTATACGGCTTAAACTCAGCCCACTTATCGCCATCTTCGACACGAACGGTCTCTTTGATGCGAACAAATTTTTTGGCGCTGCTCAGTTCTTCAATACCTGCATCAAGCAGCAGATAAACGAACGGAGCGGCACTGCCATCCATGATCGGGATTTCCGGTGCGTTAACTTCAATAACGATGTTATCGATACCTAAACCCGCCAGAGCAGCATTAAGGTGCTCTACGGTTGAAATCCGTACATCATGCTCATTGACCAGACACGTACAGAGCATGGTATCACGCACAGATTTGGCATCGGCCGGGAAATCTACCGGAGGATTCAAGTCGGTGCGACGATAGATGACCCCGGTGTTGGCCGGCGCAGGGCGTAATGTCAGGGTGACTTTTTTGCCGGTATGCAAACCGACGCCAGTCGCCTGAACGATACGTTTAAGAGTCCTTTGTTTGATCATCGTATAATCTCGCCAAATTACCTATCCAACCGAAGTGTACTATACATTCGGTGGGCCAGTTTAGCACAAAGAGCCACAATTCCCAAATTCCAGCTAATTCTTAATCAGCTTGCTTACGCAGGAATGCTGGGATATCCAGATAATCCGGCTCTTTGGTGGTTTGCGGCGTATTGTCGTTAACCACTTTCGCTACCGGTTTCTGCTCTTGCGTCAACGGCGCCATGCCGTGCTGCTGGTAGCGATCCATTACCGGCTGCTGTACCTGCTTGTTGGTCACCAGAGTGATTTCAGGACGTTTGTCCATACCAATTCCAGTCGCAACAACGGTGACGCGCAGTTCGTCGTTCATATCCGGGTCCAGGGAGGTACCGATAACCACGGTCGCATTATCCGATGCAAAGGCACGAATCGTGTTACCGACGGTTTCGAACTCATCCAGACGCAGGTCGAAGCCCGCAGTAATGTTGACCAGCACGCCGCGCGCGCCAGACAGATCGATGTCTTCCAGCAGCGGAGAAGAGATAGCCATTTCAGCCGCTTCTTCTGCACGGTCTTCACCGCTTGCCACGCCTGACCCCATCATCGCGTAGCCCATTTCGGACATCACGGTGCGCACGTCTGCAAAGTCGACGTTCATCAGGCCCGGACGAGTAATCAGTTCAGCGATACCCTGGACTGCGCCTTTCAGCACGTCGTTCGCTGCGCCAAACGCATCCAGCAGGGAGATTCCGCGCCCCAGCACTTTCAGCAGCTTGTCATTCGGAATAGTGATCAGAGAGTCCACATGTTTGGACAGCTCGGTGATACCCTGTTCCGCGAATGCCATACGCTTCTTACCTTCAAAGTTGAAAGGCTTAGTCACTACAGCTACGGTCAGAATACCTAAATCTTTTGCTACTTCAGCAACCACTGGCGCTGCACCGGTACCGGTACCGCCGCCCATGCCTGCTGCGATAAACACCATGTCTGCGCCGTCAAGCGCTGCACGCAGAGCTTCACGGTCTTCGTCTGCCGCATTACGGCCTACTTCCGGGTTTGCACCCGCGCCCAGACCTTTGGTGATGCCGCTACCAATCTGAATGGTCTGTCCAACCGCCGTTTTACGCAACGCCTGAGCGTCGGTATTCACCGCGAAGAATTCAACACCTTCGATGCGCTCGCGCACCATGTGTTCAACGGCATTACCGCCGCCGCCGCCGACGCCGATGACTTTAATCACCGCGTCATTGGTTAGTTCCATAGGTTCAAACATAGTTTCTCTCTCCGTTGTGCCTGTCGCCTGAGACCGTTAATGTGCGTTGGTCTCTTTAAAAATTAAAACTCTTTTCGCAGCCAGCTATTGAGTCGTTTGATCCACGAGCCAACTGATGCCGTAACGCGTTTTTCAACTTCAGCCTCACCACTCAAATGGGATTCTTTCCCGTAGTGAAGCAGCCCCACTGCCGTTGAATAATAAGGCTCCTGGGCATAATCCGTCAGACCAGTGATATTCAGCGGTGCGCCAATACGTACTTGCGTATGGAACACGCGCTGTGCGCAGGCCGCAAGACCTTCAATTTGCGCAGCGCCACCGGTTAACACAATCCCCGCCGCCAGATGATGTTTCACACCCTGCTGGCGAAGCTGTTCTTGTAATTGCAAAATTTCTTCGTTGACCAGGTTGAGCAGCTCGGTATAACGCGGCTCAATGACCTCTGCCAGGGTCTGACGTTGCAGGCTACGCGGTGGACGACCACCTACGCTTGGCACTTCAACGCTTTCGTCTTTACCCACGATGGAGCCCAGCGCGCATCCATGACGCACTTTGATGGCTTCAGCATCGCTCGGCGGCGTACCAAAGGCATACGCGATATCGCTGGTCACTACATTCCCTGCATAAGGGATCACTTTAGTGTGGCGCAACGCCCCGCCAGTATAAACGGCGATGTCCATTGTACCACCACCAATATCCACCACGCAGACACCCAGCTCACGTTCATCTTCCGTCAACACGGAATAACTGGCTGCCAACCCGGCAAAAATCAGTTGGTCAACTTTCAGACCACAACGTTCAACGGCTTTGACAATGTTCTTCGCCATGTCGTTGTGGCAGGTAATAAGATGGACTTTTGCCTGCATACGCACGCCGGAAAGACCGACCGGATTTTTAATGCCTTCCTGGTAGTCGATGGCGTATTCCTGCGGAATAACGTGCAGAACACGATGTTCATCGCGAACGCGTACGGATTTTGCCGTATGTACTACGTTTTCCACATCTTCCTGCGTCACTTCCTCTTCGGAAATGGGCACCATACCAATTTCATTTTGACAGCTAATATGTTTACCGGAAAGTGCCAGATACACCGAGGAAATCTGGCAATCTGCCATCAGTTCAGCCTGGTCAATGGCGCGCTGTACGCACTTCACCACTGACTCAAGGTCATTCACCCCGCCTTTATCCATACCTCGCGATGGGCAACTGCCCACGCCAATGATATTGACCATACCGTCGGGCAGAACTTCCCCTACTAAAGCGGCTACCTTCGCGGTGCCAATCTCCAGTCCAACTACCAGTTTTCTGTCCGTCGCCTTGATCATTGTTGTTCTGCCTGTGCCTGATTCTGTTGCTGATTAGATTCCTCAGGAGGCAAGGGAACCCAGCCTACTGCCGCTCCTGAGTCATAACGCAAATCAACGTAGCTAATCCGTTTGCCATCGGTTTGCGCCTGCTGCTGTAAAACCGGGTAGAGTTCCACAAAGCGAGCCAAACGTTTTATCGTATCGCCCCTGCCCAGATTCAGCTTAATATCGTTATTCAGCGTCAACTGCCAGGAACGACGAGCGGTCATCGCCGCTTCCTTCAGGGTGAATCTATCCTTAGCCAGCACCTGCCCCATATCGCGGAACCCTTGCAACACTTCACTTGCGCTGCCTTCCGGTCCATACAACATGGGTAATACCTGCTTATTGGCCCGACCGGTTGGAACACTGAACGTATTTCCTTCAGCATCCACCATATGTTGGTCATTCCAACGCGCAATGGGCACATATTCAACCAGATGAATCTTCAATTCATCGGGCCATTGCTTTCTGACGCTCGCCTGTTTAATCCAGGGGAGGCGTTCAATTTGACTCTGAATGATGTTCACATCCTGAGTCATAAAGGTTCCCGGAGCGCCCAGCGCCAGAATGGACTGACGAATATCGTCATTGCGCGTGTAATGCCGTTCGCCGGTTAACACCAGTTTCGATAAAGGCAAACGTTGCGCATCTTCCATCCATCCCAACACTACCCAGCCGCTGACAAACACGGTGCACAGCACTGTCAGCAGGAACAATATTCCTGCAAGACGCGTTCCATTATTGCGGCGTGAGGAGTTTACTTCTTCTTCATCACCGTTTCGCGTGTTCAGCGCAGCCTGCGACATATCAGTCCGCCAACTCCAGAATTCTTACCACCAACTGCGAGAAGCTCAGCCCCGCCTGACGCGCCGCCATCGGCACCAGACTGTGGCTGGTCATACCCGGAGAGGTATTCGCTTCCAGCAGATAAAACTGGCCATCGCTGTCCAGCATGACGTCAATGCGACCCCAACCTTTACAGCCCAATGTGGTCCACGCTTTCAGGACTAATTCCTGTAAACGTGCCTCTTGTTCGACTTCCAGACCGGCAGGGCAGAAATATTGTGTCTCATCAGAGAGATACTTCGCCTCATAATCATAGAAGGTTCCCGCGGGTTGGATACGTATTGACGGTAAAATTTCTTCACCAAGCATCGCAACTGTAAATTCCGGGCCACTGAGCCATTTTTCGATCAGTACTTCTTCATCATGCTGAAAAGCCAATGCTAATGCACCATGCAAAGCATTTTCTTCTTCAACTTTTGACATCCCTACGCTTGAGCCTTCACGGCTTGGCTTCACAATCAGCGGCAAACCTAACGCAGAAATCTCCGTAACCACCTCATCGCTAAGACCTTTTTCGAATTCAGCGCGAGTCAATGCGACCCAAGGCGCGACCGGTAAACCAGCCCCCTGCCACAACAGTTTGCTGCGCAGTTTGTCCATCGAAATGGCAGAAGCCATGACGCCACTACCGGTATACGGCAGACCAATCAGCTCCAGCATGCCCTGCAACGTGCCATCTTCACCACCACGACCGTGCAGCGCAATAAACACCTTTTGAAAACCCATCGATTTCAAAAGAGTGACATCAACCTCTTTTGGGTCAATTGGATGAGCATCCACACCACCTTCGCGTAACCCTGCCAGTACGGCCGCGCCGGAATTCAGCGAAACGTCACGCTCTGCGGAGGTTCCCCCTAACAGGACCGCGATTTTATCAGCCATGTTGTTCTTCCTCCGGGTTTTGCGGCTTCAGTTTGATTTCAGCTAAGGAACGCGCGATTTTGCCGATATTTCCAGCGCCCTGCACCAAAATCAGATCGTTGCCGGTTAATACCGGCGCCAACATGTCTGCCACCTGAGCCGGATCGGATACCAGAATCGGGTCGATCTTACCGCGACCACGGATCGTACGGCACAGCGAGCGGCTGTCAGCCCCCGGAATCGCAGCTTCACCCGCGGCGTATACATCCAGCATCAACAGCGCATCGACCTGAGTCAGCACGTTGGCAAAGTCGTCATACAAATCGCGTGTACGCGTAAAGCGGTGCGGCTGGAACAGCATTACCAGATTTTTGTCCGGCCAGCCCGCGCGAGCAGCTTTAATCGTGGCATCCACTTCCGTTGGGTGATGACCATAATCATCCACCAGCATCGCCGTCCCGGCTTTACCGTTTACCGGCTCCAGCGGGAATTCGCCGAGGAAGTCAAAACGGCGCCCGGTGCCCTGGAAACTTTCCAGCGCGCGCAGAATTGCGTCGTCTTCAATGCCTTCTTCTGTTGCCACTGCCACCGCCGCCGCCGCGTTCAGCGCATTGTGACGGCCCGGTGCGTTCAACGTCACGCGTAAATCGGCCATCCCCTGACGCAGCAGCGTGAAGTGCCCTTGTGGACCAATCTGCTGGTAATCTTCGACGCGCACATCAGCATCATCGCTGAAACCATAGGTTGTGGTTTGACGACCAACTCGCGGCAACAACTCGCGGATCACCGGGTCGTCAACGCACATAACCGCACGACCATAAAACGGCAAGTTATGCAGGAAATTAATAAACGTCTGCTTTAAATTTTCGAAGTCGCCATGGTAGGTATCCATATGATCGGCTTCGATATTGGTAACAATCGCTACCATCGGCTGCAAATGCAGGAACGACGCATCGCTCTCATCCGCCTCCGCAATTAAATAACGGCTATGACCCAGACGCGCATGGACGCCTGCGGCCTTCACCAGACCGCCGTTGACAAACGTCGGATCCAGCCCCGCTTCTGCGTAGATACTGGAGACCATCGCTGTGGTCGTGGTTTTACCGTGCGTCCCGGCAATGGCGATACCGTGACGAAAACGCATTAACTCCGCCAGCATTTCAGCACGACGGATCACCGGAATACGCGCTTCATGCGCCGCAACAATTTCCGGGTTATCCGCAGAAATCGCGCTGGATACCACCACCACGCTCGCATCACGCACATTTTCAGGGCGATGGTTGAAGAAAATCGTGGCGCCCAGATTCGTCAACTGCTGCGTCACCGGGTTCGGCGCCAGGTCAGAACCACTGATCTGATAACCTTCGTTGGCCAAAACTTCGGCAATACCGCCCATACCAGCACCACCGATGCCGACAAAGTGAATGTGCCGAACGCGACGCATTTCGGGCACGATGGAACGCAGTTTTGCCAGTTGTTGTGTATTCATTCTTTAGCCATTAACTTCTTAGTTCATGCGATGCAAAAGGCATCACCACAATTACGCCCGGGCAGCCCGGCTCACTTCATTAGCAACACGCTCTGTGGCATCCGGTATGGATGCGGCGCGCGCACGTTCTGCCATGGTTAATAAGGTTTCTCGCGACCACCCGGAAAGGGTGTTCGCGACGGCATCCACAGTAAACTGCGGCTGCTCAAGAATTTTAGCGGCGCCCGCTTTCTCAAGCGGCAGCGCATTCCAGTACTGCTGTCGGTCTTTGTGCTGGAAAGGCACAAACAGCGCAGGCAAACCCGCAGCGGCAATTTCGCTTACCGTCAGCGCGCCGGAGCGACAAACTACAACATCCGCCCACGCGTAGGCGGCTGCCATATCATCAATAAACTCAGTGACCTTGTGCTGCGGTTGTCCCGCGTCGGCATACGCCTGTTCAACGGTTTGCTGCGCGCCTTTGCCACTCTGATGCCAGATAGTCACCGCGTCACCAAGCTTTGCGGCAACCTGCGGCATCGTCTGGTTCAATACGCGTGCGCCCTGAGATCCCCCGACGACCAGCACGCGAACCGGGCCTTCACGCCCCGCCAGACGCGCTTCGGGCAACGGCAGCGCCAGAACGTCGGTGCGTACCGGGTTACCCACCACTTCCGCATTCGGGAAAGCGCCAGGAAAAGCCTGCATCACCTTCGTTGCAATCTTCGCCAGCCACTTGTTGGTTAATCCCGCAATGCCGTTCTGCTCATGCAGGACAACCGGGATGCCTAATGACCAGGCAGCCAGACCGCCAGGGCCGGACACATAGCCGCCCATCCCCAGCACCACATCAGGCTTAAACTGCTTCATAATGGCGCGCGCCTGACGCCAGGCATTAAAAATACGCACGGGGGCGGCAAGCAGCGCGTTGACACCTTTGCCACGCAAACCGGAGATGCGAATAAAGTCAATTTCAATGCCATGCTTCGGCACTAAGTCCGCTTCCATACGATCGGCGGTGCCCAGCCAACGAACCTGCCAGCCCTGGGCCATTAAATGGTGCGCGACCGCCAGCCCCGGGAACACATGCCCACCGGTACCGCCTGCCATCACCATTAACCGCTTCGGTTGACCACTCATCGTGCACCTCGTGTAAACGCCTGGGCTTTTTCCAGACGCGTTTCATAATCAATACGTAACAAAAACATGATGGCCGTCGACATAATCAACAAACTGGAACCACCATAACTGATCAGCGGTAACGTCAGACCTTTTGTTGGCAGCATACCTGCTGCCGCGCCGACGTTTACCAGGGCCTGGAAGCTGAACCAAATCCCGATGGAGCAGGCTAAAAAGCCTGAAAAACGGTGGTCAATTTCCAGTGCTTTGCGACCGATCGACATCGCGCGAAAAGCGACGAAGAATACCATTAAAAGTGCCAATACCACACCGATATAACCCAGCTCTTCCCCAATGATGGCGAAGATGAAGTCGGTGTGCGCTTCTGGTAAATACTCCAGTTTTTGCACTGAATTACCTAACCCCTGACCCCAAACCTCACCGCGACCAAAAGCCATCAGCGATTGCGTTAACTGGTAGCCGCTGCCAAACGGATCTTCCCATGGGTTCCAGAAGGAGGTTACGCGGCGAATACGATACGGTTCGGCAAGGATCAGCAGCACCACCGCCGAAATCCCCATGCCGATAATGGCAATGAACTGCCACAGTTTCGCACCAGCGAGAAACAG
This sequence comes from Citrobacter sp. Cpo147, assembly GCF_030332405.1. Lineage (NCBI taxonomy): Bacteria > Pseudomonadati > Pseudomonadota > Gammaproteobacteria > Enterobacterales > Enterobacteriaceae > Citrobacter > Citrobacter sp. Cpo147. The sequence continues at coordinate 129,595 of NZ_JAOWHX010000041.1, forward strand.
CATCGCCAGCGTCGTGACAAACAGCACCACTACCGTACCAAGGTCAGGCTGCGCCAGCAGTAAGACTGCCAGCACCAGAATCACACCCATCGGTTTTAAGAAGCCGCGCAGGTTGTTACGCACTTCATCGACTTTACGCACCAGGTAGTTAGCGAGATAACAGAACAGCGACAGCTTGGTGAATTCCGCAGGCTGAATACGCAGCGGCCCCAGCGCGATCCAGCGCGATGCCCCGTTAACGGAGCTCCCCACCACCAGAACGATCAACAACATGATGATCGAGGCGATCAGCATCGTCGTGCTGTACTTCTGCCAGAACTCCATCGGCAGACGCAGCGTCACCATCGCCAGACAGAACGCGAGGAAGATATACAGCGCGTCACGCTTAGCAAACAGGAAGGGATCGCCTGCCAGACGTTGCCCTACGGGCATTGATGCCGATGTCACCATCACAAAACCGATCGCTGCCAGACCAAAAGTCAGCCACAGCAGCATGCGGTCATACATGATCAGGCTGTCCGCGTCTTTATCACGCGAAGCCATCACCCAGCCTTTAAGTGCCGCGAAGATCCACGCCAGGACACCCAGTCCCGGTACGCGCGGCATTTTCAGACGAGGGAGAGAGAATCGCATCAACCCAACTCCTTCGCTAAACGGGTAAAGACGTCACCGCGTTGCTCAAAGTTCTTGAACTGGTCAAGGCTGGCGCAGGCTGGCGACAGCAGCACCATATCACCCGACTTCACACGCGGTGCGAGCAGACGCATTGCCTGCTCCATGGTTTCAGTGTGTTCCGCAACCTCAGGACGCAGAGCGGCAAGCTGCGCGCCATCGCGACCAAAGCAGTACAGACGAATGTTGTTGCCAGTCAGGTAGCGTTGCAGCGGCGTAAAGTCGGCCGATTTCCCATCGCCGCCCAGCAGCAGGTGCAACGTACCGTCAACGTGCAGACCATTCAGTGCCGCTTCTGTGCTGCCAACGTTGGTGGCTTTTGAATCGTTAATCCAACGCACACCGTTATGATTCAGTACCAACTGGAAACGATGAGCCAGACCGGTAAAGGTAGTCAGCGCTTTCAGGCTGGATGCCCGCGGCAGACCCGCAGCATCCGCCAGCGCCAGCGCAGCCAGTGCGTTGGTATAGTTATGCTGGCCGGTAAGCGTCATCTCTTTCACGTTCAGGACTTTTTCGCCCTTCACCCGCAGCCAGGTTTCACCCTGCTGACAATTGAGATGATAGTCACCCATGTTGATGCCAAAGCTCACGCAGCGCTCATCCGCCCCGCGAATCGGCATGGTCAGCGCATCATCGGCATTAACCACACACACTTTCGCATTCTCATAGACGCGCAGTTTGGCCGCACGGTACTGCTGCAAGCCAAACGGATACCTGTCCATATGATCTTCGGTGACGTTCAAAATGGTGGCGGCTACAGCCTGTAAGCTGGAGGTTGTCTCCAGCTGGAAGCTCGACAGCTCCAGTACATACAGCTCACGTTCGTCATCCAGCAGCATCAGCGCGGGCAGGCCGATATTTCCGCCAACACCCACGTTCACACCAGCCGCTTTCGCCATTTCTCCCACCAACGTGGTGACGGTGCTTTTCCCGTTGGAACCGGTGATCGCGACGATCGGCGCCTGCGCTTCACGACAGAACAGCTCGATGTCACCGACAATTTCGATCCCTGCATCAGCAGCGGCGCTCAGCGAAGGATGCGCCAGGGCAATACCAGGGCTGGCGACGATGAGATCGGCGGCCAGCAGCCAATCATCATTCAGGCTGCCAACATGACGCTCAACCGCTTCCGGCAATTTATCCAGGCCAGGTGGCGTTGCGCGGGTATCCATCACACGCGGCGTCACACCACGCGCCAGAAAGAAATCCACGCATGACAGCCCGGTCAATCCCAGACCGATAATGACGACTTTTTTACCCTGGTAATCAGCCATGATTAACGTACCTTCAGCGTTGCCAGGCCAATCAGCACCAGCATCAGCGAAATAATCCAGAAGCGCACAATTACGCGCGGTTCCGGCCAGCCTTTCAGTTCATAGTGATGGTGAATCGGCGCCATACGGAAGATGCGCTGTCCGCGCAGCTTAAAGGAGCCAACCTGCAAAATGACCGACAGCGTTTCCACAACAAATACGCCGCCCATGATTACCAGCAGGAACTCCTGACGCAGCAGCACGGCAATAATGCCCAGCGCGCCGCCCAGCGCCAGCGAACCGACGTCGCCCATAAAGACCTGCGCCGGATAGGTGTTAAACCACAGGAAGCCTAACCCCGCGCCGACAATCGCCGTACAGACGATCACCAACTCACCGGCATGGCGTAAATAGGGAATGTGCAGATAGTTGGCAAAGTTCATGTTACCGGTCGCCCATGCCACCAGCGCAAAACCCGCTGCCACGAACACGGTCGGCATAATCGCCAGACCATCCAGGCCATCGGTGAGGTTTACCGCGTTGCCAGTACCCACAATCACGAAGTACGCCAGCAGCACGTAGAACAGCCCCAACTGCGGCATGACATCTTTAAAGAACGGCACCACCAGCTCGGTAGCCGGGGTATCTTTACCGGCGAGGTACAGCGCAAAGGCTACACCCAGCGCAATCACCGACATCCAGAAGTACTTCCAGCGGGCAATCAGGCCCTTGGTATCTTTTCGCACCACTTTGCGGTAGTCATCGACAAAACCGATAATGCCGTAGCCAATCAATACCACCAGCACGCACCATACGTACGGGTTCGACGGATATGCCCACAACAGAACGGAGATAACAATCGCGGTGAGGATCATGATCCCGCCCATGGTTGGCGTACCACGTTTACTAAAGTGCGATTCAGGACCGTCGTTACGTACAACCTGTCCAAAGGACATTTTTTGCAAGCGGGCAATCATGCGCGGGCCCATCCACAAAGAGATGAACAGCGCGGTCAGCAGGCTGACGATGGCGCGAAACGTCAGATAGGAAAAGACGTTAAAGCCGGAATAATATTTGACCAAATGTTCGGCCAGCCAAACTAACATGTCCCATTCTCCTGTAATGCGCGTACTACCTCTTCCATGGCGGCACTACGTGAACCCTTCACTAAAATCGTCATGACCTGATGTTCTGCAATCAATGCTTTAAGATGCGCGGCCAGCGCGCTTTTATCCGCAAAATGTTCGCCAACGCCACTGGCGTCGCTAATTGCCTGACTCAGTTTTCCTGTACTCAGTACACGGTCGATACCTGCTGCTTTCGCAGCAACACCTACCTGTACATGGCATGCTTCACTTTCTGCGCCAAGTTCTGCCATATCGCCAACGACCAGTACGCGATAGCCCGGCATTTCAGACAGCACCTGCACCGCTGCGGTCATCGAACCGACGTTCGCGTTATAGGAGTCGTCCAGCAGCAGCTGATTTTCTGCGAGTTGAATCGGGAACAGACGTCCTGGTACCGCCTGCAGATCTTGCAAACCCGCTTTGATCGCCTCGTGCGTCGCGCCTACCGCCATAGAAAGCGCCGCCGCCGCAAGGGCGTTAGCGATATTGTGGCGACCCGGCAACGGCAGCAGGACATCAATGCTTCCGGTCGGCGTTTGCAGAGAAAATTCCGTGCCATGCGAGGTCACATGAACGTTGGTCGCAGAAAAGTCGCTGTTGGCCGCATTCGGGGAGAAGCGCCAGACTTTGCGATCGCCGATGATGCTTTGCCAGTTCAACCAGTCGTTGTTGTCGGCATTCATAATGGCGATACCGTTCGCAGACAGGCCGGTAAAAATCTCACCTTTTGCCTTCGCAACGCCCGCCAGAGAGCCGAAGCCTTCCAGGTGCGCGGCGGCCAGGTTGTTCACCAGCGCCGCTTCCGGACGCGTCAGGCCGACGGTCCAGGCGATTTCGCCCTGATGGTTGGCGCCGAGCTCAATCACGGCATAGTCGTAATCGTTGTTTAAGCGCAGCAGCGTCATCGGTACGCCGATGTCGTTATTCAGATTGCCCGCGGTATATAGGGTGTTACCACACTGGCTCAGAATGGCAGCCGTCATCTCTTTGACGGACGTTTTACCGGATGAGCCGGTCAGCGCGACAACGCGCGCCGGAACCTGAGCGCGAACCCACGCCGCCAGTTCACCAAACGCCAGACGCGTATCTTTAACAATCAGCTGCGGCAGGTTGGTGTCCAACGGGCGGCTGACCAGCAGCGCACCCGCCCCGCTCTCTTGCGCTTTGTCTGCAAAATCATGGGCATCAAAGCGTTCGCCTTTCAGCGCCACAAACAGGCAGCCCGGCGTCACTTTACGCGTATCGGTTGTTACGGCATCAAGGGTCAGATCGGCCCCTTTCAGTTCGCCACGGAGGATCTCCGCCAGTTGGCTGAGCGTTACGCTAATCATGCGATAACCCCCAGCAGACGCGCTGCGGTCACGCGGTCAGAATAGTCGAGACGCTGCGAGCCAACGATCTGGTAATCTTCGTGACCTTTCCCGGCCACCAGCACCACGTCGTTTTCTTTCGCCTGCATAATGGCGTTTGTCACGGCTTCTGCGCGCCCTTCCATCACCTTCGCCTGTCCGGCATCCAGCATACCCGCCAGAATGTCGTTAATAATGGCGCGCGGCTCTTCGGTACGTGGGTTGTCATCAGTCACCACGACAACATCTGCAAACTGCTCGGCGATTGCGCCCATCAACGGACGTTTGCCTTTGTCGCGATCGCCGCCGCAGCCAAAGACGCACCACAGTTTGCCTGTACAGTGCAAACGTGCCGCCTGCAGCGCTTTTTCCAGCGCATCTGGCGTATGGGCGTAATCAACCACCACGGTGGTTTTACCCGGCGCGCTGAACACTTCCATACGTCCGCAAACCGGCTGCAATTGTGTCGCCGTTTTCAGTAAATCAGCTAACGGATAGCCCAGTGCCAACAGCGTTGCCAGCGCCAGCAGAAGATTGCTGACGTTAAACGCCCCCATCAGGCGGCTTTCAATTTCGCCGTCGCCCCATGAGGAGGTAAAACGAATCGTTGCCCCGCTGTCGTGATACTTCACGTCAACCGCTTTTAACCAACGACCATGACAGTTCGGGTTGATGTGGTCTTCCATCGAAACGGCAACCGCATCCGGGAGTTTCGCCAGCCAGCGACGACCGACGTCATCATCCGCATTGACGATGGCCTGACCGCAATGGTGCGTGGAATACAGCAGCCATTTCGCGGCTTCATAATGTTCCATGTCGCCGTGGTAGTCGAGATGGTCACGGCTTAAGTTAGTAAATACTGATGCGGCAAACTTCAGCGCCGCCACGCGATGCTGAACCAGGCCATGTGAAGAGACTTCCATCGCGCCAACCGTTGCGCCCTGCGCAGCCAGCCCCGCCAGCACATGCTGGACATCAACGGCTGAACCGGTGGTATTTTCCGTCGGGATCACTTTGCCCAGCAGGCCATTGCCTACTGTTCCCATTACCGCGCTGGTTTCGCCAAGCAGTTGGCTCCACTGGGCCAGCAATTGGGTGGTGGTGGTTTTACCGTTAGTCCCGGTTACGCCGACCAGACGCATTTTCTCAGAAGGCTCGTGGTAAAAACGGCCCGCCAGTGCAGATAAACGTTCGTTAAGCTGACTGAGATAGATGACCGGAACGCCATGCATTTCACGGATTTCACCATCAGTAGCTTCATCTTTTGCTTCTGCAATAATGGCAGCCACACCTTGCGCTATCGCCTGCGGGATATACCGACGCCCGTCCGCCTGATGACCCAATACTGCGACAAAGAGATCGCCTGATGCAGCCACACGGCTGTCAAGCGTCATCTCCCGCAGTGCTCGCTCCGGTGCACCCGGCACCCATGGAGCAAGAAGGTCGCGCAAATTACGATCTGCCACCTGTTGCCTCGCCTTGATTATTCACAAATTCATTTTTATCGCCCGTTGTCAGCGCATCCGGCTCGATGTTCATGGTACGCAGTACGCCGCCCATGATGGCACCAAAGACCGGCGCGGAAACGGCGCCACCGTAGTATTTACCCGCCTGCGGATCGTTGATAACAACAACCAGCGCGAAGCGCGGCTGACTCGCAGGCGCAACACCTGCGGTATAAGCAATGTATTTGTTGATGTAGCGGCCATCTGGCCCTACTTTTTTCGCTGTACCGGTTTTAATGGCGATACGATAGCCTTTAATCGCCGCCTTCACGCCGCCGCCGCCGGGCAGCGCCACGCTTTCCATCATATGCACGACGGTACGCACGGTATCTTCCGGGAAGATACGCTCGCCCGGAACAGGAGGGTCAACTTTGGTAATCGACAGTGGACGATAAACGCCGTAGCTGCCGATCGTTGCATAGACTCGCGCTAACTGTAACGGTGTTACCATTAGCCCGTAGCCGAAAGAGAAGGTGGCCCTCTCTATGTCAGACCACCGTTGTTTTTGAGGATATAAGCCACTGCGTTCTCCGACCAACCCCAAATTGGTCGCTTTTCCCAGCCCAAAACGTGAGTAAGTATCTACTAACGCTGAGGACGGCATCGCTAACGCCAGCTTGGAAACACCGACGTTACTCGACTTCTGCAAAACCCCGGTGAGGGTTAATTCGCTATAACGCGCCACGTCTTTGATTTCGTGACCATTAATTCGGTAAGGGATAGTGTTGAGGACGGTATTTTCGCGTACCACGCCACGCTGCAGCGCGGTCATCACCACCATCGGTTTAACGGTAGAACCCGGTTCAAACACGTCGGTGATGGTACGGTTACGCATCGCGTCTTTTGGCGTACCGGTGAGATTGTTCGGGTTGTAGGACGGACTGTTGGCCATGGCCAACACTTCACCGGTGTTTACATCCACCAGTACCGCACTGCCTGACTCCGCCTTGTTGAACGCCACGGCGTTATTCAGTTCGCGGTAAACCAGTGCCTGTAAACGCTCATCAATGCTCAACGCGAGGTTATGCGCCGCCTGGCTGTCGGTAGAGGAGATATCTTCAATGACGCGGCCATAACGGTCTTTACGTACAATACGTTCACCCGGTTGTCCGGTGAGCCACTTGTCGAAGCTCTTCTCAACGCCTTCAATCCCCTGGCTGTCGACGTTAGTAAAACCGATGAGGTGAGCAGTCACTTCTCCGGAAGGATAGTAACGGCGGGATTCTTCGCGCAGGTGGATACCCGGCAGCTTCAGTTTCTTGATGTAGTCGGCCATGTCAGGGTTTACCTGACGCGCCAGATAGATAAAGCGCCCTTTCGGGTTGGCGTTAATGCGGGAAGCCAGTTGATCGAGCGGGAGATTCAGCGCGGTTGACAGCGCTCTCCAGCGTTCGCCAACGCTCACGCCGCCTGCATCATGTACTTCTTTCGGGTCGGCCCATATAGCTTTAACCGGAACGCTCACCGCCAGCGGGCGACCAGAGCGGTCGGTAATCATTCCGCGTGATGTAGACACTTCCTGGACGCGTAGAGAGCGCATATCACCCTGACGCACCAGCATGTCCGGCGCGATGATTTGCAGCCAGGCAACGCGCCCCAGCAGAAAACCCAGTGCCAGCAAAATACAGCCGCACAGTAACGCAAAACGCCAACTGATAAAGTTGGCTTGTTCTTCCTGGCGTTTTGGTTTGTGCGTTTTTGCCGCTGCTTTCATGCGTCGCGTTTATCCTTATTTTTGTACTACGATATTTTCTTGTGAGGGATCGACATGCTGCATTTGCAGCTTTTCCGTTGCGATCCGTTCAACACGGCTATGGTCGCCGAGCGCGTTCTCCTCAAGGATCAAGTTACGCCATTCGATATCCAGCGCATCTCGCTCCAGAACCAGCTGCTCACGCTGCGCGGTCAGTAACCGCGTATGGTGGGCTGTTGTCACGACGGTAACCGCCGTCAAAATAATGCAAATGAACAGGCAGAGTGGCAGCTTCCCAAACCGCAAAAGATCGTCACCGATCACGCCAGGCAAGGCATGGCGCTCGTTGCTTCCTATCGATCCTTTAACTTTGCTTAGGGCTTCTGTCACTCTGCTGATCATGCGTTCGTCCTCTCTGCAATACGCAGAACTGAACTACGGGCACGAGGATTCTCAGCTACCTCTTCTTCACCCGGCATCATCTTGCCTAGTGCTCTTAACTCACGGCCGCCCAGCTTTTTGATCTGCGCTTCGGTCATCGGTATTCCAGCCGGTACCTGAGGACCACGGCTTTGTTCACGCATAAAGCGTTTCACAATGCGGTCTTCAAGCGAATGGAAACTGATGATCGAAAGGCGACCACCTGGAGCCAGCACGCTGAGCGAGCTTTTTAGCGCCTGCTCTATCTCCTCCAGTTCACTGTTCACCCAAATGCGCACCGCCTGGAAGGTACGGGTCGCGGGATGTTTGAATTTGTCCTTCACCGGCATTGCCGCCGCAATGACTTCCGCCAGCTCTTTGGTGCGGGTCATCGGTTCGATGCGGTTGCGCTCGACGATGGCGCGCGCAATGCGTTTGCCGAAGCGCTCTTCGCCAAAGGTTTTAATCACCCAGGCAATGTCTGCTTCATCGGCGGTTTGCAGCCATTCGGCCGCTGACTGACCGCGTGTTGGGTCCATACGCATGTCTAACGGACCGTCACGCATAAACGAGAAACCGCGCTCTGCGTCATCGAGCTGCGGTGAAGAAACGCCCAGATCGAGTAGAATCCCGTCGATCTTACCGGTCAGTCCACGCTCGGCGACATAGTCAGCCAGCGCAGAGAAAGGTCCATGTACGATGGAGAAACGGGGATCGGTAATCGTTTTTGCAACGGCAATAGCCTGCGGATCGCGATCGATTGCCAGTAAACGTCCCTCTTCGCCAAGTTGGGAGAGGATCAGACGTGAGTGACCACCGCGACCAAATGTCCCGTCAATGTAGATGCCGTCTGGACGAATATTCAGGCCGTTTACGGCTTCATCCAGCAACACCGTTGTATGTTTATAATTTTCCGTCATTTTATAGAGACAAATCCTGCAATCGTTCCGACAACGCGCCAGTAACAGACTGCTCAGCGTCGATATCTTCCTTGACCTGTTGATACCAGGTCGTTTCATCCCACAGCTCAAACTTATTGAACTGCCCAACCAGCATCACTTCTTTCGTTAGCCCTGCGTGTTGCCGCAGAATGGGTGCTATCAGTAATCGACCAGCGTTATCCATCTGACATTCGCTGGCATGACCCAACAATAAGCGCTGTACGCGACGCTCAACTGGATTCATGCTCGACAGACGCGATAGCTTCTGCTCGATTATTTCCCATTCAGGCAGGGGGTACAGCAGCAGGCACGGGTGATGGATGTCAATGGTGCAAACCATTTGACCGGTAGCGCTCTCAAGCAGTTGATCCCGATAACGGGTAGGCACGGATAAGCGCCCTTTACTGTCGAGATTAACTAACGTTGCTCCCCGGAACATGCCAGTCTCACCCCCAATTACCACTTTATCCCACAAATTCCCACTTAAAGGAGTTTACGGAGCGGAGGAAAACCTTGTCAAGCAAGTCACGGCGCTTAGCGGAGCAAAAAACCCATTGTTTACGGCTAATATCAGCGTTGAACAAATTCCGTACAGCAAACGAAGCAAATTAACGTCATGAATATTTGTAAGAAAAAAATCCAACAACTCATCATTGTTTAAAACAACTGAATATCATCCAAAGAAAATATAAAGTGTCAGTTTGCGACGCGAGCGGCATTTTAGGACAATATGCAGCGAGTTAACAGTACCAGTTAATCGGTCTGTACGCCGCGCAGAGTCGAGGTAAGCACCAGATGGCCGCAATACGAGAGCAAAGTGTTTGTTAATTCGGCAAATCCATACAAGCATGTAACAAAATAATACAAGCGTAACGCGTCGTTACGTATCAATAACCCAAAAATGGATAGTTGCATTTTTAATTCGGGGTATTTCAAGAATGAATTTCAGATAATTCTAAAGAATATTCTTAAATATAATGCGGTTATTTCTGAGAATAGAAAAATTGAAGACGTCAGAGGCTTATCCCGCCGACGTCATCAATTGAGGAAACTTAGTTACGGCTGAGAATACCACGACGGTACAGATTACGCCGTATACGCGTTAAACCTGGTTTTGGTTTACGCGGTTCGTCCAGACTTGCCAGTACAATCTCCAGCACGCGTTCTGCGACATCGCGATGGCGCTGTGCCACTGCCAGTACCGGGCACTGTAGGAAGTCGAGCAGTTCGTGATCGCCAAAAGTCGCAATCGCTAAATCAGACGGCAGTTGCCCATCACGACGCAGGGTCACATCCATCACGCCCTGCAACAGGGCAAACGACGTGGTAAACAACGCCTGAGGCATTGGGTGCGTTTCCAGCCATTTATCAAACAACTGCGCAGCTGCTTCCCGCTCATAGCTGTTGGCGTACAGGAAATGGACTTCACGCGGATCGTCCTTCCACGCGGTACGAAAACCCTGCTCGCGCAGGAAACTGACGGATAATTCAGGAAGCGCGCCCAGATAGAGGACGGTTTCAGCAGGGAATTTGCGTAACTCCTCTGCCAGCATTTCCGCATCATCCTGATCCGCACCCACAACGCTGGTAAAATGTTCGCGGTCCAGTGCACGGTCCAGCGCCACAATCGGGAATGAACTGTTTGCCCAGCGTTGGTAGAACGGATGCTCAGGCGGCAAAGAAGTCGACACAATAATGGCATCGACCTGGCGCTGTAAAAGATGCTCAATACAGCGCATTTCGTTATCCGGCTGATCTTCAGAGCAGGCAATCAATAGCTGATACCCACGCTGACGCGCCTGGCGTTCCAGATAGTTTGCGATCCGGGTATAGCTTGTGTTCTCAAGATCCGGGATCACCAGCCCGATAGAACGTGTGCGTCCAGCACGCAGCCCGGCCGCCACGGCATTCGGGTGGTAATTATGCTCACGCACCACCGCCATGACTTTTTCAACCGTTTTGTCGCTTACGCGATATTGCTTTGCTTTGCCATTAATAACGTAGCTTGCAGTCGTTCGCGAAACGCCGGCCAACCGAGCGATTTCATCCAGTTTCACAATTGCCCCTTGCGTAAAATGTACAAACCATAACCTTTTAGATGGCATGGGTTAAACTTCTTAACATCTAAGCGCAGAATAATGACTGCGGCAACCGCTTTTGTCTCTGGTTACTGCTGATTTCGCAAAAAAAAACGCAGCAGGTAGCATCAGCGCAAACGGGTACGTTACATGTAGGCCGGATAAGACGTTTATGCCGCTATCCGGCATGACCTCCACGATGAGGTCTGATATCGCTGTGCTTACCAGGCCTACGGTTGACGATTAGCGCATAATTTTATCGCCACGGGAGAGTCCCACCACACCGGAACGAGCAACTTCCACAATTTTGGCGACTTCACGTAGGGTTGCCAGAAACGCATCCAGCTTGTCGCTGGTGCCCGCCAGTTGTACTGTGTAGATAGACGGCGTCACGTCGATGATTTGCCCGCGGAAAATCTCCGTGTTGCGTTTCACCTCCTCCCGGCCATAACCGCTGGCCTGGATTTTCACCAGCATGATTTCTCGTTCAACGTGGGCACCCTGCCCCAGCTCGCTAACGCGCAGAACATCCACCAGTTTGTGGAGCTGCTTTTCGATCTGCTCAAGGACTTTCTCGTCCCCTACCGTCTGAATCGTCATCCGCGATAAGGTCGGGTCATCGGTCGGCGCGACGGTCAGGCTTTCAATGTTGTAACCACGCTGGGCGAAGAGGCCAATCACCCGCGATAATGCACCCGACTCGTTTTCCAGCAATACTGATAATATCCGGCGCATAATCAGGTCCTCTCCGTTTTGCTTAGCCACATTTCATCCATCCCACCCCCACGAATCTGCATCGGGTAGACATGCTCACTGCCGTCGACGGTGACGTCGACAAACACCAGGCGATGGTTACGCACATGCTCCAGCGCTTCACCCAGCTTGCTCTCCAGTTCATCTGGATGATTAATCTGGATACCGATATGCCCATAAGCCTCAGCAAGGCGCACAAAATCGGGCAGCGACTGCATGTAAGACTGGGAGTGACGCCCGGAGTAGATCATGTCCTGCCATTGTTTGACCATGCCGAGATAACGGTTGTTAAGGTTGAGCACCAGCACCGGCAGTTCATACTGCAGCGCCGTCGACAGCTCCTGGATATTCATCTGAATGCTGCCATCCCCGGTGACGCACACTACCGTTTCATCCGGCAACGCCATTTTCACCCCTAACGCCGCGGGTAAACCGAATCCCATCGTGCCGAGGCCGCCTGAGTTAATCCAGCGACGCGGTTTATCGAACGGATAATAAAGTGCGGCAAACATCTGATGCTGGCCAACGTCAGAGGTCACATACGCCTCCCCTTTCGTCAGACGCCAGATGGCTTCAATCACCGCCTGCGGCTTAATGCTTTCGCTTTGCGTGTCATATTTCAGACACTGACGGGCGCGCCAGTGCTCAATCTGTTGCCACCAGTCACGGTTATCATCCAGTGGCTGCTGTGATTTCTCCTGCTCCAGCAGTTCGAGCATTTGATCCAGCACCAGACGGGCATCACCCACAATCGGAATATCCGCAGTAACGGTTTTAGAAATAGAGGTCGGATCGATGTCGATATGCAGCACGGTCGCATTCGGACAATATTTTGCCAGGTTATTCGTCGTTCGATCGTCAAAGCGAACGCCGACAGCAAAGATCACATCGGAATGATGCATGGTCATATTCGCTTCGTAGGTACCGTGCATCCCTAACATACCCAGCGCCTGACGATGCGTGGCCGGAAACGCGCCCAACCCCATTAGCGAGGAGACAACCGGCAGATTCAGCGCTTCAGCAATCTGAGCTAACTGCTCATGGCAAGCAGCATTGACCGCTCCACCGCCCACATAGACAACCGGTTTCTTCGCCGCGACCAGCGTCTGTAGCGCCCGTTTGATCTGTCCCTTATGTCCCGTCGTCGTCGGATTATACGAGCGCATACTCACCGAGTCCGGCCAGCTATAAGGCAGTTTCTTCGCCGGATTCAGAATATCCTTCGGCAAATCCACCACCACCGGTCCTGGGCGACCGCTTGCTGCCAGCCAGAAGGCTTTTTTCAGCACCTGTGGGATATCTTCCGTTTGTTTGACCAGGAAGCTGTGTTTTACCACCGGGCGGGATATACCTACCATGTCGCACTCCTGGAAGGCATCGTAGCCAATCAGCGACGTTGCGACCTGTCCGGAGAGGATCACCAGCGGAATGGAATCCATGTAAGCCGTTGCGATTCCGGTAATCGCGTTGGTCGCCCCCGGTCCGGAGGTAACTAATACAACACCCACTTCTCCCGTGGCGCGCGCAAGGCCATCAGCCATATGTACCGCAGCTTGTTCATGGCGAACCAGCACATGATCAATACCGCCGACCGTATGCAGCGCATCATAAATATCGAGAACGGCCCCCCCGGGATAACCGAATACCTGCTTCACACCCTGATCGATGAGCGATCGGACGACCATCTCGGCTCCAGACAACATCTCCATGGCTTGCCTCACTCTTATAATGAATTACGGTTTAACAACACATTAACCGCTGACGATGACGCATGGCAATTGACTCCGAAGGGGTGGCACTGGAGTAAATAAGAATAAAAAGGAGGAAAGACGCGAATAAACGGAGAATTAAACCAGCATAAGCAATCAGTATGATAAAAAATCGCTTAAAAATGGGAGCTTACAGCAATTACTCTATTTTTTGACACTTTTGGACAGACGTAAAAAATAGAGTTCAGCATAAAATTTTAGTTATAAACTTAAAAGCAGAATAAACAGGATGTACCGCCCGGTTTACTCTGCCAAATGCTACTGCTTACAAACGGAGACTAACAGCTCTTCCATCCATTGATGCCCTTTATCCCGGCCTGCGGCTTCATGCCATGAAAGATAGCATGTGCGGCTGTTCAATTTTAACGGTAAAGGCAAGATCTGTAGTTCTAAAGAATCGGCAAATTCTTCTGCTAACCAACGTGGCGCAATAGAAACCAAATGCGTCTGCGACACAATATTAAGAACGCTAATTAATGCCATGCCCTGATAAGCCACGCAGGATTGTTTATCCGGTGTGTCATACCACGGTTGGCTGAATGATGCGAAGCGATCAAGTGACACCACCGCATGCTGTTCATTATAGACATCACTTTCCAGTAAAGGGCCGCTAATGCGCGGATGCTTTTTACTTGCCACTAACACCATTTCGTCATTGAATAACGGAATACTAGTAAATTCAGGACGTCGGAACTCTTCATAGCTAATAACGAATTCAGTTTCCTGGTAACGTAATTGATGCTCTGTATTTTGATTGAGTGAAGATTTAAATACGACATGAATGTTTGGTGCAACTTGCTCAACCCGATTATAAATCAATGACGTCAGGATATTATCCAATGGGCTGCACACGCAAAGATTGAATACGCGTTCGCTGCTGGCTGGTTCAAAGCCCGATCCAGGCAGTTCATTTTGCACTAATTGCAATGCCTGGCGAACAGAACCAAATAGCTGGAAGGCTCTTGCTGTCGGCTGGATACCGCGTCCATAACGAACAAAAAGCTCATCATTAAACATCACTTTCAGGCGCGCAACCGCATTACTGACAGCGGGTTGCGACATCCCCAAAGTATGCGCGGCACGGGTAATGTTTTGTTCTTGCATCACCGCATCAAAGACGGTTAATAAATTAAGATCAACCATGCGAAGCTGTGGCTTCCCCATATCTATAATATTTGTTTTATCTATTATTTTTACTTCTGGCATATTTAACTCCACTGTCACTCTAAACTCCCTTTTCCCAGACGGAGTGAAGAAATAATCTCCGTTAATATGATTTACCATACATATAAGATGAGAAAAAGAAAAAACATTAAAATTAGGAAAACATAAAGGCACAAACCTAAATGAACAAAAGACCAATGCGAGCGCAGTGTGGCAGGTGTCACTGCACGGTGATTCATATGTTTAAATTTCAAAAACAATATAACCATAAGCGCGGCGAATACACAATCATACATACAGTGAATGTATATTTAAGTTTTAATTAAATGTTTATATTATTAATACATTAAAAGTTAACATTAATTTATCAATTATGTGGTATCACACCGTTCCAACCCATTCATAGTCACTATAAAAACAAATAAATCATGAGGATAAAAAATCCCAGAGGCGGAGTTTTCTCCAGTTCGCCGTTACAATAAATGCAAATAATTATGCTCAAATATGTCAAACCATGAAAAACATGTACAACCATCAACTGATTAATTTTATGTACCCCAAAAAATTCAGCACAATTCGCTTAAGTTTTGCCGAAACTTCCCCCCTCAAGTGAGGCATTTGCTAGGGTGAGGGTTGACATCAGTCTTCATATCCAGTACCACTAAAAGCATATCGCATTCGCCTGGAGCTTAATTGATGACTTACATTGCTCGTTTCAACGGTCTACTACTACTAAACGCATCTTCATTGCGCGGTAGACTGGTGGACGACATTCAGCATTAAGTCAGCTCCAGTTAAGACAAAAACCCGCGCCGTTGCGCGGGTTTTTTTATGCTCGAAGCAAGGCGCCCTAAGAAACCAAGGACCTAAACCATGAGCCAGCAAGTCATTATTTTCGATACCACCTTACGCGATGGTGAACAGGCGTTACAGGCAAGCCTGAGTGTGAAAGAAAAACTGCAGATTGCGCTGGCCCTTGAGCGTATGGGCGTTGACGTGATGGAAGTAGGTTTCCCCGTTTCTTCACCGGGCGACTTTGAGTCAGTTCAGACCATTGCTCGTCAGGTTAAAAACAGCCGCGTTTGCGCCTTAGCCCGCTGCGTAGAAAAAGATATCGACGTCGCTGCAGAATCGCTGAAAGTCGCTGAAGCTTTCCGTATTCATACGTTTATCGCCACCTCGCCGATGCACATCGCGACGAAATTACGCAGTACGCTGGATGAGGTCATTGAGCGCGCGATCTACATGGTTAAGCGTGCGCGTAATTATACCGATGACGTGGAGTTCTCCTGCGAAGATGCAGGCCGTACCCCTATCGCCGATCTGGCTCGCGTGGTTGAAGCTGCCATTAACGCGGGTGCTAAAACCATTAACATCCCTGATACCGTCGGTTACACCATGCCTTTCGAATTTGGGGCAATCATTTCTGGCTTGTATGAACGCGTACCAAATATCGATAAAGCCATCATCTCCGTACACACCCATGATGATTTAGGTTTGGGCGTCGGCAACGCGCTGGCAGCCGTTCACGCCGGAGCGCGTCAGGTGGAAGGCGCGATGAACGGTATCGGCGAACGCGCCGGTAACTGCTCACTGGAAGAAGTGATCATGGCGATCAAGGTGCGTAAAGATATCCTGAATGTACAGACCCGCATCAATCACCAGGAGATCTGGCGTACCAGTCAGTTAGTCAGCCAAATCTGCAACATGCCTATTCCGGCAAACAAAGCCATTGTCGGTAGCGGCGCCTTTGCCCACTCCTCCGGCATCCATCAGGACGGCGTACTGAAAAACCGTGAAAACTACGAAATCATGACGCCTGAATCCATTGGTCTGAACCAGGTACAGCTGAACCTGACCTCCCGTTCCGGACGCGCCGCGGTGAAACACCGTATGGACGAGATGGGATATAAAGAAAATGAATACAGCCTGGACAACCTGTATGACGCATTCCTGAAACTGGCGGATAAAAAAGGTCAGGTATTTGATTACGACCTGGAAGCGCTGGCCTTCATTAATAAACAGCAGGAAGAGCCAGAGCATTTCCGTCTGGATTACTTCAGCGTGCAGTCCGGCTCAAACGACATCGCCACCGCCTCCGTCAAGCTGGCCTGCGGTGAAGAAGTTAAAGCCGAAGCGGCGAACGGTAACGGTCCAGTCGATGCTATTTATCAGGCTATCAACCGTGTAACTGAGTACAACATCGAACTGGTGAAATACAGCCTGACCGCCAAAGGGCACGGTAAAGATGCTCTGGGTCAGGTGGATATCGTTGCCAACTATAACGGTCGTCGTTTCCACGGCGTCGGTCTGGCGACAGATATCGTCGAATCTTCTGCTAAAGCGATGGTGCATGTGCTGAACAACATCTGGCGCGCCGAAGAAGTCGAAAAAGAATTGCAACGCAAAGCTCAGAACAACGAGAACAACAAGGAAACCGTGTGATGTCGAAGAATTATCATATTGCTGTTTTGCCGGGTGACGGTATTGGCCCGGAAGTGATGGCGCAAGCCCTGAAGGTACTGGACGCAATCCGCAACCGTTTTAACATGCGCATTACCACCAGCCACTACGACGTGGGTGGTGCCGCGATCGATAACCACGGTCAGCCGCTGCCACCTGCAACGGTTGAAGGCTGTGAACAAGCTGACGCCATTCTGTTTGGCTCCGTTGGCGGCCCGAAATGGGAAAACCTGCCGCCAAACCAGCAGCCAGAGCGTGGCGCGCTGCTGCCATTGCGTAAGCACTTCAAATTATTCAGCAATCTGCGCCCAGCTAAGCTCTACCAGGGGCTGGAAGCGTTTTGCCCTCTGCGCGCAGATATTGCCGCGAACGGTTTCGACATCCTGTGCGTACGCGAACTGACTGGCGGGATTTACTTCGGTCAACCAAAAGGCCGCGAAGGCAGCGGACAACATGAAAAAGCCTTTGATACCGAGGTTTATCACCGTTTCGAGATCGAACGTATTGCACGTATCGCGTTTGAATCCGCTCGCAAACGTCGCCGTAAAGTTACGTCGATTGATAAAGCTAACGTACTGCAAACGTCTATTCTGTGGCGCGAAATCGTCAATGAAATTGCTAATGAATACCCAGACGTTGAACTGGCGCATATGTACATCGACAACGCGACAATGCAGTTGATTAAAGATCCATCCCAATTCGACGTGTTGCTGTGCTCTAACCTGTTTGGTGACATTCTGTCCGATGAGTGCGCCATGATCACCGGTTCGATGGGCATGTTACCGTCCGCCAGCCTGAATGAGCAGGGTTTTGGTTTGTACGAGCCTGCTGGCGGTTCAGCTCCGGACATCGCCGGGAAAAACATTGCCAACCCTATCGCCCAGATCCTGTCGCTGGCGCTGTTGCTGCGCTACAGCCTGGATGCCAATGATGCGGCAACCGCAATTGAGAGCGCCATCAACCGCGCATTAGAAGAAGGCATTCGCACCGGTGACTTAGCCCGTGGCGCTGCCGCAGTCAGTACCGATGAAATGGGCGACATCATTGCCCGTTACGTCGCAGAAGGGGTGTAATCATGGCCAAAACGTTGTACGAAAAATTGTTTGATGCGCACGTCGTCTTTGAGGTGCAAAACGAAACCCCACTGTTGTACATCGACAGGCATCTGGTGCATGAAGTGACCTCTCCGCAGGCGTTTGATGGACTGCGCGCGCATGGCCGTCAGGTACGCCAGCCAGGTAAAACCTTTGCCACCATGGATCACAACGTCTCTACCCAGACCAAAGACATCAACGCGTCGGGTGAGATGGCGCGCATACAGATGCAGGAGCTGATTAAGAACTGTAACGAATTTGGCGTCGAGCTGTACGACCTGAACCATCCGTATCAGGGTATCGTTCACGTGATGGGGCCAGAACAAGGCGTGACGTTGCCGGGTATGACCATCGTCTGCGGCGATTCCCACACCGCTACACACGGCGCGTTCGGCGCACTGGCGTTTGGCATTGGCACCTCTGAAGTTGAACACGTTCTGGCGACGCAGACCCTGAAACAGGGGCGCGCCAAAACCATGAAGATTGAAGTCAACGGTAAAGCAGCCCCTGGCATTACCGCCAAAGATATTGTGCTGGCTATTATCGGTAAAACCGGTAGCGCAGGCGGTACCGGACACGTGGTTGAGTTTTGTGGCGAAGCCATCCGTGCATTGAGCATGGAAGGCCGGATGACCCTGTGCAATATGGCCATTGAAATGGGCGCCAAAGCGGGTCTGGTCGCACCGGATGAAACGACATTTAACTATGTTCAGGGTCGTTTACACGCACCGAAGGGCGAGGATTTTGACCACGCGGTTACATACTGGAAAACCCTGAAAACCGACGACAACGCGACGTTTGATACCGTCGTTACCCTGCAGGCAGAAGAGATCGCTCCGCAGGTCACCTGGGGAACAAACCCGGGTCAGGTCATCTCGGTGAACGATAATATTCCCGACCCGGCGTCATTTGCCGATCCCGTTGAGCGTGCATCAGCTGAAAAAGCGCTGGCGTATATGGGGCTGAAACCGGGTATTCCGTTAACGGAAGTGACTATCGATAAAGTGTTCATCGGTTCCTGCACCAACTCGCGTATTGAAGATTTACGCGCCGCGGCAGAAATCGCCAAAGGGCGCAAAGTTGCGCCGGGTGTGCAGGCACTGGTGGTGCCGGGCTCTGGTCCGGTGAAAGCGCAGGCGGAAGCAGAAGGTCTGGATAAGATCTTTATCGAAGCCGGTTTTGAATGGCGTTTACCGGGCTGTTCCATGTGCCTGGCGATGAACAATGACCGCCTGAACCCAGGCGAACGCTGTGCATCCACCAGCAACCGTAATTTTGAAGGTCGTCAGGGCCGCGGTGGTCGCACGCATTTAGTCAGCCCGGCCATGGCCGCCGCTGCCGCCGTAACCGGTCATTTTGCCGACATTCGCAGCATCAAATAAGGAAACTACCATGGCAGAGAAATTTACCCAGCATACCGGCCTGGTTGTCCCACTGGATGCCGCCAACGTTGATACCGACGCAATTATCCCTAAACAGTTTTTGCAGAAGGTTACGCGCACCGGTTTTGGCGCCCATCTGTTTAACGACTGGCGTTTCCTGGACGAAAAGGGCCAACAGCCGAATCCTGAGTTCGTTTTAAACTTCCCGGAATATAAAGGGGCATCAATTCTGCTCGCACGGGAAAACTTTGGCTGCGGCTCTTCACGCGAACATGCGCCGTGGGCACTGACCGATTACGGCTTTAAAGTTGTTATCGCACCAAGCTTCGCCGACATCTTCTACGGCAACAGTTTCAATAACCAACTGTTGCCGGTGACCCTGAGCGACGCGCAGGTAGATGAAATGTTCGCGCTGGTGAAAGCCAATCCGGGCATTAAATTTGAAGTGGATCTGGAAGCGCAGGTGGTGAAAGCAGGCGATAAGTCCTACAGCTTTAAAATTGACGACTTCCGCCGTCACTGCATGCTGAACGGTCTGGACAGCATCGGGCTGACGCTGCAGCATGAAGCGGCCATCACCGAGTACGAAGACAAGCAGCCAGCGTTTATGCAGTAATCTCTTCCGCTGGTCACCGCACTGTGGCCAGCCCTTTCTCTTCGCCTAAAGCGTATCGCCGTAATAGATTTGGTAGCCAAGATTGACGCTGCCCGGCGCATCTTTCCCGTTCAAACGCTTAATCAGAATATCCGCCGCCGTTTTGCCAATCTCAAAGCGTGGCGTAATCACGCTGGCGATTTTTTGCAGCCGCGCACGGCCAATTTCCAGCCCGTGGAAACCGGCAATCGCCATTTTTCCCGGCACATCGTACTGCTGTGCCTGACACTCCAGCAGCGCGCCAACCGCCAGGTCATCGTTGGTACAGAAAATAGCGTCAATATCCGGCTTTTCCCCTATCGCCTGCTGGAACATCTTGCGTCCCAGCGCCACCGACGAAATAGTTTTTGGCGCCAGGTGGTACGCTTCCAGTCCCTGCGCCGCCAGCGCTTTCTCGGTGCCGCGAAAACGGCTGAGGTCTCGGGGGTCATCCATCGAACCAAAGAAAGCAATGCTGCGTTTACCGCTGTCAATAAAAGCCTGCGTCATTTCAAACGCGGCTTTTTCGTTATCAAACCCAACCTGTATATCAAGATACTGGCCGCTAATATCCATCAGTTCCGCCACCGGTACGCCGCTGGCGCGCACGTACTGGATCATCCGCTCGGTATGCAGCTTTCCCGTGAGGATCAGGCCGTCGATATTGTAAGAGAGCAAGTTCAGCACCTCACGTTCTTCACGCTCGGCATCATATTCGTAGTTGGCGATCAGCGTCTGGTACTGGCAGGCCGAGGTGACGGATTCAATCCCAGCCAGCACGTCGGCAAAGATCTGATTACGAAACGAGGGGATCAGCACACCAATGGTTTTGCTGCGTGCGTTGAGCAGAATTTCCGGGGCGCGGTTGGGGATGTAGTTGTTCTCTTCCATCACTTTCGAAATCAATTCGCGGCTGCGTTGCGACACCTGATTCGGGTCACGCAGATAACGGCTGACCGTCATCTTATTCAGCCCGGCCAGATTAGCGATATCCTGTAATGTCATCCGATTGTTTTTCATGAGGTTCTCTACGACCAACAGCCCATTTTGCTCGCAGAGAACCTTATCACAGCCGGTTAGCGACTGCACTCCTCGCTCAACCTTAACGCGTAGCCATCTCAGCCGACGGCGACGTGGTTTCATTTTGCGCACGAACGCAGTACATCAGCACCACCGACGCCAGCAGAGCAATCGCCATGAAGGTGTAGGAGACGCCCGGCCCGCCGGTCACGCCGTTGAGGTAACCCACCAGCCACGCGCCGAGGAATGCCCCTAACGCGCCAAAACTGTTGATCATCCCCATCGACACGCCGGAGACGTTGCGTGGCAGCAGTTCGGGGATCAGCGCAAAGAACGGCCCGTAAGGCGCATACATACAGGCGGCGGCCACAACCAGCAGCGCGTAGGAGAGCCAGAAGGACTGGTTGCCCAACAGCCACGAGGCAAAGAACGCGATAGCGGCAATCAACAGCAGCGGCCAGATAAACAGTTTACGGTTCTGGAACTTATCGGACAGCCAGGAGACGGTCAGCATCAGGCAAATCGCCGCCAGATACGGCACCGCTGCCAGCCAGCCCACCGCCACGATGTCCATCTGAGCTGCATTTTTGAGGATTGACGGCATCCACATCATGAAGCCATACACCCCGATGCTCCACAGCGCATGCACCGCGCAAAGCATAATGACGCTGCGTGAACGCATCGCTTCACCGTAGTTACGCATCGGTTTGATGTCGCGCTGCTCGCGATCCATCGCCTGCTGTAATGCCTGTTTCTCCTGCTCGCTCAACCAGCCCGCATCCGCCGGTTTGTCGCGTACCAGAATCACCCAGCAGAACGCCCAGATCACCGCCGGGATACCTTCGATAATAAACATTTCGCGCCAGCCCCAGGCTTCAATCAGGTAGCCGGAGACTATCGACATCCACAGCACTGTGACCGGGTTGCCGAGAATTAAAAAGGTGTTGGCGCGCGAGCGTTCAGTTTTGGTAAACCAGTTGCTGATATAAATCAGCATCGCGGGCATCACCGCCGCTTCGACGATGCCGAGAATAAAGCGGATCGCCATCAGCGTTGGGATATTGCTGACAAAGCCGGTCGCCGCGGCACAAAGTCCCCAAAGGATCAGGCTGTAAAAAATCATTTTGCGCACGCTATGCTTAACGGCGTACATCGCGCCCGGCACCTGGAAAAAGAAGTAGCCCAGGAAGAATAACGCGCCAATTAACGATGCAGTTCCCTGAGTAATCCCCAAGTCATGTTCAATACCCGCGGCAGCGGCAAAGCCGTAATTGGCGCGGTCAAGATAAGCTAAGCTGTAGGTAATAAAAATAATCGGCATTAAATACCACCAGCGACGTGCTGGCAGTTTTGCGAGCATATTCATACTCACTCCTTGGATTATTGTTTTCGCTGGCAAGCCACGACTGCGGCCCATTATTTATCAGACCGCGGCGAGCATGCCGCCGTCCACAAACAGAAGATGCCCATTCACAAAGTCAGAAGCGGGCGCGGCAAGATAAACCGCCGCGCCGATCAGCTCCTCCGGGTTACCCCAGCGAGCGGCGGGCGTGCGCTGGAACAGCCAGGCGGAGAATGCTTCATCGTTGACCAGCGCGGTGGTCATGTCGGTGGCGAAATAGCCGGGAGCAATGCCGTTGACCTGAATATTGTATTCCGCCAGTTCCACGCACATGCCACGGGTTAACATTTTGACCGCGCCTTTTGACGCCGCGTATGGGGTAATGGTTTTACGACCTAATTCGCTTTGCATTGAGCAGATATTAATAATCTTCCCGCGGCGGCGTTGCACCATGTAGCGGGAAACCTGCTGCGACACCAGAAAGACCGATTTCTGGTTTACATCAATCACTTTGTCCCATTCAGCCTCCGGGAATTCGGTGAAGGGATAACGACGCTGAATTCCGGCGTTGTTAATTAAAATATCAATGGCCCCAACTTCCTTTTCGATTTGCGCGATGGCGCGCGCCACCTCTTCCCCGTTGGTGACATCAAATCCATAGCCAACGGCGCGATAGCCTTCAGCCACCAGTTTGTCCGCCGCCGCCTGAGCACGCTGCTGGGTAATATCGTTAATCACAATCTCAGCACCGTGCGCCGCCAGACCGTTGGCCAGCAGGTTACCAATGCCCTGGGCGGAACCGGTAATCAGCGCGCGTTTACCGGTCAGGTCGAATAGGTTTTTCATAAAAAACTCCTTTTTTAATAACTGTTACGCGTAACTGTATACGCGTAACAGTAGAAAAAAGAAGATCCAGGAAGAGGAAAATGATCGTTATGTGATCAACATTACATTTACGTGCAAGATGAAAAAAAGAGGGATAGACCTGATAAGCGTAACGCGATCAGGCCGTAAGGAGAGGTTACCGGATGGCGGCGTAAACGCCTTATCCGGCCTACAAAAACGACAAAAGCGAATACGAAATGTCGTCCGGTCGAGCACAGCGACGCCGGGATTGCACCGGACTAAACATCCTTCACCCGCCCGGTCATCCACAGCGTCACCACCGAAATCACCGCAATTACCCAATAGACGGCATAGTGACCGTAGCTTTGCGCAACTGCCCCCTGAATCACCCCTGCCAGAATGACTCCCGTTGAAATACTGTTGGTAAATAATGTGGTCGCTGATCCCGCACGTCCGGGCATCAGATCCTGAAACCACAGCATGCCTATCCCGGCGATAATACCGATAAATACCGCGTTAAACAGTTGCAGCACCAGCAGCGCCGTACGGCTGTGAAAGAAGATCAAACCAAGATAAAACAGCACGCCTGCCGCGACGGCCGCGATCATCATTCGCCGTTTGCCAAAGCGCTTCACGTAATAGCCCGCAAGAATCATCGCCGGAATTTCCAGTCCAGCTGCCGTCCCCATTAGAATCCCGGCCAGCTTGTCCGGCAAGCCCAGTTCGAGGCTTATCCACAGCGGCATATCGATGATGTACATGGTGTTGCAGGTCCACATCAGCGTGGAGGCAATAAACAACATACGCACATTTTTGTCCTGCCAACCGCCGGTCTGTTCCAGCGGCACATCTACAGGCTGCTCCACCCGGGCAACTGACGGCAGTATCAGCGCAATCAGCACCAGGCTAATGGCAAAAATCCCTGCGGCAATGGAAAACATCGCCGTAAAGCCGTAATTCAGCGCCAGCATAAAAGCCAGCGGTGGGCCAATTACCCAGGCCAGTGAAAGCTGCGCACGCATCACCGAGCTAAACATCACCACTTCACGCGCGGAGTTATCAGCATATTCCCGCGCCAGCGCAAACAGCTGCGGCATGGCGGTGTTCGCCAGCGAGGCCAGCAGCACACCGCAGGTGATCAGCGTAAGATAGTGACGATTAAAGGCAAACAGCAACGCATTGCCAATTGCCATCAGGCAGCAGAACATGATCAACTTACGTCGATCGCCCTGGCTGTCAGATCGTTTCGCAAGGCCAAGGCTGACGACGATCCCGACAATCGCATTGACGGTGTAAAACAGCCCGACCCAAAATGGCTGCGCCCCGACTTCACGGCTCAGGAACAGACTCAGCGTGGGTGCCTGCAATGCCCCCGCCACGCCCATCATAAAAGCGACCAGCATAAATGCCGCGTAAACGCCGTTGAGGCGCCGTCCCATGGTCATAATCCAGAGCATATCTTTCCTTTTAAGCGCAGCTGAAACGAAAAAAGCCAGCAGATAATACCTGCTGGCGCGGCGATTAACACCAATACTCAGTCACACATGATGTCTGCAATTTCCAATTCAGGAGTCAGATGTCATCTCCCACTGCATCAGCTCTTCGAGCATCTTTAAGCGCTGCGGGGCACTCGGGCAAGCCAACCAGGACGATTTTTCTGTCGCGGTAAAGTACTTCAACCAGAACTGACGCATAGATGACCCCTTCGTTGTCTCATCGCTTCATCGGAATCTATTATTGGCTTAATATAGGGATTATAAAATTGCTGAGTTTTCCGCAGGAGTTCCCCTTTTATGTCTTCTGGTCGTTTGCAACAACAGTTCATCCGTCTGTGGCAATGCTGTGACGGCAAGACGCAAGACACGACGCTCAACGAGCTGGCGGATCTACTGAGCTGCTCGCGTCGCCATATGCGTACGCTGCTTAATACCATGCAGGATCGTGGCTGGTTGACGTGGGAAGCTGAAGTTGGACGAGGTAAACGCTCGCGACTGACATTCCTCTATACCGGGCTGGCGCTCCAGCAGCAGCGCGCGGAAGACCTACTGGAACAGGATCGTATCGATCAACTGGTGCAGCTTGTCGGTGACAAAACGGCCGTCCGGCAAATGCTGGTCTCCCACCTTGGCCGCAGCTTTCGCCAGGGTCGGCATATCATGCGCGTTCTCTATTATCGCCCGATGCACAACCTGCTCCCCGGTACGGCATTACGCCGCTCCGAAACCCATATCGCCCGCCAAATCTTCAGTGCCTTAATTCGGGTAAATGAGGAAAATGGGGAACTGGAAGCGGACATTGCCCATCACTGGCAGCAAATTTCACCTTTGCATTGGCGATTCTTCCTGCGCCCGGGGATCCATTTTCATCATGGCCGCGAGCTGGAAATGGAAGATGTTATCGCCTCGCTGAGGCGCATTAACACCCTGCCACTGTACTCACACATCACGCAAATAGTTTCTCCCACGGCCTGGACGCTGGATATCCATCTGGCCCAGCCAGACCGCTGGCTTCCCTGGCTATTGGGGCAGGTCCCGGCCATGATCCTGCCGCGAGAATGGGAAACGCTAAACAACTTTTCCAGCCACCCGATTGGTACCGGTCCGTATGCGGTAATGCGCAACACCAATAACCAACTGAAAATTCATGCATTTGATGATTACTTTGGCTACCGGGCGCTAATCGACGAAGTTAATGTTTGGGTATTACCCGATATCGGAGAAGAGCCTGGCGGCGGGTTGACGCTAAAAGGTCCCACAGAGGATGAAAAGGCGATCGAAAGCCGCCTCGAAGAAGGCTGCTACTACCTGCTGTTTGATGCGCGTAGCCACCGTGGCGCTAATCAGGAGGTACGCGAGTGGGCAAGCCGCGTTCTCTCGCCAACGAATTTAATCTGCCACGCCGACGAACAGTACCAGCGACTGTGGTTTCCCGCCTACGGTTTGCTTCCCCGCTGGCATCACGCCAAACCTGGCCATGGTGAAAAACCCGCCGGGCTGGAAACGCTGACGATCACCTACTATCGCGATCATATCGAACACCGGATTATCGCGCAGATCATGAAAACGTTGCTGGCGCAGCATCAGGTACAGTTGAATATTCAGGAGATCGACTACGATCAATGGCATGCAGGTGAAATCGTCAGCGATATCTGGCTCAACAGCGCCAACTTTACCCTCCCGCTGGACTTCTCACTGTTCGCCCATTTGTGCGAAGTCCCTTTGCTGCAAAACTGTATCTCGCGGGACTGGGAAAACGATGCGGCTCGCTGGCGAACGGGCGAAATGAGCCTGGCAGCATGGTGCCAACAGTTGCTCGCCACAAAGGCCATTGTGCCATTAATCCACCACTGGCTGATCATTCAGGGACAGCGCAGTATGCGCGGGCTGCGCATGAATACCCTCGGCTGGTTTGATTTTAAATCGGCGTGGTTTGCGCCGCCGGATCCATAAGAGCCAGCTCTTAATTGCTGCCCGGCAACAAAATCACTACACTAACGCCGTTCTCAACGGGGTGCTATGCAATATGCTGGCTGAGAGATACCCGTCGAACCTGATCCGGATAATGCCGGCGAAGGGATTTGAGGCTTATCTCAAGTCCTTTGCCACCCAACTCTTGAGGTGCAAAGTGTTTAAAAAATGTCTTCCGCTTTTACTGCTGTGCGCAGCGCCTGCCTTCGCTAAACCTGTACTGACCGTCTATACCTACGACTCGTTCGCAGCTGACTGGGGCCCGGGCCCGACAATCAAAAAAGCCTTTGAAGCTGACTGCAACTGCGAGCTAAAACTGGTCGCGCTGGAAGATGGCGTCTCGCTGCTTAACCGCTTGCGCATGGAAGGAAAAAACAGCAAAGCCGACGTCGTGCTGGGTCTGGATAACAACCTTCTGGAAGCCGCCACACAAACCAAACTGTTTGCCAAAAGTGGTGTTGCAAACGACGCCGTTAACGTACCCGGCGGCTGGAAAAACGATACCTTCGTTCCGTTTGACTACGGCTATTTCGCCTTCGTTTATGATAAGAACAAGCTGAAGAATCCGCCCAAAAGCCTGAAAGAACTGGTAGAGAGCGACCAAAAATGGCGCGTCATTTATCAGGATCCGCGCACCAGCACGCCTGGATTGGGTCTGCTGCTATGGATGCAGAAAGTCTATGGCGATAAAGCGCCAGAGGCGTGGCAGAAACTGGCAGCCAAAACCGTCACCGTCACCAAGGGCTGGAGCGAAGCCTACGGCCTGTTCCTGAAAGGTGAAAGCGATCTGGTGCTCAGCTACACCACCTCTCCGGCCTATCACATCATCGCCGATAAAAAAGACAACTACGCCGCAGCCGACTTTAGCGAAGGCCACTATTTGCAGGTGGAAGTCGCCGCCCGTACTGCGGCCAGCAAGCAGCCGGAACTGGCCGAGAAATTCCTGAAGTTTATGGTGTCCCCGGCATTCCAGAATGCGATTCCGACCGGCAACTGGATGTATCCCGTGACGCAAGTCGCCCTGCCGCCAGGATTCGAGCAACTGAATAAACCGGCCACCGCGCTGGAATTTACGCCGCAGCAGGTTGCGGCTCAACGTCAGGCATGGATTAGCGAATGGCAACGCGCCGTCAGCCGTTAATCCCCGGCTGGTTGGTTCCAGGGCTTACCGCCGCCACGCTGATGGTGGCCGTTGCCCTGGCCGCATTTCTGGCACTGTGGTTTAACGCCCCGCAGGGAGAGTGGCTCTTGCTGTGGCAAGACGACTACCTGTGGCACGTGGTGCGCTTTTCTTTCTGGCAGGCTTTTTTATCCGCTGTGCTGTCGGTTGTCCCGGCGATTTTCCTCGCCAGAGCGCTCTATCGTCGTCGTTTTCCAGGACGTCTGGCGCTACTGCGTCTGTGCGCGATGACGTTAATCCTGCCGGTGCTGGTCGCGGTATTCGGTATTCTTAGCGTCTACGGCCGCCAGGGTTGGCTGGCTTCGCTCTGGCATACATTCGGACTGGAGTGGACGTTTTCGCCATACGGTTTGCAGGGCATTCTGCTGGCGCATGTCTTTTTCAATCTACCGATGGCCAGCCGCCTGCTGTTACAGTCGCTGGAGAATATTCCCGGCGAACAGCGGCAGTTAGCCGCTCAGTTGGGTATGCGTGGCTGGCATTTCTTCCGTTTTGTTGAATGGCCGTGGCTGCGTCGTCAGATCCTGCCCGTCGCGGCACTCATCTTTATGCTGTGCTTCGCCAGCTTCGCCACCGTTCTGTCGCTCGGCGGCGGGCCACAGGCCACCACCATCGAGCTGGCTATCTACCAGGCGCTGAATTTTGATTACGATCCTGCCCGCGCAGCCATGCTGGCGTTGATCCAGATGGTTTGTTGTTTGGCGCTGGTACTCCTCAGTCAACGTCTGAGCCGGGCGATTGCTCCCGGCGCTACCCTGGTACAAGGCTGGCGCGATCCCGACGATCGCCTGCACAGCCGACTGAGTGACGCAATCCTGATTATTCTTGCCCTGTTGCTGTTACTGCCGCCGTTGCTGGCGGTGATTATCGATGGCTTAAACCGCCATGTTCTGGATGTACTGATGCAGCCAGTGCTGTGGCAGGCGCTGGGAACCTCGCTGCGCATCGCATTAGCAGCAGGAGCGTTATGCGTCGTACTCACCATGATGCTGTTATGGAGCAGTCGTGAACTTCGTGCCCGACAGCAACTGCTGGCAGGTCAGATGCTGGAGTTGAGCGGCATGATGATCCTCGCCATGCCGGGCATCGTGTTAGCTACCGGCTTCTTTCTGCTGCTCAATAACACCATTGGGCTTCCCGAATCTGCCGACGGTATTGTTATTTTTACCAATGCGTTGATGGCGATCCCTTACGCGCTGAAAGTGCTGGAAAACCCAATGCGTGACGTCACTGCGCGCTACAGTATGTTGTGCCAGTCGTTGGGCATTGAGGGATGGTCGCGTCTGAAAGTGGTTGAACTGCGCGCCCTGAAGCGCCCGTTGGCGCAGGCGATGGCGTTTGCCTGCGTCCTGTCGATTGGCGATTTTGGCGTAGTGGCGTTATTTGGTAATGAGGATTTCCGTACCCTGCCATTTTATTTATATCAGCAGATTGGCTCTTATCGCAGTCAGGATGGCGCGGTTACGGCGTTATTACTGCTGATCCTGTGCTTTACGCTGTTTACCGTTATTGAGAAATTGCCGGGTCGAAATGTTAAAACTGATTGATATCACATGGCTTTATCACCATCTGCCCATGCGCTTTACGCTGTCAGTCGCGCGCGGCGAGCAGGTTGCAGTGCTCGGCCCCAGCGGCGCCGGGAAAAGTACGCTTTTGAATCTGATTGCCGGCTTCCTCACGCCCGCCAGCGGTACCATGATGATTGAAGGTGAAGATCACACCGCCACGCCGCCCTCACGCCGACCCGTTTCCATGCTGTTTCAGGAAAATAACCTGTTCAGCCACCTGAGCGTGCAGCAAAATATTGGCCTGGGCCTGAATCCGGGATTGAAGCTGAACACATCGCAGCGGGAGAAAATGCACCACATCGCTCAACAAATGGGACTCGACTCACTGCTGGAGCGACTCCCCGGCGAGCTTTCCGGCGGGCAGAGACAGCGCGTGGCGCTGGCGCGTTGCCTGGTGCGGGAACAACCTATTTTACTGCTTGATGAACCATTCTCTGCGCTCGATCCTGCGCTGCGCCAGGAGATGCTAACGCTGGTCGCCGAGGTCTGTCGCGAGAAGCAGTTGACGTTACTGATGGTTTCTCACAGCGTAGAAGATGCGGCGCGAATTGCGTCCCGCTCGATTGTTGTCGCCGATGGGCGCATCGCGTGGCAGGGCAAAACGGACGATCTGTTAAGCGGCAACGCTAGCGCCTCGGCGCTATTGGGCATTAAAGCATAATGCGTTGCCGGATGACGGCGTGAACGCCTTATCCGGCCTGCAGGTCGCACATTTTGTAGGCCGGATAAGGCAAAGCCGCCATCCGGCAAAGGTGTCGTCAGTAACCCACCACTTTGCGCAGAATATCGATATACACCGGCATCAGCGGATGGCGCAGTAACGCCACCAGCGCGACCACGCCGATCCCGAGCGTTAACGGCGCCAGATACAGCAAACGGCTGCGGGGGAAATACGCCGTTAAGCGATCAACAGCCGCTTTGCCACTGCGCCACAGCCGCCAGCAAAACCACCCGCCCACCCAGAGCAACACCGCCGTCGCCAGCAGCAACCATTTAAAATCCCCGCTCTGCATATCAGAAGGGATATCAATTGCCGCTCCCGCCAGGATCCCCGGCAGGAAGTAGAACGGTGGCCACAGCACGCAGCCAATAATATTCGGGACGATAAATTTAGCGACAGGCAGATCCAGCATGCCTGCTACCATCGGCACCAGCGGGCGCGTCGGTCCGACAAAACGCCCCACCAGAATAGTAAACATGCTGTGCTGATGCAGGGCGTGCTCGGTTTTATCCAGCAACGCCTTGTTCTTTTTCATGAACGACCAACGGTGCAATGGCTTTTTAAAGCGCCAGCCCAACCAGAAGGAGATCCAGTCCCCCAACAGACAGCCGACGATGCCCGCAAGCCAGGCATGCCAGAAGTTCAGTTCGCCGCTGCCAATCAGCGCGCCCAACCCCGCCATCATCACGGTCCCGGGCAGAATCAGACCAACCAGCGCCAGCGACTCCAAAAAAGCCACCAGAAGTACGGCGATCAGAGAGTACAGGGCGGACTGGAGAATAAAGTGTTCCAGCAATGCTTGCATAATGTGTCCGTCAAATTTACGAAGCAGGGATTTTGATAACCCCTCTCAACTTCGTCAAGCCATCAATTGTCTGAATAGATTGCGAGTTATGACAACTTTCAGGATACATCATTCACTTTTTATTCACATCCTGCACGAAACTCGCTCGGACTGGCACCGGTACATTTTTTGAAAACACGAGAGAAATAGAGCTGATCGTCAAAGCCAACATTGCGACCTACGGTGGCGATAGGCATACGTGTGGTACTCAGCAGTAGCTTCGCCTGGCTGATGCGCTGGTCCTCGCGCCAGCTTAATACGCTGATCCCCAACTGCTGACGGAACAGATGCGACAAACGGGAAGGCGACAGGCAGACGTGCTGCGCGACGCTGGCGATATCAAAATTGCTGTCCGCCAGGTGATCGCTGATGTACTGGCAGGCATCGCGGACGCGGTTGTCCATGGGCGGGTGTAGCGATTCATTGATGGCTTCCATACGTCGGAGCAACAACTGCTCCAGTAAATTAATCGCCAGCAGTTCGGAATAGCGGCCTTCTCCCTGCCCGGCGTTAATTATTTGCCCAAACAGCTCGTTAAAATGCGGCTGATGTGCTTCATCCGGGCGGAAAAAACCGGTCTGGCCAAAAATGGCCGGCCAGGTCAGCCACTCCTGCCAGTAGGCGCGCGGGCGAAAGTAAACCCACTG
Source organism: Citrobacter sp. Cpo147 (assembly GCF_030332405.1). Taxonomy (NCBI): domain Bacteria; kingdom Pseudomonadati; phylum Pseudomonadota; class Gammaproteobacteria; order Enterobacterales; family Enterobacteriaceae; genus Citrobacter; species Citrobacter sp. Cpo147. Next base: position 161,530 of record NZ_JAOWHX010000041.1, read on the forward strand.
GTGATACCACTCGCTGGCATCAGGATGGCGCCCGTAGTGGTGAATTTCTCCAGGTGGAAACAACAGAATATCGCCAGGCCGGCAGACAAACTGCTTGCCCTGATTATTGATAACCCCTTCGCCACGGATGGTGAGATTGAGGATATAACCCTTCATACCCAGCGGCCTGTCGATAAAAAAATCCAGGTATCCGTTCGCCTCGATGGGGGTTAATCCGGCCACCAAATGCGCGTTAAACGAATAACCTGGCAACAGGGGATCGTTTTGCGTTTCAGCCATAATTTCAATACTCCCTACGTCCTGCCAAGAAACAATTTGTCCATATTACGCCAGACATCATCGCTGTCGCCCCTGCGGGCCGCTGTATTTGCGGCAATGGACCACCAACCCCGCTTGTGAAAAGCTCTTTGTAAAAAACATGTACTACGCCAACGTCAAAATCGGCTAACAAAAGTGTCTATAACTACGGCAGAAATGTCCACATTGATTATTTGCACAGCGTCACACTTTGTGATGCCACAGCATTTTAGTCCATAAGATTAGCGGATCCTGCCTGACGGTTTTTATCGCTACTCACTACTGTTTATCCATACCCGTATTTTTGGATGGAGTAAGACGATGGCGATTGCAATTGGCCTCGATTTTGGTAGTGATTCAGTACGCGCTTTGGCGGTGGAATGTGCCACCGGCGAAGAGATCGCCACCAGCGTTGAGTGGTACCCACGTTGGCAGGAAGGGCAGTATTGCGATGGCCCAAACAACCAGTTTCGCCATCATCCGCGCGACTACATTGAATCCATGGAAGCGGCGCTGAAAACCGTACTGACCGAACTGAGCGCTGAGCAGCGCGCGGAAGTGGTCGGTATTGGCGTTGACAGTACCGGCTCAACCCCGGCCCCCATCGATGCAGACGGTAATGTACTGGCGCTGCGTCCGGAGTTCGCGGAAAACCCGAATGCGATGTTTGTCCTGTGGAAAGATCACACCTCAGTAGAAGAAGCCGAAGAAATCACCCGCCTGTGCCATACACCGGGCAAGATCGATTACTCCCGCTATATCGGCGGCATTTATTCCAGCGAATGGTTCTGGGCCAAAATCCTGCATGTAACTCGTCAGGACCACGCAGTTGCCGAAGCTGCGGTTTCGTGGATTGAGCTATGCGACTGGGTTCCGGCCCTGCTCTCCAACACCGTACGCCCACAGGATATTCGTCGCGGTCGCTGCAGCGCCGGGCATAAATCTCTGTGGCATGAAAGCTGGGGTGGTCTGCCGCCAGCCAGTTTCTTTGACGAACTCGACCCCATCCTCAACCGCCATCTGCAATACCCAATGTTTACCGATACCTTCACCGCGGATCTGCCGGTTGGCACCCTATGCGCCGAGTGGGCACAGCGTCTGGGACTACCGGAAAGTGTGGTGATTGCAGGCGGTGCTTTTGACTGTCATATGGGCGCGGTCGGCGCAGGTGCACAGCCTAACACGCTGGTGAAAGTCATCGGCACGTCAACCTGCGACATTCTGATTGCCGATAAGCAAAGCGTTGGCGAGCGTGCGGTGAAAGGCATTTGCGGCCAGGTTGATGGCAGCGTGGTGCCGAATTTTATTGGCCTCGAAGCTGGTCAGTCTGCATTCGGTGATATCTATGCCTGGTTTAGCCGCGTGCTGAGCTGGCCGCTGGAACAGCTTGCCGTACAGCATCCGGAACTGCAGACCCAGATTAAAGCCAGTCAAAAACAGCTGCTGCCTGCACTCACCGAAGCATGGGCGAAAAATCCATCACTGGAGCATCTGCCGGTCGTGCTCGACTGGTTCAACGGTCGCCGTACGCCCAATGCCAACCAGCGTTTGAAAGGGGTGATTACCGATCTGAACCTGGCAACCGACGCGCCAGCGCTGTTCGGTGGTCTGATTGCCGCCACCGCCTTTGGCGCGCGCGCCATTATGGAATGCTTCACCGAACAAGGCATTGCGGTTAACAACGTGATGGCGCTTGGCGGTATCGCGCGCAAGAACCCGGTCATCATGCAGGCCTGCTGTGACGTGCTGAACCGTCCGCTACAGATTGTCGCTTCAGACCAGTGCTGCGCACTCGGTGCGGCTATCTTCGCCGCCGTTGCCGCGAAAGTACACGCCGATATCCCTGCCGCTCAACAGCAGATGGCAAGCGCCGTGGAAAACACGCTGCAACCTCGCCCAGAGCAGGCTCAACGTTTTGAACAGCTTTACCGCCGCTATCAGCAGTGGGCAGTAAGCGCTGAACAGCAATACCTTCCGACTGCCGCTCCGGCGCAACAAGCCCCGGTAGACCTGGCAACCCTGACACATTAAGGACACGACAATGACGATTTTTGATAACTATGAAGTGTGGTTTGTGATTGGTAGCCAGCATCTGTATGGCCCTGAAACCCTGCGTCAGGTAACCCAACATGCCGAGCACGTCGTTAACGCACTGAATACTGAAGCCAAACTGCCCTGCAAGCTGGTATTAAAGCCGCTAGGCACTTCCCCTGATGAGATTACCGCTATCTGTCGTGACGCGAATTACGACGATCGCTGTGCAGGGATGGTGGTCTGGCTGCATACCTTCTCACCGGCAAAAATGTGGATTAACGGCCTGACTATTCTCAACAAGCCGCTGATGCAGTTCCACACCCAGTTCAACGCCGCCCTGCCGTGGGACAGCATTGATATGGACTTTATGAACCTGAACCAGACTGCGCACGGCGGTCGTGAGTTCGGCTTCATCGGCGCGCGTATGCGTCAGCAGCATGCCGTGGTCACCGGTCACTGGCAGGATAAACAAGCGCACGAACGCATTGGCTCCTGGATGCGCCAGGCCGTGTCCAAACAGGATACCCGCCACCTTAAAGTCTGCCGTTTTGGCGACAACATGCGTGAAGTTGCGGTCACCGATGGCGATAAAGTCGCTGCGCAGATCAAGTTCGGCTTCTCGGTAAACACCTGGGCCGTGGGCGATCTGGTGCAGGTAGTGAACGCAATTAGCGACGGCGAAATCAACGCGCTGATCGATGAGTACGAAAGCACCTACACCATGACTGCGGCGACGCAAGTCCACGGTGAAAAACGTCAGAACGTCCTGGAAGCGGCCCGTATTGAACTGGGGATGAAGCGCTTCCTGGAACAGGGCGGATTCCACGCCTTCACTACCACATTTGAAGATTTACACGGCCTGAAACAGCTCCCTGGTCTGGCCGTACAGCGTCTGATGCAGCAAGGCTACGGCTTTGCGGGCGAAGGCGACTGGAAAACCGCCGCTCTGCTTCGCATCATGAAGGTGATGTCAACCGGTCTGCAGGGCGGCACCTCATTTATGGAGGATTACACCTACCACTTCGAGAAAGGCAACGATCTGGTGCTCGGCTCGCACATGCTGGAAGTGTGCCCGTCCATCGCGGTGGAAGAGAAACCGATCCTCGACGTACAGCACCTCGGCATTGGTGGTAAAGACGATCCTGCCCGTCTGATCTTCAACACCAAAACCGGCCCGGCAGTGGTTGCCAGCCTGATCGATCTCGGCGATCGCTATCGCCTGCTGGTTAACTGCATCGACACGGTACAAACGCCGCACTCCCTGCCAAAACTGCCTGTCGCTAACGCGCTGTGGAAAGCTCAACCGGATCTGCCAACCGCTTCTGAAGCCTGGATCCTGGCCGGTGGCGCGCACCACACCGTGTTCAGCCACGCGCTGGATCTGAACGATATGCGCCAGTTTGCTGAAATGCACGATATCGAGATCGCGGTGATCGATAACGATACCCGCCTGCCGGCCTTTAAGGACGCGCTGCGCTGGAACGAAGTGTATTACGGCTTCAAACGTTAACAACTGCCGGATGACGGCGTAAACACCTCATCCGGCCTACAAGAATGTGCGATTTGTAGGCCGGATAAGCGTAGCGCCATCCGGCAAGATTCATCGGAGAGCATCATGTTAGAAGATCTCAAACATCAGGTACTGGAAGCCAATCTGGCGTTGCCTAAGCACAATCTGGTCACCCTGACCTGGGGGAATGTCAGCGCCGTCGATCGCGAGCGCGGCGTGTTTGTGATTAAACCTTCGGGAGTCGATTACAGCGTAATGACCGCCGACGATATGGTGGTAGTCAGTATCGCCACGGGTGAAGTTGTTGAAGGTACGAAGAAACCTTCCTCAGATACCCCAACACACCGTTTGCTGTATCAGGCATTCCCGACCATTGGCGGTATTGTTCACACCCATTCGCGTCATGCAACCATCTGGGCGCAGGCGGGTCAGTCGATTCCGGCAACGGGGACCACCCATGCGGACTATTTCTACGGTTCGATTCCCTGCACACGGAAAATGATCGACGAAGAAATCAACGGCGAATATGAATGGGAAACCGGCAACGTGATCGTTGAAACCTTTGAGAAACAAGGTATTGACGCCGCGCAGATGCCTGGCGTGCTGGTGCACTCTCACGGTCCGTTTGCCTGGGGAAAAAATGCCGAAGACGCGGTGCATAACGCCATCGTGCTGGAAGAAGTCGCCTATATGGGGATCTTCTGTCGCCAGCTCGCGCCGCAATTGCCGAATATGCAGCAAACCCTGTTAGATAAACATTATCTGCGTAAACACGGTGCTAAAGCGTATTACGGGCAGTAACCTCTTCTGAGCATGACAACTGTATAAAATCACAGCTAATCTATCAGAACCAGGCTATAATAATGCCTGGTTTTTTGACGGATACGCAGCGTGGCGCAAGCAGGTTTTATTTTAACCCGGCACTGGCGGGACACCCCGCAGGGAACTGAGGTCTAATTCTGGCTGGCTACAGACAATGGGCCGCTGCAGGTCACGCTCGCTCCTCAGGAGTCGGTCGCGTTTATTCCCACCAGTCAGGTTCCTCGCGTGACGCCATTATTACGCACTGAAAACGGCTATCGCCTGACGCCGCTGCAATTGCAAGACTTCCACCGCCAACCCGTTTCCGGACTGTATTGCCGCTCACATCGCCAGCTCATGCGGTTGGAAAAATTGCTGCGCGAAAACGCAGTCACCGTCTATGAGGGCGACGTACGCCCACCTGAGCGGTATCTGATGGAGCGCTTTATCACCTCCCCTGTTTGGGTCGAAGGCGACAGACATAATGACATGCTGGTCAATGCCCGCCTGAAGCCGAACCCTGACTATCGACCACCGCTAAAATGGGTATCGCTGGATATCGAAACCACGCGCCACGGCGAACTCTATTGCATCGGTCTGGAAGGCTGCGGGCAGCGTATTGTCTACATGCTCGGCCCGGCAAACGGCGACGCCTCTACGCTGGATTTTGAACTTGAGTATGTTGCAAGCCGCCCGCAGTTGCTGGAAAAACTCAATGACTGGATTGCCCGTCACGATCCTGATGTGATAATCGGCTGGAACGTCGTGCAATTCGATTTACGCGTCCTGCAACAGCACGCCGAACGTTACCGCATTCCCCTGCGTTTTGGCCGTGATAGCAGCGAGCTTGAGTGGCGCGAGCATGGCTTCAAAAACGGCATATTCTTCGCTCAGGCTAAGGGGCGCCTGATTATCGACGGTATTGAGGCGCTAAAATCCGCGTTCTGGAATTTCTCGTCATTTTCACTGGAAACGGTGTCACAGGAGCTGCTGGGCGAAGGGAAGTCGATTGATAATCCGTGGGACAGAATGGACGAAATCGACCGTCGATTTGCCCAGGATAAGCCCGCGCTTGCCACCTACAATCTCAAAGACTGTGAACTGGTCACGCGCATTTTTCACAAAACCGAGATCATGCCATTTCTGCTGGAACGATCGACGGTCAACGGTCTGCCGGTCGACCGGCACGGTGGTTCAGTTGCCGCCTTCGGACATCTCTACCTGCCACGAATGCACCGGGCGGGTTATGTGGCGCCGAATCTGGGTGAAGTCCCCGCGCACGCCAGTCCCGGCGGCTACGTGATGGACTCACGCCCAGGCTTATACGACTCGGTACTGGTGCTGGATTACAAAAGCCTGTATCCCTCAATAATTCGTACTTTTTTAATCGATCCGGTGGGGCTTATCGAAGGGATGGCGCAGCCGGATCCGGAACACAGCACCGAAGGTTTCCTTGACGCCTGGTTTTCACGCGAAAAGCACTGCCTGCCTGAAATCGTTACTCAGATCTGGCACGGGCGCGAAGAAGCAAAACGCCGTGGCAATAAGCCACTCTCGCAGGCGTTGAAAATCATCATGAACGCATTTTACGGCGTGCTGGGCACCACTGCCTGTCGCTTTTTCGACCCGAGACTGGCCTCGTCCATTACCATGCGCGGCCATGCGATCATGCGCCAGACCAAAGCGTTAATTGAGGCTCAGGGTTACGATGTCATTTATGGCGATACCGACTCGACCTTTGTCTGGCTGAAAAAGGTGCACTCAGAAGACGATGCAGCCCGAATTGGTCGGGAACTGGTGAGCTATGTCAACACCTGGTGGGCACAATCGCTGAAGCAACAAAATCTGACCAGCGCGCTGGAACTGGAATTTGAAACCCATTTTTGTCGCTTTCTGATGCCGACCATTCGCGGTGCAGATACCGGCAGTAAAAAACGCTATGCGGGGATGATTCAGGACGGTGCTGAGCAACGTATGGTGTTTAAGGGACTGGAAACGGTACGAACCGACTGGACGCCGCTGGCCCAACAGTTTCAGCAGGAGCTATACCTGCGAATTTTTCGTAACGAACCTTATCAGGAGTTTGTTCGCGAGACTATTGACCGTCTGATGGCCGGTGAAATGGATGAACAACTGGTGTACCGCAAGCGCCTGCGTCGCCCGTTAAGTGAATACCAGCGAAATGTTCCACCACACGTTCGCGCTGCGCGGTTAGCCGATGAGCAGAATGTAAAGCTGGGGCGTCCGCCACAGTATCAGAATCGCGGAACCATAAAATATGTCTGGACGGTCAATGGCCCAGAACCTGTTGATTATCAGCTATCTGTGCTCGATTACGAGCATTATCTGACCCGCCAGATCCAACCCGTTGCCGAGGGAATTCTTCCCTTTATTGACGATAATTTTGCTACACTACTCACAGGACAACTGGGGTTATTTTGACGCGTGACGAAACCGCCGCCATCCAGTACCATAGCGCCCTTTCCATTCCTGGACCCATTTAACACCACTACCACTGATTTATTAGCCTGGTAGCGGGGTCGTATGCTCTCAATAACGGGGACTAGCCCGGAAAATGACGAGTATTGCCTGCAATTAAAGATATAGAGCCGAACATATATGCCTTTTACACTTGGTCAACGCTGGATCAGCGATACAGAAAGCGAATTGGGACTTGGTACTGTTGTCGCCATGGATGCGCGAACCGTCACTTTACTTTTCTCATCGACGGGCGAAAACCGTCTGTATGCGCGCAGTGATTCCCCCGTGACCCGCGTGATGTTCAATCCTGGCGATACGATAACAAGCCATGAAGGCTGGCAACTGCATGTCGATGAAGTAAAAGAAGAAAACGGCCTGCTTGCCTATATCGGAACCCGCCTGGATACCGAAGAAACCGGTGTCACGCTGCGTGAAGTACTGCTCGACAGCAAACTGGTATTCAGTAAACCACAAGATCGCCTGTTTGCAGGCCAGATTGACCGTATGGATCGCTTTGCTCTGCGCTATCGCGCACGTAAATTTCAGAGCGAACAATACCGTATGCCGTGGAGTGGTTTGCGTGGTCAACGTACCAGCCTGATTCCTCACCAGCTGAACATTGCCCATGATGTTGGCCGTCGTCATGCCCCTCGCGTTTTACTGGCAGATGAAGTGGGTTTAGGTAAAACCATTGAAGCCGGGATGATCCTGCATCAACAACTGCTGTCCGGCGCCGCAGAGCGCGTGCTGATCATCGTCCCAGAGACATTACAGCACCAGTGGCTGGTCGAAATGCTGCGCCGCTTCAACCTGCGTTTTGCACTGTTTGATGATGAGCGTTATGCAGAAGCGCAGCACGACGCCTACAACCCGTTTGAAACCGAACAACTGGTCATCTGCTCGCTGGACTTTGCCCGTCGTAATAAACAGCGTCTGGAGCACCTGTGTGACGCCGAGTGGGATCTGCTGATTGTCGATGAAGCCCATCACCTGGTATGGAGCGAAGACGCGCCCAGCCGCGAATATATGGCCATTGAACAACTGGCAGAACGTGTGCCGGGCATCCTGCTGCTAACCGCTACACCGGAACAGCTGGGCATGGAAAGTCACTTCGCGCGCCTGCGCCTGCTGGACCCGAGCCGTTTCCACGATTTCGCCCAGTTTGTTGAAGAGCAAAAAAATTATCGTCCGGTCGCCGACGCCGTCGCGATGCTACTGGCAGGCAACAAGCTGAGTAACAATGAGCTGAACATGTTAGGCGACATGATTGGCGAGCAGGACATTGAGCCGCTATTGCAGGCGGCAAACAGCGACAGCGAAGACGCACAGAGCGCGCGTCAGGAGCTGGTTTCGATGCTGATGGACCGCCACGGCACCAGCCGCGTCCTGTTCCGTAACACCCGTAACGGCGTGAAAGGCTTCCCGAAACGCGAACTGCATACCATCAAGCTGCCGCTGCCGACCCAATACCAGACGGCGATTAAAGTCTCCGGCATTATGGGCGCGCGTAAAAGTGCAGAAGACCGGGCGCGCGACATGCTCTACCCGGAACAGATTTATCAGGAATTCGAAGGCGACACCGGCACCTGGTGGAACTTTGACCCGCGCGTGGAATGGCTGATGGGCTACCTGACCAGCCACCGCTCGCAAAAAGTGCTGGTTATCTGCGCGAAAGCCACTACCGCGCTTCAGCTGGAGCAGGTTCTGCGCGAGCGCGAAGGTATCCGCGCCGCCGTATTCCATGAAGGGATGTCGATCATTGAGCGTGACCGCGCCGCAGCATGGTTTAGCGAAGAAGATAGCGGTGCCCAGGTAATGCTGTGCTCTGAAATCGGCTCCGAAGGGCGTAACTTCCAGTTCGCCAGCAATCTGGTGATGTTTGACCTGCCGTTCAACCCGGATCTGCTGGAACAGCGTATTGGCCGTCTGGACCGTATTGGTCAGGCGCATGATATTCAGATTCACGTTCCGTACCTGGAAAAAACCGCGCAATCTGTGCTGGTGCGCTGGTACCACGAAGGTCTGGATGCGTTCGAACACACCTGCCCGACCGGCCGTACCATCTATGACACGGTCTATAACAATCTGATCGGCTACCTGGCTGAACCAGAAAATACCGAGGGCTTTGACGATCTGATCAAAACCTGCCGCGAACAGCATGACGCGCTGAAAGCACAGCTGGAGCAAGGTCGCGATCGCCTGCTGGAGATCCACTCTAACGGCGGCGAAAAAGCGCTGGCACTGGCTGAGAGTATTGAAGAACAGGACGACGATACCAGCCTGATCGCCTTCGCCATGAACCTGTTTGATATCGTCGGTATTAATCAGGATGACCGTGGCGACAATTTGATCGTGCTGACGCCGTCCGATCATATGCTGGTGCCGGATTTCCCTGGGCTGCCGGAAGATGGCTGCACCATTACGTTCGAGCGCGATGTCGCCCTGTCGCGTGAAGATGCACAATTTATTACCTGGGAGCATCCGCTGATCCGCAATGGTCTGGATCTGATCCTCTCCGGCGACACCGGAAGCAGCACTATTTCGTTGTTGAAAAACAAAGCATTACCTGTTGGTACGCTGCTGGTTGAGCTGGTCTATGTGGTTGAAGCGCAAGCGCCGAAACAACTGCAGCTAAACCGCTTCCTGCCACCAACGCCGGTACGCATGCTGCTGGATAAAAACGGCAATAACCTTGCTGCACAGGTGGAGTTCGAAACCTTTAACCGTCAGCTCAGCGCCGTTAACCGCCACACCGGCAGCAAACTGGTCAACGCCGTGCAGCAGGATGTTCATGCCATTCTGCAACTCGGTGAAGCGCAGGTGGAAAAATCAGCCCGCGCGCTGATCGACGCAGCGCGTAAAGAAGCTGACGAGAAGCTGACGGCAGAACTTTCCCGTCTCGAAGCGCTGCGTGCCGTTAACCCGAACATCCGTGATGACGAACTTAGCGCAATCGAAAGCAACCGTCAGCAGGTGATGGAAAGCCTGGATCAGGCGGGCTGGCGTCTCGATGCCCTGCGCTTGATCGTCGTGACGCATCAGTAACGGAGCCATACATGGGGATGGAAAACTACAATCCGCCGCAGGAACCCTGGCTGGTCATCCTGTATCAGGATGAACACATTATGGTGGTCAACAAGCCGAGCGGCTTGTTGTCTGTGCCAGGTCGTCTGGATGAGCACAAAGACAGCGTGATGACGCGTATTCAGCGCGATTATCCGCAGGCTGAATCCGTGCATCGTCTGGATATGGCCACCAGCGGCGTGATTGTAGTCGCGCTAACCAAAGCGGCAGAGCGCGAGCTAAAACGCCAGTTTCGCGAGCGCGAACCGAAAAAGCAGTATGTTGCACGCGTCTGGGGGCATCCCGCTCCGGCCGAGGGTCTGGTTGATTTGCCGCTGATTTGCGACTGGCCAAACAGGCCAAAGCAAAAAGTGTGTTATGAGACCGGGAAATCGGCGCAGACAGAGTATGAAGTCGTGGAGTTTGCAGCGGATAACACCGCCCGGGTGGTGCTCAAACCTATTACCGGACGCTCCCACCAGCTGCGTGTGCATATGCTGGCTTTAGGGCATCCGATCCTGGGCGACCGCTTCTATGCTCCGCCGGAAGCTCTGGTGTTAGCGCCGCGCCTCTTGCTGCATGCAGAGATGTTAACCATCACGCATCCCGAATACGGCAACAGTATGACGTTTAAAGTCCCGGCGGATTTTTAAATTCTGAGCCAATTTATGCCGGGGGCGCTTCGCTTGCCCGGCCTACATTCATTAACGTAGGCCGGATAAGGCGCTAGCCGCATCCGGCAATTCAATCACTTGAATCCTTTTTGATCCTTAATCAGCTCGTAAGCTTTTTGGATTTCCTGCGCTTTTTGCTTCGCCATTTCCATCATCTCTGGCGGCAGACCTTTCGCAACCAGTTTGTCCGGATGGTGCTCGCTCATCAGCTTACGGTAAGCCCGCTTTATGGTAGTCGCATCGTCGGTCGTTTTCACACCCAGCACATTGCAGGCGTCTTCCAGCGTCGGGCCACGTTGCGCCTGCTGCCAGCCACCGCTGCCAGACTGCTGCTGATATCCGCCGCCAAACTGTGCGCCGCCCTGCATCATGCGCAGGAACTGATCAAATTGGGTGCGTGAGATCCCCAACTCTTCAGCAATCACATACAGCACTTCACGTTCGTTAGGATGCAACGACCCATCGGCAAATGCCGCCTGGATCTGAATCTCCAGAAACATGCGGATCAGATCGAATCGACCAAAACAAACGCTGCGAAACTGACGCATCTTTTCACGTAATGGGTAATTATCCGATTTTCCTACCCGGAAGGCATGTTGTGCTGCCGTTCGCGAGTCACCGTGCAAATTCATCCGATCCATCAACTGGCTGGCGATATGAATATCGGCTTCCGTGACGCGACCTTTGGATTTGGTCAGATGTCCCATCACCTCAAAAGTGGTGGCAAAAAACAGCGCCTGGCGTTCACGTTGGTTGGCAAACCACGCCATTTTGCGCATGCGGGCTTTGTCGAACATGTGGCCAACTAACAGCCCCAGAACCACACCCCAGAAGCCGCCGCCCATCATTAAGGCCACGGCTACACCAATTATCTTTCCCCAATACTGCATAGACTCCCCAAATCTTTCCGCTCTCAGCCAGGCTATGTCCCACAATATAAGGTGCTTTTACCGATTTACGGCTGCGGTCAATTGTGGGACATCGCCTATAATTTGCATTATCATACCTGTCATTCAATGCCGTGCCTAACACCACAAACGCTATACCCGTTGGATTTCGAGTTGCAGCAAGGCCGCAACGTAGTGAGTCCCCTGGAGCTTACCCATGTAAGTGACTGGGGTGAACGAGGAAGACAACGAAGATGCAGCTTGAAAGGTGGCAGGTATAAAATGGGCAGGATTAATACTAGCGAAGTGAAGATGAGATAAGTTAGGCTGTGACCGTTTGTCACGCGCGACGCTACTGATGATGGAACAATAAATACAACGTATGAAAAAACGTATTCCCACTCTTCTGGCCACCATGATTGCCAGCGCCCTCTATAGCCATCAGGGCCTGGCAGCCGATCTCGCCTCACAGTGTATGCTGGGCGTGCCGAGCTATGACCGTCCTCTGGTACAGGGCGAGACTAATGAGTTACCCGTCACCATCAATGCCGACAACGCAAAAGGGAATTATCCCGATGACGCGGTGTTTACCGGCAACGTGGATATCGCACAGGGTAACAGCCGCCTGCAGGCCGACGAAGTGCAGCTTCATCAGAAGCAGGCTGAAGGCCAGCCGGAGCCAATTCGTACCGTCGATGCGCTGGGCAATGTCCATTATGACGACAATCAGGTTATTCTGAAGGGGCCGAAGGGCTGGTCCAATCTGAATACCAAAGATACCAACATCTGGGAAGGTGATTACCAGATGGTCGGCCGTCAGGGGCGCGGGAAAGCTGACCTGATGAAACAACGTGGGGAAAACCGTTATACCATTCTGGAAAACGGTAGCTTTACCTCCTGTCTGCCAGGTTCCGATACCTGGAGCGTCGTCGGTAGCGAAGTTATCCACGACCGTGAAGAACAGGTCGCAGAGATCTGGAACGCCCGTTTTAAACTGGGTCCGGTTCCAGTCTTTTATAGTCCTTATTTACAGTTACCCGTCGGCGATAAGCGCCGTTCCGGTTTCCTGATCCCGAACGCAAAATATTCCACCAATAACTATTTTGAGTTCTACCTCCCGTATTACTGGAACATTGCGCCCAATATGGACGCCACCATCACGCCGCACTATATGCACCGTCGCGGCGGGATCATGTGGGAGAACGAATTCCGCTACCTCACCCAGGCGGGTGCGGGCTTGATGGAGTTCGACTATCTGAATTCCGATAAAGTGTACGAGGACGAACATCCGAATGATGACAATTCACGTCGCTGGCTGTTCTACTGGCAGCACTCTGGGGTGATGGACCAGGTGTGGCGTTTCAACGTCGACTACACCAAGGTCAGCGACACCAGCTACTTTAACGATTTCGATAACAAATACGGTTCCAGTACCGACGGCTACGCCACGCAGAAATTCAGCGTCGGCTACGCGGTACAAAACTTTGACGCTACGGTATCGACCAAGCAGTTCCAGGTCTTCGACGCACAAAACAGTAATAGCTACTCTGCGCAGCCGCAGTTAGACGTAAACTACTACCAAAACGACGTCGGTCCGTTTGATACCCGTATTTATGGCCAGGCGGTCCATTTCGTCAATACCAATGACAATAGACCGGAAGCAACCCGTTTACACCTTGAACCAACTATCAGTTTACCGCTGTCGAATAACTGGGGAAGTATTAATACCGAAGCGAAATTGCTGGCAACGCACTATCAGCAAAGTAACATTAGCGAATATCAATCATTCGCAAGAAACAATTATCGTAACAATCCTACTAACGATAATTTAAACGCCCTTAACACGGCCAATTCTCTGGAAGAATCCGTGAACCGCGTAATGCCGCAGTTTAAAGTTGACGGCAAAATGGTGTTCGAGCGTGACATGCAAATGCTGGCGCCGGGTTATACCCAGACGCTGGAACCGCGCGCGCAGTACCTGTACGTCCCATATCGCGACCAAAGTAATATCTTCAACTATGACTCTTCCCTGCTGCAATCTGACTACAGCGGCCTGTTCCGTGACCGTACCTATGGCGGCCTGGACCGTATTGCTTCTGCCAACCAGGTGACGACCGGGGTCACATCTCGCGTTTATGATGACGCAGCCGTTGAACGTTTTAATATTTCTGTGGGTCAAATCTACTATTTCACCGAGTCTCGCACCGGCGATGACAACATTAAATGGGAGAATGACGACAAAACGGGCTCACTGGTATGGGCAGGCGACACCTACTGGCGCATCTCCGATCGTTGGGGTTTACGCAGTGGGATCCAGTACGACACGCGTCTGGACAGCGTTGCAACCAGCAGCAGCAGTATTGAATACCGTCGCGATGAAAACCGTATGCTGCAATTGAACTACCGTTACGCCAGTTCGGAGTATATCCAGGCTACTTTGCCGTCTTACTACTCTACGGCAGATCAGTATAAAAACGGGATTTCGCAGGTGGGCGCAGTGGCAAGCTTCCCGATCGCCGATCGTTGGTCGATTGTCGGTGCTTACTACTTCGATACCAAAGTGAACAAAGAAGCAGATTCAATGCTGGGCCTGCAGTACAACTCCTGCTGTTATGCCATTCGCTTCGGCTACGAGCGTAAGCTGAACGGTTGGGATGACAAAATGCAGCACGCGATTTATGACAACACGATCGGCTTTAATATCGAACTCCGCGGCCTGAGCTCAAACTACGGTCTCGGCACGACTCAAATGTTACGTTCGAACATTTTGCCGTATCAAAGCGCTTTATGATCTGATTGATTTACAACGTAATCCGCATTGCGGTTAATTGAAATGGAAAAAGTATGAAGAACTGGAAAACGCTGCTTCTCGGTATCGCCATGATCGCGAATACCAGTTTCGCTGCCCCACAGGTAGTCGATAAAGTCGCAGCCGTCGTCAATAACGGCGTCGTTCTGGAAAGCGACGTCGATGGCTTAATGCAGTCAGTAAAACTGAATGCAGGTCAGGCAGGTCAGCAATTACCGGATGACGCCACGCTGCGTCATCAGATCCTGGAACGTTTGATCATGGATCAAATCCTCCTGCAAATGGGTCAGAAGATGGGGGTGAAAATCTCTGACGAGCAGTTGGATCAGGCTATTGCCAACATCGCCAAGCAGAACAACATGACGCTGGATCAGATGCGCAGCCGTCTGGCACAGGATGGCTTAAGCTATTCAACCTATCGTAGCCAGATCCGCAAAGAGATGACCATCTCTGAAGTGCGTAACAACGAAGTTCGCCGTCGCGTCACTATCCTGCCTCAGGAAGTGGATGCCCTGGCGCAGCAGGTAGGCAACCAAAACGATGCCAGCACCGAGCTGAACCTGAGCCACATTCTGATCCCATTACCAGAAAACCCAACGTCCGACCAGGTTAACGCGGCTGAAAGCCAGGCGCGCTCTGTTGTTGATGAAGCGCGTAACGGTAGTGATTTCGGAAAACTGGCTATTACTTATTCCGCTGACCAGCAGGCGCTGAAAGGCGGTCAGATGGGTTGGGGACGTATTCAGGAGCTGCCGGGTATCTTTGCCCAGGCGTTAAGCACTGCGAAAAAAGGCGATATCATTGGCCCAATTCGTTCCGGT
The DNA here is from genome assembly GCF_030332405.1 of Citrobacter sp. Cpo147. Classification (NCBI taxonomy): domain Bacteria; kingdom Pseudomonadati; phylum Pseudomonadota; class Gammaproteobacteria; order Enterobacterales; family Enterobacteriaceae; genus Citrobacter; species Citrobacter sp. Cpo147. Next base: position 176,907 of record NZ_JAOWHX010000041.1, read on the forward strand.
GTCGGCTTCCACATCCTGAAAGTCAACGATATGCGTGGCCAAAGCCAAAGCATCTCCGTGACTGAAGTTCATGCTCGCCACATTCTGCTTAAGCCGTCGCCGATCATGACCGATCAGCAGGCGCGTCTGAAGCTGGAACAAATCGCGGCAGATATTAAGAGCGGTAAAACTACCTTCGCGGCAGCCGCTAAAGAGTTTTCTCAGGATCCAGGCTCTGCCAACCAGGGCGGCGATCTGGGCTGGGCTGCAGCGGATATTTTCGACCCAGCTTTCCGCGATGCGCTGACCAAACTTCATAAAGGCCAGATGAGCGCCCCGGTGCACTCCTCTTTCGGTTGGCATCTGATCGAACTGCTGGACACGCGTAACGTTGATAAAACTGACGCGGCGCAGAAAGACAGAGCTTACCGTATGCTGATGAACCGTAAATTCTCGGAGGAAGCAGCAACCTGGATGCAGGAACAGCGCGCCAGCGCTTACGTTAAAGTTCTGAGCAACTAATGACTCGTGCTCAACGCGTTGTTATCACTCCCGGCGAACCCGCCGGGATTGGCCCGGACCTGGTGGTTCAACTCGCCCAGCGCGAGTGGCCTGTAGAACTTGTTGTCTGTGCGGATGCAGCACTCCTCAATGACCGGGCAGCGATGCTCGGTTTACCGCTTTCACTCCTCCCATACTCTCCAGATACCCCAGCCAAACCGCAATCAGCAGGCACATTGACGCTGTTACCGATTGCGCTGCGGGCACCTGTTGTCGCGGGTCAGTTGGCGGTAGAAAACGGGCAATATGTGGTGGATACGCTGGCTCGCGCCTGCGATGGTTGTCTGCAAGGTGAGTTTGCGGCGCTGATCACCGGCCCGGTTCACAAGGGCGTTATCAATGACGCTGGCGTCCCGTTTACCGGACATACCGAGTTTTTTGAAGAGCGCTCACAGGCAAAGAAAGTTGTTATGATGCTGGCGACCGAAGAGCTGCGCGTTGCCCTGGCAACCACGCATTTGCCGCTCAGAGCCGTTGCCGACGCCATTACGCCCGCCCTGCTTCAGGAAGTGATCGGCATTTTGCATCATGATTTACGCACCAAGTTCGGCATTGCCGATCCGCATATTCTGGTGTGCGGTCTTAACCCGCATGCTGGTGAAGGCGGTCATATGGGAACGGAAGAGATAGATACCATCATTCTGGTACTCGATGAACTGCGTGCGCAGGGAATGAAATTAAACGGTCCGCTGCCCGCAGATACGCTGTTTCAGCCCAAATATCTCGACCACGCGGATGCCGTGCTGGCAATGTACCACGATCAGGGTCTCCCCGTGCTAAAATACCAGGGATTTGGTCGCGGTGTGAATATCACGCTGGGCCTGCCCTTTATTCGCACATCCGTCGATCACGGCACCGCACTTGAACTCGCGGGCCGTGGACAAGCAGATGTCGGCAGTTTTATTACGGCGCTTAATCTCGCCATCAAAATGATTGTTAATACCAATGAATAATCGAGTCCATCAGGGCCATTTAGCCCGTAAACGTTTCGGGCAGAACTTCCTCAACGATCAGTTTGTGATCGAAAGTATTGTCTCTGCTATCAACCCGCAGAAAGGTCAGGCTATGGTCGAAATCGGCCCGGGCCTGGCGGCATTGACCGAACCAGTAGGCGAACGTCTGGACAAGCTCACGGTCATTGAACTCGACCGCGATCTGGCAGCACGCCTACAGACACACCCGTTTTTAGGGCCTAAGCTGACGATTTATCAGCAAGATGCTATGACCATGAACTTCGGCGAACTGGCACAAACGATGGGGCAGCCGCTGCGTGTATTCGGCAACCTGCCGTACAACATCTCCACGCCGCTCATGTTCCATCTTTTTTCCTATACTGATGCCATTGCCGACATGCATTTCATGTTGCAAAAAGAGGTGGTCAATCGTCTGGTTGCAGGGCCAAACAGTAAAGCGTATGGTCGATTAAGCGTCATGGCGCAGTATTACTGCAATGTGATCCCGGTACTTGAAGTACCGCCTTCCGCATTTACGCCAGCGCCTAAAGTTGATTCAGCCGTTGTGCGTCTGGTTCCTCATACGACGATGCCGTACCCGGTTAAAGATGTTCGTGTGCTGAGCCGTATTACCACCGAAGCGTTTAATCAGCGCCGTAAAACGGTACGTAACAGTCTCGGCAACCTGTTTAGCGTTGAAGTACTGACAGAGCTGGGCATTGATCCGGCGATGCGAGCGGAAAATATCTCTGTCGCGCAATACTGCCGGATGGCTAACTATCTGTCAGAAAACGCGCCATCGAAGGAGAGTTAAACATGATCAATTCGCCCCGAGTGTGCATTCAGGTACAAAGCGTCTACATTGAGGCGCAATCCTCACCTGATGATGAACGTTACGTTTTTGCTTACACCGTAACTATCCGCAATTTGGGGCGAGCGCCTGTGCAGCTGTTGGGGCGTTATTGGTTGATCACTAATGGTCATGGCCGCGAAACCGAAGTTCAGGGTGAAGGCGTGGTTGGCGTCCAGCCCCACATCGAACCCGGCGAAGAGTACCAGTACACCAGCGGTGCGGTGATTGAAACACCGCTGGGCACCATGCAGGGTCATTACGAAATGATCGATGAACAAGGCATCGCCTTTACCATCGATATTCCCGTATTCCGACTCGCCGTTCCAACACTCATTCATTAAAACAATAACTATGGCGACATACCTTATTGGCGACGTTCACGGTTGTTACGATGAACTGGTAGCCTTGCTGCATCAGGTAGACTTTAATTCCGAAAAAGACACCCTATGGCTCACCGGCGATCTGGTCGCTCGTGGACCGGGCTCGCTGGACGTTTTGCGCTACGTGAAATCACTGGGCGACAGCGTGCGGTTAGTATTGGGTAATCACGATTTACACCTGCTGGCCGTATTCGCCGGTATCAGTCGTAATAAACCTAAAGACAGGGTCACATCGCTGCTCGAAGCACCGGATGCCGACGAATTACTTAACTGGCTCCGCCGTCAACCGCTGTTGCAGGTAGACGAAGAGAAGAAGCTGGTAATGGCGCATGCCGGTATCACCCCACAGTGGGACCTGCAGACGGCAAAAGACTGTGCTCGCGATGTTGAAGCCGTGCTGTCGAGCGACTCGTATCCCTTCTTCCTTGATGCGATGTACGGCGACATGCCCAATAACTGGACCCCGGAACTGACCGGGCTGGCGCGCCTGCGTTTTATTACCAACGCCTTTACCCGCATGCGTTACTGCTTCCCTAACGGTCAGTTGGATATGTACAGCAAAGAGTCACCAGAAGACGCACCTGCCCCGCTGAAGCCGTGGTTTGCCATCCCTGGACCTGTCAGTGAAGCGTACAGCATTGCATTCGGGCACTGGGCCTCGCTGGAGGGTAAAGGCACGCCAGAAGGCATTTACGCGCTGGATACGGGGTGTTGCTGGGGAGGCGATCTCACCTGTCTGCGCTGGGAAGACAAACAGTACTTTGTGCAGCCATCAAATCGCCATCTGAACCTGGATCCTGGCGAAGCGGTCAACGCCTGATAGGTTTATGCCTGATGGCGCTACGCTTATCAGGCCTACATCTGGCACAAAAGTAGGCCGGATAAGGCGTTTCGCCGCCATCCGGCACTTACAGTATTAACGACGCTCCAGAATCTCGAAGCAGTAGCTGTGAGAGTTTTGCGCGTCAGCATCGTGGAATTCACTGAACACCGACTCCCAGTCATCCGGTTCGTAGTCCGGGAAATGCGTATCCCCTTCCACTTCCGCATCAATGTGCGTCAGATACAGTTTCTGCGCTTTTGGCAGGAACTGCTCATACACACGCCCACCGCCAATTACCATAATTTCAGGTTCATCGCCGCAGGCCGCAATTGCTTCATCCACAGACTTCACCCACTGCACGCGATCGTCGGTGCCAGGCTTACTGCTGATGACGATATTTTTACGCCCAGGTAACGGTCGCCCGATGGATTCCCAGGTGTGGCGTCCCATGACAACCGGCTTGTTTAAGGTATTACGTTTAAACCAGGCGAGATCGGCAGGGAGGTTCCACGGCATGGCGTTCTCCATACCGATGACGCGATCTACCGCTAACGCCGCAATCAGACTGATCATTGAATATTTCCCGGATACAAAAAAATTGTCGCCACTATACGGAAAGCGCAATCTTTCGTCGACTGGCGGAAAGAGGATGAACAGGAAAATTTTCCGTTCTGCTGGCGAACCGACCTATTTAAGGTGGTACGCCAGCATTACAGTAGTTCAAAAACAGTCAATTAGCAGTAAAGTTTGCAGAACATCACATTTTTTACCCTATGCTGACGGTTTCACTTCCGGCTCATCGGCGACATCGCCCGTATGCTTACCTTCATCCGTGCCTTGCCAGCCATGGCGTTGAATTAACGATAAGTGCTGACGATCTTCCGCAATAATTTCACTCAGCATTGCGCTGGTGCGTTTATAAACGGCCGCGCGGGAAGTCGCGTCATTTTCCCCTTTCACCATCTCCTCTACCATCATGGTATTGAATCGGCGGAATACGTCAGCCCGCTCACGTGCCTCATAGCGCCCAAGCCCGAGACCTTCCAGCGCCAGACGTCCGGTCTTCAATGCACCTTCAAAGGTTTCACGTTCCGGCATATCCACGCCCGCCTGGCGCAGGCGGATGTAATGATCCACGTCGCGCGCACGAGCAATAATTTGCAGATGCGGGAAATGCTCTTTAACCATTTCAGTTAATTGCAGACTGGTTTGCGGATCGTCAATGGCATTAATAATGACTTCAGCTTTCGCCGCCCCGGCAGACTCCAGCAGATCCATCCGGGTCGCGTCGCCATAGAAAACCTTCATCCCGAATTTACGCAGCGTTTCGATATGGTCCGGGTCATGATCAAGAACCACCATTTTGACCCCGCTCGACAACAGCAAACGACCGGTTATCTGGCCAAATCGCCCAAACCCGGCGATGATCACCCTAGGTTGTTCCTCATCGATTTCATCGGCTTCCCGCTCTTCCTCAGTCGCCGATTTTTCCAGACGCGTCAAAATCACCAGCAAAATCGGCGTAGCCGCCATCGACAACGCCACCGCCAGCGTCAGCGATTTCGCCCAGTCAGGATCGAGCACATTTGCCATTTGCGCCGCGCCAAACACCACAAAGGCAAACTCACTGCCCTGCCCTAATAATACGGCAAACCAGCGACGCTGCTTGTTCGGCACCTGCAACGGTTTCGCTATCAACCACAGCATGACGGTTTTGATAACCAGGAAACCGACCAGTAGAATGATAATGCGCAAGGGATTATCAATCAGCGTACCAAAGTCGATAGACATCCCTACACCGATGAAAAACAGCCCCAGCAGCAGTCCTTTAAATGGTTCAATGTCGCTTTCCAACGCGTGGCGATACTCAGAGCTTGCCAGCAGCACCCCAGCCAGGAATGCCCCCATCGCCATCGACAATCCAACCTCTTCCAACAGCAGACCGAAGCCAAACACGAGGAACAGCGCAACGGCACTGAACACTTCCCGCAGGCCCGAACGGGCGACAAAACGCAAGGCAGGACGTGTGACATAACGACCTAACAGCACCACCAGCACCAGTGCGCCCGCTACCTTAAGGGCAGACAATGCAAACGCCCCAAGCGTTGTTGATGCGCCACTCGCTGCCAGTAATGGGATCATCGCCACCAGTGGAATAGCAGCGATATCCTGGAACAGCAGCACGGCAAAGGCGCTGCGACCCATTTGCGAAACCATCAGGTTGCGTTCATTCATTGCCTGCATAGCGATAGCCGTAGAGGAAAGCGCCAGTGTCATGCCGATCAGCTCCGCTACCTGCCAGCGCAGACCGAGGAACATACAGAACACACCAATCAGGCCTCCGCAAACCACCATTTGCAATGCGCCGCCGCCGAACACCGAGGCTCGCAGTTTCCACAAACGTTGCGGATCCAGTTCAAGGCCGATAACAAACAGCATCAGCACCACACCGATCTCCGCAAAATGCAGGATGGATTCGGCATCCGTCACCAGCCTCAGGCCCCATGGGCCGATAATGCACCCGGCAATGAGATACCCCAGTACCGACCCGAGCCCCAACCGTACGGCGATGGGGACAATCAGTGCCGCCGATCCGAGGTAAATCAGCGCCTGTATCAGCGTATGGCTATCCATGGTGTGCCTCCTGCCATTCCATCAGACGCTGTTTGTAGTGACGCGCCTGCGCTTGCAGGGTTTCATCATCACAGATAAACGTACAGTGCATCGCAAACGGCGGTAGCCATTTGAGGCCACAATAAAGTGCCGTCGCCTGTAAGGGTTGAGAAAGCACATCAAATCCGGGATGGGAGCCAATATCGAAGTGGTTTTCACCGCCGCCGGTCGTCACTGCCCACAGCAGATGTTTACCGTGCAGCGCAGTACCGCCATGGCCATACGCCCAGCCGTGCGAAAGGACTTTATCCATCCACAGCTTGAGTAATGGAGGTGTGCTGTACCACTGCATCGGATGCTGCCAGATGATCAAATCAGCGCGTGCCAGCGCATCCTGTTCAGCGGCAATATCGATATTGAAGTCGGGGTAGAGCTGGTAGAGCGAGCGGATCTCCACGCCCTCCAGCGTCCTTGCCTGTTCAAGCATCCGCTTATTCGCATGCGAGTGCTGCGGATAGGGATGCGCATAAATGATGAGGATCATGATTAGCCTGTTTCACTGCATTATTGTAATAACAGTGAGTTTAGTCAGTTAATCCGCAGGCTAACAGCCAATATTATTGAGGCCTATACACAAAATCATTCATGTTGCATCAAGGCGGCAAGGGAATGAATCCCCAGAAGCTTACTAAAGTAAGTGACTGGGGTGAATGAGCGCAGCCAACACTGAGGCAACTTGAAGGATGAAGTGTATATTAGTTGTCCAGCTCACTCATATCCTTAACCTGATCGCGGTTAATCTGTTCCGTCTTACCCGTTTGCGCATTTTTATACGACACCAGGCCAGTATCATCATCGACTTGCGGTTTGCCGTCAGTGACGATTGTTTTGCCATCGGTGGTTTTAACCGCCTGGTTTGAGGAACAACCGGCTACGGTAAATAGTGCTGCTGCGGTAAAAATTGAGGTGATCAGGATATGTTTTTGCATGGTGTTCTCCCTGCTTTTCAGTTGTTTTCAGTGATATACCCAGTTAACTGTAGGCTAACTGACTGAGTTGCAGGGAAAATACAGAACACTCCTAATAACTCGCCCTGGTCACGGGCTTACTGCGAATCGTCATTTGACTGGTTTGCGCCAGCGTCAGACCTCGCGTTTCCGGGGCGAAAGCGATGGACACAAGCAGGCCAATCAGCGAAATTCCTGCGCCCATCAGCATGACATTGCTGATCCCGTATTTGGTAATGAACACCGGCAGTGCCCAGGTTGAAACAATGGTGCCGATGCGGCTTAAGGACATAATCACCCCGACGGCAGATGCGCGAATGTCGGTAGGGAACAGTTCATTTGGGTACAGCCACTGAAGATTTCCCGGTCCCCCCGAGAAAAAGGCGTACACGGCAAACGCCAGCACCACCAGCCACGCTCCCATATCAGGAATTAACCCCAGCACGGCCAGCGCCAGCGTCATCATAATAAAGCTGCCAATTAACAATGGCCGACGGCCCGCGCTATTGAGCCAGAACATGGGCGGAATGCACCCCAGCATAAAGCACAGGCTTATCACCACATTGCCCAACGCCGCGCTTTTCCCGGCACCAAGCCCCAACAGTCCAACAATCTGCGGACCAAAGGTATAAATGGCGAACATCGGGATCACCTGACAGGTCCAGATAGCGGCAACAAACAGGACAAACGGGAAATGACGGCGGTTAAACAGCTGCAGGAAGCGCGTCTCCTGCGGCGCCTCTTCGTCGAACACCACCGGTTCGCCGAACAGTTTGATCATCATCGCTTCACACTCTTTCACCCGACCTTTACGCAGCAGCCAGCGCGGCGATTCAGGAAGATCGAAGCGCCCAATCAGGATCAAAATACAGGGGATCACCGCGCTGCCCAGCATCCAGCGCCATCCGCCCTCAACATCATACAGCCAGTAACCGACCAGATCGGCACAGGTGGCGCCGACATACCACATCGCGGCGATAAAACCGATGGAGAAAGCGCGCTGGCGGGTATTGGAGAACTCGGTAATCATCGATGTAGCAATTGGATAATCGGCACCAATCACAATGCCGATCAGCACACGCATCACCAACAGTTCAACGGGTGAGGAAACAAACATGGTTGCCGCCGATATCACGCCAATGGCGATAATATCGATGATGAACATTTTTCGCCGCCCGACCTTATCGGAAATGTAGCCAAACAGCGACGTCCCCACAAACAGACCGGCGAGCGTGCCGGCCCCCAGCAGACCAATCCACTGTGCGTCCAGTTTCAATGCTGGCGTGAGCTGTTCCAGCGCCACGCCAATCATCACCAGCACATAACCATCCAGAAATGGCCCACCGCTTCCCCACAGCATTATCCGGCGGTGAATAGAGGTAAATTTGATGTCATCAAAGTTCCTGGGCTGCTGCATAGCGACTTCCTGTTTCAACACGGGCAAAGCGTCATCTGTAGGCCGGATAAGGCGTTTACGCCGCCATCCGGCATTGGCGCCACATGATTGCCGGATGGCGACGCTACCGCGTCTTATCCGACCTACGGGTGCACAACCTCGCACTTATTAGCCGTAGCGAAACTCCACGCCAAATGTCCCGCGCGGGTATTCCCATTTTTCCAACGCTGTATCAAGTCCGAGAATGCGGCACGTTCCGCACTCCAGGCATCCGGCGTAATCAAAACGAACGCTGCCGTCGTCCTGCTTTTTATACAGTCCGGCTGGACAAGCCTTAATCAGTACTTCCAGCGCCTGTTTATCAGGATCGGTTTTGAGAATGATGTGCGGGCTGTCTTCATCCACATTGAACTTATTGACGCCCAGTTTGACGTCCACATTGACGGGAGATGTCATAATACGGTCACTCCTTTCAGGCCATCTTTCATCAGGTTGATGAAGCCCACTTTCTTCGCATGACGCAGGATTTTTTTGCGCATTGGCACCGGAGCGGAACCATCCACGGTGAACAGGTCGCGCGCGATACTGACCGCCATTTCGGGATAGGCGGTAAACATGCGTGGGTTATCAAGGAAAGCGGGAAGCTTCTGATACATGCGCATATCGCGCATTGGACCATCATCGAGATGCTGATGGTATTCGCCCAGCGACTGCTTGCTGAAGTCGTCGCGCTTCATCGCGGAAAGCACCGTTTTCGCCGCCGCTTCGCCTGCAGATATGGCGAGATCCATACCACGGATGGTAAAGCCGAGGTTCATACACATTCCGGCAGCATCACCGGCAATCAGCACTCCGTCACCCACCAGTTCAGGCTGCATATTCATACCGGCCTCCGGTACGACGTGCGCGGCATATTCCACCAGCTTGCCACCAGCGATCAGTGGGGCAACCGCCGGATGCTGTTTGAAATCTTCCAGCATTTGTGGGACCGATTTTTTAGCATCTTTCAGATGATGAAGACCGCAGACCAGCCCCAGAGAAAGGGTCGTTTCATTAGTATAGAGGAAGCCCCCGCCCATCAACCCATCGGTTGGCGAACCGGCAAACAGGCAGGCTGCGCCTTCGTTCCCCTGTAACTGGAAACGATCTTCAATCACCGATTTTGGCAATTCGATCAGCTCTTTTACGCCAACGGCAACATGCGATGCCTCAACGCGCTTTGCCATGCCCAGTTTTTCTGCCAACAAAGAATTCACCCCGTCAGCGAGGATCACCACTTTGGCTTCCAGAATATCGCCATCGGCTTCCACACCCACGACTTTGCCTTCGCGCTGCACAACATTATCCACCCGAATACCGGTGATAAGCTGGGCTCCCGCCTCCTCGGCCTGCTCCATCAGCCAGGCGTCAAATTTGCTACGTAAGACGGAATAAGAAACCTGCGACGATACGGCCTCTTCACCATTGCAATAGTCGATGGTCATCGCCCCTTTGTCGGTCATAAAGGCGAGTTTTTCGTGGGTGATGATGCGTTCAATGGGGGCCTGCTCAGCAAAGCCGGGAATGATGCGTTCCAGGCTATGGGCATACATGCGCCCACCGGTGACATTCTTCGCGCCAGCAGAATTGCCGCGCTCGATGACCAGCACCTGTGCACCTTCCCGAGCCAGCACCAGCGCCGCAACCGAACCGGCCAGACCTGCACCCACGATGATGGCATCAAAGATATCTTCGGACATACGTACTCCTGTCAGTGGCAGGATACTTTCGCACCCTGCCCGATTGGTTTAACGCGCCAGAGCAGCCGTCAGCGCAGGCAGGATCTTCAGCGCATCGCCAACGATGCCAAAATCTGCGTACTGGAAGATCGGCGCATTTTTATCTTTGTTGATGGCGAAAATCGTCTGCGCGCCGTTGGCGCCGACCATATGTTGGATCTGCCCGGAGATCCCCACGGCCAGGTACAGTTCTGGTTTGAGCATCAGGTTGGAAATGCCGACGTAGCGTTCGTGCTCCATCCACTTCTCGTTTTCCGCCACTGGACGGGAACAGGCCAGCTCAGCGCCAATCGCCTGGCACAGCGCTTCAGCCAACGAGATATTTTCTTTGCTACCGATACCGCGCCCCACGCTGACCACCAGACGGGCTTTGTCGAGATCAACGCTATTGCTCTGACGCGCCTGAGTGGCCGTACGGGTCACGGCGATAGCCGGAGCCTGCCACTGGACGGTGTGCACCTCGCCGCTGCGAGCGGTATCCAGTTGCTGCGCGTCAAACGTTCCACTGCTGAGTGTGATCACAGCAAACAGTGAAGCGATTGTTTCTGCTCCCATCGCCAGGCCGCCGTAGACCATATGTTTGACCGCTGCTTTTCCGTCCTGCACCGCGACTGCGCTGGCGTCATTTGAGACTGCAGCCGACAAGCGAAAGCCCAGCTTTGCCGCTAACAGCTTGCCCCGACGCGTATTCGGCAGCAGCACCGCGCCGCCCTCGCTGTGCTGACGAATGGTTTCGACCATCGCATCGGCGTAGTCTTCAACCATACGGTCTTCTGGTTTGCCGCTGAGCAGCCAGACATGATCCGCCCCTAAATGGCATGCCGCCGCGCTGTCCTCATCGCTGAGCACAAACGTGTTAACGTTTTCACCTAAAGCCTGCGCACCATTCATCAGTTCCGGCAGACGAGAAGGGGTATCGCTGAATACCCAGACACTGGAAAATTTGTTCATAACATCCCCTGATAATTAAATGATTTTGCGAAGATTCTCGACAAACGCAGCAATCTGTTCTTCACCGTCACCTTCAATCACAACGCGCTGACGCTCGCGCTGCTTCGGTGCGGCAACCTGTTGTTCGGAATACGCTTGCGTACCGTTCAGCCCAATGTCCGCAGACGACCAGACCTGAACCGGTTTTTTCGCCGCGCCAAGAATGGCTTTCATGGAAGGGATTTGAGGGGTGTTGATGTCAGTAGAGACCGCGATAACCGCCGGAAGCGGGATACTCAGGGTTTCAACTTCATCTTCCAGTTCACGCTCTACCGTCAGCGTGCTGTCGGTAAGAGAGAGGATTTTACTCACGCCGTTAATCGCCGGCACGTTCAGCATTTCGCCCACCAGCAGGCCAACCTGCTGAGCATAAAGATCGGAAGAACCGTCGCCGCAAATAAGCAGATCAAAACCTGATTTTTGTGCGGCGGCGGCCAGCGCGGTGGCGGTTTGTTGCGGCAGCGCCTGTTCAAATTGATCGTCAATGACAACAATCAGTTCATCTGGGCCACGGGAGAGCACATCTTTGCGCCCTTTTGCATTGGTCAGCGCTTTGCCGCCGACGCTCATGGCCACAACCTGAGCCTCTCCCACCTGCTGTTTTAACTGGCAAGCCGCTTCGATCGCGTTCAGATCATATTGGCTGATTTTGCCATCCGCTTTGCTGAAATCGAGTGTTCCATCAGCATTATTAATCGCAATATCCTGCTCATCAGGTACGCATTTGTAGCAAGTAATTATCTTCATTGCATCTCCAGAAATCATGAAGGAAACGTATTTATATCGGCGGTGTTAAATACAGATATCACGCTCTTTAATTCGGAAATAAAACATTAATCACCAATATTGAAAATGTCACACATTGATATTCGTAACTTTCAATAGTGTTATGCACCTCACCAATATTGAAAGAAACATGTCAAATACGAAAATTTTCAATATTGTTTGCTGGTTCAACAATATTGAACACCAGTCACTTAAAAAAGTTAAAAAATCAACATTAATATTATGATTAATAAAAGAATTATTTGGATTTTCAGACAAAATAACCAGCATAAAAAAGTGTGACACAGATAACAGAATAGCCGGAAGTGAATACCCATTATGAGTTACTCACTGAGGCGCCCCAGAGGTTAAAAAGTTATCAACAAATCATTAATAACAAATAAACAAACAATCACATACGGGCACGCTAAATAAATTTCGTTTTCACACTGGAATTCACTTATGAAAAATGAAAAGAGAAAGTCGGGAATTGAACCGAAGGTTTTTTTTCCGCCATTAATAATTGTTGGGATACTTTGTTGGCTAACAGTAAGAGATCTTGATGCCGCTAACGTCGTTATTAATGCGGTATTCAGTTATGTCACCAACGTCTGGGGTTGGGCATTCGAATGGTATATGGTCGTCATGCTCTTCGGTTGGTTCTGGTTGGTCTTTGGCCCATATTCGAAAAAGAAATTAGGCGACGAAAAACCCGAGTTTAGTACCGCCAGCTGGATTTTTATGATGTTCGCTTCCTGTACATCCGCCGCGGTGCTGTTCTGGGGTTCCATCGAGATCTACTATTATATCTCTACCCCGCCTTTTGCTCTCGCCCCCAACTCCGTTGGCGCAAAAGAGATAGCTCTGGCGTACAGCTTGTTCCACTGGGGACCGCTGCCGTGGGCAACCTACAGCTTCCTTTCAGTCGCGTTCGCCTACTTCTTCTTTGTACGCAAAATGGACGTTATCCGCCCCAGTTCCACACTGGTGCCGTTAGTTGGCGAGAAGCATGCTAAGGGCTTGTTCGGCACCATCGTCGATAACTTCTATCTGGTGGCGCTGATCTTCGCGATGGGCACCAGCCTCGGTCTCGCTACCCCGCTGGTAACCGAGTGTATGCAATGGCTGTTCGGTATTCCGCATACGCTGCAACTCGACGCCATCATCATTACCTGCTGGATCATATTGAATGCCATTTGCGTGGCCTGCGGCCTGCAAAAAGGGGTCAAGATCGCCAGCGACGTACGTAGTTATCTAAGCTTCCTGATGCTCGGCTGGGTGTTTATCGTCAGTGGCGCCAGCTTCATCATGAACTACTTCACCGACTCGGTCGGCATGCTGCTGATGCATCTGCCGCGCATGCTGTTCTATACCGATGCCATCGGCAAAGGCGGCTTCCCGCAGGGCTGGACTGTTTTCTACTGGGCGTGGTGGGTTATTTACGCTATCCAGATGAGTATCTTCCTGGCACGTATTTCTCGCGGTCGTACCGTACGTGAACTGTGTTTCGGGATGGTACTGGGCCTGACCGCATCCACCTGGATCCTGTGGACCGTCCTTGGCAGCAACACGCTGCTGCTGATGGATAAAAACATTCTCAACATCCCGCAGCTAATTGAACAACACGGCGTGGCGCGCGCCATTATCGAAACCTGGGCTGCTTTACCGCTCAGCACCGCCACCATGTGGGGATTCTTTATCCTCTGCTTTATTGCCACCGTCACGCTGATTAACGCCTGCTCCTACACCCTGGCGATGTCCACCTGTCGCGAAGTTCGTGATGGTGAAGAACCGCCGCTGTTGGTGCGTATCGGTTGGTCCGTTCTGGTCGGCGTCATCGGCATCGTTCTGCTGGCGCTGGGTGGGCTGAAGCCCATTCAGACCGCAATTATCGCCGGGGGATGTCCGCTGTTCTTCGTCAACATCATGGTGACGCTGTCCTTTATTAAAGACGCCAAAGTGCACTGGAAAGACAAGTAATTCTTATTAACCCAATTGATCAAGAGGCTGAAAGATGGATTTCAACTTAAATGACGAGCAGGAACTGTTTGTCGCCGGTATTCGTGAACTGATGGCCAGTGAGAACTGGGAAGCTTATTTTGCCGAGTGCGATCGCGACAGCGTCTACCCTGAGCGTTTTGTAAAAGCGCTGGCGGATATGGGCATCGATAGCCTGTTGATCCCGGAAGAACATGGCGGACTTGAAGCCGGTTTTGTCACCGTTGCCGCTGTTTGGATGGAACTCGGACGTCTTGGTGCACCGACTTACGTGTTGTACCAATTACCAGGCGGTTTTAACACTTTTCTGCGTGAAGGTACCCAAGAGCAAATTGATAAAATCATGGCGTTCCAGGGGACCGGTAAGCAGATGTGGAACTCTGCTATCACCGAACCGGGAGCGGGATCGGATGTTGGCAGTCTGAAAACCACTTATACACGCAAAGATGGTAAGGTTTATCTTAATGGCAGTAAGTGCTTTATCACCAGTAGCGCCTATACCCCGTACATCGTGGTGATGGCGAGAGATGGTGCATCGCCGGATAAACCTGTTTACACTGAGTGGTTCGTTGACATGAGCAAAGCGGGTATCAAGGTCAACAAGCTGGAGAAACTCGGTCTGCGCATGGATAGCTGCTGTGAAATCACCTTTGACGACGTTGAACTGGACGAGAAAGACATGTTCGGTCGGGAAGGGAATGGTTTCAACCGCGTAAAAGAAGAGTTTGACCATGAACGCTTCCTCGTCGCGCTGACCAACTACGGTACGGCAATGTGCGCTTTTGAAGACGCCGCGCGTTACGCCAACCAACGCGTACAGTTTGGCGAAACGATCGGCCGTTTCCAGCTGATCCAGGAGAAGTTTGCGCACATGGCGATCAAACTGAATTCCATGAAAAACATGCTGCTGGAAGCCGCATGGAAAGCGGATAACGGCACCATTACTTCGGGTGACGCGGCAATGTGTAAATACTTCTGCGCCAACGCCGCGTTCGAGGTGGTAGACACCGCCATGCAGGTACTGGGAGGTGTTGGTATCGCGGGCAACCACCGCATCACGCGTTTCTGGCGTGACCTGCGCGTTGACCGTGTTTCTGGTGGTTCTGACGAAATGCAGATCCTGACGTTGGGTCGTGCGGTACTCAAGCAATACCGCTAGAACGACGCAACCTGTAGGCCTGATAAGACGCCATAGCGTCGCCATCAGGCACTCAATGCCGGATGGCGGCGCGAGCGCCTTATCCGGCCTACATGGACACCCATAAATGCCAGGAGAAAAATGATGAATCATTTACCAATGCCAGCCTTCGGCCCGCTTTCCGGGGTACGCGTTGTCTTTTCAGGGATCGAAATTGCCGGTCCTTTCGCCGGACAGATGTTCGCCGAATGGGGCGCCGAGGTTATCTGGATTGAAAACGTCGCATGGGCCGATACCATCCGCGTGCAGCCTAACTACCCGCAGCTCTCACGCCGTAACCTGCACGCCCTGTCGCTGAATATTTTCAAAGATGAAGGCCGGGAAGCGTTTCTGAAGCTGATGGAAACCACCGATATTTTCATTGAAGCCAGTAAAGGCCCAGCCTTTGCCCGCCGCGGTATTACCGATGAAGTGCTGTGGGAACATAACCCGAAACTGGTTATCGCCCACCTTTCCGGCTTCGGCCAGTTTGGAACCGAGGAGTACACCAATCTTCCGGCGTATAACACCATCGCACAGGCGTTCAGCGGCTATCTGATCCAAAACGGCGACGTGGATCAGCCAATGCCCGCCTTCCCGTACACCGCCGATTACTTCTCCGGGATGACCGCAACGACAGCAGCGCTGGCAGCCCTGCACAAAGTGCGCGAAACGGGTAAAGGTGAAAGCATCGATATCGCTATGTACGAAGTGATGCTGCGCATGGGTCAGTATTTCATGATGGATTACTTCAACGGCGGCGAAATTTGCCCACGCATGACCAAAGGCAAAGACCCGTATTACGCTGGCTGCGGCCTGTATAAATGCGCCGATGGCTATATCGTCATGGAGCTGGTCGGCATCACGCAAATCAACGAATGCTTCAAGGATATTGGCCTCGCCCACATTCTTGGCACACCGGAAGTCCCGGAGGGCACCCAGCTTATTCATCGTGTGGAATGCCCTTACGGCCCGCTTGTGGAAGAGAAACTGGACGCCTGGCTGGCAACGCACACCATCGCCGAAGTCCAGACGCGCTTTGCTGAGCTGAACATCGCCTGCGCGAAGGTGCTGACTATTCCTGAACTGGAAGGCAACCCGCAGTACGTTGCCCGTGAATCTATTACTCAGTGGCAAACAATGGATGGCCGCACCTGCAAAGGGCCAAACATCATGCCGAAATTTAAAAACAACCCGGGGAAAATCTGGCGCGGCATGCCGTCACATGGCATGGATACTGCCGCCATTCTGAAAAATATTGGTTATAGCGAAGCAGACATAAATGAGCTGGTCGGCAAAGGCCTGGCCAGAGTTGAGGAATAAACGCGACGCGCTGACCCCTCGATGGTTAGCGCTCACGCCTGATTTCAGTGGATAAAGCAATATGGATATCGTTGGCGGACAAAACTTACGTCAGATGTGGGACGACCTGGCCGGGGTGTACGGAGATAAAACGGCGTTAATTTTCGAATCCTGCGAAGGAGTCGTTCGGCAGTTTAGCTATGCCTCGCTCAATGAAGAGATTAACCGCACCGCAAACCTGTTCCATTCCTTAGGGATCCGCAAGAGCGATAAGGTCGCATTGCATCTGGATAACTGTCCGGAATTCATTTTTTGCTGGTTTGGGCTGGCAAAAATTGGCGCCATCATGGTACCGATTAATGCCCGCTTGCTGGGTGAAGAAAGTGCCTGGATCCTGCAAAACAGCCAGGTAAGTCTGCTGGTCACCAGCGCCCAGTTTTATCCTATGTACCGCCAGATACGGCTGGAAAATAGCACCCCGCTTAATCATATCTGTCTGATTGGCGAACAGCTTCCGGCTGACGACGGCGTGAGTCACTTTACCCAACTGCAATCCCGCCAGTCCGCCACGCTGTGCTATATGCCCGCGTTATCCATTGACGATACGGCGGAAATTCTGTTTACCTCAGGCACCACCTCTCGACCTAAAGGGGTGGTAATTACCCACTACAACCTGCGTTTTGCGGGCTATTACTCTGCCTGGCAAATTGCTCTGCGTAATGATGACGTCTACATGACGGTGATGCCCGCTTTTCATATCGACTGTCAGTGTACCGCCGCAATGCCCGCATTCTCCGCAGGCAGCACCTTTGTGCTGCTAGAGAAGTACAGTGCCAGGGCGTTCTGGAATCAGGTGCATAGATATAAGGCGACAGTTACCGAATGCATTCCGATGATGATCAGAACGCTAATGGTGCAGCCCGCTGCACCAACCGACAAACAGCATCACCTGCGCGAAGTGATGTTCTATCTCAATTTATCCGAGCAGGAAAAAGACGATTTTACCGAACGCTTTGGCGTCAGGCTGCTGACCTCCTACGGTATGACTGAAACCATCGTCGGTATTATCGGCGACCGTCCCGGAGACAAACGACGCTGGCCCTCCATTGGCCGCGTGGGATTTAGCTATGAAGCCGAAATCCGTGACGATCACAACCGTCCCCTGCCCGCCGGAGAAATTGGCGAAATCTGTATTAAAGGCGTGCCGGGCAAAACCATCTTCAAAGAGTACTACGCGCAGCCGGAGGCTACCGCCAAAGCGCTGGAGCCCGGGGGCTGGTTACATACCGGTGATTCGGGCTATCAGGATGAGGATGGCTATTTTTATTTCGTCGACAGACGCTGCAACATGATTAAACGCGGTGGGGAAAATGTCTCCTGCGTCGAGTTGGAAAATATTATTTCTGCGCATCCGAAAATTCAGGACATTGTGGTTGTCGGTATTAAAGATTCAATCCGTGATGAAGCCATTAAAGCGTTTATCGTCCTTAATGAAGGTGAAACATTAAGCGAAGCCGAGTTCTTCAGCTTCTGCGAAAACAATATGGCGAAATTCAAGGTTCCCTCTTTTATGGAGATAAGAGCCGACCTGCCGCGCAATTGTTCAGGAAAAATAATCAAAAAAAATCTGAAATAACCCTTCCGACAGGAACTCCTCCTGCCGGGAAATCTATTTATCTGGAGATGAACTATGAGTGAATCATTACATCTGACCCGTAACGGCCCGATCCTGGAAATTACCCTCGACCGACCTAAAGCCAATGCCATTGACGCCAAAACCAGCTTTGCCATGGGTGAAGCGTTTCTTAATTTTCGTGACGACCCGGAATTACGCGTAGCGATTATCACCGGCGGCGGTGAGAAATTCTTTTCTGCGGGCTGGGACTTAAAAGCGGCGGCTGAAGGTGAAGCGCCGGATGCCGATTTTGGCCCAGGTGGCTTTGCCGGTTTAACCGAAATTTTCGACCTCGATAAACCGGTCATCGCTGCGGTAAACGGCTATGCGTTTGGCGGTGGTTTTGAATTGGCGCTGGCAGCGGATTTTATCGTCTGCGCGGATAACGCCAGCTTCGCACTACCGGAAGCCAAGCTCGGGATCGTGCCAGACAGCGGTGGCGTACTGCGTCTGCCTAAGCTGCTGCCACCGGCAATCGTCAACGAAATGGTGATGACCGGCAGACGAATGAGCGCCGAAGAAGCGCTGCGCTGGGGCATCGTCAACCGCGTTGTCAGCCAGAGCGAACTGATGGATAGCGCGCGCGTACTGGCGCAGCAGTTGGTCAATAGCGCCCCGCTGGCTATCGCCGCACTGAAAGAGATCTATCGCACCACCAGCGAAATGCCGGTGGAAGAAGGCTACCGCTACATCCGCAGCGGCGTGCTGAAACACTATCCATCTGTACTGCATTCGGAAGATGCGCTTGAAGGTCCGCAGGCGTTTGCCGAAAAACGCGACCCGGTGTGGAAAGGTCGTTAATAAGCCGATGCCGGATAGCGATTCGCTGATCCGGCAATAAAACCGAGATAAAACGATGAGCTACTACGCCTTTGAGGGCCTGATTCCGGTGGTACATCCGGATGCCTTTGTCCATCCCAGCGCCGTGCTGATTGGCGATGTCATAGTGGGTGCCGGAGTTTATATTGGCCCGCACGCGTCATTGCGCGGTGACTATGGTCGCTTGATCCTGGAGGCTGGTTCTAATTTGCAGGATGGCTGCATCATGCACGGCTACTGTGACACCGATACCATTGTGCATGAGAACGGACACATCGGCCATGGCGCAATCCTGCACGGTTGCGTGGTGGGCAGAGATGCGCTGATCGGCATGAACAGCGTCATTATGGACGGCGCAGTGATTGGCGAAGAGAGCATTGTCGCCGCCATGAGCTTTGTCAAAGCCGGATTTCAGGGAGAGGCAAGGCAGATGCTGGTTGGCTCACCCGCTCGCGTATTGCGTGAAGTCACGGACCAGGAACTGCACTGGAAACGGCTAAACACCAAAGAGTATCAGGATCTTGCAATCCGCTGCCACACAGGTCTACACGAAACACTGCCCTTAACGCGGGTCGAAGAAAACCGGCCACGCCTGAAAGGCACAACGGACGTAAAACCCAAATCAGCACAGTAATTGATGCCGGATGCGCTCACGCTTATCCGGCCTACGCGTCAATCACCGTTTATGCCGCCATCAGGCAAACTGATTATTAGCGACGCATACTCTTGGAGAGCATCATCTGCCATTTCTGCTCACGGTTGAGCTCTGTTGGAGGAACGGCAGACAGGCGTGGCGTTTTCGCCATGCTCACCTTTTTCTCCTGCAAATTGTGATTCAGTCGGCTGTAAAGATGAGAGTCAATGCTCACGACTTTCACCAGACGCTGGCACTGACAACCCCGACCGGCAATCTGATTAGGGATCATCTTAACTTCACAAACAATTTCGCCCACTTCCGACAGAATATAAGAGAGCGTATTAATTGCTTTGCAGTGCTCGATATCAAAATGGCGGGAAATTTCCTTTGCGGTGATCCAACGATCCTCGGCCATCATCCAGTCAGCAATTAACAAATAAAGCGGTCTTTCAACATATTTTTCACACATAAGCACACCATTTTCACAAATTAAAAATCTGGCTACGGCCTGTCCAAATTAATAAAAACTAAGCCATATTAAAATTGTGGATATAAAGGATAGTATGCGACTTGAATGTTGATTAGTGTGAGCAATATCGTGCTTATTACATTGAAAATGTGGTTACGGAAACGGACTTGTCCAGGAATGACCTTACGCAAGACAAAAAAAGGGTTTCTTTACAGAAACCCTTTCAAAATTATATTACAGGTCTGGTTAGAGCAATATTCACCGGACCTTTTGTTTATTACTTTTTGATCTGCGCGTGCATTTCCTGCACCGATGTTACCTTCTCGGTGGCATCGGCATTCAACGCCATCGCTGTGGCGAAACCGCCGTTCAGCGTAGTGTCATAATGCACTTTGTACTGCAGCGCGCTGCGGCGAATCAGCTTGGAGTCTTCAATCGCCTGACGACCTTCGGTGGTGTTGATGATATAGGTGTACTCGCCATTCTTGATACGGTCCTGAATGTGCGGACGACCTTCATGCACCTTGTTCACCAGACGTGGATTGATACCCGCTTCACCCAGCACAATCGCGGTCCCGTGCGTCGCATCCAGCTCGAAGCCAAACTTCAGCAGTTTCGCTGCCAGGTCCACCACGCGCTCTTTATCGCCTTCGCGAACGGAGAGCAGCGCACGACCCTGTTTTTTCATGGTGGAGCTGCTGCCCAACTGTGCCTTGGCGAACGCTTCCGCGAAGGTACGGCCCACGCCCATCACTTCCCCGGTAGAGCGCATTTCTGGCCCTAACAGCGGGTCAACGCCCGGGAATTTGTTGAACGGCAGCACCACTTCTTTTACCGAGTAGTACGGAGGGATTACTTCTTTGGTTACGCCCTGCTGTGCCAGCGTTTTCCCGGCCATCACGCGCGCCGCGACTTTCGCCAGCGGTACACCAGTTGCCTTGGAGACGAACGGAACGGTACGTGCCGCACGCGGGTTCACTTCAATCAGGTAAACTTCGTTATTCTTCACCGCAAACTGGACGTTCATCAGACCGCGAACCTGCAGTTCGAAGGCCAGTTTCTGCACCTGTTGGCGCATCACATCCTGAATTTCCTGGCTCAGGGTGTACGCAGGCAGAGAACATGCGGAGTCACCGGAGTGTACGCCCGCCTGTTCGATATGCTCCATGATGCCGCCAATCAGCACCATTTCACCGTCGCAGATAGCGTCCACGTCCACTTCAACCGCGTCATCAAGGAAACGGTCCAGCAGTACCGGCGCATCGTTAGAAACGCTGACTGCGGTCTGGAAGTAGCGACGCAGGTCGGCTTCGTCGTAGACGATTTCCATCGCGCGACCACCGAGAACATACGACGGACGCACTACCAGCGGGTAGCCAATCTCTTTCGCCTTCTCAACAGCCTGTTCGATAGCCGTTACGGTAGCGTTCGCCGGTTGTTTCAGCTTCAGACGGTCAACCGCCTGCTGGAAACGCTCGCGGTCTTCGGCGCGGTCGATGGCATCCGGGCTGGTACCGATAACCGGTACACCTGCCGCTTCCAGCGCACGCGCCAGCTTCAGCGGGGTCTGTCCGCCGTACTGTACGATGACGCCTTTCGGCTTCTCGATACGCACGATTTCCAGTACGTCTTCCAGCGTGACCGGCTCGAAGTACAGGCGGTCAGAGGTGTCGTAATCAGTTGAAACGGTTTCCGGGTTACAGTTGACCATGATGGTCTCATAACCGTCTTCACGCAGCGCCAGCGAGGCGTGTACACAGCAGTAGTCAAACTCAATGCCCTGACCGATACGGTTTGGACCACCGCCCAGCACCATGATTTTATCGCGGTCAACGGACGGGTTCGCTTCGCACTCATCTTCATAGGTGGAGTACATGTAAGCGGTGTCGGTGGCAAATTCTGCCGCACAGGTATCCACGCGTTTGTAGACCGGGTGCAGATTGTACTGGTCGCGCAGTTTGCGGATTTCCGCTTCGCGAACGCCGGCCAGTTTCGCCAGACGCGCATCGGCGAAGCCTTTGCGCTTCAGTACGCGCAGGAAGTCAGCGTCGAGGCCGTTGATGCCAAGGTCGGTGACTTTTTCTTCCAGACGTACCAGCTCTTCAATCTGCACCAGGAACCAGCGGTCGATGTTGGTCAGGTTGAACACGCCATCGACGGACAGGCCAGCACGGAAGGCATCGGCGATGTACCAGATACGCTCAGCGCCAGCGTCTTTCAGCTCACGACGGATTTTAGTCAGTGCTTCCGGGTCGTCCTGGCTTACTTTCGGGTCGAAGCCGGTCGCGCCCACTTCCAGACCGCGCAGCGCTTTCTGCAACGATTCCTGCTGGGTACGGCCAATCGCCATCACTTCACCGACAGATTTCATCTGCGTAGTCAGGCGGTCGTTAGCACCAACGAATTTCTCGAAGTTGAAGCGTGGTATTTTCGTCACAACGTAGTCGATGGACGGTTCAAACGAGGCCGGAGTACGGCCACCGGTGATGTCGTTCATCAGTTCGTCGAGGGTGTAACCTACGGCCAGCTTGGCGGCGACTTTCGCAATCGGGAAGCCGGTAGCTTTGGACGCCAGCGCCGAGGAGCGGGATACGCGCGGGTTCATCTCGATGACAATCAGGCGACCGTTTTTCGGGTTTACCGCAAACTGGACGTTAGAGCCGCCGGTTTCTACGCCGATTTCACGCAGTACCGCCATCGAGGCGTTACGCATGATTTGATATTCTTTGTCGGTCAGCGTCTGGGCAGGTGCTACGGTGATGGAGTCACCGGTATGGATGCCCATCGCATCGAAGTTTTCGATGGAGCAGACGATGATGCAGTTGTCGTTTTTATCACGCACCACTTCCATCTCGTACTCTTTCCAGCCAATCAGTGATTCATCAATCAGCAGCTCGTTGGTTGGGGAAAGATCCAGACCGCGTTCGCAGATTTCTTCGAACTCTTCGCGGTTGTAGGCGATACCGCCACCGGTGCCGCCCATGGTGAAGCTAGGGCGGATAATGCACGGGAAGCCAACGTCAGCGGCAACCGCCAGCGCTTCTTCCATGGTGTGAGCGATGCCTGAACGTGCGGTGTCGAGACCAATCTTCTTCATCGCGATATCGAAGCGACGACGGTCTTCCGCTTTATCAATGGCATCCGCCGTTGCGCCAATCATGGTCACGCCGAACTCAGCCAGTACGCCCTGGCGTTCCAGTTCCAGCGCACAGTTCAGCGCTGTCTGACCGCCCATGGTTGGCAGCACCGCATCCGGGCGTTCTTTCTCAATAATTTTGCGTACCACTTCCCAGTGAATCGGCTCGATGTAAGTGGCATCGGCCATTTCCGGGTCGGTCATGATGGTTGCCGGGTTGGAGTTCACCAGAATAACGCGGTAACCCTCTTCACGCAGGGCTTTACACGCCTGCGCGCCGGAATAGTCAAACTCACACGCCTGACCGATAACAATCGGACCCGCGCCCAGAATCAGGATACTTTTTATGTCTGTACGTTTTGGCATGGCTCTTTTACTCCTGATTATTTCGCGGACTGACGGTATTGCTCAATTAACTCGATAAAGTGGTCGAACAACGGTGCAGCGTCGTGCGGACCCGGACTCGCTTCAGGGTGCCCCTGGAAGCTAAACGCCGGTTTATCGGTACGATGAATCCCCTGCAAGGTGCCGTCGAACAGTGACTTGTGGGTCACGCGCAGGTTGGCAGGCATGGAGGCTTCATCTACAGCAAAACCGTGGTTCTGTGCGGTGATCATCACGGTATTGTTATCAATATCTTTTACCGGATGGTTGCCGCCGTGGTGGCCAAACTTCATCTTAATGGTCTTCGCGCCGCTCGCCAGCGCCAGCAGCTGATGGCCGAGGCAGATGCCAAATACCGGAATATCGGTTTCGAGGAATTTCTGAATCGCGGTAATCGCGTAGTCGCACGGCGCCGGGTCGCCAGGGCCGTTGGACAGGAAAATACCGTCCGGATTCATCTTCAGAACGTCTTCTGCTGAGGTTTTCGCCGGTACAACCGTCAGGCGGCAGCCGCGGTCCGCTAACATACGCAGAATGTTACGTTTGGCGCCGAAATCGTAAGCCACAACGTGGAAAGGCAGTTCATCGGCAGATTTCGCTTCCGGCAGGTCACCGGCTAGCGTCCAGCTCCCCTGCGTCCAACTATAAGGCTCCGCGGTGGTTACCTCTTTCGCCAGATCCATACCGTTCAGGCCAGGGAAAGCTTTTGCTTTTTCCAGTGCCAGCGCCGCATCCGGGTTATCTCCCGCGATGATGCAGCCGTTCTGTGCGCCCTTTTCACGCAGCAAACGCGTCAGCTTACGGGTATCGATATCAGCAATCGCCACAATGTTATGTCGCTTGAGGTAAGAAGAGAGGTCTTCAGTATCGCGGAAGTTGCTGGCAATCAGCGGCAGGTCGCGGATGACCAGGCCTTGCGCATGTACCTGAGAAGATTCTGCATCGGCTTCATTGGTGCCGACATTACCGATATGAGGATAAGTAAGAGTGACGATTTGGCGGGAATAGGAAGGATCAGTGAGGATTTCTTGATAACCGGTCATTGAAGTATTGAAAACGACTTCCCCAACCGCCGAACCTGTTGCCCCTATGGCCCGACCGTGAAACTGGGTTCCGTCTTCCAGAACCAATAGCGCTGACTTAATCAAAACACCCTCCAGAGAATATTCACTCACTTTATTTGCATATTAATTCATTAACACCTCATGAATCAATGCAAATTTGCTTACCTATGGATTTCTGGCAAACGGCGGCATTCTAGAGATAGCCCACGTAAAAGTCTACCCAAAAGGGCAATTTTTATTATTATTTTGCGCCACTGGGATAAATCACACGATTTAACAGGCAAAAAGATCAGCTAACTCGGGGTGGAAAACGCTTGCGGCAGGCAAAGAGTGTAAAAACAGAATGCGGGAGAGAAAAAAGTGGACCATTTGGTCAAAATTTACATTGAGATAACAGAATCACCCAACAAAATACGGAAAAATAACCAATAAAAAGAAAAAACATATTCAGAAGCTAAAAATAAAAGGGCAATAAAATATTGCCCTATGTAATCAAACAATTATGATTACAATAACCACATCACGAAGGGTAATTAAAGCTATAAACTGCGTAAATCAAGCACATCTTTCATATCAAAAAGACCATTTGACTTTGATTTTAGCCAAATTGCCGAACGCACTGCGCCATTGGCAAAAGTCATGCGGCTGGACGCTTTATGCGTGATCTCAATACGCTCGCCAATATCAGCAAACATCGCGGTGTGCTCACCGACGATATCCCCCGCCCGCACCGTGGCAAAACCGATCGTGCCCGGTACGCGCTCGCCGGTGTAACCCTCACGCGAATAGACGGCACACTCTTTTAAATCTTTATCCAGCGCCCCGGCAATCGCCTCGCCCATCGCCAGCGCAGTGCCTGACGGCGCATCAACTTTATGGCGGTGGTGAGCTTCAATAATCTCAATATCGGTGTAATCGCCCATCACTTTCGCCGCCTTCTCCAGCAGCTTAAGCATAACGTTCACGCCGACGCTAAAGTTCGCGGCGAAAACGATCGCAATCTCCTGCGCGGCATCACGAATAGCCTGTTTACCGGCATCGTCAAAGCCGGTGGTGCCAATCACCATCCCTTTACCGTGCTGACGACAAAACGCCAGATGCGCCAGCGTGCCTTCCGGACGGGTAAAATCGATGAAAACATCGAAATCATCTTTCACCGCGTCAAGGCTGCTTTGCACGGTAACGCCCGTTTTTCCGGCCCCCGCTAATTCTCCGGCATCACTTCCCAGTAAGGACGAGCCTTCGCGCTCTAACGCGGCACCCAATTGAACACCTTCCATCGCCATGGCGGCCTGGATTAACTGCCGTCCCATGCGGCCACCGGCGCCGGCAATTGCGACACGGATTTGTGCTTCATGCATAGCTATTCTCTTTTATAAAAATTGCGTAAACCGTTTTCAGAGTAACCAGCGCGCCCGGAGGCCGCTAGCTGAAAACACCCATAATTAGAATTTAATGATAAACAGAGGGGAATATCAGTAAAAGACATGATTCATCCCGCAGGATGAATCATTGCTGGAGCACAGGAAAGAAGTCAAACTTACTCAGTATGGCGCAAAATGATGGGAAAACGACGGAAATACGAGCACAAACCAGCCAGTCTGCGTAGATATTTTCGCGAGTGTGGTTTTATGGCACGAGCGTGTAGTTGACGATCATTTGCCCTTTTTTCATCTTCACCTGAGTAATCGTCACCGGCCCAATCTCAGAGAGATGCGCAACATGCGTCCCTCCGCAGGGATAAGCAAGGAGATGACCAAATCCAACCTGCCGCAACCCATCGGTGAATGTCACTTGTCTGGAGAGATTGTCTGCCTGCCAGGCGTTGATTTTCTCCTGCAGCGATAGCGTATCCGGTAACGTGCCGTTTTCACCGGCGGCGAAAGTAATGCGCCCCTCATTGGGCCAATGGTGTGCTTTCACCGGGAGCCAGCCGAACGCTGTACCCGCCAGGCCGATAAGAT
Source organism: Citrobacter sp. Cpo147 (assembly GCF_030332405.1). Lineage (NCBI taxonomy): Bacteria > Pseudomonadati > Pseudomonadota > Gammaproteobacteria > Enterobacterales > Enterobacteriaceae > Citrobacter > Citrobacter sp. Cpo147. The sequence continues at coordinate 203,630 of NZ_JAOWHX010000041.1, forward strand.
GTCCTGCCGAGTGCAGGCGGGCGTGCAGTTGACGCAGCGCGGCATCCACACGCAGGTTCACGATGCCGGGGAGGAGCGGTTTTGCCAGGATGTGCACCACATCGTCACCGCGCGCGAGGACTGTTTCAACCCGCTCATCATCAATCCAGCCCGCATCCGCAGGCTGCCCGCCTCCCTGCGGGTGAAAAAGGGTTCTATCCAGTACCACCGAGTACCGTCCATCCGGTTCAGCCGAGCAACTCAGTAAGTTAGCCTGGCCTTCAGTGTTATCGCTGGTGTAATAAAGACGTTCAGTCATGATTGCTCTCCTCTTGATGGGAAGAGTATATTCACTTTACTGACGGCGATAATCCTGCGCTGGTTCAATGCATCTTTGCCTGGTAAGCACAAATGAATCCTAACCTTCTTCCCGACCTTGCCACCTTTGTGTTGATTATCGACCAGGGGAGCTTCTCCGCTGCCGCCAAAGCCTCGGGGGCTACGCCTTCCGCTATTAGCCGCAGCGCTTCACGCCTCGAGAAGGCGTTGGGCAGTAAGCTGCTGCACCGTACGACGCGCAAGTTGGCGCTCAGCGAAACGGGCAAAATTGTGTATGCACACGCGCAGGAAATGCTGCATGCGGCACAAATGGCTGTCGACTCAGGCAGCAGTCGACAAACCATCGCGCAAGGGCAACTGACCCTCAGCGTGCCGAAAGCGGTGGGGCGATTTGTCATTCATCCGCTGATGGCCGAATTCTTTGCGCGCTACCCGCAAGTGGACGTCTGCCTTCGGCTGGAAGACCGGTATATGGATTTAATCGACGACGGCGTCGACCTTGCACTGCGCATCAGCCAGTCGCCCTCCCCGGGCCTGTACGGGAAACCGCTGATGCCGGTCAGTCATGTGATATGCGCAACCCCCGAATACTTACGCAAGCACGGTACGCCCGAGCATCCGCAGGCACTGCGCGAGCATAGCTGTATCAGTCTTGGCGAGACACCTGCGGATTCACGTTGGAAGTTTCGACGCGGTGAGCGCATGGAGACCATTCAGACTTATGGCCGTTACGCCGCCAACCACACCGGTGTGCGTCTGGACGCGGTAAAAAAGGATCTGGGAATCGGCAGCCTGCCACTGTTCACCGCCAGCGAGGCACTCGCCAATGGCGAGATTGTCCAGGTTCTGCCAGAATGGGAATTTATCAGCGACTACAGCGGGGAACTGTGGCTGCTATGGACGCGCAATCAACATATGCCCGCCAGAATGCGGGCGATGATTGATTATCTCAGTGAGAAGGTGCCGTTGCACAACACCTGATTACAGCGCGCGGGCAAATACCTCTGCCACCCACTGCTGGAAACCTTCAACGTTCAGGCCCAGCGCAACCTGCGCATTTGCCGGATGCCCCAGGCGCCCTTCGATGTCCACCACCGTCGTACCCGAGGTATATTCGCCCTGGGTTTCAACCGCCACGAAACACGACTGCAGGGTAAACAGTTCCGGGCGCACCAGCCAGGCAATAGCGCACAGATCGTGCATTCGCAGCCCCGTATTCATACTGCCGCTACGGTAATGGCTAAACAGCGCATGCAGCATTTTCCCCGTCTGGTTAAGCTGGGGGAGCGTCGCCAGATAGTCCGGGGCGAGCATAGCCTGATTAGTGACATCCAGCCCACACATCACAATCTCCAGCCCACTCTGGAAGACTTTCGCGGCGGCCTCGGGATCGATAGCAATATTAAACTCGGCGTTGGGTGTGAAGTTCCCGCGCCCGGCAGAGCCGCCCATAATCACCAGACGCTGAATGTTGAATACGCATTCAGGATAATGAGTCAGCAGCAGCGCAATGTTGGTCAGCGGGCCAATCGCTACAAGCGTCACGGGCTGCGGGGCATGCATCAACGCATCGCGAATCGCCTGGAAAGCGGGTTTTGCCATCGCCTGGCGGTCGTGTTCGACAAATTCATACCCTTCCATACCGGACTCGCCGTGCACGGAAGCGGCATCACGCAGCGGCCGCACCAGCGGCATTGATGCCCCCTGCGCCAGCGGAACATCCGCATTCCAGAAGTGCAGCAACTGCAACGCATTACGGGTGGTTTTTTCCACCGAAACATTGCCTGCTACCGTGGTCATCAGTTGCAGATCCAGCTCAGGGGCAAACAGCGCGGCGGCAATGGCGGCGGCATCATCAATGCCGGGATCGGTATCAAGAATGATCGGTAAGCGCATGGTTTCTCCATAAAAAAATGCCAGACGTTAAGTCTGGCATCTTCTCATAATCGTAACCGAAAAGACTTACTCTACTTCACGAACATCCACACGCAGCTCTTTCGGCACTTCGAAAACGATGTTCTCTTCGCGGCCTTCCAGTGGGATCGCTTCCCCACCGCCAAGCTCTTGCAGGCGAGCAATCACATTTTGCACCAGGATATCCGGCGCCGAGGCTCCGGCCGTCACGCCCACACACTTCGCTTCTTTCACCCACGCTTCCTGGATGTCGGTCGCATCGTCAATCAAATACGCAGCTTTCCCCATGCGCTGGGCCAGTTCAGCCAGACGGTTGGAGTTAGAGGAGTTCTTAGAGCCGACCACCAGCACAACATCAGCCTGTTCCGCCAGCGCGCGAACCGCTTCCTGACGGTTGGTGGTGGCATAACAGATATCGTCTTTGCGCGGCCCGACAATTTTCGGGAAGCGTTGACGCAGCGCATCAATAACGTCAGAAGTGTCGTCAACGGAAAGCGTTGTCTGTGTCATGAAGGATAATTTTCCTTCATTTTTCACATTGAGTTTCAGCACATCATCCGGTGATTCAACCAGATACATTCCCCCTTGCGGGTTGCTGTACTGACCCATTGTGCCTTCAACTTCCGGGTGCCCGGCGTGACCAATCAGAATGGATTCTTCACCACGACGGCTGGCGCGGGCAACTTCCATATGCACTTTCGTTACCAACGGACAGGTTGCATCAAAAACCGTGAGGTCGCGGCCTTTGGCTTCGTTACGCACCGCCTGAGACACGCCGTGAGCGGAAAAAATCAGGATCGCGCCATCCGGCACTTCGCTGATTTGCTCAATAAAAATAGCGCCGCGCTCGCGCAGGCTATCCACCACATAGCGGTTATGCACCACCTCGTGACGGACATAAATCGGCGCGCCATAAATAGCCAGCGCGTTTTCCACAATGCTGATAGCGCGGTCTACGCCAGCGCAAAAACCGCGCGGGTTGGCCAACAGGATCTGCATTTTACGCCTCCAGTGCCGGTTCGATTTCCAGCACTTCAATATCAAAATGAACGGTATGCCCGGCCAGCGGATGGTTGAAATCAACCGTGATCGAGTCACCGTTGATTTCGCGGATCACACCAGGCATCTCACTGCCGTCCATTGCGGTAAAGAGCATGATAGCGCCAATTTCTGGCTCGCCCGCGTCCATAAATTCCCGACGCGAGAAATACTGAATTAAGTCCGGGCTTGACACGCCAAAGGCGGCATCCGGTTCCAGAGCAAAAGTGGTTTTATCACCTTCTTTTAGCCCCAGCAGGTGTTGTTCCAGTCCTTCAGACAGAGAACCGTCACCCAGGCGAAACAGCGCAGGCTTGCCGTTATTGCGGGTTGACTCTGCGGTTGAGCCATCGTCGAGCTTAAGGGTGAAGTGCACCAGCACCGCACTGTTACTCTGTACTGATTTAGACATGCAGGTTGCTCTTTAAAATTGCTGCCGCCTGTTTGCCCGGTGGCGCTACGCTTACCGGGCAAACAAGCATCGCAGTATATTGTAGGCCGGATTAGCATAGCGCCATCCGGCATTTTTTTATGCGGCTTTTTTCTCTTTCGACGGCAGGAAGCCTTCGAGCACAATCAATGCCGCGCCGATACAGATAGCAGTATCGGCCAGATTGAAGGTCGCGAAATGCCAGTCGCCGACGTAAAAGTCAATCATATCAACCACGAAGCCGTGCCACAGGCGGTCGAACAAGTTGCCCAGCGCACCGCCAATGATTAACGCATACGCGATGTTGTTCAGCTTCTGCGTCGCCTTCGAGCGATACATCATCACCATCAGGATGACGCAAATACCGATGGCGATGCCGGCAAAGAACCAACGTTGCCAGCCGCCGCTGTCAGCTAAGAAGCTAAACGCCGCACCGTAGTTACGCGCGTAGTGCAGATTAAGCGACGGAAACAGCGACACCGTATCCCCCAGAGCAAAGTTCTGGAGGATCAGGTATTTGCTGCCTAAATCGATAATCAGCACGACTACCACCAGCCACAGCCAGCGTAGTCCTGTTGAACAAAGAGGCTTACTCATCAGGCAAACTTACGTTGTTCGCCATCACCGGCGATGTTGCTGACACAGCGTCCGCAGATATCTGCATGTTCCGCCACCTGGCCGACGTCGGTAGTGTAATGCCAGCAGCGCGGGCATTTCTCACCTTCGGCTTTGCTCAGTACGATTTTCAGACCTTTGAGCAGTTCGCTCTGCTGAGCATCAGCAGGAGCCGCTGCATAATCCGCAACCGTCGCACCAGAGGTCAGCAGTACAAAACGCAACTCTTCGCCCAGCGCGGTCAGTTTCGCCGCCAGCTCAGGTTCAGCGTACAGGGTCACTGCCGCTTCCAGAGAACCACCGACTTTCTTATCCGCACGTGCCTGTTCGATGACTTTGTTCACTTCGCCACGCACTTTCAGCAGCTCGTCCCAGAAGGCATCGTTCATCGCCTCGGTTTCGCCTAAGCCAAACAGACCTTCGTACCATTCACCGGTAAAGACATACTTCTCACGATCGCCCGGCAGGTAGCCCCAGATTTCATCGGCGGTGAAGGACATGATCGGCGCCATCCAACGAACCAGCGCTTCAGCGATATGGAACAGCGCAGTCTGGCAGCTACGACGCGCCACGCTGTCCGCTTTCGCGGTGTACTGACGGTCTTTGATGATGTCGAGGTAGAACGAACCCATTTCGACGGAGCAGAAGCGCATCAGGCGCTGTACCACCTCGTGGAAGTCATAGGCTTCATAGGCTTTCAGGATTTCGTCCTGCGCCGCTTGCGCACAACCTACCGCCCACCTGTCCAGAACCACCATCTCTTCCGGTTTCACCATGTCTTTTACCGGATCGAACCCGTTCAGGTTCGCCAGCAGGAAGCGCGCGGTGTTACGGATACGACGATAGCTGTCGGCAGCACGTTTCAGAATTTCGTCAGAAACGGCCATTTCACCGGTATAGTCGGTTGAAGCCACCCACAGACGTAGAATATCCGCGCCCAGTTTGTTCATCACATCCTGCGGAGAAACGGTGTTACCGATAGACTTGGACATCTTACGGCCCTGACCATCAACGGTGAAACCGTGGGTCAGTACCTGGCGATAAGGTGCTTTGCCTTTCATGGCGGTGGAGATCATCAGAGATGACATGAACCAGCCACGGTGCTGGTCAGAGCCTTCCAGATACATATCTGCCGCATGGCCCGCAAACTCAGGACGCACGTCCACGACGGAGGAGTGGGTTGAACCAGAGTCGAACCATACGTCCAGCGTATCCGGGACTTTGACATACTGGTCAGCTTCGTCGCCGAGGATATCTTTCGGATCGAGATCCCACCACGCCTGGATGCCGTCAACTTCAACGCGTTTAGCCACTTCTTCCATCAGTTCGATAGCGCGCGGATGCAGCTCTTCGGTGTCTTTGTGAACAAACAGAGACATCGGCACACCCCACGTACGCTGACGAGAGATACACCAGTCAGGACGGTTAGCAACCATCGATTCAATACGCGCCTGGCCCCAGTCCGGGATCCACTGCACGCCTTTGATCTCTTTCAGCGACTGTGCGCGCAGGCCTTTTTGATCCATGCTGACGAACCACTGTGGGGTCGCGCGGAAGATGATCGGTGACTTGTGACGCCAGCAGCATGGGTAGCTGTGCTGCATCTTCTCAACGTGCAGCAGCGCACCTTTTTCGCTCAGCAGCGCAACGATTTTGTCGTTGGCTTTAAAGACGTTCACGCCGTCCAGATCCGGATAGGTACCCGCCAGGTATGCGCCGTCCGGGCCAACCGGGTTAGCGATTTCCAGACCGTATTTCTGGCTGATGACGTAGTCATCCGGACCGTGACCGCCAGCGGTATGAACCGCACCGGTACCCGCATCCAGCGTAACGTGATCGCCAAGGATAGCCGGTACATCGAAGCCCATAAACGGATGGGTAAAGCGCAGCAGTTCCAGCTCAGCGCCTTTAACGGTGCCGAGAATGGTGTATTCAGCCGCGCCAATACGCTGCATAACGCTTTCAACCAGATCTTTCGCCAGAATCACAGCCTGGCCGTCAATCTGCACCAGCGCATAGTCAAAATCAGGTGCCAGAGAGATTGCGCGGTTCGCCGGTAACGTCCACGGGGTAGTGGTCCAGATAACCAGAGAGATCGGGCCGTTGACGTCAGAAACGCCAAATTTCGCTTTCACCGCATCCTGATCGGCAGCGTGGAACGCTACGTCGATGGACGGGGAGGTTTTGTCATAATACTCAACTTCCGCTTCCGCCAGCGCGGAACGGCAGTCAACGCACCAGTGCACCGGCTTCGCACCTTTGTGCAGGTGACCGTTACCGATGATTTTACCCAGCGCACGAATGATGTTGGCTTCGGTTTTGAAGTCCATGGTCAGGTACGGATGCGACCAGTCGCCCAGTACGCCAAGACGGATAAAGTCTTTACGCTGACCGTCAACCTGGGTCGCTGCGTATTCGCGGCACTTGGCACGGAACTCAGCGGCGGTAAACTTCTCGCCCGGTTTGCCGTATTCCTGCTCTACTTTCAGCTCGATCGGCAGACCGTGGCAGTCCCAGCCCGGAACGTAAGGCGAGTCATAACCCGTGAGTCCTTTGGACTTCACGATAATGTCTTTCAGAATCTTGTTAACCGAGTGACCAATATGAATGCTGCCATTCGCATAAGGAGGGCCATCATGCAGAATGAAGGTTTTTTTGCCTTTTTTGGCCGCACGAATGATGCCGTACAGGTCATCATCAGTCCAACGCGCCAGCATTCCCGGTTCGCGCTTGGCGAGATCGCCGCGCATCGGGAACCCTGTTTCCGGCAAATTCAGGGTTGATTTATAGTCACTCATCAGATTCTCGGTTCCGTATTTAAAACTCGTATAGGCATTAAGCCGGTTTTGTTAGCCCAAAAAATTCACGGGCAGTCAACTCATCACGCGCAATCTGCGCTTTTAGCTCATCCAGCGAGGCAAATCGCTGTTCGCTGCGTATTTTTTTACGCAGTACTACATCTATATGGCGACCATACAGGTCCATTACAACGTCCAATAGATGCACTTCCAACTGTTGGCGTACGCCTGCTACCGTCGGGCGGGTGCCGATGTTGGCGACGCCGGGTAAAGGTTTGTCACCCAGTCCCATCACTTCAACTGCATAAACCCCTTTCACCGGAGAAACCTGGCGACGCAGCGGTAAGTTTGCCGTCGGAAAACCGATGGTGCGCCCTAATTCATCACCGTGAACGACACGTCCTGAGATAGTAAAAGGATGCCCAAGCAGGCTTTCGGCCAGTTGCAGGTTATCTTCTGCCAGCGCCTGACGTACCGCGGTGCTGCTAATGCGCACACCGCCTTCGCAGAAGGTTTGGGTGCTGGTGATATCAAAACCATACTCAGCGCCCGCTTCCTGTAATAACAAGAAATCGCCCGCACGGCTAGCGCCAAAGCGGAAATCATCACCAACGGCAAGAAATTGTACACCAAGGCGCTTAACCAGCAGATCGCTGATGAAGGTCTGCGCCGTTAATGCCGCAAAGCGCCTGTCAAAACGCACGCACAGCACGTAGTCCACGCCGCATTCCGCCAGATAACGCAGTTTTTCGCGCAGGCGAGTGAGGCGCGCAGGTGACTTGTCGGTCGCAAACAGCTCTAGCGGCTGCGGCTCGAAAATCATCACCATCACCGGTAAATTGCGTTTGCGCCCTTCTTCCCGTAAACCCTGCAGCAACGCACGGTGACCACGGTGCACGCCGTCGAAATTACCAATAGTCAGCACACACCCATGCGGGGCCTGACTGAGATTATGTATGCCTCGTATCAGCTTCATGTCTGGCTCAAAACAGTGAAAATCGTGAAAGTATACCCTGTACCGCGGTCAACGTTAACCGGCGATTGTTTCTACGAAACAGAAAGAGGATTGTTTTCATTGTTATGAAACAAATTGCAGACCTTCACGGGCACGCCAATGCAATTTTTCTCGTGGAAAAGCTGTATTCACGCCACGCAAGCTGGTAGAATCCTGCGCCATCACTACGCAACGAGTGCTGCAATTTAAACGGCGCTTATTTGCACAAATCCATTGACAAAAGAAGGCTAAAAGGGCATATTCCTCGGCCTTTGAATTGTCCATATAGAACACATTTGGGAGTTGGACCTTGGCTAATATCAAATCAGCTAAGAAGCGCGCCGTTCAGTCTGAAAAGGCCCGCAAGCACAACGCTAGCCGTCGCTCTATGATGCGTACTTTCATCAAGAAAGTATACGCAGCTATCGAAGCTGGCGACAAAGCTACTGCACTGAAAGCATTTAACGAAATGCAACCAATCGTGGACCGTCAGGCTGCTAAAGGTCTGATCCACAAAAACAAAGCTGCACGTCATAAAGCAAACCTGACTGCACAGATCAACAAACTGGCTTAATCGCCTGCTTGTTGTCGCTTTGTGAAAAAACCCGCGCAAGCGGGTTTTTTTATGTCTGTCATTTGTTCGTTGGCGTAAAGAGCGCCGAGTAGTCCGCATTGCAGATACGCTGCACCGCCGGATGCTGGATCATCCTTTCCGCAAATATGGCGTGATACTCTTCCATCACATTTTCTACGCGTCCAATTTCAACAATAGAATCATCGGCATAGAAATTGTGCGAATACAGCGTAGGTGCAACAAAAATAGCATTATGCGTTGCCCCAAACGCTTTCATCAGCGCAGCGTCATCAAACTCACCGAGGATTTCGACATTCAATCCTTGTGAGTTGATCCAGTTCAGCAGCTTACGTCCGAGCATCGAACGGCGCCCTGGGATCAGCAACCGACGCTCCTCAAGGCAGGCCGGGAATGGTTTTTCAGGCAGCGGTTTGGTGCACCAAAAACTCACGCTGCACTCGCCTATCCGCACTGAGAACAACCCTTCCTGCTGCGTAGAATCGATCGGGCAGTCGGAGATGATCATATCCAGCTTATGTTGGCTGAGTTGATCCAACAGCATCTCATGCGTTGATTCAAAACAACGCAGATGGATTTGTTCATCTTCAACCACAGCGGCATCCAGTACGCTACTGACCAACTGCTTCGATAGCGCATCCGCCACGCCGACATCGAACAGCAAATTAGACTCTTTGCGGTAGTTCACGATATCCAGCATTTCCTGGCTTAAGGTGAACATCTTATCCGCGTAACGAAAAACCAATTCGCCTAACTCACTGGGCTCCAGCCCACGCCCCTTCCGCTTAAACAATTTTCCCTGTAAGCGTTCCTCAAGCGCTTTAATCTGCCCGGTAATGGTCTGCGGTGTCAGATAAAGCGCTTCTGCTGCACCAACCACTGACCCTTCTTTATAGACATGCCAAAAGTAGTACAGATGGTTGTAATTTATATGAGACATACTCTCTCCCTGAAAATTGTCACGAAAGGGTTATCCCGTCAGGCTGATGCGTTCAACCGGGCACGTAACCAGCAGTAACCTATCACTGCCGACAACAAGGAGCCGATCAGGATCCCCAGTTTTGCCCAGTTAATCAGCTCAGGATCGACGTTGCCAAACGCCAGGCTGGCAATAAAAATCGACATCGTAAAGCCAATGCCGCAAAGAATACCGACCGCCATAATCTGCTGGAAATTCGTTCCTTCCGGCAATTGCGCCACCTTGAGGCGTAACGCCAGCCAGCAAAACAGACTGATACCCAACGGTTTGCCGATCAACAGGCCGGCAATGATCCCCAGCGGTAATATCGAGGTCAGTCCATCAATAGTGACGCCCTGCAGTGAAACGCCTGCGTTAGCGAAGGCAAACAGTGGCAGGATCAGGTATGCCACCCATGGATGCAGAACATGCTCCAGTCGCTTCGCCGGTGAACGTCCGTGTTTTTCCTTCAATGGAATGAAGAAGCCCACGATCACGCCCGCCAGTGTTGCATGCACGCCAGACTTCAGTACGGCAGTCCACAGCACTACGCCGACCAGAATATAAATACCGGTGCGTCTCACTCCGCACAGATTCAATGCCGCCAGAACGAGGATCGCGCACGCGGCAACGCCCAGCGACAGCAGCGAGAGATCGCTGGTATAGAACAGTGCGATGATGACGATAGCGCCGAGGTCATCAATAATCGCCAGCGCCATCAGGAAGATTTTCAACGCCAGTGGTACACGACTGCCCAACAACGCCAGCACACCTAACGCAAAAGCGATATCCGTTGCCGCCGGGATCGCCCACCCTTCACGGGTGATGGGATCGGCATAGTTGAATGCCAGGTACAGCAGCGCCGGGACAATCATGCCCCCGATAGCAGCAATGATCGGGAACGCCGCCTGACGCAGACTGGCCAGCGAACCTTGCATTAACTCGCGCTTTACTTCCAGACCAATCAACAGGAAGAACACCGCCATCAACGCGTCGTTGATCCACAGCAGCATATTTTTGTTGATCTCAAGCGCGCCAACCCGCAGTTGAACGGGCGTTTCCAAAAAGGCGTGGTACCATCCGCTGGTAACCCCGATATTTGCCATCAGCATAGCGACCACGGCTGCGATGATCAGAATGATGCCCCCCGAGGCGTCACTACTAAAAAAACGATGCAGATGTTTCACTTTTATTCTCTCTATTGGGTGAATACTTCGTAAATACTATCTTACACCCTCAAAAAGCTCGTTAAAATTAGATTATTCATTATGGATAGATCGGATTTTACGAGTAAAAATTTCAGCAATCATCAAGATGTTCTGCCTGTGCCATTACCGCCAGAGAGAATGATTCCTCCTCTCAGATCTTCAAAAATTCTTGGATCAGAGTATTCTCGTATTCATTGATATATTGGGATAATAATCAAAGAGCTAAGATGGACTCGACACCTCTCCCGCAAGAAATATTGAGAACCTGGCAACGCATAGAATTTTTTCAGCCTTATACGCTTGAAAGAAAAGATAAAAGCCTGCTGATCCCACTAAAAAAACTCATTACATTAGGTGATGCTTCACTTCCGTGGCATTCAGAGAAATTACGCCAGCAATATGACATTCCGCCGAAGGCATCATTTATTGTTCACTTAGGGCTATTTGAGAAAAATATCGTCAGCCGTATTAGTCAGGAGGTTCTTGGAACAAATGAGGAAAATGACGACGAATGCGAACAGCGCTTGGATCAGGAAGGGACAACCTGTTTTGCTAAGATGCAGTTGAACGGAGAAGGTGTACCCACGAGAGATAAACTGTCGGTAAGTTCGCTACCCTGGGCGTTGGGCCATCTTAAAAAACGTCAATTCCACAAACTCGACTCATCAGTCTTCGCGGTCGATTGTATGCATCTTGCCGATACATTCAATGATTTCTGCGTTACGTTAGAGCCCGTAAGGGAAAAAGGCCCGGGAGTATTGCGCGCAAGCAATATTCTCACGCTGCTCGACACTCATTTAACATCATGGGCGGACTTTGCACCTGAATGGCAATATGCAATACAAATTGACTGGTTTAACGGCAACAATGAGAGCCAGGACACGGAACAAGAAGAAGCTAGCGAAACGGAAGACCTCATAAGCGACAATGAAAAGGCATTAGTACTTCCCATCTTAAATAGCTTCTTTTTTGAGGATATTGAAGATGCAATGTCATCATTGGAAGACACTCGATGCCGAACACTCAATACTTACCTCACTCACCTTATTCACAGAAACCCGGATCTCTATTCTCAGAAAGGACTAACAGCCATTATCGATAAGCTGCATCCGACTAAAATGCCTCTGGGGCGTTGGCCTTCAGAGCCAGAGCACGCGATGTCATTAATGCAGCAGTTTGCAATTAACACGGCGGTAGAAGAGCTTGCTGAAGGTGGATTACTATCAGTAAATGGGCCTCCGGGAACGGGGAAAACGACGTTGCTGCGTGATTTAGTTGCGCATAATGTCGTTGAACGAGCGAGAGTCCTTGCGGGCTTCAGTAATGTGGAAGATACGCTGACCCATGAAGGCTTTATCGTCCCGGAGCTGACCGGTTTCGAAATGATTGTGGCCTCATCCAATAATGCAGCCGTAGAAAATATCTCTAACGAATTACCGCAAAAGAAATCGCTGGCCGAAGAATTTCGTTCTCTTGACTATTTGTCACCGACCGCAAATCAAGTTGCAGCAAAATCCCTGCCCAAATCTGCGCATAAAAGAGATAAAGATGGAAAAGGAACTGAGCGTAATTACCATCTCTTTCGTCCTCTTGCGACAGAAAAACAGTGTTGGGGATTAATTTCAGTAGCTCTTGGAAGAAAAACAAATCGTACAAAACTCGCCCAAAGACTACTGTTTGATGAGCATTTTTTACGCGACACATCAGTCGAAATGGCCAGACCGGACAACGAAAACTTTCTCAGCCTTTGGCGCTGGAAGTCTTGCCACAATAAACTCTCTTTTACCGCAGCAAAGCAGCATTTCATTCACTGCCTGAAAACAACAGAAGAGCTGCAAAAACAGTTAGCAGAATTAGCCGAACTGCTGGCAAAAAAACCTTACTGTTCATCTGATGTTTTGTCTTCGGACATGGCAAAAGCGGCAGTGCGATGTCAAGAGCGGCTTAGCGCACTTAAGGAATTTGAAGCTGAGCAGGACGTAATTGAAAAACAGATTCAGCATGCCAAGCAACAGCAAAAAATAGAAGAAGCCGATGCACCGGGCCTGCTGACTCGTTTGCTCAATCGTAAAAAGGTACAGACTTACCAGACATCATTACGTAACACACAACAGCATCTTTTAACGCTTAGCGCATCATTAATACACAAAACACAGCTCATTTCTGAACAGCGTAAACAACTGAATGAGGCAGACGCCCAAAAACGCCGCTTACAGCAAGAAATAGACAGGATTGCCCTGCTGCGCGAGGAAATAGAACAAAAATTGCGGGGCCTGAAGGATAAGTTTTCAGGAATAGCTCTACCTGATAGCCATAAACCCATCGATAATGCTGGCTTACAGCGCACCGCATTCTGGCAAAACGCTCAGATCAACCGCCAACGCTCACTGTTGTTTATGGCTGCGATGGATCTTCATCAAGCCTGGCTTTACGAGGCAATGGGGAGCGTTGATCGCTTTAGAGAAATGTTCCTGCTCCGCCTGAGGAATTTTTTAAATTCCCCTCATCTTGAGCCCACGCCACTCCCCTGGTGGCAAACGTTATGCATGTTTGTCCCGGTACTCTCTACAACCTTTGCCTCAGTGGGACGTATGCTGCATGGAGTAAAAGGCGGCGAGCTTGGCTGGGTAATGATCGATGAAGCTGGCCAGGCATCACCTCAACAGGCCGTCGGCGCTATATGGCGCGCCAAACGCGTACTCGTTGTGGGCGATCCGTTACAGATTGAGCCTGTATTCACCACCTCTCCATCACTGGTTAGGCACCTTTGTCAGGACCTTCTACACGAGCATGCTGAAAAGTGGAATCCAGAAAAGCTCTCAGTCCAACAGGTTGCCGATCGCGTCAATCATTGGGGCTGCAAATTAGAGATGATGAACAATAACATCTGGATTGGGATCCCATTATGGGTACATCGCCGTTGTATCGAACCCATGTTCAGTATTGCTAATAAACTGGCATACAATAACCGGATGATTCACGGGCTTGATACAGACAAAATCTGTAGCCGTCTTGTCAATGGCGAACTTGAAAACCACTGGTTGGTTTCAAGAGGCGGTTTGGGAGACAAGCAGTACCGAGATAGTCACGGTCAAAGCCTGATTACACTGCTGGACCGTCTACTCACGGAAAATATAGATCTGGGGTCTATTTACGTTATTACTCCATTCAAGGCTGTTAAATATGCTTTGTTGGAACTGATTGAACAAAGAGAGCTGGCCAGCTGGCAACAATACTCACCGCGACTAAAACATAAAGAAATTAAAGAGTGGCAAAAAAGCTGTGTTGGTACAGTCCATACTTTTCAGGGGAAAGAAAACGACATCGTTATTTTTGTTCTTGGATGTGATGTACACAATCGCGGCGGCGCAGAATGGGCTTCGAGCAAACCTAATCTTCTGAACGTGGCCCTTACCCGTGCTAAAAAACACATTTTTGTTATTGGAGACCCATTGGTATGGAAGACATTACCCGGATTTGCAAGTGTCGCACATACCTTGCCGGAGAAAGCAGAGACAAATATCGTTGTTGAACAGGTAAGCCTGGAGTGGAAGTGAGAACAGAACCAAAAATAAAAGCCTGAGATTTTCCAATTTCAGGCTTTTTAGAATATACGGCAGTAAGCTTAGCGCGTCAGATCGTCAAAGAACTTCTTCACACCGTCGAAGAAGCTTTTGGAGCGCGGACTGTTTTGTTCGCCGGTCGGACCGCCAAAGCTGTCCTGCAGATCTTTGAGCAGTTGCTTCTGCTTGTCGTTCAGGCCCACAGGGGTTTCAACCACCACGCGGCACAGCAGGTCGCCCTGAGCGCCACCGCGTACAGACTTGACGCCCTTTCCACGCATGCGGAAAAGTTTGCCAGTTTGCGTTTCGCCCGGAATTTTTAGCTTCACGCGACCGTCCAGCGTTGGGACTTCAATCTCGCCGCCCAGCGCTGCCATCGCAAAGTTAATCGGTACTTCGCAGTACAGGTTATTGCCTTCACGTTCGAAAATTGGGTGCTGTTTTACCTGCACCTGAACGTACAAATCACCTGCTGGCGCACCATGTTCACCGGCTTCACCTTCGCCCGCTAAACGAATACGGTCGCCGGTATCAACCCCTGCCGGGATCTTAACGGACAGCGTTTTGCTTTTCTCAACACGACCATGACCGTGGCATTTGTTGCACGGATCTTTGATCAGCGTACCGCGACCCTGGCAGTGTGGACAGGTCTGCTGTACGGCAAAAAAGCCCTGACGCATCTGTACCTGACCAGAACCATGACAGGTTGGACAGGTCTGCGGCTGAGTACCTGCCTTCGCACCGCTACCGTGGCAGACGTCACACTCTTCCAGAGTCGGAATACGGATCTCTTTGGTGACGCCACGCACGGCTTCTTCCAGAGTGAGATCCATGTTGTAACGTAAATCAGCACCACGTGAGGCGCGCTGACGACCACGACCGCCGCCAAAAATATCGCCAAACACGTCACCAAAGATATCGCTGAAGTCAGCCCCGCCGCCAAAACCGCCGCCACCGCCCATGCCGCCTTGCTCAAACGCAGCATGACCGTACTGATCGTAAGCCGCACGTTTTTGCGCATCGGTCAGGATTTCGTACGCTTCTTTGATCTCTTTAAACTTGGCTTCGGCCTCTTTATCACCCTGGTTGCGGTCCGGGTGAAATTTCATGGCCAGGCGCTTGTAGGCCTTTTTGATTTCACGCTCTTCCGCTGATTTGGAAACGCCTAAAATCTCGTAATAGTCTTGCTTAGCCATCTCTTTTTATCTGCCCCTAACATGCGTGCACGGGCGGAGAGGAAACCTCTTCGCCCGTGCCAGTAATTACCCGTTCAAAGGGCGATTATTTTTTGTCTTTCACTTCTTCAAACTCGGCGTCGACAACGTCGTCATCTTTCGCGTTGTTTGCAGAAGCATCAGCGCCTGCTGCGCCAGCCTGCTGCTGTGCGTGCTGCTGCTGAGCGATTTCCATCAGTTTCTGGGAAACCTGTGCCAGCGCCTGCATTTTCGCTTCGATATCCGCTTTGTCTTCGCCTTTCAGAGAAGTTTCCAGCGCGGTCAGTGCAGACTCGATGGCAGTTTTGTCATCAGCTGGCAGTTTGTCGCCTGCTTCTTCAACCTGCTTACGAGTGCTGTGCAGCAGATGGTCACCCTGGTTACGAGTCTGAACCAGCTCTTCAAACTTACGGTCAGATTCTGCGTTCGCTTCTGCTTCGCGAACCATTTTCTGAATTTCTTCTTCGTTCAGACCAGAAGAAGCCTTGATGGTGATCTTCTGCTCTTTACCGCTGTTTTTGTCTTTCGCGGAAACGTGCAGGATACCGTCGGCATCGATGTCAAAAGTAACTTCGATCTGCGGCATACCGCGCGGAGCCGGGCTGATACCATCCAGGTTAAACTGACCCAGATCTTTGTTATCAGCGGCGCGTTTACGTTCACCCTGCAGCACGTGGATGGTTACCGCAGACTGGTTGTCTTCAGCGGTAGAGAACACCTGGCTGTGCTTGGTCGGGATAGTGGTGTTTTTCGCGATCAGTGGAGTCATCACGCCACCCATGGTTTCGATACCCAGAGACAGCGGGGTAACGTCCAGCAGCAGCACGTCTTTCACATCACCGGTCAATACACCACCCTGAACGGCAGCACCGATTGCCACTGCTTCGTCCGGGTTAACGTCTTTACGCGGCTCTTTACCGAAGAACTCAGCAACTTTCTTCTGTACCATCGGCATACGAGTCTGACCACCGACCAGGATAACGTCCTGAACGTCGGAAACAGACAGACCAGCATCCTGCAGAGCAACTTTCAGCGGCTCGATAGAACGGTTAACCAGGTCTTCAACCAGGCTTTCCAGTTTCGCACGGGTCACTTTAATGTTCATGTGTTTCGGACCAGTCGCGTCTGCAGTAATGTACGGCAGGTTCACGTCGGTCTGCTGAGCGGAAGACAGTTCGATCTTCGCTTTCTCAGCGGCTTCTTTCAGACGCTGCATCGCCAGCGGATCATTACGCAGATCGATACCCTGATCTTTCTTAAATTCGTCAACCAGGTAGTTGATCATACGGCTGTCGAAGTCTTCACCACCCAGGTGGGTATCACCGTTGGTTGCCAGAACTTCGAAGGTTTTTTCGCCGTCAACTTCGTCGATTTCGATAATAGAGATATCGAAAGTACCACCACCGAGGTCATAAACCGCGATAGTACGGTTGCCAACTTCTTTATCCAGACCGTAAGCCAGTGCCGCTGCGGTCGGTTCGTTGATGATACGTTTTACTTCCAGACCTGCGATACGGCCAGCATCTTTGGTTGCCTGACGCTGAGCATCGTTGAAGTATGCAGGTACGGTGATAACCGCTTCAGTTACCGGTTCGCCCAGGTAATCTTCAGCCGTTTTCTTCATTTTTTTCAGCACTTCAGCAGAAATCTGCGGCGGTGCCATTTTCTGACCTTTTACATCAATCCATGCATCACCGTTGTCAGCACCGATGATTTTGTACGGCATGATGGCTTCATCACGCTGTACTTCTTCGTCCTGGAAGCGGCGGCCAATCAGGCGTTTAATCGCAAACAGGGTGTTTTGCGGGTTTGTCACTGCCTGACGTTTAGCCGGCTGACCAACCAGAGTTTCACCATCCTGGGTATAAGCAATGATAGAAGGCGTGGTGCGATCGCCCTCGGCGTTCTCCAGCACACGTGCAGTAGTGCCATCCATAATCGCTACACAAGAGTTGGTAGTACCCAGGTCGATACCAATAATTTTACCCATCTAAACGTCTCCACTAAAAATTCGGTCATCATGTGGTTGTGAATCTGTAATAAGGGCGAAACGTGCGGTTTCAACTACCCTGAATCGTTTTTTTTCAGACTCACCACTGCGGTTGTCTACAAGATGGGGTCGTAACCCACGTCATCAAGGGGGGCATGAAAATTTTTTTTAGCCTTGTGGCAATAAAATCACAGAAAAAAGGCTAAAAGATTAAAAAATGAATAGTTGCCAACCAGGATTAATTCGCACCACCAATTAAATAAATAAAGCCATTCATATAAAAATTGTAATAAAAAGAAAAGATTACGAGCATGAATCGTTTCTCCGACGGCGGTAAGATGGTCTGAAGTTACGCACTTTTGCAGCCGTCAAAGAGAAATTCCATGAAATCCGTGTTAACCCTTTCCACCAGCCTGCTTATGGGCCTGCTGCTGAGCAGCGCCGCGCACGCTAACGATCATAAAGTTCTGGGTATGATTGCGATGCCCCGCAACGCAACCAACGATCTCACGCTGAGAATTCCCGTTTGCCGGGTTGTAAAACGCATTCAGCTCACCGCCGATCGCGGCGATATTAAACTTAACGGCGCATCCGTCTACTTCAAAGCCGTACGCACTTCCAGCCAAAGCCTGAACGTCCCGTCATCCATTAAAGAGGGACAAACGACCAACTGGATCAATATTAATAGCGATAACGACAATAAACGCTGCGTGTCCAAAATCACCTTCTCAGGCCAGTCGGTAAACTCCTCTGACATGGCAACGCTGAAAGTTATTGGCGACGACTAATTCCGCACATTTTGATTCAGAAGCCATAGAAAACATGCGGGGCAGATACGCGGTTGATGCGAAAGCCTTTGAACTGGAATAACCACTGCCGCGCCCATGAAGCAGCGCCATCTGGCTATGGGTATTTCTCACCAGATCGTCCACCAAATCCCTCAGTTCCCGGTGGTACTTCAAATCGTCTGTCTTAGCAAAATGATCAACCATGCGTAAGCGTGATGCCCATCACAGGGAAAATAATTCATTTTCCCTTCGTTAGATCATAGACAGTGCCCTCTCCCCTGATTATCATGCCGCGCCCCGAAGACAGTGATCGTTATTTGGGGAAACTATTTCACCATTCAATCAATGATGATTTTGAGGAATTATGGGCAACACTAAGTTGGCTAATCCGGCACCGCTGGGCCTGATGGGCTTTGGCATGACCACCATTCTGCTTAACCTGCACAACGCGGGTTTCTTCGCCTTTGACGTTATTATTCTGGCGATGGGCATTTTCTACGGCGGTATCGCGCAAATATTTGCCGGTCTGCTGGAATATAAAAAAGGCAACACCTTCGGTTTAACCGCCTTTACCTCCTACGGTTCGTTCTGGCTGACGCTGGTTGCAATCCTGATCATGCCGAAAATGGGCCTGGCGGATGCAACCAATGGTCAGTTCCTGGGCGTGTACCTGGGTCTGTGGGGCGTGTTCACACTGTTCATGTTCTTTGGCACGCTGAAAGCTAACCGCGCGTTGCAGTTTGTCTTCCTGAGCCTGACAGTGCTGTTCGCACTGCTGGCGGTTGGCAACATTGCAGGTAACGAAGCGATCATTCACGTTGCTGGCTGGATTGGCTTAGTGTGTGGCGCAAGCGCCATTTACCTGGCGATGGGTGAAGTGCTGAACGAACAGTTTGGCCGTACCATCCTGCCGATCGGTGAAGCGCACTAAACTGACGCTATCCCCCCGAACGGGGGGATATTCCTTACAAGCGCTGTAACTCTCCCTGTACGCTCGTATCGCGATGATAAATATCCTGTCGCAGCCAAATCCCCAGACCTAACCCCACCAGCGATAACGCCAGCACATACCAGGCCGGAGCCATTGGCGACACGCTCATTAACATCGTCACGGCGATTGGCGTCAGACCACCAAAAATGGCGTACGACACGTTGTAAGAAAAGGAAATTCCGGTAAAGCGGACCTCTGCCGGAAACGCCCGCACCATCACATAAGGCACTGCTCCCACCACACCAACGCACACCCCTACCAGCCCGTATAACAAGAACAAGTGCTGAGGATGGCTGCCGGTCAGGTGATAGAAAAACCAGCTTGAACAGGCCAGCAGCAGGCTGCCGACAATAAAGGTTTTGCTGGCGCCGACCCGGTCGACAATAAACCCGGCCAGCAGACACCCGACGCACAGCATAATGGTGGCGACACTGTTGGCCTGTAACGTTAGCGCGGGTGCAAAACCATACTGCTTCTGCAACCAGACTGGCGACATCAGGATCACCACCACTATCCCGGCCGATAACAGCCAGGTCAGCAGCATGGAAATGACCACCGCTTTTTTATGTTTGCTCACCACCGACTTCACCGGTAGCTCTTGCGCCAGCGCTTTACGCTGCTGCATTTCGAGGAAGATGGGCGTTTCCTGCAACCAACGACGCAGGTACATCGCCACCAGCCCAAACACGCCCCCCAGCAGGAACGGGATACGCCAGCCGTAGTCATGCACCGCCTGCTGCGTCAGGCTGGTATTCACCAGAGTTGCGACCACCGATCCCAGCAGAATCCCCACCGTCAGCCCGGCGGTCAGCGTGCCACAGGCAATGCCGATGCGGCGCTCCGGTACGTGTTCCGCCACGAACACCCACGCGCCCGGCACTTCTCCGCCGATGGCAGCACCTTGCAAAATACGCATCATCAGTAACAGCAGCGGTGCGAGGATCCCCATTGAGGCGTAGGTAGGCAAAAGACCAATCGCCAGCGTCGGTATCGCCATCAGCAAAATGCTCAGGGTGAACATTTTCTTACGCCCGACCAGATCGCCAAAGTGCGCCATGATGATGCCACCCAGCGGACGCGCCAGATATCCGGCGGCAAAAATGCCAAAGGTTTGCACCTGACGTAGCCATTCAGGAATGTCTGCCGGGAAGAAGAGTTCGCCAACAACAGCGGCAAAGAAGACGAAGATAATGAAATCATAAAACTCAAGCGCACCGCCGAGGGCAGCAAGCGTAAGAGTTTTATAATCCTGGCGATTCAGCGGTCGAGTGTGTTGTGACATAGCAAACCATGAGTCAGTGGAGTTATTGAATCTGTCAGCCGATATATGTAAAGCAAAAATTACTATATCGTAAACAATTCAATACTCCACTGTCATTGGCACTTATGTCACGATCGGGCTACTTTCAGGCGTTTATATCGCGGATTGCGCTTTTAGGACGAAAAGATGCTACAACAGCCTGTGCGGTTTCCACATACGGCCCATCCAGCAACTGTATACAATACGGTACACTTGCAAATATACCCGGCACGATAACCTTACCGTCGGCATCTTTCACGCCTTCCAGCGTTTCTTTGATCGATTTCGGCTGCCCTGGCAGATTCAGGATCAACGCCTGTTTGCGAATCACACCAACCTGGCGGGAGAGAATAGCCGTTGGCACAAAGTGCAGGCTTATCTGGCGCATCTGCTCGCCAAAGCCCGGCATCTGGCGGTCGGCTACGGCCAGCGTGGCATCAGGCGTTACATCGCGGCGGGCCGGACCCGTTCCGCCGGTAGTCAGCACCAGATGACAGCTCATTTCATCCACCAGCTCACATAAGGTCTGTTCGATGATCGCCTGTTCATCCGGGATCAGTCGCGTTTGCAGCTCAAAAGGGGTGGTAAGGGCAGATGCCAGCCACTCTTCAAGGGCCGGGATGCCTTTATCCTGGTAAACGCCGCTGGAAGCACGGTCAGAAATGGAAACCAGGCCAATGCGTAAAGTATTCATGATTATTCCGTTTAAACAGTCTCGTTAAACAGAATGATACACTGCGAAGGGAAGGACAGACAGGTTTCAGAAGAGGTAGCGTGACCCCTGTCAGGGCCACGCGTTAATGATTACAGCAGATTGCCGATCATTTTTTCCAGTTTACCCTGGTCTACAGCAAACTTACGGATACCGTCCGCCAGTTTGTCTACAGCCATCGGATCCTGGTTGTGCTGCCACAGGAACTCAGCTTCAGTGATACGTGCAGGGCGCGCTTTCACTTCGCCGGAGAAGGACAGTTTACGTTCGATAGTGCCTTCGCTTTCCGCCAGCTCTTTCAGCAGTGCCGGAGCAATCGTCAGACGATCGCAGCCTGCCAGCTCAATGATTTCGCCGACGTTACGGAAGCTCGCACCCATCACCACGGTTTCGTAACCGTGCTGTTTGTAGTACTCGTAGATTTCCGTTACGGAAACCACACCCGGATCTTCTGCCGGTGCATACTCTTTCTTGTCAGTGTTGGCTTTGTACCAGTCCAGAATACGACCAACAAACGGAGAAATCAGGTATACGCCAGCTTCTGCACATGCGCGCGCCTGCGCGAAGGAGAACAGCAGAGTCAGGTTACAGTTGATACCTTCTTTTTCCAGCTGCTCAGCGGCACGGATGCCCTGCCAGGTTGAAGCCAGTTTGATCAGAATGCGATCGTTGCTGATGCCAGCATCGTTGTACATTTTGATCAGACGTTTTGCTTTCGCGATGGACGCGTCGGTGTCGTAGGACAGACGAGCGTCAACTTCAGTAGAAATACGACCCGGGACCAGTTTCAGGATCTCCAGACCGATATTTACTGCCAGTTTGTCGGTCGCGTCGACGATCTGCTGTGCGCGATCGTTGCTCTGCTGCTTAGCCCAGGCTACAGCATCATCAATCAGCTTGCGGTATTCTGGGATCTGCGCTGCGTTAAGAATGAGAGAAGGGTTAGTTGTGGCATCCTGAGGCTGATACAGCTTCATTGCCGCGATGTCTCCGGTGTCGGCCACTACTGTGGTGAACTGACGAAGGGAGGTCAATTTGTCCGTCATGATAGCGATTCTCTTTAAACAGCTTGTTAGGGGGATGTAACCGATCTTCCCTGATGATAGCACGACGCACTCTCAGCGCAACCGCCTGGATTGTCCGACCCGCTGCTCAGCCCTGATTACGCATCTCACAGCCCGTGATGCGCAATTAAAGATATACCCATTGTTATGGTAAACTCCCGCAATCAATCACCTTATAAGGTATATACTGGTCGATAATTGGTAGCGCTTACACGGGATTATTCGCGCTTACCGGCATCAACAAGAGGGATGTTAATGCCTGATTTTTTCTCATTTATTAATGAAATACTCTGGGGATCGGTGATGATCTACCTCCTGCTTGGCGCAGGATGTTGGTTCACCTGGCGTACAGGGTTCGTGCAATTCCGCTATATTCGCCAGTTTGGCAAAAGTCTTAAAAACAGCATCAGCCCGCAGCCGGGCGGTTTAACTTCCTTTCAGGCATTGTGCACCAGTCTTGCCGCGCGCGTCGGTAGCGGAAATCTGGCGGGTGTGGCGTTGGCGATCGCCGCCGGCGGCGCGGGAGCCATTTTCTGGATGTGGGTCTCGGCGGTCATTGGTATGGCAACCTCATTCGCTGAGTGCTCACTTGCCCAACTGTATAAAGAGCGCGACAGCAAGGGACAGTTTCGCGGCGGTCCTGCATGGTATATGGCCCGTGGGCTGGGCATGCGCTGGATGGGCGTGCTGTTTGCCATCTTTTTACTCATTGCCTATGGCCTGATTTTTAACAGCGTTCAGGCGAACTCAGTCTCTCGTGCGCTGGATTTTGCTTTTGATATCCCTCCCCTCTTCTCCGGTATCGCACTGGCAATCGCGTCATTAGTGGTCATCGTCGGCGGCATTAAAGGCGTCGCACGCCTGATGCAATGGTTTGTTCCGATGATGGCGCTGCTGTGGATCGGTTGTAGCCTCGTCATCTGCCTTTGGCATTTCGGACAGCTCCCCGGCATTATCATGACCATCATAAAAAGCGCCTTTGGCTGGCAGGAGGCCGCGGCCGGTGCCGCCGGGTATACGCTGAGCCAGGCTATTGCCAGCGGCTTTCAACGCGGTATGTTCTCTAATGAAGCCGGAATGGGCTCAACCCCGAACGCAGCTGCCTCGGCAGCATCCTGGCCGCCACACCCTGCAGCACAAGGCATTGTGCAAATGATTGGTGTATTGGGCGATACGCTAATTCTTTGTACGGCCAGCGCAATGATCATTTTACTGGCGGGTAATGGCACCACTTATGTGCCAATGGAAGGCATCCAGTTGCTGCAAAGAGCCATGGTCTCGCTGACGGGTGAATGGGGAGCCGGATTCGTGGCTTTTATTGTGATTCTGTTTGCCTTTAGCTCTATCGTCGCCAACTACATTTATGCGGAAAACAACCTCGTTTTCCTGAAGCTGGACAACATGCGCGTCATCTGGCTATTACGTATCGCTACCGTGAGTACCGTTGTTGGGGGAACGTTAGTCAGCTTCCCACTCGTCTGGCAGTTGGCCGACATCATTATGGCTTGTATGGCCATCACTAACCTGACGGCGATTCTGCTGCTTTCTCCGGTTGTCCATACCATCGCCATCGACTATCTGCGCCAGCGTAAACTCGGGGTGCGCCCGGAATTCGATCCGCGCCGTTATCCTGATATCAGACAACAGCTTGCGCCCGATAGCTGGGATGAAACGCCGCGCGAATAGCGCGGCAATCGCAACCATCGATCAATTCAGTCGTTTTTTTTGCTAAAGTCGCAGTAAATTTCCTGCAAGGACTGGATATGCTGATTCTGATTTCACCTGCAAAAACGCTCGACTACCAAAGCCCGCTGGCAACGACACGTCATACGCTGCCCGAGTTGCTGGATCACTCTCAGCAGCTTATTCACGTGGCACGCCAGCTCTCTGCACCGCAGATTGGCAAGCTGATGGGGATTAGCGACAAGCTGGCGGATCTGAACGCCACCCGTTTCCATGACTGGCAGCCTGACTTCACGCCGGACAATGCACGTCAGGCCATCCTGGCGTTTAAAGGCGACGTCTATACAGGGTTGCAGGCTGAAACCTTCAGCGAGGCGGATTTCGACTTCGCTCAACAGCATTTACGGATGCTGTCCGGGCTATACGGCGTTTTACGTCCGTTGGATTTGATGCAGCCTTACCGTCTGGAGATGGGCATTCGTCTGGCCAATGCGAAGGGTAAAGATCTCTACCAGTTCTGGGGAGATACCATCACCGAAAAACTTAACGAAGCGCTGGAAGCGCAAGGCGACAGCGTGGTGATCAACCTCGCCTCGGATGAGTATTTTAAATCCGTGAAGCCGAAAAAACTCAACGCTGAGCTTATCAAACCAGTCTTCCTCGACGAGAAAAACGGCAAGTTCAAAGTCATCAGTTTCTATGCCAAAAAAGCGCGCGGCCTGATGAGTCGCTACATTATTGAGAACCGCTTAACGCAGCCGGAACAATTGACCGCATTTAACAGCGAAGGCTATTTCTTTGATGAAGAAGCATCAGGAAACGGCGAACTGGTATTTAAACGCCACGAGCAATAGTAAAAAGGCCGGATGACGGCTAACGCCTTATCCGGCCTACAGATTTTGTCGGCCCGCTAAGCAAAGCGCCAGCGGGCACAACCATTACCCGCGGGTCATCATCAGCTTACGCAGTTCAGCAAAATCAGCAGGCAGGTGATGAGAAAGCAGCGGCAGATCCGCGCGTTCCGCCAGTTCTTTTGGCAACGCCAGCGTCAGGTCAAGAATCTCTTCAACGCTTTCTTTAAACTTCGCCGGATGCGCAGTACCAAGGAACAAGCCATACTCGCCAGGGTTTAGCTGGTCACGCAGCGCGCGGAAAGCCACCGCCGCATGCGGTTCTGAGGTGTAGCCCATCTCATGTAACTCACGCATCGTGTCCTGAGTCGTGGCATCGTCAACGGCGGCATAACCCAACTCATTCAGACGCCAGATTTTACGGCGGAACAGTTCTTCCACGCGCGGCCAGTTGTTCGGCTGGCTGACATCCATCGCATTCGACAACGTCGCCTGAGTCGCTTTCGGTGCCCACTCACCTTCTGCAAGGAAGCGCGGAACCGTATCATTAACGTTAGTCGCCGCGATAAAACGCTTCACCGGCAAGCCCAGTGATTTCGCCAGCAGCCCGGCAGTCAGATCGCCAAAGTTACCGCTGGGAACGGAAATCACCAGTTGATTACGCGCCTCTTGCGGCAGTTGAGCCACAGCCTCAAAGTAGTAACAGATTTGCGCCAGCAGACGGCTAATGTTAATTGAGTTAGCCGAGTTCAGTCCCAGAGCCACCTTCAGCTCTTCGTCATCAAACGCCTGTTTCACCAGCGCCTGGCAGGCATCAAAATCGCCATCAATAGCCACAGTTTCAATGTTACCGCCCAGCGTACAGAACAGTTTTTCCTGTAATGGGCTGATCTTGCCGTTCGGGTAAAGGATCACCACGCGCACATTTTTCAGGCCATAAAAGGCATGCGCAACGGCCGCCCCGGTATCTCCGGAGGTCGCCGTCAGAATCGTTACCGGTTTGTCGCCACTAATGTGCGTCAGCATCTGCGCCATAAAGCGCCCGCCAAAGTCTTTAAATGCAAGCGTTGGGCCGTGGAACAGTTCCAGACAGCCGACATCCGCGGCAACCTGAGCAACCGGTGCCGGAAAGGCAAATGCCGCACGCACGCGCTCTTCCAGAATTTCCTGAGGGATCTCATCACCAATAAATGCGGACAGGATCTTCGCGCTGCGGCTAACGAAGTCCTGCTTCAGCATCTCATCCACTTCTGTCAGATTGAATTCCGGTAGATCGTGCGGAAAAAACAATCCCTGATTCTTGCCCAGTCCTTGCGTAACAGCCTGTGCAAAGCTGACCTGTTCGTTGTGATCTTTCAGATTATACAGTTTCATTGATTATCCCAGTACCCGTGCGCCCGCCGTGTCCAGCCGGCAAATATGAACAAAGCCTTCCTGATTTTGCAGGTAATTTTTACCCAGCCAATCTGCTACGCGCTGTGCCGTATCCGGCTTATCGCACAAGGCGAACAACGTCGGCCCAGACCCAGATATACCGCTGGCCAGTGCGCCAATTTCGGCTACCGCCTGACGCGCCTGGCTAAAGCCTGGCAGCAAGCGGGTACGATACGGCTCAGCAATGACATCTTTCATCAGCTTCGCGGCCAGAAGAGGCTGACGGGAATAGCAGGCATGGATGAATCCCGCCAGATGCCGCCCGTGAGCGATACAGTCCTGACGGCGATACTGCGCTGGGAGAATCGCCCGCGCTTCAGCCGTCGACACTTTAATCCCTGGATACGCCAGTACCCACAGCCACTCATCAAAGCCTGGCACCTGCTGGCTAATAATGCCGTTTTCTTCAATCATTAACTGCATACCGCCCAAAAAGCACGGGGCGACGTTATCGTAATGAATACTGCCGGAGATACGTCCTTCAAGTTCGCCCATTATCGCTAACAGGCGCGTATCGTTGAGCGGCTTACCGCAATGTTCGTTCATAGCGACTAACGCCGCCACGACGGAACAGGCGCTGGAGCCTAACCCGGAGCCAATCGGCATATTTTTTTCCAGCGTCATCGCCACCGGAACGGTTTTACCCAGCTCCTGGCAGAATCGCTCCCAACACTGGTAGACAATATTTTCACGTGGCTCGGACGGCAGCTTATTGGCAAAGCGCCCAAGGTTGTTCAGGCTAAACTGGTCAGCCGCCTCAACGGACACCACATCACCCAACAGCGAACCATCCACCGGAGTTACCGCCGCACCGAGGACATCAAACCCGACGCTCATATTGGCACTGGAAGCCGGGGCATAAACTCTCACCATGTCAGACTCCTAACTTCCATGAAAGGGTGCGTAGCAGGTCGGCAAAGACGCCCGCCGCCGTCACATCGTTACCCGCGCCATATCCGCGCAGAACCAACGGTAACGGCTGATAATAGTGGCTATAGAACGCCAGCGCGTTTTCACCGTTTTTCACTTTAAACAGCGGATCGTTGCCGTCTACTGCATCAATTTTCACGCGACAAACGCCGTCCTCTTCGATATTGCCAACATAGCGCAATACTTTTCCCTCATCACGGGCTTTCGCCACGCGCGCGGCAAAGACGTCATCCAGCTGCGACAATTTCGCCATAAACGCGGAAACATCACCGGAGTCATCAAACTCTTTTGGCAGGACCGGCTCAATGACAATGTCAGAAAGCTCCAGCTCACGACCGGTTTCACGGGCCAGGATCAGCAGCTTACGCGCCACGTCCGTACCGGAAAGATCGTCACGCGGATCGGGTTCGGTATAGCCCATCTCACGCGCCAGGGTGGTGGCCTGCGAGAAGCTCATGCCTTCATCCAGCTTGCCGAAAATAAACGACAGTGAGCCAGAAAGGATGCCTGAAAAACGTTGCAGTTCATCACCTGCGCTGAGCAGATTTTGCAGGTTTTCAATAACCGGCAGGCCCGCGCCCACGTTGGTGTCGTACAGGAATTTACGACGTGACTTCGCGGCGGCAAAACGCAGCTGATGGTAGTAATCCATCGACGACGTGTTGGCCTTTTTGTTCGGCGTAACCACATGGAAGCCTTCGCGCAGGAAGTCGGCATACTGGTCTGCTACCGCCTGGCTTGACGTACAGTCGACAATCACCGGATTGAGCAGATGGTATTCTTTCACCAGACGAATTAAGCGCCCAAGATTGAAAGGCTCTTTCGCGCTCTCCAGCTCCGACTGCCAGTTTTCCAGATTCAGACCGTGGACGTTGGTCAGCAGCGCCTTCGAGTTCGCCACGCCGCACACACGCAGATCGATATGTTTCTTTTTGAGCCAGGTTTGCTGACGTTTAAGCTGCTCCAGCAGCGCACCGCCCACGCCGCCTACGCCAATCACAAACACTTCAATCACCTGGTCGGTGTTGAACAGCATCTGATGGGTAACGCGTACGCCGGTGGTCGCGTCATCGTTATTCACCACCACCGAAATAGAACGCTCAGACGAGCCCTGGGCGATCGCTACAATATTGATGTTCGCCCGAGCCAGCGCGGCAAAGAACTTCGCCGAGATGCCGCGCAGGGTGCGCATACCATCGCCAACGACCGAGATGATGGCCAGACGCTCAGTCACCGCCAGCGGCTCCAGCAGGCCTTCTTTCAGTTCGAGATAGAATTCATCCTGCATGGCGCGTTGCGCACGCGCGCAGTCGCCCTGCGGGACGCAGAAGCTGATGCTGTATTCAGAAGAGGATTGGGTGATCAGCACTACCGAGATGCCCGCACGCGACATTGCGGCAAAAACGCGCGCCGCCATGCCCACCATACCTTTCATTCCAGGGCCGGAAACGCTAAACATCGCCATGTTATTGAGGTTAGAAATACCTTTTACCGGCAAATCATCGTCATCACTGCTGGCACCGATCAGCGTGCCGGGCGCTTGCGGATTGCCGGTATTTTTAATCAGGCACGGGATCTGGAACTGGGCAATAGGGGTAATGGTGCGCGGGTGCAGCACTTTAGCGCCGAAGTAAGAAAGCTCCATCGCTTCCTGATAAGACATTGACTTCAGCAGTCGGGCGTCGGGTACCTGACGCGGATCGCAAGTATATACGCCGTCGACATCGGTCCAGATTTCACAACAATCGGCACGCAAACAGGCGGCCAGTACGGCGGCAGAGTAGTCAGAGCCGTTACGCCCCAACACCACTAACTCACCTTTTTCATTTCCGGCAGTAAACCCTGCCATCAGAATCATGTGGTCCGCAGGAATACGGCTGGCGGCGATGCGGCGCGTAGATTCGGCGATATCAACGGTAGATTCGAGGTAATGGCCGACAGCCAGCAATTTCTCCACCGGGTCGATGACCGTTACGTTATGCCCGCGTGCTTCCAGCAGGCCGGCCATGATAGCAATCGACATTTTTTCACCACGGCAGATAAGCGCGGCATTGATGCTGTCCGGGCACTGTCCCAGCAGGCTGATGCCGTGCAGGACGTGCTTAATCTGAGCAAATTCTTGTTCAACAAAGGCTTTGAGCTGCGCCAGCGGAAAACCTGGTTGCTCGGCGGCAAGACCCACCAGCAGCTCGGAGAAAATGCGTTCGGCATCGCTGATATTGGCTAAAGCATCCTGACCACCGATGGTCTTCTCAATCATTGCCACCAGATGGTTGGTAATTTTTGCGGGGGCAGAGAGAACGGTCGCGACCTGCCCCTGTCTGGCATTGCTTTCCAGAATATCGGCAACCCGCAGAAAGCGCTCTGCATTTGCCACTGATGTACCGCCGAACTTCAACACTCGCATGGTTTACCTCATTGCCTTTGGTCGAAAAAAAAGCCCGCACTGTTTAGGTGCGGGCTTTTTCTTGTGTTTCCTGTACGCGTCAGCCCGCACCGTTACCTGTGGTAATGGTGATGGTTGTAGTAATGGTGATGCTGATGCGTTTCATGATGTTGTGTGCTCTGTAATTATTTATTATCTGTCCTGTATTCTTTTAGGGTTAAAGTATCTGCTGACCTAAGTCAATAAATTTTTAAATTGATCACATTCCGAAACTTGTTCATGAGCGACTGCTTGCCCTTTTACTTTCAACCAATACAGCATGTCGATCCCACTTGAACCAAGATCAAAACACTACAAAACAAAAATTATTCAACATTTTATTTTGTGATGTTTTTTTTCAATATCATGTAAAAAACGGTGCAACATTGCCGTGTCTCGCTGCCCCAACAGACCCATTCGCTGTTGCAACCAGTCCGTCAGCTTGATGTCGTCAGAAACGTTCAGCGTGGCTAATAAACGCAAAACGCGCGCGCGCAATGCCTGCAGCTGAAGCTCATCCGTCACCTCAACGTTTTTGGCCGGTTGTTGTATTAAACCTGCTAATTGATAGCAATACACCATCACCGCCTGCCCCAAATTGAGTGAAGGATAGTCAGCGACCATCGGTACACCAGTGAGTACATCTGCCAGCGCTAATTCTTCATTGGTCAGCCCCGAATCTTCACGACCAAACACCAGCGCAGCATGTTCCATCCACGTGGATTTCTCCTGTAACAGGGGAACCAGTTCGACCGGGGTGGCGTAATAATGGAACTTCGCCCGGCTACGCGCGGTGGTCGCAACGGTAAAATCAACGTCGTGAAGCGCATCGGCTAACGTTGGAAAAACGTTAATATTATCAATAATGTCACCCGATCCATGCGCGACCCATCGCGTGGCGGGTTCCAGATGCGCCTCGCTGTCAACGATACGTAATTGAGTGAATCCCATGGTCTTCATCGCACGGGCAGCCGCGCCAATATTTTCCGCTCTGGCAGGGGCAACCAGAATAATTGTTAAACGCATTTCGATACTCTTTTTGGTCAGTCTGCAAGTAATAATGTGACGCACATCAACATATTACGCAGCGCAAATTTACATTTTTTTAACAGAAGTCACTGAAAAAGGATTTCGCATCTGGTAAAAAATGCTAAACTATTTCCAAACTGTACTATTGCTTTTTATGTTAACAGAAGTTGTATATCCCTCTGTTTATCCATGATAATTTATTTTAAAATGGATCGCATTGGTTGGATTCATTACATTTATTAATTAGCTCGTGCAACTAGTTGTAATATTGCAATTTTGTGATGAAAGCAAACATTTGGATACGTTGATTTCATCAAACTGTTAACGTGCTACAATTGAACTTGATATATGTCAACGAAGCGTAGTTTTATTGGGTGTCCGGCATGTCTTAGCCTGTTATGTTGCTGTTAAAATGGTTAGGATGACAGCCGTTTTTGACACTGTCGGGTCCAGAGGGAAACTACCCACGACCAAGCTAATGATGTTGTTGACGTTGATGGAAAGTGCATCAAGAACGCAATTACGTACTTTAGTCATGTTACGCCGATCATGTTAATTTACGGCATGCATCAGGCAGGTCAGGGACTTTTGTACTTCCTGTTTCGATTTAGTTGGCAATTTAGGTAGCAAACATGCAGACCCCGCACATTCTTATCGTTGAAGACGAGTTAGTAACACGCAACACGTTGAAAAGCATTTTCGAAGCAGAAGGCTATGATGTATTCGAAGCGACAGATGGCGCGGAAATGCATCAGATTCTCTCTGAATATGACATCAACCTTGTGATTATGGATATCAATCTGCCTGGGAAAAATGGCCTCCTGTTAGCGCGCGAACTTCGCGAACAAGCTAACGTTGCGTTGATGTTCCTGACGGGCCGTGATAACGAAGTCGATAAAATTCTCGGCCTCGAAATCGGCGCAGACGATTACATCACCAAGCCGTTTAACCCGCGCGAACTGACTATCCGTGCTCGTAACCTGCTGTCCCGTACCATGAACCTGGGTACTGTCAGCGAAGAACGCCGTAGCGTCGAAAGCTACAAGTTCAACGGCTGGGAGCTGGACATCAACAGCCGCTCTCTGATTGGTCCTGACGGCGAGCAGTATAAACTGCCACGCAGCGAATTCCGTGCAATGCTTCACTTCTGTGAGAATCCGGGCAAAATCCAGTCTCGCGCAGAACTGCTGAAAAAAATGACCGGTCGCGAACTGAAGCCGCATGACCGTACTGTTGACGTGACTATCCGCCGCATTCGTAAACATTTCGAATCTACGCCGGATACGCCAGAAATCATCGCCACCATTCACGGTGAAGGCTACCGTTTCTGCGGCGACCTGCAGGATTAATTCAATCCTTACAGGTAAAAAAACGGCGCATTATGCGCCGTTTTTCATTTCACCACAGCCCTATTTCCATAAGCGAAACTCGTCACTCTGCGCAGGCTGAGGCTCCGGAATTTCTGTCGGCTTTGGTTTTGGCTGTGCCAGCGAGTGCCAGTCAAGATGACGCGTCAGGAACATCACGCCACACAACGCCACCAACAGCACGCCGGTTCCCAGCAGTAAAGAGCTGTCCTGTGAACGTAGCAGCACCCACATCACCCCATCCAGCCCCAGTAGCGCCACGGTGAACAAAATACTGTTCCGCCAACTCTGTAATATCGCCTGCAGATACACCCCGTTCATCAACGCCCCCACCAGGCTTGCCGTAATCCACGCCGCCGTAAAACCAATGTGCTCAGACAATGCCAGTAGCAGCAGATAAAACATCACCAGCGATAGCCCCACCAGCAGATACTGCATCGGGTGCAGACGCAGGCTGGTCATACTTTCAAGCACGAAGAAAGACATAAAGGTCAGTACAATCAGCAGGATGGCATACTTGGTAGCCCTGTCCGTTAACTGATACTGATCCGCTGGCGTGGCGACGGCAACGCTAAATGCAGGCATTCCCTTCCAGCCAATCTTTTCGCCATCAAAGCGTTCGCCGAGGTTATTCGCGAACCAGCTGCTCTGCCACTGGGACTTAAATCCTGATTCGCTGATTTCGCGCTTCGCCGGGAGGAAATCCCCCAGAAAGTTGGGATGCGGCCAGTTGCTGGTTAAAGTCATTTCACTGTTACGGCCAACCGGAACAACGGAGAAATCTCCTGTTCCGCTCAAATTCAACGACAGCGCCATGCTCAGGTTTTGCTCCGCCCAGCTCGCGTCAGGTAGCGGAATGTGGATCCCTTGAGCCCCTCCATCCAGCCCCGTCCCTGGCTCAACAGCCAGTGATTCCCCATTGATCTGCGGCGCTTGCACCACACCGATCCCGCGCGCATCCCCCACGCCAACCACGATAAACGGTTTGCCGACGCTGACGTTGGGATGGTTTAAATCACGCAAACGTTCAGCGTTAAACTCGGCCTTCACCGAGAGTTCATTGTGCCAGACCTGGCCCTCATAAATGCCGATTTTACGCGCTTCAACGTTCTGATTCCCCTCAACCACCAACGAATCCGGCAGCCAGAAATGGATATAGCTGCGCTTACGCTGGATCTCTTTGCCATCCTCCAGCGAGGTGTAAAGCTCTGTCACCGGAATGGCTATCAACGGCCCGACCATCTTTTGCGGCCCGCTGGTGCTCTGGCGGATAGCAGCTTCGACTTCATCACGATAATCCGATCGCTCAACGATTATCTGCCTGACCATCGTCAGTGGTATTAACAGCAGTATTATGGCGCCGCCTAAGGTGACGATTTTCCAAAACAGGGGTGATTTAAACATAGCGTTCTCCTTTGCAATATCAGCAAGGTAGAACAGCTATGTGCGGAGAATTTGAAGTTATGTGAAGTGACGGTGAAGCGTAAACGAGGCCTGTGCGCCGCCCTCTGGTCGGTTAGATAATGTCACCGTACCTTCATGCAGTCGTGCAACTTCACTGACAAACGCCAGCCCCAAACCGCTGCTCTTGTGTCCATTCTCGCGGGGCAGCGAGTAGAAGCGCTCAAAAATACGCGGCAATGCAAAATCAGGGATGCCGCTACCGCTGTCGGTAACCTGCAATGTGACCCGCTCCTCCTGCTGATGCGCGCTCAGCGTAATCGTCCCGTCCTGTGGCGTGAAGTCGATAGCATTGTCGAGTAAATTCCCCAACGCCTGCTCCAGTAACGCAGGATCGGCAGCGACGCTAAGCGATGAAGGCAAAATGGTCAGCGTGATGTTTTTTGCCGCCAGCTGCACGCTACGCGCCTCTTTGAGCTGAGCAAATAGCGTATCTACCTCCACCGCCGTCAACGTAACGTCCTGTCGATTCTCCAGTCGCGCCTGGCGCAGCAAAGTTTCGACCAGCGCCTGCATACGCGCATTTTGCGTCAGAATATTATCGGTAAAACGCGCTACCACGTTTGGCGGCGGGCCTTCTCGCAATATCTCTGCCGCGCCACGAATGGCCGCCAGCGGACTTTTCAGCTCATGCGTTAACGCGTAGACATACTGCTCAATGTAGTTCTTGCCTTCGAGCTTCAGACGCATACTTTCCAGCGCCTGCGCCAGTTTGCGTAACTCGCTGCTGCCTAAATCAGGCAGTGGGACGGGGCGATTCTCGGTAACGGAGTCGGCATAACGCGCCAGCCGGGCAATAGATCGGTTTATCCACCATACCATCCCGAAGCCAATCACCAGGGCAATGCCCAGCAATACGGCGCTGGCCCACAGCATTCGCCGTTCACTGCGTTTAATCACCGGTGCCATCGCCGCATTTGGTTTGCCGACACTGAGCACGCCGATAATACGCCCACCGTCTACGATCGGCGCGGCAACGTACATCACCGAGCTTTCCGGATCGTTCGGGTTTTGCGGCGTACTGCGGGCGCCATACTCACCACGCAGCGTTAACCACACGTCGTTCCAGCGGGAATAGTCCTGACCGACGGCCTGGTTGGCGGAATCAAACAACACCTTGCCCTGCGCGTCGGTCATGTAGACATGGTATTCGTTACGCACTTTGTTAATGCCACTGATGTTGGCGTTAAATGGGCGGTTATGCAGCTGCGCAAATGCCTGCGCCAGCTTGCCGTTAGCCGGTGAGTCAGAGAGCACGTCATCACGCGCCAGTGCAGCCAGCAGCGTGGCGGTATCAATTAAAGTACCTTCGGTCGCCCGACGGACGCCTGGCTTAATTTCCTGCACAAAGATAGACAGAACAAACCAGGCGGCGACCGCGACAATCAGAAAATAGCCGAGCAGCAAACGCATGCCAATGCGCATCAGCAATTCCTCAGGCTGTATCCCATACCGCGATGTGTATTGATGGGGGAAAGCTCCGGATTGATAGCCCGCAGCTTGGCGCGCAGCGTTTTGATGTGAGTATCAACCGTTCTGTCAAAGGTATCCTGCGCGTCTGCCCAGACTAAATCCATCAGTTGCTGGCGAGAGTAAATACGTCCCGGCGACATCAGCAATGTTTTCAGCAGCAGGAATTCATAACGCGTCAGGTTCAACGGCATGCTGAACCAGGTAATCTGCGCGGCCAGCTCATTAAGTTCAAAATCCCCACAGCGTGTCATCGATGAAGGCGTGGAGAATTTTTGCACCCGCCGCAGCAGCGTACGCACACGAGCGCACACCTCGCGCGGCGAGAAAGGCTTGGCAACATAGTCATCTGCGCCAATTTCCAGCCCCAACAGGCGATCCACTTCATCGCTGCGCGCGGTCAGAAAAAGGATCGGCAGCGCCGGGTGGCGTTCCAGTAAACGTCGGCACAGTTCAAAACCGCTGATATCCGGTAGCCCGACATCCAGAATGATGGCATCAGGGCATTGCTGGCGAGATTTCTCCAGCACGGGAAATCCGCGCTCAAACGCCTCTACGCTAAACCCTTCCTGTTGCAGCATGTAGATAAGCGTTTCAGCGATTCCCTGCTCATCCTCAACCAACCAGATCAACGGCTGTTGCATTGTGCTTCCTTGTTATTGCCGCCACGGCATGATGGGTACCGCACTGATGGCATTTTTGGGCGATCCATCGACAACTTTATCTGAATAGGCCAGATAGGCCAGCGCATTACGTTTCGCATCGTAAAAACGCACGACCTGTAAAGATTTAAACACCAGCGAGGTACGTTTCTTAAATACCACTTCGCCCTGAGCTTTACCGTTCTTGATTCTGTCGCTCAGTTCTACCGGCCCAACCTGCTGGCAAGAGATGGCGGCATCGGAAGTATCTTCCGCCAGCCCCAGTCCACCTTTGATGCCGCCGGTCTTCGCACGACTCACGTAACAGGTCACATTGGTAACATCCGGATCGTCAAACGCTTCGACCACAATTTTATGATCCGGCCCAAACATTTTGAACACTGTATCGACAGATCCAATCTGCTCCGCATGGGCGACCTGCGCCAACATCAGCAGAATTGAGGAAATGACTAAGCTCTTATATTTCATATTGTTACCATTCTTAAAAGTTGTTCTGCGTGATTATTAAACATTTTAAGATAAAATGTATACAGATCACAGGATTACAATAATCACGCTTTCGTATGTCCGAAAAAAGCACTTATGAGCAAAAAAAAACACTGAATGCTAAAACAGCAAAAAATGCTATTATCCTCATACCTGACGTCAGGTACTCGTTGTTGAAAGGATGAGGATATTTTATGGATCAGGCTGGCATTATTCGCGACCTATTAATCTGGCTGGAAGGTCATCTGGATCAGCCTTTGTCGCTTGACAATGTGGCGGCAAAAGCGGGCTATTCCAAGTGGCACCTGCAGAGAATGTTTAAGGACGTGACGGGCCATGCTATTGGCGCCTATATCCGCGCCCGTCGTTTATCGAAATCCGCAGTGGCGCTGCGCCTGACTGCGCGTCCAATTTTGGATATTGCGCTGCAATATCGCTTCGACTCTCAACAAACTTTTACTCGCGCATTCAAGAAACAATTTTCGCAGACACCAGCGCTGTATCGCCGCTCCCCGGAATGGAGCGCATTCGGTATTCGCCCACCAATGCGACTGGGTGAATTTACAATGCCTGCGCACGAGTTTGTCACCCTGGAAGATACGCAACTGCTCGGCACCACGCAAAGCTATTCCTGCTCGCTGGAACAGATTTCAGATTTCCGTCATGAAATGCGTATTCAGTTCTGGCGCGACTTCCTTGCTCAGGCTCCGGCGATCCCGCCAGTGCTGTACGGGCTTAACGAAACGCGTCCGAGCATTGAAAAAGATGACGAACAGGAAGTGTTTTACACCACAGCACTGACGCCGGAACAGGCCAATGGCTATGTGCCGTCGGCGCAGCCTATCCTGTTACAGGGTGGCGAGTACGTGATGTTTACCTACGAAGGGCTGGGAACCGGTGTGCAAGAGTTTATCCTGACGGTTTACGGCACATGCATGCCAATGCTGAACCTGACGCGCCGTAAAGGACAGGATATCGAGCGATACTACCCGGCAGAAGATGCCAAAGCGGGAGATCGCCCGATCAACCTGCGCTGCGAATTCCTGATTCCGATTCGCCGCTAGCGCTGCAGTTCATCCAACGCAGGGGCGTCCAGATGTGAGATGTCCCCTGCCGTTTCAACGACCCATCCCGGCGCCAGCCATAAGCTTTCCTGGTAATCAACGCGAGAAATAGAACAGTTGCGCAGACGCAAGCGACGTTCAGCCCATGCCGGTAATCCCAGAATTGTACTCACCAGGCAACCCAGCGCGATACCGTGACTGACCAGCAGCGGACGACTTCCCGGCGGCAATTCCAGACAGGATGCCAGCGCCGCGTTGACGCGATCGCTCAATTCCTGCATCGATTCCCCTTCCGGGATACGACCATCCACCGTGCCATTCACCAACTGGCGACGCCAGCCCTCTTCCTCTGGCGTCAGCGTATCGATGTGACGTTTTTCCAGCACTCCCATATTTAGCTCGCGCAGACGGGAGTCATAGGTGATATCACAGCCACAGGCCTGGGCGATGATTTCTGCGGTGCGTCGTGTACGACCAAGATCGCTACTGATGACATGCGTAATACCAAACGAGCGGGCGCGTTCACCCACCTGCATGGCTTGTTGTTCACCTTTAGCGGTTAGTGGGCTGTCTGACTGGCCTTGAATACGTCGCTCGGCGTTCCACTGCGTTTCGCCATGGCGAACAAGGTATACCTGTAACATGCTTTTTTTCCGTTATACTGCGATGCGATGAATTTTCAAACTGAGCTTAATTATGCACAAGGTTATCTCTGCGACCACCAATCCTGCCAAAATTCAGGCAATTCTGCGGGCATTTGAAGAGATTTTCGGGGAAGGATCCTGCCATATTGAACCCGTCGCCGTCGAGAGTGGCGTGCCGGAACAACCTTTCGGAAACCAGGAAACGCGCACTGGCGCACGAAATCGCGTTGTTAACGCTCGCCGCCTGCACCCGCAGGCTGATTTCTGGGTCGCCATTGAAGCAGGAATTGACGATGACGCCACCTTCAGTTGGGTGGTGATTGATAACGGCATTCAGCGCGGTGAAGCCCGTTCAGCCACGCTGCCATTGCCGACTGTCATTCTCGACAGAGTCCGCAAAGGTGAAGCACTCGGCCCGGTGATGTCGGACTATACGGGTATTGATGAAATTGGCCGTAAAGAAGGCGCAATCGGCGTTTTTACCGCGGGCAAGCTGACGCGCTCAAGCGTCTATCACCAGGCGGTGATTCTGGCGCTCAGCCCGTTTCATAACGCGATATACGATGAGTCATTGTAATTTGTAGGCCTGATAAGCGTAGCGCCATCAGGCAAGCAGCGCGCACCATTGCCGGATGGCGGCTTCGCCTTATCCGGCCTACGAGAGAATCAGACACTTTTTAGCAGTACCTGCTCCAGCCACTGACGCAAATCCACCGGTGCGGATTTGAGGCTGTTCGACCCCCGCGTAATAGTGGCAATTCCCGCCCCGAGCTCGTTTTTAAGCTCACGCTGGCTCATCTCGCCGCGCAGCAGCTCTTCAATGATACGCACACGCGTGCCCAACGCTTCACGCTCATCCGGCGTTAACATCAAATTGAGCAGTGGCAGGTGTAAATCTTGTTCGTAGGCGTGTTTAAGCAGATCGACAAAACGTAACCACTCCTGGTGACGTTGTTCTGCCATCTCTGCTGAATAGGGTGATTGCTGAGTCATAAGATATCGCCATCGTTGCGGGGGAAGCGTGCTTGCTTCCCCCTTTTGTACTCTTTAACGAGTACGATAGCATAACACAATCGACACGATCAGTAACGACGTTGCCATTCTGCCTCGCTCATCAACTCCGGTTTATCGCCGAGGAAATAGCGATAGTACGCATCATAAGCCAGCACATTCTTCACGTAACCACGCGTCTCTGAGAATGGAATACTTTCGACAAACGCCACAGCATCAATGCGTCCAGCGCTATTGCCAAGCCAGGTGCGAACGCGCCCCGGACCGGCGTTATAGGCTGCCGACGCAAAGATGCGGTTATTGCCGAATTGCTGATATACGTACTGCAAATAGCTGGTACCAATGTTGATGTTGGTATCAGGATCCAGTAGCTGGCTCGGACTGCTGTAACCTGGAATCGAGAACATTTTCACCGTATGCGTCGCCGTGCCCGGCATAATCTGCATCAGCCCGCTGGCGCCGACCGGTGATTTCACTTTCGGGTTCCAGGCGCTTTCCTGACGCGCTATCGCCATCGCATAGCTTGGCTGAATATCCTTGCCGCTGGTGTAACGGGTAAACAGATCTTTATAGGCCAACGGGAAACGCTCTTCCAGATGATCCCACAGCTTACCGGCGATCGTCGCCTGAACGCTAAGATCCCACCAGTGATTGTTGAACGCGTAACGCGCCAACTGAGCCTGCTCGGACTTGGTACGGCTGGTGACCAAATTTGCCCATTCACTGCGCGCGGTATTATCCATGTTCCAGTACATTAGCTCGCGTACGCGTGCCATTTCTGGCCCCTGAGTCAGCGCAGAATCAACGTTCGCTGGCGCTTTATCCACTTTCAGCTCGTACTCTTCGCCCAGGCGCTGTGCCGCCACCATCGGATAGAAACCGCGTTGCTGCATGAGCTGGTGCAGGATCTCTTTGGCTTCCGCATCACGTCCGCGCTCCAGCAGCAGATCCGCCTGCCAGTAGCGCCACTCGTCTTTTTCTTTTGCTTCCATTGGCAGACGCGCCAGCCAGGTATTCAGGCCACGACGATCGCCGGTTCCCAGCGCCATGCGCACCCGGCGCTCCACAAGCGAGGTGGAATTGGAGCGCATAATCGCATCATCACGCCATTTGGCTTGCTCGTCGGTGACATCATTGCCCATCAGACGCCAGGCAACAATATCGCGCAGCTCCTGGGTTTGCTCATCATTAAGCTGTTGCGCCTGCACCAGGGACGGGATCATCAGGCGGGCGTTTTCCACATCCTGACGCGCCACGCTGGCAAAGGCGACCGCCGCCATCTGTCGGGTGAAATCCGTGGCGCCGGTGGTACGTGCAAAAGTCATCACCGAATTCGGATCGTTGGCCAGCGAGATGATCGCAGAGGCAATGGTTTGGTATTGCGCGGGCATCTGTCCGGCTAGCGCCGTCACCAGACCGGTATTCCCGGCTTTCATCGCCAGACGAATACGCTCCAGATACGCCAGCGGATCCTGAGTGCCTGAGGCGCGCCATACGCCAAATAATTTGTCACAGGCGTTCGGCTGACTTTTCCCGGTCAACCACAGCTCTTTCGCGCCCTGCCAGGCTTCTTCGGTTTGCCCGGTACTCCATTTCGCGAAGTAATAGTTACATTGCGCTTCCGTGGTACCCGGTTTTTCCGGGCTGAACGCCAGCAGTCCACGCCAGTCTTCGCGGCGCGCCAGTTCATTCACGAAACGCGATTGCAGCGTACGCGCAGGGGGCAGTGTCGGATTGGCACGCACAAAATTGGTAACGGTAATGGTGGGCTGATTCATCAGATCGTCAGTGATCTGACGATATTCCAGATACGGGTACAGAGGATAGTTCTTCAGGCCGGGCATCATCTGCTCTACGACATCCATCTGTCGGTTGTCCCAGGCTTGCTTGATTTGCGCATAACGATTGCGCTGCTCATCCAGAGAGTCGGCTCGCGCCACCTGACTGACCGTCAGCAGACATACGCTGGCTGCCAGCAGGCGCCAGGTAAATTGATTGGCTTTGTCCACAAGCTCTTCCTCTTCTCATGTTACGTCTGTGCAGCATCATGCCGCTTAATTAATTCATGCTAACCAGACATTGCAGAATGCGCCACGTCACGGACACTTTTTTACTTTTGTTGCGAGTGGGATCTGCTGGCTGGGATTGGGCAATGAAAAAGGCTACACTTCGCCTTTGATAACTATTCATCATCACGATAAACATAGAGGCGAGTCCAACGTGGCCCAATTCGTTTATACCATGCATCGTGTCGGCAAGGTCGTTCCGCCGAAACGTCATATTCTTAAAAACATCTCACTGAGCTTCTTCCCTGGCGCCAAAATCGGTGTTCTCGGTCTGAACGGTGCGGGTAAATCTACCCTGCTGCGTATCATGGCCGGTATTGATACCGATATCGAAGGTGAAGCTCGCCCACAGCCAGGCATTAAAATCGGTTACCTGCCGCAGGAACCAAAACTAAACCCAGAGCATACCGTTCGTGAATCCGTTGAAGAAGCGGTTGCCGAAGTGGTTAGTGCGCTGAAAGGTCTGGATGAAGTGTACGCCAAGTACGCCGAGCCGGACGCCGACTTCGATAAACTGGCCGCACAACAGGGCAAGTTTGAAGAAATTATCCAGGCGCACGACGGCCATAACCTGAACGTGCAGCTTGAGCGTGCCGCTGACGCCCTGCGTCTGCCGGACTGGGACGCTAAAATTGAGAATCTCTCCGGTGGTGAACGCCGCCGCGTTGCGCTGTGCCGCCTGCTGCTGGAAAAACCAGACATGCTGCTGCTCGACGAACCGACCAACCACCTGGATGCGGAATCCGTCGCGTGGCTGGAACGCTTCCTGCACGACTTCGAAGGCACCGTAGTGGCGATTACCCACGACCGTTACTTCCTCGACAACGTTGCGGGCTGGATCCTGGAGCTGGACCGTGGTGAAGGTATTCCGTGGGAAGGTAACTACTCTTCCTGGCTGGAGCAGAAAGATCAGCGTCTGGCCCAGGAAGCCTCTCAGGAAGCGGCTCGCCGTAAATCTATTGAGAAAGAGCTGGAGTGGGTACGTCAGGGCGCTAAAGGCCGTCAGTCTAAGGGTAAAGCCCGTCTGGCACGCTTTGAAGAGCTAAACAACACCGAATACCAGAAACGTAACGAAACCAACGAACTGTTTATTCCACCTGGAGCACGTCTGGGCGATAAAGTTGTTGAAGTCACCAATCTGCGTAAATCCTACGGCGATCGCGTTCTGATCGACGATCTGAGTTTCTCCGTACCGAAAGGTGCAATTGTCGGCATCATCGGTCCGAACGGCGCGGGTAAATCTACCCTGTTCCGTATGATGTCCGGTCAGGAACAGCCTGACAGCGGCACCATCACGCTGGGTGAAACCGTCAAACTGGCCTCCGTTGACCAGTTCCGTGACGCCATGGACAACAGCAAAACCGTGTGGGAAGAAGTGTCCGGCGGGCTGGATATCATGCGTATCGGCAACACCGAGATGCCAAGCCGTGCCTACGTGGGCCGCTTCAACTTCAAAGGTGTGGATCAGGGCAAACGCGTAGGCGAGCTGTCCGGCGGTGAGCGTGGTCGTCTGCACCTGGCGAAGCTGCTGCAGGTTGGCGGCAACATGCTGCTGCTCGATGAACCAACCAACGACCTGGATATCGAAACCCTGCGCGCGCTGGAAAACGCCCTGCTGGAATTCCCGGGTTGCGCGATGGTTATCTCGCACGACCGTTGGTTCCTTGACCGTATCGCGACCCACATTCTGGATTACCAGGACGAAGGTAAGGTTGAGTTCTTCGAAGGTAACTTTACCGAATACGAAGAGTACAAGAAACGCACGCTGGGCGCGGATGCGCTGGAGCCGAAGCGTATTAAGTACAAGCGTATTTCTAAGTAATTAGCGTTAAGCGCCGGATGGCGGCGTTACGCCTTATCCGGCCTACGAGGTTAGTGCGACTTGTAGGCCGGATATGCACCGCGCCATCCTGTCTACGAGGTTAGTGCGACTTGTAGGCCGAATATGCACAGCGCCATCCTGTCTATGAGGTTAGTGCGACTTGTAGGCCGGATAAGCGCAGCGCATCCGGCATTAAAACCTACCTCTAAAACCTACCTCTGCTCGCCCATCAACTCTTTCACCAGCTCCACGCAGCGCAGGAAGCGACCGTCGTAGTCAGGCTCCTGAACGTGCACAAAATTGATATTGTTTTCCTGCAGCATCTCGACCAGCAGCGTCTGAAATGCTTTTCTGTCAACCGAGCTACCGAGACTACGCAAGCCATCCGCTACCCACGGGGTATTATTCTCCAGCAGGATCACCAGATCGAAGCGATACTCGTCAATCAGGGCCTGCACAAACGGATGTTCACGCCCTTCATACTTTTTACAGAAGGCCTGAGTGGTCACGAAATCGGTGTCGATGAACGCCACTTTATTGGCATACTTAACAGCAAAATCAATGTATTGCGCTTGTCCCAGGGCGATTTTATCGTAGTCAGAATACTGTAACGCCATCTCATCGCCGCCCAAATGGGAGAAAACATAATCACGCCCGTATTCCCACGCACTGGTGGTGTTAAAGATATTGGCGAGCTTATTCACCAGCGTCGATTTGCCGCTCGACTCCCCGCCGAGAATCGC
This sequence comes from Citrobacter sp. Cpo147, assembly GCF_030332405.1. NCBI lineage: Bacteria > Pseudomonadati > Pseudomonadota > Gammaproteobacteria > Enterobacterales > Enterobacteriaceae > Citrobacter > Citrobacter sp. Cpo147. The sequence goes on from NZ_JAOWHX010000041.1 coordinate 247,265, forward strand.
CACGGTGCGCACGAAAAACGGCTTCACTTCGGTCGGAATATACTCCCAGTAGCGAAACGGGTTTTCACGGATTTGCCCACCGCTGATGCTCATAAACGTTCGCTTGGGATCCACCAGCACGGTTTCAATCCCCAGATGTTCCAGATACTGCGGGGCATCTGATTCTTCAGAGGTGTAGATCCAGTTTGGCTGGATCCCTTTCTCCTGCATAAACGTTTTGATCCCGTTGCTCCACACGTCCCAGCCGTGCGGATACGGCTCCATGCCTTCTTCGTTGAAGGCATGAATATGGATATTTTTCTGATACTTAAAGGTTTGCAGCAGCCAGCGTAAACGATCGGGCACCGTAGGCTGTTGCGACATGGCACTGTCTTCAAACAGGCTGCGATCGCGCGTGTCGTCATAGCCCATGATGATATGCAGTTCATCGACCTGGCTACAGGCGCGCTGGATAAGATAGATATGGCCGGTGTGCAGCGGATAAAACTTGCCGAATACCACACCGATATTTTTCTGCTGGCGCGGAAACTCCAGCCCGAGAAAACGGTGCAACGCCTCCAGCTTCTGCGCGCTGGGGCTTTTGATTTTGGCATTCAGCAGTTGGCTTAGGTATCCCTTGGTCATGCCACTGGCATCCGCCACCTGTTGCAGGGTACAGCCCTTTTGCTTTATGGCGGTTTTCAGATATTCAAATGACACAAGAGCCTCCTGCTGGAAAAATCGCGTAACACTGCCTGATGGCGCTTCGCTTATCAGGCCTACAAAATCAGTACGTACGGGTATTTGATTATAGGTCGTCAAACACGCTTAACGCATCCGCAAGCTTCTTAACGCCAAAGACCTGCATCCCTTCCGGTACTTTTTTCGGTACGTTAGCGGCAGGGACAATCGCCCGGCGAAAGCCGTGCTTCGCCGCTTCCGAAATACGCTCCTGGCCGCTGGGTACCGGACGGATTTCGCCCGCCAGCCCCACTTCGCCAAAGACCACTAAATCCTGCGGCAGCGGCCTGTCGCGCAGACTGGAAACCATTGCCAGCAGCAACGCCAGGTCGGCGCTGGTTTCGGTGACTTTTACGCCGCCGACTACGTTAACGAACACGTCCTGATCCGCCATCTGCAAGCCACCGTGACGATGCAGCACCGCCAGCAGAATCGCCAGACGGTTCTGTTCCAGACCGACCGCCACGCGACGCGGGTTCGCCATCATCGAATGATCGACCAGCGCCTGAATCTCTACCAGCAGCGGGCGCGTGCCTTCCCAGACCACCATCACCGAACTGCCGGAGGTGACCTCATCGCCACGGCTTAAGAAGATAGCGGAAGGGTTGCTGACTTCACGCAGGCCCTGTTCGGTCATGGCAAAGACGCCCAGCTCATTCACCGCACCAAAGCGGTTTTTATGGCTACGCAGAGTACGGAAACGGGAATCGGCGTCACCGTCGAGCAGTACCGAACAGTCAATACAGTGCTCCAGCACCTTCGGCCCGGCCAGCGAGCCATCTTTGGTGACGTGGCCGACCATGACAATCGCCACGCCGCGCGTTTTGGCAAAGCGCGTCAGGTAAGCCGCCGTTTCGCGCACCTGCGCCACGCTGCCCGGCGAAGACTGAATATCCGCCATGTGCATTACCTGAATGGAGTCGATCACCATCAGTTTCGGCTGTTCTTCTTCGGCAATCAGGCAAATTTGTTCAATACTGGTTTCCGACAGCATGTTCAGATTCGCCGTCGGCAAGCCAAGCCGGTGCGCGCGCATCGCCACCTGTTGTAGCGACTCTTCGCCAGTAACGTACAGGGTTTTCATCTGCTCAGCGAGTTTACACAGCGTTTGTAGCAGCAGCGTTGATTTCCCCGCGCCGGGATTACCGCCAATCAGGATAGCGCTGCCGGGTACCACCCCGCCACCCAGCACGCGGTCAAACTCTTTAAATCCAGTGGAAAAACGCGGCAGTTCTTCAAGGCTGATGTCAGACAGCTTCTGCACTTTTGCCACGCCCGCATTCCCGGCATAGCCACTGAGCCGCTCGTTACGCGCCACCGTTGGCGATGCGGCAAGGCGCACCTCGGTAATGGTATTCCAGGCCTGACAGGCGCTGCATTGCCCCTGCCAGCGCGGGTAATCGGCCCCGCATTCATTACAAACAAAGGCGCGTTTAGGAGCTTTTGCCACGTTTTACCTCTTTCGTTAACGCTTTTGCCGGATGGCGTGGGTGCTTATCCGGCCTACGGACAGCTTGCCACCGGGCAATTTAATCATTTCTGGTTCATGCTGCCGGAGAGAATGCAGAACACGCCCATCAGGTCAGCGTGGCGGATAGTAATCTCCGTCTTTTCATTCACTTTCGGTTTAGCATGATACGCAATACCCAGCCCGGCCGTTTTGATCATCGGCAGGTCGTTGGCACCGTCGCCGATCGCCACCGTCTGCGCCATCGGGATCTCATATTCTTGCGCCAGGCGGGTCAGGGTATTGGCTTTGTACTGGGCATCGACGATATCGCCGATCACGTTGCCGGTAAATTTACCGTCCATGATCTCCAGCTCGTTTGCTACAGCCGCCGTCAGACGCAGTTTATTACGCAGGTAATCGGCAAAGAAGGTAAAGCCGCCAGAGGCAATAGCCACTTTCCAGCCGAGCGTTTCCAGTTTTAACACCAGTTGAGTCAGGCCGGGCATCAGCGGTAGCGTTTCGCGCACCTGGTGCAGAATATTGGCATCAGCGCCCTTCAGCGTCGCCACGCGGCTACGCAGGCTGGCGGTAAAGTCCAGTTCGCCACGCATCGCGCGTTCCGTGACTTCCGCAACCATCTCACCGGTTCCAGCCAGTTTAGCAATTTCATCAATGCATTCGATCTGGATTGCCGTTGAGTCCATGTCCATCACCAGCAAACCCGGCGTGCGCAGATGCGGAATTTTGCCTAACGGGGCAACATCCAGTTTGGCATCATGCGCCAGTTTTGCCGCGCGCGGCGTTAACGAACCCGCCAGGCGAATCACCTGATAATCCTCGACGCACCAGGCAGCAACAATCACCATCGCTGCACCCAGTTTGCTCTGGTATTGCGTTAAACGTTGTTTATCCAGACCACGACCGTACAGCAGCCAGCCACTGCGGCCCGCGTGGTAGTCCAGCGGCATGACTTCATCGCCACTTAAAGAGAGAGGCAGACCTGGCCACAGAGAAACATCTTCAGGTAGATCGCACCAGGTTATGTTAGGCATTAAAGCTCCTGTAAAATCGTTCGGGTCGGAATCATCAGGGGAAAATAACGCATGAGGCTACCCTGTAACCAGCGCTTCTGGCAACATTAAGTCTCAAATTTTCAGCAGGTGGAATATGGCTCGCGCAAAACTGAAATTCCGACTTCATCGTGCAGTGATTGTATTGTTCTGTCTTGCGCTGCTCGTCGCCCTGATGCAGGGCGCATCCTGGTTTAGTCAAAGTCACCAGCAGCAGCGTAATCCGCAGCTCGAAGAGCTGGCCCGTACGCTGGCCCGCCAGGTGGCGCTAAATGTTGCTCCGCTAATGCGTACCGAAACGCCGGATGAAAAACGCATCAAAGCGGTACTCACGCAGCTGACGGAAAGTAGCCGTATTCTGGACGCTGGCGTGTACGATGAACAGGGAGACCTGATTACGCGTACCGGCGAGAGCGTCAACGTTCGTGACCGACTGGCGCTCGACGGCAAAAAAGCCGGAGGTTATTTTAACCAGCAGATTGTCGAACCCATTCAGGGGAAAAATGGTCCGCTGGGCTATTTGCGCCTGACGCTGGATACCCACACCCTCGCCACCGAGGCGAAGCAGGTAGATAACACCACCAATATCTTACGCCTGATGCTGCTGCTGGCGCTGGCGATTGGCGTCGTGCTCACCCGTACATTATTGCAAGGCAAGCGTACCCGCTGGCAGCAATCCCCTTTCCTGCTGACCGCCAACAAACCGGTGCAGGAAGAAGACAACGAGAAAAAAGAGTAAAAGCAGTAAAAACTGTAAAACAGAAGGGAAATCAACCATGACTACACTACGCCTGCTTATCTCAGACTCTTACGATCCGTGGTTTAATCTCGCGGTCGAAGAGTGCATTTTTCGCCAGATGCCCGCCACGCAGCGCGTCCTGTTCTTGTGGCGTAACGCCGATACGGTGGTGATTGGCCGGGCGCAAAACCCGTGGAAAGAGTGTAATACCCGCCGTATGGAGGAAGACAACGTGCGGCTCGCCCGCCGTAGCAGCGGCGGCGGCGCGGTGTTCCATGACTTAGGCAATACCTGCTTTACCTTTATGGCCGGTAAACCGGAGTACGACAAAACCATTTCCACCGCGATTGTCCTCAACGCATTGAATTCTCTGGGTGTGACGGCGGACGCCTCCGGGCGTAACGACCTGGTTGTGAAAACGCCAGACGGCGATCGCAAAGTTTCAGGCTCTGCTTACCGGGAAACGAAAGATCGCGGATTCCACCACGGCACGCTGCTGCTAAATGCCGATCTCAGCCGCCTGGCAAACTATCTCAATCCCGACAAAAAGAAACTCGCAGCAAAGGGGATTACCTCTGTCCGCTCACGGGTGGCGAATTTGACGGAGCTGTTACCGGGCATCACCCATGAACAGGTCTGTCAGGCCATCACGGAAGCCTTTTTTGCTCATTATGGCGAACGCGTTGAAGCGGAAGTGATCTCACCGGATAAAACGCCGGACCTGCCAAATTTTGCCGAAACCTTTGCCCGCCAGAGCAGTTGGGAATGGAATTTTGGTCAGGCGCCTGCTTTCTCGCATCTGCTGGACGAGCGTTTCACCTGGGGCGGTGTTGAGCTGCATTTCGACGTCGAAAAAGGTCATATCACGCGCACACAGGTGTTTACCGACAGTCTCAATCCCGCGCCGTTAGAAGCGCTGGCAGAGCGACTACAGGGCTGCCAGTATCGCGCCGATGTTTTACAGCAGACTTGCGAAGCGCTGGTTACGGAATATCCGGATCAGGAAAGCGAGCTGCGTGAACTGGCGGCGTGGGTGGCGAAGGCCGTGCGTTAAGCGATTAGTGGCGAATTGCCGGATGGCGGCTGCGCCTTATCCGGCCTACAAGACCGCTCCTGTAGGCCTGATAAGCGAAGCGCCATCAGGCATTAATAGCGGCATTCCCGTAGGCCCGGCCAGCGCAACGCCACCGGGCCACAACAACCCTTACTCTTTATCGCCCAGCAGAACAGATTCCAGCGCGATTTTGATCATGTCGTTAAAGGTCGTCTGACGTTCAGCGGCAGTGGTCTGCTCGTGAGTACGGATATGGTCGGAAACGGTGCAGATGGTCAGCGCTTTTGCACCAAATTCCGCAGCAACACCGTAGATGCCCGCCGCTTCCATTTCCACGCCCAGCACGCCGTATTTTTCCATCACGTCGAACATTTCACCGTCCGGAGAGTAGAACAGGTCAGCGGAGAACAGGTTGCCCACGCGCGCGTCTACACCCAGTGCTTTTGCCGCATCAACCGCGTTACGCACCATGTCGAAGTCAGCGATAGCAGCGAAGTCATGATCTTTAAAACGGATACGGTTAACTTTGGAGTCGGTGCAAGCGCCCATACCGATAACCACGTCACGCAGTTTAACGTCCATACGCACAGCGCCGCAGGAGCCTACGCGAATGATTTTCTTCACGCCGAAATCGGTGATCAGCTCTTTGGTGTAGATGGAGCAGGACGGGATACCCATACCATGACCCATAACGGAGATCTTACGGCCTTTGTAAGTACCGGTAAAACCTAACATGCCGCGAACGTTGTTCACTTCACGAACATCTTCGAGGAAAGTTTCAGCAATATGCTTTGCACGCAGCGGGTCGCCCGGCATCAATACGACGTCAGCGAAATCACCCATTTCTGCATTAATATGTGGAGTTGCCATTTTTTGTCCTTATTTCGTTGTTATTGCCTGATGGCGGCTACGCCTTATCAGGCCTACAAAACGTATGCAAAACAGTGAAATACCTTAAGGATTTCGCGTTGTAGGAAGGCGACGAATTCGTGAATCCCCGGGAGCATAGATTCACTATGTGACCGGGGGGAGCGAATGAAGTCAACGCATCTACAGCGCGAAAGACAACAGGTATTACAGCATGTTTTTACCGTAGTCCATCGGTGACGTACCAAAGTAGCTCGCCAGCGTCTGACCGATATCAGCGAAGGTTTCACGGTGACCTAACGAACCAGGTTTCACTTTCGGGCCGTAAACCAGTACCGGGATGTGTTCACGGGTGTGGTCAGTGCCGGTCCAGCTTGGGTCGCAGCCGTGGTCAGCGGTCAGGATCAGAATGTCATCTTCACCCACCAGCTCCATCAGCTCAGGCAGACGGCGGTCGAACAGTTCCAGGCCCGCTGCATAACCGGCGATATCGCGACGATGTCCCCAGGAAGAGTCGAAATCAACGAAGTTGGTGAAGACGATGGTCTTATCACCTGCTTCTTTCATCTCTTTGATGGTGGCGTCGAACAGCGCATCCAGACCGGTGGCTTTCACTTTTTTGGTGATGCCGCAGTTAGCGTAGATATCCGCGATTTTACCGACGGAAACCACGTGACCGTCTTTTTCGTCGACCAGTTTCTGCAGCACGGTCGGTGCTGGCGGCTCAACGGCCAGGTCGTGACGGTTACCGGTACGCTGGAAGTTACCGGCTTTATCACCGATAAACGGACGTGCGATAACACGACCGATGTTGTAACCACCTTCGGTCAGCTCTTCACGTGCGATTTCGCACAGCTCGTAGAGTTTATCCAGGCCAAACGTCTCTTCGTGGCAGGCAATCTGGAACACGGAGTCAGCGGAGGTATAGAAAATCGGCTTGCCGGTTTTCATATGCTCTTCACCCAGTTGATCCAGGATCACGGTACCGGAAGAGTGGCAGTTGCCGAGGTAGCCTGGCAGGTTGGCACGTTTTACCAGTTTATCCAGCAGTTCCTGCGGGAAGCTGTTTTCATGATCGGAGAAATAACCCCAATCAAACAGAACCGGGACACCCGCGATTTCCCAGTGGCCAGACGGCGTGTCTTTCCCGGAAGAAAGTTCATGCGCCCATGCGTAGGCACCAATCACTTCCGCGTTACCGTCCATACCAGCAGCAATTTTACCGGTAGAACCTTCGTGAGCTTTCACCAGGCCCAGACGGGTCAGGTTAGGCAGATTCAGTGGACCTTTGCGACCATTGTCAGCCTCACCTTTCGCACAGGCTTCTGCAATGTGTCCCATAGTGTCTGAACCTACGTCGCCAAAGCGATCCGCATCTTCAGTCGCACCAATACCAAAGGAGTCCAGCACCATAATAAATGCACGTTTCATCTTGTTCTCCATACATCTGCGCCGCAAAAAAGCGATCAGATCAGTATACAGTTATTCGGTAATACGACGATAGACTGTCGGTGTAATTTCTGGCGCTTTATCGTCAAGGCTAATTGCCGCTTTGACCGCTTTCGCCGCTTCCTGCCAGCTGGCTTCGTCTTTCGCGTGGATCACCGCCAGCGGGCGTTGTCCGTCTACGCTGTCGCCCAGACGCGCCATATCACTAAAGCCAACGCTGTAATCAATGGTGTCCGAAGCCTGACGACGACCGCCGCCCATGGAAACGACCGCCATCCCCAACGCACGGGTATCCATCGCGCTGACAAAGCCTTCGGTATCAGCATATACCGCTTTGCTGAGCATTGCCGTCGGCAGGTACTTCGCATAATTTTCGACGAAATCGGTCGGGCCTTTTTGCGCCGCAACCATGTGACCAAAAATCTCTGCCGCTTTACCGTTGTCCAGCACCGCCTGCAATTTCGCACGGGCTTCGGCGTCATCTTTCGCCAGATTGCCGGAGATCAGCATTTCCACGCACAGCGCCATGGTGACGTCTAACAGACGTGGATTACGGTATTCACCGGTCAGGAACTGCACCGCTTCGCGGACTTCGACCGCGTTACCTGCGCTGGAGGCCAGCACCTGGTTCATATCGGTTAACAGCGCGGTGGTACGGACACCCGCACCGTTTGCCACGCCGACAATCGCCTCAGCAAGGGCTTCAGAAAGCTCGTAGGTCGGCATAAAGGCGCCGCTGCCCACTTTCACATCCATCACTAGCGCATCCAGCCCTTCCGCCAGTTTTTTCGCCAGAATGGAACCGGTAATCAGCGGGATGGAATCCACCGTCGCGGTAATATCGCGGGTGGCATAAAAACGTTTATCCGCCGGTGCGAGCGAGCTGGTTTGCCCAATAATCGCCACACCCACGTCTTTAATAATTTCACGGAAGCGCGCGTCGTCCGGGAAGATGTCAAATCCAGGAATCGCTTCCAGTTTATCGAGTGTACCGCCGGTATGCCCCAGGCCACGCCCGGAGATCATCGGAATATAGCCGCCGCACGCTGCGACCATCGGGCCTAACATCAGTGACGTTACGTCACCTACACCGCCGGTAGAGTGTTTATCCACAATCGGGCCGTTCAGCTGCAGGCTTTTCCAGTCCAGCACGGTTCCTGAATCACGCATTGCCATGGTCAGCGAAACTCGCTCAGGCATTGTCATATCGTGGAAGAAAATGGTCATCGCCAGGGCGGCGATTTGCCCTTCAGAGATGGTGTTGTCGCGAATACCATTGATAAAGAAACGAATTTCTTCATCGCTCAGCGCATGACCATCACGTTTTTTACGAATAATTTCTTGTGCGAGAAACACGGTAACCCCCAGGGGAAAAGAGTAGAAGGCCGTTGTAGGCCGGGTAAGCAACGCACCACCCGGCAGTCGTCTTAATGCCGGATGGCGGCTACGCTTTATCCGGCCTACGTCGCTACAGCTCCGGCAATATAAGGCTTAGTAGCTGCTTGCGCTCTTGCCGTCGCCGTGACCCAGCGCTTTCAGCAGACTCGCCAGCAGGCTGGATGCGCCAAAACGGTAGTGACGAGAATCAGCCCAGTCAGCGCCAAACAGTTCATCGGCAATCGCCAGGAACTGCTGTGCATCTTCTGCAGTGCGTACGCCACCAGCCGGTTTGAAACCTACAGTTTTAGAAACACCCATGTCGCGGATCACTTCCATCATGATGCGTGCGCTTTCCGGCGTCGCATTGACCGGCACTTTACCGGTAGAAGTTTTGATGAAATCAGCACCGGCTTTGATGGAGATTTCAGACGCTTTGCGAATCAGTGCTTCTTCTTTCAGCTCACCGGTTTCGATGATGACTTTCAGCAGCACGTTTGCTGCCGCACACGCGTCTTTGCAGGCTTTAACCAGATCGAAACCAATCTGTTCGTTACCGGCGATCAGCGCACGGTACGGGAACACCACGTCAACTTCATCTGCGCCGTAAGCAATCGCCGCGCGGGTTTCAGCCAGCGCAATCTCGATGTCGTCGTTGCCATGCGGGAAGTTGGTTACGGTTGCAATGCGGATGTCCGGCGTGCCCTGCTCTTTCAGGGTCTTACGCGCAATAGGGATGAAACGCGGATAGATACAGATTGCGGCAGTGTTGCCAACCGGGGTCTTCGCCTGATGACACAGCGCGATCACTTTTTCATTGGTGTCGTCGTCATTCAGGGTGGTCAGGTCCATCAGTTTCAGTGCACGCAGGCTGCTTGCTGTTAAATCGGTCATAACATTCTCCAACGGCATCGCCGTATAAAATTTCACCTTGCGAGTTTGTTAGTATTCTAACATCCGCTCGCTATTACACTTCGATATACATCACAGTTAATGAAAACCACATACAGATTTGCATTACTCTAATGAGATCCACTTCAAATAAATCACCTTTTCTAAAGGGATGCGGTGGCATCAGGCGCATCCGGATCAAAGGTTGCGGCGGCGTTGCTTTCTACAATGGCGTCACACCTTCGGGATAAAAAGGAATCAACGATGCCCACTTCAAGCGAACTCGCGCTGCAACAGCGTTGCCAACAAATCGTGACCAGCCCAGTGCTCAGCCCTGAGCAGAAACGCCACTTTCTGGCGCTGGAAGCTGAAAACGCGCTGCCTTACCCGCAACTGCCTGCACAGGCACGTCAGGCGCTGGATGATGGGGTAATCTGCGATATGTACGAAGGTCATGCCCCGTTCAAACCACGCTATGTTTTACCCGATTACGCGCGTTTTCTGGCCAATGGCTCATCGTGGCTGGAGCTGGAAGGCGCCAGGGATCTTGATGACGCGTTATCCTTACTCACTATTCTTTACCACCATGTTCCGTCAGTGACGTCGATGCCGGTTTATCTCGGCCAGCTTGATGCCCTGCTGCAACCGTATGTTAGAATTCTAACACAAGACGAGATCGATATTCGAATAAAACGTTTCTGGCGTTATCTCGACAGAACCCTGCCAGACGCGTTTATGCATGCCAATATCGGCCCCGCCGATACACCAGTTACCCGTGCAATTTTACGCGCAGACGCAGAGTTAAAGCAGGTTTCACCTAATCTAACATTCATTTATGATCCGCAAATCACACCTGACGATCTGCTGCTCAACGTGGCGCAAAATATCTGCGAGTGCAGTAAGCCGCATATTTCCAACGGCCCTGAAAATGATAAAATTTTCACAAAAGGTCAGTATGGCGTCGTCAGTTGTTACAACTCTTTGCCGCTCGCCGGGGGTGGAAGCACGCTGGTCAGGCTTAATCTGAAAGCCATCGCAGAGCGCAGCACCTCTGTCGATGACTTCTTTACGCGCACCCTACCGCACTACTGCCAGCAGCAAATCACCATCATTGATTCACGATGTGAATTCCTCTATGAGAAATCACATTTCTTTGAGAATAGCTTCCTCGTGCAGGAAGGGTTGATTGATCCCGAACGTTTTGTGCCTATGTTCGGGATGTACGGCCTGGCGGAGGCGGTGAACCTGCTGTGCGATAAGGCGGGACAGAATGCGCGCTATGGGAAAGATGAGTTCGCCAATCAGCTCGGCTATCGCATCAGCACCCAACTGGCGGAATTTGTCGAAAACACCCCGGTGAAATATGGCTGGAAGCAGCGCGCGATGCTGCATGCACAGTCGGGGATCAGTTCTGACATCGGCACCACGCCAGGTGCACGCCTGCCTTACGGCGATGAGCCGGACCCGATCACCCACCTGCAAACCGTCGCACCACATCACGCGTTTTATCACGCCGGGATCAGCGACATTCTCACGCTGGATGAAACTATCAAGCGTAATCCTCAGGCGCTGGTGCAGTTGTGCCTCGGGGCGTTTAAAGCTGGAATGCGCGAGTTTACCGCCAACGTGAGCGGCAACGATCTGGTTCGCGTTACGGGTTACATGGTGCGCCTGTCGGATCTGGAAAAGTATCGCGCCGAAGGGTCACGAACCAACACCACCTGGCTTGGCGAAGAAGCCGCGCGCAATACGCGCATTCTGGAACGACAACCTCGCGTGATTAGCCATGAACAGCAGATGCGCTTTAGTAAGTAGGCTGATTCCTTTCTCCTGCGTCGACGGGCCGGGCAGTCGCCTGGCTCTGTTTCTGCAAGGATGTAATCTGCGCTGTAAAAATTGCCACAATCCGTGGACGATGGGACGCTGCAACGACTGCGGGGAGTGTGTGCTGCATTGCCCGCATGAGGCGCTGAACCTGAGCGCGGGGAAAGTGTGGTGGCAGTCCGATATGTGTCAGCAGTGTGACACCTGCCTGCATATGTGCCCCCGGCAGGCCACGCCGATGGCGCAGAGTATGAGCGTTGATGAAGTGCTGCAACATATTCGTAAAGCGTCACTGTTTATCGAAGGGATAACCGTTAGTGGCGGTGAAGCGACTACTCAACTCCCCTTTATTGTGGCGCTATTTACCGCGATAAAAACCGATCCGCAGTTGCAACACCTGACCTGCATGGTCGACAGCAACGGCATGCTGAGCGAAACCGGCTGGCAGAAGCTGCTGCCGGTGTGCGACGGCGTAATGCTGGATTTAAAAGCCTGGGACAGCACGTGTCATCGGCAGCTTACCGGCCGCGATAACACGCTGATTAAACAAAGTATTACCTTTTTGTCCGGGCAGAGAAAACTGGCGGAACTGCGCCTGCTGGTTATTCCTGGTCAGGTGGATTATCTACAGCATATTGATGCGCTGGCGGCGTTTATCATACGCATCGGTGACGTACCTGTGCGGCTGAATGCCTTTCATGCGCACGGGGTGTATGGCGAAGCGAAGGACTGGCCGAGCGCCACGCCGGAGGATGTGGAACAGCTGGCGCAAAGATTGCGCGAACGCGGGGTGGATAATTTGATTTTCCCGGCGCTGTACCTGTGATTGCCGGATGCGACGACATCATCTGTAGGCCGGAAAAAACACAGCTGCCATCCGACGAAGTTATGCCTGATGCGCTTCGCTTATCAGGCCTACGGAGCGCACACATTTGTCGGCCGGATACGCCATCCAATCACACATTAAACAACGCCGTGGTATTACGATACAGCGCGTCAGCGATCACGTCCGCAGGTTCCGGGCGCAGATCGCATAAGACGTCGAAGACTCTGACTACCTGCTCCGGCCGGTTAGGCTGCCCCTGAAAGCCATTGAGCGGCATATCCGGCGCGTCGGTTTCCAGCAACAGCGATTCCAGCGGTAATTGCGCCATTACCTCGCGGGTTTTACTGGCGCGCGGATAGGTAATGGTGCCTCCCACGCCAATTTTGTATCCCAGTTGCACAAAGCGCTCTGCCTGCTGCACGCTCCCGGAAAAACCATGCACAACGCCAGTTCGCGGCAAAGCATGACGTTTCAGGTGCATCGCCAGCTTGTCATGGGTGCGCCGCGAATGCAGGATCACCGGCAATTCGTACCGCTTCGCCAGCTTTAGTTGCGCTTCCAGCACCCACTCTTGCTTATCGAATTGCGGATCGTCCCGATACAGATCCAATCCAATCTCGCCTAGCGCCACCAGTTTTCGTGGGCGCTTATCCAGCTCCTGTTGCAACTGGTCCAGGCAGTCATCGCTATGTTGTTCAATAACAATGGGATGCAGACCAAGCGCGGCAAACAATGGAGGATAATTTTCCGCTAACGCCAGTACGCGGGGAAAATTCGCCGCCTGTGTGGCCGGAACGATAATGCTCTGTACACCAACCTCCACCGCGCGCTGAATGCTGGCAGATTCATCGCCGGTAAACGGCGGGAAATCAAAGTGACAATGCGTATCGATAAAACGATAACTCACGCCAAATCCTCATTATCAAACGTCGTGTCGTTCGCCTGAGGCGCATTGGTCACCACTGGCACATGGGCATCGTTGGCCACCGGCGCAGGAGGAACTACCACCGGCCCCGGCACCACAATCTTCGGCGTCTGACGAGGCAGCGGCGCATTTTTCGCCAACAGTTTGCCGACTGTCGCCAGAAAGTAACGACCGCACAGGCGTCCGGTTTTGTAATCTTCCCGCAGTGCCGGAATACGGCTGCCCAACGCCATGCTATGGAGTGGTTTTGGCGGATAGATCTCAAAAATACGCAGCTTGCCCGGCGGCTTCTCAATAAAACTCTGGATAGCACGATAGCTGGTCTCATGATGCTGCACCAGATTCAGAAACGGTTGCAGGCTACTTTCACCCAACCAGCGCTCCATACGTTTGAACCACTGCGGGGTGTAGTACATTTGCGAAGGCACAGTGCGAATCACTACCAACGTTTTTGCCCCCTGCTTCGCTGCCTCCTGCACAGGTATGGCATCACTAACTCCTCCATCCAGATAGTTCACGCCGTCCAATACAACCCCTGTGCGGTAGAACCCGGGAATCGCGCTGGAGGCTCGAATGAGGTCGAGCCAGTTTTGCCGGTTCGGCGAAAAATAGCCGGGCGTGTAATCATCGCCCCGACAGGCGCACATATAAAATGCTTTCCCTGCGGCAAACAGGCGCTCGGCGTTGTCCATCGCCAGCGGCATATGCGTTGCAGTCGAATCCACCAGCCAGTCGAGATCGATCAGATTTCCCCCACGCACAAAACGCACCGGGTCAAAAAATTCGCGTCGGGTGGTGTAACGCATAATAACTTTGCGGCCGTAACCGGGCTGGTTACAGAGATAGGCTGAAAGGTTTTGCGCGCCAGCCGACGTCCCATAGTAGAGATCAAAGGGATTGAACTGCGCGCGCATGAACTCATCCAGTACGCCGGCGGTGAAGATGCCTCTTTGTCCCCCGCCCTCGCACACCAGCGCCACACTGCCTGGTTGAAATGGACGTAACGATAACGGCGCAATATTACCGAGCGTGACGGGTATTCTCTGCCCCACCTCTGCCTTCCTGTTGTTTTTGTAATAGAGCAACAAAGTAACGCAAATTGCCTGACGCTAAAACCGTAAAAGCCAGTCCAATGGACTGGCTTAGTAGCAATTTTTCTTTACGGTTTACGTACTAGGGTCGTTTACGCCCGGTAAACAGGCTGACCAGGAACAAAATGATCCCCACCACAAACACAATTTTCGCTGCGCCGGCTGCAGTACCCGCCAGTCCACCAAAACCGAGTGCGGCGGCAATTAACGCGATAACCAGAAATATGATGCCCCATCGAAACATATGCTTCTCCTTTACCATAGTTAATTTCACCGCTTGATATGAGCGCTCAGGCTGCCCATCGGCGATATTTTCAGTGTGGTGCACAACACGCCTCCCGACAAACGTCAGGAGGACGAATTAAGTCTAATTACTGAGTTTTGAGATCGTTTTTGACGCTTTTCACGCCATCAATCGCTTTGGCGATGCTCTCAGCACGATCGCTTTGAGCCTGTGAATCGACGGTGCCTGAAAGTTGCACAACGCCATCGGTGGTCTCAACTTTCACCTTGCGGGAAGGGACAATATCATCGGCCAGTAGCTTGGCTTTTACCTCACTGGTGATTGCCGTATCGCCCGCATAGCCTTTAACGGAGGTTTCTTTACTATCACGCACATGCAGTTTGTCGCTAACGGAGGTCACGCCCTCAACGCCTTTCGCCACTTTCACCGCTTCTTCGGCCTGTGCCTGGCTTTCAACAAACCCGCTTAGTGTCACCACCTTTTGATCTGTTTTGACGGAAATATCGGTGCTCTTAATGCTTTCGTGGTCCACCAGCGCGGCTTTTACTTTCGCGGTGATGGTGCTGTCATCCATGAAATTACCGACTTTGTTCATAGAGCTATCGACTTTCTGCCCCGCACTTTCGACGCCGGATTGCGCTTTATCCATCGTAGCGTTTTCTGCATAAGCAGAACCCGTTGCAACAGCGGAGGTCAGCATCACGGCCAGCAGCGTTTTAGAAATCTTAAGTCCTGTCATTGTCATCGATGTATTCCTGTATGTTTTGCTAAAAGCTATGCTCTGCCGTTACACGGCCTGAACCAGCAACTAATCTTGTAAGTGGAATAAATATCAGCAATAGACGCTGCAACAGGCAGCCTAAAAAGCATTAAACGCCGATATTTATGTCATCACATTGTTAAATATAGTTCACGATTTCGTGATCGCAGTCAGAATTGATTAAAAAACAGGCAAACAAAAGAAAAACGCGAGGTTTTAAGAACATTCCGCAAGGGATTTAAAAGACAGGAAAAGTTGCAGGACACGGCGGATACCGTGCCCTGGAAGGTCGATTAGTGTTCGCGTGTTTTACGGAACTGAACGTCCGGGTAACGTTCCTGGGTGAGATTCAGGTTAACCATGGTTGGTGCGATATAGGTGAGGTTATCGCCGCCATCAAGAGCTAGCTGAATTTCGTTCTTACGCTTAAATTCTTCGAATTTCTTCACGTCAGAACATTCTACCCAGCGCGCAGTCGCTACGTTGACAGATTCATAAATCGCTTCAACGTTGTACTCGCTCTTCAGACGTGAAACCACCACGTCAAACTGCAGCACACCCACCGCGCCCACGATCAGATCGTTATTGGCGATCGGACGGAATACCTGTACTGCGCCCTCTTCTGACAGCTGAACCAGCCCTTTCAGCAGCTGTTTCTGCTTCAATGGATCCTTCAGGCGAATACGACGGAACAGCTCCGGTGCGAAGTTCGGAATACCGGTGAACTTCATCATTTCGCCCTGGGTAAAGGTATCGCCGATCTGGATAGTGCCGTGGTTATGCAGACCGAGAATATCGCCCGGATACGCTTCTTCCACATGAGAACGGTCACCGGCCATAAAGGTGAGTGCGTCGGAGATCACCACGTCTTTACCAATGCGCACCTGGCGCATTTTCATGCCTTTCTCATACTTGCCGGATACCACACGCATGAACGCCACGCGGTCACGGTGTTTCGGGTCCATGTTGGCCTGAATTTTAAACACGAAACCGGTGAACTTCTCTTCTGAGGCTTCGACGACGCGGGTGTCGGTTTTACGCGGCATCGGCGCAGGCGCCCACTCCACCAGGCCGTCCAGCATATGGTCAACGCCGAAGTTACCCAGCGCGGTACCGAAGAAGACCGGGGTGATTTCGCCCGCGAGGAACAGCTCATGGTCGAACTCGTTGGACGCGCCCTGCACCAGCTCCAGCTCGTCACGCAGCTGCTGCGCCAGGTCTTCACCCACGGCAGCATCAAGTTCCGGGTTGTTCAGACCTTTAACAACACGCACTTCCTGAATGGTGTGGCCTTTACCGGTCTGATACAGGTAAGTTTCATCTTTATAAAGGTGATAGACACCTTTGAACAACTTACCACAGCCAATCGGCCAGGTGATTGGCGCACAGCCGATTTTCAGTTCGTTCTCGACTTCATCCAGCAGCTCCATCGGATCGCGGATGTCACGGTCGAGTTTGTTCATAAAGGTCAGGATCGGCGTATCGCGCAGACGGGTAACTTCCATCAGCTTACGGGTACGATCCTCGACGCCTTTTGCGGCATCGATAACCATCAGGCAGCAGTCCACCGCCGTCAGAGTACGATAGGTATCTTCGGAGAAGTCTTCGTGCCCCGGGGTGTCCAGCAGGTTCACCAGGCAGTCATGATACGGAAACTGCATCACAGAGGTGGTAATGGAGATACCACGCTGCTTTTCCATTTCCATCCAGTCAGATTTTGCATGCTGGCTGGAGCCACGGCCTTTTACCGTACCGGCGGTCTGAATGGCCTGTCCGAATAACAGTACCTTTTCAGTAATTGTCGTTTTACCGGCATCCGGGTGAGAAATAATGGCAAAAGTGCGGCGTTTGGCCACCTCTTGCAAATAAGGAGACAACGTCATAGTCAAATCTTCTTAGGTAAGCACGGCAACGGGCCGGGCAAGTTGAATACGAAAAATTGCGGCTATTTTACCCATCAACGGGGGGGAGGCAATCAGTGTTTACACAGGAGCTGCTCCAGTTCGCTTAATGACGCTACGGTCCAGGTCGGCTGAATGCCCGCTGGCTGCTCGCGGTGGTGCGTATTTAGCCAGCAGGTGGATAGCCCGGCGTTAATGCCGCCAAGAATATCGGACTCTGCGGTGTCACCCACCATCAGCACGCGAGAACGGTCAGGATTACCCGCCTGCTCCAGCGCATGGTCAAAAATACGGGGGTCGGGTTTTGCCACCCCAACCTGCTCAGAAATCACCAGCAGGTCAAAATAGTCGCGCAGCCCCGTCCGCTCAAGGCGGATTTGCTGCAACGCGGTAAAGCCGTTAGTAATGATGCCGATTTTCGTTTTATCACGAATCGCATTGAGCAGAGAAACCGCCCCCGGCAACGGTGAGCAGATCTCCGCCATCGCATTGATGAATGCGTCATTAAGCTGGCCCGGTTCAACCTTCAGGCGTTCGGCCCAGCTCTGAAAACGGGCATGCTGCAGTTGTAATGAGGTAATCGCGCCGTTTTGGTAATCCACCCACAGCGGTTTATTCACGGCCTGGTAGTCCTGAAAATCTTCAGCGGTAAAGGTAATGCTAAAGTCGAGAAACATCCGCTGTAAGCCGGTAAACGAGTCAAACGTAAACAGCGTTTCGTCGGCATCAAAGAAAATCCAGTCCCACTTCTTCATCATTACACCTTATCTTACATGCTGATTGGCAACGCCATGATGATGGCGTCTTCATGACCATCGGCCGTTGGATAGTAGTTGCGACGGATCGTCGCCTCGTTAAAGCCTAAGCTTTCGTACAGCGCGATAGCGGCCGCATTCGAGGCGCGCACTTCAAGCCACAGGGTCAAAATGCCACGCTTTTCCAGCTCATCGATCAGATGCTCCAGCAGCTCACGCCCCAGGCCCCGGCGCTGAAAGTCAGGATCGACGGCGATATTGAACAACGTCGCTTCATCCAGTACGACCTGCGTAATTGCAAAGGCGGCCATCACGTCGTCAACCCTCAACTGAAAATTGAGGTAGCGATCGCCCTGGTTGCTGGCAAATGTTTTTTCACTCCACGGAAAAGCGTGGGCGCGTTTTTCAATCTGAAATGCTGCGGGTAAATCAGTCGGCTCGAGGGAAGAAATCGTGTTCATATGCGCAGATTTGTTGCCATAACGCGGCGCGTGCCGCTGGGTTTTCCCGTAATTCATTAAACGCAGGACTCTCGACCTGAGCGCCCTCCAGCAGCAGCGGCTCTTCGGTTCCCAGCCGCCAGCTATTACAGCGACTGCCTTGCGGCAGCATGGCGACACGGTCAGGCGTCAGTTGTAAAACCTGATCCGGGCTAACGGTTAATGCGCGTAAAATATCGCTGATCAACGGTTCGGTTAGCGCGGGTAACTGTGCAGCAACCATCACCAAACGGACATGCGCAGGAATGGAAATCGCGATCTCGCCCTGCAGTGCGCCAGGACGACGCAACGACCACTGCGTAATGCCCAGTTGCTGTAACTGCCAGTCTCGTCGGGATGTCATAGCGAAACACTCCTGTCTATCAGGGGCGCAAATATAGCAAATTTGTCGAATCCGTGCCATCAAACAACTATAATCCCCCGCTGTACAATTTAAGGAGCATTCCATGTCTGCTTTTACCCCGGCAAGTGAAGTCTTGCTGCGCCACAGTGATGATTTCGAACAAAGCCGTATTCTGTTTGCCGGTGATTTGCAGGATGACCTGCCTGCCCATTTTGAAAGCGCCGCCAGCCGTGCGCACACCCAGCAACTTCACCACTGGCAGGTGCTTAACCGCCAGATGGGCGACAACGTCCGCTTCAGCCTCGTCGCGCAGGCCGATGACGTTGCCGATAGCGATACGCTGATCTACTACTGGCCGAAGAATAAGCCGGAAGCCCAGTTCCAGTTGATGAACATTCTGTCGCTGTTACCGGTGGGCACCGATATTTTTGTTGTCGGTGAGAATCGCAGCGGTGTACGTAGCGCAGAGCAGATGCTGGCCGAATACGCACCGTTAAACAAAGTCGACAGCGCACGTCGCTGTGGCCTGTACCACGGTCGTCTGGAAAAACAGCCGGTCTTTGATGCAGAAAAATACTGGGATGAATACCAGACAGAAAATCTGACCATCAAAACGCTGCCGGGCGTCTTCAGCCGTGACGGCCTGGATGTTGGCAGCCAACTGCTGCTCTCCACGCTGACGCCGCACACCAAAGGCAAAGTGCTGGATGTCGGCTGTGGCGCAGGCGTTCTCTCCGTCGCCTTAGCCAGCCACTCGCCGAAAGTGCGCTTAACCCTGTGCGATGTTAGCGCCGCCGCCGTTGAAGCCAGCCGCGCAACGCTTGCAGCCAACGGCATTGAAGGTGACGTCATCGCCAGTAACGTCTTTTCTGACGTGACGGGTCGATTTGATATGATCATCTCCAACCCGCCGTTCCACGACGGTATGCAGACCAGCCTTGATGCAGCACAAACGCTGATTCGCGGAGCCGTGCGTCATCTGAACAGCGGTGGTGAACTGCGTATTGTGGCGAACGCCTTCCTGCCTTATCCGAAGGTACTGGATGAAGTGTTTGGCTTCCACGAAGTTATCGCGCAGACCGGGCGCTTCAAGGTCTATCGCACCATCATGACGCGTCAGGCGAAAAAAGCCTAACTGCTCCAGGCCGGATAAGCGATAGCGCCATCCGGCGTGACACCGAGCAACGCCGGATGGCGCTATCGCTTATCCGGCCTGCATAAAACACCAAAGCCGAAGAAACGCCTTTTTTTTCGGCAATCACGTTAAGTTCGATAATTAACAGTTGACGCCCTGCATAAAATCTCTAAAATCCGCCCCCGTGGTAACGATACTTTTTGAGTGTCGATGGTATGCGAAGGTGGCGGAATTGGTAGACGCGCTAGCTTCAGGTGTTAGTGTCCTTTCGGACGTGGGGGTTCAAGTCCCCCCCCTCGCACCATAATCCACGTTGATATTGCTCGCACTG
Source organism: Citrobacter sp. Cpo147 (assembly GCF_030332405.1). NCBI lineage: Bacteria > Pseudomonadati > Pseudomonadota > Gammaproteobacteria > Enterobacterales > Enterobacteriaceae > Citrobacter > Citrobacter sp. Cpo147. The sequence goes on from NZ_JAOWHX010000041.1 coordinate 267,517, forward strand.
GGCGAAGGTGGCGGAATTGGTAGACGCGCTAGCTTCAGGTGTTAGTGTCCTTAGGATGTGGGGGTTCGAGTCCCCCCCCTCGCACCAACGAGGCGATATCAAAAAAATAAGATGACTGTGCGAAGGTGGCGGAATTGGTAGACGCGCTAGCTTCAGGTGTTAGTGTCCTTAGGATGTGGGGGTTCGAGTCCCCCCCCTCGCACCAATTATCTTATTTCCCTCTCGATTTCCTTCTCTGTTTTGTTCATCCCTGATTCCAGTTCATCATTACCAAAACAATGCCACCAATCAGTGCCGCGCATGAAGGTAACAAAACAAAGTGCCGTAAACGTTTGTGGTACAGCATGAGCGAAGTCAGCAGTAATCCTAATACAATCATCACCTTCCATACGTAGACCGACAGGTCGCTATATGCCATCCCGGCAATCAGCATTCCCGGCAGCAGAACACCCCATCCACTGCCCAGCGTACGTTGCAACATGATTTCACCTATGACATCGATAATGATAACCAATATCATATGATAAAATTTCTCATTTGTCAGCCGTGAAGCACTATCAATTATATGAGTTTTACTTAACGATTGATGACATGAATAATCCAAGGTGATAAATTGCTCACCGGTTAGCTCTTCAACTAAAAACAATAAAAACCTCTGCGAATGATACCCCGTTCGTTATTTGTTTTATTTACCAACACACCTTCGTACATTGCAGATAACTAACAATATTTACCTATGACAGTACAATCCTGGCGAACTCTGCGCACAAAAAAATACCAACTCTCTTTACGACTGTTTCTACTGCTCAACGCAGTCTCCGCGCTGTTTACGCTTTTTTTTCCTCTGTTTGCGGTCAAAGCCTTATCAGTACCGGCGTTGCTGATGCTGGTGATGAGTACACTGCTGCTGGTATGGCATGGGAAATACGCGGATAAAAGAATTAATCTCCCTTTTATTTCAATCGTTTTTGGCTTGTTATGGGCGTTACATATATTCTTGAAATATAACGCTCTAGGTCAGAATGATTATTATTTCCTGTTAATAGCGCTGCTCAGCGTACTGTTTATTGGCTCTATCGCTTTTGCCAATAATATCATCGCGTTTACGCTCCACTCACTCCCCTCCGTCGCCGTTTGTTTATGGCTTAACGGCAGCGAACATGGTTTGCGGATTTTCTATTTTATGGCGCTGCCTATGGCCGGTATCGCCATCCAGCATGTGATACAAAAGCGCTACGATGGATTCGCTCAGCAACTGATGTACAAACTGCTGGAGGAAAGGGAAACCCTGAACGGGCTCAGCATGCTCGACCCGCTAACCGGTTTGTATAATCGCCGGGGGCTGCAACACCGGCTCGATACGCTGTTGGCTCTGAGTAATTCGAGGCACTTCGTTCTGCTGCTGGATATCGACCATTTCAAATCCTATAACGATCATTACGGACATATGATGGGCGACCAGGCGTTGATCCGTGTTTCTGCCGCCATCCGAGACTCCGTACGCTCCCGGGATGTGGTGGCGCGTTTTGGCGGTGAAGAGTTTATGATTTTGCTGACCGCGGTCGATCCACAGCAGGCCCAGGCTGCCGCCGAACGTATCCGCCAGAAAGTGTACGATCTTAAAATCCCTCACATGTTTAATGAGAGCGTGGCAACCAACGTAACCGTCAGTATCGGCATTGCACCTCTGGTAGAACAGGATATTGATGCTGCTATCGCCAAAGCGGATAAAGCCCTTTACGAGGCCAAGAATCTTGGACGTAACAATACGCTGGTCAGCGATGAGCTGCGGGTAAACTGCCCCTCTACCTGAGCTTTCTGTGCGCTGCCGCTCGGGATGGCGACAAAGATCTTGCCATCGCTCAATGTCAATTATAGGATTAGCAATCATTATCATTAAGATTAACATCCTTATATCGACATGGCTTATCGTTCCGCACCGATCGTTGAAGATGTCATCTGGCGTAGCCATCTCCCCTCAGAGATGCCCTCGCTGGCTGCTGCCGTACGCGCAACGATAGCCAAAACTCGCGAGCACCTGCTGGACTTCATTCGTCTTGACGAAACGCCTGTGCCAGGTGCAATGACGCTGCATGAATGGACACAACCGGCGATGCTTAGCTCGCTGCTGGCCGTTTATTCAGACCATATCTATCGCAACCAACCCACGCTACCCCGCGAAAATAAGCCCCTGATTTCTCTTTGGGCGCAATGGTATATCGGCCTGATGATGCCTCCGTTAATGGTGGCCCTACTGACGCAAAAAGAGGCTATCGACGTCTCTCCTGAACATATGCGCGTAGAGTTTCACGAAACGGGCCGTGCGGCCTGCTTCTGGATCGACGTCCATCAGGATCACCAGGCTACAGCCCTGTCCCCTCAACAACGCATGGAAACGCTGATTCTCTCAGCGCTGACGCCGGTTGTGCAGGCGCTGGAAGCGACGGGCGAGATCAACGCGAAGCTTATCTGGAGCAACACCGGATATTTAATTCACTGGTATTTAACGGAAATGAAGCCGTTGCTAGGTGAGGAACTGCTGACCACGCTGCGCCAGACCTGCTTTTTTGAGAAACAACTCTCCTGCGGTCAGGATAACCCTCTGTGGCGAACCGTTGTTCCGCGTGAGGGGCTGTTAGTACGCAAAACCTGCTGCCAACGCTATCGCCTGCCTGACGTTCAGCAATGCGGAGACTGCACGCTGAAGTAAGCGAGGAGCCGTAGCCCCTCGCCAGATATTTATGCAACCTGCTGGTTTTCCTCTTCCATACGCTGCGCCTCTTCTTTTTCCTGCGCCAATAGCTGCTTTTCGTAGACTTTAAAGAACGGGAAGTAGATAACGGCCGACACCAGCGCCAACAGCACCACCAGGATAGCCGCACGATAATCCCAGCCTAATGCCCATGCCGCGCCAACCGGTGCCGGTGCGGTCCAGGGAACCACTGAAATGACCCGCCCAATTAAATCCAGTTTCATCGCCGCCCAGGCCAGTACCGCATTCACCATTGGGGCCAGCAGGAAAGGGATAAAAAACACCGGGTTCATGACAATCGGCGTACCAAAAATCACCGGTTCGTTAATATTAAAAATGCTGGGGACTACGCTCAGACGCCCAATCGAGCGTAGATGAGCCGAACGACTACGCAGATAGCAAATCACCAACCCCATCGTTGCGCCTGACCCACCGACCACAATAAAGAACGTCCAGAACGCTTCCATAAAGATATGCGGTAACGGCGCGCCCTGCGCCAGCGCCGACTGGTTCATTCCAAGATTAGTTAGCCAGAACATTTGCAGCATTCCCGACACAATTGCCGCGCCGTGAATACCCGCAAACCACAATAGGTGGCCAATCAATACCGCCAGAAGTATCGCCGGCAGAGAATCTGCAGCCGACACCAGTGGTTTAAAGATGGCCATAATGGCCTGCGGGATCAGCATGTCAAACTGCGACTGTATCACCAGACTCAGCGGGTAAAGCGTCAGTACTACCACCAGCACCGGGATCAGCAGATCGAAAGAGTTTTTGATCATCGGCGGCACCTGATCGGGTAAACGGATGCCGATGTTGTGCGCCTTCAGGAAGCGCATCATTTCAACACAGTAAATGGCCACCAGGATGGCGGTGAAAATCCCCGTTCCTCCCAGGCTATCAACCGGCATTGTGCCTTTGGTTTTTGGCGCGGCAATCAGCAAAAAAGCCATGATTGATAGCATCGCACACATAAACGGATCTAACTGATGCGACTTCACATAGTGCTTACCCAGGTTATAAGCAATAGCCGCACATATGTAGACCGACATAATCCCCATCGTCATATCAAACGGTGTGAGGATTTGGCCTTCAAACTGTTTTGCCAGATCCAGCCACACGCGGGCGAATCCCCAGGTGGTATCCGGAGAAAAAGGCGGGTAGGCAAAAACCAGCAGAAAAGAGCCTACAATCATAAAAGGCATCGCCGAAATAAAACCGTCGCGAATGGCCATTACATGTCGTTGCGAAGAGATGCGCCCGGCGACAGGACTAACGTAATTTTCAACAAAACGGAAAATTACGTTAAACACAGCATGGTTTGTAGACATAGCCGTTCTCCCGTTGTGCAAAACCCTGCAACGGTGCTGGCATCAACACCGCCACCACGTAAAGCCCATTACCACTTTTCGCAACCGTGCCGGGAGGAACACCAGCGCTACCGCTTTTCGAGTTAAGTTTCATAGATGGCTCTTATTATGTGATACAGAGGAAGTGACAACTTCAGTATTAATCGTCATTTCAGCATTCTGCAACCGGTTACTGTAACCGGTTTCTTTGATTGTGAAGAAGATCGAAAAACTGTTAATGTTGCTATGTTGTTACAATAAAATATTTACAGTGTGGTTGCCCCTATGACAAATTACATCCTGCAGTTTTCTGCTGTGCAGGGCTATCTGTAAGCGATAGGGAGAGAAGAATGAGTTTGCAATCAGTACGCCAATTCCTGGCGCAACATGCACCAGATATCGAGATCATCGAATTAAACCAGAGCACAGCAACCGTTGATCTGGCAGCAAAAGCCCATAACGTTGAACCTGGCCAAATAGCGAAAACACTTTCGCTAAAGGTGAAGAACGATATCATCCTGGTCGTAGCAAAAGGCGATGCCCGACTGGATAATAAAAAGCTAAAGAGTACGTTCGGTGCCAAAGCCCGAATGTTAAGTAGTGATGAGGTCGTGAACGCGACGGGGCACCCCGTTGGCGGCGTTTGCCCCTTCGGATTAGAAACACCGATATCAGTGTACTGTGATGTTTCTCTGAAACACTACGCTGAAGTGCTGCCTGCCGCAGGTGCCATCCACAGCGCGGTTCGCATCACGCCTGAAAGGATGGCTGAACTGACTTCTGCCACCTGGGTTGACGTGTGTCAGTAATGTTTCACACGCTAAACCGGCGGCCAAACCCGGCAAGAAACACGTCAACGTTGCCCGTCACGAAACCGCCTGCATAAAAGGCGCTGGCTCTCCAGCACGCAGATACAGCAGGATATCGGCCGCATCCAGTAACCCGGCATCCGAGCTGACCCCCAGTTTGGACATCACATTAAATTTGTGTGCCCGAATGGTTTTGATGTTCCGTTCAAGCTGAACAGCAATCTGTGGCATCGAATAACCATTCGACATAAAGCGCAGTATTTCTCGTTCTGTCGGACTGAGCATACGGCTTTGATTAATATACCAATGGTTTTTCGTGCCTTCGGTTCCCCGGCCAGGGCTGCTTAACGCCGTAAATAACGCGTCCTGCAACACCGTTAACGAAGAAGCTTTACTCACAACGCCATCTAACGGCAAGGGGGACAGGGAACCAATTAAACGCGCTTCAGCGTCATCATCGGCAATCACCACACGGCGAATCCGCGGATAATTTATCGCCAGCTCCGTTAAATAGGCCAACCCTGCTCTACGATCGGTTCTGATTGCAGAGAGGGAAAAAATAACTGCCGAAAACGACATCTTTAACATTGCCTGGCTAAAAGCGGGCTGGTTTGAAAAGAGATGAAGTTTATATTGGTCATCCGGTATGGTATTAAATAAACTCTTAATACCCACGCTGCTCATCGTGCACTTTTCTACCAGTGCAACGTTTCTTTTGATGATTCTGCTTTCCATTCCGTGGTTTCTCCATAAACTGAAGGTAAATTAAGTTCTCGCGATCCTTGAGAACTATTTATCCAGGCATACATTTCTGCATTGCTATTTATCGACAAGCGACGCATAGCGCTATTCTTTTGGGCACTTATTGTTTTATTGCTTTTTTTCAGCAACGCCGCAATCTGGTTAATCCCCCAGCCTTTCCCAAGGAGGCGCAATACTTTTCTTTCAGAGAGAGTGAGAACAATAGATCGTGCGCTATGGTCTAACAATTGCGGCATAGCAGGCGGAGAGAGCAGTGCCTTGCTTATTCTCTCTGCTCGTGTATTTCCCGCGTGAATGACATTCACTAAACTTTCAATCGGCTCGGCGTCAGAGAGCAGCGAACTGACAGGACACATCAGTAGTTCAACCGCCAGAGGATAAAAGATACGAGATACGAGAAATACCCAGTGAATATCACGATATTGAGATAATAAAAAATAATATTGCTCGCAGACTGAACGAGGATAATTGCAGTCTCCGGTTAAATCAGCAATCACCAAATCAGCACACCGTAGCTGTAATAACGTCAGTTCTTCAACAGAACGACAGTAGGTAAGTTCGTAATCGGAGAACTTTCCCTGCATTATACCTTTAAGACCAGTTTGTATAATCGGTGATTTACTAATAATAATTGCGTTTTTGCAGCGTCCTGGCAACATATCCCCTCCACACTCACCAGTCCGCAATCGTACTTAATTAAATCTTCCCAGGTGGATTAATAATCTTAACTCACAGGAAAATACTCCGAACAATAAGCGGGGTGAATTGTTATCCTTGGTATTTATTTCAAAAAGTATTGACGGCACCATCCAAATAGCGCCAAATTCTAAGCTATTATTGCACAATTACGTATAAATACATTATCTGTACAATTATAATAACTACAATAGATCGTTAGCATGGCTTACGTATTTGCCATCCGGGAAAATAACGCTACATTTCAATCAGTCTCCCCCTCGTACCTTAGCGAACGGGGGCGTTAAGATACCGCAACCGTATCACCTGTGTCTTTTTTCGACACAAAGATTGATCTTAGCCAGAGCCAGCGGGCTCATGCTTCATGATAAAAAGAAGACATTCGTCACTCAAAGAGATCCTTTTCAGTCAGAGCGAGCCATGCAAACAGAGCAGTCGTCACAGCGAACGGTTACACGGTTATGTATTCAATGCGGACTTTTTTTACTTCAGCATGGGGCAGAAAGCGCTCTGGTTGACGAGTTATCCACCCGACTCGGGCTGGCACTTGGCATGGATAGCGTAGAAAGCGCCATCTCCTCTAACGCTATCGTCCTGACCACCATTAAAGACGGGCAATGCCTGACATCAACGCGAAAAAATCAGGATCGCGGCATTAATATGCACGTCGTGACGGAAGTGCAGCACATTGTCATTTTGGCGGAACATAAACTGCTGGATATTAAAGGGGTAGAGAAACGCTTTAGCCAGATTAAGCCGCTACGCTATCCAAGATGGCTGGTCGCCTTCATGGTCGGCTTGTCCTGCGCCTGCTTTTGTAAGCTCAATAACGGCGGATGGGATGGTGCGGTGATCACTTTTTTCGCCAGCATGGTGGCAATGTATATCCGTCAGATTCTGGCATCCCGGCATTTGCACCCACAAATTAACTTTTGCATCACCGCGTTTGTGGCGACAACGATTTCTGGTCTGCTGCTGACGCTACCGACGTTTAACCACACCCCGACCATCGCCATGGCTGCCAGCGTGCTGCTGCTGGTTCCAGGCTTTCCGCTGATCAACTCCGTCGCGGATATGTTTAAGGGACACATTAATACCGGGCTCGCCCGCTGGGCAATTGCCAGTTTGCTTACACTGGCGACCTGCATTGGCGTGGTCATGTCGATGACCTTATGGGGGCTGCGCGGATGGGCGTGATCGATTTCATGTTGGCGTTAATGCAGGACATGATCCTGTCGGCGATCCCGGCAGTAGGATTTGCCATGGTATTTAATGTCCCTCATCGGGCGCTCCCCTGGTGTGCGTTACTCGGCGCGCTCGGTCACGGTTCGCGAATGGCAATGATGAGCGCAGGGTTTAATATCGAATGGTCAACCTTTATGGCATCGCTGCTGGTCGGCTGCATTGGGATCCAGTGGTCGCGTTGGTATCTGGCGCATCCGAAAGTCTTTACCGTTGCGGCAGTGATCCCGATGTTTCCTGGGATCTCCGCCTACACCGCCATGATCTCGGCGGTAAAAATCGGCCATTTTGGCTACAGCGAAGCGCTGATGATCACCCTGCTGACCAATTTCCTGAAAGCCTCATCAATTGTCGGCGCGCTCTCCATCGGACTATCCGTGCCAGGGTTATGGCTGTATCGCAAACGCCCACGCGTTTGACGGTGCACTTTCTTTAATGCCATGCAGAGAGGGGAATCTCCCCCCTCATCTGCTGCTCTCCTTCTTCTCTGTGTTACTATAAAAGCAGTCCCCTTCTCGGTTGTTGTTCAGTATTGAGAAACATTATGCCCTGCAAAATTTTGACGCCAGACGTCACTAGCATTGACGCCTTACTACACGATCACCACGCCGTGCTGGCCAGGTCTGCGGGTGGCGCCGTAGCCGTATTCGCTAACAATGCGCCAGCGTTTTACGCGGTGACGCCTGCGAGACTGGCTGAGCTGTTGGCGCTTGAGGAGAAACTGTCACGCCCGGGAAGCGATGTGACATTAGATGATCAATTTTATGAAGAGCCGCAAGCTGCTCCCGTTGCCGTACCAATGGGGAAATTTGCGATGTACGCTGCCTGGCAGCCTGATGCCGACTTTCAGCGTCAGGCCGCTTTATGGGGCGTAGCGTTGAGAGAGCCGGTTACTGCTGAAGAACTGGCCTCATTTGTTGCCTACTGGCAGGCTGAAGGAAAAGTCTTTCACCATATTCAGTGGCAGCAAAAACTGGCGCGCAGCATTCAGATTGGACGGGCCAGCAATGGCGGAATGCCAAAGCGCGATGTGAACAGCGTCAGTGAACCTGACAGCCACATTCCACCGGGTTTTAGAGGATAACGATGAAAAACGTTGGCGACCTGATGAAACGTCTGCAAAAAATGATGCCACCTAATGTCGAGCCCGCCTTTAAAACGGGCGAAGAGCTGCTGGCATGGCAAAAAGAGCAAGGTGAAATTCGTGCCGCAGCGCTGGCCCGCGAAAACCGGGCTATGAAAATGCAGCGCACATTCAACCGTTCCGGTATCCGCCCGCTGCATCAGAACTGTTCGTTCGAAAACTATCGGGTAGAGTGCGAAGGTCAGATGAACGCCCTGAGCAAAGCCCGCCAGTATGTTGAAGAGTTTGACGGCAACATCGCCAGCTTTATCTTCTCCGGCAAACCCGGCACCGGCAAAAACCATTTAGCCGCCGCCATCTGCAACGAACTGCTGCTGCGTGGTAAGTCAGTGTTGATCATTACCGTGGCCGATATAATGTCGGCGATGAAAGAAACGTTCAGTAATCGTGAAACCAGCGAAGAACAGCTGCTCAACGATCTGAGCAATGTGGATCTGCTGGTGATCGACGAGATCGGCATGCAGACCGAATCCCGCTATGAAAAAGTGATCATTAACCAGATTGTCGATCGCCGTTCGTCCTCAAAACGTCCGACCGGTATGTTAACTAACAGCAATATGGATGAAATGAACAAGCTGCTCGGCGAGCGCGTGATGGATCGTATGCGCCTTGGCAACAGCCTGTGGGTCATTTTTAACTGGGAAAGCTACCGTAGTCGGGTCACCGGTAAAGAGTATTAACGTATTAGGACCACTCCTAAGACCGCCAGCGCTATACTGCGCTGAAAAGGCATAACACGAGTTGCATATAATGATGAAAACTACCAAACGTCTGCTGTGCTGTGCGCTTGCCGCCAGCACGCTCATCTCTACCAGCGTTTTCGCCGCCTCCTGGCAGGATTCGCTCTCCAGCGCGGCCAGTGAGCTGAGCAAACAAAGCTCCGGCTCGCAAAGCAGCTCGTCGCTCTCTTCCCTGACCAGCCTGCTGAATGGCAGCAATCAGTCGTTGACCTCCAGCAGCATGAATAACGCCGCCGGGATCCTGGAATATTGCGCGAAACAGAAGCTGGCCTCGGTCACCGACACGCAAAACGTCAAAAACCAGGTGCTGGATAAACTGGGGCTCAGTGCTCCTGAGCAGAAGCAAGACACCAACTATATGGACGGGATTCAGGGTCTGCTCAATGCCAAAGATGGTCAACAGCTGGACCTGAACACGATTGGCAACAGCTCGCTGGCGAAGCAGGTAAAAACCAAGGCCTGCGATCTGGTGTTAAAACAGGGCATGAACTTCATTTCCTGACGCACGACATGCCGCGTATAACCTGCGCGGCATCTATTTATTTTCGACAATACATTCACATTCCAAATAAACAGTATTTCCCCACAAAAACGCGCATAACTAAACCAATTCTGAATAACAACGTAATTTAATGTCACTACAATTGCAGCAATGTAACAACGCTATTACATTGTTCTCTCACCAAATGATTAGCCTGCCAGGCAATTGCCCGGTTTACTGAGGATCGACCGTTGTCAGAATTAATCTCCATCACTCTGTTTCTCGCTTCAGTGCTGATTTATGCCTGGAAAGCGGGTCGCAACACCTGGTGGTTTGCCGCCACGTTAACGGTGCTGGGGATTTTTATTGTCTTGAATATCACGCTGTACGCCAGTGACTATTTCACCGGCGACGGGATCAATGACGCGGTTCTGTACACGCTGACCAACAGCCTGACCGGTGCAGGTATCGGCAAATATATCCTGCCGGGCGTTGGGATCGCGCTGGCGCTGACGACCGTTTTTGTCGCTCTCGGCTGGGTTCTGCGCCGCCGTCGCCATCACCCGCATCACGTGGGTTACAGTCTGCTGGCCCTGCTGCTGGCGCTGGCCTCCGTTGACGCCAGCCCAGCGTTTCACCAGATAACCGAACTGGTGAAGTCGCAGTCACGCGATGGCGACCCGGATTTCCCGACGTATTATAAAGAGCCATCAAAAACCATTCCCAACCCGAAGCTGAACCTGGTTTATATCTACGGCGAAAGCCTCGAACGCACCTATTTTAATAACGACGCATTCCCGGATCTGACCCCGGAACTCGGCGCGTTGAAAAACGAAGGTCTGGATTTCAGCAACACCATGCAGCTGCCGGGTACGGATTACACCATCGCGGGCATGGTCGCCTCCCAGTGCGGTATTCCGCTGTTTGCGCCGTTTGAAGGCAACGCCTCTGCGTCTGTTTCAAGTTTCTTCCCTAACAATATTTGTCTGGGCGATATCCTGAAAAACTCCGGCTATCAGAACTACTTTGTGCAGGGTGCCAACCTGCGCTTTGCTGGCAAAGACGTGTTCCTGAAATCTCACGGCTTTGACCATCTGTATGGTGCGGAAGAGTTAAAAAGCGTGGTGGCGGACCCGACCTATCGTAACGACTGGGGCTTCTACGACGATACCGTGCTGGACGAAGCGTGGAAAAAATTCGAAGAGCTTTCGCGCTCGGGCCAGCGTTTTTCACTGTTTACCCTGACCGTGGATACCCATCATCCGGATGGTTTTATCTCCCGTAGCTGCAACCGTAAACGTTATGACATCGACGGGAAGGCCAACCAATCGTTCAGCGCGGTCAGCTGCAGCCAGGAAAACATTGCCGAATTTATCAATAAAATCAAAGCATCGCCGTGGTTTAAAGATACCGTTATCGTGGTGTCTTCCGATCATCTGGCGATGAACAACACCGCATGGAAGTATCTGAACAAGCAGGACCGCAACAACCTGTTCTTCGTGCTGCGCGGCGATCAACCGCAACAGGACACGCTGGCGGTGAAACGTAACACGATGGATAACGGCGCAACGGTACTGGATATTCTCGGCGGCGATAACTTTATCGGCCTTGGCCGCAGCAGCTTGTCGAGCGAATCCGTGTCGGAAGTGTTCCTGAACATCAAAGAAAAAATGCTGGCGTGGAAGCCCGATATCATTCGCCTGTGGAATTTCCCGAAAGAGATGAAAGAGTTCACCGTCGACCAGGACAAAAATATGATCTCTTTCTCCGGCAGTCATTTCCGCCTGCCGCTGCTGCTGCGCGTATCGGACAAACGCGTCGAGCCGCTGCCGGAAAGCGAATACTCGGCCCCGCTGCGCTTCCAACTGGCAGATTTCGCCCCACGCGATAACTTCGTCTGGGTCGATCGCTGCTACAAAATGGCGCAACTGTGGGCGCCGGAGCTGGCGCTTTCTACCGACTGGTGCGTATCACAGGGGCAGTTGGGCGGGCAGCAAATCGTACAGCACGTCGATAAAGCTAAGTGGAAAAGTAAAACCGTATTTAAAGACACGGTGATCGACATGGAGCGCTATAAAGGTAACGTCGATACGCTGAAAATTGTCGATAATGACATTCGCTACAAAGCAGATAGCTTCGTTTTCAACGTGGCGGGCGCGCCGGAAGAGGTCAAACAGTTTAGCGGCATTTCACGCCCCGAATCCTGGGGACGCTGGTCCAATGCGCAGCTCAGCGAAGAAGTAACGATTGAGTACAAAGCCCCGCTACCGAAGAAATTCGATCTGGTCATTACCGCGAAAGCCTTCGGCGACAATGCTAATCGCCCTATTCCCGTGCGCGTTGGCAACGAGGAACAGACGCTGGTGTTAGGCCATGACGTCACCACCACCATCTTACATTTTGATAACCCGGCTGATGCCGATACGCTGGTAATTGTTCCACCCGATCCGGTCGCCACCAACGAGGGCAATATTCTCGGTCACTCACCGCGTAAGCTGGGGGTCGGGATGGTTGAAATCAAAGTAGTGGCTCAGGGTTCGTAACATGAAAGGCCTGATAGCGCTTTGCTTATCAGGCCTATCGTGAACCAAATGTATTGTCTGAAAAAAAACAGCGCCCAACACCACACCGGGCGCTGCATGGCAACCTTATTCCAGACCGTTCACCGTCTGGCGCATACCCTGCACCAGAATCATCTCCAGATTGGCCGTGACCTGCCCGGCAAGGCCAGGTAACAACGTCAAATCCTCTCCCCAGTGCGCCGCATCGCCAAGCACGGCATCCACCAGTTCACGCAGCGTTAAATCATTGCCAACTCGCGGCCACAGGCTGGCATAGAGGCTTACCCACTGCTCATCATCCTGTATCGGATAGCGTTCCCCGTCGCGTTCTGCACGATAAAACGCCAGCAGCGCAGCGAGGGCAAACGTTAACCGCACGGGCCAGCGCCCATTGTGCTGACCCGCCAGCAGCTGCGGCAAAATTCGGGTGCGGAATTTGGTCATCCCATTAAGCGCAATGGAAAGCAACTGGTGGCGAATGTAGGGGTTCTGAAAACGCCCGCTCACCGCGTCGGCAAATTCACGCAATTCGTCCGCCGGGAGATCCAACACCGGAATAATCTCCTCACTAATCGCCCGTTCGACAAAGCGGCGGACATCAGCATCCTGCATCGCCTCACCAACGGTCTCCAGCCCGCACAGCCACGCGACCGGCACCAGAGCCGTATGCGCACCATTGAGGATAGCGACCTTGCGCTCTTTGTACGGTTTGATATCACTCACCACACGGATATTCAGCGGACACTGCGCCAGCTTCAGCTCCTCTGCCAGCCACTGCGGCCCCTGGATCACAAACAGGTAAAAATGCTCCGCGGCATCGAGAAACGCATCGTGATAGCCTAGCGTAGCCTCCAGCGCAGCGGCTTCTTCGCGCGGATAGCCGGTGACAATACGGTCGACCAGCGTGGAACAGAACGTGTTTGCCGTCTCCACCCAGTCGGCAAATGCCGGAGGAAGTTGCCACTCCTGCGCATACCGCAGCACCAGCGTTTTGAGCGCCTCACCGTTATAGTCGATAAGCTCGCACGGGATAATTACCCAGCCCTTATCCACCGCGCCCGCAAAGTGGTTAAAGCGCTCCAACAGCAGGCGTGTCAGCTTGGCCGGAAAACTCACCGGCGGCGCATCATCCACACGGTCCGCTGCGTGATAGCTAATTCCGGCTTCGGTGGTATTCGAAAACACAAAACGGATTTCCGCATTGTGCGCCAGCGCCAGATACGCCGCGAAATCCTGATACGGATTGATTTCGTTATTCACCGAACGGATAAGCCGCGCCTCACTCACCGCCTCGCCCTGCTCGTTTAGCCCGCGAATAAGCGTGGTATACAGCCCGTCCTGGGTATTCAGCGACGGCGGAAAATCGGTATTGATCGGGCGAACGATGGTCACGCCAGCGTTCAGATCGGTTTGCTCGTTGAGGATATCCAGTTGCCAGTCAACAAACGCCCGCAGGAAGTTTCCTTCACCAAACTGGATCACGCGCGTTGGGTAGCTGGCCCCCGGAAAATCACGTCGATTCAATGTCTTCATCGCATTTCCCCTCTCAGAACGTGATCACGCCTTTAATCAGCTCACGGTTGTTAATCACATCCCGCTCGTAGATTTCTGCCAGTGTGGCAAACGCGTAACGGTGCGTAAGCATCATGTCAGCGGTCAGTTTGCCTTCCGACATCAGACGGCCCACTTTGGCGAAATCTTCCGGCGTGGCGTTGCGACTGCCCATCATGGTGGTCTCTTTCTTGTGGAACTCCGGATCAGAGAACTGCAAATCGCCTTTGAACAGCCCAACGAAAACGATGCTGCCGCCATGACGAATCAAATTCACCGTGTTGTTCATCGCATGCTGATTCCCCGTGGCATCAATAACCTTTTGCGCCAACGAACCGCCAAACTGAGCGCGCAGCTGCGCATCAAAATCTTCAGCGGATGGGTCGATAACCGGGAGTCCCAACCGGGAAGACACGTGCTCCCGGCGTGCTGGACTGGTATCGGCGACCACCACCTGTGCGCCATCGGCTTTGGCAATCGCCGCTGCGCCCAGACCAATCGGACCAGCACCGACCACCAGCACCTGCTCACCTGGCGCCACCGCCGCCCGACGTACCGCATGCGCGCTGATGGCGTAAGGCTCAATCAGCGCCGCCGCCTGCGGGTCAATCCCCTGCGCGTCCAGTAAGTTGGTCACCGGAACGGACAGATATTCACTGAAACCACCATCCTGATGTACGCCAATCACCGAAATCTTCTCGCAGCAGTTGGTACGTCCGCTCAGGCATGCCGGACACTGCTGGCAGGCCACGTAAGGAATAACCGCCACCTGCTGACCATTTTTCAGATTCTGTATATTTTTTCCCAGCCCGACAATTTCCCCACATATTTCATGACCTAATACACGTGGGTAGCTGAAAAAAGGCTGATTGCCGCCCCAGGCATGAATATCGGTACCACAAATCCCTACCGATTTAATTTTTATTAATGCTTCGCCCTCACCCGGAATAGGTATTTCGCGTTCTTTCCAGACTAATTTTTTAGGTTCCTGGCAAATCAACGTATTCATCGTAGACATGATTCTGCTCTCCTGTTTTTTTGTTGCCTCAGATATCAACGAAAATAAAAAAGCCGGAGAAAGCAGAAACACAATCTGTGAATTCCAACGCATAAAAATGTTTTAAATCGGGTTTTAATAGGCAAAAAGGAGAAACCATGAGCCGTTCGCAGAACTTACGTCACAATGTGATTAACCAGATTATCGATGATATGGCGCGTGGTCATATCCCTTCCCCTCTCCCGTCGCAAAGCGCATTGGCGGAGATGTACAACATCAGCCGCACCACAGTGCGCCATATGCTGAGCCACTTAGGCGAGTGCGGCGTGCTGACCCAGGTCGGCAGCCACTATGTCATCGTGCGTAAACCCGACCATGACGACGGTTTTGCCTGCACCACCGCCTCCATGACCGAGCAAAACCGGATTTTTGAGCAGGCGTTTTTCACCATGATCAACCAGCGCCAGCTGCGTGCAGGCGAGAGCTTCTCCGAACTGCAGCTTGCCAGAGCCGCGGGCGTCAGTCCGGTAGTCGTACGAGAATATCTTTTAAAATTCGAACGTTACAACCTGATCAAAAACGAAAAACGCGGTCAGTGGAGCATGAAGCAGTTCGATCAGGCCTATGCGGAGCAGCTGTTTGAACTCAGAGAAATGCTGGAAACCCATTCCCTGCAGCATTTCCTCAATCTGCCGGATGATGACCCGCGCTGGCTGCAGGCTAAAACGCTGCTGGAACGCCACCGGATCCTGCGCGACAGCATCGGCAGCAGCTTTCGTATGTTCTCGCAGTTAGACCGTGAGTTTCACGCCTTGCTGCTCTCTGCTGCCGATAATATATTTTTCAATCAATCACTTGAAATCATCTCCGTGATTTTCCACTTCCACTATCAGTGGGATGAGAGCGACCTCAAACAACGCAACATCATTGCCATCGATGAACATATGACCATCCTCAGCGCGCTGATCTGTCGCAGCGACCTGGATGCCACCCTGGCGCTCTGTAACCATTTGAATTCAGCCAAACAATCGATGATTCGCTCCATCAACCAGAGTCATTGCGCCGCCCATTAAGTACCGATAAAAAACAGCAAACCATTACCGAGAGCACGATTTTATAAAAATAAAAACGCCTGAAAAATACCTCTTGCCTATGCTCACGCTAAGTCGACTGCATTAAAAACTTTTGTGAGCGGTGATGAGCGAATTGATTCATCACTGGTTTTTTTTCAATACTGCACAGCCCGGCTGTGTGAAAAATAAATTATTGAGGTTCAGGAGTCCGGCGTGGAAAAAAATAATATTACCCTCGACCCGAGTTCTTCGTTTGGCACGTCGTCATCTGCGGATATTAATGTTCCGCCTGAGGGCATGGTGCAACGCAGTAGCCGAATAAAACGTATTCAGACCACAGCAATGATTTTATTATTTTTTGCTGCGGTGATTAATTACCTCGACCGCAGTTCATTATCGGTCGCCAACTTAACAATTCGGGAAGAACTGGGGCTGAGCGCCACGCAAATCGGCGTCCTGCTGTCGGTCTTCTCTCTCGCTTACGGTATTGCGCAACTGCCCTGCGGCCCGCTGCTGGATCGTAAAGGTCCGCGCATTATGCTGGGACTGGGGATGTTCTTCTGGTCGCTGTTTCAGGCGATGTCCGGCATGGTGCACAGCTTCACACAGTTTGTGCTGGTGCGTATCGGGATGGGGATTGGCGAAGCGCCGATGAACCCGTGCGGCGTAAAGGTCATCAACGACTGGTTTAACATCAAAGAGCGCGGCCGCCCGATGGGATTATTCAACGCCGCCTCCACCATCGGGGTTGCCATTAGCCCGCCGATTCTGGCTGCCATGATGCTGGTAATGGGTTGGCGCTGGATGTTCATCACCATTGGCGTGCTGGGTATTTTCCTCGCCATCGGCTGGTACATGCTGTATCGCAACCGCGAGCAAATTGAGCTGAGCGCCACGGAACAAGCGTACCTGAACGCCGGTAGCGTCAATGCCCGCCGCGATCCGCTGAGCTTTGCCGAATGGCGCAGCCTGTTCCGCAACCGTACCATGTGGGGCATGATGCTGGGCTTTAGCGGCATCAACTACACCGCATGGTTATATCTGGCCTGGCTGCCGGGCTACCTGCAAACCTCCTACAATCTGGATTTAAAAAGCACTGGATTAATGGCGGCGATCCCATTCCTGTTTGGCGCAGCCGGTATGCTGATTAACGGTTTTGTCACCGACTGGCTGGTGAAAGGCGGTATGGCGCCGATTAAGAGCCGTAAAATTTGTATTATCGCCGGGATGTTCTGCTCCGCAGCCTTCACCTTCGTCGTGCCGCAGGCCACAACGTCGATGGCTGCCGTGTTACTGATCGGTATGGCGCTGTTCTGTATCCACTTCGCCGGCACCTCGTGCTGGGGCCTGATCCACGTCGCCGTCGCCTCACGCATGACCGCTTCCGTGGGCAGTATCCAGAACTTTGCCAGCTTTATCTGCGCGTCGTTCGCACCGATCGTCACCGGTTTTATTGTTGATACCACCAACTCTTTCCGCCTGGCGTTGATCATCTGCGGCTGCGTCACCATGGTGGGTGCCCTCGCCTACATCTTCCTGGTTCGCCAACCCATCAGCGATCCGCGTAAAGAATAATCCTTCAGATGCCCGATAACACCACGCTTATCGGGCATGTTATGCTCCTCGTATGAACATCACCTTGCGCGCGACTACTCTGGCAGACACTGCCGCTCTTCCCGCCATCGAACGATCTGCGGGGCAACGTTTTTTACTTATCCCCGAACTGGCGTGGATTGCTGACGACCAGATTATATCGGCTGCTCAGCATCGGGCATTTGCCGCCGCAGGCATGAGCTGGCTGGCGCTGGTCGATGCGCGTCCGGTCGGTTTTTTGGTTGCCGAAGCGCTGGGGTCATCGCTGTTTATTGCTGAACTTTCACTGCATCTGGAGTGGCAGGGAAAAGGAATTGGCCGCAGATTGCTTGACTATGTTGCCAAACAGGCGCGTGAGAAAGGTTATACGTCGCTCACGCTAACCACCTTCCGCGGTGTGCCGTGGAATGCGCCATTGTACGCGCGACTGGGATTTGAAATGCTGGCTGACGAGACGCTTTCGCCGGAATTGCGCGAAAAAAGAGCTGAAGAAGCGGCGCACGGGCAGACGTACGAACTACGCTGCGCCATGCGCCTGATGTTGCGTTGATTACCCGATGGCGGCTACGCCTTATCCGGCATCACAGGTTTAGAACGTTTCCCAGTTATCCCCGGCATCCGTTACCGCAGCTTTACGCGGCTGGGCCGTTGAAACCGGTTTAGCGGCGGCAACGTCACGCGCGCGCTGTTGGTCATGCTGAATACGGAACACGGCAACGGCCTGAGTCAGGCGGCTGGCCTGCTCTTCCAGCGCCGCAGCGGCGGCGGCGGATTCTTCCACCAGCGAGGCGTTCTGCTGCGTCACGCGATCCATCTCGGCAACGGCCAGACCAACCTGGTCAATACCGCGGCTCTGTTCATCAGAAGCAGAGGCGATTTCACCCATGATATCGGTCACGCGGGTTACCGCATTGACGATCTCATCCATGGTTTCACCGGCGCTTTCTACCAGCGTTGAACCAACATCCACGCGGCTGACCGAATCTTCAATCAGGCTCTTAATCTCGCGCGCGGCCTGCGCACTACGCTGGGCCAGGTTACGTACTTCACCCGCAACCACCGCAAATCCACGGCCCTGCTCACCCGCACGCGCGGCTTCTACTGCGGCATTGAGTGCCAGAATGTTAGTCTGGAAGGCAATGCCGTCGATGACGCTGATAATGTCGGCGATTTTCTGCGAACTGGACGCGATGTCACGCATGGTTTGCACCACGTTATCCACCACTTTGCCGCCTTTCTGCGCGGTTTCAGAAGCACTCAGCGCCAGATGGCTGGCCTGACGCGCGTTTTCGGCGTTCTGCTTCACGGTCGCCGTCAGCTGTTCCATGCTGGCTGCGGTTTCTTCCAGAGATGCCGCCTGCTGCTCGGTACGGGAGGAGAGATCGTTGTTGCCCATCGCAATCTCGCTGGCACCGCTGTAAATCGCGTTGGCACCGTTACGCACGTCACCCACGGTATTCATCAGCTCACCCTGCATGTGACGCAGGCTTTCCGCCAGTTGCCCAATCTCGTTGGACCCTTCCACTTCAATACGTTTCACCAGGTCACCGCTGGCGATATGACGAATGCTGTCGATCAGACGGTTCATTGGGGAGATAAGGGTCAGCTTGATACCAAACCACACCGCAATAATCGCCGCCAGTACGGTAATCAGCACGCAGATCAGCACCCACATCGCCTGGCTGTAAGAGCTGTTGTTATCTTCCACCGCGATGTCATACAGGCGATCATTCTGCTGCATGTAACTCATGTACTGCTTCTCAAAGCCATCCTGATAGCTCTGCGTCGGTTGATCAAAGAATGCGTTGATCTTCCCGTCACCCAGTAACTGGATCAGCTCCGCCAGCGCACCATGATAGATGTCATAGGTGCGGTTGATCTCCTGGAAAGCGGCTTCGCTTTGGCGCGGATCGCGCGGGAGCGACTCGTAAATCGCCCAGTTTTTTTCCGTCAGCTTCAGCGCCGTACTCGCCACCTGCATCAGCTCGGCAACGGTCGCGCCGCTACCGATATTGCTCTGATCCATCATGTAGCGAATGCCTGCCCGGTTCAGGGTGTTACGCGTTTGCAGCAGCTCAACCCAGGTGGCGTTCAGCGCAGACTGTTGCTGGCGAATGGTTTGCAGAACGGTAAAGTTCTCTTTGTCATTCTTAAGTGAGTTAAAAAACAAGCCGCCCGAGGCGAGCTGTAAAAGGCCAAATAGCGCCAATACCAGCAGTAAGCTGGTAACAATCTTCATTCGTTTTAACATGTTTTCTCTTTCCGCTAGACAGATACTCTGGTTTTCGGCCTGGAAAGAGAAAACTTTATGGTGCCAGCAATTGCCACAGAATTATCGTTTTCACATTAAATACCGTTCCCTATGACAAATTACGCAAAAAATTAGTCGTTCCATTACGTCTTAGGTGTAGGATTCCGGTTTTTGAAGGAAAGGATGCTTCTATGTTAAATCGCGATTTTGATCACCTATCCACCCTCGCACACCACTTTTTTGAACGTGAAGATATTCGCCAAAAGCTCAATATCATCGATCAGTACAACATCTCCGGTTGGGAAGTCTGGATGCAGATAGAATTTGCCAATCTGCTGGCTTCGACGGGTCATGAATGGTGGCGTGAACAAACTCTTGCTTGCGATCTCCGGAAAAATCCACAGCGTTTGTCAGTGCGTGCAGATTTCTTGTTGCGGAAAAAAGGCTGGACGCAAGATAGCTACATTGCGCTTGAACTCAAACAGAACCAGGATCCGACAAGCTGCGTCAGAAATATGATTGCTGATTTGGTTAAAAGCGCAAAAATCAAACGTTCGGAATTAGAGCTGCGTAGCTTCTGGACGCTGGGGGTAACGCCCCGCATAGATAAAGAGCGTCTCGATGAACTCATTGACTACTATCTGGATGAAAAATATTACCTGACTAAATCACGTAAGAAACATGTGTTGCTCAGAGACATCGAACATACGCCTTACTGTTATATCGTAATCTGAGTCTCTCAGTGAGGTGCTTTGTCAGTGGGAAAACACGGCATGTAGGCAGGCAAACGCTATAATGCCGTGATCTCAATCACATAAATTTCCCCGTTCTCCCCGCAGTTTACCGCTCACTGACACTTGGGACCGCTTAAGCTGACATACAACCGCTCACTTATTTACCTTACTTTACGCGCGTAATTCTCTGGCAAGATCCCCCCAACATAGCAGTCAAATAACCTCCTCAAACACAAGATCAAACCCACGCGGCTTCGGCCAATTATTAATTAGATACCAGGTTTTACTATGGATACGAAAAAGATATTCAAGCACATACCCTGGGTGATTCTCGGAATCATCGGTGCATTCTGCCTCTCGGTAGTGGCATTACGTCGGGGTGAACACATTAGTGCCCTGTGGATCGTGGTCGCCTCAGTTTCTGTTTATCTGGTGGCCTATCGTTACTACAGCCTGTACATCGCCCAAAAGGTGATGAAACTTGACCCAACGCGTGCCACGCCGGCGGTCATCAACAATGACGGTCTGAACTACGTTCCAACCAACCGTAACGTCTTGTTTGGTCACCACTTTGCCGCTATCGCAGGTGCAGGTCCGCTGGTTGGGCCGGTACTGGCCGCGCAGATGGGCTACCTGCCCGGTACGCTGTGGCTGCTGGCAGGCGTCGTGCTGGCCGGTGCGGTACAGGACTTCATGGTGCTGTTTATCTCTTCCCGCCGTAACGGCGCATCTCTGGGTGAGATGATCAAAGAAGAGATGGGCCCGATCCCGGGAACCATTGCGCTGTTCGGCTGCTTCTTAATCATGATCATCATCCTCGCAGTACTGGCGTTGATCGTAGTGAAAGCGCTGGCAGAAAGCCCGTGGGGTGTGTTCACCGTCTGCTCAACCGTACCTATCGCGTTGTTCATGGGGATCTACATGCGATTCCTGCGACCGGGACGCGTGGGCGAAGTGTCGGTGATTGGTATTGTGCTGCTGGTAGCTTCTATCTACTTCGGCGGCGTGATTGCGCACGACCCGTACTGGGGCCCGGCGCTGACCTTTAAAGACACCACTATTACCTTTACCCTGATCGGCTACGCATTTATCTCTGCGCTGCTGCCGGTATGGCTGATCCTCGCCCCGCGCGACTATCTGGCTACCTTCCTGAAAATCGGCGTTATCGTCGGTCTGGCGGTGGGGATTGTTATCCTCAACCCGGAACTGAAAATGCCAGCGATGACCCAGTACGTTGATGGTACCGGTCCGCTGTGGAAAGGCGCTCTGTTCCCGTTCCTGTTCATCACCATCGCGTGTGGTGCGGTATCTGGCTTCCACGCGCTGATTGCTTCCGGTACCACACCGAAGCTGCTGGCCTGTGAAACCGATGCGCGCTTTATCGGTTACGGCGCGATGCTGATGGAATCCTTCGTCGCAATTATGGCGCTGGTTGCCGCGTCTATCATCGAACCAGGTCTGTACTTCGCGATGAACACCCCGCCTGCGGGCCTTGGCATCACCATGCCGAACCTGCATGAAATGAGCGGCGAAAACGCACCGCTGATTATGGCGCAGTTGAAAGACGTCACCGCACATGCGGCAGCGACCGTCAGCTCCTGGGGCTTCGTCATTTCGCCTGAGCAGATCCTGCAAACCGCGAAAGACATCGGTGAACCGTCCGTTCTGAACCGAGCAGGTGGCGCACCGACGCTGGCCGTTGGTATCGCTCACGTGTTCCACAAAGTGCTGCCGATGGCTGATATGGGCTTCTGGTACCACTTCGGTATTCTGTTTGAAGCGCTGTTCATCCTGACCGCACTGGATGCCGGTACCCGTTCTGGCCGCTTTATGCTGCAGGATTTACTGGGTAACTTCGTGCCGTTCCTGAAGAAAACCGATTCTCTGGTTGCGGGTATCATCGGTACTGCGGGCTGCGTAGGCCTGTGGGGTTACCTGCTGTATCAAGGCGTTGTTGACCCGCTGGGCGGCGTTAAGAGCCTGTGGCCGCTGTTCGGTATCTCTAACCAGATGCTGGCTGCCGTGGCACTGGTTCTCGGCACCGTGGTACTGGTTAAAATGCAGCGCACCAAATACATCTGGGTTACCGTTGTTCCGGCAGTATGGCTGCTTATCTGCACCACCTGGGCGCTGGGTCTGAAACTGTTCAGCACCAACCCGCAGATGGAAGGCTTCTTCTTCATGGCGAATCAGTACAAAGAGAAGATTGCTAACGGCGGCGAACTGACCGCTCAGCAGATTGCCAACATGAACCACATCGTCGTCAACAACTACACCAACGCAGGTCTGAGTATTCTGTTCCTGGTGGTGGTGTACAGCATCATTTTCTACGGGTTCCGTACCTGGCAGAAAGCCCGCGCCATCAACGGTCGCTCTGATAAAGAGACGCCGTATGTACCGGTGCCGGAAGGCGGCGTGAAGACCTCTTCACACCACTAACCTGAAGCCGGGTGGCGAACTGCGCTCCCGGCCTACAAAGTAAAGTTAACGTAGGCCGGATCAGGCGCAAGCCGCCATCCGGCTTTATTCATTAACAGGGCGTTCCATGTTTGGTACTTTAGGTCAGGCAAAAAAATATCTCGGTCAGGCGGCGAAAATGCTGATTGGTATTCCGGACTACGACAACTACGTCGAGCACATGAAGACCAACCATCCCGATAAGCCGTACATGACCTACGAAGAATTCTTCCGCGAGCGCCAGGAAGCCCGCTACGGTAGCGGCGGAAGCAGTTGCTGTTAGAAGGAGAAGTGAATGACCCCGATTGCAGTTACCCTACTCACCGGTTTTCTTGGCGCGGGTAAAACCACCCTGCTGCGCCATATTCTCAACGAGCAGCACGGTTACAAGATTGCCGTTATCGAAAACGAATTCGGCGAAGTCTCGGTGGACGATCAGCTGATTGGCGATCGCGCCACGCAGATCAAAACCCTGACCAACGGCTGCATTTGCTGTACCCGCTCCAGTGAACTGGAAGACGCATTGTTAGATCTGCTCGACAACCTCGACAAAGGCGCCATCAATTTCGACCGTCTGGTGATCGAGTGCACCGGCATGGCCGACCCCGGCCCGATCATTCAGACCTTTTTCTCCCATGAAGTGATTTGCGAACGCTACCTGCTGGACGGCGTAATAGCGCTGGTTGACGCGGTACATGCCGACGAGCAGATGAACCAGTTCACCATCGCCCAGTCGCAGGTAGGCTACGCAGACCGGATCCTGCTGACCAAAACCGACGTCGCAGGTGAAAGTGAAAAACTGCGTGAGCGCCTGGCGCGCATCAACGCCCGTGCGCCGATTTACACCGTGACGCATGGTGATATCGACCTCTCCCTGCTGTTCGATACCAACGGTTTTATGCTGGAAGAGAACGTAGTCAGCGCCAAACCGCGCTTCCACTTTATCGCCGACAAGCAAAACGATATCTCCTCGATCGTCGTCGAGCTGGATTACCCGGTCAACATTAGCGACGTGTCGCGAGTGATGGAAAACCTGCTGCTGGAATCCGCCGAGAAGCTGCTGCGCTACAAAGGTATGCTGTGGATTGAAGGCGAGCCAAACCGCCTGCTGTTCCAGGGCGTCCAGCGCCTGTACAGCGCCGACTGGGACCGCCCGTGGGGCGACGAGCAACCGCACAGCCAACTGGTGTTTATCGGCATTAATTTGCCGGAAGACGAGATCAGAGCGGCATTTGCGGGATTGAAGAAGTAATCCCCTGCTGAATTGCCCGGAGGCGCTACGCTTACCGGGCCTACTAATGGCACTTTCCCGTAGGCCGGATCAGGCGCAGCCGCCATCCGGCACTTACTGCCCCAGTATAAGGCTATTTCTTGTTTTGCTCTCTCAGCATAGCCTCGCGCAAAATAGCATTCAGCCGTGTCTGGTAACCCTTCCCGGGGCGCTTTAGCCACTCCATCACATCGGCATCAATGCGCACCGATGCCTGCGTTTTCAACGGACGGAAAAACTTACCGCGATGAGCCTCTGACCACTGCTCATCTTCGGTCACGGGAACGTCGCTGTAATCAATATCATCATCCGGTTTATTCGCCAGCGCCTTCAGTTCAGCCTCATGCTGAGCACTCAGCGCGGATACGCTGCCGCGTTTATGTTTAACCATGCTCATAACGATTCCTCTCTTTACTGCCTGCCTTTCTGGCACTGATGATACGAATGACTTCAAAGCCACTTTCAAACCTAACGCTATGGGCAACCAGAATAACCACAATGCCATGAACGAGACCGATGGTCTGCCACCGATACTCACCGTTCTCATAACGATCCTGTCTGGACAAATGCCGGGGATCGTCGAAAACCAATACTGCGTCCTCAAAGCGAACACCATGTTTACGGTGGTTACTTTGTGCCTTGTTTGCATCCCATTCAAACTCCATTGGCATGTATTTCATTCCTAATTGTATATACAAAAACGTATATACAATTATCTTACGATTATACCTGGATTGTTGGAAATAGCTTCACAATTTGCGTATTCGAGATAAAGGAAAGTTGACCAGGAGAGTAGGCCGGATAAGGCGAAGCCGCCATCCGGCATGGGTTTAGCGCTGATACGCAGCCACAAAAGTCACTTGATTTCTGGGCCAGAAGAAACACGGATGCCCACAACGTGCTCCATCACCATTACCCGCAATCAGGTTCCAGTGTTACCACTACTCAAAGTAATCCATATCGAGTTTGGGCAACTTGAGTAAACGTGAGGATACACCAATATCATTATCAATCATCAGATGTACCAGCCTGTCGCCATCCACCAGCACCAGACCTTCAACTTTGTTAGCATAGTCTCTGGCATGCGCCGTAAAGCCTGAGGTGGTAATAAAGACGCCACGTTTCACTTTTTGCTCAGGCAATGCACCATAAAAGCCCCGGACTTCAGCGCTCCCAACGGTGCCTTTCCAGCGCTTGGCCTGAACGTAGACTTTTTCCAGCCCGAGCTTATCGAGAGAGATAATCCCATCAATGCCGCCATCGCCGGTTCCCCCTACGCGCTGCAAATCACCGCGATGACCGCCATATCCCAGGCGGTGCAGCACATCTAACACAATCACTTCAAAACGCGCGGGCGAAACCTGAAGCAGATTCTCCAGCAGCTCTTCAGCAACTGATTCACGAATCTCATTGAGCGCTTGCTCCAGGCGATCGTCCGGGCTGCTTCGGGCAAGCTCATCCTCCTCAATCAATTCTGGCTGCGGATCTAACGCCACCGCATCCGCCTGCTTACTGAGCTTCACACCGTTAAAATCAAAAGCAAAATGACTCACTTCCTGCTCGGACATCGACTGCGGATGCGAGGCAACCCAGCTCATTCCCGCTGGCGTTAAACACCATTTCCCTCGGGATAGACTTTGCGATAATCCGGCACGTTTGAGGCGATCGTGCGCCCAGCCAGTGCGGTTCTGGTACGTCAGTTGCCCACTGGTAATCGTCTCTGCACGCTGCTGTTCATCTAACCCAAGCATTTCGGCTGCGGCTTCACGCACCTCTCTGACCAAAGCGCCCTCGGGTCGAGTGGCCAGGAAACGCAACACTGGTTCAATAAATTTGTCATATGTTGGAACAGCCATAAATCATCCCTGCCATTGATATAAATCAGATAACCCTCTCAGGAACTATATTCCTCAATAACACATTAAGAAAGAATCGGTTACTCTCTTATCGTTCATTGATTGAACGGAACATGAAGGCTACCATGAGGCCTGATAGCTCCCATTACGATTTGGGGTAATATAATCATCCCCCGCTCAGTATCTGGATAGATAACAATGGAAAAATCCAACTTCGTTTTTCTGAAAGGCGTTAACGACTTCATTTATGCCATTGCCTGCGCGGCGGAAAATAACTACCCCGACGATCCCAACACCACCCTCATTAAAATGCGCATGTTTGGCGAAGCCACCGCGAAACATCTCGGCCAGTTGCTGGATATACCCGCCTGCGAAAATCAGCATGACCTGCTGCGCGAACTGGGCAAGATTGCGTTTATTGATGACAGCATCCTTTCCGTTTTCCATAAGCTGCGCCGTATCGGTAACCTGGCCGTCCACGAATATCATAACGATCTGGATGATGCCCAGATGTGCCTGCGGCTCGGGTTCCGTCTCAGCGTCTGGTACTACCGGCTGGTGACCAAAGATTACGATTTCCCGGTACCGATGTTTGTTCTGCCAGAACATGGCGAGTCTCTTTATCACCAGGAAGTGCTGACACTGAAACAACAGCTCGAACGTCAGGCGCAGGAGAAAGTGCAAAGCCAGGCCGAGCTGGAAGCTCAGCAGCAAAGACTGGTTGCGCTCAACGGCTACATTGCCATCCTTGAAGGCAAACAGCAGGAAACCGAAGCCCAGACCAAAGCGCGTCTGGCCGCACTGGAGGCTCAGCTTGCGGCAAAAGATGCCGAACTGGCAAAGCAAACCGAACAGGAACGTAAGGCCTATCACAAAGAAATCACCGACCAGGCTATCAAGCGCACGCTGAATCTCAGCGAAGAAGAGAGTCGCTTCCTGATTGACGCCCAGTTGCGTAAAGCGGGCTGGCAGGCTGATAGCAAAACGTTACGCTTTGCCAAAGGCGCTCGACCGGAACCCGGCGTCAACAAAGCGATAGCCGAATGGCCGACCGGTACAGATGAAACGGGTAAAACAGGCTTTGCCGATTATGTGTTGTTCGTTGGCCTTAAGCCCATTGCCGTCGTTGAAGCAAAACGCAAAAATACCGATGTGCCCAGCAAGCTCAACGAATCTTACCGCTACAGCAAATACTTCGATAACGCCTTCTTACGCGACACGCTGCTGGAGCACTACGCTCCCGACGAAGTACACGAAGCCGTACCGGAGTATGAAATCAGCTGGCAGGACACCAGCGGTCAACAGCACTTTAAAATCCCTTTCTGCTACTCCACCAACGGGCGTGAATACCGCGCGGCGATGAAGACCAAAAGCGGCATCTGGTATCGCGACGTCCGCCACACTACCAACATGTCAAAAGCGCTGCCGGAATGGCATCGCCCCGAAGAGCTGCTGGATATGCTGGGCAGCGATCCGCAGAAACAAAACCAGTGGTTTGCCGAAAACCC
Source organism: Citrobacter sp. Cpo147 (assembly GCF_030332405.1). Taxonomy (NCBI): domain Bacteria; kingdom Pseudomonadati; phylum Pseudomonadota; class Gammaproteobacteria; order Enterobacterales; family Enterobacteriaceae; genus Citrobacter; species Citrobacter sp. Cpo147. The sequence goes on from NZ_JAOWHX010000041.1 coordinate 295,343, forward strand.
CGGAATGAGCGAACTCGGCCTGCGCTATTACCAGGAAGATGCCGTCCGCGCGGTGGAAAAGGCTATCGTTAACGGCCAGCAAGCGATCCTACTGGCGATGGCGACCGGTACCGGTAAAACCCGTACCGCCATCGCCCTGATGTTCCGTCTGATCCAGTCGCAGCGTTTCAAGCGCGTTCTGTTCCTGGTCGACCGTCGCTCGCTCGGCGAGCAGGCGCTGGGGTCGTTTGAAGACACACGCATTAACGGCGACACCTTTAACAGCATTTTTGATATCAAAGGCTTGACCGACAAATTCCCGGAAGACAGTACTAAAATTCACGTCACCACGGTGCAGTCGCTGGTCAAGCGCACGCTGCAATCCGATGAACCGATGCCGGTCGGCCGCTACGACTGTATCGTCGTCGATGAAGCGCACCGCGGCTACATTCTCGATAAAGAGCAGACCGAAGGCGAGCTGCAGTTCCGCAGCCAGCTGGATTACGTTTCCGCCTATCGTCGTATTCTCGATCATTTCGATGCGGTAAAAATCGCCCTGACCGCCACGCCAGCACTGCACACGGTCGATATTTTCGGCGAGCCGGTTTACCGCTACACCTACCGTACGGCGGTGATCGACGGTTACCTGATCGATCAGGATCCCCCTATTCAGATCGTCACCCGCAACGCGCAGGATGGGGTCTATCTTTCCGAGGGTGAACAGGTGGAACGCCTGAACCCACAGGGTGAGCTGATCAACGACACGCTGGCCGACGATCAGGATTTTGAGGTCGCCGACTTTAACCGCAGTCTGGTGATCCCAGGGTTTAACCGTGCGGTATGCGCTGAGCTCACCAAATACCTGGATCCCACCGGGCAGCAAAAAACGCTGGTGTTCTGCGTCACCAACGCCCATGCCGATATGGTGGTTGACGAGCTACGCACCGCGTTTAAGAAAAAATATCCGCAGCTTGAGCACGACGCGATCATCAAGATCACTGGTGACGCCGATAAAGACGCGAAGAAAGTGCAAAGCATGATCGTTCGCTTCAACAAAGAGCGGCTGCCCAATATCGTGGTCACCGTCGATCTGCTGACCACCGGCGTGGATATTCCGTCTATCTGTAATATTGTGTTCCTGCGCAAAGTCAAAAGCCGCATTCTCTACGAGCAGATGAAAGGCCGCGCCACGCGTCTGTGCCCGTCGGTGGGGAAAACCAGCTTTAAGATTTTCGACTGCGTTGATATCTACAGCTCGCTGGAAAGCGTCGACACCATGCGCCCGGTGGTTGTGCGTCCGCAGGTGGAACTGCAAACGCTGGTCAATGAAATTACCGACTCAGAAACCTACAAAACCATCGAAGCGGATGGCCGCAGCTTTGCCGAACACAGCCATGAACAGCTGGTCGCCAAGCTGCAGCGGATTATCGGTCTTGCCACCTATAACCGCGATCGCAGCGAAACGGTGGATAAGCAAGTACGTCGTCTGGACGAGCTATGCCAGGATGCCGCAGGCGTCAACTTCGGCGGCCTGGCTTCGCGCCTGCGGGAAAAAGGGCCGCACTGGAGCGCCGAGATTTTCAATAAGCTTCCCGGCTTTATCGCCCGCCTCGAAAGGCTGAAAACCGATATCAACGCCCTGCGCGAGGCCCCTATTTTCCTCGATATTGACGATGAGGTGGTGAGCGTCAAATCGCTGTACGGCGATTACGACACGCCGCAGGATTTTCTCGAAGCCTTCGATGCGCTGGTGCAGCACGCTCCGAACGCCCAGCCCGCGCTGCAGGCGGTGATCAATCGCCCGCGCGACCTCACCCGTAAAGGGCTGGTGGAATTGCAGGAGTGGTTTGACCGCCAGCATTTTGAAGAGTCTTCCCTGCGCAGCGCGTGGAAAGCGACGCGCAATCAGGATATCGCCGCCAGGTTGATTGGCCATATCCGTCGTGCGGCGGTGGGTGATGCGCTCAAACCGTTCGACGAACGAGTCGACCACGCGCTGACGCGTATCAAGGCCGAGAACGACTGGAGCGACGAGCAGCTAAACTGGCTCGACCGTTTAGCGCAGGCGCTAAAAGAGAAAGTGGTGCTCGACGACGACGTGTTCAAAACCGGCAATTTCCACCGTCGCGGCGGTAAGCCAATGTTACAGCGCACCTTTGACGACAACCTCGACAGCGTGCTGGATAAGTTCAGCGATTACATCTGGGACGAACTGGCTTAAGAGGGTATCATCCCCGTTTTCGCCGGATGGCGGCGATGCCTTATCCGGCCTACACGCAACCCTGTAGGCCTGATAAGCGAAGCGCCATCAGGCATCTGAAACGCTCAATCACTTTTGCGACCCACAATGGTGGTCGCCATGTCAAATGGGATCTTCAATGAACAATAACGATCTGGTCGCCAAGCTGTGGAAACTGTGCGACAACCTGCGCGACGGCGGCGTCTCCTATCAAAACTACGTCAATGAACTCGCCTCGCTGCTGTTTTTGAAAATGTGCAAAGAGACCGGCCAGGAAGCGGACTACCTGCCGGAAGGCTACCGCTGGGACGACCTGAAATCGCGCATTGGCCAGGCTCAGATGCAGTTCTACCGTAACCTGCTGGTTCAGTTAGGAGCAGATGATAAAAAGCTGGTGCAGGCGGTATTCCATAATGTCAGCACCACCATTGAGCAGCCCAAGCAGCTGACTGAATTGGTCAGCTATATGGATGCGCTGGACTGGTACAATGGCAACCACGGTAAGTCCCGCGACGACTTCGGTGATATGTACGAAGGGCTGTTGCAGAAGAACGCCAACGAAACCAAATCCGGCGCGGGCCAGTACTTCACCCCGCGTCCGCTGATTAAAACCATTATCCATCTGCTGAAGCCGCAGCCGCGTGAAGTGGTACAAGACCCGGCTGCGGGTACGGCGGGCTTTTTGATTGAAGCCGACCGTTACGTGAAGTCGCAGACTAACGATCTGGATGATCTTGATGGCGACACCCAGGATTTCCAGATCCACCGCGCGTTTATCGGCCTCGAACTGGTGCCCGGCACCCGTCGTCTGGCGCTGATGAACTGTCTGCTGCACGATATTGAAGGCAACCTCGACCACGGCGGCGCCATCCGTCTGGGCAACACGCTGGGCAGCGACGGCGAGAATTTACCGCAGGCCGATATTGTCGCCACCAACCCGCCGTTTGGCAGCGCCGCGGGCACCAACATTACCCGCACCTTCGTCCACCCGACCAGCAACAAACAGCTGTGCTTTATGCAGCATATTATTGAAACCCTGCGCCCCGGCGGCCGCGCGGCGGTGGTGGTGCCGGATAACGTCCTGTTTGAAGGCGGCAAGGGCACCGATATTCGTCGCGACCTGATGGACAAGTGCCATCTGCACACCATCCTGCGTCTGCCAACCGGCATCTTTTACGCCCAGGGCGTCAAAACCAACGTGCTGTTCTTTACCAAAGGTACGGTCGCCAATCCACATCAGGATAAAAACTGCACCGACGACGTGTGGGTGTATGACCTGCGTACCAATATGCCGAGCTTCGGCAAGCGCACGCCGTTTACCGAGCAGCACCTGCAGCCGTTTGAAACCGTCTACGGCGAAGATCCACACGGCTTAAGCCCGCGTGAAGAAGGCGAGTGGAGCTTTAACGCCGAAGAGAGCGAAGTCGCCGACAGCGAAGAGAATAAAAACACCGACCAGCACCAGGCCACCAGCCGCTGGCGTAAGTTCAGCCGCGAGTGGATCCGCACCGCAAAATCCGATTCACTGGATATCTCCTGGCTGAAGGATAAGGACAGCATCGACGCCGATAGCCTGCCAGAGCCGGACGTGCTGGCGGCAGAGGCGATGGGTGAGCTGGTGCAGGCGCTGGGCGAGCTGGATGCGCTGATGCGCGAGCTGGGCGCGGGCGATGAGGCGGATGCGCAGCGTCAGTTGCTGAATGAAGCGTTTGGTGAGGTGAAGGCATGAGTGGGGGGAAACTGCCGGAGGGGTGGCAAACATCCAGCATAGGTGATTTATGTAAAAAAGTGACTGATGGTTCGCATAATCCCCCTAAAGCTAGTGAAGTTGGGCTACCAATGCTCAGTGCAAAAAACATTAACAATGGTTCTATTGTTTTTAGCGAAACTCACAGGATTATCTCTGAAGCTGAATTTTGGGAAGAAAATAAGCGGACAAGTATTGAAAGTGGTGATGTTTTGCTGACTATCGTAGGAACATTAGGTAGAACAGCAGTAGTTCCACAGGATTTTACACCGTTTACACTACAACGTAGTGTCGCGGTATTATCTACATCAGAGTTAGAACCATCCTATTTTCGCTATGCATTAGAAAATAGAGAGTTTCAGATTCAAATTCATGAAAACTCCAAAGGAACAGCGCAAAAAGGGATCTATCTTAATGCGCTAAAAAAGCTCACGATTAATATCGCGCCAAAAAATGAACAAAAAATCATTGCCGAAAAACTCGATACGCTGCTGGCACAGGTAGACAGCACCAAAGCACGTCTTGAGCAAATCCCACAAATCCTGAAACGTTTTCGCCAGGCGGTACTTGCTGGGGCAGTTACTGGCCGATTGACTAAAGAAAATAACGATTACACAAAAAAAACAATTGAATTAGATAATTATAAAATCTCTATTCCAAAAAAATGGACCGAAACAATTCTAAATAATGTCATCAATACACAAAGACCGTTGTGTTATGGAGTAGTACAGCCTGGAGATGACATTAATGACGGTATCGAATTAATTCGTGTATGTGATATCAATGATGGTGAGGTGGATCTAAATCATCTTCGTAAGATTTCAAAAGAAATAGACATACAATATAAGCGTTCAAAAGTACAAAAGAATGATATTCTTGTAACAATTGTTGGAGCTATAGGTAGAATAGGCATTGTCAGAGAAGATATAAATGTCAATATCGCTCGTGCTGTTGCCAGAGTATCTCCTGAATGTAAGCTGATTAAACCTATGTTTCTCCATATATGGTTAAGTTCACCGGTTATGCAAACTTGGTTAGTTCAATCCTCCAAGGAGGTTGCCAGAAAGACATTAAATTTAAAAGATCTTAAAGAAGCATTTGTCCCCTTACCTTCTATAGAAGAACAACACGAAATCGTCCGTCGTGTCGAACAACTCTTCGCCTGGGCCGACACCATTGAAAAGCAGGTCAACAACGCCCTGAACCGCGTCAACAGCCTCACCCAGTCGATCCTGGCGAAAGCCTTCCGCGGTGAGCTTACCGCCCAGTGGCGTGCGGAAAATCCGGATCTTATCAGCGGTGAAAACAGCGCCGCCGCCCTGCTGGAAAAAATCAAGGCCGAACGCGCCGCCAGCGGCGGTAAAAAAACCTCGCGTAAAAAATCCTGACACGTATTTCAAGCGCACCTGCCCGGTGCGCTTTTTATTATTTCCCCGCACTCATAACCATCGAAAATATATCCAGTCCTTTCCTGTTCATTCCCATTACAGTCTATTTTCAGCTGGACTTTTCTTTTATTTACTGATGTTATGTACAGGTATTTAGCGCGATATGACCGTGCGGGAACACGGTCATATCGCTCATCACAATCACTATTTATAGAGAATAGCCATTATGACTACCGTCCATTCTATTGCAGATCCGTGCGATCCAGAAGTCTCCCCGGCAAATAATCGTCTGGGTACCGTCACTTATGCGAGTCGTTATCCGGATTACACACATGTTCCGGCAATTATTATGAAAGGCCAGTGGCTGGAAGCCGCCGGTTTCGCTACTGGCTGTAGATTCGATGTCAAAGTAATGCCCGGCTGCATTGTGCTAACGACAAAACTGCCGGAGCCGGAAGAACCCGCGTTATTACAGTCGCTGCGTCGGGTGTGCAAGCTGTCCGCACGTAAGCAACAGCAGGTGCAGGAGTTTATCAACGTGATTTCGGCGAAGCCGCGCAGACAGGGATAATCCCCGCTGAAAACGCCCGGTGACGCTACCGCTTACCGGGCCTGGAAATTCTGCTTTCCGTAGGCCGGATCAGGCGCAGCCGCCATCCGGCACTTCCCCCCCAACTCACTCGATAATCACAAACCGCGTCGCGGCAAAGCAGTTCAACACCCGATGCACCAGAAATACCATGGTCAGCGTTGCCACCAGTGCGACGGTGACGGAGGTGATGCGGTACAGATCGCTGAACACCAGGTCCTGATCCGAGTGCAGGTTCTGGCCAAACATAATGCCGATGGTGGTGATACTGGCAAACCCCACGCCCGCGCCGACTTTTTCCATTACGTGCAGGCGGGCGCTGAATGCCAGCCCAAGGCCAATCAGCGGCATCATCAGCACCATATGATTGCTGAAATCATAGATAAGCAACTGCACCAGCAGAATATACAGACAGGCCAGCACCACGCCGACCACACGCCAGATCGAGCTGATCACCGCCCCGCGATAGTGCATCGGAAACAGGATCAAAATGCCTGCCATCAGCGCCGACAGCGAATCACTCAAATCGCAGATCTGGAAGACCACAAAAATCATCGTCGCCACCGTGCCGGAAAGCAGCGATTCATGGCGCACCCGGGCGGCATCTTTCTCAATGCGCGGCGGTGGCTGGCGGGGTTCCACGTCCGGAATCAGATAATGCAGCAGCGCGCTCAGCGCCACCGCCATGACGCAGGCTTCCATATTGGAGAACATCAGCGTATGCCAGTTGGTGGTGGGATAGCTCATAAAGTTGAGCATCGTGCTCTGGCATACCACGCCCATCGAACCGAGCAGAAACAGCGGGCCTTTGCTCATAAAACGAAAACGCATCACGTACAGGCCGAACACTACCAGCGTCATGATCAGCGGCCACTGTGAGAGATAACCAACGATTAGCACCATTTCAACGCAGTTCACCGCCGCGCTGAACACGAACTGTGTTGCCACATGGCGGTTGAATACCGGCACCAGCGACAGCAGCATCAGCGGATAAACCACAAAAAATACGCCGTACTGCACGTTGTAGAAGGTCGAGATACTCAGCGCGATTGTCCCGGCAACGGAGATACGCAGGGTCTGGCGAAAATCATTGGCGGTATAGACAATATTCCCGTGCGGCGTAAAGACGTGGGCCAGCGTGTTAATAGACATAATGCAGCCAACTGACGAGGTGGATCTGCGCCCCGGCAAAGGTGCGGGCGAACATCCCCTCGCTGTTATACAGCTGTACCGTGGCGCGCGCCCCGGTCGGTAACGGCGTGTCGAGCGGTTCGTTCAGCGCGACGTGAATGCGCATACGCTGGGCATCGCGCACCCAGCGGGTAGACTGTTCCGGTTGTGACAACTGGCCATTAACCTGCTCCTGGCCCGCCAGAATACCGGCATCGCTGCTGGTAACGCGGGCAGAGAAAACCTTGCCCGGCATGGCGTCGAACACCACGGCGGCATCGGTATTTACCCGAGTGTGGCGCAGGCTTTTCTCGCGAAAGTCGGCCACGATATCGGTCTGATGGCTGACCAGCGCCAGTAGCGGCGTGGCGGCGATGGCGTAAAGTCCGGGGCTAAGCTGGAGGTTACTCACCGTACCGTCGGTCTGGGCATATACTTTGCTCCAGCCGAGGTTCAGTTGCGCCTCTTCCAGCGCGTTACGGTATTTTTGCAGCGTCACGTTACGCTTGTCATCACGCTCGCCGCGCTGGATCAGCAGGTTCTGAATACTGGCATTCAGCGCCGCCACCGACTGCTCGCTGGTCTGCCAGGCGGTACGCACCTTGTCGAGATCGGATTGCGACACGTTCTGCATGGCGCTCAGGCGCTGATAGCGATCAAGGGTGGTCTTATCGTTATGGGCGTTGAATTGCGCGGTGCGCAGGTTGGCGCGCGCGGAAGCTATCTGCGCATCCAGCTGTTGATTGCTCAGCTTCGCCTGCTCAAGGGCGATTTGCGCAGCCTCGACTTTATTGATAAACGGCGTCGGATCCAGTTCGTACAGCAAATCGCCCTTCTTCACCTGGCTATTATTGTGTACATGCACCTGCGAGACGTAGCCGGAAACGCGTGAGGAAACAGGGGTTACCACGCGCATCACCGTGGAGTCCGGCGTCAGCGGGATCCAGATATCGGCAACGATAAACCAGGCGAATATTACCAGGAAAGCGGCAATACTCACCCTTACCCAACGGGCAAATTTTTGTTCTGGGGTCATCATATTTTTTAGTGTTGATTGTCTTCTTCGCGGATTGTCCGCAGATTGCAGGCGATTTGATTGAGCGTGGCACTGAAGGAAGCGAGTTCCGCCTCAGGGATGGTGCAGGTGACGCGATGTTGGTATGTCTCTATCACCCGGTTGAGTTCATCCAGCCTTAAGCGGCCTTGCGCGGTCAGCGTTAGCAGGCGGATGCGTTTGTCATAAGGCGATGTGGAACGCAGCAGATAGCCCTGCTTTTCCAGCTGCGAGAGGGTGCGCATCAGCGGCGGCAGTTCGATGCCCTGCATTTGTGCCAGTTCACTGACTGAGACGTTGTCTCCCAGTTGATACAGTTGCATCAGTACCGTCCAGCTGGACTGCGTCAGGCCTGTATCGGTGATGGCAGCATCAATAATGGCCCGCCACTGGCGCACCACCATTGCCATGCGCATCCCCATTGGTCGGCGGGCAAACAGTTCATCTTCAGTCATCTTATTTTCCCCTCATCGCTGAAAAGAAAATAATACTTATCAGGATAAGTATCAAGGAACAGGATATCCAGAAGCATGAATTGATAAATATCATGAATATAAAAGAGGCCGGGACGATAACCCCCCAGCCTCTGTCGATGAAAGAAAATCACTCCACCTGATCGCGTCGCAGCCCGACGTCCCGCAACCGCTCATCACTCATCTGTTGCAATACGCGCCGCGTTTGCGCTCGCAGCCGCCACGCCTTGTATGCCCGCCAGATCAGTACAAACCCAATAAACGGCTGTTTTGCTTTATTCTCGTGAAATTCCATACCTTGCCTCCCCGCCTTGCCAGAGGCTTTATCTTCACGGATCTGGCCTAAAACAATACAGACTCACAAAGTACTTTTATTTAACATACAGATTGGTTAAAAAGAGTTCTGCATCGCTTTTTTCACACCAATCTGTACTGATTTTTTAATCTGTATGGTACCCATGAGGGATACAGCATGACGCGTTACCAACATCTGGCCAATCTGCTGGCCGAACGCATTGAGCAAGGGCTGTATCGCCATGGCGAAAAACTGCCCTCGGTTCGCAGCCTGAGCCAGGAGCATGGGGTCAGCATCAGCACCGTCCAGCAGGCGTATCAGACGCTGGAACAGCGCCAGCTGATCACGCCCCAACCACGTTCCGGTTATTTTGTCGCGCCACAAAAAGCGCAGCCACCCGTGCCACCGATGTCGCGTCCGGTACAGCGTCCGGTCGAAATCACCCAGTGGGATCAGGTGCTGGATATGCTAAAGGGCAACGCGGACAAATCGATAATTCCGTTTAGCAGCGGCGTGCCCGATATTAATCAACCCAGCCTGAAGCCGCTGTGGCGCGAGCTCAGCCGCGTGGCACAGCATAATCTGCGCGCGATACTGGGCTACGATGAAATCTCCGGATGCCGTGAACTGCGTCAGCAGATTGCGCGGCTGATGCTGGACGGCGGTTCGGTGGTTAATGCAGATGATATTGTGATCACCAGCGGTAGTCAGAGCGGAATGTCGCTGGCGCTGCTGACGGTCTGCCAGCCCGGAGATATTGTCGCCGTTGAATCACCGGCCTACTACGGCACGATGCAGCTACTGCGCGGCTTAGGGATCAAGGTGATTGAGATCCCAACCGATCCGGATACCGGGATCAGCATTGAAGCGCTGGAGCTGGCGCTGGATCAGTGGCCGATCAAAGGTGTGCTGCTGGTTCCCAACTGCAACAACCCGCTCGGATTCATTATGCCGGATGCGCGTAAACGGGCGGTGCTCGCCCTCGCCCAGCGTCACGACATCGTCATTTTTGAAGACGATGTGTATGGCGAGCTGGCCACAGAGTACCCGCGCCCGCGCACGATCCACTCCTGGGACAGCGACGGCCGCGTAATACTCTGCAGTTCGTTTACCAAATCCGTCGCCCCCGGTCTGCGCGTGGGTTGGGTGGTGCCCGGTCGTTATTACAACAAACTGCTGCACATGAAGTACGCCGTCATTGGAACTAACGTTCCCGCTACGCAACTGGCAGCGGCTTCCTTTGTGCGCGAAGGTCATTATCATCGACATATTCGTCGTATGCGCCAGATTTATCAGCGCAATATGGAGATCTACACCTGCTGGGTACGGGAATACTTCCCCTGCGGGATCTTCGTCACCCGACCAAAAGGTGGCTTTATGCTGTGGGTCGAGCTGCCGCTCCAGGTCGATATGGTCTGTGTCGCTAAGCAGCTTTGTCGCCTGAAAATCCAGGTTGCGCCGGGTTCGCTGTTCTCCGCATCGGGGAAGTATCGCAACTGTGTGCGCATCAACTGCGCGTTGCCGCCAAACGAGAAGCATCGGGAAGTAATGCAGAAGCTCGGCGAGGCGGTAAAAACGGCAATAGAGTAAACCGGACCACCCGGTGCTCCCGTGCAGGCGATTGCACGGTTTAAGTCATTTCTAATGGCTTACGCCCTGAATATCTTCAACGGAAAGTCGGGTGATTTTTTGTACCGTGCTGATATCGATGCCATCTGCCAGCATGGTGCGGGCAATACGTAGCGCCTCATCACGTCGCCCCTCTCGAAGCCCTTCCAGCCTGCCTTTTTGTAGTCCTGCCTCATGTAATCTGTCCGCGATCGTCATCAATTGCTCCTTGTGCTGCGGTGAACGTTCGGCAACCCCGCGAATAAACTCACTGAATCGAGGTGCATCGCCAGTTCGTAAAATATAATTAAACAGCGTCTTTATCTGAGTGTCATTAGTCAGTCCGGTAAGTAGCAGGGAAACAATTTGCTCGACCAACCCCATAAGATCGCGTTGACGGATATGTTTTTGGATTAACTCCAGCAGCGCCATACGTCGATGCTGCACAATTTCGTCATCCGGAATAACCGTAATATCCACCAGCGGAAACGTCGCAGCATACAGCTGACGAGCCAGCTTCGGGTTGGCAAACTCATCCAGCCAGCACAGCGAATAAGGGTACGGGCTTTTAGCGCCGTGATAAAACAGCATCGGCACCACCAGCGGCAACTGCTGATGCCCGGCATCTAAATGTTTCTGCATGGCCGCTACCGCATAGCGCATCAGTCTGAATGCCATATGCGCATCCGGTGTGCTTTGGTGTTCAATCACTACATAAATATATCCATCCCCATCCGTCGTTTTCACCGACCACAGCACATCGGAATAGTACGCACGTAAATTCTCTTCGATAAAACTGTCTGACTCGAGTTTAAGCGTCCGAAGATCGCAAAGCTCGCGCAGCGAAGCGGGAAGATGTATTTGTAGGAAATCCCGTGCAGTCTCAGGGTGACGTAAAAATGTTTTAAAAACCGCATCATGCGGTGTTGAAGCGGAAGCTTTGTTCATGGCGATCCTTCACCTGAAAATAAGATGCCATGACTGTAGCGCCGGAAAACCACATCCTCACCTGCAACTTTCTCTCTTTGCGAGGCGATTTCCGGGATAACAACGCCCTTATGTAACGTCTACATTTGTCTGGAACACGTCACGCAGAATCGCCATCTCAATGCGCATTCCCACTTTTTCACCTCCCGGCCTGTGCTATAACAAACCATCACTTTCAGGGAGGACACGATGTGACGCATACCCGAGATATTCCACAATCGTTCTGGCGTGATGAGCAGTTGCCGTGGCTGGAGCTGCGCAGCACCTGGCAGAGCCAGCAGGCCTATAAGCGGCATCACCACTCTCAGCTCTCGATTGGGGCAATTCTCGAGGGGGAAACGTGCTGTCTGTGCGATGGCGAGGAATACCATCTGCAGGTGGGCGATCTGATTGTGATACCGCCGCTGGCACCTCACAGCTGTAATCCTGTGAACGGACAGTTTCGCAGCTATCATATGCTTTATCTTGATGCCCAGTGGTGTCTTGCTAATCTGCCTGCACAGAACACCAATCAGCGGCTTTGCACGCCTGCTCCCGTTATCCGCGATGCGCAATTATTCCAGCGTTATATGCACCTTGTGACGCTCATGCCGCAACGCCAAACCGCGCAAATAACGGATGCCGCACAAGCATTGCTGCACACGCTGCCGTTGCAGTCGGTCACACAAGACAACCTAAGCGCAACCAGCCAGTATCTGCGCGAACGGTTGCAGTCCAGCCTGCTCGCGCCGCCCTCGCTCGATGAGCTGGCACATGAGTGTCATATGCGTAAAGAGACGCTGATCCGTACCTTTAAGCAAGATACCGGGCTGACGCCAGGAAGTTATCTGAACATCATACGGATTGACTATGCTCGCCAGCGGCTACGGGCCGGGGACGAAATTGCCGATGTCGGATACCAGAGCGGGTTTGCCGACCAGAGCCATTTCCATCGCACCTTTGTTCGCTACACCGCCGCCACACCGCGCCAGTACGCGTTGGGACGATCAATATCAGACAATAATTAGCGCTGCGTCAGGCGTACGGTGCTCTCAGATTCATTCTCTGAGGTCGCTATGTCGCTGCTTTCTGTACTTTTTCCTTCTGCTTTTCCCGCGCTGGCGCTGGCGCATTTCGTCGCATTGCTTAGCCCCGGGCCGGACTTCTTTTTACTGGTCGGTTACGCCGCACGATACCGGATGCGCGGCAGCGCCGGGTTGTGCGTGGGGATCGCTTTCGGCAACGGGCTGTATGTTCTGCTGGCAATTATCGGTTGGGGGATCCTGCGCCAGCTTCCCCTGTTGTTAACGGTTATTGAGCTGCTGGGCGCGCTTTATTTATTGTGGATTGGCAGCCTGCTGGTACGCAGCCGCCCGCAAACGCTGACCGGAACAGACACCCAGTCTACCTGTCCAGGATTTGGCAAACAGCTACTGCTGGGATTGGGTTCGTCACTGCTCAACCCAAAAAATGCGCTGTTCTATCTGGCGCTAATGACCGCCCTGCTCGGCCCGTCGGTGACGCTGCTGCAACAAACCATGAGCGGGATCTGGATGACCAGCGTAGTGCTGTGCTGGGATCTGCTGATCGTGATGTTCATCGGTTTACCGCAGATCCAGCGACGGTTATCCAGAGGGATATTATGGGTAGAACGTATCGCTGGCGGTGTATTGATTATCTTCGGTTGTGCCATCGCTCTGCGGTTTTTGCCGAGCATCGTAGTCTGATTTCCAGGGCGATTTTCTGCACATAAACCGGATAAACTCGTTTAATTAATATCCAATCCGCATTACACTGCGGATGGTTATTACCCGTTCAACTTACTCTTCCTGAGGTGCGATGTGCTGATTGTTACCTGTAATCGTTACGTTTTCTGACCCCGCGTCAGTGAGCGTATCTTCTGTTTGCGCTTCGCGCAGACAGCGTTTTTGATTACATGAAATTCAGTACATTTGCAGTCTGCTTTTTTCTGTCATCGGTCTGACGTCTCAAAGACGGTATTGAATTTCGCTATTCCCGTTGAGGGTTTTCTCCCGACAAGGAGCTGTTTTATGCAACGGATTCTCGCGTTTTTCTCCCAACGCGCCACAACGCTATTTTTTCCTGTCGCGTTGATTTTATATGACTTCGCCGCCTATCTGTCGACGGACCTAATCCAGCCTGGCATCATCAATGTGGTACGTGATTTCAACGCCGATGTTAGCCTGGCACCCGCTGCGGTGAGCCTCTATCTGGCGGGCGGCATGGCGCTGCAATGGCTGCTGGGGCCGCTTTCCGACCGAATTGGCCGTCGACCCGTGCTGATTGCGGGGGCGTTAATCTTTACCCTCGCCTGCGCTGCCACGCTGTTCACCACCTCAATGGCGCAATTTCTGGTAGCCCGATTTGTGCAGGGCACCAGCATCTGCTTTATCGCGACCGTTGGCTATGTCACGGTGCAGGAGGCGTTTGGGCAAACGAAGGCCATTAAGTTAATGGCGATAATCACTTCCATTGTGTTGGTTGCACCGGTTATCGGCCCGCTCTCCGGGGCCGCGCTGATGCACTTTGTACACTGGAAGATCCTGTTTGCCATCATTGCCGTCATGGGGCTTATCGCCCTGATTGGGTTAATGTTAGCCATGCCGGAAACCGTCCAGCGCGGCGCGGTGCCGTTCAGTGCCCGCGGCGTAGTGCGTGATTTCCGCGACGTTTTCCGCAACCGGGTGTTCCTGTTTGGCGCAGCCACGCTGTCGTTAAGCTATATCCCGATGATGAGCTGGGTGGCGGTCTCACCGGTTATTCTGATCGATGCTGGCGGCATGACCACATCGGAATTTGCCTGGGCACAGGCCCCGGTGTTCGGCGCAGTTATCGTCGCCAATATGGTGGTGGTTCGTTTCGTGAAAGATCCGACCCAACCACGCTTCATCTGGCGGGCCGCACCTATACAGCTGAGCGGGCTGGCAGTGCTGATTGTCGGCAATTTACTGTGGCCGCACGTCTGGCTGTGGTCGGTGCTGGGGACCAGCCTGTATGCGTTTGGTATTGGGATGATCTTCCCGACGCTGTTCCGCTTTACACTGTTTTCCAACAACTTACCGAAGGGTACGGTTTCCGCATCGTTGAATATGGTAATCCTGACGGTGATGGCGGTTTCTGTCGAAATTGGGCGCTGGCTATGGTTTAACGGCGGCAGGATTTCGTTTCATCTGCTGGCGGTTGCGGCAGGGCTCGCTGTCGTGTTCACGCTGGCAGGTTTACTCAAACGGGTACGCCAGCATGAGGCAACGACGTTAGCCACTGAAAACTAACCTGCCCGCTTATCCGGCCTACGACAACTATGTAGGCCGGATAAGCGCTTGCGCCGCATCCGGCTACGCTCACCTCACCTTACGCAATGCGGGCAAATCCCGCGTCCAGATCGGCAATCAGGTCGTCGATATCCTCGAGGCCAATATGCACCCTGACCAGCGTACCGCTGAAATCCACCTCTCCTGCCGGGCGAATGCTGTTTAGCTCTTCCGGCTGATTAGCCAGAATGAGCGACTCAAATCCGCCCCACGAATAGGCCATATGGAACAGCGAGAAGTTATCGAGAAAATTCGCCATCTGTTCGTCGGTCAGTCTCTTTTTCAGCACAAACGAGAACAGGCCTGAGCTTCCGGTAAAGTCACGCTGAAAATACTCATGGCCCGGACATTCCGGTAATGCCGGATGATTCACCCGCGCCACTTCCGGCCTTGCCGACAGCCAGCGGGCAATATGGATGCTGCTCTCCTGATGCTGCTTAAGGCGTACCGCCAGGGTGCGCAATCCGCGACTGCCATTGTAGGCCGTATCGGCGTCCAGCGTTTGCCCCATCAGATAGGAGTTCTCGCGCAGACGATCCCAACAACGGGCGTTCGACACCGCCGTGCCCAGCATGCCGTCCGAATGACCGATGGTGTACTTCGTTCCCGCCTGAATGGAAATATCCACGCCATAATCCAGCGCTTTGAACAGCACGCCCGCCGCCCAGGTGTTGTCGATCATAATAACAATCTCCGGATTCACCGCGCGGATAGCCTTCACCATCCCCGGCACGTCCTGGACTTCCATGGTGATAGAACTTGGTGACTCAAGGAATACCACCTTCGTTTCCGGACGCAGAAGATCGACGATACCTGCACCAATCAGCGGATCGTAATACGTTGTTTCCACGTTGAATTTACTCAGGATCTTATTGCAAAAATCCTGGGTTGGTTCATAGGCCGCACCCGTCATCAGAATATGATCACCACCCTGAACAAACGCCAGAATCGCGTTAGTCACCGCCGCAGCGCCGCAAGGGTACAGCGCGCAGCCAACGCCGCCTTCCAGCTCGCTCATTGCCTTCTGAAAGGCAAAGTGGGTGTAGGTTCCGCGACGACCGTAAAACAGCTCGCCGTTAGCGCGATTGGCGGTGGCAAATTTCTTGTCCTTCACGGTATCAAATACCAGTGAAGAGGCGCGTTGGATAACCGGATTCACCGCTCCCTGGGTGTAGCGTTTGTCACGACCAGCAACAACCAGGTGCGTTTCAAGCTTCATTGCGTCTTTCATAACATCTCCTGTTCTTAATCCGTGTGAAACCTATACCACCGCAGCAGTAGAGTTTATTTCAGTGTTGGTCTGCTTTTTTCCAGCGAACCGTTCAACAATCTGCGCCGCATTCAAATCATGGATAACGTTAATCAGTGTGGCCGGCGCATCGGTAATGGTGCCCAGCACCACCAGCATCGGGATTGCTTCCATCGGCAGGCCCAGCGTGGTGACGATAAAGATTTCACCGAGGAACGCCCCGCCCGGTACGCCACCAACGATAATGGCGGAGAGCACCGCAATCAGCATCGTCAGGAAGAAGGTTTCGGTGGTGAATTCCATGCCCAGCACGGAATAGATAAAGACAATTTTTAGCGCGGCAATCATCGCCACGCCGCCCTTGTTGAGGTTAACCAGCAGCGGAATGGAGACATCAACGATTTCCGGGTTAATCCCCATCGCCTTACCGGCACGCAGCGTCACCGGCAGCGTCCCCAGTGAAGAGCAGGTCCCCAGCGCGGTCGCAGACGGTTCAATCGCGTTACGCCAGAAGGCTTTGACCGCCGGAATACCGCCGCCAATATACGAATAGAGAATTGAGCCAAAAACAAAGTAGACCAGCGTGGCAACCATAAACAGGCCGATGGCGCGGGCAAAGGTTAACAGTAGTGCAGAGTCCTGACTGGCCATGGTGGCGGCGAAGTAGCAGCCCAGACCAATCGGCGCGACCTTCATAATGATCGACACGATCTTCATGATCACGGTATTGGCGTCTTCCAGCAGCGACGCAATGCGTTTACCGGCCTGATCCGACTGGCCAATTGCGACACCGGCGATGATCGCCATTACGATCAGCGCCAGAATATTGGACTTAGAAAACAGTCCGATAAAGTCGCTGGTGGTGATCATACTGACAAAATCCATCTTACCGCTGCCCGCCTGTACCGACTGTGAGAGATCGATAGTGACGCCCTGCGCCGGGTTATACCAGAGCGCCAGCGCGACGATCCCGGCGGCTGGAATAAAGGCCATGGCGATCGAAACAATAAAGATAATCGCCATAATGCGTCCCAGCCTTTTCAGGTCGGTCATACTGGCGATCGAAGACATAACGCTGATCCCCACCAGCGGCACAATAATCATAAATAGCAGGTTTAAGAATATCTGACCTATTGGCTGGAGTTTACTTGCAAACGATGGGGCATAAATACCTAATAAGCCGCCAATCACCAGAGCAACTAATAAAATAATCGACGATTTGTAGGGTTCGAGTCGTGACCACATAATCGGTACCTTTAGAATAATAATTAATGAGATTAAATTCACAATGTGATGAGTTTCCGTTTCGCCTCCTTTTATTTTGTGACGTAACTCACCTAAGTTGTTATTTTTTCATTTTGCCAGCAAGTTGTTTCCTGTGATTCAATAGTTGCATGTTTAAAACGCGAATGTAACGGCCTATTCGTACCGTTTTTGCAAATCACTTGTGAATTAAAGGAAACTATGAGTACGCCGATTTCACTCAAGCATCTGGAGTTTTTTACTAAAATCGTCGACTGCGGAGGATTGTCAGAAGCCGCGGCGCAGCTCAACGTATCGCCGTCTGCGGTCAGCAAAAGTCTGGCTGCGATGGAAGACACGCTGGGCACGACATTAATTAAACGCACCACCCGCAGTATTACCCTGACCGACGCCGGGCAATATCTCTTCAACCGCGCTAATAAGCTTTTGAAAGAATTCGATGAAACGCTGAATACCACTTCCGGTTATTACCACAGCCCGCAGGGTGAATTACGCATAACCTGCTCAATTGCGTTTGGTTATTCCCGGCTGGTGAACCTGGTGGATAAATATCGCTCCCAGTTCCCGGATGTGAATCTGTATATCGATCTCAACGATAACTTTGTGAATCTGAACGAAACAGATTTCGACATCGCCCTGCGCATCTCCACCGCACCGCCGCAAAACTATGCGATGCGCAAGCTGGTGCCTGTTCGCTGGGCGTACTGTGCCTCACCCGGCTACCTCGCCAAAAAAGGCATGCCCCAGCGTCGAAGCGATCTGGTGGATCATGATTGTCTGGTTTATCCAGGCCTCACACCGGTGCTGAAGGTGGCGGATGAACAGGATCGTCTGCATCAGTTGAAACTGCATATGCCGATCCAGGCCAACAGCAGTCTGGTATTGCTGAAGTCAGTGTTAGAAGATCAGGGAGTGGCGTATTTGCCCACCTATCTGATTGGCGATCATATTCAAAAAGAAGAGATAACGCCGCTGATGCTCGACGGCACTATCACCTGTGAAACTCACGCCCTGTATGCGCTGTACTTTCCCAGCAAGTACAGCAATCCTAAGGTGCGATCGTTTATCGATTTTCTGGTGGCGGAACTCGGCCCCTTACCCGCCTGGGACAACTGGATCCCGGAGTAAGCCCAGCCCACCTGAAAATGGGAGGCGCTCCACATTTTTTGCGCGATCCCCCCGTCTGGCTCTATCCTTAAGCCTATGAATAAAATTGCTGAACTCAAACGCGCCAAGCGACTGGCGCTCTCATTGCTGCTGATTGCCGCTGCCACTTTCGTCATCACGCTGTTTCTGCCGCCTAACTTTTGGGTACTGGGGATCAAAGCGATCGCCGAAGCGGCGATGGTGGGCGCGCTGGCGGACTGGTTTGCCGTGGTGGCGCTTTTTCGCCGGGTGCCGATCCCGTTTATCTCGCAGCACACGGCGATTATCCCGCGCAATAAGGATCGGATCGGCGAAAATCTCGGGCAATTTGTCCAGGAAAAATTTCTCGATACCCAGTCGCTGGTCGCGCTGATCCGCCGCCATGAACCGGCGCTGTTGATCGGCAACTGGTTCAGCCAGCCGGAAAACGCCCAGCGCATCGGCCAGCATCTGCTGCAAATTATGAGCGGTTTTCTCGAACTGACCGACGACTCGCGCATTCAGCGGCTGATCAAGCGGGCGGTGCACAAGGCCATCGACAAGGTCGATCTCTCAGGTACCAGTGCGCTGATGCTGGAAAGCATGACCAAAAACAATCGCCATCAGGTGCTGCTCGACACGCTGATCGCCCAACTGATCGCCCTGCTCCAGCGCGACAGCTCGCGGGCATTTATCGCCAGACAGGTCGTGCACTGGCTGGAAACCGAACATCCGCTGAAAGCGAAGATCCTGCCGACCGAATGGCTGGGCGAGCACAGTGCCGAGCTGGTGTCTGATGCCGTTAACTCCTTGCTGGATGACATCAGCCACGATCGCGCGCATCAGATCCGCCATGCCTTCGATCGCGCCACGTTTAAACTCATCGATAAGCTCAAACACGATCCGGAGATGGCCGTGCGGGCCGAAAGCCTGAAAAGCTATCTGAAGGAAGATGAAGCCTTCAACCGTTATCTTGGCGAGCTGTGGGCAGATCTACGTCAGTGGGTGAAAACCGACATTAACGCCGATGATTCCCGCGTGAAGCAGCGCATCGCCAGCGCCGGGCAGTGGTTCGGCGAAACACTGGTAGCCGACAGCGCCCTGCGCGCCTCACTGAATGGGCATCTGGAACAGGCCGCGCATAAAGTAGCGCCAGAGTTCGCCACCTTCCTGACGCGCCATATCAGCGACACGGTGAAAAGCTGGGATGCACGCGATATGTCGCAGCAAATTGAACTGAACATCGGTAAAGATTTGCAGTTTATCCGCGTCAACGGCACGCTGGTTGGCGGTTCTATTGGGCTGGTGTTATATCTGTTGTCGCAAATTCCTTCCCTGCTGACGCTGGCGAATTTTTAAGGAGAAAAATTCAATGACGATGAACATCCGCATTTTTTCCCTGCGCGAAACACCGGAAAAACTGCACGAGGTCACCGCTTACTTTCAGCAACAATGGGCCTCAGAAGACTCCGTGAAGGTATACGAAGATGCGCTGCATCGTTGCATTGGCGCAAAGAACCCGCTACCGCAGTGGTACTGGCTGCAGGACGGCGACAGCATTGTTGGCTGCGCCGGATTGATCACTAATGATTTTATCAGTCGCGGCGAACTGTGGCCGTGGCTATGCGCGCTCTATGTCGATCCTCGCTATCGTGGTCACGGTCTGGCATTTCGCCTGATTGAACATATTGCGCAGCAGGCTAAACAGCTAGGCTTTATGCAGCTCCATTTGTGTACTGACCTGGAAGGCTTATACGAGAAAGCGGGATTTTACTTTGACGGGCCGGGCTATCATCCGTGGGGGGAAGTCTCACGGGTCTACAGTCGTAATCTGTAAGCGCACAATTGTTGTACATCAATAAAGCCAGATAAATTGCATGGTTATAATGCGACGTCTTTTTACTGTCTCCCGTGTTACGGGGAAGGAAAATCATGTCGCTAATCACCGATTTACCCGCCATTTTTAATCAATTCTCCGACGCCCGTCAGAAAGGTTTTCTCACCGTAATGGATCTTAAAGAGCAGGGTATCCCGCTCGTTGGGACCTATTGCACCTTTATGCCGCAGGAGATAGCGATGGCGGCAGGCGCGGTCGTCGTTTCGCTATGCTCAACCTCTGATGAAACGATTGAAGAGGCCGAAAAAGATCTGCCACGAAACCTGTGTCCACTGATCAAAAGCAGCTACGGGTTTGGTAAAACGGATAAATGTCCGTACTTCTACTTCTCTGACCTGGTGGTGGGCGAAACGACCTGCGATGGTAAAAAGAAGATGTACGAGTACATGGCTGAATTTAAAGCGGTACATGTGATGCAACTGCCCAACAGCGCCAGTGATGCGGCTTCGCGGGCGCTGTGGAAAGCCGAGATCCTGCGTTTGCAGCAGGTAATCGAAGCCCGTTTTGGCACCCCGATAACCGAAGCCGCGCTACGTGAAGCCGTCATTCTAAAAAACCAGGAACGTCGTGCACTGGCAAACTTCTACCGCGTTGGTCAGCTCAACCCACCCGCACTCAGCGGCAGTGACATTCTGAAAGTCGTCTACGGTGCAACCTTCCGCTTTGATAAAGCAGCGCTGATCGACGAGCTTAATAGCATGGCCGAGCGGGTACATCAGGAATGGCAGGCCGGGAAACGTCTGGCGTCGCGTCCACGCATACTGATAACCGGCTGCCCCATCGGCGGCGCGGCAGAAAAAGTGGTTCGTGCCATTGAAGAAAACGGCGGTTGGGTGGTGGGCTATGAAAACTGCACCGGGGCGAAAGCCACTGAACAGTGCGTGGAGGAAACTGGCGACGTCTACGACGCGCTGACCGATAAATACCTCGCCATCGGCTGCTCATGTATTTCCCCTAACGATCAACGTCTGAAAATGCTCAGCCAAATGGTTGAAGAGTACCAGGCTGACGGCGTCGTCGATGTCATTTTACAGGCTTGCCACACTTACGCTGTTGAATCACTGGCCATTAAACGCCACGTCCGCCAGCAGCACAACATTCCCTATATCGCTATTGAAACCGACTACTCCAGCGCGGATATCGGCCAACTTAGCACTCGTGTCGCCGCGTTCATTGAAATGTTGTGAGGAACAGGGATGACATACTCAATAGGGATCGATTCCGGCTCCACGGCGACTAAAGGGATTTTGTTGGAAAGGAACGTCATCAGACGTCGCTTCCTCTGCCCAACACCTTTTCGCCCTGCCGAAGCGATCGCTCAGGCATGGGAAAAGCTGCAAGCGGGGCTGAACGATAGACCATTTTTAACCCTCACTGGCTACGGACGGCAGCTCGTGGATTATGCCGACAAACAGGTCACTGAAATTTCCTGCCACGGTCTGGGGGCGCGCTTGCTGGCTCCCGGCACCCGCACAGTGATTGATATCGGCGGTCAGGACAGTAAAGTCATCCAGTTAGATGATGATGGCAACCTCAGCGATTTCTTGATGAACGACAAATGTGCGGCAGGGACCGGACGATTTCTGGAAGTCATCTCACGCACGCTCGGCGCCAGCGTAGAGCAGCTAGATGCGATTACCGCTGGCGTCGAACCACATGCCATCACCAGCATGTGCACGGTTTTTGCCGAGTCAGAGGTTATAAGCCTGCGCTCTGCGGGTGTCGCGCCGGAGGCCATTTTAGCAGGTGTGATCAACGCGATGGCCCGACGCAGCGCGAATTTCATCGGACGGCTTTCAGGGCAGGCTCCACTGTTATTTACCGGGGGAGTAAGTCACTGTCACGCCTTTGCTCGTATGCTTGAAGGCCACATTGGCATTCCCGTACACACGCATCCCGACGCGCAGTTTGCTGGGGCGATTGGGGCCGCGTTAATTGGTCAGCGTCAGGGGAAACGTGAGTGAAGGAAACACTGTTCTTGTTTCATACTACCCTCGGCGTCATCAAAACGCGTAAAGCGCTACAGGCTGCGGGTATGTGCTTTCGGGTGGCAGATATTCCCCGCGAGCTACGCGGTGGCTGCGGGCTGTGCATTTACATCGACTGTGTTGCTGGCAAGGAGGATGAGTGGATAATTCCGGGTCATACCGAATCTATCTACCGTCTTGAAAACGGAGACTGGCGCTGCCTTGCCACTTTTCCTCCTTCCTGAACGAGTCAGGGGACTTGGTTTTATTTTACTTTTCATTATCATTTACGCATGTAATATAACAATTATCAGCTAACAGCGCGAAATGAGAGTCCGTATGTCCCAGGGAAGCCCAGATTCAAATCGTCATGCCATCAGCGTCGCGCTTTTTGGCATGCTGGTCTTAACACTGGGTATGGGAATTGGGCGCTTTCTGTATACACCAATGCTGCCAGTGCTGCTGTCGGAAGGTCTATTTACGTTTGACCAACTCTCCTGGATTGCCAGCGCCAACTACGCCGGGTATCTGGCAGGAAGCCTGCTCTTCTCCTTCGGGCTCTTCCATCTTCCCTCACGCTTACGCCCGATGCTGCTAACGTCCGCGCTCGCTACCGCAGGGCTGATTCTGGCGATGGCCAGCTTTACGCAGCCCGCGCTGGTGATGCTGATCCGCTTTCTGGCAGGCGTCGCCAGTGCCGGTATGATGATCTTTGGCTCAATGATCGTTCTGCATCATACCCGGCATCCCTTCGTGATCGCGGCGTTGTTCTCCGGCGTTGGTGCAGGCATTTTGCTGGGCAATGAATATGTCATTATCGGTCTGCATTTTGCGCTTTCATCGCACACGCTCTGGCTGGGCGCAGCGGCAGCCTCGGCTCTGTTCTTCGTGCTACTGGTTATACTCCTGCCATCTCGCGACCACATGCTCCCCGCTGCGGCCCCGGTAAAAACAGAGTATCAGCCTATGTCCTGGTGGCTGCTGGCGCTACTGTACGGGCTGGCCGGATTTGGCTACATCATTGTCGCCACCTACCTGCCGCTGATGGCGAAAAGTGCCGGTTCGCCGCTGTTGACTGCCCATCTCTGGTCGCTGGTCGGCATATCGATAATTCCGGGGTGTTTCGCCTGGCTGTGGGCCGCCCGACGCTGGGGTGTATTGCAATGCCTGACGGTGAATTTGCTGATTCAAAGCGCCTGCGTGGTCATGACGCTCGCCAGCGGCTCCTTGCCGCTGCTGGTGATAAGCAGCATGGGGTTTGGCGCAACGTTTATGGGAACCACTTCACTGGTGATGCCGCTTGCCCGACAACTTAGCGTACCGCGCAATATTAATCTGCTGGGCCTGGTCACTCTGACTTACGGCATTGGGCAAATACTTGGTCCGCTATTAACCAGCCTGCTGGGAAGCGGCGCACAGGCGATCGTTAACGCCACGGTGTGCGGCGCGGTCGCGTTGTTTATTGCGGCACTTATCAGCCTCACGCAATTATACAAACAGCGTTTCGCCTCGCCCAAAAGGGTATAACCGGCTAACGTCTAAAGAAGATATATTCGGATTAGTCCGCAATTAAATGTCAGCATTTAATAAACCGCAAATAATCGGCAATTACCCGCCAGACAATTTATAATCCCCAGATGTTCATTTATAAACTCAATTTAAAATGCGTAAAAATGGACATATTAATTCAACATCAACACCATCTTCGGGAAAGGCACATGTCGTGGTTTAAAAAAATACTACTGGGGTTAATTATTTTAGCGAGTTTAATTAGCACGCTAAAGGATTATAAAGACTTTGGCTTATTTGGCGCACTGGGATTGTTTATTATCTTCCTGTTATCAACAACATTCTTATGGCAATGGGCCTCTGGCAAGTTACCGGAGATAACAAAGTTACATGCCATACTTATTTTACTGGCCAGCGCGGTAGCCTCTATTTTTGTTATCAATATGGCAATTGCCGGAAATTTGCATGTGGATTTAATGGAAGTCATGCGCGTTACCATTACCCATAATCCGCTTTTTTATCTGATCCTCTGCGTGGTCGCATGGGTAAAAGTGGGCATCTGGCAATGGCTGTTTAACGGTGTACAGATGAAAGAGAGTCAGCCGGTTTAAACTCCAGCAAATGTAAAAAAGGCGTCTTAACCAAGACGCCTTTTTCGTACTAGTATAACTACTTAGAACTGATAGGTCAGACCCGCAACAACCTGATTGTCGCCGTCTTTGCCATCAAGCAGGTTAATTTTGTAACCCACATCAGCAACCATGTTTTTGTTGAAGTAGTAGTCTGTGCCCAGCGCAACGTATTCGGTCAGATCGTTATTGTTGTTGTCACGCGTATGGACGTAGCCCACGTTCGGACGCAGACCAAAATCAAACACATAGGCCGCCATCGCTTCAAAGTGCTGCGCTTTGTCCGCATCCTGAGGGACACCCTGAGAATTTTTTTCGCGCGTATTCAGGAGCAGGTTGTGGGATTCGCCGTACATGGTCGCAACGTAGATTGCGTTTGCATCATACTTAAGGCCTGCGCCCCAGAACTCTGCGTTTTCACCATCCCATATACCGTCTGTATTGCCTTTCTTTTGGGCCGCGGTAATTGAGCTTTTTGTATAGGCCGCAATGGCAGAAACACCAGAATCCGCGATATTATCATAGCCCAGGGAGAAGCCGTAGCCGTTACCGTGCTGCTTAGTCAAATTAGGCTTCGCTGGGTCTTCCGAGTTCGCATCACCTTTACCCTGGAATTGCGCACCAACGCTCAAACCATCAACGGCACCAAACAGATTTTTGGTACGGAGTGTTGCAACGCCAGAAGTGCGTGAAGTAAGGAAGCGGTCAGCATCTTCAAAGGAGTCACCGCCGAACTCTGAGAGAGTGTCAGTGTAAGCTCCCACGTCGTAAGCGATACCGTAGTTACGACCGTAGTCAAAGCTAACGTCATGGCCGTAATCCAGGCCAGCAAACGCCAGACGTGTCTTAACGCCATTCTGAGAACCTTCTGCTTTAGAGGCATCAAACTGACTCTCAAATTGGCCATGACCGGTCAGTTGATCGTTGATTTGTGTCTCACCGCGAAAACCCAGACGCGCGTAGGTCTCATCGGCGTTATTGCCGTCAGTCCAGGAATGGACCGCTTTTACTTTGCCGTACAGATCCAGTTTGTTGCCATCTTTATTATAAATTTCCGCTGCATGAACGGAGGTTACCCCTAATGCCATTACAGCTAATGCCACTACTGACTTTTTCATGTTATTACTCACTTTTAATTGTGAATTTTGCTATCAACTTTGTTATGAAGGCGGGATGCCCACATAAAAAAGTCCCCTCCAGATAAGGGGAAACACCAATAACACACCGAAAAAATATACCAATAAAGGCAATAATGAAGTGGCAAGACCTGTTTCAATTTTGGGTTTTAAAGAAAACCCGAACAGAGAGTAATTACTTAGATTCTTCGCTTGTGCTCTCATTAATAGAGCGATGCAACATTAATGCCTCGGCAATAATGTCTTGTTTACTTTTACGAGTTTCAAATGCCAGCGTCCGAACATATTCCCATAGAGAAGTATCGACACGGGCACTTAATAGAACCATATCTTTTGATCGGGTTCCCCTGGCTTTTCGGATATCAGGGTAATCTCGAGAGGGCATAATCATCTCCTGAACGCAAACACGCTTATGGCGATGAAATATGCAGTCAGTGTAAAAACATGTCAACGGCAAAATACAGTCACAATAGTAATGAAACTGTTAATAAAGAACAAAAAACTGGAACGTTATTTCAAATGAAAGATAACTTGATTATAGAATAATGTGTAATGTTAGCTTTACATATATCCGTTTTTATTCATATGATTAAAAAGCCACAAATCATTCACATTAATAATAATGCTCAATCAAAACATCACTACAGACAATGAGTTACATGCCATTATTAATGTCTACTTTTACGCAAACCACCAGTTTTTATGCGCTGTTATGCCAGGCGGCCCTGCACTATCTGCAGCGGAAATCACTTTGATTCTCACTTAATACAGACCTGTATTGTCTAAAAATAAGCACAAAAAGGTAAAAATAAGGTAAATAGCGCATTTTTTCGCAAGCAAAAATAAGTTGTTTTTAATTGATGAAAATCAATTTACATCACACAGGGGCGGCGAAAAAAATGATCATTGAAGACTATGGAAACCATTTTTTACATGAGGTTTAAGACGTGAAAAGAAAGGTTGTTATGCAATGCCGAGCGGGCCGCAACAGCCCGCGTGAGAGGTGGTAAAATCAAGCGTTAACTTTATCCAGCGGCCAGGAGTCAAACAGATAGCCATCGAAGTCGATGTCATCAACATTTGAAAACTCCAGCAGGCGCTGTTTGACGTTTTCCAGATGCTGCCACATCGCCAGCTTGGCCGCGCGAGCATCCTTTTTGATTAACGCCGCCAGGATCTGCTTGTGGTCACCCATCCACTCTTTACGATAGTGGGTATCATCGAGATGGCTATGAAGCTGGATCCACATCGGGTTGTTCTCGCGCCACTGCCATGACTGGCGGAACAGCTCCACCAGCATGCTGTTATGCGTGGCCTCGGCGATAGCGAGATGGAACTGCATGTCACCGCTTTCAGAACCGTTGGGTTCGCTGGAGGCCAGCTCCCGCTCTTCCAGCTGCAACGCCTGGCGCATTTTGACGATATCTTCGCGGGTGGCCTGCAGCGCGGCAAATTCGGCGATGTTGCTTTCCAGCAGCTGTCGCGCCTGTAGCAGCTCAAACGGGCCTGCATCATTGCAATGATTCACATCCGAACTGTCGATAGTCTGTGCTTCTGCATTGTCGAGTACGTAGATCCCGGCACCACGACGCACGTCCACCAGACCTTTAATTTCCAGCATGATTAACGCTTCGCGCACCACCGTGCGAGTGACATTGAGCCTCTCGGCGATTTCACGCTCCGGAGGTAAGCGCTCACCAGGCAGGTACGGCGTCTGGACAATCAGATCGCGGATCATTGCACCCACTTCCTGGTAGGGTCTTTGCTGAGAAGTGTTTGATTTCATCGTGTTATGTCCGTCAGATGCGTCAATTCAGAATCCGGAGGCTGGATGACTGCGCACACCTTATCCGGCCTACCAATAACGTTTTTTTCGCCTGAACTATAGCATTTGCGGGAAGCCAAAAACAGAAAACGGGTCAACCAAATTAGTATTTTGATTGACCCGTCATACCTGGGAGGTTATGCGTCAGCGCTTAACGCTGCAACGCACTCGCGTGCGCCGTGTTCACACAACTGTTGATACTCCGCGATAATCGTTTCCACAAAATCGGCGTTTTCCGCCAGATCGTGACCAAAAATGCCGCTTAACCCCAGCAGCGCCGTCACCCGTTCGGCTCCCTGGAACTGTTGGTTAATGCGCTGGAATTCGGCCTGCATTGGGTCGACAACATCAATGACTTGCCCCTGTTCATCCACACCGTGGGTGTAGCGCATCCAGCCCGCGATGCCCAGTGCCAGATGACGCCAGCCGCTGCCGTTTTGCAGATGCAGACGCACCGGATCCAGCAGGCGCTGCGGCAGTTTCTGGCTGCCATCCATCGCAATCTGCCAGGTACGGTGGCGCAGAGACGGGTTGCTGAAACGCTCGATCAGCAGCGTCGCGTAGGCACTGAGATCGGTACCTTCCGGCATCGACAGCGTTGGCGCTTGCTCCTGCATCATCAGTGCAAACGCCGCTTTGCGGTACGCTGGATTGGTCATGGTGTCAGCGATGGTTTCATAACCGCCAAGATAGCCCAGATAAGCGAGGAAAGAGTGGCTACCGTTGAGCATGCGCAGTTTCATCATTTCAAACGGTACTACGTCGGCAACAAACTGTGCGCCGACTTTGTCCCAATCAGGACGACCGTTAACAAAGTTGTCTTCAATCACCCACTGGCGGAACGGTTCGCAGGCGATAGCGCACGGATCGTAAACGCCCAACTGGTCGGCAATCTCCTGCAACGTTTCAGGCGTTGCCGCCGGAACAATGCGGTCTACCATGGTACACGGGAAAGTGGCGTTTGCTTCAATCCACTGCGCCAGCTGCGGGTCACGCGCCTGCGCCAGGCCCAGCACCGCGACTTTCGCCACATGCCCATTTTCACGCACGTTATCACAGGACATCACGGTAAAGGCCGCCAGTCCCTGCTCACGACGCAGATGCAGCGCCTGTACGATGTAACCAATCGCCGACTTCGGCGCGGCCGGATTCGCCAGATCGTGTTTAATCAGCGGGTTATTGAGATCTAACTGGCCGCTGGCGGCATCGGTGCAGTAGCCTTTTTCCGTGACCGTCAGCGAGACAATTGCCGTCTGCGGGCGCGCCATGGCCTGTAAAATACCATCACAGCCATCAAGCTCCGGGTGCAGGGCTTCTTTCATTGAGCCAATCACTTTCAGCACGGTATTGTCCGCGCCTTTTTCCGCCACGGTATACAGCAATTGTTGCTTGCGCAGGTTTTCAATCAGTATGCAGTCATTACCCGGCATCAGGTTAACTTCACAGATACCCCAGTCGCTGTCGGTGGTTTCCAGCAGATGGTGGGTGTACAGCGCCTGATGCGCGCGGTGAAAAGCGCCGCATCCCAGGTGAACAATGCGGGATTGCAGACGAGAGCTGTTCCATGCAGGGCGTGCAACCGGCAGGTTGCTATTGGCAATTGTCGTTGTCATCGTGAACTCCAGATCCCGTCGGAAAGACCAACGGAGAGAAAAGAAAAAAGCCGGCCAGACAGGCGACCGGCAACACTGCTTTAGCGGCTAAAGAAAGCGCGCTGGATAGCCATCTCAACGCCACGCACTTCCGCCAGGCCTTTCAGGCGACCAATCGCGGAGTAACCTGGGTTGGTTTTCTTTTTCAGGTCGTCAAGCATCTGGTGACCGTGGTCCGGGCGCATAGGAATCAGATCCTCTTTGCCCTCGGCTTTACGGCGCTGTTCTTCCTCAACGATCGCTTTCACCACTTCGTACATGTCGACGTCGCCGTTAAGATGCGCCGCTTCATGGAAAGTTTTCGGGTTATCTTCACGCAGCGTGGAGCGCAAATGGGTGAAGTAAATGCGCGGGCCAAACTGTTTGATCATGTCGACCAGGTCGTTATCCGCACGAACGCCGTAGGAGCCGGTACACATGGTGAAACCGTTCGCCATGCTGTTGACCGTATCGACCATCCACTGCATGTCTTCCACGGTGGAAACAATGCGTGGCAGGCCAAGGATTGGGCGCGGCGGATCGTCCGGGTGTACCGCCATGCGCACACCGACCTCTTCTGCTACAGGAATAATCGCCTTCAGGAAGACGGCAAAATTCTCACGCAGCGCAGCTTTATCGATATCCTTATAGCGTTCAAGATGCTGGCGGAACTGGTCGAGCGTGTAGCCCTCTTCCGCGCCCGGCAAACCGGCGATGATATTGCGGGTCAGACGTGCTTTGTCTTCTTCGCTCATGGTGGTGAAGCGTTCATGCGCCTGCGCAATCTCTTCGGCGGTGTAGTCCGCCTCCGCGCCCGGGCGTTTGAGGATATGCAGCTCAAAGGCGGCAAATTCAATTTGATCGAAACGCAGCGCTTTGGAGCCGTCCGGCAGGACGTATTCCAGGTCGGTACGGGTCCAGTCGAGAACCGGCATAAAGTTGTAGCACACGGTACGAATGCCGCACTCGGCCAGGTTACGCAGGCTTTGCTGGTAGTTGGCAATCCACTGCTGATAGTTGCCGGAACGGGTTTTAATGTCTTCGTGGATCGGTACGCTTTCGACGACCGACCATACCAGGCCCGCCTGCTCAATAATGGCTTTGCGTTTTAGGATCTCATCAACCGTCCACACTTCCCCGTTCGGGATATGGTGCAAGGCGGTAACAACGCCCGTAGCACCCGCCTGACGTACATCCGCTAAGGTGACCGGATCGTTAGGACCATACCAGCGCCATGTCTGTTCCATGTTTTATTCCTCATTTACGTTATGGACTCGACGATATGGCACATAAATTCCTCCTTTTGGTATTACATGTCAACCTGAAACGCTAAATTGGTTAACCAAATCACGATACCTGCTGATTAGATCGCCTTTTTACGTCCAGACAACCCAGTATTAATGTAAACATGTAACGCAATGTGACATCCATCGCATCATAGGTTGACCAATATATGTAACATCTCAACCAAAATCATAATAGTTCAACCAAAGTAAGGTAGACGTTATATGCACGTTCTCAATATTCTGTGGGTTGTATTCGGCATCGGCCTGATGCTGGTGCTCAATTTAAGATTCAAAATAAACTCGATGGTCGCCCTGCTGCTGGCGGCACTCTCGGTCGGTATGCTGGCGGGAATGGATTTAATGGAACTGCTGCATACCATGAAATCCGGCTTTGGCAGCACGCTGGGTGAGCTGGCGATTATCGTGGTATTCGGGGCAGTCATCGGTAAGCTGATGGTTGACTCCGGGGCGGCGCATCAGATTGCCCATAAGCTGCTGGCGCGACTCGGTCTACGTTACGTGCAGCTGTCGGTGATCATTATTGGTCTGATCTTCGGCCTGGCGATGTTCTATGAAGTGGCGTTTATTATGCTGGCACCGCTGGTGATCGTCATTGCCGCGGAAGCGAAGATCCCGTTCCTCAAGCTGGCGATTCCTGCGGTTGCCGCCGCCACCACCGCTCACTCACTGTTCCCACCGCAGCCGGGTCCGGTCGCGCTGGTTAACGCCTACGGCGCTGACATGGGCATGGTCTACATCTACGGTATCCTGGTGACCATTCCGAGCGTGATCTGCGCCGGGCTTATTCTGCCGAAATTCCTCGGCAACCTCGATCGTCCAACGCCGTCATTCATGAAGGCCGACGTACCGGTTGACCAGAACAACCTGCCGTCCTTCGGAGTTTCTATCCTGGTGCCGCTGATCCCGGCGATCATCATGATCTCCACCACCATCGCCAACATCTGGCTGGTGAAAGGGACGCAGGCGTGGGAAGTGGTCAACTTCTTAGGCTCCTCGCCGATTGCAATGTTTATCGCCATGGTTGTCGCCTTCGTGCTGTTTGGTACCGCGCGCGGTCATGACATGCAGTGGGTAATGAACGCCTTTGAAAACGCGGTGAAAAGCATCGCCATGGTGATCCTGATCATCGGCGCGGGCGGCGTACTGAAGCAAACCATTATCGATACCGGCATCGGCGATACCATCGGCATGCTGATGTCACACGGCAACATTTCTCCGTACATTATGGCGTGGTTGATAACCGTACTGATTCGTCTGGCAACGGGTCAGGGCGTGGTCTCCGCCATGACGGCGGCGGGGATTATTAGCGCAGCGATCCTCGACCCGGCAACCGGTCAACTGGTGGGCGTCGACCCGGCGTTGCTGGTACTGGCAACAGCGGCGGGCTCCAACACCCTGACCCATATTAACGATGCTTCATTCTGGCTGTTCAAAGGCTACTTTGACCTGTCGGTGAAGGATACGCTGAAAACCTGGGGTCTGCTGGAGCTGGTGAACTCCGTGGTTGGCCTGATTATCGTGTTGATCATCAGCATGATTGCATAACGTCGATACCGCTCTGGCCTATAGCGCCAGAGCGGTTTTCCATCCTGCCTCAACAATCCTCAATAATCAGATACACCGCCTTCACCGGGCCATGTACCCCAACCACCTTGATAAGCTCAATATCCGCCGTCGAGCTGGGTCCACTGATGATATTAATGCACGATGGCATACGCTCACCGGCCTGTGCTTTCTGATGCAGTTTTTCTGCCAGCTGCGCCACGCGCGGCAGGATGGTGCTTTTACGCAGCACGAAAATCGAGGACTCCGGCAACAGGCTCAGGGAACGCCCGCGCTCCGGTGCGGAAAACAGCACCACGCCGCCGGACTCGGTCAGGCCATATTCGGCATACACTACGCCGACTTTCGCCTGCTCGGCCTGGGTAATATTTTCGCTACCACGCGCCGGATCCCAGACCACGGCGTTGCATTCCTGCTGCAAGCGTTCGGTGATACCCAGCTCCACCAGCCGGCTGTCGCCGCTCAGCACCACCGGCTGCTGACCCAATTCTTCGCACAGGCGTAACGCCGCGTCTGCGGCCAGGTCCTCGCGAGTCAGCTCGCAGCGAGCCAGCATCACTTCGCTGGCGAACTGGATGAACGCATCGCAGCGCTGCTGCGGGCTAAGCTCGGTCAGGCGCTCGTTGGCATAGTTGTTAACCGGCGCGGCATCCGCTTGCGGTTCGAAACGCAGCGGGCGACCCAGCGCCTGGGCGATGGTGTTTAAAAACGCGGTACGGTTATCCATTCTTTTTCTCCTGCGCCTGATGTTTTTTAAACCAGCTGCGGAAGCTCTCGCCGTCAGCATCAGGCAGATCGCGCGCCTCCATCCAGTCACCAATCGCGCCAACCTTGAGCGGGGTTTTGCCGCCATTGATAAACCAGCTCGCCGCATGCGCGCCCGCCATCATCCCGACTTTCCACAGCCCCGGATGGCTATTGGCATAGGCGAACATCTTGATCGCCCGTCGCTCGGCTTTCGGCGTAATGCCCTCCTCGGCCATCACCCGGCGATGACGCAGGATCAGTTTTGACAGAGGAATGCGCACCGGGCAGACGCTGTCACAGGCCGTGCATAAAGAACAGGCGTACGGCAGATCCTTAAAATCTTTATAGCCGCCGAGCAGCGGAGAAATCACCGCGCCGATAGGTCCAGGATAGATAGAGCCATAGCCGTGTCCGCCGATGTGACGGTACGCCGGACAGGTGTTCATACAGGCTCCGCAGCGGATGCAGCGCAGCACATCGCGAAACTCTGAGCCCAGCACCTGCGAGCGACCGTTATCGACAATCACCAGATGGAACTCTTCCGGTCCGTCAACGTTATCCGCCTCACGCGGGCCGGTCAGCCAGGTGTTGTAGCCCGTCAGACGTGCGCCCACGGCGCTGCGCGCCAGCATGGTGATCAGCACATCCACCTCGGCAAAGGTCGGCGCGATACGCTCCATGCCCATCACCGCAATGTGCGTTTTCGGCAGCGTGGTGCACATGCGCGCGTTGCCTTCGTTGGTCACCAGACACACCGAGCCGGTTTCCGCCACGGCAAAGTTACAGCCGGTAATACCGATTTCGGCACTGAGGAAATCCTCACGGATCTTCTGACGAATGAATAAGGTCATGGCTTCCGGGGTTTCCGGGCCGTCATACCCCAGACGTTCGTTCAGCACGCGGCGGATCTGATAGCGATCTTTATGAATCGCCGGGACCACGACGTGCGAAGGAGGATCCTGATCCAGTTGCAGGATATATTCCCCGAGATCGGTTTCGATCACCTGGATTCCGGCATCCTGCAGCACATGGTTGACGCCGATCTCTTCGGTCACCATCGACTTGGACTTCACCACCTTCTGCGCATTTTTACTTTGCGCAACCTGCAAAATGTAGCGAGTGGCATCTTCTTTGGTTTTGGCGAAATAGACGTGCCCGCCGTTTTCCGTCACTTTCTCGGAGAGTTGATACAGGTAAGCGTCGAGGTTGCTCAGAACGTGATCGCGGATCTGGCTGGCACGATCGCGCCAGTCTTCCCAGTGGCCTAACTCATCGACCATTTTTTGCCGATTTGCGCCGATACGCTCCTGCGCATTAGCCACGGCTTTGCGCATGATCGGATCTTCTATCTGCTGACGAATGCGCAGTTTAAATTCTACATCGCTGGTTTTTATCGACATCTCTTTCCCCTCAGCGGCTCATCAGCACTTCAGCAATATGCATCACTTTGACCGGCTGGCCTTCCCGTTGCAGTCGGCCGCCAATGTTCAGCAGGCAGCTGACGTCTGCGCCAATCAAATATTCCGGCTTTGCATCCATCAGAT
This sequence comes from Citrobacter sp. Cpo147, assembly GCF_030332405.1. NCBI lineage: Bacteria > Pseudomonadati > Pseudomonadota > Gammaproteobacteria > Enterobacterales > Enterobacteriaceae > Citrobacter > Citrobacter sp. Cpo147. Next base: position 329,575 of record NZ_JAOWHX010000041.1, read on the forward strand.
GTAAGACTTTCTCTTTCACCATCTCACCGGATATTTCGGCCATCTTGACCGAGAACGTTCCGCCAAAGCCGCAGCAGGTGTCCTGATCGGCAAACGTCAGCAGCTCCAGTCCGCGCACGTTTTTCAGCAGCGTGAGCGGCTCTTCCTTCACCCCCAGTTTGCGGGTCAGGCTACAGGAAGGATGATACACAGCGCGCCCCTGCAGGCTGGCGCCAACGTCCACCACGCCCAGTTTGTTGACGATAAAGGAGGTGAGATCCTGCATACGCGCGGAAACTTTCTCAGCACGTAGCGCCCATTCCGGTTCATCGGCCAGATACGTCGGGTAGCTTTTTACCGCGTAGGTGCAGGAGCCCGCAGGGGAGATAATCGGATCGTCGTTGTCTTCCAGCGCGGCGATCAGGTTTTTCATCCCAGGGATCGCCTCTTTGATGTAACCGCTGTTGATGGCTGGCTGACCGCAACACCCTTGCTTCTCGGGGAAATTCACGCGACACCCCAGTTTTTCCAGCAGCAATACGGAGTCTCGTGCCATCCGTGATTTCAGTGCGTCACCAATGCAGGTAACAAAGAAATTTACATTCACAATAACTACTCCATTGCTTCATTTCTGTTTATTACGCTTGATATCGCGATATCAAACAAATGTTCATTCATATTTCATGCCCAGTTTTTCTGTTTGCTGGTTTTACCAATACCTGGGTTCATAGTGTTGGTCGGATCATTTTCCTGATAAAAACGTGCCAAATTTTCCGGCGCTTTATACAGATGACCGACATTGTGTTCCGCCGGATATTGCGCTCCGCGTTGGCGCAGTAATTCCAGCATCTGTTCTTTTAACGCGTGGGCATCTACGCCTTTTTTAACGATATAATCCTGATGGAAGACATAGCACATAAAATGACCGTAATAGAGTTTATGCACCAACTGACTGTCAATTTCTGCCGGTAAATGCTCATACCATTCGGTATCATTACGGCGTAATGCAATATCCAGCGCGAGAATATCCTCAACCTCATCGGAATGAACGGCCTGATAACGAATGGCAGCGCCCGCAGCGGCAAAACGATGCAGAAACGCCTTACTGCCCTCTTCCGCGGTACAGGTAAAGAACGCGCCCTCGGCCGATTTAAAATAGTCCGTTAACCATGCCTGGGCTTCGGCCACACCCTCACCGGACATTTTCAGCATTAGATGGTGTTCATAGTTATCGCGCCAGGTTTTCATCCGCGCCGGGAGATGGCTCGGGAACAGATGGCTAAAAGCCTGCATAGCGCGGTCGGTAAAGTGCGGACGAAAAATCTTCACTTTCTCAAGTATGGCCTCGGTACGCCCCTTCAGGTTGAAGAAGAACGGCATTTTGTCCGTACCAAGTTTGTCGATCATCAGGAAGGTATCTTTGCTGTATTTCTCTGCAATATCATAGATATCGCGGTGCATATACTCCCCAGCTACCGGCAGGTTTGTAAAATTCGCCAGGATGTGGCGGCGAATCTCGGTCAGGACATCAGTCTGATTGGTACCGATATAAAAGACCTGCTGGTTCTTCTCGGCTTCAAAGGTATCCAGACGTACGGCAAACACCGCTAACTTGCCCGCGCAGCCAGAGGATTCAAACAGGCGATCCGGGTCAGCGTTGTAACGTGCTGGCGTGTCGGCATTGATGTCCCGCACGCGGCTAACATAGTCGTGATCGTGCGCGTGACGCCCGTCATGGTTGACGAGCGCGGCTTCAATCGCATTGTTATCCAGCCGGGCAAGGATTTGCTCTGGCGTCTGACCTAGCTCAATGCCAAGGTGATTGACCAGCTGCAAGCGTCCCTGTTCATCAATGCGGGCAAACAGCGACATCTCGGTGTAAGCCGGGCCTCGCTGGACCAGAGAACCGCCCGAGTTATTACAGATACCGCCGATAACCGACGCGCCGATGCACGAAGAGCCGATCACCGAATGCGGCTCACGGCCAAACGGCTTCAGCGCCTTTTCCAGCGAGTACAGCGTGGTGCCCGGATAAGCCAGCACCTGCTTGCCCTCATCCAGCACATGCAGACTGTCCAGCCGCAGCGTGCTGATAATGACGATCTCGCGGTCGTAGTCATTACCATTTGGCGTCGAACCCTCGGTCAGGCCAGTGTTCGACGCCTGCATCAGGATTATTTTATCGGCCTCAACGCAGGCGCTAAGGACTTTCCAGAGTTCAAGCAAAGAGCCGGGGATAACCACCGCCAGAGCATCACCCTGACCCGAGCGGAATCCCTTACGGTAACGCGCAGTTTTTGACGGTTCGGTGAGGATATGAGCAGGGCCAACCAATTGGGTAAGAGTCGTCAAAAAGGTCTTATTATCAGTATGTTTCATGGAGGGCGGCTCTCCGCTCCTTATATCAGGGCCAGTGAAAATGGCTATAAGTTCATTTGTATGACAAAACAGAATATTCCCTCAATCAATATCCACATGCAATACCCCATTTTATTTCTTTCGGTACCGCTCACATTTTTTTAATGAAATTACCACCGCCATATAATTCATACCTCGCCCTTTGAGGGGATGCCAAAACACTTATTTCATTTATTGCAAAGATCATCCCATACCTATTAATGATTAACTCTAATGGGTGTTGTAATATTTAGTGGTTATTCATATTTAATAAAAAAATAACATTATTTATACAATTATTAACCTTTATAACTTTATTTCACTGAAGCGATTCAGTTTGCATTTTTTATTTTATTATTCAGGTAGCTTCCTTCCCCCTAAATATAGTTCAGTCTAAAAAAGTAAATCGGGAATTGTAATGCACGAATATTTAATGTTTGCTCTGGCACTCTCTCCTTTGCTGCTGATGGTATTTTTAATACTGAAATTAAAAATGCCCATCCATTATTCCGTACTGATCTCTTTGGTATTCACCGCTGCACTATCGGCAATATTCTGGGAAATGCCCGTACAAAATCTGAAAGCCGCGATAGGGTATGGCGCACTGAAGGGACTATGGCCGATCGTGATTGTGATCCTCGGCGCTATTTTCAGTTATAACGTCATGCAGGCGACCAAAGCGCTGGATATTTTGCGCGATATTCTCGCCAGCATTAGCGAAGATAAGCGTATTCAGGTGCTGCTGATTTCATGGTGTTTTGGTGGATTTCTTGAAGCCGCAGCGGGCTATGGCACGGCGGTCGCTATTCCGATCGGCATTCTCATTGCGCTGGGATTCAACCCGTTGAAGGCGGCGATTGCCTCTCTCGTGGCAAATACCGTTCCCACCGCATTCGGCGCGGTCGGGATCCCGGTTTCTATTCTGGCTGAACAGGTTAATCTGCCGGTTTATACCTTAGGCGGAACCATTATTTTGCAGCTCGCGTTGTTTAATATCCTGCTGCCGTTTGTGATTGTCTGCATTATTGGCGGTGGCCTGAAAGCCATTCGCGGCGTATTTCTGATCACGTTGATTTGCGGCATTTCCACGCTGGTTCCACAATATTTTGTCGCCATCCATCTTGGCGCGGAATTACCCGCCTTTGCCGGTAGCCTGGTCAGCCTGTTTGCCGTGGCGATGGTCAGTCGCCTGCGCAAAGGGAAAACCGATCCCGAGTGGCGCATTGAGGTCAGCCATACCCGCGAAACCACGCCGCGCTCGGCAAAAGTGTTGTTCCGCGTGGGCTCTATTTATCTGTTTATTTTTGTGTTTATCCTGCTATGTTCACCGCTGTTCCCGACAATAAAAGGTGCGGCGTCCCAACTGGCTTCTGTGCTGCATTTCACGTTGGCTGACGGCAAAACGATGGCACTGAAAGTTGAATGGGTGACCACACCAGGGATGCTGATTATCTTTGCGACCATTATCGGCGGTTTTATTCAGGGAGCGTCCGCACGCGGGATGCTGGAAGTATTTATCAAAACGATTTTCCAGCTTAAAAACTCTATCGTGGCAATTATGGCGATCGTCGCGCTGGCCACGGTGATGGATCTCAGCGGGATTATCTCCACGCTGGCGCAGTCGATTGTCGATCTGACCGGCAGCTCGTACGTCTTCCTCGCCCCGGTGATTGGCGCGCTGGGCACGTTCGTTACCGGCAGCGATACCAACTCGAACATTCTGTTCGGCAAGCTGCAAACCATAGCTGCCAGCAAGTTACATATCGATCCCAACTGGCTGGCGGCGGCCAATACCTCTGGCGCTACGGGGGGCAAAATGATTTCGCCGCAAAGCATCGCCATCGCGGTTTCTGCCACCAAAATGGACGGTCAGGCCAATCAGATCATGTCTGGCACCATGAAATACTGCTGTGCCTACATTGTGATCCTTGGCCTGAAAGTCGGTCTCTTTTATTACTGGTTTATGGCGTAAACCATTGTCAACCCCGTCAAATTCGCGGCAATCGTATTTGACGACACAGTGACCAAAAAGGTTTACACCACCCCAGAAACGGAACAAGGCGACAGGCTTTACGATTTGTCGGCGCTGACTAAAATAGCGCCGATGTTTCAAATCGAGGATTGTTGTTATGTTGTTCTGGAAAAAGATGGTGAAGAAGTTCGACGCCTTTTCCGCGTTGATTCCACCACGCTACTTCCGCGTGTAATACCTGGCACTTATGCCTGATGGCGCTTCGCTTATCAGGCCTACATTTCACACTCATTTGTAGGCTTGCGTTTCACGCTCATTTATAGGCCGGATAAGGCGCGAGCCGCATCCGGCAGCAACAGCAGCGTAAAATGCTCACCCCTTTCTCTTACGCAGACCGCATGCTCTTAACACCACCACCCACAGACGAAGCCACGCAAAACGGTAGACCAGCGGATGCTGAAATCGCAGCAATGTCAGAAACATAAAGCCTCCCTGCGGCGCTACAGTACCGCTGCCCGATAGAGAATTTGCGGATCCATTATCTGGTGACGCGCATCTATCAGCCGCAGTTCATACGAATCATGCTCTTTTGTCAGTCGCATCACCGCATCGACGACACTGGTGGTCCGCTCCAGCGCCTGCTTATCCTCATAACCATTGAGCAGTGAGGCCAGCATCACGCTGCAAATCAGATCCCCAACGCCCACCGGCATTTTGGCAAAGGTATACAGCGGCCGGGCAATGTGTAACGTCTGTTCCGGCGTCACCAGCAGCATTTCAAACGACTGTTTGTCCCGTGAGCAGTCGCCGAGATGCTTCACCAGCACCTTTTTCACCCCCCATGCCACCAGCTGTTGCGCAGCTTCCACCACCTCGTCAAAACCACGCAGTTGTCTGCCCGTCAGCACGCCCAGCTCATAGAGATTCGGTCCCATTATGTCGGCCAGTTGAATGGCATCATCGACAAAAAAGGACTCTACGCCCTGCGCGACAATGCAGCCTTTTTGCGGATCGCCCATCACCGGATCGCAAAAATAGAGCGCCTGCGGATTACGCTGACGAATGGTGGTGACCGCGTGCTTCACCTCTTCACAATGACGTTTATCTCCAAGATACCCGGACAGCACGGCATCGCATTGCGCCAGCTTTTGCAGGTCATCCAGCCCGCTGATGATGGCACTCAGCTCGCCGTGCGGCATCGCCATGCCCTGCCACATCCCGTACTGGGTGTGGTTGGAAAACTGTACGGTGTAAAACGGCCAGACATCGATCCCCGAAAGCTGCATCGGCAGCACAGCGGCTTTATTTCCGGCATAGCCATAAACGACTGACGACTGAACAGACAACACGTTTTTCATTTTGACTCCGTCTAACGAAACGTTGGCAGCAGACCAAATACGTCCAGAACAACCGTCAGATAGACAACCGCCCCACAGACAATCACCAGGTTAAGCACGGTGTTATTACAAGGCGCGGTATATCTGGCGGTCGGGAAACGTTTCCGCGCGGCTTTCACCAGGAACGGCGGCAGGATCACGCTCCAGATGGTAAAGGCCAGACCGGCGTAGCCAATCGCGTGCACAAAACCGTTCGGGAAGAAGAAGCACACGGCGGCTGGCGGAAAGTAGGTCACCAGCGCGGTTTTCAGGCGGCCCATGCCGTCATCCGGGAAGTGAAACAGGTCGGCGATATAATCGAACAAGCCAAGCGTCGCCGCCAGCAGAGAACTGGCTACTGCGAAGTTGCCGAAGAAGGTCAGGATCAGATCCATATACCGGCTGGTGAACAGCTCGCTGATGGCCTCGACAAACACATCGATATTGCCGCCCTTGGCGATAATTGGCGGGAACGCGGAACGGCTGATGTTACCCATCGTGACGCCCAGCCAGAAGATGTACAGCAGCAGGGCAAACAGCGTACCGATGATAATCGAACGCGTGATATTCGGGACCCCACTCTTGCCATACAGCTTGACCAGGCTCGGCACGTTACCGTGAAAACCAAACGAGATAATACAGAACGGCAGCGTCATCAGAATGTAAGGTAGGTACTGTGAGTTGGGCAGCGCCACCGCCACGCTGTCGACAAGTTTCGCCACTTCAATATGACCAACCAGCCCGGAGAAAGTAGCAAAGAACGCGATAAACTTACCGATAATCAACACGGTAGTGATGCGTCCAACCAGCAAGGAGCTGTACCAGGCAATCGCGCCGACTAGCATACTGACGATCACCACCGAGATATTCGCCGGAAAGCGCACGCCGCTGTATTTGAACACGGTTTGCGCCATCACCGCTGACGATCCGGAAATATAGGCATAGGTCAGAATATACAGCACAAAGCCGAAAGCGATACCGACTACGATATTCCACTTACGGCCTAATAAATCCTGAGTAAAGGTATTAAAACTGGCACCGGCACCATAATGCAGATTAACTTCAACCAGCATCAGACCGGTTAATAACATCATGATGGCGATAAACAGAAGAATAACAGACGCACCGGGGAACCATACGCCGGCCATCGCAATCGGCAGGGAGAACATCCCGCCACCCACTACGGTTGCGATAACCAACATGGTTCCGCTAATCAGTCCGGGGGTACTACTCTGTCGCTCAATGGCATTAATATCCATGATAAATGTTCCTGTAGACTATTCGTTATAATTACAGCTGTCATTTGTACATCATGCGGATAATAAAAATGTCGGAGTCAGGGTTTACTTTTTTTTAGTTATGTCACGGTAACGAGCACCGCAAAGGCTTCCTGTTCATGGAAAAGGAATACAAAAAAGCCCCATCATGTGATGGGGCCATAACTATTTTTTAGATGTAATCAAAGCGTGCAGTAAAGAAACGTAACTGCTTCGGCTCGTAAATAAACTTCAGCCCGCGAATATCTTCTTTGTGCTGGTAAAGTTTAATAATGCCGTCAGCCACGACATCCATATGTGCGTAGGTATATACACGACGTGGAATAGTCAGACGCACAGTTTCCAGTTTCGGTCTGTGGTGTTCACCGGTCACGTTATTACGGCCCGCAGAGATAATTCCGCGTTCCATACTACGTACGCCCGTTTCCACATAGATGCTGGCGGCCAGACTTTGTGCCGGGAACTCATCTTGCGTGAGGTGCTCGCAGAAGCGACGCGCATCGAGGAATACCGCGTGACCACCCACCGGTTCAACAATCGGTACGCCAGCGGCTTTCAGCTTATCGCCCAGGTAGCGAACCTGCTTCACGCGGTGCTCGATGTACTCGTACTGCATGGCTTCACGCAGGCCAATCGCCATGGCTTCCATGTCGCGTCCGGCCAGACCGCCGTAAGATGGCATCCCTTCGTACACCACGACTAACTCTTTGGCAGAAGAGAACATTTCGTCATCGTTCATGCACAGGAAGCCGCCGATGTTCACCAGACAGTCTTTTTTACCACTCATGGTGCAACCGTCGGCGTAGCTGAACATCTCATGCACGATCTCGGCGATGCTCTTGTTCTCAAAGCCCTGCTCTTGCTCTTTGATAAAGTAGGCGTTTTCCACGCAGCGGGTAGCGTCGTAGAACACTTTAATGCCGTGTGCTGCCGTCAGTTCACGCACCGCACGCATGTTCGCCATCGAGACCGGCTGGCCGCCCGCGAGGTTAACCGTCACCGCCAGGCAAATATACGCAATATTCTCTGCGCCTTTTTCATCAATCAGCGTTTGTAATTTTTTAAGATCGATATCACCTTTAAACGCAATATTCAGACCGGCATCGTGCGCTTCGTCACGAACGATATCGACAAACACCGCACCATTTTTTTCCTGGTGATAACGGGTGGTAGTGAAATACATATTACCAGCAACATATTGCCCTGGTTTAATAGCCAGTTGTGATAATAAGTTTTCTGCGCCGCGGCCCTGGTGAGTCGGAACAATATGTTTAAAGCCGAACAATTCCTGCACGGTTCTTTCCAGATGATAGAAGTTTTCGCTGCCCGCGTACGCTTCATCACCCATCATCATTCCGGCCCACTGCTTGTCGCTCATTGCGTTGGTGCCACTGTCGGTCAGCAGGTCAATATAAATATCTTTCGAATTTAACAGGAAAGTATTGTAACCCGCTTCTTGCATTTTCTTAAGGCGCTCATCACGCGGGATCATAGATACAGTTTCAACGCTTTTAATACGGAAGGGTTCTGCCGGATAATTCATTTTGTTTCTCCAGTAACAGTGGTCATGTACGTATTAATGTGAAGTAAATCATACCTGGTTCATCAATAAAGTCTGATGAAATATAACTATTCGCCTCCTGAGCCAGGGGGAGAAATAATGTGGAGGCACTATGCAAGATTTGATTGATTATGGAAATAGCCCGGTCAACATTAATCACTGGCAATAATTTAAAAAGCTGTAAATGTGAGTGATGCAAATCACACGCCTTTTTTTTACCCGTTAATATTCAACAAGTTTTTTTTTGCGTTTCGATTTGCCATTCATCGTAGTGTGTCTGCGGAGAGTGGAAATACTGAAAACTTAACTTTCCAGGCTGTGCTCGTAATGTATTGCTGAATGAGTACACCTCATTTTGTGAGAGTCGGATCACTTCATGGAGTGACATTTGTGATTTACATCACTAAAAGTGTAAAGCAAAGTGTACAAAACGGTGTTGTTTCAGAGTTTGCTATTTGCTTCAGTGAGTTAGATCGCATTTTTGGCCTGATGCAGAGGAGCGCTATTTTCTGGAAATGGCCGTATTTGGCGGACTGGAGGGGAATGGATTTATACGGTGAATAATACCGGATTTATTGGGGTGAAGGCGTTTTCTATTTATTCCGAAAGCGTGCTATTCGCGCTTATTTCATCTTATTTACATCTGGACTTCCCCCAGTTTACTGGCGTAATTTACAGGGGTTTTATTAGCGCGATGCGAAGGTGCGCCAACACCTGCGCATCGCTAATCACAGTAACTATTTCACGAGAATAGCCATCATGACTGATACGCATTGTATTGCAGTTTCATTTGATCAAGAAGTGCACGCCGCAGATAACCGTCGCCTGAAGGTGGGATATGCGAGCCGTTATCCTGATTACAGCCGTCTGCCGGTGAAGTACGTTCAGTTTCCGTCCATCGTGATGAAGGGCCAGTGGCTTAAAGCCGCCGGATTCGACACCGGCACCCGCGTTGATGTGCGCGTAATGCAAGGTTGCATCGTGCTCACCGCCCAAACGCCCCAGCCCGAAGAGTCAGCGCTGATGAAATCGCTGCGCAAAGTAGAAAAGCTGTCAGCACGCAAACAAAAACAGGTGCTGGAGTTTATCGCGGTGATTGCGGGGAAAACGTTGAAGGGGTAAGAGTGTCCTTGAGGCGCCTGTGGCGCCTTTATTAGGGGTTATTGCGCCATCTTTGTTATGCCGTAGTACGTTCGTTCCAGGCGTCGGTATATTGAATATTGCCATCTACAATACACCAGGTGATTTTTTCATAGCGCAGTTGTACGCTTTCCAAATGCCCGGTTCCCGTTACCGTACGTGTGTCATGCACGATTGGTGTCACTGATACAACTTTTACACCTTCAAGTAGGGTATTAAAATATTCCACTTCCTGGCCTGCGTCGTTTATGTGATAGAACTTAAGTTCCGCACTTTGAAGTGTCTGACCTGTCGCAACTGCTTTGTAAAGGTATGGGCTGGAGGAGTCGATCTCTTTGTCAAATAGAAATGGGCCATGTTGGCGTGTGCCGGTTAGCTTCCCGGTGGCACCATCTGTTGGAATGCTAAGGTTATGTGTCAGACCACGGAGCTCAATACTGCCTTCACGTCCCCGGACATCTGAACCTCCACGAATCATCGCGCCACCATCATCTTTTAAAAATAAATGAACGGGTACAGCCATTTTTAAAACTCCTTGTAATCAATCATATAACCAGTGACCTGCTCTGGCTGATTCTGCGAACATACGCACAGTAAGCGGTTTTGACACTTGTTTGATGGGTTCTTTGGTAAACCACTTTCGATAGACCGACTCTCTTTCCCACGGGTAATAGGCCTCGAAATCAATGACTGAAACATCAACGTTATATTTCTCTCCAAAATCTTCAATGGCATACGGTAATTCATCCCATTCAGCGTAACCTTGCAGCGGCGTATCAAGTTCAATCGGGATAGGCTTGAAAGTAAACGTTACCGCGAGAGATAACTCTCCCCGAAAAAATTCTAATACCTCGTTATCAGTCACCATACGCGATCTTCCTCTCTGGCAATGGTGTTGTAGGTATTCACCGTTTTATAGACAATTTGGGCGACATCACTTGCGAGTAATGCCCAACCAATCACAGGAATTGTTCGTCCAACGAATGCCCCAAGATTGTTAGTCATCATTGGTTTTAAATATTTGATACTGGCATTGGTGATGGTAGGAAGCCTGACGGACAATGTTACGTTAAGAAACTCACGAGAATATTTGGAGGCAATTGATGTGCCTTGTGTTGCCCCATATGGTTTACCCCGTGTTTTCAGCAATGGTAACCCAAGAATGATACATGACATTGTTACCACATCTTTAATTCCCCCAAATTGTTCATCAATTTTATCGAGGAAGATCCAGAAAAATAGCTCACCTGCAGAAATGTTACAGACCCCTTTATAAAAGTATGTTCCGTTGAGTTCCTCTACTGTATCCATCAGTCCCCCTTCTTCCCTCAATGATTTGCTTGCTTATCGTACTCCAGGGGAATCACGAAGAATAAAGATGACTACCGTATAAAGTCTATTTTCAGATAAAATAAATATCATGCCGTTAGTAGTAATGTACCAGGAAGACATAATGTAGTGATTGAGTGCTATATCTGGTAAAGAAAACATTCATAACAATAATGTAAATAAAACTACCGAGGCATAATGATATGAGTAAGTTTACTATTCCGATAATAAATATAATTCTTAGCGGTTATGTGGCTACCTTATGTTTAATTTGCTTGTTCTAATTCGATTCATGGCAAGATAAAACCCTTGCCGTTATTATCATCGTAGGGATTATTTATATTATCGTTTCTATCGTAAGCAGGTTTTTACCCACGAAAATGCGTCTATTGGATGGAGTACTTGACCTATTATCCGGACCATTGCTGAGCGCAGGAATCCTCGCCTGTTTCGCCTTGTTTGAACCCTGGTCCATAAAAATTATTGGCATTTTTATATGGGTTATCGTTATGATTTACTTACCTTTACGTATAAATAATGGTAAGGATTAATCATGTTAATTCTGGCTTACCGAATTCTACCTGAACAGTTATGTTTAATACTCTGTGAATTCTCCGTCACCATACCCGATTTCCCTCTCTGCATAGATCCTGGCAGGGCGACTTCGCTCAAAATACAGTGTGAAAAAGGAATATGTAACGATACACGTATAACAGGAGGGACATCGTCCCTCCTGTTCTCGCGATAATTATTTCACTAACGCAGATATATCCTTGAACAGCGAATGGGCTATTTCCACACCGTCACGAGTTGTACGCGTACGGGAATGATAGCGACGCTCGCCCGGTAAACGCGCCCCTTGCCGCTGCATATCGGCAAAGAGTCGCTCGGCACGTGCCAGATGCTGCAGAGCCTCCAGTCCCAGAAAGCGGGCCGGGTCCAGGGCCAGAATCAGCTCGCCACCATAGGGCAACCCGCCAGCCCCCTTATCCCACGCCAGCGATTCCGCGCTGGTCATATCGCCGATGAGCGGTCCGGCAAGCAGTTCCACCATTGCCGCCAGTGCCGACCCTTTATGCCCGCCAAACGTCAACATCGCACCGTCGAGGATCGCCTGCGCGTCGGTGGTGGCCTGACCGTCACCGTCAATCCCCCACCCTTCCGGCACCGCTTTTCCCGCCCGTTGATGGAGTTGGATCTCTCCCCGTGCTGCCGCACTGGTGGCCATGTCGAAGATAAACGGGGGTTTTTCTTCACGCGGCCAGCCAAATGCTATCGGGTTAGTGCCAAAAAGCGGCTGCGTCCCGCCCGCGGGAGCAACCCACGCATGGCTGGGCGTCGTCGCCAGCGCCACCAGCCCCGCCTCGGTGAGCGGCTCAACGTCGGCAAACAGCGCCGAAAAGTGCACACAGCGGTTAATCGCCAGGGCTGCAATTCCGCTGTGGCGCGCCTTTTCTATCAGCAGTGGAAGTGCGCGCTCGAATGCCAGCAGGGAAAATGCCCCACCGGCATCCACCTTCACAATGGCCGGCGCGGTATCGGTGATAACCGGCTCAGCGTCAGGTGACACCTTTCCTTTACGTCGCGTCTCCACAATCCCCAGCAACCGCCACAAACCATGCGAGGCACAGCCATCACGCTCACCGTGGGTCACGTTTGTCGCGACCACCACGGCATGCGCTTCACTGAATCCGTTCCCGCGCAGCACCTTATATGCCAGCGCATAAGCCTCTGTTAACGAGAGGTTTACCATCTCCATGACCGACTCCTTTACTCTTCTTCATCACCGGTAAAGTTAGCCTGCGGCAGACAGGTTCGCTCGCCCCAGTAGTAAATTCCCAGCGACATCACCGCTACCACCACCGTATCCCACGGATGACCAATCACCCCTGCCCCCCCAAAACTGCCCAACCAGGAAAAGAGCATAATCAGCGCGTAGAAGGTGATAAGCCACAGAGACGACTTCACCTGCTGTGCCAGACTCACGGTGTGCACCGGCACTTTGGATTTGCAAAGTACATAGACGACAAACATCACAATCTGCAGCCCCAGCAGCCATGACAGCGTGCCCCAGCCAGACCAGAATACAATCAGCGCCGAAATCACAAACGACACCGGACCGATAATCCCGAAGGCACGCACGCGGAATGGACGTGGCAAATCCGGTGCATTACGGCGTAGCCCCGCCGCTGTGACAGGGGCAATGGCGTAGCTCAGTACCAGCGCCGCCGACACCACGCTTATCAGTTGTTCCCATGACGGGAACGGCAATGTCCAGAAGATAGACAATGCAAAGGTCAGCCACAGCGCCGGACGCGGAATGCCAGACTCTTTATCGATGTGGGTAAACGTCTTAAAGAAGGTGCCTGCTTTCGCCCAGCCATAAATCACGCGCGGCGTGGCGTTCATGTAGATATTGCCGGTACCACTTGGGGAGACAATCGCGTCGCACACTACCATAAACGCCAGCCAGCCCATACCGAGCGTAATGGCGATATCCCGGTACGGCAGCGAAAATTGCTTGCTGATCTCTGCCCAGCCGCCACCCAACATATCGGTCGGAATACTGCCAAGAAATGCCAGTTGCAACAGCACGTAAATAATCGTCGACAGCACCACGGATAAAATCAGCGCCACCGGGATGGTACGCTGCGGATTCTTGACTTCACTCGCCACAGAAATAATTGGCGTCAACCCCAGGTAGGCGAAGATGATCCCACCGGCGCTAATCGCAGCCTCAACGCCCGACATACCAAAGGGTGCAATCCCCTGAACGTGCAGGTTCTCAGGTTTGAAAAAGGTAAATAGCGTTACAACGACCGCTAACGGCACCAAAAATTTCAGAATACTGATGATGTTATTGGAACGGGCAAACGTTTTTACGCTGTAGTAATTCAGCCCGAAGAACAAACACAGCAGCAAAAACTGCACTATCCATCCCAGCAGCGTTGGGTCGCTTGAGCCAGTTTGAGTCAGCATCGGGAACCATGCTGCCGCATACTGCCGCGCGGCAACAATCTCTATGGAGATGAGGCTTGAAAACGCAATCAGCGTAATAAATCCAAGCAGATACCCCATCAACTCACCGTGGGAAAAAACCGGATAACGGATAATCCCTCCGGCACGAGGCAGTGCTGCGCCCAGTTCACAATAGACAATCCCCAGCAGCAGAACGGCAATCCCGCCGATGACCCACGAGGCAATGCCCGCAGGTCCGGCAATCGATGCCACATGGCTTGCGGCAAACAACCAGCCGGAACCGAAGATAGCCCCAAGCCCAATAAACGTCAGGTCGGTTAGCGTTAGCTGCTTTTTAAATTTACCCACCTCAGCAACGCGGGCCTGTGTTTGGTGCGTAGAGTGAATCGTCATGGTCATGCCCTTCAGTCAACAGAGGGGGAAATGGCTTCCCGGGTCCACTGCCCGTTAATCAGGCGCAGCAGGTTCAGAGGGTTGTCATCCTGGACAGCAGGCGGAAGCAGCGCGGCAGGCACATTTTGCAGGCATACCGGGCGTAAAAAACGGTCGATGGATTGCGTCCCTACCGAGGTACCGCGAGCATCGGTGGTGGCAGGCCACGGGCCGCCGTGCACCATGGCATCACAGACCTCGACACCGGTCGGATAACCGTTAAACAAAACGCGTCCCGCTTTTTCAGTGAGGGCTGGCAGCAGGCGCTGCGCCAGCGGCCCATCATCAGAATCGGCGTGCACGGTTGCAGTCAACTGGCCCGGAATCACGCGCAAAATGGACTGCAACTCCGCCTCATCGGCAACCTCGACCAACACCGCCAGCGGGCCAAACACCTCCTGCTGTAGCAGTGGATCCTGTGCCAGCAGCAGCGAAGCCGGAGCCTGATACAACCGGGCCTGCGCACGGCCGATGACCGATTCATCAGACCCTGCCAGACGCTGAATATGCGGATGTGCCTCAAGCGCGCTGACACCCTCTTCATAATGGGCAAGCGTTGGGGCATTCAGCATGATCTGTGCCGGTGCCAGGTCAACCGCGACCTTCAGTGCCTGCGTGAAGCGGGACATACCCTCGCCGCGTAAGACAAGGATCAGCCCCGGCTTGGTACAAAACTGTCCACATCCCAGAGTGAAAGAGGACACCAGCTCATTGGCCAGCGTTTCTGCCCGCGTGGCGACGGCCTGCGGCAGAATAATCAGCGGGTTAATGGCCGACATTTCCGCAAAGACGGGGATCGGCTGCGGACGCTGCTGCGCCAGCTGCCAGAGCGCCTTACCGCCGCGCAGCGAACCGGTAAAACCCACCGCCTGAATCGCCGGATGGCGAACCAGATCCGCGCCAATATCGGTGCCGAAAATCATGTTAAAAACGCCCGCAGGCAGGCCAGATGCCGCGACCGCACGCACAATCGCCTGGGCAGTCAATTCCGCCGTCGCCATATGTCCGGGATGGGCTTTCACCACCACCGGACAACCCGCCGCCAGCGCGGATGCGGTATCGCCTCCTGCCGTAGAAAAGGCCAGCGGAAAATTGCTGGCCCCGAACACCGCCACCGGGCCAAGCGCGGTCAGAAACTGACGCAGATCCGGGCGCGGCAGCGGCTGGCGGTCAGGGAGTGCGGTATCAATACGTACGCCAAAGGCATCGCCCCGACGCAGCACCCCGGCAAACATGCGCAGCTGATTACTGGTACGGGTACGCTCTCCCTGTAACCGCGCCAGCGGCAGCGCCGTTTCCTGGTGGGCTATGGCGAAAAAATCCTCGCCGAGCAAATCCAGCTCGTCGGCAATAGTGTCGAGAAAGCGGGCACGCACGTCCGGCGCAGTCTGTGAATAGACAGGAAACGCCTGGTCAGCCGCCTCCGCCGCGGCGGCGGCCTCCTCACGAGAGGCCGGGTAAAAATGGTATCCGGTCAGCTTGCCGTCAGCAGCACGCTGGCTTGGCAGCGTCGCCTCACCGCTTGCCACGCGGCGTCCGGCGATAAACTGCTGACCCGAAACAGAGAGAGGTAGCGTCATCATCACTCCTTTACTTAAAGGCCGACATCCGGCAGCTGTGGACGGGTCGCCAGCGCCTTCTCAACAATCGCCACCACTTGCGCACGGGTATCCCCTTCCAGCGCCAGACGCGGTGGACGGGTAATGGCGCTGCCACGCCCCAGCAATTCTTCACAGAGCTTGATGCACTGCACCAGATCCGGGCGCGCATCCAGATGCAGCAACGGCATAAACCAGCGGTAAAGCGCCATCGCTTCCTCATAACGCTGTTGTTTCGCCAGGCGGAACAACGTCTCCCCTTCACGCGGGAAGGCGTTCGACATTCCGGAGATCCAGCCTTCCGCCCCAACGGCAATGCTCTCGACCACCACATCATCCAGCCCAGCGAACAGCACAAAGCGGTCGCCAACGGAGTTGCGTAAGTCGATAAAACGGCGGGTATCGCCGGAGGAGTCTTTGAAGCAGACGATGTTGTCGCAGTCGGCCAGCGTCGCCAGGATATCCGGCGTCACGTCGTTTTTGTAAATCGGCGGGTTGTTGTACACCATGATAGGCAGGTCGGTAGCCGTAGCCACACTGCGGAAGTGGGCCGCTGTTTCATGCGGTTTTGAGGAATACACCAGCGCAGGCATCACCATAATACCGTCGACGCCCACGCGCTCTGCCTCTTTCGCCATCTTCTGTGCAAACGCGGTGGTGAATTCGGCCACCCCCGCAATGACCGGGATCTGACCGCCCGCAGCATCTTTCGCTACCTCGATGATCTGCAGCTTTTCCTGCGTGGTCAGAGAGGTGTTCTCCCCCACGCTGCCGCACACCACCAGACCAGAAACACCATCCTTGACCAGGTTTTTCATCACCGTGTGGGTGGCATCCAGATCCAGGGAATAATCGCTACGAAACTGGGTGCTGACTGCCGGGAATACACCGCTCCAGTGAATGGCTTTCTTGCTCATGTTCGGTTCCTTGTCGTCAATTTGTTAATTGAAAGTGAATAAATGGTGAATATTCACTGACAGATTGACGTTTCAGGCGACCGACTGCTTGGTGGTTTTCTTCCTCTTTGATGACGAAATTAGCACAGTGAGTGTGTCTTACCCGGCAAGCGTAATGCGAAAATCACGCGGCGTAGAGCCCGTCATCGCCTTAAACTGGCGGCTAAACGCGCTGTGATCGGTATAACCGCACTGCAACGCAATATCGGTAATCGGCGTATCGCCCGCCAGCAGTTCGGTGGCTTTTTCCAGCCGAACTTTGTGGATCATCTGGCGCGGCGTGAGATGAAAAATACGCTTACAGTAGCGCTCAATTTGCGCCACCGACATACCGCTCAGGGCGGTTAGCTCTTCCATCGCGATGGGACGGTGATAATGGTTGCGGATATGATCGTCGACGATCGCCAGCCTCTGCCACGCCGGGTGACGCGCCTGCGCTTCCTGCAGATCGTGTGAAATCCCCGCCATACCGATGACCTGGCCCTGCGCATCCCGCAGCGCCAGCTTCTGAGTCAAACACCAGCCGCGTTCACGACCGTTGTAGAGATGCATTTCCAGCTGATCGCGTAGCGTTACCCCTTCGCGCAGCACCCGCATATCCTGCTCGGTATAGCCCAGCCCAAGCGCTGAAGGGAAAACATCAGCAGAAGTTTTACCCAGCAGAGAAACCACCGTCTTAAACCCGCAGCGTCGTGCCAGGGTCATATTGACCATCAAATAGCGGGCCTGCACATCTTTGATAAAAAAAACCACATTCGGAATGGCATTGAGCAGCGGCGCAATCAATGCCATCGCATGGAGCAACGTCTGGATATTGTCCGGACGCTGACGCGCCACCCCCTCACATATCTGGCTAAGTTCAGCCACTTCCGGCACCGGCGACGGGGCCCGCACATCATTAATCACACAGGACATCATGCTTCCTCCCGATTAGTGACCTGAATATTTATTAACTTTTTGTTAACCGAGCAAGCATCCTTACTGCGTTTTGCGATCCTGCCGTAGATTTATAACTTCCCCTTTTCCAGCCACTGGCGCGGTTGCCTTTTTTGGTTTACCACACCACTAACGAAATGATTAATAACAAATAAATATGATACCGACTTAACGATGACAGCGGCCATTATGCTGATTTCGTCATTTGCGGTGACGAAAGCGATCAAGCCGGGACGCAAGGCTTGCGTCAGCATTTAGCAACAAAATATTAACTTTCCGGAGATCCTATGACAGCGCAGTACAGTGAACTGAGAGTGATTGATTCTCACACCGGCGGTGAACCCACTCGCCTGGTCATCGACGGCTTTCCGGATCTGGGTACGGGGAGCATGAGCGAGCGTCGGGAGCGCTTTTCCCGCGACTACGACGACTGGCGTAAAGCCATTATTCTTGAGCCACGCGGTAACGACGTTCTGGTCGGTGCATTGCTCTGTGAACCGGTTTCGCCACAGGCCACGGCGGGAGTCATCTTCTTTAACAACTGCGGCTTTCTGAACATGTGCGGTCACGGCACCATCGGGCTGATTGCCTCGCTGGCATGGCTTGGGCGCATTCAACCCGGTAAACATCTGATTGAAACGCCGGTGGGCGATGTGACCGCCACGCTGCACGAAGACGGCAGCGTCTCGGTCGAAAACGTGCCGGCCTACCGCTGGCGTAAGCAGGTACAGGTTGAAACCGTCCACGGTACGGTAACGGGTGATATCGCCTGGGGCGGCAACTGGTTTTTCCTCGTCAACGATCATCCGTTCGCGGTCTCGCCGGAAAAGATCCCTGAATTGACGGAGTACGCATGGGCAATCCGTGAAGGGTTAGATCGTGCAGGCATCCGTGGTGAACATGACGGCATTATCGATCATATCGAACTGTTTGCAGAAGATGATCGCGCGGACAGCCGCAGCTTTGTTCTTTGTCCCGGTAAAGCCTGGGATCGATCGCCCTGCGGCACCGGCACCAGCGCCAAACTGGCCTGTCTGGCAGAGGACGGAAAACTCAAATCCGGAGAATCCTGGCGGCAGGCGAGCATCATCGGCAGCGAATTTACGGCGCATTTCGTGCCGCATGGCGACAAGATCGTCCCGACGATCCGCGGGGAGGCATGGGTCTGTGGCGATAACAAGCTGATCCTCAATCCTGAAGATCCGTTCTGCTGGGGGATCTCACTGTGATCGAAAGTGACGTCATCGTCATCGGTGCCGGGATTATCGGGGCCGCCTGCGCCTGGCAACTGGCCGCTCGCGGGCAGCGAGTCACGCTGGTCGATGACGGCAATGCGGGCGCGACGGCGGCGGGTATGGGCCACCTGGTGTGCATGGATGACGATCCTGCGGAGCTCGCACTCTCCGCCTGGTCTCTGGAGAGCTGGCGCAAACTGACGCCCCGGATGCCGGAAAGCTGTGCCTGGCGCGGATGCGGCACGCTGTGGCTGGCGGAAACGCCGCAAGAGCTTGCGCTGGCAGAAGAAAAGCAACAACGGATGGCACAATACCAGGTTGTCAGCGAAATGCAGACCCGCGATCGGCTTGCCGCGCGCGAACCGCTGCTCACCACCGGGCTCGCTGGCGGGCTGTGGGTCCCCGGCGACGGGATAGTTTACGCCCCAAACGTCGCCCGCTGGTTTATTAACGATGCTGATTTAACGCATCTTCGGGATAGCGCCCTCTCTGTTGATGCCCCTTACGTCACCCTACACAGCGGTAAACGACTGCGCGCGCCCGCCATCGTCATCGCCAGCGGTCTGGGGGCCAATGCGCTGCTGGGTGAAAACTGGCTCAGGCTCAAAAAAGGTCAGTTGGCGATCACCGACCGCTACGGCCCCTTGCTCAGCCACCAGCTGGTAGAGCTGGGATACGGTGCCAGCGCCCATGCATGCGGTACCTCAGTGGCCTTTAACATTCAGCCACGCCCCACCGGACAGTTGCTGATTGGCTCCTCCCGCCAGTTTGATAACACCGACCGCGAGGTTGACCTCCCCCTGCTGGCACAGATGCTGGCGCGCGCGCGCCATTTTTTACCCTCTCTTGAGGCACTTAATATCATTCGTTGCTGGAGCGGTTTTCGCGCGGCATCGGCTGACGGTAACCCGCTGATTGGCCCACATCCTGCACGTCCGGGTATCTGGCTGGCGCTGGGACATGAAGGACTGGGCGTCACAACCGCGCCAGCAACCGCCGAGTTACTTTGCGCCCAGATCCTTGGCGAGCGCCCGGCGGTATCCCCGGACGCCTGGCTCCCCGCACGCCTGCACAAGCAGGAGGCCATCGCATGACAACCCTGAACGTAATTATCGACGGCCAGAGCTGTGAGGTTCCCGTCGGAATGAGTATTGCAGCAGCACTGGCCCTGGTGGGCAACGGCGTGACCCGTCGTTCGGTGAGTGGTCAACTGCGCGCGCCCTTCTGCGGAATGGGAGTGTGCCAGGAGTGCCGCGTCACGGTGAACGGACACCGGGTGCTCGCCTGCCAGACGGAATGCCAGCCCGAAATGGTGATTGAAAGGAGCCATCATGCAAAGCGTTGACTGTGAGATCCTGATCCTTGGCGCAGGGCCAGCCGGATTGTCGTCGGCGCTGGCTGCCGCACGCTGTGGAAAATCAGTGATAATCCTTGATGACAACCCGCGCCCCGGCGGGCAAATCTGGCGCGACGGGCCGCAGGTCTCACTCCCCCGGCACGCCAGACGGCTTCGTCAGGCGGTAGCTGAACATCCCAACATCACACTGCTGAGCGGTGCCCGGCTAATTGCCCGCCCCACCCCACATTCCGTAGTCTTCGAAACCGCAGACGACTGCGGCGAAATCCGCTGGCAGCGGCTGATTTTATGCTGCGGCGCCAGAGAACTCTCGCTGCCTTTTCCTGGCTGGACGCTACCCAATGTGACGGGGGCCGGAGGCCTGCAGGCGCAGATAAAACATGGCCTGCGACTCAAAGGGGAACGCGTGGTCATTGCAGGCAGCGGTCCTCTTCTGCTGGCGGTCGCCAGTACGGTGAAACGCGCTGGCGGGAATATTGTTGCCATCATCGAACAGGCACCGATGACCGCACTGGCCCGTTTCGCAACCGGGCTATGGCGCTGGCCTGAAAAATTGCGTCAGTTCGGCGAGCTCTTTCCAGCCCGCTATCATCCGGCAAGCCAGGTCATCCAAGCGCAGGGTGATACCTGTCTGCAGTCAGTGACCGTGCGCCACCAGGGACAAACCCGAGAGATAGCCTGCGACAGGCTGGCCATTGGCTATGGGCTGGTACCGAATATAGAACCTGGCGCCATCTTTGGCTGCAAAACAGAAAATCAGGCTATTTGGGTCGATACGGATCAACGCACCAGTGTGCAGGATATCTATGCGGCAGGAGAATGCACCGGCTTTGGCGGCAGCGAGCTGGCGTTAGCCGAGGGAGAAATTGCCGGCTACGCCGCCGCAAATTGTCCGCAAAAAGCCCAAAGCGCCATCTCCGCGCGCGCCCGCTGGCAGCGTTTTGCCCACGCGCTGCATACGACTTTTGCATTGCCGGAGTCGCTAAAAGCCGCGACCACCGCAGATACGCTGCTCTGTCGTTGTGAGGATATTCGTTGTGGCGACGTGCAAAACGCCGAAAGCTGGCAAGCGGCAAAGCTCGCCTCACGCTGTGGAATGGGGGCCTGCCAGGGAAAAGTCTGCGCCACCAGCGCCCGCTGGCTGTACGGCTGGCCGCTGCCGCAGCCGCGCGAACCGCTCTCCCCTGCGCGTATCGACACGCTTATCCATCTAGCAAAACCAGAGGGGTGATGGTCAGGTTTAAAGGCGCCCACTGGCGCCTTTTTTGATGTGGTGTATCCGTAGACCATTTCGTCAAAGGGAATAATTTTATCTTCACCCATATCTATTTCACTCTGTGTTTTGGGAACCGAGCGTCCTATTTCTGCCAAACATTCAAAAATATAAAGGGAATGTAATGCATGTTTAAAATATGATAAACCCAACAATTCAAATTACCGATATTGCTTTTATTAGTAAGCAGAAACTAGCATAACACCCCAGGAAATAACCTTTTCTTTCCGTATCGTTAGAAAAAATAACACTTACTAAAGCAATGTTTATTTTTATAAAATACCCCCTATGAATAAGCTTGAATAACTTAAAAATAATATGGCGAAAAAAGTTTTTTAATTAATCTGCGAATTCGATAATGAATATTATTTTTAGTGTTGGCCGTAATAGGCACAGCAACGCTTGATTAAGTGATATTTTGCGAGCATCATCGCAATTATTTACCCGAAAATGAAATCAATGACTTCTAGTAAATCCCTGCAACAGGCAATTGCTGACATCACCATCTGGCGTAAAGGCGAACAGCGCGCGCCGCACAAGCCCCTACTGCTGCTTCACGTGCTGGCGGGGTATCAGCAAGGCCATGACCGCCTGTTTGATTACGGTTCAGAAGTTCGCGCCCCCTTGCATAGCCTGCTGGAGCGATTTGGACCACAGCGCGCGCAGTACCGCCCGGATATGCCCTTCTGGCGCTTACAGGGCGATGGATTCTGGGAGCTCCAAAACGCCGAGCATTGCTCAACATCCGGCAGCAGCAAACAGCCCCCCGCCGGAGAACTGGTGACGCATAACGTTGTGGGAGGTTTTGATGAACAGCATTTTGCCCTACTGAAAAAGAGCAAAAACCTCATTAACACCCTGGCACAGCAAATTCTCGAGGCTCACTTCACCGAAAGCATCCAGGAAGAGATCGCGGATGAACTGGGGTTTGATATCCTGCAAATCCGCAAACAGCGGGACCCATTGTTCCGCCAGCAGGTTCTGCGTGCCTATAACTATAAATGCGCCATTTGTGGCTTCAATATGCGCCACGACAGCACTTCGGTTGCCCTAGAGGCCGCCCATATTAAATGGAAACAGCACGGCGGCCCGTGCGAGATTTCAAACGGCCTGGCGCTGTGTGCAATCCACCATAAAGCATTTGATAAAGGTTCGATTGGGCTGGATGAGAGTATGCGAGTTCAGGTGTCACCCGCAGTAAATGGCAGCGGCATGGTGGGCAGACTATTCTGGGATTTCGACGGGAAGGAGATTGCTCTACCGATGATGCGCGAGAATTATCCAAAAGAAGGTTTTGTGGAGTGGCACAGGAAGGAGGTGTTTAGAGGGTGAGTGCGAAGGCCGGACTCGAACATTTAATTAACCAGCTGTATTTTAATTGTTTTTACATTTAAAAATGGATTAATGCCCCTTTTTATGCCCCCATTACAAGAGTAACAACCTAAATTTTACTAAAAAAGAGATTTTTCAATGTAGGCACTCTGGTTCGGATCCGCTTACCGGACACGAACCTGAACATCAGAAATCTGAGATAACTTCAGATTAATCATCTTTAACATTTTTTGACCAATAAAATCTGTCATAAAGGCAGAGAAATTAATCTCTGCCTTTATTATTGTCACATAAAAAGTCTATTAATTAGAGTACATTGCTGACATCCATTAATATCGACAGCTTTTAAAAAATCTGTGTTACTAATCAAAACAGCATTACTAACACCTGAAAACTGGAGCTGAGCATACATACCTAAAACGGATTTTTTTTCGTAATACTGAGATCTTCCACTATAACTTTCACCAGCATTAGAACTTATAAATCGCTTCGTTCTTTCTTGTATCAATAAATTAGTTTGAAGGAAACTCAAAATATCTTGCTGCAATTGTTGGCTTTTGTTATGAAAATAACCTAACAATTGATCCTCTAAGGTACCAAGCTGAGTTTGAACATCATGAAAAATATAACCACCCCATTCACTCCCATCGAAATCAATAATACTACCATTGGAGAGTTGAGTAGCTTCTTCTAAACCTATCTCATTTTTAATATCTGTTATTCTTGCATCAATGCCAAGTTCATCAGCATC
Organism: Citrobacter sp. Cpo147; assembly: GCF_030332405.1. NCBI lineage: Bacteria > Pseudomonadati > Pseudomonadota > Gammaproteobacteria > Enterobacterales > Enterobacteriaceae > Citrobacter > Citrobacter sp. Cpo147. The sequence goes on from NZ_JAOWHX010000041.1 coordinate 353,455, forward strand.
AAAAAAGTATAAAAATCTATATGCAATTTCTATACTGAAGTCATCTGTACCAGAAAGTTCTTTATACATAGTAACTAACTCAGCCCTTTCACGACTTCTGCCATCACCATTTAGATTATGTATAAAAATTAAGTTTCCATCATGATAGAAACAAACAGAAGGTAGTTTCGGCCCGTTTGGCTGAAAACCAAGTTTTTTATCTGGAATTCTTACTTGACTTAGTTCTTTTTCAAAGCGTTTATCAAACGGTGGAGGTAATTGACCAATTTTGAGATCTTGAAGTAGGAATCCATTAACTAAAAGAATTCTGCTAAGAAAAGCGACGTCATGCTGTCCTTCACAAAAGGCAACTATGACTCTATTATAAGATACACTCACAATTTTAGCCTCTAATATCAAGATCAATATTTTTTATCAAATAGCCAAATCTTTCGCCATCAGCCCTTTTCACTACTACTTTATCGTCAACTTTGCTTAACTGAAATCCAGTAATGCAATCATTGTTATAATCGTTATTTAAAAAAGCTGTGATACATTCCCCCGAATGTGACGTAAGGAACACTTGCACATTGAAACGTTCTGCAAGTTGTTGCGTAAATTTAGTAAACTCCAATAGTAAACTATAATGAATCGCAGTTTCAAATTCATCAATAAAAAGTACACCGTTGCGACACGCAGCAAAAGATAAGGCTATATAAAAGATGCGCTGAATACCCTCTCCATAAGACGTAAGATCGAAACTTCTGTTAAAATCATATGCTGATTCTACGATAAACCTTTTGAGCTCCATGTCCTCAGTGAATCTGACATCTTTTATCGTTGGCTCAATTTTATTCATAAATTCAATAACCAGGCCGATAGCGGATTGTATATTTAAATCATCTGACTCTGAGTCAGTTACAGACGTTAAACTTGCACCTATACTTTTGTTATAATCAGTGAGCAAATCGTCTATATCGTAGAAATAAGGGCTTTTAAATGACGATGAACACAAATGCGAAACTTGATCAGCATTCCTTCTCATACGTTCATGAATAAAAGTATGGACTGTGTTATTTCTAAATTCTCCATCAATGCTAGACTTTAAGCTATAAGACGCTATATAGTCATCTTGTTTATCAATTGAAGAATCATCATATTTAATCATTTCAACAGTAACATTACTATCATCAAACACTCCTGATAAGATTATTTTATCTTGGAAAAGAGCATTCAACAATGTTGGACTCAAAGTACTGATTTTATTTTTTTGCCTAATAAGATTAAAATGCGATGATATATCATTACGCTGCGTCAATAAGTAAATCGCTTCAAGTAAAGAAGTTTTCCCAGCATTATTAAACCCAGCAATGATATTAATCTTATTGAAATTATCCAATGAGAAATTTTTAAAGAATTTATATTTTTTGATATGAATAGATTTAAAGTGTTTTTTTACTCCATACTCAAAATTAGTTGTATAGTTTCCTCCTTCGATATTTATAGCCGTCTGTTTTGGCATTATTTGTGTTAGTTTTTCTTTTGCATCATCTAATAAGCGCAAATCTTCTTGGTTTATGAGGCTACTATATAAATTTAAATCCTTCAAGGAGTCTTCAAGCTTGCTTAAAGCATTTTTATAGTTTTGCTGATTTACTGAACCGCTCGCAGCTAATCCTCTTGCAAGGCTACGCTCATCCTCCATTACCTTCAAGGCTTTTTCATTATTGATGAACAGAGCAAGATCTCGTATCTCAAGAGATTTAGTAATTATTGGTTCTAGCTCAACGTATTCACCATTACTTTCCTCTTCAATGTCATCTTCTAGCTCATTTTTCTCAAGGTATTCATCTGTTTTAGAGATCCACGAAAAAAGCCTATCAAGATTCACTAAATTTCGAGCATAATAACCGTTATCACTCCAGTCTAACCAAGATTTAATTACAGGCTTTTTGATTATTTCTTCAAAAATACCAAACATACTTGGTTCGAATTGCTCACCATACTCACTTGTTTTATATAAGGAAATTAGATTATAAACTCTAAGCATAGAGCGAAGACGAGTTTTAGAAATACCGAGCGAACTAACTAGCTCATCTTCTTTTTCAACATACTCATCTCGAGTTTTGTCTTCATATGGTTTTAAAAAATCATAAAGCAGTTTGGATTGGTTAAATGTTGACCACTTTTTATTGCCACTTATATGCTTTAATCCCATCACAATCAGATGTTTTTCAACATCTTGATTATTATGGATTTCGAAAGGCACACTTCTAAAAATAGATGGGTCTAGTTTTCCAATATCAAAACCCTTTTCATGTGCTTCCTGCAATGCTTTCAGCGCCGTTACACGACGATTTCCTTCAAGGACTAAATAATTGTTATCTCCTAAATCCTTTACTTGAATAACATCAACATCTAAGTATCCATTAGCTTTAAAACTTGCTATTAGATCTTTGATATTCTCTTGTCTATTTCCTTCTATAAAAAAGCGAGTCCTACGCTGAATTGTTGGATCTAGCATGTCCTTTTCTGAGACTGGCTTGTGCTGGTCATTGTCAACAAAACGGTAGTTATTAGGATCTAGAAATAAATTTTTCAAATTTTTGCTAATGCGCGGGCGAATTTGCTCGACATTCATATGTCACCTCAATGGTGTAGGAACTATACAATGCAACTTTACTTGATACCTCAGCAATCAACAACTTCATGTTTTGAAACTAAGCGCGCACTGCCCCGCCCGCCTGCCCGCTTCGCTTAACAGAATGGTTTTCATGCACCCCGTAAATCGTCTCAGGAGCCGCCACACAAGGGCTTTCGCGTCAAAAACGGCGCATGAGACTCATGCGTTTTCATGCACCATAGACATGCACTCATGCGCTCTCAGGCCAGCCAGGAAAAAGGCGTAAAAAATCCCGGTACAGTACCGGGATTACGTGGGCGTTTTATGTTGATCAGACAGGGATTTGCTGACGGCTTGACAGTTTTGATGCAGAGCCATAGCGATTGAGCGTTTTCTTTTGCTTTTCAGGCTCTTCCGGTTCATCTGATTCCTGTTCATTGCGCCTGGGTTTCATAATTATCGTATCCACACTTTCCAGTGCGGTAAATGTGCAGGAACATTCAAGATTCTGGCACTGATACCATGAGCGTTTAACCGATGGTGCTTCATAGGCGGAGGTTCTGGCGTGTGCCGTAGTGCCGCATTCGGGACATTTAAGTGCCATCAGATACCCTCCGCGGCTCGGTTACGTTTTTGCAGTTCTTCACGTTCCTGCCGGATCTTCATTTTATGAAGGGCCGCCGGAGAGGGAAGTTTGCGGAAATCAGCAAGGGCAGCATAATCCGGCGCAACACCTGCCAGTTTAAATACCGGGTCCTGTTCCGGCATCGCAGCGTTAGTAAGAGCCGGTTTGGTGATATGTTTGTGAATAAAGTCTTTCAGTACTGTGTCCGGGTCATTAACTGAATTCACCACACCCACAACGGCACTGGCTTCCCGCCCCATTGTGGTTTTGAGCAGGCTCAGTGTCTGGATTAACGCCTTACCATGCGACTGCATGAAGTCTTCCCAGATTTGCTTTGCGCGAATTTCCACAAGGGTGTTATGTGCGCTGATATACTGCCCGGCTAATTTCCCGGCCTCCTGCGGTAATAAGGCATTTTCGCTTTCCTGAGCTGCCAGCAGTTCATCAAAATCCTCAAGCGTTTCTCGTCCCAGCGCAATTTCCGTGCGCAGTTTTTTCATTTCCTTTGAGACTACGCCCTGACTTTCACGAAACAGCGTGCGCCACTCCTCATTCAGCGCGTTAGTCGTGGCTTCCATTTCAGCGCGGCGCTGGCGGATTGTCGCAATATTATCTGCTGCCGCTTTTTGCTGACGACGTGCTTCAAGCCATGCGTTTCTGGTTGTGTTCAGGGTTTCCAGTGCCCGCTGCGTTACAGCCGGAAAAGTGGAAAGGCTGGTATTCTCTGCGGTGTTGTTCATGACTTCTCCTGTCGGGTTGCTTCGTTACGTCAATTGTGTCGTGGCTGACACAAGCGCACTATCGATGCTCAGTGTGTGGTGGCTGGCACAACGGGCGTTTGCAGTTATTCAGGCGTGGCTATGAAAGCCAGCCAGATAAAAATGCCTCGGTTTCAGTCTGCGTTATGTCCCTGCTGTGGTGGAACAGGTGAAACATGTGTTACAGCATTGTTTTATAAAGTATTTATATGCACAGCACAGGTGGAACATCGCGGGTAACAAGGTGGAACAGCAGATCGGCTGGCGTTCCACCTGTTCCACCTCACTATTTCAAAAGGTGGAACAGGCTCAGCCCTTGTAAAATACGGTTGTTCCACCTGTTTCACCTGTTACCCTTAATAAATAAGACTCACGCAAAGCCTTAACCCGGCACCTCGCTGTTGAAGACATAGAGTCTGCGGGGATTCATCTCTGGCGGGCGAATGGTTGTCTGTAGCTTGCCATCGGTGGAGGGCAGCAGGTATCCACGATCCGCGCACAAACGCGCCACCTTGCGTGGGTCAAATCCCCGGCAGATTTCTTTCCAGCCGGACGGCATGACGTAGAACGTGGTGACGGCTTCCGTGCCCTGCGCGGTACTGCCTTTCTCCACCCTGCGCCAGCCCACCATATTGCCAGGGCGGTTGCGCTCGTCGTGCCAGTCTGCAAAGCGGCTGTACTGATTCGCGGTAAAGAAACTGCGTACCTGCTCCAGCGCGGCAATATCTTCCTGATTGGCAGTATGCCCGCGATCTTTCAGCCATGCGTTCAGGCAGACGCGGGTTGCCCGCAGCGCTTCACCCTCAGGCCAGCCGGTGATCCCCAGACGGGTTGCCAGCTCGCCCGCCATCGCCACCAGTGCAAATCGGTTGACGGCCCGGCCCACCTGATTACCCGCATCTTTCGGGGTCAGCGCGGCGGTATATTCCTTCATCAGTGACTTTGCCTGTGCCGTCAGCCCGTTAAGGTCAGCGGTCAGGGCTTTCAGCCACTCCCGGAACGGCGAACCGTAGTAGCTGGACGTGGCCCACTCCAGATGTTCCGCCAGTGCCTTGCCGCTGTCGAAGCCGTGCAGCTCCTCAAATACGCCAAATTTCCCGGAATCGCTGGGGATCTGGATCATCCTGACTTCCATCCCGGCAAAGGTACGCTCACCAGCTTTTGCCGCATGTTCGGTCAGTGACAGCTCGCCGGTTGAAAAGAACAGCAGCCGCCATTGCTTACGGGTGCGCAGCTCACCGTCCGTACCGGCACGGCCCTTGCCCTGACCGTTTGCCAGCATGTAGGCGATATTGCCTGCCTCGCGTCCGTCCACCTCCCGGATCTCATCGAGCATCATGGCGGCATCGTTGCGGCGGCTGGCGCATCCCTCCAGCGCGTTGCCGGTTGCCCGCCACGTCTGCCAGTAGTCAGGCCCGCCGCAGACGGAGGTTGCCGCTTTCATGGTGGTGGTCTTACCGTCCGTCGATTCCCCCTTGAGGTGATAGCCGCCGCCGTCCATACCAACCAACCGTAACAGGGGGGCAGCAAACGCCAGACTGACGGCAAACGCCACGCGGGAGTTGCCGGTGCAGTAGCGGGAAACGTGCTCCCGCCATTCCTCCGTTGTGCCCGACACGCGGAAATCGCGACCCTGCACGGAAGTGGTCTGGAGAATGACACCCTCTGCACCTTCACCGCTGACCTCATCCTGCAGGACGTAAACCTGACCATGCCAGCCGGTGCGGCTGACGCAGGTCACGCGGCGTTCCGGTTTACAAAGAGAGATATATTCCATAAGGCGTGCGCGGGCCTCACCGGTGGTGCTGATATAGGACAGTCCGTTGACCAGCAGTACCCGGCGCAGCTCCTCACCGCTGCCGCTCAGCATTTCCATCGGCATCGCCCAGCGGCGGCGCTCACCCCACGTATCTTCCCACTCCAGCAGTCGCCCGAAGTTACCGCCATCAGCATCGCAGGTGATTGCCGTCACACGCAGCGGGTTGCATATTTTGACGTTCTGGATCTCCGTTTCACCGTTGCGCTGTACCTGTTTTTCATACCAGAGATATTCCTGGGTAAGACGGAATCCGTGCGGCAGCTGCGTGCGGCCCTCCCCACACAGCACCAGACCATTACGAAAGGCTTCACGGGCGCGGGTAATACCGTGCTCCCGATGGAAATCATTCCAGTCAGCCTTAATCTCTCCCGGTGGCAACGTCATCCAGCCGCCGACGGCTTTTGCAGCCCGTTCAGCAAAGGATCTGCCGGGATTTTCGCCCCCGTCCTGAAAATCGTTATCACCGGCGATGATAATTTTTACCTCAGGCCAGCGTGCCCGCAGCGACTGCGCCACGTTGGGCAGGTTGCCTGCAGATATGGCAGCCACTACGCATCCGGCGGTGAGCTGGCTCACCGTCAGTGCCGTGGCGTAACCTTCGGTAATCACCACCTGTACCGGCGGTTCAGACGGTAACGGGCTGAGCGCCACAAACGCGCCTTTCATCGTGCTGCCGGGCAGTATACTTTTTTCACCCGTCGGGGCGATAAGCTGCGCACCGGTCACGGCTCCGGCGTTGGTGGTGAGCGGTAACAACAGGGAACCGGCAGGAAAATCCTTACCGCTGATATGTTGCACGCTTCCGGTCAGGGAGGCCGGATATCCGGCAAATCCTTTCCCGTTCAGATAGGGGCTTTCTCCCGTGTGGCTCTCTTTCATCAGCGCCGCCACGGTAAGGCTCATATCGCGTTTAGGGGCTTTTTGCCTGGCGGGCTTAACGGGCAGTTCCTGCACATCCGGCACATTAAGCACCTGCGCCACCTCCTGCGCAGCCTTTCTGACGCCGTAACCGGTCATGAGCTTAACCAGATCCAGACCATCACCATTGCCGCACTGGCTGCAAATCCACGTCCCGCGCCCGTCAAGGTCATCGAGGCGAAAACGATCCTTGCCCCCACATTTCGGGCAGGGACCGTGCCTGCCGTTTTCAGGTACATCAATACGCAGCATCTGCAGAATAACGGGCCATTTCCCCCGCGCGGCGGCTGAAATCTGCGTAACCGTCTGTGTTGTCATACTTCCCCCTGATGCAGCGCCACACCCGTGCTGCAGAAGTCATCAAAGGCCGCCGGAAGCGTGCGGTACAGCTCCGCCATCACTTCACAGCCGTGCACAGTCAGTACCGGCGGCGCGGTCAGCAATGATGGTTCCAGCATGTCAGTCAGCAGCGCCAGCGCCGCCGCTGCTCCCTGTGCTTCGCCATATTCGTTAATCAATGCGCACTCGATATGCAGGGCAATGGCCATTTCAATACGCTCAACCGTCAGGCTGTGCGGACCATACTGATCGCTGCCGGTTTCGTTCAGCGTTTTCTGCCGCCATGCCGATGCAATAGCCCGCCGGTACAGCGCGGTGGTCATTTCTGCCGGGAAAATGGAAACCTGCGGCTGGTTCATTTGGCACCTCCTTCAATCAGTGCGCAGCTGTGCGCAATATCCGTCAAATCTGCCCGCAGGTATTCCATCAGCGCGGCGACACCCGGCGCACAACCTGCATCAAGTGCTCCGACCTGAGACGGGTATTCAGAAAAGAGAAGCTGGAGCATGTCGCAGGCATTTCTTGCGCGGGTCAGCTTTCCAAAACCGTCCTCTGACAACCCATAGGCAAAAGCACCGGTATTGTGTTTTTCAGGCAAAGCGCGGCCCTGAGCACTGTTGTGCCCGTTTGAAATATTCATCGTGGATTACTCCGTTTTCAGCGGTGTTTTGTCAGAGAAAATTTGAATAGTGACTGTCGTCAGGTTCAGCAGAACGCCGTATGCTGCGCTCCCGCCAGCGGGTAAATACCACTGACGGGTGCAGCGTCAGCGGGCCGGAGCCACTACCGCCTGCCGGAGCTGGTGAAGGTTTAAAGAGCGGCGCATCAAACAGGCGCGTATACCGCTGTTCAAACCATGCCAGAGGGCAGGAAGAAATCTGGTTGTCGCTGTCATAACGTATCAGCACTTCTCGGCTGAATTCAGGATTAACCAGTGCCACGGAGGGAGTGGCTTCCATTAATCGGATAATCGTGACGGTCCAGCCATGTTCATGCTGCCAGCGTTCGCCGGGTTGCGGATAATTACGCATGTTCACCTCCGCAGGGAATGCGACCGGCAAAGCTCAGCACGTAGTCCGGGGCCAGTCTGCGCCGCGCTGAGCGCTCGTTATCTGCGGTGATCCTTAACATCACAGGACGGGCATTGCGTTGACTGCGGTTGATCGCCGCAAATAACCAGGTACACTTCTGTTTAGCCATCTTCGTTTCCTCATACAGCGGATTGGTCAGAGGCCCGGTTAGTGTTGCTGCACTGCCGGGCTTCGCCTTTTTCACCCTAGAACACTTAAGGTGTGGCCCACTATAAATATCAGGTGTGGCCCACGTCAATGCTTTTCTTTGTTCTTTTCCCGTGTATACTGTGGCCCACCAAACATACGGAGATTCAGTAATGGCTACCGGTACAAAGAATGCTAAATCACAAGCCTTAAAGGCACGAGTGCCACATGACGTAGTTGAAGCGATGGAAATGGTGAAAGAAGAGGACGAAAGTACGTCACAATTCATCATTACATCCATGCAAAGTGAGATCAAACGCCGCCAGCGCAGGAAAGTTAAGCCAGAGCAAGGAGGCTGAATAGAGAAGCTAACAGACGTTCTCTCAGGCTCCATGCTAATTTCAGTAAGCGACAATATTTTTAAGCCCACAAACTCAATATGTCGGGCTTTTTTATTAGTGATTTTCATGCCGTTCACCACGAGAGGCATATATTTGCTCTTGAATCCAGTGATCGACTTCGCTTTCAACAAATGAAATTGCACGAGTTCCTATTTTTACTGGGCGGGGAAATGTATTATTTGAAAGCTGTTTGTAAAGCCATGCCTTGCTACGCTGAACGCGTCTTAACACCTCTTTTGCTGAAATAAGAGTCTGATTGTCTGAAAGGTTGTTTGCATATTCCATCTTGTTACTCCGTGTTCTACTTAAGTTCACGGTGACTTTAAACACTGAAAAAAAGTGATTCTAGTGATAATGGAATCTATTAATACAAACGCTGATTCTATTGAAACGTGATAGTTTCTACTGAAAAAAGAAATAATGTTCATATGAAAGAACACGAGAAGAGGAAAACGCACAACAAAATAAAATCAATAAAATTCATATAGATAGCAATGCAGCACAAACAAATCATACGTTAGAAGGTATTATTGCGTTTTATCGATTCATATTACTCAGGGATTACCACAGTATTATACTGTATTACCCCCTATAGCCCCTTAAGGCCTCTTGTAGCCCCTTTTAATGAGAGATATACAGATAGTAATAATAAATTCACTCTCCGTATTTTATAATGTCTTTCCCCAGCTTTATTTTCTTATAAAACGTAGCTTTTTTAACCCCTTTCAATAGAATCTCATTCTCATTACAAAAAGAAACAATATCATTATATATAACACTATTATCGCTATAATTTCCCTTTCCATGTTTCTTAAGCAACTCAATTAGTAAGTAAATTAATTTACAACTATAATTATCCTCATCATCTTTTCTGTACTGCCCTCTGCCATTACTCCTTAACTTTTTACCAACTTCATATAATTCACTTCCTCCTAGCATCATTAAAATATCGTCCCAATCTTTATTTTTTACTTGTTGTTGCAATGCGTTCTCAATTCTTTCCTTAATTTCAGGAGGTACAATATCTTCCCTCTGAAAGATATAAGCGGCAGTTAATACTAAATTCGCCTCCACTTTTTGCGTGGCGGATATGTTTTTATATTCATTAATCAATTGTAGATTTCTGGTTATTGCCTTTCTTAACCGAATAACCTCTTTTAATTGAATATCAGTCAATTCATCATTTTCGGTATCATAGTCAAAACCATTCATAGCAAGCGCCACTTCGTGCGGTGTAATGTACGTTAACCTATTAAAATAAAACAAATTATTATCAGATTGAGTGTTATTCATTTGAATCTCTCCTCAGTACCACAATGGTAATTATTTTCCATGCACACGCGCAAAATCATATGGTGTGATAGATCCATTCTTGTTAGCATCAATGTAATCAGCCCACCATTGCAGCATTAATCTTCTTTCTTCAAGATATTCAGAAGTATGCATATATGAACCTTTCACGTTTTTTCGTTCAACGTGACTTAGCTGTCTTTCAATGGCATCATCATTCCATAGTTTCGACTCACTTAGCGCACCACGCGCCATAGTTCTAAAACCATGCCCACATACTTCTGTCTTCGTATCATATCCCATTACACGTAAGGCGCTATTTACAGTATTTTCACTCATTACTTTTTTAGGATCATGATCGCTGGGAAATATAACCTCGCCTTTACCGCTCAAGGCATGTAAACGTTTAAAAATATCAAATGCTTGTTTGCTAAGCGGAACAATATGTTCAGTTTTCATCTTCATCCCACGCTCAGAGTGTTTTACGCCGGGAATAGGTTTACGAATTCCGGGTATCGTCCACTCGCTTCGTTCAAAGTTAACCTCACTCCATCGAGCAAAACGCATCTCACTTGAACGAATAAATGTGAGTAGCGTTAATTCAACGGCAAGCCGTGTTATTAGTCGCCCTTTATAGCGTGATAGTCTTTCAAGAAACTCAGGGATTCTTTTTGGGGGTAGTGCTGGGTGATGGGTTGCCTTAACGCTTAAAAGCGCTCCAGCCATATCACTGGCAGGATTTGATTCAAGAAGGTCATTCTGCACACCGAAACGCATAATTGCGGTTACGCGCTGCATCAGTCGCTGCGCAACATCATGTTTACCTGCCGCATCAACAGCTTTGATCGGATTGAGAAGCTGGCTGGTTCTCAACGTTCTGGCGTCAATTTGACCTATCGAGGGGAAAATATACTGCTCAAGCGTCAGCAGAACGCGACGGCTATGATCTTCGCTCCAAGTTAGGTTACTTGCGTGCCATTGCCTTGCGATAGTTTCAAATAAATATGCCCCCTCAATTTCAGCTTGTGCCCCCTTTTGCTCAGCTTTGGGGTCAATGCCCTGAGACAACAATTTCTTTGCTGCATCGCGCTTACCCCGAGCCTCAGCCAAAGTGATCGTCGGGTATACACCAAAAGCGAGCCGATCTTCCTTTTTGTCAGATGGGCGGCGATATTTCATGCGCCAATACTTGGAACCTTTTGGGGAGACTTCAAGATACAAGCCGCCTCCATCAGCCATTTTATAGGCTTTCTCTTTCGGCTTTGCGGTCTCTATCTGGCGAGCATTGAGTTTCATTTTGGGGGCACAAATCCTGATCGAATTGACATGCCCCCGATTATGCCCCCAAAAGAGGGTAGACCACAAGAGACCAACAAAGGCCATGAAATACGGTAACTGGCTTGTTTTTAAGGATTTTTTCTGGATTTGTAGACTTCAGGAAACGTCAAAAGAAGTGTTAATGGTGCCGAAGGCCGGACTCGAACCGGCACGTATTTCTACGGTTGATTTTGAATCAACTGCGTCTACCGATTTCGCCACTCCGGCACGGAAGGGATGCGGAAAACGTTGTGGATTATACCTGTCATGCGCCACCATGCAAGCGCCAGCGTGTGTCTGGCTCGCTAAGTGTTGAAAATTTCAGCATTACCTTTTGTACCTGCAATCAACATCACGGTTTAGCCCACGCAATAACCGCCTTAATCCCCCCTTCTGCGAAGCGTCCCGTTTCCCCATGCTCTACACTTCCAGTTCAACACCACACTGAGGGAAACACGATGTCGATGATAAAAAGCTACGCTGCAAAAGCGGCGGGCAGCGAACTCGAACTCTATGAATATGATGCTGGCGAGCTTAAGCCGGAGGATGTAGAAGTCCAGGTCGATTACTGCGGTATCTGCCATTCCGATTTGTCGATGATCGACAACGAATGGGGATTCTCTCAGTATCCGCTGGTTGCCGGGCATGAGGTGATTGGTCGCGTGGCGGCGCTCGGCAGCGCGGCGCAGGATAAGGGCCTGAAAGTTGGTCAGCGCGTCGGCGTTGGCTGGACGGCGCGCAGCTGCGGGCATTGCGACGCCTGTATCAGCGGTAATCAGATTAACTGTCTGGAAGGGTCTGTTCCCACAATTCTTAATCGCGGCGGCTTTGCCGAGAAGCTGCGGGCCGACTGGCAGTGGGTGATCCCGCTGCCGGACAGTATCGATCTGGCAGCCGCTGGCCCCTTACTGTGCGGCGGCATCACGGTGTTCAAACCGCTGCTGATGCACCATATCACCGCCACCAGCCGCGTCGGGGTGATCGGCATCGGCGGCCTGGGGCATATCGCCATTAAGCTGTTACATGCGATGGGTTGCGAAGTGACCGCGTTCAGCTCCAATCCGGCGAAAGAGCAGGAAGTGCTGGCAATGGGGGCGGATAAAGTGGTCAACAGCCGCGATCCGGATGCGCTAAAAGCGCTGGCGGGCCAGTTCGATCTCATTATTAACACGGTTAACGTCGATCTCGACTGGCAGCCCTATTTTGAAGCGCTGGCCTACGGCGGTAACTTCCATACCGTCGGCGCGGTGCTGAAGCCGCTGCCGGTTCCGGCGTTCACCTTAATTGCCGGCGATCGCAGTATCTCTGGTTCGGCGACCGGTACGCCGTTCGAACTGCGCAAGCTGATGAAGTTTGCCGGGCGCAGCAAGGTGTCGCCCACCACCGAACTGTACCCGATGTCGCAAATTAACGAAGCTATCCAGCACGTGCGTGACGGCAAAGCCCGCTACCGCGTAGTGCTTAAAGCCGACTTCTGATCGTCTTTGCCGGGTGGCGTAAGCTTCCCGGCTATTCTCCCCGCTATTCCAGACAGGTTAAATTCTCCTCACAATCTCTGCAATTTAGCGGTGAAGAGTGCGTCACGGTTGCCTATACTCCAGGCAGGATAAATGGAGGAAATCTCAATGAGCGCACCCCTGCTAATTGCCCGCACACCGGACACCGAATTGTTTTTACTGCCAGGTATGGCCAACCGCCACGGGCTGATTACCGGCGCGACCGGGACCGGTAAAACCGTCACGCTACAGAAACTGGCCGAATCGTTGTCCGAGATTGGCGTGCCGGTATTTATGGCCGATGTGAAAGGTGACTTAACCGGTGTAGCCGAGGAAGGACAAGCCTCTGAAAAGCTGCTCGCCCGCCTGAAAAATATCGGCATTACCGACTGGCAACCGCATGCTAATCCGGTCACCGTGTGGGATATCTTCGGCGAAAAAGGTCATCCCGTGCGGGCTACTGTATCTGACCTCGGACCGCTGCTGCTGGCCCGTCTGCTGAACCTCAACGACGTGCAGTCCGGTGTGCTGGATATTATCTTCCGTATTGCCGATGACCAGGGTCTGTTGCTGCTCGATTTCAAAGACCTGCGGGCCATCACCCAGTACATTGGCGATAACGCTAAATCCTTCCAGAATCAGTACGGCAATATCAGTAGCGCCTCGGTCGGGGCTATCCAGCGCGGACTGCTGTCGCTGGAGCAGCAGGGCGCGGCACACTTCTTTGGCGAACCGATGCTGGACATCAAAGACTGGATGCGTACCGACGCCAGCGGCAAAGGGATGATTAATATCCTCAGCGCCGAGAAGCTCTATCAGATGCCCAAACTGTACGCTGCCAGCCTGCTGTGGATGCTCTCCGAACTGTACGAACAATTGCCGGAAGCGGGCGATCTGGAGAAGCCCAAACTGGTGTTCTTCTTCGATGAAGCGCACCTGCTGTTCAACGATGCCCCGCAGGTGCTGCTGGATAAAATCGAGCAGGTGATCCGCCTGATCCGCTCGAAAGGGGTCGGCGTGTGGTTCGTCTCGCAAAACCCGTCGGATATTCCGGACAACGTGCTTGGTCAGTTGGGGAACCGCGTGCAGCACGCCCTGCGCGCATTCACGCCGAAAGACCAGAAAGCGGTGAAAAGCGCGGCGCAAACCATGCGCGCCAACCCGGCATTTGATACCGAAAAAGCCATTCAGGAGCTGGGAACCGGTGAGGCGCTGGTGTCGTTTCTGGACGCCAAAGGCAGCCCTTCTGTGGTTGAACGGGCGATGGTGATTGCGCCATGCTCACGGATGGGACCGGTGACGGACGACGAGCGCAACGGGCTGATTAATCACTCTTCGCTGTACGGCAAATATGAAGAAGATATCGACCGCGAGTCCGCCTATGAACGTTTACAGCAAGGCGTGCAGGCCAGTACCGAGCAGCAAAATACGCCCCCCGCCAACGGTAAAGCTGTCGATGTGGATGGCGGTATTCTCGGTGGGTTGAAGGATATTCTGTTTGGCAGCACCGGACCGCGTGGCGGTAAGCGCGATGGCGTAGTGCAGAGCGTGGCGAAAAGCGCGGCGCGACAGGTTACCAATCAGATAATCCGCGGCATGTTGGGGAGTTTGATGGGCGGGAGAAAACGCTAGCCCCGTGTTACGTTGCCGGATGGCGGCGTAAACGCCTTATCCGGCCTACGGGTCCGGAGTAGGCCTGAAAAGCACAACGCCATCAGGCCTACGATTACTGTGATTACGACTTACGTAGCATTAACCACAGGCTTATCAGGAAGAAGCTGGCGCTTGGCAGCAGCGCACCGATAATCGGCGGAATGCCGTACACCAGCGTCAGCGGGCCAAAGATTTGGTCCAGCACATAGAACACAAAGCCAAAGCTAATCCCTGTCACCACGCGCACGCCCATCGGGACGCTACGCAGCGGACCAAAGATAAACGACAGCGCCATCAGCATCATGACCGCCACAGACAGCGGCTGGAAGACTTTGCTCCACATATTGAGCTGGTAGCGTCCGGCATCCTGGCCGCTCGACTTCAGGTACTTCACATAGTTATGCAAACCACTAATCGACAGCGCGTCAGGATCCAACGCCACGACGCCGAGCTTGTCGGGCGTCAGGTTGGTTTTCCAGGTGCCGCTCACCGTTTGCGAGCCGGTGATTTGCTTCGGATCGGTCAGGTTGGATTCATCCACCTGCGACAAACGCCAGACCTTCTGCTCCGGGTCAAATGTCGCGCTTGCGGCATAGCGAACGGACTGCAGACGGCGCTTGTCGTTAAACGAGTAGATGCTAATCCCGCCCAGCTCGGCCTCGCCTTTCACTCGCTCGATGTAGACAAAGCTGTCACCGTCTTTCGCCCACAAACCCTGCTGAGTAGAGAGCAGCGAGCCGCCGTACATCTGCTGCGCACGGTAGTTACGCGCCATCTGTTCGCCTTGTGGCGCGACCCATTCGCCGATAGCCATCGTCAGCAGCACCAGCGGAATCGCGGTTTTCATCACCGACAACGCCACCTGCATACGGGTAAAGCCAGAAGCCTGCATCACCACCAGTTCACTACGCTGGGCCAGCATGCCCAGCCCCAGCAATGCCCCCAACAGCGCCGCCATCGGGAAGAAGATCTGGATATCTTTCGGCGCGCTGAGCAGGGTATACAGCCCGGCGCCCATCGCATCGTAGCTCCCCTGCCCGGCTTTTTTCAGCTGGTCAACGAACTTGATGATCCCAGAGAGCGACACCAGCATGAACAGCGTCATCATGATGGTGGTGAAAATGGTTTTACCGATATAGCGGTCAAGTACACCAAAAGGCTGCATTATACCGCTCCTTTACGCATAAAACGGGCACGCAAGCGGCGCATCGGCACCGTATCCCAGAGGTTAAGCACAATCGCCAGCGCCAGATACGCCAGGTTAACCGTCCACATCCAGAACACTGGATCCAGCTTACCTTTACCACCGTTCGACTTCAGCGACGTTTGAACCAGGAAGAACAGCAAATAGAGCAGCATTGCTGGCAGCATCGACAGCACGCGACCCTGACGCGGGTTCACCACGCTCAGCGGTACGACCATCAGCGCCATCATAAATACGGTGAAAACTAACGTGATACGCCAGGTCAGCTCCGCGCGGGCACGATCGGTGTCGGTCGTCCACAGCGTACGCATGTTCATCTGGTCGGTATCGTTTGGATCCAGCGCCACGGCCTGATGACCGATAATCGCCTGATAATCCTGGAAGTCGGTAATGCGGAAATCGCGCAGCAGCGCGGTACCTTCAAAGCGCGTGCCCTGGTTCAGCGTCACAACCTGAGAGCCATCGCGTAATTGGGTAAGATGTCCGGAATCGGCTACGACGACCGAAGGACGAGCGTTGCCTTTCGGGCGGATTTGCGCGAGGAACACGTCTTTGAAGTTGCTGCCGTCAACGCTTTCGATAAACAGCACCGAACTGCCGTTGGTCGCCTGCTGGAATTGCCCCTGAGCAAGCGCCGCCATACCGGGGTTCGCTTTCGCCTCCGCCAGGACTTCGTCCTGATGTCTGGAGGACCACGGTCCAGCCCACATCACGTTGACCGCCGCAATAATACTGGTAAACAGCGCCAGCACCATCGCCGCTTTCACGAGCACTGCCTTGCTCAGCCCGCAGGCGTGCATGACCGTAATTTCGCTTTCGGTATACAGTTTGCCCAGCGTCATCAACAGCCCGAGGAACAGGCTTAAGGGCAAGATAAGTTGCGCCATTTCTGGCACGCCCAGCCCCAGCAGCGAGAGCACCAGATTTGCCGGGATATCACCGTCAACCGCCGCACCAAGGATCCTGACCAACTTTTGACAAAAGAAGATCAAAAGCAGGATGAATAGGATCGCAAGTTGGCTTTTGAGCGTTTCCCGAACCAGATATCTTATGATTATCACTTTAAATACGCCCGTAAAAACCCGTCTTTTGCCGGAATTTAGCTTGTTTCATGGCTTAAACGTCATTTATTCTCTTGAGTCGTCGAAATCGTCGCTAAGATCATTATACTCAACGGATCCACCTCTCAGAAATTGTTCTGACGTGCCAATGCCGTAATAACGTTAAGATTAACACGAAGTCACCGCAACAGCGGGTATGAGTTACGAAAGCTTGCAATTCTATCCGTAGCCACCGCCGTTGTCTTTAAGATTCAGGAGCGTAGTGCATGGAGTTCAGTGTAAAAAGCGGTAGCCCGGAGAAACAGCGGAGTGCGTGCATCGTCGTGGGTGTCTTTGAACCACGCCGCCTCTCTCCGATTGCAGAGCAGCTCGACAAGATCAGCGACGGGTACATCAGCGCACTGCTGCGTCGCGGCGAACTGGAAGGCAAACCGGGTCAAACCCTGTTGCTGCACCATGTTCCTAACGTTCTGTCTGAGCGAATTCTCCTCATTGGATGTGGCAAAGAGCGCGAACTTGATGAGCGCCAGTACAAGCAGGTCATTCAGAAAACCATCAATACGCTGAATGATACTGGCTCAATGGAAGCCGTCTGCTTTCTGACCGAGCTGCACGTCAAAGGGCGCAATAACTACTGGAAAGTGCGTCAGGCCGTTGAGACGGCACAGGAAACGCTGTACAGCTTTGATCAACTGAAGACCAACAAAAGCGAGCCACGTCGCCCGCTGCGTAAAATGGTCTTCAATGTGCCGACCCGCCGCGAACTGACCAGCGGTGAGCGTGCGATCCAACACGGTCTGGCGATCGCCGCCGGCATCAAAGCGGCAAAAGATCTTGGCAACATGCCGCCGAACATCTGTAACGCCGCCTACCTGGCCTCTCAGGCGCGCCAGCTGGCAGACAGCTACAGCAAAAATGTTGTGACCCGTGTGATCGGCGAGCAACAAATGAAAGAGCTGGGCATGCACTCTTATCTGGCCGTCGGTCACGGCTCGCAGAACGAGTCGCTGATGTCGGTCATCGAGTACAAAGGCAATCCGTCCGAAGACGCGCGTCCGATCGTGCTGGTCGGTAAAGGGTTAACCTTTGACTCCGGCGGTATCTCAATCAAACCAGCCGAAGGCATGGATGAGATGAAATACGACATGTGCGGCGCGGCAGCGGTATACGGCGTGATGCGCATGGTGGCCGAGCTTCAGCTCCCCATCAACGTTGTCGGCGTGCTGGCGGGCTGTGAAAACATGCCGGGTGGCCGCGCGTATCGCCCAGGAGACGTGCTGACCACCATGTCTGGACAGACCGTTGAAGTGCTTAATACGGATGCCGAAGGCCGTCTGGTGCTGTGCGACGTGTTAACCTACGTCGAGCGCTTTGAGCCAGAAGCGGTGATTGACGTCGCGACCCTGACCGGCGCGTGCGTAATTGCGCTGGGCCATCACATCACCGGCCTGATGTCGAACCACAACCCGCTGGCGCATGAGCTGATCGGTGCGTCCGAGCAGGCTGGTGACCGCGCGTGGCGTTTGCCGCTGGGTGATGAATACCAGGAGCAGTTAGAGTCCAACTTTGCGGATATGGCGAACATCGGCGGACGTCCTGGCGGTGCCATTACCGCGGGCTGCTTCCTGTCACGCTTTACCCGTAAGTACAACTGGGCGCACCTGGATATCGCCGGTACCGCATGGCGTTCAGGGAAAGCCAAAGGCGCAACCGGTCGTCCAGTGGCGCTGCTGTCGCAGTTCCTGCTCAATCGTGCCGGTTTTAACGGCGAAGAGTGATGTAAAACGCCGGGTGGCGGCTTCGCCTTACCCGGCCGACAACGTTACTCAACCGTAGGCCGGGTAAGCGTAGCGCCACCCGGCTTTGCATTTAAATCCACAACAAGAAGCCCCATATCATGAGAAACGCAACGTTCTATATTCTGGACAATGACAACACCGTCGATGGCTTAAGCGCCGTTGAACAACTGGTGTGTGAAATTGCCGCAGAACGTTGGCGTGCTGGCAAGCGCGTGCTGATCGCCTGTGAAAACGAAAAGCAAGCTCTTCGACTGGATGAAGCTCTGTGGGCGAGACCGGCAGAAAGTTTTGTTCCGCATAATCTGGCGGGAGAAGGCCCCAGAGGCGGCGCGCCGGTAGAGATTGCCTGGCCGGAGAAACGCAATAGCAGCCCGCGCGACCTGCTCATCAGTTTGCGCGTTGGCTTTGCAGATTTTGCCACCGCTTTCACAGAAGTGATAGACTTCGTTCCTTACGAAGATTCTTTGAAACAATCGGCACGCGATCGCTACAAAGCTTACCGCGTGGCTGGTTTTAACCTGAATACGGCAACCTGGAAATAATGGAAAAGACATACAACCCACAAGATATCGAACAGCCGCTTTACGAGCACTGGGAAAAGCAGGGCTATTTCAAACCTAACGGCGATGAAAGCAAAGAGTCCTTCTGCATCATGATCCCGCCGCCGAACGTCACCGGCAGTTTGCATATGGGTCATGCTTTCCAGCAAACCATCATGGATACCATGATTCGCTACCAGCGCATGCAGGGTAAAAACACCCTGTGGCAGGCCGGTACCGACCACGCGGGTATCGCTACCCAGATGGTGGTTGAGCGTAAGATTGCCGCTGAAGAAGGTAAAACCCGTCACGACTACGGTCGCGAAGCGTTTATCGACAAAATCTGGCAGTGGAAAGCGGAATCCGGCGGCACCATTACCCGTCAGATGCGCCGTCTCGGCAACTCCGTTGACTGGGAGCGCGAGCGCTTCACTATGGACGAAGGTCTTTCCAATGCCGTGAAAGAAGTCTTTGTTCGCCTGTACAAAGAAGATCTGATCTACCGTGGCAAGCGTCTGGTCAACTGGGACCCGAAACTGCGCACCGCTATTTCTGATCTGGAAGTGGAAAACCGCGAGTCTAAAGGCTCCATGTGGCACATCCGCTATCCGCTGGCCGACGGCGCGAAAACCGCAGACGGTAAAGATTACCTGGTCGTCGCCACCACCCGTCCGGAAACCGTACTGGGTGATACCGGCGTAGCCGTTAACCCGGAAGATCCGCGCTATAAAGATCTGATTGGCAAATTCGTTGTTCTGCCGCTGGTTAACCGCCGCATTCCGATCGTCGGTGATGAACACGCCGACATGGAAAAAGGCACCGGCTGCGTGAAGATCACCCCGGCACACGACTTTAACGACTACGAAGTCGGGAAACGTCACGGCCTGCCGATGATCAACATTCTGACCTTTGACGGTGACATCCGTGAAACCGCGGAAGTGTACGACACCAAAGGCGAAGAGTCCGACGTTTACTCCAATGAAATCCCGGCTGAGTTCCAGAAGCTGGAACGTTTTGCTGCGCGTAAAGCGGTGGTTGCCGCCGTTGATGCCCTGGGTCTGCTGGAAGAAATTAAACCGCACGACCTGACCGTACCTTACGGCGACCGTGGCGGCGTGGTTATCGAACCGATGCTGACCGACCAGTGGTACGTCCGTGCCGACGTGCTGGCGAAACCGGCGGTTGAAGCGGTTGAAAACGGCGACATCCAGTTTGTACCGAAGCAGTACGAAAACATGTACTTCTCCTGGATGCGTGATATTCAGGACTGGTGTATTTCCCGTCAGCTGTGGTGGGGTCACCGTATCCCGGCATGGTATGACAACGACGGCAATGTCTACGTTGGCCGTACCGAAGACGAAGTGCGTCAGGAAAACAACCTCGGCGCCGACGTTGCGCTGCGTCAGGACGAAGACGTTCTCGATACCTGGTTCTCTTCTGCACTGTGGACCTTCTCTACGCTGGGCTGGCCGGAAAATACCGACGCACTGCGTCAGTTCCACCCAACCAGCGTGATGGTTTCCGGCTTTGACATTATCTTCTTCTGGATTGCCCGCATGATCATGATGACCATGCACTTCATCAAAGATGAAAACGGCAAGCCGCAGGTTCCGTTCAAGACCGTCTACATGACCGGTCTTATCCGTGACGACGAAGGCCAGAAGATGTCCAAATCCAAGGGCAACGTGATTGACCCACTGGATATGGTCGACGGTATCTCTCTGGCAGAACTGCTGGAGAAACGTACCGGCAACATGATGCAGCCGCAGTTGGCTGAGAAAATTGCCAAGCGTACCGAGAAGCAGTTCCCGGACGGCATCGAGCCGCACGGCACCGACGCCCTGCGTTTCACCCTGGCAGCGCTGGCCTCTACCGGTCGCGATATCAACTGGGACATGAAGCGTCTGGAAGGTTACCGTAACTTCTGTAACAAGCTGTGGAACGCCAGCCGCTTCGTGCTGATGAACACCGAAGATCAGGATTGCGGCTTCAACGGCGGCGAAATGACCCTGTCGCTGGCGGATCGCTGGATCCTGGCTGAATTCAACCAGACCATCAAAGCGTACCGCGAAGCGCTGGATAACTTCCGCTTCGATATCGCCGCGGGCATTCTGTACGAGTTCACCTGGAACCAGTTCTGCGACTGGTATCTGGAGCTGACCAAGCCGGTCATGAACGGCGGTTCCGAGTCTGAACTGCGCGGCACCCGCAATACGCTGGTTACCGTGCTGGAAGGTCTGCTGCGCCTGGCGCACCCAATCATTCCGTTCATCACCGAAACCATCTGGCAGCGCGTGAAAGTGATTTGTGGCAACACTGCCGATACCATCATGCTGCAGCCGTTCCCGGAATATAACGCCGCACAGGTTGATGAAGCCGCGCTGGCCGATACCGAATGGCTGAAGCAGGCGATCGTTGCCGTACGTAACATCCGTGCGGAAATGAACATCGCCCCGGGCAAACCGCTGGAGCTGCTGCTGCGTGGTTGCAGCGCTGACGCAATGCGTCGTGTGAACGACAACCGTAGCTTCCTGCTGAACCTGGCACGTCTGGAAAGCATTACCGTGCTGCCAGCTGATGACAAAGGCCCGGTCTCCGTGACCAAAATCATCGACGGCGCCGAGCTGCTGATCCCGATGGCTGGCCTCATCAACAAAGAAGATGAGCTGGCGCGTCTGGCAAAAGAAGTAGCGAAAATCGAAGGTGAGATTGCCCGTATCGAAGGCAAACTTTCCAACGAAGGTTTCGTTGCCCGCGCACCGGAAGCAGTTATCGCCAAAGAGCGTGAGAAGCTGGATGGTTACGCAGAAGCCAAAGCGAAGCTGATTGAACAGCAGGCGGTCATCGCCGCGCTGTAATTGCCTATGCCGGATAGCGCTGCGCTTATCCGGCAAACGGGCACCGTCATCGTAGGTCGGATAAGCGTAGCGCATCCGACACCACAGACGATAAAGCCTCTGACGCATAGGCTCAGAGGCTTTTTATTGAATTATCCTCGCTTGCGCTTCCCCTCGCCGCAGTGGTATTAACTGCATATGTCTCACTTTTATGTCATGAGTTCGCTATGAGTGCCATTACCTCCGTCGCGGCAACGCTGCGCCGAATTTCTGCCGATGATAACGCCGCCATTGCCCGTGTTATCCGCAAAGTTTCCGCTGAATACGGGCTTACCGCCGATAAGGGGTATACCGTTGCCGACCCTAATCTGGACGAACTGTTCCAGGTTTACAGCCAGCCGGGCGCGGCCTACTGGGTGGTTGAGCAAAACGGTGAAGTCGTGGGCGGCGGTGGCGTTGCGCCGTTAGGATGTAGTGAACCAGGCATTTGCGAGCTGCAAAAGATGTACTTCCTGTCGAGCGCGCGCGGTCAGGGGCTGGCGAAAAAACTGGCGCTGATGGCGCTCGAACATGCCCGCGAGCAGGGTTTTAAACAGTGCTATCTGGAGACCACAGCGTTTCTGACCGAGGCAATCCGCCTGTATGAACATTTAGGCTTTGAGCATATCAGCGAAGCGCTGGGCTGTACCGGGCACGTGGATTGTGAAGTGCGGATGTTAAAGCCCCTCTGACCTTACGCCGAGAGGCTTTAGCCACGTTACTGCATCTCGGCTGAGAGCATCAGTCTAATAACGCCAGCCGCGCGGGCGGTTGGCAGTTTCAGCACCTGTGACCAGAGATCCTGCACTATCTCACAGGCAATCTTCTCTTTGCCGATCGCTTTAGTCGGATCGGCCATGATCTGAATATCCGGCCCATAGCGCTGTACTAACCCAGGGCTTATTGCTTGCAGATCCTGCAACGCCAGCTGTTTCTCTTCTGCAGCGACCGTATGTTTGTTCGGACCATAGGCAGCACGCATCATACTCATATCACTCGCCATACGACGGTTCATGATCTCATGCGGAACCAGACGTGCCGGGTTAATCCCCCCTTTCACTGCCGGAAACAGAAAGCGGAAGCATTCGTCATCACCGATTTTGGCCACAGCAGCGATCTGCTCAAGGTTAATTTTCATATATTCAATGACATTGGCATCTGGCGCCTGCTGCAATCTTGCCATTTGCAACTGAAGAATTTGCGGCTGTATCGCGTCGATAACCTGCTGTTCGCTACTCCCTGCTTTCTTCATCTGCGCTGCCTGGCTGATAATTTTTTGTGTCAGCTCAGGTTCCTGCTCCTTAATCACCTGAAACGCCGGATTGGAGAGCATCGCCTTTTCAAACTGCTGCTCTTCGGTCAGACCATAATCCGGGCTTTCGCGTGGGATCAGGTAGTGCACATCAAACAGATTCCACGCGATAATCGCCAGCACAAAAACCACCGCGCCGGAGATCTTGCCCAGCCAGCCTTTTTTGCGAAACATGCCGACGACGATAGCAATCACCGCCCCGATATAACCTGCCAACAAAACGTGTGCCCAGTTCATTAACCATCCTTATGCCAAATCATCTCTGTTACGGGGATATATTTCCCCTTCGTGTGTTTTGATTATTACGGCAGCAGCGAGCGATTTCCAGCCACCAGATTTTGCTAACAGAAACAGGAAGGATTAAACCGCGCGGCGATGAGCACCGCGCGTCAAAGAAAGGAATTAAGCTGGCACACCGCTGTGGAAGCGGAATTCATCGTCAGGAGAGGTGATCAACGCGGCTTCTACTTCGCCAAAAAACCGCACCCGGCTACTGATATCATCGGCTGAAACCTGCTGCGCCAGCGCCAGGTAATCCTGATAGTGTCGGGCCTCGGATCGCAATAGCGACAGATAAAACGCCTGCAGATCATCATCCAGATACGGCGCCAGCGCGGCGAACCGTTCGCAGGAACGCGCCTCAATGTAAGCCCCGCAAATCAGTTTATCGATTAGCGTTAAAGGCTCATGGGTGCGTACCTCTTTGAGCATGCCTTTGGCGTAACGGCTGGCGGTAATCTTGATATAGGGAATGTTGCGGCTCATCATCGCCTCACGCACCTGCCAGAAATGATGCAGCTCTTCTTTGATCAGCAAAACCATGCTGTCGATAAGCTTGCGTCCCCACGGGTCGTCGGTTTGCGGCATCACGCTTTTGCTTATCTGTTTATTCAGCGCGATAAAATCCGGCTCATCCCCTTCTCTGAAAGCAAACGCTTCATAGGGCTTCAGCCAGTCCAGCAGCGCCTGCGATCCCTGTTTATCCGCGACATACTTACGCACCAGCAGCATCGCCGTTTGCGCCGCTTTCAGCTCACAGACGAGGTGATCGGTCAATAACAGAGGCAGATTCGCTGGGTCTCGCGCTTTATCAAGCCAGGCCTGGGGCGTTTTACAGTGCAGGAAGTTGTAGATCGGGGAAAGTATTTGCAGGTAATCCATACGTTGTCCTTGGCCTGCGGCAGCCTGGGCTACCGCAGGTCAGTAGATGACTTAGTGACGCACGCCGTCATCATCTTCGTCGACGAGGTCTTCATCGTCGCCGTCTTCACCTTCTTCGCCGTTCGGGTCTTCAAAATAGGTACCCCAACCGTCGTATTCCACATCATATTTTTCAGCCAGGTTCATCAGTTGCTCAACCTGAGCATCAATCAACTCCGCATTCAGTGCACATTCGCTCAGAATGTCACAGCAAATAACCGTGTCGCCTTCTTCCACTTCCAGCTCTTCCGGCTCGGTTACTTCATAACCCAGCTTGAAGGCTTCTACTGCCGCTTTTTCCAGGGTTTCGAAGTCATCCGCGGAAAGGTGATGCTCGATGGTGTACAGCGCATCTGGATCGCTGCCATCTTCGAGTAGCTCTTCAATAATCAAGCGCGTTTCTTCACGCTGTTCTTCCAGTAGTTCCGGGTTTGCCATGGCTCGTTCCTCATAATGTCCTGCCGATACTCTTATTGTCACATACCGCTGTCATTGCCTCCACCTTTCCAGGAAAGATTTGTTAAACAAGGTTGCAAATGAATAAACATCCATATAAATTGAATTTTAATTCAATAAATAGCCTAAGCCATGTGAGGGAACCATGTCTGCGTTTTATCAGAAACATTTTTTGAAACTGCTTGATTTCACCTCTGCTGAACTCACGTCACTGCTCCAGCTCGCCGCACAGCTGAAGGCAGATAAGAAAAACGGCACTGAAGTCGCTAAGCTCACCGGTAAAAACATCGCGCTCATCTTCGAAAAAGACTCAACCCGTACCCGTTGCTCTTTCGAAGTTGCCGCATACGATCAGGGCGCGCGCGTGACGTATCTCGGGCCAAGCGGCAGCCAGATTGGCCATAAAGAGTCGATCAAAGACACCGCCCGCGTGCTCGGCCGCATGTACGACGGTATTCAGTATCGGGGTCACGGTCAGGAGATTGTCGAGACGCTGGCGGAATATGCCGGAGTTCCGGTGTGGAACGGATTAACCAACGAGTTTCACCCCACTCAACTGCTGGCGGATCTGTTAACTATGCAGGAACACCTGCCGGGTAAAGCGTTTAATGAGATGACGCTGGTCTACACCGGTGATGCCCGCAACAATATGGGCAATTCCATGCTGGAAGCCGCCGCGTTAACCGGGCTGGATCTGCGCCTGGTCGCACCGCAGGCCTGCTGGCCGGAAGAAAGTCTGGTTGCGGAGTGCAAAGCGCTGGCGCAGAAAAACGGCGGCAATATTACGCTGACTGAAGATGTCGCCACTGGCGTGAAAGACGCGGACTTCATCTATACCGACGTCTGGGTATCAATGGGCGAAGCAAAAGAGAAGTGGGCCGAACGTATTGCGCTGCTGCGTAAGTACCAGGTTAATAGCGCGATGATGGCGTTGACCGGCAATCCGCAGGTGAAATTCCTGCACTGCCTGCCCGCGTTTCATGACGATCAAACCACGCTTGGCAAACAAATGGCACAGGAATATGGTCTGCACGGCGGAATGGAAGTGACCGATGAGGTCTTTGAATCCCCCGCCAGTATCGTATTTGATCAGGCGGAAAACCGGATGCACACCATCAAAGCGGTGATGGTGGCGACGCTGGCGAAGTGAGGGCATGGATGAAAAGAATGCCGGATGGCGATGCTAAGCATCTTATCCGGCCTACAACCGCGCTCCCGTAGGCCGGGTAAGGCGAAGCCGCCCCCGGCAAATACGCTTATGCCACCCGCATTTTCACCACGGCTTTGCGTACCAGCGCTGGAGCACCGACCGCGCACAGCGGTTTATGCACTTCGCCCGGATAAAACACCACGAAATCACCTTCGTTCAGCACCACCGTTTTCTCCTGTACCCCTTCCGGCAGGAAGGCGATATCTTTATCCGCCAGCCAGTCAGTTTCCGGCGCGCCCGCAGGCTGCGTGCTGAAGGTCATGCCTTCCTGACCTTTGAGCAGGATCTGAATATCCAGATAGCGCGCGTGATACTCGGCGCGGCGCTGTGCAAACGGCTCCGTCATATCTTCAGCAATCAGATAAAACAGACGATCGCCGTCGATGTCGTGCTTACCTTTTTCCGTCTCATCCGTCACATGCGCTTTAATGTGTTCAATCGCCTGACGCAGCTCTTCCGGCAGCCAGGCATCCAGGTTGTGAATATTGCCGACAATCATCTCAAACCCCTTAATTAAAACATCGTTTCATTTTAGTTGTTATACGAAAAAATGGTCTGCCATACTACTGCTATTTGCCGATATTTTGCGTCAACGCATGTTTATCTCATTGTTACTGTTTGGCATTCAGGGTGAATGAATATTCATGAGAATCGTTTGCGATGAATAATTTGTGCATTTTTCGCTTGATCCCATAACGGAGCTGAGTATAATCGCGGACAATTTGCCGGGAGGATGTATGGTTCAGTGTGTACGACATTTTGTCTTACCGCGTCTGAAAAAGGACGCTGGCCTGCCGTTTTTCTTTCCGTTGATCACCCATTCCGAGCCCCTCAATTGAGGGGCTTTTTTTTTGCCCAGGCGTCAGGAGATAAACATGGCTAATCCGCTCTATCAAAAACACATCATTTCCATAAACGACCTCAGCCGCGATGACCTCAATCTGGTCCTCGCAACGGCGGCGAAATTAAAAGCTAACCCACAGCCGGAGCTATTAAAGCATAAGGTTATCGCCAGCTGCTTCTTTGAAGCCTCAACCCGCACCCGTTTATCCTTTGAAACCTCCATGCACCGCCTGGGCGCCAGCGTGGTGGGTTTCTCTGACAGCAGCAACACCTCTCTGGGCAAAAAAGGTGAAACATTGGCCGATACCATTTCCGTCATCAGCACCTATGTCGACGCCATCGTAATGCGCCATCCGCAGGAAGGCGCCGCGCGTCTGGCTACGGAGTTCTCCGGTAACGTTCCGGTACTGAACGCAGGCGACGGCTCCAACCAACATCCCACCCAAACACTGCTGGATCTGTTCACCATTCAGGAAACTCAGGGTCGCCTGGACAATCTTCACATCGCCATGGTGGGTGACCTGAAATATGGCCGCACCGTCCATTCCCTGACCCAGGCGCTGGCGAAGTTTGAAGGTAACCGTTTCTACTTCATCGCCCCGGACGCGTTGGCCATGCCGCAATATATTCTGGATATGTTGAATGAAAAAGGTATCGCCTGGAGCCTGCACGGCACTATTGAAGAGGTGATGGCGGAGGTCGATATCCTCTACATGACCCGCGTACAAAAAGAGCGTCTGGACCCGTCCGAATACGCCAACGTGAAAGCGCAGTTTGTTCTGCGCGCCAGCGATCTGAACGGCGCCAGAGCAAACATGAAGGTACTGCATCCGCTGCCGCGTATCGATGAGATCACCACCGACGTCGACAAGACGCCGCACGCCTGGTATTTCCAGCAGGCTGGCAACGGCATCTTCGCCCGCCAGGCGTTACTGGCACTGGTACTGAATAGCGAACTGGCACTGTAAGGGAGAAAAAGAGATGACACACGATAACAAACTGCAGGTTGAAGCCATCAAACGTGGCACCGTGATTGACCATATTCCCGCACAGGTTGGTTTTAAGCTGCTGACGCTGTTCAAACTGACGGAAACCGACCAACGTATCACCATCGGTCTGAACCTGCCGTCAGGCGAGATGGGCCGTAAGGACCTGATTAAAATTGAAAACACGTTCCTGACCGATGAGCAGGTAAACCAGCTCTCCCTGTACGCCCCGCAGGCAACGGTAAACCGCATTGACGATTACGACGTGGTGGGTAAATCACGTCCGAGCCTGCCTGAGCGTATCGACAACGTACTGGTTTGCCCGAACAGCAACTGTATCAGCCATGCTGAACCAGTATCTTCCAGTTTTGCAGTGAAAAAGCGCGCTGATGACATCGCACTCAAATGCAAATACTGTGAAAAAGAGTTTTCGCATTATGTGGTGCTGGCCAACTAATTGGGGTTGGTTATGAGATCCCGGCTCCCTATAATGAGCGGGAACATTCTACTACCGCTGTAATTCAGGAGAAATCATGAGCAAGACTATCGCGACGGAAAATGCACCAGCAGCAATCGGCCCATACGTTCAGGGCGTTGACCTGGGTAGCATGGTAATCACTTCCGGTCAGATCCCGGTCGATCCGAAAACCGGTGCCGTAGCGGAAGACGTGTCCGCTCAGGCACGTCAGTCGCTGGAAAACGTAAAAGCTATCGTTGAAGCAGCAGGCCTGAAAGTGGGCGACATCGTAAAAACGACCGTTTTCGTTAAAGACCTGAACGATTTCGCAACTGTAAACGCGACCTACGAAGCATTCTTCACCGAACACAACGCGACCTTCCCTGCGCGTTCTTGCGTAGAAGTTGCCCGTCTGCCGAAAGACGTGAAAATCGAGATTGAAGCGATCGCTGTTCGTCGCTAAGTCTTCTTGTGCCGGATGATGGCTTTGCCTCGTCCGGCCAATGCACGGGTCCTTTACAGGCCCGGTAAGCGCAAGCGCCACCGGGCATTTATCACATCACACCAAACAGTTTCGGCAGGAACAGCGAAATCGCCGGAATGTACGTCACGAGCATCAGCACCAGGAATAGCACGAGGTAAAACGGCAGCATCGCCTTCACCACCTGCTCTATTTTCTGTTTACTCACCGCACTGGCCACAAACAGCACCGACCCTACCGGCGGCGTAATCAGGCCGATCCCTAAGTTCACCAGCATGATCATGCCAAAATGAACCGGATCAATGCCGAGCGCGTTGGTCACCGGCAGCAGAACCGGCGTCAGAATGAGGATCAGCGGTGCCATATCCATCAGCGTACCGATCAGCAGCAGCATGATGTTAATACACATCAGGATGACGTATTTGTTGTCCGAGATGCTGGTGAAGGCTTCAGTGATACGCATCGGCAACTGCATATAGGTCATGACGGCACCGAACGCAGCGGCAAAGCCTATCAGGATCATGACGATAGTGACCGTTTTCACCGTGCGGAACATCAGCTTCGGCAGCTCAGACCATTTATAGTCACGATAGATAAACATGGTGACAAAGAAGGCCCACAGGCAGGCAATTGCCGCAGACTCCGTTGCGGTAAAGATACCTGACAGGATACCGCCCATGATGATCACAACGGTCATCAGGCCCCACAGCGTATCGACGAAAATCTTCAGCGCCTGGCGAAACGGTACACGTTCTCCTTTTGGATAACCGCGCTTGTGCGCGAACGCCACACACATCACCATCAGGCTGAGGCTTAACAGCAGCCCCGGCAGGATCCCGGCGATGAACAGCGCGGCAATCGACACCGTGCCACCGGTTGCCAGCGAGTAGATAACCGAGTTATGGCTGGGCGGCGTAAGAATCGCCTGCACCGAACCGCTGGCCGTTACCGCTGCGGCAAAGTCACGCGGATAACCTTTTTTATCCATCTCCGGGATCATTACCGAACCGATGGACGCGGTATCCGCCACGGACGATCCGGAAATAGCGCCAAAAAAGGTTGATGCCACAATATTTACCAGCGACAGTCCGCCGCGGATAAAACCAACAAAAATATAGGCAAAGTTCACCAGTCGCCGCGCAATTCCCCCTTCGGCCATAATAGCCCCGGCCAGAATAAAGAATGGGATCGCCAGCAGCGAAAACTTATTCACCCCACTGGTCAGTTGGATCATTACCGCTTCCAGCGGAATATCTATGTACCAGGCCCCAATGATGGCGCTAATGCCAACTGCGTACGCTACCGGTACCCCAATCGCCAGCATAATGCCGAGCGTAAAGACGAGAATAAATGCATCCATCTGCTTTCCTTTCTGAAATGGGGGCGGTAACTAGCTGGTCGATCCCAGCATAACAACGGGACGTTGGTACTGCGGTCCACGGAAAATCTTTTCTGCGATAAACAGCAGCGTTATGGCAGAGCCAATTGGCAACGGAAGATAGTTTTGCCCGGCGCTTAAAAGCGGGAATTCCGCCACGGGCTGGTCCCACAGTTCAAGACAGAGATTGGTTCCGTACCAGAGGATAAACAGGCTTATCGCCACCAACATAACGTCTGCGATTACCGAGCAATAACGGCGGGAAGCATCCCCCAGACGGTCAGTCACCATGCTCACCGCGATATGCGAGCCTGCACGATAGCTCACCGCCGCGCCAATAAAGGTGAATGTCACCATACAGAGAATAGCGACGGGTTCAGGCCATGACAGGGCGTTATTCAGAACATAACGCGCGAATATGCCAATGGGGATAATGGCGACCATGACCAATAATGCGATACCGGCAATCCACATTGACACCCGATAAAGAAAATCCATTACCGATGAATAGCATTCACCCATAATTATCACCTCGAATTAATCAAAAGATTCAGGCGGAGGGTTGATATCCTCCACCTGATGAATTACTTCACATCCTGAATACGTTTGATCAAATCCTGGTGGTCTTTACCGTAATTATCCCGCACTGACTGCGTGGCTTTATAGAAAAAGTCCGTATCAATATCGTGGAACTGAACGCCGTTGGCTTTCATGGTCTCCAGTGATTTCGCATTATAATCATGCCAAAGTTTTCGTTGCTCTATCTGTGCTTCCTTGGCGAGTTTAATAATGAGATCCTGATCTTCTTTTTTCAACTTATCCCATTTAGCTTTCGAAAACAGAAAAAGCTCAGGAATAATAAAGTGTTTACTCCAGGTATAGTTTTTCACGACCGGCAAATAGTTATGCGCAACAAACGTTGGCGGGTTATTTTCCGTGCCATCAATAACGCCGGTCTGCATGCCGCTAAATACTTCACTGACGCCCATGACAACGGAGTTAGCGCCCATCGCTTTCAGGGTATCCAGCGCTATCGGACTTCCTTGAACGCGGATTTTCATACCGTGTAAATCTTCCGGTTTCACCACCGGATTTTTGGTGATCAGGTTACGCGTGCCGGCATCCATCCAACCGAGAAACACCAGCCGCGATTTGGTATTGGCCGTCAGACGGTCGCCAATTTCCTGACCGATCATGCCATCGAGAACCTTATGCAGATGGTCCTCATCGCGGAAAATATATGGCAGGGTAAACACGTTAATTTCAGGGAGAATGGCGGCAACAGGCGTCATTGAGACACGAATAATATCGATAGCGCCTAATTGCGCCTGTTCAATCATCTGTTTTTCATCGCCTAACACGCCACCTGGAAAGGTTTTAATCTCCAGACGGCCGTCGGTCGCAGCGCTAAGTTTTTCCCCCATATGTTTGACAGCAACAACGTTAGGGTAATCAGCCGGATGCACATCTGCGGCGCGAAAAGTTTGTGCCAGCGTTGCATGACTCGCCAGGAATACAGACGCGCCAATACACAGACTTAACAGGTTTTTTGTCAGTTTCATTTGTCCTTCTCCAGAAGTTCATAATATCCATTAACAGGAATAGCTTGCAGAGCAAATGACTGCCGGAATTAAAAACGGGCAGCGAGAAACTTTCTTAACGACGTTACCTGCGCAGACTAACTGGTGTAACAATTTATTTCGATGACTGCGTTCACAAAAAATCGCAGATGCTTAAAATTTTTAGCACACTGTTTCATTTTTGCAATGCAGATCGTTTTATTGATACAAAAACAACGCAAAGAAGGCGATTTGATACTAATAACACCCGTTAGCATTTCAATAAAAATAAAACACTAATATTTTGGGAGAATATCTTTCGAATGAAAAAGAAAAATGCATGATGGTATTAACACCATCCTGCAGAGACGTTGAGGATTACTGCCAGCCGTAGCGACGGCTATAAAAACCTTTCACAAGCTGGGTTAATGTCATGTAACCCGCCAGAATCGCAATCAGCCATGGGAAGTAGCTCAGCGGCAGCGCCTGCAATTGCAGGTAGCTGGCCAGCGGCGAGAACGGTAATGCAATGCCCACCACCATTACCACCAGCGTCATCAGCATCAGCGGCCATGCGGCGCGGCTCTGGATGAACGGCACGCGACGGGTACGGATCATATGCACAATCAACGTTTGCGACAGCAGGCCCACCACGAACCAGCCAGACTGGAACAACGTCTGATGTTCAGGCGTATTGGCATGGAAGACGAACCACATCAGGCAAAAGGTCAGAATGTCGAAGATCGAGCTGATCGGTCCAAAGAAGATCATAAAGCGGCCCAACTCGGCAGGATTCCAGCGCTGCGGCTTTTTGATCTGCTCTTCGTCGACGTTATCAAACGGAATCGCTACCTGGGATACATCGTACAGCAGGTTCTGAATCAGTAAGTGCAGCGGTAACATCGGCAGGAACGGTAAGAAGGCGCTCGCCACCAGCACGCTAAACACGTTACCGAAGTTAGAACTGGCCGTCATTTTGATGTACTTCAGCATATTAGAGAAGGTACGGCGCCCTTCGATCACCCCTTCTTCCAGCACCATCAGGCTCTTTTCCAGCAGAATGATATCCGCCGCTTCACGTGCAATATCTACCGCGCCGTCAACGGAGATACCAATGTCCGCCGCGCGCAGCGCCGGGGCATCGTTTATACCATCGCCCATAAAGCCGACCACATGGCCTTCGCGCTTGAGCAGCGTGACAATGCGCTCTTTGTGCATTGGCGTCAGACGGGCAAACAGCGTGGTGCGCTGAGCAAGCCGAGCCAGCTCATCATCGCTTAACCCTTCAATGCTGCTACCGATAACCACATCACCCGCATCCAGGCCCACTTCATGACACACTTTCGCCGCCACCAATTCGCTATCGCCAGTGAGGATTTTCACCGTAATACCGCTGGCTTTCAGCGCTTTAAGCGCAGGTGCGGTGGTCTCTTTCGGCGGATCGAGGAACGCAATATAGCCTTCGAGGATCAGATCTGATTCATCAATACGCTGATAATCACCTTCACGCGCTGGCAGGTATTTCGTCGCCACCGCCACCACGCGCAGCCCCTGGCGGTTCAGCGTGTCCGTGACGCGTTTCACCCGACGCAGCATGTTGTCATCTAACGGGACTATCTCACCGTTGTGACGCACCTGGGTACAGACGTTGAGGATCTCCTGTAGCGCCCCTTTACAGACCAGTTGGTGTACATCGGTTTCTTCTGCCACCACTACCGACATGCGGCGACGTTCAAAATCAAACGGGATCTCATCGATTTTCTGCCAGCGAGTCGAGAGCTGGCGGGCTGATTCTTCGTCCACGCCTTCCAGCACCGCCGTATCCAGCAGATTCTTCAGCCCGGTCTGATAATGGCTGTTCAGCCACGCAGAATGCAGGACATGTTCGCTGGGCTTTCCAGAGATATCCGTATGATTCTCAAGTACAATTTTATCCTGAGTCAGGGTGCCGGTTTTATCGGTGCACAGGATATCCATCGCGCCAAAGTTCTGGATAGCGTCGAGGTGTTTAACGATAACCTTTTGTTTTGACAGCTTCACCGCCCCACGCGCCAGCGTTGAGGTGACGATCATCGGCAGCATTTCCGGTGTCAGTCCCACCGCCACAGACAGGGCAAACAGCGCCGCTTCCCACCAGTCGCCTTTAGTGTAGCCGTTGATGATAAGCACGATGGGCGCCATCACCAGCATAAAGCGGATCAGCAGCATGCTGACGCGGCTGATCCCTTTCTGGAAGGCATTCTGCTCGCTTTCCTGCTCGCTGACGCGGCCTGCCAGTTGCCCGAACCAGGTATTGGCGCCGGTTGAAATCACAATGGCCTGCGCCGTGCCGCTCACTACGTTGGTGCCCATAAAGCACAGGGTATCGCATTCCAGCGGGTTGCTTTGCTGCGGATCGCGACTGGTTGCCACTTTCTCCACCGGCAGCGATTCACCGGTCAGCGAAGCCTGGGCCACGAACAGGTCACGAGCCTGCACCACGCGCAAATCGGCTGGGATCATATCCCCTGCCGCCAGCTTGATGACATCGCCGGGAACCAACTGGTCGATCGGCAGTTCAACCCAGCCGTTCTCCCCTTTCTCGTTGATAACGCGCAGCACCGTGGCGGTGTTGCTGACCATCGCTTTCAGCGCATCAGCCGCTTTGGTGGAACGCGCCTCTTGCACAAAATTCAGCAGCGTAGAGATGACGACCATCAGGGCGATGACCCCAGCGGCAAACAGATCTTCGGTGGCATAGGAAATCGCCCCGAGAATGGTCAGCAGTATATTAAACGGGTTGCGATAGCAGACCCACAGATGCACCCACCAGGGCGACGGCTTCTGCGCCGGCAACTGGTTCTCGCCATGTATTTCGCGGGCGTTTTCGACTTCTGCGGCGTTTAAGCCTTCCGGATGAGCGCCGAACGTTTTCCACAGCGCTTCTTCGTCCATCAGCGCCATTTTCAGGCAATGTTCGCTCAGCGATGGCGGGATCGGCGTGCTGGCAACGGTCTGAGCATTCGGCAATGGATCACGATGCACCAGACGATGCGGTAAATGGCGGTTTAGCCGGGCAAACAGCTGGCGGGTTATATTTTTGAACATAGGCAGTCCCTCTGCACCAGTATAAACAGGCGCAGTAAATCCTTCAGGCGTGGCAAAGCCTTGCCTGGTGGCAATATTAAAATCACAACAGGGACGTCAGAACGTCACTGTCTTACAGTTCCGGTAAGACAGTGAAAGACAAGCTTACCGGAAAGGGTTGTTTCTCCATCTCGGGAGAGGGGTGGGATCGGGATCCATATAGCCTCCGGTAAGTGAATGATTTGCGCTGCGGATTATACGCAGAAAACCATAAGGTTTGTGGCAATTATGGCGGTATGATAAACCATGGAAACTAAACCAAACATATACCAGACTTTGCCCATTGCACTGCGCTTGAGTAAAGTTATTCTCTATTTGGCATAACTTCACACGCAACATGGGAAAACAGGATGCAAAATCGGCTGACCATTAAAGACATCGCCCGCTTAAGCGGTGTGGGAAAATCAACCGTTTCCCGTGTGCTCAACAATGAAAGCGGCGTGAGTGAACGCACCCGCGAACGCGTTGAGGCGGTGATGAATCAGCACGGTTTTTCCCCTTCCCGCTCCGCACGCGCCATGCGCGGACAAAGCGACAAGGTGGTGGCGATTATCGTCACGCGTCTGGACTCGCTTTCGGAAAATCTCGCCGTGCAGACCATGTTGCCCGCCTTTTATGAACAGGGCTACGATCCGATCATGATGGAAAGCCAGTTCTCGCCCGAGCTGGTTGAAGAACATCTCGGCATGCTCAGACGCCGTAACATTGATGGCGTGGTGCTGTTCGGTTTTACCGGCATTACTGAAACCATGCTCGCCTCCTGGCAGGATTCTCTGGTGCTGCTGGCAAGAGATGCAAAAGGCTTTGCCTCCGTCTGCTATGACGATGAGGGTGCCATTCGTACCCTGATGCAGCGTTTATACGAACGCGAGCATCGCCATATTAGCTTTCTTGGTGTTCCGCATAGCGATGTGACCACTGGTAAACGCCGCCATGAGGCCTACCTGGCATTCTGTAAAAAACATAAACTGCATCCTGTGGCAGCGCTACCTGGTCTGGCCATGAAGCAGGGCTATGAACAGGCCGCCAACGTCATCACCCCGGAAACCACCGCCTTAGTCTGTGCGACGGATACCCTTGCCCTTGGCGTCAGCAAATACTTGCAGGAGCAGCGAATAGAGAACCTGCAGTTGGCAAGCGTGGGCAGCACGCCGCTGATGAAATTCCTCCATCCGGAAATTATCACCGTCGATCCAGGATACG
This sequence comes from Citrobacter sp. Cpo147, assembly GCF_030332405.1. Classification (NCBI taxonomy): domain Bacteria; kingdom Pseudomonadati; phylum Pseudomonadota; class Gammaproteobacteria; order Enterobacterales; family Enterobacteriaceae; genus Citrobacter; species Citrobacter sp. Cpo147. The sequence goes on from NZ_JAOWHX010000041.1 coordinate 389,580, forward strand.
CCGAAGCCGGGCGACAAGTGGCCTCGCAGCTGATCGAACAGATCAACGGCCGTAGCGAACCACGACAAATCGTTATTCCTTCCACCCTCTCCTGATCGCTTTCTGAGCATTAATTTGTGATCTTCGCTGCGTTTCGGGAACGTTCCCATTTTTAAAAAATCATCGAAGATATACTCTGGCGTCAACAACGAGAGAGTTGCCGAATGACGACGCAACAGCGTCTTTTCCGGTCTACGGGGAACACACACCATCATGAGCAAAATAAAACAAGCAGACATCGACCGGCTGATTGAGCTGGTTGGCGGGCGCGACAATATCGCTACGGTGAGCCACTGCATTACTCGCCTGCGTTTTGTGCTGAATCAGCCTGCAAACGCCAGACCGAAAGAGATCGAATTGTTGCCAATGGTCAAAGGCTGCTTCACCAACGCCGGGCAATTTCAGGTGGTAATTGGCACCGAGGTGGGCGATTACTACAAAGCGCTGTTGGCGACCACCGGACAAGCCAGTGCCGACAAAGAGCAGGCAAAGAAAGCGGCGCGGCAGAACATGAAGTGGCACGAGCAGCTGATTTCTCACTTCGCGGAGATCTTCTTCCCGCTGCTGCCAGCGCTGATTAGCGGCGGCCTGATCTTAGGTTTCCGTAACGTGATCGGCGATCTGCCCATGAGTAACGGGCAGACGCTGGCGCAGATGCATCCTTCGCTGAAAACCCTCTATGACTTCCTGTGGCTGATTGGCGAAGCGATCTTCTTCTATTTGCCGGTCGGGATTTGTTGGTCGGCGGTGAAGAAAATGGGCGGTACGCCGATCCTCGGTATTGTGCTGGGCGTGACCCTGGTTTCTCCGCAACTGATGAACGCCTATTTGCTCGGTCAGCAGGTGCCGGACGTGTGGAACTTCGGCCTGTTCAGCATTGAGAAAGTGGGCTACCAGGCGCAGGTCATTCCGGCACTGTTGGCCGGGCTGACGCTCGGGTTTATTGAAACACGCATGAAGCGCATCGTCCCGGATTACCTGTATCTGGTGATCGTCCCGGTGTGCTCGCTGATCCTTGCGGTATTCCTTGCGCATGCCTTTATCGGTCCATTTGGCCGCATGATTGGCGACGGTGTCGCGTTTGCGGTCCGTCATCTGCTGACCGGCAGCTTTGCCCCGATTGGCGCGGCGCTGTTCGGCTTCCTGTACGCCCCGCTGGTGATCACCGGTGTGCATCAGACCACGCTGGCTATCGATATGCAGATGATTCAGAGCATGGGCGGCACGCCGGTATGGCCACTGATCGCCCTGTCGAATATCGCTCAGGCCTCTGCGGTGGTCGGGATCATTATCTCCAGTCGCAAACACAACGAACGTGAAATCTCCGTTCCTGCCGCGATCTCCGCTTATCTCGGGGTAACCGAACCAGCGATGTATGGGATCAACCTGAAATACCGCTTCCCGATGCTGTGCGCGATGATCGGTTCCGGTCTCGCCGGACTGCTGTGCGGCCTGAACGGTGTGCTGGCGAACGGGATTGGCGTCGGCGGTTTGCCGGGCATCCTCTCCATCCAGCCGACTTACTGGCAGGTCTTTGGCATGGCGATGGTCATTGCGATTGTCATCCCAATGGTACTGACCTCATTCGTTTACCAGCGTAAACACCGTCTGGGCACATTACAGATTGTCTAACTTTTCTTCGGGGCGCAGTTGCGCCCCAGCGTATTTCCAGGAAACAACCATGAATATTCCCCACTGGTGGCAAAACGGCGTTATCTATCAGGTTTACCCCAAGAGTTTTCAGGACACCACCGGCAGCGGCACCGGAGATTTACGCGGCGTGACGCAGCGCCTCGACTATCTGCAAAAGCTGGGCGTTGATGCCATCTGGCTGACGCCGTTCTATATTTCGCCGCAGGTTGATAACGGTTACGACGTCGCAGACTACACGTCTGTCGATCCGGCCTACGGCACGCTGGAAGACTTTGACGAACTGGTGGTACAGGCGAAAGCACGCGGCATCCGTATTATTCTCGACATGGTGTTTAACCACACCTCAACCCAGCACGCCTGGTTTCGTGAAGCGCTGGATAAAGACAGCCCGTATCGTCAGTTTTATCTCTGGCGCGACGGCACGCCAGACTGCCCGCCGAATAACTGGCGTTCCAAGTTTGGCGGCAACGCCTGGGACTGGCACGCCGAAAGCGAGCAGTACTATCTGCACCTCTTTGCTCCGGAGCAAGCCGACCTGAATTGGGAAAACCCGGCGGTCCGCGCCGAGCTAAAAAAAGTCTGCGAGTTCTGGGCCGATCGCGGCGTGGACGGACTGCGCCTCGACGTGGTGAATCTTATCTCTAAAGACCAGGACTTCCCGAACGATCCCGACGGCGATGGACGGCGTTTTTATACCGACGGCCCACGCGCGCATGAATTTTTGCGTGAGATGAACCGCGATGTTTTTACCCCACGCAACCTGATGACGGTCGGCGAAATGTCATCCACCACGTTGGAACATTGCCAGCAGTACGCCGCACAAGATGGTAGCGAACTGTCGATGACCTTTAACTTCCACCACCTGAAAGTGGATTACCCCAACGGTGAGAAGTGGACGTTAGCAAAACCCAATTATGTCGCGCTAAAAACCCTGTTCCGCCACTGGCAGCAGGGCATGCACAATCAGGCATGGAACGCGCTGTTCTGGTGTAACCACGATCAGCCGCGCATCGTGTCGCGTTTTGGTGATGAAGGTAAATACCGCGTTCCGTCGGCCAAAATGCTGGCGATGGTGCTGTATGGCATGCAGGGCACCCCCTATATCTACCAGGGTGAAGAGATCGGTATGACCAACCCGCACTTCCGCCAGATTACCGATTATCGCGATGTGGAAAGCCATAACATGTTTGCCGAGTTGAACGGCCAGGGACGCGATGCGCAAGAACTGCTGGCGATCCTCGCCAGTAAATCACGCGATAACAGCCGCACGCCGATGCAATGGGATGCCAGCAAACACGCGGGCTTCACCCGCGGCGAGCCATGGATCAATCTGTGTGACAACGCAGCAGACATTAACGTGGCGGCAGCACTGAACGATGCCGACTCGGTGTTCTACACCTATCAGAAGCTGATCGCATTGCGCAAAGCGGAGCCGGTTATCACCTGGGGCGACTACCAGGATCTGCTACCGGACAGCCCGCATCTGTGGTGCTATCAACGAGAGTGGCAAGGGCAGCGGCTGCTGGTCATTGCCAATCTGAGCGATACCTTCCAGAGCTGGCAGCCAGCCCAGACCGACGGAAACTGGCAGGTGCTGATGCACAACTATGCCGAGGTTGCCAGCCAACCTGGGGACATGACACTGCGTCCTTTTGAGGCCGTCTGGTGGTTGCAAAAATAGCTTGCAATTATGTTCAGGCCCGGTACGCATAGCGCTACCGGGCGTTGCTATATACGCTTAGCTTAGCTTCCTGTTTTTGTTGAATAATTAATCAGAATTTTCTGCCCACAATTTACAATCGCTGTACTGCCCGTCATCTGTACGCTCCGATTTTTACTTTGCGCTACATCAAATAAATCGTAAACATCCTTGATGCAAATCACTACATATAGAACTTAAAATGCACGCCGACCCAATATGTTGTATTAATCGACTACAATTGCTACAACTACAGTGCACCGTTTAACGGTGGAATTGTGGATAAAGTGGGTCAGGATTGCGGGAAGTCATTGGCCAGATAGATGAATAAAGCCATGGCCGCTTCTCCAACCTCTGTGGATAACCTGTTCTTATAAATATGGAGTGATCATGACACCGCATGTGATGAAACGAGATGGCTGTAAAGTGCCGTTTAAATCAGAGCGCATCAAAGAAGCCATTCTGCGTGCAGCTAAAGCAGCGGGAGTCGATGACGCAGATTACTGTGCCACCGTCGCAGAAGTCGTTAGTAGCCAGATGAATGAGCGCAGCCAGGTCGATATCAACGAGATCCAGACAGCGGTAGAAAACCAGCTGATGTCTGGTCCGTACAAACAACTCGCCCGTGCGTACATCGAATATCGCCACGACCGTGATATACAGCGTGAAAAACGTGGCCGTCTGAACCAGGAAATTCGTGGTCTGGTTGAGCAAACCAACTCTGCTCTGCTGAACGAAAACGCCAACAAAGACAGCAAAGTGATCCCGACCCAGCGCGATCTGCTGGCCGGTATCGTCGCCAAACACTATGCGCGTCAACACCTGCTGCCGCGTGATGTCGTCCAGGCGCACGAGCGTGGTGATATTCACTATCACGATCTCGACTACTCTCCGTTCTTCCCAATGTTTAACTGCATGCTGATCGACCTGAAAGGTATGCTGACGCAGGGCTTTAAGATGGGTAACGCGGAGATTGAGCCGCCAAAATCCATCTCCACCGCGACGGCCGTCACCGCGCAAATTATCGCGCAGGTTGCCAGCCATATTTATGGCGGTACCACCATTAACCGTATTGATGAAGTTCTCGCACCGTTCGTGACCGAGAGCTTTAATAAGCATCGCAAAACCGCTGAAGAGTGGCAGATCCCAGATGCCGACGGTTATGCGCATTCCCGTACCGAGAAAGAGTGCTACGACGCATTCCAGTCCCTTGAGTATGAAGTGAATACCCTGCATACCGCCAACGGTCAGACGCCGTTCGTTACCTTCGGTTTCGGCCTGGGAACCAGCTGGGAATCGCGTTTGATCCAGCAGTCCATTCTGCGTAACCGCATTGCCGGCCTGGGTAAAAATCGTAAAACCGCCGTGTTCCCGAAACTGGTGTTTGCGATTCGTGACGGTCTGAACCACAAGTTTGGCGATCCGAACTATGACATCAAGCAGCTGGCGCTGGAGTGCGCGAGCAAGCGTATGTATCCGGACATCCTGAACTACGATCAGGTGGTTAAAGTGACCGGCTCGTTCAAAACGCCGATGGGCTGCCGCAGTTTCCTGGGCGTATGGGAAAACGAGAACGGCGAACAGGTCCACGATGGCCGTAACAACCTCGGCGTTATCAGCCTTAACCTGCCGCGTATCGCGCTGGAAGCTCATGGCGATGAAGCCACCTTCTGGAAACTGCTCGACGACCGTCTGCTCCTGGCGCGTAAAGCGCTGATGACCCGCATTGCGCGTCTGGAAGGCGTGAAGGCCCGCGTTGCACCGATCCTGTATATGGAAGGGGCCTGCGGCGTGCGTCTGAAAGCAGACGATGACGTGTCTGAAATCTTTAAAAACGGCCGCGCGTCGATTTCTCTGGGTTACATCGGCATTCACGAAACCATCAACGCGCTGTTTGGCGACAAACACTTGTACGACAGCGAGCAGCTTCGCGCTAAAGCTATCGCCATTGTGGAACGTCTGCGTCAGGCGGTCGATCAGTGGAAAGACGAAACCGGCTACGGCTTTAGTCTGTACAGTACGCCAAGTGAAAACCTGTGCGATCGTTTCTGCCGTCTGGATACCGCCGAGTTTGGCGTGGTGCCGGGTGTTACCGACAAAGGTTACTACACCAACAGCTTCCACCTCGACGTGGAGAAAAAGGTTAACCCGTACGACAAGATCGATTTTGAAGCGCCGTACCCGCCGCTGGCGAACGGAGGCTTCATTTGCTACGGCGAGTACCCGAACATTCAGCACAACCTGAAAGCACTGGAAGACGTCTGGGATTACAGCTATCAGCACGTGCCGTATTACGGGACCAACACGCCAATCGATGAATGCTACGAGTGCGGCTTTACCGGTGAGTTCGAGTGCACCAGCAAAGGCTTTACCTGCCCGAAATGTGGTAACCACGACGCCGCACGCGTGTCGGTCACCCGCCGCGTATGCGGTTATTTAGGCAGCCCGGACGCTCGTCCGTTTAACGCCGGTAAGCAGGAAGAAGTGAAGCGCCGCGTTAAGCATTTAGGTAATGGGCAGATAGGTTAATTTCCGTTTGCAAAGGCCGTAGGCCTGATAAGACGCAGTCGCGTCGTCATCAGGCATCACAATGTTGCCGGATGCGGTGCAAGCACCTTATCCGGCCTACATGCTTTCTGGACACCCGCTATGCGCTACCATCAATACTATCCCGTCGATATCGTTAACGGCCCCGGCACTCGCTGCACCCTGTTTGTGTCGGGATGCGTGCATGAATGCCCTGGCTGCTATAACAAAAGCACCTGGCGACTCAATTCCGGCCAGCCGTTTACCAAAGAGATGGAAGACAAGATCATTGCCGATCTGAACGACACGCGAATCCCTCACCAGGGTATTTCGCTGTCCGGCGGCGATCCGCTGCATCCGCAAAACGTGCCGGATATCCTGCAACTGGTACAGCGTATTCACGCTGAGTGTCCGGGGAAAGATATCTGGGTGTGGACCGGCTACAAGCTTGATGAACTCAACGCCGCACAAATGCAGGTGGTGGATCTCATCAACGTGCTGGTCGATGGTAAATTTGTGCAGGATCTTAAAGACCCGGCACTGATCTGGCGCGGCAGCAGCAACCAGGTTGTACATCATTTGCGTTAATCGCTAAAGCCGTTTGTTTGCATCGTGATAAACGGCTGAATGTTCTCGCTTACCTACCGCGGCAACAAACACGACCACAACCTCATCCCGAACCTGGTACACCAGACGGAACCCGGACGATTTAAGCTTAATTTTCTAGCAGTCAGGAAGACCATTTAAACGGGCAGAGTCAATTCTGGGGTTCAACAACACGTCGGCCAACTTCTTCTTAAACTGAGCCTTCACCGTATCACCCAGTTTATGCCACTCTTTTAAGGCTCTCGGGTCGAATTCCAGTTCATAAGTCATCCAGACTAACCTTGATTCCCTTTTGCGGACTGGCAAGCCTTTCCCGGACTGTCTGAATGAGTGCATCTTCACTGTCGCTAAGGGTGACGGTTTTCACCGGCATGCGCCCCGTTTCCGCGACGTACTGAAACAGTAATCGCACAGCTTCCGTTGGAGTAATATTCAGTTTTTCCAGCACGGCATAAGCCTCATTTTTGAGTTTGTCATCCAGACGGACGTTCAGCGTGGCCATTATGCCTCCAGTAAAATCGAATGTGTAATGCAGTTTAGCATTACATTCGCATTACATCGAATTCTGGATAACGCCTCTCAAAAACGGCTCACACACTCCATCGCAACCGCTTTGAACTCGGTGAAATTGCGACACGCGCAGAGCCGCGTCATCGCGCGTTCGCGCAGGAAGGTGACGAAGATATCGTAGATAGCCATCGCCTCTTCATATTCACTCTTGCTGATGGCGAGCAAAAAGATCACGTGGGCCGTTTCATCGCCCCAGGCGATACCCTGTGGGGCGAGGATGGTGTAGACCACCGTTTTCTTTGCCAGCAGACCAAGGGCGTGCGGCAAGGCAATGCTGTCACCCAACATGGTACTGACGATGGCCTCACGCTCAACCACCGAATCAAGAAACTCCGCGTCGACAAAACCTTCATCCTGCAACTGACGGCATAAGGTTTTGAACAACGTTTGTTGATCCATTGGCTCGTCAATCACACGAAAATGGGCGGCATCGAAGAATTTGTTCAACATCCACGGACGGGTTCTGTCGACCAGCACCAGTTTACCAATCTGTTCCAGCTGATAATCGGTAGGGAACGGCGCAATCATCACCACCGGTTTATCTTTTTCACCAATCCGCGCGGTAGAGATGACAAAATCTTCGCTGATGCTTTCCCGCTGTTCGTAGTCGCGAAGCGTTACGGTATCGACGATCTCTATCTGCGGATACTTACGCGCCAGTACCGCTTCAATCATCCGCGCCATCGCATTTCCGGCATCGCATACCAGCAGAACCTTCGGCTGTCTCTGGTAACCGATGTTGTAACTACGCTCCAGCCCGACGCCAATATGCAGCACAAGGAAGCCAATCTCATTTTCACTGATGGTGTACGGCGTATATTTTCCCCATCCCGAGACGGCGGCCAGCGTCATGTCCCACGCCATGGGGTAGTGCTGTTTAATATTTTCCAGCAGCGGATTGGGGATCATTATCTGGTAACGCACCCGGGTGATCATCGTCTTAATATGCGTCAGCAGGTCAGCATGTCAGCATGTAACTGTTTGTCATTCAACAGGTTGTAGTTGTACTGGCTGTTGATAAAACGCAGGATGTAATTGACCAACGCTTCATCATCATCCGCATTGATAGCACTGGGCGCGATCTCTTGTACCTGGCGGGCAGCAATATGCACCTGTAGCCAGTTTTCTTCGGAAACGGAAAGCGGTTTGTCTGCCAGGCGGTGCAATACCGCCGCGATTTCCCGCGTGGCCAGGCACACCGATTGATCGGCCTCTTCTGCGGCAAAATCCGGGAGTGGATATCCTTCGCTAATCCGCCGTACCGCCACCGCGCAGTACAAGCGTAAAAACAGCTCGCCCTCATCGGTCAGACGAATATGGAAACGGGCAAAAATATCCTGCAAAACGGGTTGCAACTGTTCAGGGAGCCCCGCATTCAGCGCTTCTTGCGTCACTAACGGATGCTGCGGATCCTGCTGCGCCAGCGTCCACAGCAGATCGGTCAAACAGGCGCGGATCGCCATTTCGCTGCCGAACAGCTTCATGCCGTGACGGGGACGCGTTTCCAGCGTCAGATGATAACGTTGCAGATGCTCGCGCACCTCAGCCATATCGTTTTGCAGCGTCGCGCGGCTGATAAACCATTCATCAGCCAAATCTTCCAGCTTCAGCGAGAAAGCCGATGTCAGAAAACGCACCACCAGCCAGTGTATCCGTTCCTGGCTGGTGCGTGGGATGCGCAGCAACGTATTGGGCTGCTGCGTTTGCAGGGTGTGAAAGCTTGCCGGGTCGTCAATTTTGAGCTGATAACCATTACCCCGGCTGAGGACAAACTGTGCGCCGTACTGGGTGAGCAGCGCGTTTAGCGCGGTGATATCCGCCCGTACGGTGCGTGTGGAAACCGACAACCGCTGCGCCAGCTCGTCCTGCGGAAGCGCTTCGTTTTGCAACATGTCAAACAGCTGTGCTAAACGTTGGTTGGGGAATCGCACGTCAGTTTCCTCATCAGTCAGTTAGCCTACGCAGGCCCGGGTCATCGCCATCAGCTGGCGTACGTCGTCCGGACGAGTGTTACCACTCACCTTATCAATAATCGAACTATAGATGTGAGGAATGATTTTACTCACTCCGACATCGAGGGCAATTTGCAGGATTTCAGTGAAATTATCCAGATCGATACCGCCGGTTGGCTCCAGCCAGAAGTCATGACGGGCGCAGGCCTGCGCGACCGCAATGTACTCGTCACGGCATTGCAGGCCGCCCATCGGGAAGTATTTAATTGAGCTACCGCCCATGTCTTTGAGCAGCGCAATCGCGGTTTCTACCGGCACAATACCGTCCGGCGTCTGGCTGCTTAGCGGACCAGTGGAGATTTTCACCCTGCCCGGCGTGCCGGTTGGCGAGACCAGTCCGTTGACCACTGTCTCCTGCTGGCCCAGCAGCGCGCGACTGGTAGCCACGCCGGTGAAGACCTGATTGACATGTTGTGGCTGCACCTGACGGGAGATTTCACTGACCATCGCCGACTGGTTAGGATCGCCCGCCCCCAGCCCCACGGAGAGCGCATTGTCGATAAGGGCCGCGTATTCACGCATATCCGCTACCGCGCTTGCGACATCCGGGTAATTTTTTGACAATACGCCAACCAGCACGTGTCCTTCCGCCGCCGCATAAATATCTCGGGCATTTTCTTTGGAGCCTGCCAGCACGTTCAGGCAGACGCGGTCGCGATAAAAGTTAGGGGTCAGTTTCATGCATTTTTCTCCTGCGAAATCACTTCACCAATTCGACGGGCCACAATCTCCAGCTGCGCGCGATCGACACTGCGCACATCGGCTTCGATAATGCCTTCATTGGCTTTGTAACCACGGAAGTAAATCGCGTACTCCCCCTGTTTCAGCGCGTCGACCAGTTCCCCCGTGGCGATCCCGGTTACCGCTTCATCAAACTTAATTTCCGTGCGTGCGATGTCGCGCCCTGCACTATCCCACACCACGCGGGCGCTCACGCCGTTAAGCTGGTTCAAGGCATTAATGAACGGCGTCATTTTCTCGACCATCTCCGCGCCGCTCTCTTTCTGCGCGTTCAAATACAGTTCGATGGCGCAGGTCAGTCCAAGAATTCCCTCTTTGCCCACCTTCATCGCCCGGCCAATTCCCGCCGTCTGGCGCTTCACCCACTCAACGTACTGGGTTTTACCTATCACCAGACCGCTGGTTGGTCCTTCTATCGCCTTGGCGCCACTATAAATCACCAGATCTGCACCAACCCGGTAGTAGCACTGCAAATCCTCTTCCGCCGCCGCGTCCACGATCAACGGCAGATTATGCGTACGCGCCACCACCGCGGCCTGCTCCACGCTGAGCATACTTTTCTGGACGCAATGGTGAGATTTGATATACAGAATGGCCGCCGTACGCGGTGTAATGGCCGCCGCCAGCTGCGCCGCGGAACATTCGTTGGCATAACCGGCTTCCACTAACTTGCCGCCGCCAAGCGCCACCATGGTGCCTACCGGAGCGCCAAAGTTGACGTTGTGACCTCTGGGCAGCACGATTTCGTTGTTTTCAATGGGCGTGACGTGCAGGTTCTCCAGCAGCCAGTCGCTATCTTTAACCAATACGCCAGCCACCGACAGGGCGATCCCGGCCGAGGCGCAAGAGACAACCGTTGCCCCTTCCACTTCCAGTAATTTCGCGATGTAGTCGCCTGTTTTATTGACCAGGTCTTTCATCTCGAAATATTGGTTCATCCCCGCCATCGCGGCTTCAACCACTTCTGGTCGCGGCGTGGAGACGCCAAGCGCCGTCATACGGCCGGAGGTATTAATCACCTGTTTTAAATCGTATTTCTCAAAAATCGAAGGCATGTTCCGCGCTCCCTTGTTCGGTCATATAGCCCTTGCCCGCACGTATTGCGGCAAGCGGCACCAGCAGTTGTTCAGCCTGCAGGCTGTCGTTTTCTGCATCTACCAGCACGGTTGGCTGGCGCTTAAGCGTAAAGAGGGTTAAATCGGCATCCAGACCGACCTGCAGCCGCCCCTTCTGTTTCAGGCGCAGACCATCGGCGGCATTGGCGGTAACGCATTCAATGACCTGCGGAAGCGACATCCCAATGGCGAGGAATTTCGACATCACATTCGCCAGGGAATGTACCGGGCCGCTGATACGGTTGCGGCAATAAATATCGGAGCTGATGGTGTGCGGCAAAATGCCCAGGCCGATCGCGCGTTTTGCCACCGCAAAGCTCAGGCTGGCGGTGCCATGCCCAACGTCCAGACGCACGCCACGTGAAATCGCCCGCGTCACTGACGCCCGCAGCTCGCCTTGCGGCGTCAGAATGCGATTCGGCTTACCGTTGTAACAGTGGGTAATGATGTCACCCGCGCTCAGGCGCTCAGCGATATCATCGAGATTCGGCGGGTTGTTGCCGATATGCACCATCAGCGGCAGGTCGCCGTTCTGTGCTTGCATCGCTTTGGCGCGATCCAGCGGCGTGATGCCATTTTCACCGACTACGCTGCTGCTCATACGTGCCTTCAGACCGACGATAAAATCAGGGTGGCGTTTCACCGCCTCTCGCACCGCATCAGCGTCAATATTGGCCATGTTGGCCAGCTCGTTCTGGGCGATAAGCCCCACGCGGGAGATATTCAGCAACGCGTACACTTCGGTCGCAGCTTCCCGGGTCAGGGTGTAAAAATCGTCGATGTCATCCGCCCCGGTGCTGCCCGCATCCACCACGGTAGTGACGCCGGTCGCAATACCGACGCTATCCGGCTGGTCGTGATAAATCGGGGATTTCGGGTAGCAATGAACGTGGGAGTCAATCCAGCCTGCGCTGACGTAGCACTCACCGCCCAGCTCGATGGTTTTCAGCGCCGGACCATCAACGTCACCCAACGCCGCGATCTTGCCGTCTTTGAGCGCAATATCGCTCACCGTATCGTCAACGAGGCGCGCACGGCGCAGGAGTAAATCAAACATGTCTCTCTCCTGTTGAAATGGGGGCGGTCGTGT
>NZ_JAOWHX010000041.1:401673-518298 GCF_030332405.1 Citrobacter sp. Cpo147
GCGCCTTATCCGGCCTACAACGACACACCATCAGCTAATAGCAATCGGGAAGATGGACCCGAGGATCATTGCGCCGAGGATCGCCCCGCCAGTAATCGGTTTTTGCCACAGATAAAACAGCAGCGCGCCCGCCAGAGAACCGATTCCGATAGGAATAGAAGCCGTCATCGCGCTAAGGATAATCAACGGTCCGAGGAAGCGGCCGGAGGCGTTACCGGCCCCCATCATGACGTCCGCACCGTAGGTCGAGTCGCTCTGGTTGATGGTGAACTTACGCGCCAGAATGATGATGTAGCCAATCGCCAGACCAATCACCAGACCGGTGACCAGCGAGGCGGCGAAGTTGGCGACCGGGAAGATAATGCCCGCGCCCAGCAGCAGCGCCGGAACACCTAACCCAACCCCGGTTTGAATCGCCCCGCCGATATCCAAAATCCCCACCAGCGAACCTTCAATGATGCGGGCAAACAGGAAGCTTGCGCCAAATGCCGCCACCGCCCCGTAGGAGCCGGTATCCATTCCCGCCTTCAGCATCGCCACAAAAGCCACTTCGTTAAATGCGCCAATACCGTACAGGTAGTACATGTGTGTTCCGGCAAATACGCCAGAGGAGAGCAGGCCCACGAAGATCGGGAACGACCAGTCAGCGAACCAAAAACCTTTATTCTGTTCCATAATGACCTCCGTTATTTGCCGCTGAGCGAGTTGTGGATAAGTTCGAGCCAGTTAGGCACGGTCAGATGGAAGGATTCGATCATCTTCATGTCGAAGCCACGGAAGAAGCCGCTCAGGACAAACAGCGCGACGATAGCCACCATCATCACTTTAGTGACGTGGTTCCAGCCGCTCTCTTCAACACCTTTGCCGATCAGAATGCCGAGAACCAGACCCGGAACGGCGTTGCCCATAATCAGCTGCGCCGCGCCGCCAAAAACGGTGGCCCAGAAGCCGGATTTCTTACCAGCGTCGATCGCCGCCAGCCAGAAGATCACTGGCATCACGGTGTTAACCAGCAGGTTAGCCGCGGGCACCAGCACCTTGACGGCGGTAACTTGCAACGCTTCCGGTACGGATGATGCGGTGAGGTTCAGGAAGGTCACTACGATCATCCCGATAACGCCGCAGGCAATTGCCATGCGTTTGGGGTCGTGCAGCGTTTCACTGACGTTACGATTTTTAATCATCAGCGCGGCGGCGCCCCAGTTGGGGATGATGCGATGGTCGACGTCCTGCGTGAACGCCCCCGCCGCAACAGAGGAAGCCCAGGCGTTAAAGAAGAAACCCAGGCCGAACGAGAAGTGAGAAGCCGGATCCCCTTCGCAGGAATTCAGTTCTCCCAGAGTACGAAACGCGCCCATCCCTTGAGTGGTAGGCGCATGAAACATGCGTGCAGCCCCAGCGCCGACACCAACGCCAACCAACGCGCCGATGATGAGCGATTTTATTAATATTATCAGGAACATAATTATGCCTTTTAATAGAAAAATCAGCGTTGCGTAACGAAATCCACCTTGTCGAGATTGATGGCAGTCACGTTGACGGTCACGTCCAGCTCCACGCTGAAAGTGCGTCTTTCCCGGCGCAAAAAGAGGAATAAAAATGCCTCTTTACGCACCGATTCACGCGCTTGAACAACCTGCACATCCTGTGGCTCAATACGCAGTAAGATATGCGGCGACGCTTTCATCACCGCAGCCTGAACGTGGTTCAGGGCATCGGCAAAGGCGCGAGCTTTAGTCTCGCCCTTACCCGTGACTCTCACCGTGGTGGTGAATTGCTCTTTCATGCTTAAGCGCCGTGTTTCTTTTGCCACGCCTGCACCAGGCGCTCGCCGAGCTCTTCTTTATCCATAAAGCCGAATCCCAGTACGTTGCACCCTTCGTTGATGGCGGTTACCCCTTCATCGACCGAGCGCATGCCGTATTTCGCCTTGTAGCCGTATTTGGTCTGCGCGGTAATCGCACCCGCACCACCGCTGCCACAAAACGAGATACCAAAGGTGGCGTTTTCCGCTTTCATCACGTCACCCAGCTTCATATCTGCTGCAACGCCCGGCACCACAACGGCACGGCCACCCGCTTTCTCTACGCCTGCCGCCACTTTCTGGCCTTTACCCAGACGATCGCCAATCACTACGGTAATCTGTTCCATCTTTTGCTCCTTAAAGGTTGTCTTTCGCGACTTCGAAGTGCACCGACAGCAGCCAGGCCTCTTCCTCAGGAAGATTGCCAAACTCGGCGACCACGTCGCGGGCAAGCGCCATTGATTCGGCAGATATTTCATCAAACAAGCTGGCATCGACCTCTGGTAAGGGTTCACCCGTTACCGAGCGGTGCGCCATGGCGCGAACATGCGACGTCAGCATCTGTTCCTGTACGGCGTTGGGAATAATGTTGCGTTCACGCAGCAAGGCATACACCTGCGCCAGCATGCGGTCGGCCAGTTCCACCGATTCCCCCATGTCATTCATTACAGCTCCGTTATTCACTCGTCTTACCCCGTTAATGTCTCTGAGGGTAAATTAGCGACGGAGGTTATAAGTTTGTAGCGAGTTGTTTTCCACTTCGAAGTGGAAAGGTGTGCAGCGATAGTGATCTGTGCCGCAAAAAGGGCTGGAACCACGATTTATCACTGGAAGAATGTGATTGAGATCGCAAGAGCGAGCAGCAAAATGGAAGGAAGTGCGAACAATGAATGGACGATAAAAATGAAAAAATGTGATGGGGATAGCGTTTACTTATGGGACGTGCAGTAGCGGGGGTTTTATCCGACCTACGGGTATGCAGGCCGGATAGCGCAGATTAGCGGAACTTCTTGTGGTTTTCGTTGCGCGTAGTTTTCAGCTCTTCCGCAACGGCTTTCGCCTCTTTAACTTTACCTTCGTTCGCCAGCTTCAACGCACCGTCGATCTGACCGATCAGCGTGTCAAAACCGTGACGAAAATCCTTCATCTCCGGGCTATCCGGGGATTTGTTTTCCAGCTTCGGCGGCGTTCCCTTTTGCGCGTCCAGCGCAGCTGCACGCATTTTGGTTAACGCATCTTTCAGTTCAGTCGCATTATCCGTTTTTTCGACGATTTTCAGGTTGTCGTTGAGGATCCCCATATCGTCTTCAAGATCGGCTGCAAACGCAGAAGAACCAAGAACCAGCGTTGAAGCTGCGACGATCGCTAACAGGTGTTTACGCATTGCTCACTTCCTTTTTTATTATTCAAAAATAAACAAACGCCAGATACCCTCAATAATTCACGCCACAGCTTGAAGTATGACGGATATTATTGCCCGGCGATCTTCATCTCCGGCAACAGGACCGAACCACACTGAATATTACTGCGCGTTTCAATATCGTTGCCGACGGTGACGATATTACGCCACATCTCTTTTAAGTTACCGGCGATGGTAATTTCACTCACCGGGTACTGAATTTCACCGTTTTCGACCCAGAAGCCCGCCGCGCCGCGCGAGTAATCGCCGGTAATGCCGCTTACGCCCTGTCCCATCAGCTCGGTAACCACAAGACCTGTGCCCATCTCTTTGAGCAACTGCTCGAAGCTTAGACCCTGTCCCGGAATTCGCCAGTTGTGGATCCCGCCTGCATGACCGGTGCTCTTAAGCCCCAGCTTACGTGCAGAATAATTGGTCAGCAGCCACTGAGTCAGCACACCGTCTTTAATAATGTCGCGGCGTTCGGTCCGTACGCCTTCGCTGTCGAACGGCGACGACGCCAGCCCTTTCAGCAAGTGCGGATGTTCTTCAATGGTCAGCCATTCCGGCAGAATTTGCTTGCCCAGCGAGTCGAGCAGGAAGGTGGATTTGCGGTACACCGAGCCACCAGCAATCGCGCCAACCAGGTGTCCGAACAGTCCGGTCGCCACTTCATTGGCGAAAATCACTGGTGCTTTCATGGTGGAAAGTTTACGCGGAGACAGGCGAGATAAGGTACGGCGAGCACAGTCAGCCCCCACCCACTCCGGCGTTTGCAGATCGCCCATCGCCCGGCCAATGGTGTAGGCGTAATCACGCTCCATATCGCCATTTTCTTCTGCGATTACGCAGCTGGAAAGGGAATGGCGCGTGGAGCAATAGCCCTGCAGCATGCCGTGGCTGTTGCCAAACACTTTGATGCCATAGTGGCTGTTAAAGCTGCCGCCTTCGGTGTTGGTGATACGTTTGTCAGCCTGCAACGCCGCCTGTTCTGCACGAGCAGCCAGTTCGATAGCTTCATCAGGGGAAACTTCCGCCGGGTGAAACAGGTCCAGATCGGGCGCATCAAAGGCCAGCAGTTCTTTATCTGCCACGCCCGCACACGGGTCCGGCGAAGTGTAACGTGCAATGTCCAGCGCGGCCTGCACGGTGCGTGCAATCGCCTGCGGGCTTAAATCGGTGGACGATGCGCTGCCCTTACGGTTTTGGTGATAAACCGTAATCCCCAGTGCACCATCGCTATTGAATTCGACGTTCTCCACTTCACCATAACGGGTGCTGACGCTAATACCCGTGGTCTTGCTCACAGCGACTTCCGCGCCATCCGACTTACCTGACGCTAATTCCAGTGCCGTCGAGACTGCTTCTTCCAGAATCTTACGCTGCGCTTCAACTTGTGAGATTACTTTCATCGCAAATGCCATAATGTAGAGAGAGTTTCTCTGAAGTCTAACAGAGAACCGTTTTTCAGTGCGCATCTTAACTGGTAACATTAGCCTCTTTTTTTAAGGAGCCTGACATGACTAAGCAGCCCGAAGACTGGCTCGACGACGTTCCCGGTGATGACATCGAAGACGAAGACGATGAAATTATCTGGGTCAGTAAAAGTGAAATAAAACGTGACGCCGAGGAGTTAAAACACCTGGGTGTGGAACTGGTAAAACTGGGGAAAAACGCGCTGGATAAAATCCCGCTCGATGCGGATTTACGTGCCGCGATTGAGCTGGCCCAGCGTATTAAGATGGAAGGTCGCCGTCGTCAGCTGCAGCTGATTGGCAAAATGTTGCGCCAGCGCGATGTTGATCCTATCCGTCAGGCGCTGGACAAGCTGAAAAACCGTCACAACCAACAGGTCGTTGTCTTCCATAAGCTGGAGCAACTGCGTGACCGTATGGTTGACGGTAGCGATGAAGCTATCGAAGAAGTGATGAACCTGTGGCCTGACGCCGACCGTCAGCAACTGCGTTCGCTGGTGCGTAACGCCAGGAAAGAAAAAGCGGGCAACAAGCCGCCAAAATCTTCCCGCCAGATCTTCCAGTATCTGCGTGAACTGGCGGAAAACGAGGCCTAACCTCTTCGTCCGCCGAAAGTGCCGGATGGCGGTGCAAATACCTTATCCGGCCTACGATCCGTTGTAGGCCCGGTAAGCGTAGCGCCACCGGGCATTTTTTTACTCTTCTTCTGCCTGAGCTTTCTTCGCCAGACCATCCAGCAGTTTTTGATGAATACCGCCAAACCCGCCGTTGCTCATCACCAGAATGTGATCGCCAGGCTGTGCGGTTTTCACCACCATATCTGCCAGTGCATCCACATCGCCGCTCCAGTGTGCCGGCTGAACGCAGGCTTCAGCGACTTCTGCTACCTGCCACGGAATGTGCGGGGGTTGCAGCAGGAACACTTCGTCTGCACGCCCTAACGACGGCGCCAGGTCATCTTTGCACAGGCCCATTTTCATGGTGTTCGAGCGAGGTTCCAGCACAGCGATGATGCGCGCCGTGCCGCCCACTTTACCGCGCAGTGCCGCAAGCGTTGCCAGAATGGCCGTCGGGTGATGGGCAAAATCGTCATACACCGTCACGCCATTGGCTTCACCGCGCAGCTCAAGACGGCGACGGGCGTTGATGAACGAGCCCAATGCATTGGCCGCATCCGCAGGCACGACGCCAACATGACGCGCGGCTGCAATCGCCATCAGGCCGTTGTGCATGTTGTGCTCGCCCACCAGGCCCCACTTCACTTCGCCGACTTTTTCACCGTCCAGCCACACTTCCCACTCGGAGGCATCGGTGGTCAGTTTTTTCGCCTGCCAGTGACCTTGTTCGCCCACCAGCTCTTGTTCGCTCCAGCAGCCCATCGCCATCGTCTGTTTCAGATTGATGTCGTTTTCCGGGTAGATGATGCGTCCCTGGCCCGGCACGATACGCACCAGATGGTGGAACTGTTTCTGAATAGCTTTCAGATCGTCAAAGATATCCGCGTGATCGAACTCAAGGTTATTGAGGATCAGCGTGCGCGGGCAGTAATGCACGAATTTAGAACGCTTGTCGAAGAACGCACAGTCGTACTCATCCGCTTCAATCACGAAGAAGTCGCTCTCACCGAGGCGTGCGGAAACCTCAAAGTTGCCCGGAACGCCGCCAATCACAAAGCCAGGTTTATAGCCGCAGGCTTCGAGGATCCAGGTCGCCATCCCGGCGGTGGTGGTTTTGCCGTGCGTACCAGCAACCGCCAGTACCCAGCGATCGCGCAAGACAAAGTCATGCAGCCACTGCGGGCCGGACATGTACGGAATGTTCTTTTCCAGTACCGCTTCCACGCATGGATTACCACGGGTCATGGCATTGCCGATGATCACCAGGTCCGGCTGTGGGTCGAGCTGACTGGCATCGTAACCCTGAATCAGATCAATGCCTTGCTTCTCAAGTAAGGTACTCATCGGCGGATACACATTGGCGTCCGAACCGGTTACTTCATGACCGAGCGAGCGCGCCAGCATCGCCAGACCGCCCATGAAAGTGCCACAAATTCCCAAAATATGAATGCGCATACGTCACTATCCTTTTTTAATCTGGGGGCCATTTTACGCACATGTCCGGCAAGTGAGAAACGCATTTCAGGATATTCCGCAGTTTGCTGGCGCGATTCACCTAAGCGCAGCAATGGAAATATTTGTTAATATTGTTGCGGTCGCTTTACTCCACATAAATTGCAGGGAAAGTGTTATGAAAACGTTAGGTGAATTTATTGTCGAAAAGCAGCACGAGTTTTCTCATGCTACCGGTGAACTCACTGCTTTGTTGTCGGCAATAAAGCTGGGCGCCAAGATCATCCACCGCGATATCAATAAGGCCGGTCTGGTCGATATCCTGGGTGCCAGCGGTGCTGAGAACGTGCAGGGAGAGGTTCAGCAAAAACTCGATCTGTTCGCGAACGAAAAACTGAAAGCTGCACTGAAGGCGCGCGACATTGTGGCGGGCATTGCCTCAGAAGAAGAAGATGAAATCGTCGTCTTTGAAGGCTGTGAACACGCTAAATACGTTGTGCTAATGGATCCGCTGGATGGCTCATCCAACATCGATGTTAACGTCTCTGTCGGTACGATTTTCTCTATTTACCGCCGCGTAACCCCAGTCGGCACACCGGTCACGGAAGAGGATTTCCTGCAACCGGGCAACAAGCAGGTTGCTGCAGGTTACGTTGTTTATGGTTCTTCCACCATGCTGGTGTATACCACTGGCTGTGGCGTACATGCCTTCACCTACGATCCTTCTCTGGGCGTATTCTGCCTCAGCCAGGAACGTATGCGCTTCCCGGCGAAAGGCAGCACGTACTCCATCAACGAAGGTAACTACATCAAATTCCCGAACGGCGTGAAGAAGTACATTAAATTCTGCCAGGAAGAAGATAAGCCAACCCAGCGCCCGTATACCTCACGCTACATTGGCTCTCTGGTTGCGGATTTCCATCGCAATCTGCTGAAAGGCGGGATCTACCTGTACCCAAGCACCGCCAGCCACCCGCAAGGGAAACTGCGTCTGCTGTATGAATGCAACCCGATGGCCTTCCTGGCCGAGCAGGCGGGCGGCAAAGCCAGCGATGGTAAAGAACGCATTCTGGATATCACCCCAGAAAGTCTGCACCAGCGCCGCTCCTTCTTCGTGGGTAACGACCATATGGTTGAAGATGTAGAACGCTTTATCCGCGAGTTCCCGGACGCGTAAGTATCATTCATCGCGCGGACGTAGGCCGGATAAAACGCGTAGCGTTGCCATCCGGCCTACAAAATCCATCGTCCGGTTACGCTTTCTGTAGCTTAAATACGGCCATTGCTTCGATTAGCGCTGAAGACTGCTCTTCCAGCGAGCGGGTAGCCGCTGAAGACTGCTGTACCAGCGCCGCGTTTTGCTGCGCCGTTTCATCCATCTGAATCACCGCGATATTCACCTGCTCTATGCCGCGACTCTGTTCCTGGGACGCACTGGCAATTTCACGCATCAGTTTGGTCATACGCATAACCTCGGTCGCGATTTCATCCATGGTTTCGCCCGCCTGCTGCGCCAGTTCACTGCCTTCCCCCACATGGGTGTGCGAATCGCTGATTAGCGTACGGATCTCTTTGGCCGCCTCGGCGCTGCGACTGGCCAGATTACGCACTTCACCAGCAACAACCGCAAAGCCCCGCCCCTGCTCACCAGCTCGCGCCGCTTCAACGGAAGCATTGAGCGCCAGAATATTGGTCTGGAAAGCAATGCCATCAATCACGCTGAGGATGTCGGCGATTCGACTGGAACTGCCGGAAATATCGCGCATTTTCTCGATCACATAGCACACCATCTCGCTGCCGCGATCGGCGGTATCCGACACCGATTTTGCCAGCTGGTGCGCCTGTTCCGCATTCTGCGCATTCTGTTTCACCGTCGCCGTGAGTTCTTCCATGCTGGCGGCGGTCTGCTCCAGCGAAGTGGCTGTCGATTCAGTGCGTTGCGCCAGATGCTGGTTCCCGGCCGTCAGTTCACGACTGCCAATATCAATTTGCGAGCTGGCATCGCGTACGCGCTGTACCGAGTCGCCCAGCGCATGGCGCATATCATCCATTGCCGCATTCAGGCGGTTGAATTCGGCGCTGGCCGACAACGCGGTAACCGGCGACAAATCCCCCGTTGCCAGACGTTCCAGTTGCTCAACCATGTTATCCAACGGTTTGAGAAACTTATTTCGCAGCATAAACCAAGTGACCGCCAGCAATGCGATAGCAGCCAACATCGCAGCGCTCATAATACCGTGATAAATCAACGATGTAATGACACGGGTAGAAGCATATAGCCCCATACCACCGGTCAGTAACAGAAGGAACGTCAGCAGAGACAATAACACCAACAAACTTGATCGAATTGAAAGGGATTTTGGCATCGTTATATTTCCGGTTGTAGGGTTAAAACAGACCTGTACAGAACCTATCGACTACAACCGGAAAAAGTTTAGGTATTTAAATGTTTTGTGCAAAATCAGGATGTTACTTTGGTGTTGCCGCCGTACCCACTCGGGTCACCGGCGAGCTTTGCCGATTTTCCCAAAGCACCGTCAGACCGCGTTGTAACGCTATAAATATAAACAATAAAATGCCAATCGCGATCTTCGTCCACCAGGAACTTAATGTGCCGTCAAAATTAATGTAGGTCTGGATCAGCCCCTGAATGGCGACGCCAAACAACGTCCCTAACACTGTACCGACCCCACCGCTGAGCAGCGTTCCGCCAATCACCACTGAGGCTATCGCATCCAGTTCGACGCCAACGCCCGCCAGCGCATAGCCCGCCTGGGTGTAAATGGAAAAGACAATGCCGGCAAGCGTCGCAAGCCCGGTAGACAGCATATAAATGCGGATGGTGGTGCTGCGAGTTGAGATGCCCATCAGGTTGGCAGAGGTGGCGTTGCCGCCAATCGCGTAAACCTGATTACCAAAGCGCGTACGGTGCGCCAGGAATATGCCGATGACGACAACCGCCAGCATCAGCAATCCCATCGCGCTCAGGCGACCACCGCCGGGAATTTTCCATGCCAGGCTTGAGAGCGTGTCATAAACCGGATGATTAATTGGGATAGATTCTTCAGAGACCAGATAGCTGACGCCGCGCAGGAAGAACATTCCCGCCAGGGTGATAATAAATGCCGGGATCTTCAGCGCATCAATCAGTAACCCCATAAACGCGCCAAACGTGCAGCCCATCAGCAAAACCAATGGGAACGCCAGCAGCGGGGAAATGCCCCAATAACCAATGGCCTTTGCCAGAAATACGCCGGTAAAGGCGATCACCGAGCCAACGGAAAGGTCGATCCCGCCAGAGAGGATCACGAAGGTCATGCCTACGGCAATGATGCCCAGAAAGGCGTTATCGGTCAGGATATTGCAAATGACCCGGGTGGAAGCAAAAGCGGGAAACTGCGTCAGGCAGTAGAGATAACCCAGCACAAACACGCCGAGGGTGATCATCAGCGGTAAATTACGTTTTATCATGACCACGCACTCCTTTTATCAGGCTGATAAAGCGTTGCGACTGCACGACCAGCACACACAACACCACCACGGCTTTGACCACCTGATTCAGTTCCGGCTGGAAGCCCGACAGCAAAATCCCGGTGTTCATGCCCTGAATAATCAACGCGCCTACCACCGACAGCAGCAGGTTAAAGCGCCCGCCCATCAGCGAGCCGCCGCCGATAACCACCGCCAGGATGGCATCCAGCTCCAGCCATAATCCGGCGTTATTGGCATCTGCCCCCCGGATATCCGCCGTGACGATAATGCCAGCGATAGCCGCGCACAGGCCGCTCAGCACATAGGTGAGCATCACGATAATGCGGGTGTTCGCCCCGGCGTTTTTTGCCGCACGAATGTTGATACCCACCGCTTCGATAAACATACCCAGCGCCGTTTTCCGCGTCAGCAGCCAGAACACCACCAGCGTGAGCAGTGCAATAATTACCGGCGTGGGGAATAGTAAAAGCGAGCCGCTGCCAAACCATGACAGTTCGGGCGAGTTAAAGGTGACGATCTGCCCGGAAGTGATAAGCTGCGCCACCCCACGCCCGGCCACCATCAGGATTAGCGTGGCGACGAACGGTTGAATCTTGAGGATGGCCACCAGAATACCGTTCCACAGCCCAGCCAGAATGCCGGAGCCTAAGGCGGCAAGCAGAACCACCGGCAGACTGTGCCCGGCCACCGTCATCGCCGCAGTAGTGGCACCGGCAATAGCCATAACGGCCCCCACGGAAAGGTCGATGCCACCGGTAGCAATCACCAGCGTCATACCAATCGCCAACAGCGCCACGGGAGCGGCGCGGTTGAGAATATCAATCGGGCTACCGAACAGCCGACCATCCTGCAAAATCACCTGGTAGAAATGCGGGGCGACCAGGCTATCCACCAGCAGCACCAGCAGTAACGCCACCAACTGTGGCATCCCCTTTGGCCAACGGAACCGCCGTTTAGACGGATTGGATTGAGGGAGAGATTGAGGCATCACCATAGTCTCCTTAGGCCGCAATGGCGTTCATGATTGCCGGTACGGACAGTTCAGCCAGTGGGATCTCTGCTACCTGTTTGCGATCGCGCATAATAATGACCCGATCGGCATAGCCCACTAACTCTTCCAGTTCGGATGAAATCACCAGCAGCGCCAGACCATCCGCGCACAGCGTTTCGATCAGGCGGATGATCTCCGCATGCGCGCCAACGTCGATCCCACGCGTGGGTTCATCGAGGATCAGGAACTGCGGTTTGGTCAGTAACCAGCGCGAGAGCAATACTTTTTGCTGATTGCCGCCGGAAAGAAATTCGATCGGTTGCTCCGCGTTTGGAGTACGAATACCAAGCTGGCGGATAAACCGCTCGGCAATCTCGTTTTGCTCTTTACGGGGAATAGGCCGCAGCCAGCCGCGCTGCGCCTGCAATGCCAGAATGATGTTTTCCCGCACCGAAGCGGCGGCAATAATGCCATCCGTTTTGCGATCCTCCGGACAGAAACCGATCCCCAGACACGAAGCCTGATGTGGCGAGCGCAAAGTCTGCGATTTGCCTTTGATCAGCGCACTTCCGCTGTCGGCGGGTTTAATACCGAAGATCACCTCCGCCGTTTCCGTTCGCCCGGATCCCAGTAGTCCGGCGAGACCGACGATCTCACCGGGACGCACCTGTAGATCAAATGGCGCGATGGTGCCTTTTTTGCCAAAGCCGCTGAATGCCGCCACCGGTTTATCACTCAGCAACGTGCGGCCCGCACGCTGTAGTGCATGGGTATCCAGTTCACGGCCCAGCATCATTTTGACCAGTTCGATCTGAGGCAGTTCTCGGGTTTCACGGCAGCCAACGAAGCCGCCGTTACGCAGAACGGTAATGCGATCGCTGACCTGATAAACCTGATCGAGAAAGTGGGTGACGAAGATCAGACTGACGCCCCGATCGCGCAGATGTCGCATCAGGCCAAACAGCATTTCAACTTCCTGGGTATCAAGGCTGGCGGTCGGCTCATCGAGGATCAGCACTTTCGCGGAGAGATCGATCGCCCGACAGATGGCGACGATTTGTTGCATCGCCACGGAAAAGCGGTTCAGCGGCTCGCGCACGTCGAGGGAAAAACCGTATGACGCCATCAGCTCCGTCGCGCGTTTTTCCATTTGCTTGCGCTGAAGCAGGCCAAAACGCCGCGGTTCACGACCAATAAATAAGTTATCGGCAACCGACATATTGGGCAGCAGGTTCACTTCCTGGTACACTGTGCCAATCCCCAGTTGCTGGGCATGGGCGGTGTTTTTGGGGGAAATCGGTTGGCCTTCGAGCCAGATAGTGCCACGATCGGCATGGTAAACGCCGGTCAGTGCTTTGATGAGCGTCGATTTGCCGGCTCCGTTTTCTCCCAGCAGCGCCATAATTTCACCGCGACGCAAGCTGAAATCCACGTTATCCAACGCTTTGACGCCGGGAAAGAATTTGCTTAATCCTTCGGTGCGGAGGATTTCCTGATGTTGGTCGGTGGTCATGGTTCCCCCTGCATCACGCCGGATGGCGCTACGCTTATCCGGCCTACAAAAGAGCGTAATGTAGGCCGGGCAAGCGCAGCGCCCCCGGCATTTTCATGAAGGCTTAGTAGCCCATGTTTTTCTTCTTCTCTAACTCTTCTTTCGCCGTATCCGGCAGATAGAGGATCGATTTGGTAATGGTCAGCTTCTCAGGCATCGTGCCGTCTTTTTTGAATTTCTCCAGCGCGTCGAATGCCGGGCCGGCCATATTCGGCGTCAGTTCGACGCTGGCGTTGGCTTCGCCGTCAATCATCGCTTTGTAGATATCCGGTACGCCATCGATAGAACCGGTGAGAATATCTTTGCCAGGTTTCAGGCCCGCTTCTTTGATCGCCTGAATCGCACCGATCACCATGTCATCGTTGTGGGCGTAAACCATACAGATGTTCTTGCCGTTGTTTTCCGCTTTGATAAAGCTCTCCATCACTTCTTTCCCTTTACTGCGGGTGAAGTCACCGGACTGAGAGCGAATAATTTTGATGTTTGGCGCACTGGCAATAGCTTCAGCAAAGCCTTTCTTACGATCGATCGCCACGCTGGCCCCAACGGTCCCTTGCAGCTCAACGACGTTACACGGCTTGCCGTCCACTTGTTTAATCAGCCAGTCGCCGATCAATTTACCTTCCAGCACGTTGTCGGCGGTGACCGTGGTCATATAGAGAGATTTGTCTTTTACATCGATGGAACGATCGAGCAAAAAGACCGGAATGTCGGCATCTTTAGCTTCTTTTAACACCGGCTCCCAACCCGTTGCCACGACCGGCGCAATAAAGATGGCGTCGACGCCCTGCGCAACAAATGAGCGGACTGCTTTAATCTGGTTTTCCTGCTTTTGCTGGCCATCAGCGATTTTCAGCGTAATTCCCCGCTTTTCGGCCTCGCTTTTCGCGACGTTGGTTTCTGCGGCGCGCCAGCCGGATTCAGAGCCAACCTGCGAAAATCCTACGGTTAAAGGGGCTGCCATTGCCATAGACGACATGGCTGCCGAAACTGCTGTGACTAAAAGTAAGCGCTTCCACATAAGTGCGTCCTCGTAGGGTGATTATTGTTGGTTAATTAACCGTTGCGAAAAAACTATAGACAATTGAGCATGTAACGGATTGCGTTACATCACACTTCAAAAAAGTAAATAAAACGTTAATCACAACTTTGTAATCGCTTTCATCTCACTATGAAAAATGCGGCTGAAGATATGGATTTTTCTGTCACGAGAGAGAGGTAAAAAGAAGAAAATGCACGCAGAGAAAGCGAAAACAAGCGGAGACATTCCGCGCGAGTTGGCTATAATACCCGCCACTTGTTTGCCATAGCTTATTTAAAGGAAACAGACATGAGCTTACTCAACGTCCCTGCCGGTAAAGACCTGCCGGAAGATATCTACGTTGTTATCGAGATCCCTGCGAACGCAGATCCGATCAAATACGAAGTTGACAAAGAGAGCGGCGCCCTGTTCGTTGACCGCTTCATGTCCACCGCGATGTTCTATCCGTGCAACTACGGTTACATCAACCACACCCTGTCTCTGGATGGTGACCCGGTAGACGTTCTGGTCCCGACTCCGTACCCGCTGGAGCCAGGTTCAGTGATCCGCTGCCGTCCGGTTGGCGTACTGAAAATGACCGACGAATCCGGTGAAGATGCGAAACTGGTTGCTGTACCGCACACCAAGCTGAGCAAAGAATACGATCACATCAAAGATGTGACCGATCTGCCGGAACTGCTGAAAGCGCAGATCACCCACTTCTTCGAACACTACAAAGATCTCGAAGCGGGCAAATGGGTGAAAGTTGACGGTTGGGACAACGCTGAAGCTGCTAAAGCTGAAATCGTTGCTTCCTTCGAGCGCGCGAAGAAGTAAGTTCGCGTTAGCGTAAAGCCCTGAACGCCAGCCCCTGGTTAGTAAGGGTTTTTTAATTTCTACTTTCTTTTCCCCCTCCCCTTCGCTGTTTTCTTTTTGACCTACCAGATTGGGTAGTCACATTTCATTTATGTTAATTGCGAATGAGATTAGATCTCATTATCATTCTCAGCATGTAAATAAATGTGAATAAAAGTCAATGAACCTCCACAATGTGAAGTCCCTGAAACGCTATTCCTGCGTGGCTCTCGCCATAGCACTGTTATTTACCAGCCTGTCCAGCGTGGCACAGACGCTACCTGAGAAAGATTTTCTGACCCGCGACGTTGGCAACGGCGTGTATGAACTGGCGGTTGATAGCCAGCAGAATACGCTTTTTGCTGCCTCGTCGCCGTCGTTTGATAAAGATAAAACCAGCGGGCTTATCTATAAACTCGATCTGGAGAAACTCACCACGACTGAAGTTATCGAAACCAGCCGTCGTGCCTTTGCCACTGCCCTGGATGAAGAAAATCAGGTGCTGTACGTGGGTAACACGCTGGAGGGTTCCGTCACACTCATTGATACCCGCAGCGGTAAAGAGCTGGCGATACTGCAACTGAGCGAAGCCAAAAACCCGAAAGAAATTGTCCATACCCGCGAAATGGTGCTTGATAAACAGCATCACCGCCTGTACGTTTCCGGCGTGGCTGAAAAAGGCATTGTCTGGGTGGTGGATACGCAAAAGCGCGAGAAAATCGCTACCCTTGAAAACATGGGCCAGTATCCGACCGGCATGGCGGTCGATGCAAATAAGAACCGCCTGTATGTCGTAAATGGCCGCAACGAACTTATTACACTGGATACCACCAACCATCAAATTATTAGCCGCTTTAGCATTGAGCCCGGCAAAAAACATTTTTTCCTGAATATTGCTTTGGATGCAAAAAATAATCGCGCATTCCTGACCGATCCTGATTTAGCGGATGTACTGGTTGTTGATATTAATACCGGTAAGGTTATTGCCCCCATTAAGGTTATCAACTCGCTGGCGGTGATATATAACGAAAAACGCCAGGAAGTGTATATCACCCACCGAAATGCAAAACGCATCAGCATTGTGGACAGCAAGACTTATCAGGTAAAACAAAGCATTGAAACCAATGCGTTACCTAACAGCCTGGCGCTCTCGTCTGATGCCAACACCCTGTATGTCAGCGTCAAACAGCCGGAAAAAATGGCAGGTGTGAAGCCCGACTACGTGCTGAAAATCGACCTCTCCAAATATTAATAATTAAAAACGCTTCTGACACCTTGCAGCTTTTCTGGGCTGCAAGGTGATGCTTTTATTTTTTACTTTTCAGGTGTCTATATTATGAAAACGCGTCAACTTATTACGCTGACAGGGATCGTTGCATTCTCAGGCGGTGTTATTTTCCCCACTCAGGCAGAAGAACTCACCGAAACCTCACGCAATAGCGAAGATGAAATGGTGATCACCGCATCCGGGTTCTCGCAGCAAAAGCGCGAAGCGCCAGCCACCATTTCCGTTATCGATCGTAAAACGCTGGATATTCAGCCGGACCGTAGCATTGGTGAAGCGATTAAAAACCTTCCAGGCGTCTCGGTCACTAACAGCAGCGGCATGAACGCTGGCAGCATTATGATCCGCGGCATGGACCCGTCCTATACCGCGTTTATGGTCAACAGCGTCAAACAAAATACCGGTGAATCTCGCCCTTACGGACATGACATCGGTACTGAAGCCAGCTTCTTACCGCCGATGGAGGCCATTGAGCGTATCGAAGTTATCCGCGGGCCCATGTCCTCGCTGTACGGATCAGATGCCATCGGCGGTGTGGTCAACGTGATTACTAAAAAACCGTATGGTGCAAAAGAGTGGACAACGGCAATTGCCGCCAATACCTGGCTTCAGGAACACCAGTATTTGGGTAATACCAGCCAGATGAATCTGTTTACCATGGGGCCGATTGTGCCCGATGTTCTCGGCCTTAGCGTAGCGGCCGACTGGCTCGACCGTCGCGATGACGATCGCAATAACTATTTCGGCAAACACAACCGTAAATCCGTTGATATGACGCTGGGCTTGGCCGCTAGCGAAAATAACCTGTTCGACCTCAATGTGGTCACCGGTGAGCAGGAGAAAAACCGTACCCAGAAGCGCGGCGCGCCGTGGTCATGGCTGTTCGATCGTAACGCCGCCACCCTAACGCATACCGGCTGGTATGCCGACGACACCATCGCAACGACCAACTACATAAACTATGAAAAAGGCCGTTCGAAGTACGTTTATGACAGCCAGTCGCCGCAGTATGTGCAGATGGAGAACTACGTCGCCAATTCGCAAACCACCTTCACGCTCGACAACCATAAACTGACCGTTGGGGCGAATTTCACCCGCGAAGAGCTGAATGACCGCTTTGATGTGGCCAACAAAACGCTGCCCGGATCTGAGCCAGTGACAAAAATCAGCCGTAACGGTTGGGCATTGTTTGCTGAAGACGGCTGGAGCATTGACGACTTCATCCTGACCACATCAGCGCGTATGGACCAGGATGATAACTTTGGCACACATATTACGCCGAAAATGTACGGTAACTGGGCCTTCAGCAATGACTGGGCGCTGAAGGGCGGCGTTTCCGCAGGTTATAAAAAACCTGAGCTGCGTGCGACATCCAGCGACTTTGTCACCCCATACGGCTCGACTGTACCTTATCCCTTCCTGACCGTCGGTAACGACGATCTGAAACCAGAACAAAGCGTTAACTCTGAGCTGGGCCTCTACTGGACGGGGAATGCGCTGTCGCTGGATAGCACCGTCTTCTATACGCAGTTCAAAGACAAAATTGCTGAACAAACCATTTGCGAAACCACATCGACGAATCAGTGCTCCGTGAATGGCTACAAGGCGGACTCCGTCAGTAAATACTTCAACGTCAGCAAGGCGGACGTGTACGGTATAGAACTGAATGCCGACTGGCAGATTAGCGCCGATGTGAAAGCCAACGCTAACTACACCTGGAACCACAGCGAACAGAAAAGCGGCGTAAACAAAGGCTACGCGCTCAACGATTATCCGCGCCATATGGCGAACCTGTCGCTGAACTGGGCGGCAACGCAGAGTCTGGACGTATGGAGTACGGTGAATTACCGCAGCAGTAACCGCAACAGCGGCAATAACTATAAGTATGATGACTACACGATGGTCGACGTAGGCGTACGTTATAAGCTCAATAAGCACACGCAGCTGATGGCAGGGATCTACAACGTGCTGGATGAGGATCCGAAACTGACGACTGCATGGAATGAATCCGCGCAGGTGGAAGGCCGCCGCTATAACCTCGGCGCGCGCGTGGAGTTTTAAGCCTTTAATAAACAACGCCACCCGAAGGCGGCGTTGTTTATTCTGGTAGGCGATATATCAGTACTGGTCTCTGTCTAACCAGTTACCGCTTTCAATCAGCGTTAAGCCATCAACCGGACGTTGGTACACGTACATCCATGCACTTCCGTACGGCGTTTGAATTAACTGGCGTGCGTATTCACCGCCGCGGGTACGCAGAGCGTCAAGCTCTGCCAGCGTGGCGTTATCAATACGATAAACTTCCCCGTGTACTGTTCCATTTCCCGGAACCGCGCCTGGATAGTGGCCCAGGCTGTACAACTGGTAGTTATCGATACTGAAATTTCCCAGCAACAGGGCATTGGTCATCCAGTGGCTGTTGCCTTGTTTGGTTCGTAAACTGCCGTAGACAAATATTCGCATTGCTAAAACTCGAACTGATAGAGCAAATCAAGTGCCTGATCTACGCCAGACACTGCTTCCAGATATAGCTTAGGCATCAGACGATAACGTAGCGTGAGTGTCGCTAAGGAGTCAAATATACCCACACCATATTTCACCTGCAGACCTGGCAGTACGTATCCGCTGACAACCACCTGAGATGAGTCGCCCACCCCTTGCGTGTCCAGAGCCAGATTGCTTACGCCAAATGTCTCCCCGATTTTACCCACAACCTGACCACTTTGTGCAACCCCCAGACCAATAAGCATTGAAGTCATCGCTGCGCTATCGCTTTGTTCGCTATCCAGCCCTTGTCCACGTAGCAGGTAGGAAAGCGCCATTTGCTGCGACATTGCCGGGTCGGAGAAGATCTCCGCCTTCGGTTCATCGGCGGTACCGGTGACGCGAACACCAGCGATCACATCGTCTTCGGTGGCATCTGGGTTACGAATCGCTTCGATGTTGAGCAACGGCTGATCCGGCGGACCGGAGAACAACAGCTCGCCCTTACGCACAATCAGATCCTGACCATAGGCGTGGAAGCGACCGCTCGGGATATTAATTTGCCCGTTAAGCCCCAGACCTTGCTTATCCTGCACCACTTTCAGATCGCCCGTCAGACGCGCTTTCAGACCAAAGGCGTCAAGACGCACGTTGTTACCAACGTGGATGTTCAGATTGCTGTTGATCGGAATACCGGCGGTCTGCGGTTTCTCGGGCTGCAGATTGTTGTTAAGCATGACCATATCGCTGGAAACCCCAACCGCGCTTTCCGGCAGGTCATGTACCACGATACGCGCCCACGGCACATCCACGTTGCCATCGAGAGTAAACAGGCTTGGTGTAGCTTCAAAGACCACGTCCGGCGATACGTCCAGGCGGACCATCGGCGGTACGGTAATACGTACCCTGCTGCCTTTAGCCGCAACGCGCGCCCGCCAGTTGTCTATCTGACTCCAGTCGGCATCGCCGCTCAGGTTAATTTCGCCCTGCTGCGTACGCACCACGCCCGCCAGCGTTGAGCGTGTTCCGGCGAAGTTAACAGCTAACTGGCTTGGCTGCATGTCAAATGGCATGAAGTTACCGTCAATATCCAGACCGCTCAGTTGCAGCTGTCCGAGCAACTGCGGGCTTTGCACATCTCCGCCCAGCCGCAGGTTGGCGTTGATCATCCCTGCCGCTTTTTCACCGCGCGAGAAGATGGGGTTCACCATCGCCAGATTGAAGTTGCGAATATTGACGTTACCGCCCAGATTACGACGCCCTTGCGGGTCCGTTACCTGAACCTGCCCGTCAAACTGCCCGTTGTTGGTCAGACGAATCAGCCAGCCCAACTCGGCACGGTTATTGTGCAGGTCGGCGGTCAGATTCAGCGTTTCAAACGCTACGGGGAGCGGGGCATCATTCACGCTTTGCGTGACCTTGACGTTACGTCCGCTCAGGGTGACCTGCCCCTGTGGCAGCCCCTCTTTGGTGGTGTCCCAGCTCACATCAGCTTTGCCGGTGAACACACCGCTGGCCTGGGTTGTCTCCGGCATAAACGGTTTTAGCATAGCCAGGTCGAAGCGGTTAAGGTTCACCACCGCGCGACCTTCTGCACCGGCATCAATGGTTTGTGGTACGCACAGCTCCGCATTCGGGTTGTTCCAGCAGTGCGGCCCGATACTAATTTTCTGTTCCTGATTACGATAATCCAGCGCGATAGCCCGGTTGAGCGACCACGGACCGACCGGCGTCTGGAAACGGGTATTGCTTAACTCTCCTTTCCAGCGCTGTTCTTTGCGATCAAAGCTCCCGGCAAGATCCAGTTGCCCGGAAACCGGCTCACCCTGAATGCGTAACTGCAGCTCATGCTGCTTTTCACTGCCTTTGGCGTTGAGCGTCACCAGACCAATATTCACGTCAGGTTGTACAATCCGCTCTACGCGAACGTTGAGATTACCGGCGATTTGCTCGGCCGATTTCACATCGCCTTCGACGCGCACCTGAGCAACGGAAAGTTCCTGCCAGCGCAGACCACGGGCGGTAATATCCGCCAGCAGCTGCGGTGCTTCAACCGTACCGCGAACTTTTACCAGCCCTTTCGCCGTACCGCCCAGACCCGGCAGCGCGTTATCCAGGCTTGGGGCATCAATCGTCGCGTCGAGGTTAAGGTCTTTAACCCCCAGTTCGCCTTTTACGTCCGCACTGTTACGTCCCAGCTCCAGATGCAGGCCCGGGATCGTCCACTGCAGGTAGCTATTCCCCTTCAGCGAACCGTTCACATTGACCTTGTTCTGTTTCACGTTGCCGGTCAGCTTCAGCTCCGGAACCTCCATCTGCCAGCTTCCGCCGTACAGACTGCCGCGCGTTTTCACCAGGCCATTCAGTTTTGACGGCCAGTCCGGGATCGCTTTCACGGTATTGATACCATCCAGCGTTAGCTCCCCGCGCCAGCTGATCGCCTGCTGCCAGTCCACCAGCGCTTTCAGCTCGGTTTTCCCTTCCAGCGCCGCAACGCTGAGTTTGTCGAGATTGATCTGTTGCTCGTTGCCTTTGGCGTCCAGCGTGATAGTAGCCGGAGGAATATCCTGACCTTTCACGGCGGTACGCATCGACAGCGTATAGTCGGTCATCTTGCCGGTCAGTTTGAGCTTGATGTCATCGGCCTGGAACTGTTTCTCACCGGTAAACGGCCAGTAAACCTGCTTACTCACCACCTCAATGTTTAGCGGCAATCCGGCTTCTGCCAGGCGCGTCTGCGCACGCAGGTCCATATCCACCGGACCAGACAGATTGACGCCGACTTCCAGCTGTTCGCGCAGCGCGCCGCCAACCTTCAGCTTCACCTTTTCGCCTTTTAACGGGTCGATGTTTAGCGTGCTGTTTAACGTAATATCAACCGGCCACGTGTCGGTCAGTTGCGCCGTGCCGCTGGCTTTTACCGTTCCCTGATTCGAGTCGATATCCAGCGCGTCGAGCTTCATGTTGCCGTCTATGCTGCTCACTTTCAGCAGCATGCTATGTACCGTTAAATCCGTATCCCCAGTCACGCGCAGCTGCTCGCCGCGAAACTCTTCAATATTGAGATTGAGCGGCAGATGGACATCGGTCATTTCCGGCAGTACCGGCTTTGAGAACAGATCTTTTAGCGTTTCGCCGAGCGGCTTTTCATCCGGCTGCGGGTTTTGAATCTTCGGTTCGACAACCTCTTCCTGTGCCACTTCCGCCACTTTAGGCAGAGCAATCAGCAGCCCCTGTAATGACGTTGGCTTCAACGTCAGCGTTTTTTCCTGCCAGTTCAGGCCGGAAGTAAAATCCAGCACTGAAACCGTGGTGTCATCGATTTTGATATTGATGTTGTTCAGCGCCACGCGCGAAAGCGTGATGGGGTAAGGCGTGGAAAGATTAAGCGGACCGCTCTCTTCTTCCTCTACCGGCGCGGATGGCGGCATCTTTTTGCTGTCGATTGCCACGTTGATGTTTTTCAGCGCCAGATCGTTGACGCACAGGCTGCTGTCCCACAGACAGTTAAGCCCCACGGCCAAATGCACTTCACCAGCATTCACCGCCACGCCTGGCTGGTCGTAGCGAATATTTTTCAGTGATAGATCCCGCCAGCCGCCGGTGACCTGACCAATTTCCAGACCCGGAACCCACCGATTAGCTGCTTTGAAGATCAGATGCAGGCCCGAGGTGGTACCGACGAGGAACGCCACCGAGCCTAACAACAGCAGGATAAAAATCAGCACGCCGAGGCTTATCTTCTTCCATAAACTCATAATTCAGGCCCCAGACCGATGTAAAACTGTAAACCATGTTCATCTTTGTCGCCGACCGGGACGGCAAAGTCGAGCTTGATAGGTCCCACTGGTGATTGCCAGCGTACGCCGACCCCGGCACCGGTTTTGAAATCGCTTCGGCGAATATCGCTGACCGCTTCACCGCTATCGACAAACATCGCGCCCCACCATTTACCGGTCACGTTGTACTGGTATTCCAGCGAGCCAGTTGCCAGCTTAGAGGCCCCTTTCAGCTTGCCGTCGCTGCCTTCCGGCGAAATAGATTTGTATTTGTAGCCGCGAATACTGCGATCGCCCCCGGCAAAGAAACGCAGGTCCGGCGGTACTTTGTCGAAGTCTCCGGTTTCAATCCAGCCGAGGTTGCCGCGCATCACAAAGCGATGCCTGTCGTACAGCGTGCGGATCCAAACGTTTTGCGCCTGGAAGACGGAGAAATCAACGTCTGAACCCCAGGCCGTGTTGGAGTAATCAATGGAATAACGCTGAGAGTCGCCCCAGACAGGCATCAGGCCGCCGCGTGAGCGCGTCCGGCTGATCATCACGCCCGGATAGAGCAGCATAGTGGTGTTGGTGACGTTACCCTGGGTAAAGTGGTCGAGGCTCCAGCGCAGGTTAATCGCGCGCTGCCAGCCGCTGGAGAGGTCCCAGTAGCGGGAAACCGCAAGCGTTGTGGAATCCTGCTCGGTGTCGTTTAAATCGGTACGCTTAAAGCCGCCCTGTACCAGGTAATACTGTTCCAGCGGGTTCTTTAACAGCGGCATTTTATAGCTGAAATCAAGCACCTGCTCTGGCGCCGAGATACTGGCGCTGGTCGTCAGGCTATGGCCGTAGGAGTTCATCCACGGCTTTTTCCACGAGGTCTTCACCCGTGGCCCGACGTCAGTTGAATAGCCGACCCCGGTTTCGATGGTGTTTTCGGTTCGCGGTGAGACCACGCCTTTCAGCGGCAGCACTTTGGTTTTGCGGGCTTTATCAAACTCCGGTGCGACGACCACGGAATTAAACCATCCGGTCGCCGACAGACGACGGTTCAGTTCGCCCAGATCTTTCGACTCGTACTCTTCACCTTCTTTAAAGGGCACCAGATTTTGCAGATACTCATCGCGAATTTGCGAGCCTTCAAAAGTGACATGCCCAAAGCGATAGCGTTCGCCGCTGTTGTAATCGATATCCCAGAACGCCTGGCGACGCTCAAGCGCTATTCCAAGCTGGCTTTTATTAAATTCACTGTCGAAATAACCTTTACGCAGCGCCACGCTGGTGAGTGACTTTTTGAAGTTGTCATAGTCCCCCTGATTCAGCACGGTGCCGATTGCCGGGCGCGTTTTCAGCAGATCCAGATAATCTTTATCCGTACGCGCGCCACCGCGCAAAATCACCTCAGTGCCACCAATCAGCACCGGCTCGCCGGGGGTCACTTTGGCAATCAGCACCTGGCGGCCTTTCGCCGGCGGTGGACGCAGTTCAAAATCAATGGTCGGCTCAAAGTAGCCCAGCGCTTTTAGCCCTTCGCGGATGGCATCATCAACGCGCGCACGAAAGCGTCGGTCTGGAGTGACTTCATCACTTTGAATCGTGGACAGCTGCGCACGGACGTTTTTCTCCAGCGGTCCTGATAATCCTTCGACCTGTAAGCGTACATTCGCGGCGGCGGCGGAGCCACTTAAGCACAGTAATCCCACCCAACATAACTGACGGATATGTGGCACATTTTCTCCTGAATATCCTTTTTTCCCACCCCTGGAAAAAAATACTATGCCGTTCCTCGGCTTAACAAAAAATCAACAATAAGAGTTGAAAAACAGACGACAACCCAAATATTTCTTATGTTTAACTCTAGACGTATTCACGCCGTTTATTGTGGGCAAAGACGCGTCTCGTTACAACCTTAACCCAAATGACTGATTTCGGGAGAACGGCCATGAGTTTATTTGATAGAAAGCATCTTGTTACTCAAGCAGATGCGCTACCTGGACGCAACACCCCGATGCCAGTGGCAACGCTGCATGCGGTTAACCAACATTCGATGACCAATGTGCCCGACGGTATGGAGATAGCTTATTTCGCCATGGGATGCTTCTGGGGCGTTGAGCGTTTATTTTGGTCATTGCCAGGGGTCTACAGCACGGCGGCCGGGTACACCGGCGGCTACACCCCAAACCCAACATATCGGGAAGTGTGTTCTGGCGATACCGGGCATGCCGAAGCGGTACGCATCGTCTATGACCCGCATGTTATCAGCTACGAACAACTGCTGCAGGTGTTCTGGGAAAATCACGACCCGGCTCAAGGCATGCGTCAGGGGAACGACCAGGGCACGCAGTATCGCTCCGCCATTTACCCGTTAACGCCGGAACAAACCGCCGCCGCACAGGCCAGCCTTGAGCGTTTTCAGGCAGCAATGACCGCCGCAGGCGACGAGCGCACCATTACCACGGAAATCACTACGGCAACCCCGTTCTATTATGCCGAGGACGATCACCAGCAGTATTTGCACAAAAATCCTTACGGATATTGTGGCATTGGTGGTATTGGTGTTTGCCTGCCGCCACAAGGATAATTTCCCCCTCTGGCGACTTTACAGTGCCTTACGCTATACTAGCTTCTGAATTTACCGGCTCACTTCCACGAGCCGGTTTTCAATGAATATTCCATTGGATTTATACTCTAAGGATTTCGAGTTGCAGGCAGGCGGCAAACTCGTGAATCCCCAGGAGCATAGAGAACTATGTGACTGGGGTGAATGAGTGCAGCTAACGCACCTGCAGCTTGAAAGACGACGAGTATCAACTTCTCCCTTCCGAGGATCTGACCCGAACGGTCGGATAAGATATGTTAAACAGTATTTTAGTCATTCTCTGCCTGATCGCCGTGAGTGCGTTTTTCTCGATATCTGAGATCTCGCTTGCTGCATCACGCAAAATAAAACTTAAACTGCTTGCCGATGAAGGCAACGTAAACGCACAACGTGTTTTGAAGATGCAGGAAAACCCCGGCATGTTTTTTACCGTCGTGCAAATTGGCCTTAACGCGGTCGCCATTCTCGGCGGTATCGTCGGTGATGCAGCATTCTCCCCGGCGTTTTACAGCCTTTTCTCGAAGTACTTCACTCCAGAGCTGTCCGAACAGTTAAGCTTTATTCTGTCGTTCTCGCTGGTTACTGGCCTGTTCATCCTGTTCGCGGATTTAACCCCGAAACGCATCGGTATGATTGCGCCAGAAGCTGTGGCTTTGCGTATCATCAACCCGATGCGCTTCTGCCTGCTGGTCTTCCGCCCGCTGGTATGGTTCTTTAACGGTCTGGCAAACAACATTTTCCGTCTGTTTAAGATCCCAATGGTGCGTAAAGACGACATCACCTCGGACGACATTTACGCCGTGGTCGAAGCGGGTGCGCTGGCGGGTGTTCTGCGCAAGCAGGAGCATGAGCTGATTGAAAATGTATTCGAACTGGAATCCCGTACCGTCCCGTCTTCAATGACCTCGCGCGAGAATATTATCTGGTTCGATCTCCATGAAGATGAGCAAAGCCTGAAAAACAAGGTGGCGGAACATCCGCACTCCAAATTCCTGGTGTGTAACGAAGATATCGACCACATCATTGGTTATGTTGATTCAAAGGATCTCCTCAACCGCGTACTGGCGAACCAAAGCATGGCGCTGAACAGCGGCGTACAGATCCGCAATACGCTGATCGTCCCGGACACGCTGACGCTCTCTGAAGCGCTGGAAAGCTTCAAAACCGCAGGCGAAGACTTTGCCGTCATCATGAACGAGTACGCGCTGGTGGTGGGGATTATCACCCTCAACGACGTTATGACGACGCTGATGGGCGATCTGGTAGGTCAGGGTCTGGAAGAGCAGATTGTGGCACGTGATGAAAACTCATGGTTAGTCGACGGCGGTACACCGATTGATGACGTGATGCGCGTGCTGGATATCGACGAATTCCCGCAGTCTGGCAACTATGAAACCATTGGTGGTTTTATGATGTTCATGCTGCGTAAAATCCCGAAACGCACCGACTCGGTGAAGTATTCAGGCTACAAATTTGAAGTGGTGGATATCGATAACTACAAGATCGATCAGCTGCTGGTGACGCGTCTGGACAGCAAACCTACTGTTCTGGTACCAAAACTGCCAGATGCAAAAGAAGAGGCAAAGGCGTCTTAACGCCCTACAGAAACATCAACGGCTCCCATCAGGAGCCGTTTTTTTAACTACTGCATAGCACTTTGATCAAGCCATCTCAGTTTGCAGACGCAAGACCTGACGGTTAACTTCGGACATCACGGAAAAATGCAGTTTGTCCTTCACTTTTGGGATAAGAATCTTACCCTTATCAAATTCAAAAGCGCCTACATCCTTGATATATAACCGTCCACGAAACAGGATCTTCACGTACTTCGCCACCTGCAGCGGGTTGTATCGTTGGAAAATTTTCATTGTTGTCTCCTGCTGAGCATTACGCCTTTGCGGTACCACAATCGGTCCGACAATCCTCAGGCGCAAATTTTAATGCCCTATGACTATAGACTATCTCGTTGATGTTTCCAGCGTGTATAAGTTTATTTACCTTCAAGTTACAATTATTCAGAATTATCTTTTCAACGCTTCGCTGTCTTCAGTATAAGCCTTCATTTTTCGCAGGATTTGTGCGCCCGTCCGCAAACTGGCATCGCGCTTGCGGGAAAAAGCATCATTCGCACATATGATTAAATTCCAGACCCAAGTGGTCGGATCACCTGCAAAATAAAAGAAAGAAGGAAAAACTATGACCTTACGAAAACTGCTGGCGCTGTCGTGCCTGCTACTGCCGATGATTGCCTCCGCACATAAGTTTGAGACTGACCAGCGCGTACCGCCGGTGGGGATCGCCGATCGCGGCGAACTGATTCTCGATAACGATAAGTTTAGCTACAAAAGCTGGAATAGCGCGCAGTTGCCAGGCAAAGTGCGAATTGTGCAACACATTGCCGGACGCACCTCCGCCAAAGAGAAAAATGCGACGCTGATCGAGGCAATCAAAGCCGCCAACCTGCCTCACGACAAATACCAGACCACCACTATCGTCAACACGGATGACGCCATTCCCGGCTCCGGTATGTTTGTGCGCAGCAGTCTGGAGAGCAATAAGAAGCTCTACCCGTGGTCGCAATTCATTGTCGACAGTAATGGCATTGCGCGTAAAGCCTGGCAACTGGATGAAGAGAGCTCCGCTATCGTCGTACTCGACAAGGACGGACGCGTGCAGTGGGCAAAAGATGGCGCATTAACGCAGGAAGAGGTGCAGCAGGTAATTGCCCTGCTGCACAAATTACTCAGTAAATAGAGACGCGGAAGCCGGGGTTGAGGAACGATTCACGTGGGGTGTAATCCAGAGGTTTCCCCTGCCAGTCGTGAACGTGCGCTCCGGCTGCGGCGGCAACGGCATGGCCAGCGGCGGTGTCCCACACGTTGGTTGGCCCAAAACGCGGATACAGCTGTGCGTGCCCTTCCGCCACCAGGCAGAACTTCAGCGATGAGCCAATCGAGGTGGTCTGGTGCTCACCCAACTGTTGCAGATATTCTTTTAACTCATTGTCGGCATGCGAGCGGCTAATGACCACCAGCGGCGGACGCGCGTCACGAACCTGAATTTGTTTGCGTACGCCGCACTCTTCTTTCCACGCTTTACCTTCTGCTGCGCAGTACATCACTTTCATTACCGGCGCGTAAACCACGCCCAGAACCGGCTTTCCTTTCTCGATTAGCGCAATATTGACGGTAAATTCACCGTTACGCTTAATGAACTCTTTGGTCCCGTCCAGCGGGTCCACCAGCCAGTAGCGCTGCCAATGCTGGCGAACATCCCAGCCAGGAGGCGCCTCTTCAGACAGAACCGGAATATCCGGCGTCAGCGCCAGTAATCCTTCGAGGATCACCGTATGCGCGGCGATATCTGCCGCCGTGACCGGAGAATCATCCTGCTTGCTGGTAATCTCCATCGGTTTGATTCCATCGTAGACCTGCATAATGGCATCGCCCGCGTTCCGTGCAAGCTGGCATACATGTTCTAGCATTCTCCACCTCGTTTCTGTCAGTGGTGTTAACTCGTTGTTTTACTTATACCCGATCGTCAGGGGATCCGCCAACTGTGATAGCGTCTGCGGTTTTAAACGCTATATTCATGTCATGATTCACAGTTCTGTAAGCAAGAAGATTTATATACATTTTCTTTTGTGGTTTAGATCTTAAAAGGATGCCCCTGATGATTAAGTTTAGTGCAACGCTTCTGGCAACGCTGATTGCAGCCAGCGTCAATGCCGCGACCGTCGATCTGCGTATAATGGAAACCACTGATTTGCATAGCAATATGATGGATTTCGATTATTACAAAGATACACCGACTGAAAAATTCGGTCTGGTACGTACGGCAAGTCTGATCAACGCTGCGCGTGGTGAAGTCAAAAACAGCGTGCTGGTTGATAATGGCGATCTGATTCAGGGCAGCCCGCTCGGGGATTACATGGCGGCCAAGGGGCTGAAAGCGGGCGAAACACACCCGGTATATAAGGCGCTGAATACCCTGGATTACGCGGTGGGTAACCTCGGCAACCATGAATTCAACTACGGTCTGGAGTATCTGCACAACGCGCTGGTCGGGGCGAAATTCCCTTACGTTAACGCCAATATCATCGACGTTAAGACCAAGAAGCCGCTATTTACGCCTTACTTGATCAAAGACACTGAGGTGGTCGACAAGGAAGGGAACAAGCAAACGCTGAAGATTGGCTATATCGGCTTTGTGCCACCGCAGATTATGACCTGGGATAAAGCCAACCTCAGCGGCAAAGTCACGGTGAACGACATTACGGAAACTGCACGCAAATACGTTCCGGAAATGAGAGAAAAAGGCGCCGATGTCGTGGTGGTGGTTGCTCACTCCGGGCTTTCTGCCGACCCATATCAAACGATGGCGGAAAACTCCGTTTATTACCTCAGTGAAGTACCGGGCGTGGATGCCATTATGTTTGGTCACGCTCACGCCGTCTTCCCGGGTAAAGACTTTGCCAATATTAAAGGCGCAGATATCACAAAAGGTACGCTGAATGGGGTTCCTGCGGTGATGCCG
Organism: Citrobacter sp. Cpo147; assembly: GCF_030332405.1. Taxonomy (NCBI): domain Bacteria; kingdom Pseudomonadati; phylum Pseudomonadota; class Gammaproteobacteria; order Enterobacterales; family Enterobacteriaceae; genus Citrobacter; species Citrobacter sp. Cpo147. The sequence goes on from NZ_JAOWHX010000041.1 coordinate 430,994, forward strand.
GGTATGTGGGGCGATCACCTGGGCGTGGTGGATTTAGTGCTGAATAACGACAGCGGTAAATGGCAGGTCACTCAGGCGAAAGCCGAGGCGCGCCCGATCTATGACGCCGCAGCAAAAAAATCACTGGCAGCAGAAGACAAAAAAATCGTTGAGATCCTGAAAGCCGATCACGACGCCACGCGTGAGTTTGTCAGCAAACCGATCGGTAAATCCGCCGACAACATGTACAGCTATCTGGCGCTGGTACAGGATGACCCGACCGTACAGGTGGTGAACAACGCGCAGAAAGCCTATGTGGAACACTTTATTCAGGGCGATCCGGATCTGGCAAAACTGCCGGTACTTTCCGCCGCCGCGCCGTTTAAGGTCGGTGGACGCAAGAACGATCCGGCAAGCTTCGTAGAAGTCGAAAAAGGTCAGTTAACCTTCCGTAACGCCGCTGATTTGTATCTCTATCCCAACACTCTGGTGGTGGTGAAAGCCAGCGGTAAAGAGGTGAAAGAATGGCTGGAATGTTCCGCCGGGCAGTTCAATCAGATTGATATCCACAGCAGCAAACCACAGTCGTTGATTAACTGGGATGGCTTCCGTACCTATAACTTCGACGTGATTGACGGCGTGAATTATCAGATTGATGTTTCACAACCCGCCCGCTACGACGGTGAATGTCAGACCATTAACCCGAAAGCGGAACGTATTAAAAATCTGACCTTTAACGGCAAACCAATCGATCCGAATGCCACCTTCCTCGTCGCGACCAACAACTACCGCGCCTACGGCGGTAAGTTTGCCGGAACCGGCGACAGCCACATCGCGTTTGCCTCTCCGGATGAAAACCGCTCGGTGCTGGCGGCGTGGATTGGTGCAGAGACGAAGCGTACCGGTGAAATTCACCCGGCGGCAGATAACAATTGGCGTCTGGCGCCAATTCATAGCGACACACCACTGGATATTCGCTTTGAAACATCACCGTCTGATAAAGCCGCGGCATTTATTAAAGAGAAAGGCCAGTATCCGCTGAAGAAAGTCGCGACCGATGACATCGGTTTCGCTATTTATCAGCTGGATTTAAGTAAGTAATTTTCGTGCCGGATGCGGCGCAATAGCGTCTTATCCGGCCTACAAAACTACGCAGCCCGTTCGTCCCGCTGCGCTAAAACCTGCGGCAAATTCAGTTCTATCCAGTCCGCCAGCGCGGCAACTTTATCGCTCACCTGCTCACCCAACGGCGTCAGGCTATACTCCACGTGCGGCGGTACCACCGGATACGACACCCGATTGATAAACCCGTCATGCTCTAACGCTTGCAGGGATTGCGCCAGCATCTTTTCACTGACCCCGCCCATCTTACGGCGCAAATCGCTGAAACGGTGCGTACCGTCGCGCAGCGCCACCAGAATCAACACGCCCCAGCGGCTGGTGACATGTTTTAACACCTCGCGGGAGGGACACTGTTCGGCAAACAAGTTGCCATCGCGTAACTGCTGGGAGAGCGTCGAAGCTGTCATTTTCATACTAACCTTTTTGTGCGTACTTACTAAAAGTAAGTTTAGGTGTTAGCGTGATTAAACACAAGACCAATACCAAGGAGTCACTCCATGATCGCAATTACCGGCGCCACCGGCCAACTGGGCCAACATGTTATTGAATCTCTGCTGAAAACCGTTCCTGCCAGCCAGATTGTGGCAATTGTGCGTAATCCCGCTAAAGCGACGGCGCTTAGCCAGCAGGGCATTACCGTTCGTCAGGCGGATTACAGCGATGAAGCCGCCTTGACGGCTGCCTTACAGGGTATCGATAAGCTACTGCTAATCTCCTCCAGCGAAGTGGGACAACGCGCCTCGCAGCATCGCAACGTGATTAACGCAGCGAAAGCCGCGCACGTGAAATTCATCGCCTACACCAGCCTGCTGCACGCCGACACCTCCCCGCTGGGGCTGGCTGATGAGCATGTGGCAACCGAGAAGATGCTGGCTGAATCCGGTATCGCATACGCGCTGCTGCGTAACGGCTGGTACACCGAAAACTATCTCGCCAGCGCACCGGCTGCACTGGAACACGGCGTGTTTATCGGGGCTGCAGGTGAAGGCAAAATCGCCTCAGCGACCCGCGCCGACTATGCCGCTGCCGCCGCGCGCGTCATCAGTGAAGACGTTCATTCCGGTAAAACTTATGAGCTGGCGGGCGACGCAGGCTGGACCCTGAGCCAGTTGGCTGCCGAGCTGGCAAAACAGAGTGGTAAAAAAGTGGTGTATCAGAACCTGAGCGAAGCAGATTTTGCCGCCGCACTTAAAGGTGTAGGCCTGCCTGCCGGGCTGGCGGACATGCTGGCTGACTCAGACACTGGCGCCTCCAAAGGCGGTCTGTTCGACGACAGCCATACGCTGAGCAAACTGATTGGTCGCCCGACCACCTCGTTGGCTGACAGTGTCAAAGGCATCGTGTAAGTGTTAAAAATTAGTTAATTGTGGTGGCATCCCCGCGCATCCTCTCTGATAATGACAGGATGATGCGTGGGGAGAGAAAACGTGCAAGGTGTACCTGAGCAGTTTATTGATGAGAAAGACAGCGCCCGCTTTCGCCATCTGGCGCAGGTGCCGGGCGTTGAGCTGTATCATGCGCACATCTCGCGTTACGCTTTCGAGCCGCACACCCATGAAGCGTTTGGCATTGGCGCGATAGAAGCCGGAGCCGAACGTTTTCGCTATCGCGGCACGCAGTATGTTGCCCCCGCCCATTCCGTCGTCACCATGAATCCCGATGAGCTGCATACCGGCGAAGCCGAAACCGCCGACGGCTGGCGCTATCGGATGATTTATCTTGAACCCTACCTTCTGGAAGAGGTCACCGGGATCCGCCACTGGTGGTTTCATGACGTAACGCGTCACGATCCGCTGCGCTCGCGCCAGATCTGCTCGCTGATCCACAGCCTGTGGAACACGGAAGATCCGCTGGCGCAAAAAGGACTCCTACTCGATCTGATCGACACGTTCCAGCCACTGGCCCGCCATGCGCCGGTATTGACGGAGGGGGCGCATCGCTTTGAACGGGTACGCGAGTATCTGCACGATAATTATATGCATCCGGTCACGCTCGACGAGCTGGCGCGGGTTGCATCGCTGAGTCCCTGGCATTTTCAGCGCCAGTTTAAATCTCATTTCCACGTCACGCCGCACCAGATGCTGATGGCGATCCGCCTATGGCGAGCCAAAGGTTTTCTCACTTACGGTATGCCCGCCGCAGAGGTCGCCGCCGCAACCGGCCTCACCGACCAGTCGCATCTCACCCGCGCGTTTACTCATCGCTACGGCATTACGCCGGTACGTTATCAGAAACAAGTCGTCCGGCGTTGATCAGCAATCTCATACAATACGGCGGCATTTTTCCTGCCTACACTCGACTCATTGTTAAACGATGTGGATGTCAAAAATGATTAGCGGTGTGTTGTATGCCCTGTTGGCCGGGCTGATGTGGGGATTAATTTTTGTTGGACCGCTGATCGTACCGGAATACCCGGCGGTATTGCAGTCGATGGGGCGTTATCTGGCGCTGGGGCTGATCGCATTGCCGATTGCCTGGCTGGGACGTGCGCGCCTGCGTCAACTTGTGCGGAAAGACTGGGTAACTGCGCTGACGCTAACAATGATGGGGAATCTGATTTATTACGTTTGCCTGGCAAGCGCCATCCAGCGCACCGGCGCACCGGTCTCCACGATGATTATTGGTACATTACCGGTGGTGATCCCGGTCTTCGCTAACCTGCTCTACAGCCAGCGTGACGGCAAATTATCATGGTGGCGTCTGTCGCCTGCGCTGGTATTGATTGGTATAGGACTGCTGTGCGTGAATATCTCGGAGCTGAATCAGGGGTTACCAGACTTTAGTGGCTGGCGTTATGGTTCCGGCATCGCGCTGGCGCTTGTCTCGGTGGTGTGTTGGGCATGGTATGCGCTGCGTAATGCCCGCTGGCTGCGCGAGAATCCGGATAAGCACCCGATGATGTGGGCGACGGCCCAGGCTCTGGTAACGTTGCCTGTTTCTCTGGTCGGTTACATTGCCGCCTGCCTGTGGCTTAACGGGCAAACGCCGGACTTCGCTCTGCCCTTCGGTCCGCGTCCGGGCGTGTTTATCGGTCTGATGATAGCCATTGCGGTATTGTGTTCGTGGGTTGGCGCATTGTGCTGGAACGTCGCCAGCCAAAAATTACCGACGGTGATCCTCGGCCCGCTGATTGTCTTCGAAACGCTGGCTGGCCTGTTGTACACCTTTATTCTGCGCGAGGAATTTCCACCTCTGCTGACGGTTAGCGGAATTGCGCTGCTGATGGTTGGGGTGGTGATAGCCGTCAGAGCCAAGCCACAGAAACCGAGCGTCGTGGTGGTTTCACAATCATAATGTGCCGGATGGCGCTGCTTATCCGGCCTACAAGGATTGTACGATCTCATGTAGGCCGGATAAGGCGTTTACGCCGCCATCCGGCGCGACACTTTAAACACCGCTACCGTCTGGTTCAACCGCGCGGCCTGCTCTTCAAGCGCGGCAGCGGCGGAAGCGGACTCTTCTACCAGCGAGGCGTTTTGCTGGGTCACGCGATCCATTTCGGCAACCGCCTGGCCTACCTGATCGATACCCCGACTTTGTTCATCAGAAGCTGAGGCAATCTCCCCCATGATGTCGGTCACGCGGGTCACGGCGCTAACTATTTCCGCCATCGTTTCGCCCGCTTCATGCACCAGCGCCGTGCCGGCATTGACCCGATACCCCGAGTCATCAATCAGCGCTTTGATCTCCTTCGCCGCCTGGGCACTACGCTGCGCCAGCGTCCGAACCTCGCCTGCGACCACGGCAAATCCGCGTCCCTGCTCGCCCGCACGCGCCGCTTCCACCGCCGCGTTTAGCGCAAGGATATTGGTCTGGAAGGCAATGCCGTCGATAACATTGGTAATTTGCGCGATTTTGCTGGAACTGGTGGCGATTTCATCCATCGTACGCACCACGCCATCGACCACGTTTCCGCCTTTTTGCGCCGTTTGTGAAGCATTTTTTGCCAGACTGGTCGCCTGACGCGCGTTATCTGCGTTCTGTCTCACGGTTGCGGTAAGTTGTTCCATGCTGGCAGCAGTCTCTTCCAGAGAGGCGGCCTGCTGCTCGGTACGTGAAGAGAGATCGTTACTGCCTGCGGCGATTTCACCCGCGCCGGTATAGATGGTATCGGCCCCGTCACGCACCACGCTGACCGTATTCGCCAGCGCCTGCTGCATGTCACGGACGTTGCTTGCCAGCAGCGCCATTTCATTACTGCCATCGGCGCTGATGGGGTGCGTCAAATCGCCTGCGGCAATGTGGCGAATATGTCCCATCACCTCGTGGAGCGGCTTGAGCAGCACTCGCTGCATCGCCAGCCAACTGGCGATAATCACGGTGACGACAATCAGCATCACCGCGGACAGCAGCCAGATTATCTTCTGGTAATCACTCTCATTGTCCTGCACTCCGGCAGTGGCCAGCGCCGTTTGCGCACTACGCCATTGCCGATAAACTTCCTGCATGGCCGTTTGCTTTTGCTCGGCATTCTGCTTGAACATCTCTTCCAGCTTTCCTTCAGCCAGCAGCACGTTCATTTTTGCCAGCGTCGCAGAATAGATGCCGTACTGCTCTTCCAGTCGATCGGCCAGATGCTCATCCAGCCCAGGCGTTTCCGGCAGAGCGTAGTATTTATCGTAATGATCTTTCGATTCGGCCAACAGGCGATTTGCCGTGTTCACCAGCTCCTGCAACTGACCGCCGTTAATCTCGCTGGCCATCGTTCCCTGTAAACGCAGCATGCCCCGGTTGAGCGTGACGCGAGCCTGGTTCAGGCTAATCCACGCATCGGTAAACTCGGCCACGTTCTGGCTGGAAAGTTGAGACACGTTAAAGTTCTGCTTATCGTTATTGAGTGCGCCAATAAAGACGCCCGCGGAGATGAGCTGCATTGCGCCCAGCGCGAGTAACACGGTGATAAGTAAGGTTATCACTTTGATTCGTTTGAACATCTGTAGCCTTTTATTATGCAGGTATTGTCTGAGGTCTAACTATCGGCAGCGGCGTGCGCTTATTTAATCCTGTCGTGCGGCTTTTTTCACCGTACCTCTCCTTTCCAATAAGATTCAGCATCTTAACGAGATAAGAAATTTTCGTGACATCCATCACAAAACACCCCACCCCGAAAGGGTTATATCCTTTGCCATAAGTTGTATTTAAAATACATCTTATATTATTGAGAATGAGGTAACGGCAATGTCATATCGCGATCAACCTTTAGGTGAACTGGCGCTCTCTATTCCTCGCGCTTCGGCCCTGTTTCGTAAATACGATATGGATTACTGCTGCGGCGGTAAGCAAACGCTGGCACGCGCTGCCGCGCGTAAAGAGCTGGATTTAGACGTTATTGAGGCGCAGCTTGCGCAGCTGGCTGAACAGCCGCTGGAGAAAGACTGGCGTACCGTGGCTCTGGCTGAAATCATCGACCATATCATCGTGCGTTATCACGACAGACACCGCGAACAGCTGCCGGAGCTGATCCTGCAGGCCACTAAAGTTGAACGCGTTCACGCAGACAAACCGAACGTACCGCGCGGTCTGGCGAAAAACCTGACCATGCTGCATGAAGAGCTGTCCAGCCACATGATGAAAGAAGAACAGATCCTGTTCCCGATGATCAAACAGGGCATGGGTAGCCAGGCGATGGGGCCAATCAGCGTGATGGAAAGCGAACATGACGATGCGGGTGAACTGGTAGAAGTGATCAAACACATCACCCATAACGTAACGCCGCCACCAGAGGCCTGCACTACCTGGAAAGCCATGTATAACGGCATTAACGAGATGATCGACGACCTGATGGAACACATCAGCCTGGAAAACAATGTTTTGTTCCCGCGTGCCCTCGCAGGTGAATAAAAAAAGGCGCCCGAGAGCGCCTTTCTGAAGTCCGAATTCGGCCACTGCATATGTGGCCTTTTTTGTGTCAGAACGTAGACCTGATAAACGCAGCGCCGGCGGCATATGCCGGATGCGGCGTAAACGCCTTATCCGGCCTACATCTCACTGCTTAGCGATTATCGCGTACCTGCCATACGTTTCTTACCGATGAACAACCAGCCCAGACCCAGCGCGATGAACCACAGCGGCGTGACGATCAGCGCCTGACGGGTATCATCTTCCAGCGTCAGCAGTACCAGTACGAAGACGAAGAACGCCATACATACCCAGCACATCAGCTTGCCTAACGGCATCTTGTAGATTGATTTTTCATGCAGGTGAGGACGCTGCTTGCGGTACACCAGGTATGAGCAAAGAATGATGGTCCAGACGAACATGAACAGAATCGCCGATACGGTGGTGATCATGGTGAAGGCGCCAATCACGCTCGGGTTCACGTACAGCATCACCACGCCGCCCAGCAGACAGATACAGGAGAAGGTTAAACCCTTCGCCGGAACTGCGCGTTTAGACAGCTTGGCAAACGCTTTAGGCGCAACGCCTTCCTGCGCCAGACCGAACAGCATACGGCTGGTAGAGAACACGCCGCTGTTTGCAGAAGAGGCAGCTGAAGTCAGTACCACAAAGTTGATCAGGCTCGCCGCAGCAGGCAGACCAACCAGCACAAACAGTTCAACGAATGGGCTCTTGGTTGGCACTACCGAGCTCCACGGCGTAACGGACATAATCACGATCAGCGCGAACACGTAGAACATGATGATACGGATTGGAATCGAGTTAATGGCGCGCGGCAGCGATTTTTCCGGATCCTTGGTTTCCGCTGCGGTCGTACCCACCAGCTCAATACCCACAAACGCGAACACCGCTATCTGGAAGCCGGCAAAGAAGCCGCTCAGACCTTTCGGGAACCAGCCACCGTCATTCCACAAGTGCGTGAAAGATGCCTGAACGCCGGTTGGCGACTGGAAGTGCGTCAGCACCATCACCAGACCGACGACAATCAGGCCGATGATGGCAACGATTTTGATCATCGCAAACCAGAACTCCATCTCACCAAACATTTTTACAGTGGCAAGGTTGAGGCTCAGCAGCAGCACGATCACCGCCAGCGAGGCGACCCAGTCTGACAGTTCGGGGAACCAGAATTGCGCATACGCGGTAATCGCGACCACGTCTGCCATCCCGGTAACGACCCAGCAAAACCAGTAGGTCCAACCGGTAAAATACCCGGCCCATGGCCCGAGCAGGTCAGAGGCGAAATCACTAAACGATTTGTACTCCAGATTCGAGAGCAGCAATTCACCCATTGCACGCATCACGAAAAACAGCATAAAACCGATGATCATATACACAAAGATGATCGACGGTCCGGCGAGACTGATGGTTTTACCGGAGCCCATAAACAGGCCAGTACCGATAGCGCCACCAATGGCAATAAGTTGAATATGACGGTTTGTGAGATTGCGCCGTAGCGACTGTTCAGACGACGCCTCTTCAGCGGTGTCGACTTTTACCTGATCTACCATGTTTTTTCTTCCTGTACCTGTCTGTGTTGTTCAGGCTCTACGGCCTTTAGTGTGTCTATGATACGACGATCCTGTTATCAGGACTCATCGATATTAGGTAAGAATTGGCGGGATGAATACTAAGATTTAGATATAATGTTAATTTAATGTTTAAAGTGAGTGTCATATCACTCTGATAGCGCGAATCAGCTCACAAAAATACACGCTGATGGGGCATTTGCAAGATAAAATATCGACAACGACGTAACTATAGCTTTTCACGCTATTTTTTTGTTCCCCCCGGCCTTGGGGGGAACAGAAGTCACTGCTTACAGGATCTCAAGCAGCTCAACTTCGAACACCAACGTGCTGAACGGAGGAATGGACGCGCCAGCGCCACGCTCGCCGTAAGCCAGTTCCTGAGGAATAGTCAGTTCCCATTTGGAACCTACCGGCATCAGGGTCAGCGCTTCAATCCAGCCTGGGATTACGCCGTTAACCGGGAATTCAGCTGGTTCGCCACGTGCGACAGAGCTGTCAAACACGGTACCGTCGATCAGTTTACCGGTGTAGTGCACGCGAACGCGGTCAGTACGTGCCGGAATAGCACCTTCACCCTGGGTCAGAACACGGAACTGCAAACCAGATTCAGTGCTGTTCACACCGTCTTTCTCACGGTTTTCTTCCAGATATTTGACGCCATCAGCCGCCATAGCCTGGAAACGCTCGCGACGTACTGCGTCAGCGCGTTCGTGGATTTCACGCAGTGCGCGATGCACAACATCAACCGGCACTGCCGGGTGCTTACCTTCCAGCGCGTCAGCGATACCCGCTACCAGCGCTTCAGGCAACAGTCCTTCCAGTCCGGATTCGCTCAGCTGTTGTCCTACCTGCAAACCAATGCCGTAGCTTGCTTGCGCTTCGATAGTGTCAAAAGTCGGGTTAGCCATCATATTTCCTTTCATCGGATGTAAAGTAGCGGGCAGCATATCAGCCATGCCGCATCCGGTAAAACTTTGTCTCGGGAACAGATGACAAATCGCGAGGAAACATAAACAATAGGAATATCCCGCGTTGACGTCACGAAAGCGGGTAATATGACGAACATCATAGCGTTAGCCATCTATACTCTATGATCGAGGAACGAGACGCGGAGCAGGAGGAAAGCCATGCCCGGGCGCTTTGAATTAAAACCAACCCTGGCGAAAATCTGGCATGCACCGGACAATTTTCGCATTATGGACCCGCTACCGCCTATGCACCGCCGCGGCATTATTATTGCCGCTATTGTGTTGGTGATAGGTTTCCTGCTCCCTTCCAGTGACACCAGCGATGCCCCTGTGGTGACGCGTACTGCCCAGCTGGATTTACAGTCACAGTCGCAGCCACCGACCGAGGCTCAACTGCAGGCACAGCTCGTCGCGCCGCAAAATGATCCCGGCCAGGTCGCTCCGGTTGCGCCAGAGCCAATCCAGGAAGGAGAACCTGATGCGCAGCCTCAGGTCCAGCAATCTCAGCCGCAGACACAACCTTTCCAACAGGATAGCGGAATTGACCAGCAGTGGCGCTCCTACCGCGTAGACTCAGGTAAAACGCTGGCGCAGGTATTCCGTGACCATAACCTCCCGCCAACCGATGTCTATGCGATGGCACAGGTTGAAGGCGCCGGAAAACCACTGAGCAATCTGAAAGACGGTCAGATGATACAGATCAGGCAGAATGCCAATGGCGTGGTGACGGGATTAACCATTGATACCGGGAATGGTCAGCAAGTACTGTTTACCCGCCAGCCTAACGGCAGTTTTATCCGCGCCCGTTAAGCGCTGTGACCCCGCGATTCCAGGCCTGATAAGCGATAGCGCCATCAGGCATCAAGGTGAAACGTCAGCGTTTCACCTTGTTCACCCACCAGATCCCCGAACACACCAGCACCAGCGCTACCGCATATTTCCATTCGAGAATGTTTTCACCGAGGAATATTGCCGACAGTACTGCTCCCGAAACCGGGATCAGGAAGTTAAACGGCGCAATCATCCCCACGCGATTATGCTTGAGCAGAATACTCCACAAGGCGAAAGCGACCGAAGAGAGTAACGTCAGGTAGCCGAGAATCGCCACCGAAGATGCACCGTGTACGGTTAGCGTGCCGCCAAAAGCGTAGCCGCCGATAACCAACGCCAGGCCGCCACCGCCCAACTGGTACCCTGTCATTACCGTCGGGTCCACCGTCTGAGAAATACGTTTTCCATATAGCGTGGCAGCAGAGAGAATAAAAGCTGCCATCACTACTGAGCCGTCACCTAACAGGCTGAAGCTAAAATCCATTCCGCTGCTAAAGTTCACCACCATTACGCCGGTAAAGCCGAGAATACAGCCCAGCGCTTTGTTGTAACTCAGTTTGTCGTTATGGTAGATAAAATGGGCCAGCAGCACGCTGAAGAAGGTCCCGGTCGCATTCATGATGGACCCTTTCACTCCCGTCGTGAACGCCAGGCCAATGTAGAAGAAGATGTATTGCAGCGAGGTTTGCGTTAGCCCCAACAGCGTGAGTTGGCCGTACTGACGCGGACTTAACCGGCCAATCGGTTTACGCTGCGCTACCGCCAGCAGTAGCAGCAATAATCCCGCAAACAGAAAGCGATATCCGGCAAAGACAATCTTTGAGGGAATGTCATCCGTGGCAATCTGGAAGATCTCATATCCGCTTTTGATCGCCGGATAGGCACTCCCCCACAGCAGGCAGCAGAACGCCGCGCTCAGGTAGACAACATTTTTACGTGCAAACAGAGGTTGGTGCGTTGGTTCCATTCCATCACCACTTTGAAATAATGTTTTATTTTTGTGATTATCCCGAAAAGGATAAAGAATAGCCAGAGAGAAAAGCGGGGGAACAGAAAAGCAAAACGCCGGCACAGGGCCGGCGCTTTTACGCGGTCATCAGAATAAAAACTTATTCTGCAACTACGTTTACAGTCAGCTTAGCAAACACTTCGCTGTGAACCTGGAAGCTCACTTCGTGCTCGCCAGTGGTACGCAGAACGCCGTTCGGCAGACGAACTTCGCTCTTAGCTACTTCAACGCCAGCTGCAGTTACAGCGTCAGCGATGTCGCGAGTACCGATGGAACCGAACAGTTTACCTTCGTCGCCAGCTTTAGACGCGATGGTTACGGTTTCCAGTGCGTTGATTTTCTCAGCACGAGCTTCAGCAGCGGACAGAACGTCAGCCAATTTAGCTTCCAGCTCAGCGCGACGCGCTTCGAAAAATTCAACGTTTTTCTTGGTAGCAGGAACAGCTTTACCCTGTGGTACCAGGAAGTTACGAGCATAGCCCGCTTTAACGTTAACCTGATCACCCAGGCTACCCAGGTTTGCTACTTTATCAAGCAGAATAACTTGCATTACCTTATCCTCTCAAAGTCGTATTAATGGACCGTGACCGATTACTGATGACGATCAGTGTACGGCAGCAGGGACAGGTAGCGAGCGCGTTTGATAGCGCGAGCCAGCTGACGCTGGTATTTTGCACGGGTACCGGTGATACGGCTTGGGACAATCTTACCGCTTTCGGTGATGTAGTTTTTCAGCGTAGCGATATCTTTATAGTCGATCTCTTGAACGCCTTCCGCGGTGAAACGGCAGAACTTGCGACGACGGAAATAACGTGCCATATGGCTAGTCTCCAGAATCTATCAATTCAATCTGCTCGGCATGCAGAACCATTTTGCTCAGGCCGTTCTTTGCTTTGTGGCAAGAGATGAACCCCTGAACGGTCACTGCGCTACCGACCGTTATACTGTGAGTAATGGCTTGGTTTTCGTGTCCGCTAATAATAACGGGCATTTGGCACCACGCCTGCCGGTGAAACCCGGCTTCCTCCTGCACAGAACGATGCTCAAGCACGAACTGGCAATGAGGAATTCCTGATGGACTGACCTTTCGAAGGGGGGCCCTGCACACAGTGCCGGACAACGCCAGACGGTTGGTCATCAGAAATTACTCTTCAGAATCCCCAGCTTCAGCATCATCTGCGGTTTCGTTAGCGAAATCATCGCGACGTTCACGACGCTCGTCTTTCGCTTTAACCATCGGAGATGCTTCGGTAACAGCGTGTTTAGTACGCATAACCATGCTGCGGATAACGGCATCGTTGAAGCGGAAGGTAGTTTCCAGCTCATCGATCACTTCCTGCGGCGCTTCAACGTTCATCAGAACGTAGTGAGCTTTGTGCAGTTTGTTGATCGGGTAAGCCAGCTGACGGCGACCCCAGTCTTCCAGACGGTGGATCGTACCTTCTGCACCAGTGATGGCAGCAGTGTAGCGTTCGATCATACCCGGAACCTGTTCGCTCTGGTCAGGATGGACCATAAAAACGATTTCGTAATGACGCATCGAATTGCTCCTTACGGATTATTCAGCCTCCTGTCTGGGTCAGCCGAGGCCCATGGAGGCAAGGAACGTGTTAAAGGTCGGCTGAAAAATGACGCGTCATAATACTGGGGTCAGCAGGTAAACTCAAGGTGCTTGTACGATTATTTATCATGTCGCTATTAATACATATCCAGCAGCATTTTGATGCTGATACAAATGGAGACAATGACAATCATGGGTCGGATGACTTTCTTACCGCGCGTCAGTACGACTGTCGCACCAAGACGTGCGCCAAGGGATTGCCCTGCAAACATCACCAGCCCAAGCGACCAGATCATTTTACCACCGAAAATGAAGAACAAAATCGAGGCGATGTTCGACGCCAGGTTAATAAAATTCGAGTGGATTTGCGCTTTATCAATACTGTATCCCCACAGCAGGATATAGCTGAGGGTATAAAAGGAACCTGCCCCAGCACCGAGAAAACCATCATAAAAACCAATACATCCCCCACCGATCAACGAGAAGAGAAACAGGGATACCTGCTGCTTTCTTTTCGGTTCGCTAAGGTTTGGCGCAAAAATAAAGTAAATGGCGACTGCGATAATCAGGATTGGGAGCAGTTTCTTCAGCAGTTCCGGTTCAATGAACTGGATAAGCGTCGTTCCCAGCGCAGAACCGATAAAGGCAGATAAAAACACATACTTGTGCTCCTGCACGTTGATATGTCCCCGGCGTAAAAAGTAAATTCCAGAGGTCAGAGAGCTACCCAGAGCCTGAATTTTATTGGTTGCCAGCGCATTAGCCGGGGGTAAACCAGAAATTAAGAGTGCGCCAATAGAGAGAAATCCACCACCGCCCGACACCACGTTAATAAAGCCAGCCACCAGCGCGACCATAAACATAACCACGAAATAGCTGAAATCCATGAATGAAGTATCCATAAGTTTTTGCCTTATTATCATAAAGTTACATTAATTATCCGGCTCACTATAAACGGCGTACTCAACCGATTAAATTGACTATTTGGTAAGAGCTTATGCGCGAAAGGCAGGTATTTTTTCACCGCAGCGGTATACACCAGCAGACTGTTAATTAAAGAAAAGATGGCTATGCGGTAATTTTTTGAACAACTGCATCAGAAATGGTCGCTATCGACTGCGCTGGTAGCGGTTAAAATTACATCAGAAGTTAATCACTCACAGGAGAGAGGCAACCAGAGACCGCAGTCGAGGAGGTACATATGCGAGCCCGTGTTTTGACCCTTCTGGCTGTGCTTTTGCTCAGTGCAAATGCAACGGCAGCCATCAAAATTGATAACCATCAGGCCAGGAACATGGATGATGTGCAGAGCTTAGGCGTCATTTACATAAATCATAACTTCGCCACTGAAAGTGAAGCCACTCAGGCCCTGAATGAAGAGACCGATGCGCAAGGCGCAACCTACTACCACGTGATCCTCACCAGGGAACCCGGTAGTAACGGAAATATGCACGCCAGTGCAGATATTTATCGTTAACACCAGAAATAACCAACGAGAACATTGCCACAGTTTGACTTGCCCCCTTCACTGGGGGCTTTTTTTGCAAAACAATCCCGAAGCCAGACCGATCTCATCCCCATGAAGAGTTGGCTCCGGAACGTTTATTCCTACTTCTGCCCGTAATAGGCATTTGGGCCGTGCTTACGCATGAAGTGCTTATTCATCAGATAACTGTCGATGGGGCTGAGCGCCGGATTAATACCGCGCGCAATCCATGCCATTTTTGCCACTTCTTCCATCACCACCGCGTTATGTACCGCGTCGTGAGCATCTTTGCCCCAGGCAAACGGGCCATGCTGGTACACCACTACGCCTGGCGTATGCAAAGGTTCCACCTCCCCCAGCGTTTCAACAATCACCCTGCCGGTATTTAGCTCATACTCATCCTGAACTTCCGCTTCAGTTAACGCCCGGGTGCAGGGAATATCACCAAAGAAGTAGTCCGCATGCGTCGTACCGAGCGCGGGTATTGCCAGACCTGCCTGCGCCCATGCCGTCGCGTGGGTTGAGTGAGTATGCACCACGCCGCCAAGAGAGGAATAGCGACGATACAGCGCCAGATGGGTGGCGGTATCGGAAGAAGGACGATAGCGTCCTTCCACCACGTTGCCGTGCAGATCCACAACTACCATGTCGTCCACTGTCATTGTATGGTAGTCGACGCCGCTGGGCTTAATCACCACCAGCCCGCGTTCGCGGTCGATGGCGCTGACATTACCCCAGGTAAACGTCACCAGCCCGTAGCGCGGCAGATCCATATTGGCCTCAAAAACCTGCTGTTTGAGTTTTTGCATTATACCGCCTCCACCAGACCGGCGCTGGCCATACGCGCTTTCACCCAGTCGCGCGCCTTCACCACTTCACGTGCCGGGTCGTCCGACGTTTCACTCCACATCTCAATCAGGTATGGCCCGCAATACCCACTCTGTTTGAGCGTCGCAAAACAACTTTCGAAATCGACAACCCCTTCACCAAACGG
Organism: Citrobacter sp. Cpo147; assembly: GCF_030332405.1. Lineage (NCBI taxonomy): Bacteria > Pseudomonadati > Pseudomonadota > Gammaproteobacteria > Enterobacterales > Enterobacteriaceae > Citrobacter > Citrobacter sp. Cpo147. The sequence goes on from NZ_JAOWHX010000041.1 coordinate 446,374, forward strand.
CACATTTTTGAATACGCCGGGTTTGGTATCCTTCACGTGTACGGCAACGATATGGCCCATTCCCGCCTGCAGCTCCATCTGCACATCGTTGTCCCACGCCGACAAATTGCCGATATCGGGATACAGCTGGAACCACGGATTGTTGAGATAGTGAGCGTATCCCAGCGCCTTACTGATCGAATTCATCAGTGGATAATCCATGATTTCCATCGCCAGCGTCACCTGTGCACGGCTCGCCATCTCTACGCTTTCTTTCAGCCCATCGCGAAACCGACGACGCGTTTCGTTATTGGCCTGCTGGTAATAAACGTCGTAACCCGCCAGTTGAATAACGCGAATACCGATATCCTGCGCAAACTGAATGGCTTTACGCATGATCTCCAGCCCCTGTTCGCGTACCGCATCATCTTCACTACCAAGCGGGAAACGACGATGAGCGCTCAGGCACATGGACGGTACCCGTATCCCTGTCTCAGCGATTGCGGCCACCAGCGCCAGTCGCTGCTCGCGGTTCCAGTCAAGACGCGCCAGGCGAGCGTCGGTTTCATCAACCGACATTTCGACAAAGTCAAAGCCCAGTTCCTTCGCCAGCTGCAAACGCTCCAGCCAGCACTCCCCGCCGGGGAGTGCCTTTTCATAAATACCGAGCGGGACCTGTTTCGACAACATAGTCGCTCCTTATCCCCACAGCTGGGCGATAGAACGTTTGAACTGACGGGCCGCTTCCACCGGAGAGGCGGCATCACGAATGCTGCGACCGGCAATAAATACGTGAATCGGAATTCCCTGAAACAGCGGCAGATCTTCCAGCGCCAGACCGCCGGTGACGGTGACTTTAAAGCCCATCTCGGACAGGCGTTTGATCGCGCTGATATCCGCTTCTCCCCACGCCACGCCCGCCGCCTGCGCATCACGGCTGCGGTGATACACAACTTGCCCAATCCCTGCGTCACGCCATTCCTGGGCCTGCTCCCAGGTCCAGTAACCGGTCAGTTCAATCTGCACGTCGCCGTTAAATTCTTTCGCTACCTCCAGTGCCCCCTTGGTGGTGTTGATATCCGCACAGCAGATGACGGTGACCCAGTCAGCGTTGGCTTCGAAACACATGCGGGAGAGGATTTTTCCCGCATCGGCAATTTTGGCGTCCGCCAGCACAATTTTATGCGGGTAAAGCGCCTTCAGATCGCGAACGGCGCGCACACCCTCTGCCACGCAAAGAATAGTTCCCACCTCAATGATATCGACCTCTTCGGCAATCAGACGCGTCGTTTCATACGCAGAAGACATTGATTGGTTATCCAGCGCAACCTGCAACATAGGTAATGACATTTTGGTATCCTTTTAAACAGCCGCCGCAGTGGCGTTATCAATTAAATCCAACACTTCCTGCGCGGTGCGACAGGCGCGTAAACGGTCGAAATTGGCTTCGTCATCAAAGAGATTCACGATCTGCATGATGCCCACTTCCTGATGTGTGTTGGCGTCAACTGCCGCCATCGTTATCAGAATATCGACCGGGTCGTTATCTTCGTGGTTAAACACCAGCGGTGATTTCAGCGTCACCAGCGCAAAACCAGTTTTCTTGACCCCTTCCTCCGGACGGCCGTGCGGCATTGCCAGGCCAGGCGCAATCACAAAGTACGGGCCAAACTGCTCAACGCCATCAAGGATGGCCTGGTAGTAGCGTGGTTCAACCACATCGGCCTTAACCAACAGATCCACACCAAGCTTTACCGCTTCCTGCCAGGTACTGGCCTCGGCTTGCAAAAGGATGGAATTATTGTCTGTTAGCGAGTCACGTAATTTCATATACCGCCCCTTACTTCACGTCCTGCGGGAAATGCGCTTTGATCACTTCCAGCAGTTTTGGCCCAAAATCGGCAGGAGACAGCATGTTGCGTACGCCAACGACATATTTATTGCCAGAAACGGTAATCTCACCGGCGATATGCGTAGAGGCGATGATGATATCCGCGCCGCTCAGTTCACTTTTGTATTCACCCACAGCGCAGCTGTTTACCGTATGGTCAATATTTGACTGGGTTAAAAACTGGTCCACCTTCATTTTCATGATCATGGAACTGCCCTGCCCATTGCCACACACAGCCAGAATACGTACGGTCATAATCGGAACTCCTTATTAAGCAGAGTGTTCTGCCAGTTGTTTTTCTGCGTCTTCCTCAGCGCGCAACGTGCGTCCTGCGAAAAACATATAAGCCAGTGCAATCAGAATAATGACGGCCATAAACACGATGCCGATGGAGGCAAAGCCTTGCATCATCGGCGGTGCCAGAATTGACCAGTCCGCCATGCCCATCCAGGCGCTCATACCGGTGAGTTTCACCGCCCAAACGCAGCCGAAGATTTCGATCATCCCCATCACCAGGCAAATCTTGAGCGCCGCGCGCCAGCCGCCAAAGTGGTTAGCAAATACGCCGATGGTGGCGTTCGAGAAGAACATCGGGATAAAGCCTGGGATAATCAGGATGGAAGAGCCGCAGGCAACCAGAATACCTACCGCAATCAGTTGGCCGATGGTGCCCCACATAAAGCCCCAGACCACCGCGTTGGGGGCAAAGCTGTAAATGGCTGCGCAGTCGATAGCCAACACCGCGCCGGGGATCAGACGTTGAGAGATACCGTTGAACGCTTCTGAAAGTTCAGCAACGAACATACGTACGCCCTGGGTGATGATGAAGATAGCGACAGCAAACGAAAAACCGGTTTGCAGGATATACACCGTCCAGTGGGTTTTACCCGCCATCGCCTGAACCACATCAATGCCGAAAGAGAGCAGGATCGCCCCGAAAAAGATGGTCATCACAATCGCGGTGGAAACGATGTTGTCATGGAAGATATTCAGCCAGCCTGGCAGCTTGAGATCTTCTACGCTCTCCTCTTTCTTACCCAGATACGGCGCGACTTTGTAAGCAATCCAGGAGGCGAACTGCTGCTGGTGACCGATGGAAAAACCGCAACCATCAGTTACTTCCTGCGTCGGTTTGTACATCATATTGGAGGTAATGCCCCAGTAGAGCGACACCAGCACCGCGGTACAGATGATGGTGGTCCACATCGGGTAACCAAAGATGTAGAAAGAGACAGCAATCAGCCCCGCCTGCTGGAACATGATGTGCCCAGTCAGCATGATGGTTCGAATGCCGGTAATACGCCGTAGCAGTACGTAACAAATGTTCAGCGCCAGCGCTAACAGTACGGCGTACCCTACCCAACTGTATGCATCGCCCATTCGTTCGATGGTTGCCATCATGGAGGCATAGGTATCGGAGATCGCGCCATTGATACCGTAAACCTCAGACATCTTCGCCACCACCGGTTTAAACGTGCTGGTCAGAATGCCCGACCCTGCCTGCAATAACATAAAACCGATAATCGTTTTGATCGTGCCTTTGATAATGACGCTGACACTTTTACGCAACAGGATGTAGCCGAGGCAGGTCACAATACCCAACAGCAACGGTGCATTGGTCATGACCTGATTAAAAAAGACGGTAAAGATGTTGTAGAGGATCTCCATAACGATCTCCAGTAGACGAAGTTGCTGAACATTCATTACAGATGCCCAGGATGTTGTGCCCTCACTCTAATTTTCAAAAGTAATCACAACAAGATTGAATTTGATTAAATGTGATGAAGTACGCAAATAATTCTCTTACTTGCAGAGTGGATTTACTTCAAATTCATACACGTCAAAATAAATTCATTTAAAACAATAAAATACAAAAATACATTTCATATAAACCATCTTGTCACTTTGTAATTTGTTCACATATTTCCATTCAACACCAAAAATCAGCGCATTGCCTTCTTGATAAAATGATGTCAGTATCAATCAAAACAAATCACAATTTGATTCAACTTGAAAAAACATGAAGGTAATTGCGATGAGTAAAGTAAAAAGCATCACGCGTGAATCATGGATTCTGAGCACATTCCCGGAGTGGGGAAGCTGGCTCAATGAAGAGATCGAGCAGGAACAGGTCGCACCTGGCACTTTCGCTATGTGGTGGCTTGGCTGTACCGGTATTTGGCTAAAGTCTGAAGGCGGAACTAACGTCTGCGTCGATTTCTGGTGCGGTACGGGTAAACAGAGTCACGGTAACCCGCTGATGAAAACCGGTCACCAGATGCAACGCATGGCGGGCGTGAAGAAGCTGCAGCCAAACCTGCGCACCACGCCGTTTGTTCTTGATCCGTTTGCCATTCGTCAGATCGATGCGGTGCTGGCCACGCACGATCATAACGATCACATCGACGTAAATGTTGCGGCAGCCGTCATGCAGAACTGTGCCGACGACGTGCCGTTTATTGGACCGCAGACTTGTGTGGATCTGTGGATCGGTTGGGGTGTACCAAAAGAGCGCTGCATCGTGGTAAAACCTGGCGATGTGGTGAAAGTGAAAGATATTGAAATTCATGCGCTTGATGCGTTTGATCGTACGGCATTGATCACGCTTCCTGCCGATCAAAAAGCGGCAGGCGTGCTGCCGGATGGTATGGATGCCCGCGCCGTAAACTATCTGTTCAAAACGCCGGGCGGTACGCTTTATCACAGCGGTGATTCACACTACTCCAACTACTATGCAAAGCATGGCAATGAGCACCAGATCGACGTCGCGCTCGGATCCTACGGCGAGAACCCACGGGGTATTACGGACAAAATGACCAGTTCCGACATGCTGCGTATGGCGGAGGCCCTGAATACAAAAGTGGTGATCCCTTTCCATCACGATATCTGGTCAAACTTCCAGGCCGATCCTCAGGAGATCCGCGTACTGTGGGAGATGAAAAAGGATCGGCTGAAGTATGGCTTTAAGCCTTTTATCTGGCAGGTGGGTGGCAAGTTCACCTGGCCGCTGGACAAAGATAACTTTGAATATCACTATCCGCGCGGCTTTGACGACTGCTTCACGATTGAACCGGATTTACCGTTTAAATCGTTCTTGTGATCCACACAAAATGCCGGGCCATCCCGGCATTTTTTCCCATTTACTTTAGTATTTCCAGGCTATTTCAAATATCATCTTTTCAAATCAATTTGTATCGGAATAGCTCATGACTGAAGCACAAAGACATCAAATATTGCTGGATATGCTGGCGCAGTTGGGCTTTGTTACCGTTGAGAACGTGATTGAGCGTCTGGGGATTTCACCCGCCACAGCACGCCGGGACATCAACAAACTCGATGAAAGCGGCAAACTCAAGAAAGTCCGCAACGGCGCAGAAGCTATTACCCAGCAGCGACCGCGCTGGACGCCAATGAATCTGCACCAGGCACAGAACCACGATGAAAAAGTTCGCATTGCCAAGGCGGCATCCCAGCTTGTGAATGCAGGTGAAAGCGTGGTGATCAACTGCGGATCGACCGCCTTTCTGCTGGGTCGCGAAATGTGCGGCAAGCCGGTGCAGATCATCACTAATTATCTGCCGCTGGCGAACTATCTGATCGACCAGGAGCATGACAGCGTGATCATCATGGGAGGGCAATATAACAAAAGCCAATCCATCACGCTTAGCCCGCAAGGCAGTGAAAATAGCCTGTATGCCGGGCACTGGATGTTCACCAGTGGCAAAGGGTTGACCGCGGACGGACTGTATAAAACGGATATGCTGACTGCGATGGCCGAGCAGAAGATGCTTAACGTGGTGGGCAAACTGGTGGTACTGGTCGATAGCAGTAAAGTCGGTGAACGTGCGGGAATGCTGTTCAGTCGCGCCGACCAAATCGACATGCTGATTACTGGCAAAAATGCAAACCCTGAGATTCTGCAACAGCTTGAAGCTCAGGGCGTGAGCATTATGCGCGTTTAAAGGTGCTGGCGGAAAAACGTCACTGTTGCGGCCAACGCTTCTGGCGTGATGCGATGTCGTACGCCCGCTTCCCACAGGCAGGTCAGATTGTTGTCCAAACCTGCCTGAATCAGCGCTTGCTGTAAGCGGAAGGTTTCAACAGCCGGTACAACATCATCATCCTGTCCATGCCACAGCAGCAACGGCCTGTCAGCGAGGCGTGGTAACTGATGCGTAACATCCCATTCGGCAAGCGGGGCGATAACGGCATCAAATTCCGCCTGCTGCTCTGGGGTCTGAACCAGTAAAGGGGGAAAAAGCGTCTGCGCAAGCCGGGTAAAATAGCCTGAACCCATCAGGCTGGCTACACATTTAACCTCAGGATGGCGCGCCATTATGCCCAATGCTGTCATTCCCCCCATCGACGCCCCACCGACGGCAAGCCGCTCATCTGAAAGCCAATTTTCCGCCTCCAGCGCCGCACGTAACGTCGTAAACTCCTGCATATTTTGCTGCAAAATATGCCAGAAGCGGCGCATTCGCACCCTGGCATCGCTTTTGAAGCGAGCGCCATGGTCGGGCGCATCTGGCATGACGACACGGAACCCGGCCTGAGCCAGCGCAACGGCAAAATAGCTGTAAACCAGGCTTGAAGAGGTAAACCCGTGATAGAAGATAACACAAGGGAGTGAACATTCGCGTTTGCCAGCCGGAACGGCGTGCAGGACAGGTATACCCGCCAACTGTCGTGTTTCAATTTCGATCATTTGTCGCCTCTTTCTTTCTGGTATGCCATGCAGCAATACTTAACGCAAGCGAATGTGTTCGGCAATGATTCATAATGTTGAGAACTGGGTTACGCTTTCGCAACATTTTCATTCGAAAATCGCGTGAGAGATAACAATTCGGGAACATTCCCCTAAAGGGAAATTAATAAGGCACTACACTATGGCTATCAGGAAACGAGATAGAGTTATGCGTCGGTTTGCCTCTTTGTTGTTGGTTATGTTTTTAAGCGCCTGTAGCGTGCTACAGGGAACGCCACAACCCGCACCGCCCGTTGCCGACCACCCGCAGGAGATCCGCCGTGACCAGAGTAATGGGTTACAGCGATTAGGGACGGTTAGCGCGCTGGTAAGAGGCTCTCCGGATGATGCGCTGGCAGAGATCCGTGCCAAAGCCGCCGCGGCTAAAGCTGATTACTACGTGGTTTTATTAGTGGATGAAACTATCGTGACAGGCCAATGGTATTCACAGGCTATTTTGTATCGTAAATAACATTGGGTTGAAATTTAGTCAGCTTTACATTGCTTTGCGCCCCTATGCGTTTACCTGTGCACAATAAACCAACAGCAGGAAGCTTGAGGTTTATTATCGCGATGGAATGCCCTGCCGTGTGTAGGGGTACGAATAATGGAGCTGACGATGAAACAATCACTTGCCTTATCCTCACTGCTGCTTTCTGCCGGACTGGTAGGTACTACGGCGCAGTCTGCCGAATTCGCCAGTGCTGACTGTGTTACTGGCCTGAACGAAATTGGCCAGATATCTGTCAGTAACATTGCAGGAAATCCGCAGGATGTAGAACGTGTTGTCGCGTTAAAAGCGGATGAACAAGGTGCCTCATGGTATCGGATCATTCAAATGTACGAAGATCAGCAGCCCGACAACTGGCGCGTACAGGCCATACTCTATGCTTAACACATTGCCGGATGGCGTAAACTTATCTGAGCTACAGTGAACTGTAGACATGATAAGACGCGAAAGCGTCGCCATCAGGCATATTATTACCGTAATCCCCCAGTTGCCCGCAGAAGCAAATCGTTCAGCACCTGCTCAGACAATCGTAGTCCCCCCCGCGTATCAAGCATAATTTGGCACCAGGCCTGCGCCACTGGTGGAGAGGCATAGCGCAACATCTGCGCTCCGCAACCAAGCAGGAAAAGCTGCTGCGTAATCTCCCGCCCCAATGCCTCGCTGGGTTTACGTAAACGCTGCTGGAGCTGACGCACCATTCGATCGTAATGTCGGTCTTGCCCTTTGACTTCCGCAAAGGCTTCACTGAGCATCTCGTATATGCCGGGTTGTTTGGTCAGTACCCGCAATACATCAAGGCACATAATGTTGCCAGAGCCTTCCCAGATACTGTTTACCGGCATTTCACGATACAAACGCGGCAGCTCGCTCTCCTCGCAATAGCCAATCCCACCCGGCACTTCCATCGCTTCTGCCACAAATGGCATACCGCTTTTGCAAACGGAGAATTTCGCCGCTGGCGTGAACAACCTGGCCCACAGCGCTTCTTTAGCATCAGCACGACGGTCCCAGGCCCGCGCCAGTCGAAACAGTAACGCCGTTTGACCTTCCAGTTGGAGCGCCATCCGACCTAACACTTGGCGCATCATCGGTTGTTCAATCAATGGCTTGCCAAAAACTTGCCGCTGGTGAGCATGGTAAATCGCGACGGAAAAAGCACGTCGCATCATACCGTGACTGCCGAGCGCACAGTCAAAACGCGTCATCCCCCCCATTTTCAGGATATGGCGTATACCTTCCCCTTCGTCACCCAATAGCCAGCCAATCGCATCGTGGAATTCAACCTCACAGCTGGCGTTGGAGCGGTTGCCTAACTTATCTTTCAATCGCTCAAGACGGATAGCATTACGCTGCCCGTCAGGTAAAAATCGCGGCACAAAAAAGCAGGATAATCCTCCCTTAGCCTGGGCCAGCACTAAATGGGCATCGCTTTGCGGCACGGAGAAAAACCACTTATGTCCCACCAGCCGATACGAGCCGTCAGCAAGACATTCTGCCTGAGTGGTATTGCTCAGCACATCTGAACCACCCTGCTTCTCGGTCATGCCCATGCCGATAAGCAGCCCACGCTTTTGCCCTCCGGGCAGTAAATGCGAGTCATAACGGTCGCTTAGCAGCGGCGTAAGCCAGTCGTGAAAGGGGGCGGGTAACATTTGAAGTAACAGCGGCGTGGCGGCAAAAGTCATGGTCACCGGACACAACGTGCCAGCTTCAACCTGCGCATGCAGCATGAAACGCGCGGCCCGTGCAACAAATGTTCCCTGCCTCGCATCTTCTTCCCAGGCCAGATTATGTACGCGGTTGGCGCACAATCCCTGCATCAGCAAATGCCAGGCAGGATGAAAACGCACATCATCCAGCCGCTGCCCCTGCGGGTCGTAGCGCAACAGTTCAGGTGGAAAAGCATTAGCCAGACGGCCCAGTTCGAGCGACTCGGCAGTCCCTAGCTGCTGACCAATACTGGCGAGAAGATCGCTGTCCCAACCAGCGCCTTCGCGGATAACCGCTTCGCACAGCGCGCCATCGGACAAATATAAGTTACTGTTATTGAGCGGTACAGGTTGGTTAAAAACGGTATGCGTTTGCCAGTGCATTGTGTCTCCCTCCGTCAATGGCCGTCGCTTTAAGTATGGTCAGAACCACATTATTCGCGACGGAGGGAGATCACAAAAGTACGGTTAGCCAGCAATATAATGAGGAATAAAACGAGAAGTATCTTTAGTGATCAAAGTATTATCCTCGCGGATCCCCATACCACAGGCTTCATCATCCACAATCCAGCTGCCAATCAAAGTGTAGCTGTCGCCAAAGCGCGGTAATGGCTGAAATGCCTGATAGATCATCGGTTCTTCGGCGTAATCACCCTCGGCATGCTCAACGACCTGCTGCTGACCATCAAAAATGGTGACATTTCCCCCTTCACGGGAAAATATCGGTTTGCGTACATAGCTTTCACCAGCTGCAATTTGTGGTGTTTCACCGTCAAACCAGGCGGGCAGCAGGTTGGGATGGTTGGGAAAAAATCGCCACAGCAATGGCATCAGCCCTTTATTGCTGAGTACGCTCTTCCATAACGGCTCAACCCACTGTTCGCGGCGATGGCGCAGTAAGGGGCCATTTTCATCTCGCATCATCCACTCCAGGGGATAGAGCTTAAAGGCGCGACGAATGACGTTATCATCCAGGTCCGTGAGAACACCGCCAACGCCAAGCCCCAGATCTTCGACGTAAATAAACCGTGACTCTTGCCCAGCCTGCTGCGCGCAATCCTGTAAATACAGCACCGTGGTACGATCTTCGTCAGTATCTTCGCAGCAGCAAAAATAGAAGGGCTCCGGGCTATAAAGCTCAGCAAAACGGGAGATTAGCCGCTCCTGAATGGCGTTGTACTGGTCGGCGTCGCGTGTGATCACCCCGCTGCGACGCGCATCTTCCAGCCATAGCCACTGGAAATACGCTGACTCATAAAGCGACGTTGGTGTATCCGCGTTGTACTCCAGCAGCTTGACCGGGGCGTTATTTCCGCACCAGACAAAATCCATGCGGCCGTACAGGGAGGGATCGCGATTGCGCCAGCTTTCGGCAATAACGTCCCAATACAGCGGCGGGATCGCCAGTTGCTGCATAATCTGTTCGTCGTTAACTGCTCGTTCGACGACATCCAGACACATCTGGTGCAGTTCCGCAGTGGGTTTTTCGATCTGCTCTTCCACTTGCCGGAGCGTAAAGCGGTATGCCCGGCTCTCATCCCAGTAAATCTCGTTATCGATAATATGAAAATCAAAGCCGTGATCGTAGGCGATCCGGTCCAAATCCTGACGAACAGGGACATCATGTCGCAGCATCGTTAACCTCCCCAGTGCCCACGCGCGCTGGACGAACGCCCGTAGCCGCCGCGTGAAACCGTCGAGACTTTCTTCGTCGTATAACTATGGCTGGTTGCAGTATCATGTTTTCCACTACCGGAACGCCAACTGTAATCCCCGGAAGTTGTACGCCAGACCGGGCGCGAAGCATAGGAAGAACCGCCGCTGCTATAAACATATTGTTCGTCGCGATTTTTGCGAATGACGCGGCTGAGTAAAAAACCGGAGAATATCGGCACCCAGCTTTGATCGATGCTGTCGAGATAACAGTCGCCAAACTGTGTCTGACAGCTCTGCTTGCTCATTTGCTTTGGCAGGTTAGAGTAGAACTCTGCTTTCGCATTGTTCCAGCCATCGGCACAAACGGTGGCGCTATTGCCATCGTCAATACATTCACTCACCGCGGAGTAAAAGGTACCATCACCATCGTTATTGCCGTCATCAGCACATCCTTTGAGGACAAAAAACGCCGCTCCGCCCATAATGGCCAGCGTCAGGTATTTTCCACTGTAACGGCTGCGTTTTCTTGCAAAGGGGTTCGCCGGACGCCCAATTCGCGTGATGGCAGAATGCCCTTGCCCCCTGTTTTTGTTTCCGGATTTACGTTTTCTTGCCATGATCGTCCATTACCATGTCATGCAGGCGGCGTTAAAAATACCCCCCGCCAGGGCGGCGGTCCCCATAAATAATCCCGCTGCAGTATTATGATTAATAATTTTTTCACTCAGTGCCGGCATGTATAAACGCACACCGCCGTAAATGACGAGTTGTATCACCAGCGCGATGCCGCCCCAGGCGAAATAATCCGGAATGCTGACGGCGTTAATTGCCGCGCTGGATAACGGAATAACGTAGCCCAGCAACGTGCCGCTAAAGGCCAGTGACGCTGCTGTATTATTATTTTTAATCAGTTGCCATTCATTGTGCGGCGTAATTTTTGAGTATATAAACAGAAAAACGATCACCATGGCTGCGCCAATAAAAAAATAGGCGCAAAAAGCCAGCAATGAATCCAGTATGTGCATTGTGTAACCTTCCCTGAAATTAACCAATTACATTAAGTGATGTTAATGGAATATCTACACCCAGCGCCCGCGAGAATACCCATTCAGGCTCTCCCAGCTCATTAAACGATTCTTCACCGTTCAACAGCAGGTATTCCCAGGTATCATCTGTAACCTGTCGCTGATAGCCCATGGTAAAATTATGTACATTCCATATGGCATGCTGATGATTTTCTACTTTTTCCAGCATATAAACCGGCTCAATATTCCCCGGTTCTTCCTCGTTAAAAAAGCGTTGCCAGCGCTCTTCCTGCCAGCTCAGCGTCGGCGTCCCTATTACGGACGGGCTAATGGCAGACTGCCAGTGTTTTTTCTGCGAAATCCCGTAACTTTCCGCATAAACAAAGAATTTGATATCGTCGATATCATCGATGTCTGAGCCGCCCGTGGTATTGATTTGCAGAAACTCTTCTCCGGACGTGTAGTAGCGAAAAATCTGGCTTCCGCCGCCTAAATCAATGTGGCTGGCGGCTGCAACGGTGTACTCCTCACCAGGCAATTCGATCAATAGTGACCCTTCAAGCAGACGAAATGCCAGCGTGTTAAGCGTAAAACCAGCATTCAGATGTAACCCTAACGGCCCGCGAGCTGGCGCAACAGCAGCCTCTTTACCGAATAAGCGCTGGAAAAAACTCATCATGATTTTCCCTTAATGATCTGCCAGCCTTCTTTCGAGGCTGGCGCATTTCACGACGTTTACTCGCCTTGCTGACGCTGCAGTCGTGCCAGTACATCCTGAGCCGAACTTTTATTGCTCGCCCCAATGCCGGCTTCGGCCAGCTTCTCATCCAGGTCACGCCCATCCGCAACCTTTTCCAGCTGCGCAGCGGCATCCAGACGGGCCTGACGCTCAGCCTGTCGCGTTTGCAAACGCTTGAGCGACTCTGCGGCTGTAGACACACTCGAAGACGCGCCTACGGTCGAGGTAGTCACTGTCTGCTGGGCGCGCTGCATCGCTTCCGTCGCCTTTACCACCTCAAGCTGCTGTTCAAACTGTGCAATCCGTTGTGCGGTTGCACTCACCGCTTTTTCAACGCCATCCCGCGACACTTCAAGGTTAGCGAGTACTTGCTCTTCTGCAGCAATGACATTCTCTAAGCGGGCAATTTCTTCTGCAACTTCGTTGATCAGTGACGGGTTAGCGTTTTTACTCAGCGCTTCCAACACTCGTGTTTCCAGACTAGATTTACGCTCACGCAGATCGTTCAACTTGTCATTACTCAGCCTCACGCGCGCCAGCAAGTCTACTCGTGATTTTCCGGCTTTATCCAGCTCACCTTTCGCATCACGGATATGCTGCTCCAGCATGCGGACCCCCTGCGCTTCTTCAATTGACTCTTCCGCCTGAGAAAGTACGGACTTGCCGAGGGTAAACAGGCTTTTTAAAATTCCCATAAATAGCGTTCCTTGTTATTCGTGAGTGTATTCTTCAGTGATTTCAGCCAGATCTAGCGCGTTTTCCGCAAGCGTAGTCATCTCCAGCACTACATCATCCAGTGATGAATTAAGCGAAAGTGCTCCAAATGCGACGTAATATTCATCCTGCTGAACGCGAGAAATCCCCACGGAAGACAGAGGAAGGAGTTTCTGATTACGTAATAAGAAAATATTGAATTCATTTTGCTGATTAATACTGCAGACAGGACAAATAACTGTTTCAATAATTATCTGGCGGGATGTGAATAAAATACCGAGTGATAAATCACCATAATCATTCATTTTGATAATTAATGATTGCTCGTTATATTCAATATCTATATTTAATTCAGGAAGAGTTTGTACTGCTTCAGCAAGCAACTGCGGAGTCCATGCCATATATTATCCATATATAATTTAATTAGAAATAAATGAAATAAATATCATTTTCTACCCTTTATCATACTCGTTTAAAATAAAAAAAAGCCACCCGAATCCGGGTGACTTTGTCTGAAAAATAAGTTTAACCGCGCTGGCGGACGGCTTCAAACAGGCAGATACCCGTCGCAACTGAAACGTTCAATGACGAAACGCTCCCTGCCATCGGGATGCTGATCAGTTCGTCACAGTGTTCGCGGGTCAGACGGCGCATACCTTCACCCTCTGCGCCCATCACCAGCGCCAGACGACCGGTCATTTTACTCTGATAGAGAGTATGGTCGGCTTCACCTGCGGTTCCGACGATCCAGATATTCTCTTCCTGCAGCATACGCATGGTGCGCGCCAGGTTGGTCACGCGGATCAGCGGTACGCTTTCTGCCGCACCACAGGCCACTTTTTTCGCCGTCGCATTCAACTGTGCGGAACGATCCTTCGGTACGATTACAGCATGTACGCCAGCGGCATCGGCGCTACGCAGGCATGCACCCAGGTTATGCGGATCGGTGACGCCATCGAGGATCAAAAAGAACGGCTGATCGAGCGTGGCAATCAGATCCGGCAGATCGTTTTCCTGATACTGACGGCCCGGCTTCACGCGAGCAATAATCCCCTGATGTACCGCACCCTCGCTTTTCTCATCCAGAAACTGACGGTTAGCCAGTTGAATGACAACACCCTGTGCTTCCAGTGCGTGGATCAGCGGCAGCAGGCGTTTATCTTCACGACCTTTGAGAATAAAGACGTCCTGGAAGCGCTCAGGCGCACGTTCCAGCAGGGCCTGCACCGCATGGATGCCGTAAATCATTTCACTCATGAATGTACTCGTTAATAGTTTATGCGTAACGCCGGGCAACGCGAAGGTTGCCCGACTTACAGTCTATGGCTGTTATTGTGCGACTTTCTTTTTCGCCGCACGTTTAGCTTTAGTGGCGGCAGCAATTTTAAGCGTTTTTGCCGAGGGCTTTTTCGCTTTTTTATCGCCTTTCTTCTCAGCCGCATTCTTTTCCGCCTGAGGTTTGGCTCTGCCTTTCTTCTCGCCGCGGAAAGCGCTGTCCGGCTCGAAATTCACCTTTTTGCCCATCTGACGACGTTTACCGGTATTTTTACCCGCATCGCCTTTTTTGGCTTTTTCGCGGGCGGTTTTACCTTCATTACGCGGCGCACGTTCGCTGGAGATCAAGCTGAAGTCGATCTTACGCTCGTCCATGTTGACTGCTTCCACGCGAACTTCCACGCGATCGCCCAGGCGATACATCTGGCCGCTGGATTCCCCCGTCAGGCGCTGCCCAACCTGGTCGAAACGATAGTAGTCGTTATCCAGAGAGGAGACATGCACCAGACCATCGATAAACAGTTCATCGAGACGGACAAAGAAACCAAATCCGGTCACGCTGGCAATCACGCCTTTGAAGACATTACCCACCTGGTCCAGCATGAAGTCGCACTTCAGCCAGTCAGAGACATCGCGCGTGGCTTCATCAGCACGGCGCTCGGCCATCGAACAGTGCTGACCCAGTTGCAGCATCTCTTCCATCGAATAATGGTAGCCACCGGTTTCCGTGGTGTTGCCCTTATGGCCCTGCTCCTGCGCCAGCAGATACTTAATCGCCCGGTGCAAGGAGAGATCCGGGTAACGACGGATCGGTGAAGTAAAGTGCGCATAAGATTGCAACGCCAGGCCAAAGTGACCACGGTTTTCCGGATCGTAAATCGCCTGCTTCATCGAACGCAGCAGCATGGTTTGCAGCATTTCTGCGTCAGGACGGTCAGCAATCGACTCCAGCAGTTCAGCGTAATCACGCGGCTCAGGTTTGTTGCCACCAGGCAGCTCCAGCCCCAGCTCTGCCAGGACGGAACGGAACGAGTTAATCGCTTCGGTCGTCGGCTTATCGTGAATACGGAATAGCGCTGGCTCTTTGGCTTTCTCAACGAATCGTGCCGCGGAGATGTTCGCCATGATCATGCACTCTTCAATCAACTTGTGCGCGTCGTTACGCTGCGTCTGCTCGATACGCTCGATACGGCGTTCAGCATTGAAGATAAACTTCGCTTCTTCACTCTCAAACGAGATACCGCCACGCTCTTCACGGGCTTTATCCAGCACTTTGTAGAGGTTATGCAGCTCTTCAATGTGTTTAACCAGCGGTGCGTACTGCTCACGCAGCTCCTGGTCGCCCTGCAGCATGTGCCAGACCTTAGTGTAGGTCAGACGTGCGTGGGAACTCATGACCGCTTCGTAGAATTTAAAGCCGGTTAAACGGCCTTTCGACGAAATGGTCATTTCACAGACCATACACAACCTGTCCACCTGCGGGTTGAGTGAACACAATCCGTTAGACAGCACTTCCGGCAGCATCGGAACAACCTGCGACGGGAAGTAAACGGATGTGCCACGGCTACGAGCTTCCTGGTCCAGCGGAGTCGGCGGGCGAACGTAATAGCTTACGTCAGCAATCGCCACCCATAAACGCCAACCACCGCCGCGTTTCTTCTCGCAATAAACCGCATCGTCGAAGTCGCGCGCATCTTCGCCATCGATAGTCACCAGCGGCAGATCGCGCAGATCGACACGTCCTACTTTCGCCTCTTCCGGCACTTCTTCTTTCAGTCCGGCGACCTGTTTCTCAACCGCCTGAGGCCAGATATATGGGATTTCATGAGTACGCAGGGCCATATCAACGGCCATGCTGGTTCCCATGTTGTCACCCAGCACTTCAACAATTTTACCCACCGCTTTGGTGCGGCGAGTCGGACGCTGGGTCAGTTCAACGACGACCACAAAGCCCATACGAGCACCCATTACCTCTTCCGGCGGGATCAGAATATCGAAGCTCAGGCGGCTGTCGTCAGGGACGACAAACCCAACACCGGCATCGGTGAAGTAACGACCGACAATCTGGCTGGTTTTCGGCACCAGTACGCGCACAATACGCGCTTCGCGGCGACCTTTACGGTCCGCGCCCAGCGGCTGTGCCAGCACCTGATCGCCATGAATGCAGGTTTTCATCTGCTCGCTGGACAGATACAGGTCATCTTTGCGGCCTTCAACACGCAGAAAGCCGTAGCCATCACGGTGGCCAATAACGGTACCTTTCAGCAGGTCGAGACGCTCCGGCAGCGCATAGCATTGACGACGGGTGAAGACCAGTTGTCCGTCACGCTCCATCGCGCGCAGGCGACGACGCAGCGCTTCTTGCTGCTCTTCACCTTCAATATTGAGTTCAGCGGCCAGCTCATCGCGGTTGGCCGGCTTTTCACGTTTAGTTAAATGTTCGAGGATAAATTCCCGGCTCGGGATAGGATTCGCGTATTTTTCTGCTTCGCGTTCCTGGAAAGGATCTTGTGACATGTCGGTTCCTCCGTCATCATCGCTGCTGGCGGGAGTCGTTACTCCACCAGCAATAATTTATAAAGCGGTTGATTCTTTTCAACCAAATCAGCAAGTGTGTAGTTGTCCAGTTCCGTGAGAAAACTTTGCACTGCTTTAGAAAGCGCCTGTTTGAGTCTACAGGCCGGGGTAATATGGCAAAACTCGCTGCTACAGTTGACCAACGATAAGGGTTCCAGCTCGCGAACCACATCACCAATACCAATATCCTTAGCGGGTTTACCCAAGCGGATACCGCCATTTTTTCCTCGAATAGCAGTAACAAAGCCCGCCCGGCTAAGTTGATTGATTATTTTGACCATATGATTACGGGACACGCCGTAGACTTCTGTCACCTCAGAAATACTGGTCATACGTCCTTCGGGAAGTGACGCCATGTAGATTAGCGCACGTAATCCGTAATCGGTGAAACTTGTTAACTGCACATCAACCTCAGGAAAAGGGATAAAACGGATAAACCTGGTAGTATTAATTACATTGATGATAAACCAGCCACCAGCCAGGTCGCTAATTTATTTCAGTTCGGGAAGGAAAAAAGCGAGGAACTTACGTGATTTTAAGCCGGATTCTGATGCAAAGCACCTTATCCGGCCTAAATTAGTGCAAGCGCAGCGCCGTTTGACGCTACGCTATAACCAGAATTATGCGTCGAACGGGTCGCGCAGGATCATGGTTTCAGTACGGTCTGGGCCAGTTGAGATAATATCAATCGGCACACCGGTCAGTTCTTCAATACGCTTGATGTAGTTCAGCGCTGCCTGCGGCAGACCGCTACGTTCCTTCACGCCGAAGGTGGATTCAGACCAACCCGGCATGGTTTCGTAAATCGGCTCGATACCTTTCCAGTCGTCAGCTGCCAGCGGAGTAGTCGTTACTTCGCGGCCATCCGGCATACGGTAAGCAACACAGATTTTCACCTCTTTCAAACCGTCCAGTACGTCCAGTTTGGTCAGGCAGAAGCCAGACAGGGAGTTAATCTGTACTGCACGGCGTACAGCAACGGAATCCAGCCAACCGGTACGACGACGACGACCGGTGGTCGCGCCATACTCGTTACCTTGTTTGCACAGGAACTCGCCAACGTCATCAAACAGTTCTGTCGGGAACGGACCCGCACCTACACGAGTAGAGTAAGCTTTGATGATACCCAGAACGTAGTCCACATAACGTGGGCCCAGGCCGGAGCCGGTTGCCACGCCACCTGCGGTGGTGTTGGAGGACGTTACGTACGGATAGGTACCGTGGTCGATATCCAGCAGCGTACCCTGCGCACCTTCAAACATGACGAAATCGCCACGCTTACGCGCCTGGTCCAGCAGATCGGAAACATCAACAACCATTGAGGTCAGGATGTCGGCGATAGCCATCACATCATCCAGCACTTTCTGGTAGTCAACTGCTTCAACTTTATAGAAATTCACCAGCTGGAAGTTGTGATATTCCATCACTTCTTTCAGTTTTTCAGCGAAAGTTGCTTTATCAAACAGATCGCCAACACGCAGACCGCGACGAGCTACTTTGTCTTCATAAGCTGGACCGATACCACGACCGGTAGTACCGATCGCTTTCTCGCCACGCGCTTTCTCACGAGCGTTATCCAACGCAACGTGATAATCAAGGATCAGCGGACAAGCTTCAGACAGCAGCAGGCGCTCGCGAACCGGGATACCACGATCTTCCAGTCCTTTCATTTCTTTCATCAGCGCGGACGGAGACAGAACAACACCGTTACCGATGATGCTGATTACGTTTTCGCGAAGAATGCCTGATGGAATAAGATGGAGGACGGTTTTTTCACCGTTGATTACGAGAGTATGGCCTGCGTTGTGACCACCCTGGTAGCGCACAACATATTTAGCCCGTTCAGTCAGAAGATCGACGATCTTCCCTTTACCTTCGTCACCCCATTGGGTGCCCAGTACGACGACGTTGTTACCCATTTTTCAAAATCACCGTTTGCTTAAAAATGGATTCTACCACCGCTTTTTCAGATATACAGCACTTTTTGCATGCGAAAATCCGCAAATTAGTCTACTTATTGATCAGCCAATCGTTTTCCTCAACATGTAGTAGACCACAACGCCCGCAACCACAAGACCTCCACCAAAACGACGCAAAATATTTTCGGGAAGTTGCGCCATTGCGGAGATCATTTTCTTCCATGCGCTGGGATAAAGCATCGGACCCAGCCCTTCCAGCACCAAAACCAGCGCGAGCGCCAGCAAAATTGTTGAATTCATCCATCGCCCTTATATAAAAAGAAAACCACCGCATCCCTGGAGATGCCGGTGGTTTTGCTGCTTTAAAACCGCTGGAACGCGATTAGCGTGTCGCGGTATTTGGTGTCTTCATGTAGCGGAAGAAATCGCTGTCCGGGCTCATGACCATCACGTCCTGATTCCCTTCAAAGCTCTTCTCGTAAGCACGCAGGCTACGGATGAAGGCGTAGAAGTCAGGATCCTGACTGAACGCATCGGCAAACAGCTTAGCGGCTTCTGCATCGCCTTCACCGCGCATAATACGGCCCTGACGCTCAGATTCTGCCAGCGTTTTAGTGACTTCATAGTCAGCCGTTGCACGCAGTTTTTCCGCCTCTTCCTGGCCTTGTGAACGATGGCGACGCGCTACCGCTTCACGCTCAGCGCGCATACGGTTGTAGATAGCCTCGGACACTTCAGCAGGCAGGTTGATTTGCTTAATACGCACGTCAACCACTTCGATGCCCAATGCCGCCATACTGTTCGGATTGATGACCGGTACTTTACCGTTCGTTTCAGCCTGAACACGTTCAGCCGCTTCGGCAATCGCGCTATCTGCTGCCGGAGTCGCCACTTCATCTTCCGTGCCAGCAGAACCGGAGTTCAGCGCGTCACGCACTTCCAGGGTCAGACGACCGCGGGAATCGGTAACGATGTCCTTCACGTCCAGACGACCAATTTCAGAACGCAGACGGTCAGAGAACTTACGTTTCAGCAGGACTTCCGCCTGAGAAACATCGCCACCGCCCGTTGCCAGGTAGTAACGGCTAAAGTCACTGATGCGCCACTTGATGTAGGAGTCAACGATCAGGTCTTTCTTCTCTTTGGTAACAAAGCGATCGGCCTGGTTATCCATGGTCTGAATACGCGCATCCAGCATCTTCACAGATTCAATAAACGGAATCTTGAAGTGCAGGCCTGGTGCAACAACCAGCGGCTTGTTTTCATCGTCACGCAGAACTTTACCAAAGCGCAGAGTAATACCGCGCTCGCCTTCTTTGACCACAAAGACAGACATGAACAGAACTACCAGAACGATGATGATAATCGCAATAACTGACTTACGCATCGTTATTCCCCCTGACGCTGGTAGTCGTTACGCTGCGCATTCGCGCGGCGTTGGTCCATAATATCGCCCTGACTGGTGGACGAAGTGTTGCTTGCTCCAGTGCTGGAAGTCGTTGCTGGCGGAAGACGCAGCAGGTTTGAACTGCTGTCAGTCTTTGTTGCTGGCGCACTACCACCTTTCAGCATTTGATCCAGCGGCAGAACCATAAGATTGCTACCTTTATCGTTAACCAGGACTTTGCGGGTATTGCTCAGCACTTTTTCCATGGTTTCGATATACAGACGCTCGCGGGTAATTTGCGGTGCGGCTTTATATTCCGGCAGAATTTTTGCGAAGCGAGCCACTTCACCCTGTGCTTCCAGGATGGTCTGAGTCTTATACGC
Organism: Citrobacter sp. Cpo147; assembly: GCF_030332405.1. Lineage (NCBI taxonomy): Bacteria > Pseudomonadati > Pseudomonadota > Gammaproteobacteria > Enterobacterales > Enterobacteriaceae > Citrobacter > Citrobacter sp. Cpo147. The sequence goes on from NZ_JAOWHX010000041.1 coordinate 466,886, forward strand.
ACGTGCTTCTTCCAGAATACGCTGCGCCTGACCGTTTGCACGCGGCTGAACTTCGTTGGTGTACGCTTCCGCTTCACGGATGTACTGCTGTTCGTTTTCACGTGCTGCGATAGCATCGTCAAACGCGGCTTTTACTTCTTCCGGCGGACGTGCAGCCTGGAAGTTGACGTCCAGCAGGGTGATACCCATGTTGTACGGACGGATCGTTTCTTCCAGTTCACGTTGGGTGTCGCTACGAATAACGGTACGCCCTTCGGTCAGGATACGGTCCATGGTGTATTTACCGATAACCCCACGCAGGGCGCTGTCAGTAGCCTGACGCAGACTGTCATCCGCGCTGGTTACGCTAAACAGGTAACGCTGCGGATCGGTCACGCGGTACTGTACGTTCATTTCGACGCGCACGACGTTTTCGTCAGAAGTCAGCATGACGCCGGATGCGGCAAGTTCACGCACGGCTTCAACGTTGACCGGTGTCACTTCGTCGACAAAGGTCGGTTTCCAGTTCAGACCCGGTTCAACCAAATGGCTGAATTTACCGAAGCGTGTCACCACGCCGCGTTCCGCTTCTTTAATGGTATAGAAACCGCTGGCCGCCCAGATAATGACGATAGCGGCCGCTGCGATAGTAAAGACTCGACCGCCCAGTTGCGGACGCGGGCCTTGCGATGAACTACCGCCGCCAGAGCCAGTACCTTTACCGCCACCCAGACCACCGAGCTTTTTACTCAGTTTGCGGAAGATATCGTCCAGATCGGGAGGTCCCTGCTCGCGACCACCTTTGTTTCCATTTCCCTCAGGGTTGCCGCCAGGTTTGCTGCTTCCCCAGGGGTCGCGGTCTTGTCCGTTATTACCGGGCTGATTCCACGCCATTTTTGTGCTCCATATTTGTTATGCGATGCTATACCTGCGTCTTTTGCGCTGCCGTTGCGTTGGCTGCGTCCCTCAACGCCAGTCACATAGTTGACTATGCTCCTGGAGATTTCAGGACTTGCCGCCTTCCTGCCGCACAAAATCCACAAGGTATAGAGGCGAAAAAATCTTCAGGCCATATCCGTCAGATCAGACAACATAGTCTTCCAGTGCCGGTTCTTGTTTACAGAGGCGACGCCAGTCTACGATCGGCATACGAACCTGCAGACCTACGCTGCCGTCCTCCTCCATCCACTCTTTTTCTATTGCCTGAAGTTGATAAAACCGGCTTCTCAAACGCCCTTCCTGCGGCGGCAAACGCAACGTATGCTGCGCCACCTCACCGGAAAGTCGCTCAGTCAAAGCCTGAAAAAGTTGTGGTATACCAATCCCCGTTTGCGCTGATACCCAAACGCGAATGGGTTTATTCTCTTCATCTCTGTCGATACGCGGCTCAAAGTCATCCAACATATCGATTTTATTCATCACCAGCAGAGTCGGGATCTCATGCGCATCGATCTCTTCGAGCACCGTATCGACGGCCTCAATGTTTTCCTGCACACGAAAGTCTGCTGCATCAATAACGTGCAGCAGCAATGTCGCCTGACGTGTTTCCTGCAAGGTGGCCTTAAACGCCGCCACCAGGTCGTGCGGTAAATGACGGATAAACCCAACGGTATCCGCCAGCACTGTCTCACCCACGTCCGCAACGTCTATTCTGCGTAGCGTCGGGTCCAGGGTCGCAAACAGCTGATCCGCTGCGTAGACCTGGGCTTCGGTGATCTGGTTGAACAGGGTGGATTTTCCGGCGTTGGTATATCCCACCAGTGATACGGTTGGGACATCCGCTTTCTTGCGCGACTGTCGCCCCTGCTCACGTTGCTTTTCAACTTTTTCCAGGCGCGACTGTATCTGCAAAATGCGATTACGCAGCAAACGACGGTCGGTTTCGAGCTGGGTTTCACCCGGGCCGCGCAAACCAATCCCGCCCTTTTGCCGTTCAAGGTGAGTCCAGCCACGGACCAGACGCGTAGCCATATGGCGCAACTGCGCCAGCTCAACCTGCAACTTACCCTCATGGGTTCGCGCACGCTGGGCAAAAATATCTAAAATGAGACCAGTCCTGTCGATAACAAGACACTGGCACAACTGTTCCAGGTTACGTTCCTGGGCAGGGCTTAGAGCATGATCAAAAATCACCACCGCAGCGCCAGTCGCTTTTACGGCTTCGGCAATTTCGATTGCCTTACCTTCACCAACAAAATACTTCGGGTGCGGTGCTTTACGGCTCCCGGTAATCACCTGCATTGCTTCGACACCGGCGGAAGAAACCAGAGATTCAAACTCCTGGAGGTCTTCCATATCTTTGTCTTGCGAAAAATAGATGTGTACCAGTACCGCCTGCTCACCGGCATCATAACGGTCAAACAAGCGTCAACCCCTTAATATAAATCAACGGGGAACGCAGGATCGCTGGCTCCCCGTATGTAAAACAGCTAATAACCTTATTCGGTTTCTTCGCTGTCCTGTTGCGCAGATGAACCTTGCGCGTTACTACCGTGATGGTAGTTGCTGCCTGTGCCGCCGGTGGCATTATTGCTGTGATGAGAAACCGGACGAGACGGGACAACAGTAGAAATCGCGTGCTTATAAACCATCTGGCTGACCGTGTTTTTCAACAGGATCACGAACTGATCAAAAGACTCGATTTGACCTTGCAGCTTAATACCATTCACCAAATAAATAGAAACTGGAACACGTTCCCGACGCAGTGCGTTCAGGAACGGATCTTGTAAAGATTGCCCCTTAGCCATTCTCTCTTTTCCTTATATGCTTATTTGTACTTTGAACCTTTCGATTCTGAAAAATTGCGCACGATACGTTTCAATTGTACACATTCAGTTCGCGATAGCACCAACAACCTGTAATACTTCGTTTCGCGCCTGGTCAGGCTTTTCACTGTCAAGCCAGTGCACCCCTTCCCAACCACGCAACCAGGTTACCTGTCGCTTCGCCAACTGCCTCGTGGCGCAAACACCTCTATAAACCATTTCATCGTATGAAATTTCACCTTCAATGTATGACCACATCTGGCGATACCCTACACAACGAATGGAAGGCAAATCCGTATGCAAATCTCCACGGGCAAAAAGCGCCCGGACTTCTGCTTCAAAACCTGAAGCTAACATCTGATGAAAACGCTGCTCAATTCGCTGATGGAGCAGTTCACGGCTCGCCGGGGCGATTGCAAACTGATGCACCTGATACGGCAAAGCATCTCCTGACGTTTGCGTCAGCTCCGTTAAAGTTTTACCCGAAATGAAAAAAACTTCCAGTGCCCGGGAAAGTCTTTGCGGATCATTTGGATGAATACGCGCCGCAGCCACGGGATCGATGTCCTGAAGCTGTCGGTGTAACGCGTCCCAACCCTGCTCTGCCGCCTGCTGCTCAATTCTGGCCCTGACTTCCGGGTCCGCCGACGGTAACGGCGACAGTCCTTCAAGCAAGGCTTTGAAATATAACATTGTGCCGCCCACCAGCAACGGGATACGCCCCGCGGCGGTGATGTCGGCCATCTCGACTAACGCATCGCGACGAAAATCCGCAGCGGAGTACGCTTGCGACGGATCGCGGATATCCAACAATCGGTGCGGCGCGGCCTGTAATTCAGCTGCATCAGGCTTGGCTGTACCGATATCCATCCCCTTGTAAATAAGGGCGGAATCAACGCTTATCAACTCTATAGGCAAAACTTTACGCAATTCAATTGCTAATGCCGTTTTACCGGAGGCCGTTGGCCCCATCAAAAAAATCGCCTTTGGCAGGCTCGCCTTACGGGTATCACTCATGTTTCAGGGCATTCATTACCGAATGTAAATCAACAGGTTGTAACAGACCACCCGGCGGTGCCTTCACGAGTTGTGGGCAGAGCCGCTCAACATCCGCTAACAGCGTAATCGCCTGTGCCATGCTCCACTGTGGATGCTCGCTAATCAGGTTACGTGCGATCCACTGTGCAATATTGCCCGGCTCGAATACGGATTGCTGCGCCAGGTAGCCTATCAGTTCAGGAATCAAGATTTGTAAATTTTGTTGGCGTAAGGGTAAAGGCACCGCTCGGATGGTCACATGCTGCACATCCAGCTGAAATTCAATGCCCAACTCAGCCAGTTGGCTCTGTCCTTTTTGCAGTGCCGCTTTTTCATCGGCGGTCACTTTTAAACGTAAAGGGATCAGTAACGGTTGAGCACAAACCGTTCCCTGACCCGGCGTTAACTGCGCCTGACGCAGCCAACGCTCAGCCACCGGTAATGCCAGCAACTGAATATGACCATCGCATTCGAGTAACGCGCAGTCTGCATCAACAATCGTTAGCACCCGGCCAAAGCCCTGACTACTGCCAGTCAGAGGCGTCGATGACGTTTCAGAGACCGGCGTTTTCCGCGTTGGAGCCGGCGTCTGCATCAGTTGCTGATAGATTTCGCCCTGCTGCTTTTGGTATCCGGGTTGAGCATGAGGCCAACTGGCTCCCGCCTGACGGCCACCGCCACTACTACTGCCACCGCTACTGCCACTTCCAGCACCAGCGGATGCTGAGTACCGCGGTGTCGCAGGTTCACGCGCGGGAGCAGGCTCGGCAAAATGGTTGCGTCCAGCAGCTACGCGGTTTTCCGGGATGTGCCTTGGGGCGGGTTCGTCGTTATCAGCCAACGGCAGCGGCGTTTCAAGCTGCTGTTGCAGGACGCTCAACACGCCCTGGTAAATAAAATCGTGCACCAGGCGGGATTGATGGAAACGGACCTCATGTTTAGCTGGGTGTACGTTGACATCCACTTGATGCGGATCGATTTCCAGATACAGCACAAATGCGGGCTGTTGATCGGCTCCCAGCTTATCTTCACAAGCCTGGCGGATAGCATGGTTGATCAGCCGGTCACGCATCATCCGACCATTCACATAGCAGTACTGGATTTCTGCCAGTGCTGCCGTTGTGTGGTTAGGATCGGCCACCCAGCCACGCAATGTTAAATCGCCATGCTGCCATTCGATCGCCAGCGCATGCTCCAGAAATGGCGTGCCGCAAATCGCGCCCAGCCGGCGCTCTTTCTGCCCATCCGCGGCCACTGCCCGGTACTGTCGCACCACTTTGCCGTTGTGCGATAAATTTATCGTCACATCAAAACGTGCCAGCGCAATGCGGCGAATAATCTCGTCGATATGATTAAATTCGGTTTTCTCGGTGCGCATAAATTTGCGCCGCGCCGGGGTGTTGTAGAACAGATCTAGCACCTCCAGCGTGGTTCCCACCGGATGCGCAGCGGGTTTAACTGTGACATCCATGTCACGCCCTTCGGCATACGCCTGCCAGGCTTCGGGTTGTTCTTGCGTACGCGACGTCAGGGTTAAGCGAGACACGGAGCTGATACTGGCCAGCGCTTCGCCGCGAAATCCGAGGCTCACGATGGCTTCAAGATCGTCAAGCGAGGCTATTTTACTGGTGGCATGACGCGCCAACGCCAACGCCAGCTCGTCTTTTTTAATCCCACAGCCGTTGTCACGAATACGGATAAGCTTCGCGCCGCCGCGTTCAATATCGATATCAATGCGCGTCGCACCGGCATCAATGCTGTTTTCCACCAGCTCTTTCACCACTGACGCAGGCCGCTCTACCACCTCGCCTGCGGCAATCTGGTTCGCCAGCTGTGGCGGTAGAACCTGAATCGGCATGGCTAATCCTTAATTTGTTAACGTGTTACCCGGCGATATGGCGCTGGCGGTTTGCGCCGGTGCGCCCTGCGGCCCGGTTTGCATCGGGTGCGCCTGGAAATAGTTACGCAATCCTTTGTAAATCGCCTCAGCCAGCTGCTGCTGGTAATCATCGCTCGCCAGCAGACGTTCTTCGCTGTTGTTACTGATAAAGCCGGTTTCAACCAGCACTGACGGGATATCAGGCGAACGCAGTACGCCGAGGCTAGCGTGTTCCGGGCGACGCTTATGCATCGAACCAATACGTTCTAACTGGCCGATCATGCTGGTCGCCACATCATACCCGACGCGTTGCGAATGACCGAACTGCAGATCCAGTACAGCCTGGCTGAGATAAGGATCGGACTGGCTGTTTGCCAGCACATCGCCCGCGCCGCCCAACAGCTCCGATTGCTTCTCGTGCTGTTCCAGCCAGCCGGCCATCTCACTGTTCGCCCGACGGTTTGACAGCACCCAAACGGAAGCACCTGTGGCATCACGGTTTGGTGCGGCATCCGCGTGAATAGAAACCAGGAAATTGGCGTTTTGTTTACGCGCGACGTCTGAACGCCCCATCACCGAGATAAAGTAATCACCATCACGAGTGAGAACGCCTTTAAACATCGGGTCATCATTGAGCAAACTGCGCAGCTTGCGCGCCACGGCAATCGTGACGTTTTTCTCACGCGTGCCGCCAGGACCAATAGCACCAGGATCCTGTCCACCGTGTCCGGCATCAATGGCAATCACCACTTTATCGCCGTTGCTGGAACTGGCGCGCGCCGCAGGGCGCGTAGAGGTATTGCTGTTAGTCACAGCCGTAGTGCGATCGTTTTCCGCTTTAAATGGATTGCGCGCTGGCTCGACAGGACGTGGGGCAACAATCGGCGCTTCAACACGCTTTGCAACCACGGGAGGTGGAGGCGGCGGCGGTGGCGCATCAGCGTTGATGGTAAACACGACGGTATAATTGCCGCCGTTCTGGCGTTTTACTGCTTCGGCTTTACCGTTCTCTGTTAAATCCACCACCAGTCGCAGAGACTGCGCATCTTTTGGCGTGCCGGAACGGATAGATTTCACCAGATTATTGCCGCTAAACAGCAGCGGTAATCCCTGAATCACTCCGGTTTGTTTAATATCCAGCGCGACGGTTCGTTTCCCGTCCTGCGAAACGGCATATTCAGGATCGCCAATAAAGCTCAGCGTAATCCGCGCCTGTTGATCGCCATTAGATACCTGAAGATCGGAGAGGCTGGCGGCCCCTGCCTGCGCGCACAGCAGGACCAGGGTTGCCATCAGCCAGTTTCTGATGCGATAAATCATCCCGCCACCCTTAAGGTTAATCGGCTAAACGCGCCAGCAATAAATCACCTGATGAGGAGACTGCGCTTACACGCGCCTCTCGACCTTGCGCCTGATATTCAATGTGTATTTCGACGTCCGGGTCTGGCAGTACACCTTTACCTTGTTGCGGCCATTCCACCAGGCAGATGGCATCATTGGCAAAATAATCGCGGATCCCCATAAATTCCAGCTCCTCTGGGTCCGCAAGTCGGTATAAATCGAAGTGATATACCATCATGTTATCGAGTGAATAGGGTTCAACCAGCGTGTAGGTGGGGCTTTTTACATTACCTTTATGACCTAATGCCTGCAGAAATCCCCGGCTGAAGGTGGTTTTACCCGCCCCCAGGTCGCCGTACAAATATATAACCGTCGCGCCGTCACAGGCTTTGGCTACCCGCAGTCCCAGGTCTAAAGTCGCCTGCTCATCAGGTAGTGGAATTACTCGATTCATCATGATAAACGTCAATCACATCAGGGTTAACAATACGCTGTAGCGTGGTAAAGAGATCTGTCGCCAGCATGCCGCGCGTACCAAAACGCGCCGCCAGCACATCCGCCGCCGCTCCGTGCGCAACACATCCCGCACATGCTGCATCATACGGGGTAAGCTTCTGTCCGAGCAATGCGCCAATAATACCGGAAAGTACATCCCCCATTCCGCCGCTGGCCATCCCGGCATTGCCGGTATCAATAATACCCAACTCCGCCTGTTCAGCAGCAACAACCGTACCCGCGCCTTTCAGCACCACAACGCCTCCGTACCGTTTTACCAGACGTTGTGCACAAAGTAAGCGATCGTCTTCAATTTCTGCAATGGAACAACCCAGCAGTCGCGCGGCTTCACCTGGATGCGGCGTGATCACGCGATTGTGACGTTTATCGGGGTTGATTGCCAGCAGGTTCAGCGCATCCGCATCCCAAAGCATCGGTTTGCGAAAATTCTCCACTTTTTGCAGCGCTTTTTTGCCCCACTCCTGCTGACCAAGCCCGGGGCCTATCACCACTACATCCGCCCACGCCAGGCTCTCTTCCAGCGTCTGCGGCGTCAGCGTATCGACCATCAGTTCCGGTCTGGCTGTCAAAATAGGCGCAATGTTTTCACTGCGCGTCAGCACTTTGACCAGCCCGGCGCCTGCACGCAGCGCGGCTTCCCCGGCCATGCGTATTGCGCCTGCCGTTCCGTGGTCACCGCCGATAATCACCAGCCGACCGTGGGAGCCCTTGTGCGAGGTGGGTCGACGCGGCGTTAGCCAGTGCGCAAGCTGTTGAGCATCAAAACGTTGAATTGGCGCATTCTGCCCCGCCAGCCAGTCGTCCAGCCCAAGTGCGTTAACATGCAGACGCCCGGTGACATCGCGCGCTTTACCGGTGAGCAGGCCCGGCTTGAGTGCAATAAAGGTAATGGTATGCGCTGCGTTGATGACCGCGCCCGGCGTCGCTCCCGTCTGCGCCAGCAGGCCGGAGGGAATATCTATCGCCACGGTGGGGGCTGGGTGAGAATTGGCACGTTCAATCAATACTGACAGAGATTCACGCGGTGCGTGTTTTAAGCCAGTGCCTGTCAGCGCGTCGATTATCACGTCCACGTTATCTGGCCAATTGATATCAACCGCGTGAATGACGCCACCCGCGTTAAGCCAGCCATCACGCGCATGCTGCGCCACCTCGGGGAGCGGTTTGTCACTCTCCTGTGCCAGCAACGTGACTTCAAGACCCAACGCTTTGGCAAGTCTTGCTACTACGTAACCATCGCCGCCGTTGTTGCCATGACCACATAGCACCAGCCAGTGCCGGGCGTTCGGATAAGCCTCACGAGTGATCTGAAACGCCGCCTCTCCCGCCCGTTGCATCAGTTCGTAAAGCGTCAGCCCAGAACTGTCTGCCGCCTCTCGCTCCATCCGCCTGATGTCATCGGCGTGCCAGATGGAGTGTGGTATACTTGCGGGGTTTTTCTTCATTGTATGGTCCGTCATGTCAGAGCCCCTCGATCTCAATCAGTTAGCGCAAAATATTAAGCAGTGGGGGCTGGAGCTTGGCTTTCAGCAGGTCGGTATTGCCGATACCGACCTCAGCGAAGCGGAGCCCAAACTGCAGGCCTGGCTGGATAAACAATACCACGGCGAGATGGACTGGATGGCCCGTCACGGCATGATGCGCGCCCGCCCTCACGAATTATTGCCCGGTACGCTACGTGTCATCAGCGTACGTATGAACTATCTTCCTGCCAATGCGGCCTTCGCCAGCACGTTGAAGAACCCTTCGCTGGGTTACGTCAGCCGTTACGCGCTTGGCCGCGACTACCATAAGCTGCTACGTAACCGCTTAAAAAAGCTGGGGGAGATGATTCAACAGCACTGCGTTTCGCTGAATTTTAGACCTTTTGTCGATTCTGCGCCCATTCTTGAGCGTCCGTTAGCGGAAAAAGCCGGGCTTGGCTGGACAGGTAAGCACTCACTTATCCTCAATCGCGAAGCCGGTTCATTTTTCTTCCTCGGGGAATTACTGATCGATTTACCCTTACCGGTCGACCAACCAGCAGAAGAAGGATGCGGGAAATGCGTCGCCTGCATGACCATCTGTCCCACCGGGGCCATCGTTGAACCCTACACGGTGGATGCGCGCCGCTGTATCTCTTATCTCACTATCGAACTGGAAGGCGCGATCCCGGAAGAATTTCGTCCCTTGATGGGGAATCGAATTTACGGCTGCGATGATTGCCAGCTTATTTGCCCGTGGAACCGCTATTCACAGTTGACGACAGAGGATGACTTCAACCCGCGCAAGCAGCTTCATGCTCCGGAGTTAATAGAGCTGTTTAGCTGGAGCGAAGCGTGGTTTTTAAAAGTCACGGAGGGGTCTGCCATTCGTCGTATTGGCCACCTGCGCTGGTTGCGAAATATCACCGTTGCGTTGGGTAATGCTCCCTGGAATGAAGCCATTCTTCGCGCACTGGAAAGTCGCAGAGGTGAGCACCCACTTCTCGACGAACACATAGAGTGGGCGGTTGCTCAACAAATCGAGAAGCGAAATGCCTGCGTAGTTGAGGTGCAGCTACCGCAGAAACAACGTTTGGTCAGGGTCATTGAAAAGGGTCTGCCGCGCGACGCTTAAGTCATCCACAGCTTGTGTATAAAAATAAAAACACATTGATATTCAAGAGGGAAAAAATCGTCAAGTGATCGCATTAACAATTTGAAATGATAATTAAACCAGTAATTTCAAATAGTTAAAATGATACTATTCACCCGGCGAAGTTTTTTGCATTCCAGGAATAATACCCGAACCTGTGGATAAGTCTGTTTACAAGAGTATGTCAATGACGAAACAAAACGTCCCCAACGTGATTATTCGTTGTGGATATTTTTATTGGGGTAAGAATTTGGAGCGGGAAACGAGACTCGAACTCGCGACCCCGACCTTGGCAAGGTCGTGCTCTACCAACTGAGCTATTCCCGCTTGGGTGTGTCTGTGCTTAACAAGCACTTTCAAATTTTGGAGCGGGAAACGAGACTCGAACTCGCGACCCCGACCTTGGCAAGGTCGTGCTCTACCAACTGAGCTATTCCCGCAAATCTGTACTGCTTTTGTTGCTGTCGTAATTCGCATTTCTGCGTCGTTACGGGAGGCGCATTATACGAGAAATCCGTTTAGCTGCAACCCCCCTGAAAGCGTTTTTTTCGAAAATTCGTTCAAGTGATTAATTTACAATCAAGCTGAACAATTTAGCGTCAAAAACCCGGTGACGCAAGCCACCGGAGAACAAAATCAAAGATTAATAAAATGTTCGCGATAGTAAGCAAGCTCTGCAACAGATTCACGAATGTCGTCCATCGCCTGATGTGTTCCCTGCTTGGTGAAGCCCGCAAGGATTTCCGGCTTCCAACGACGCGCCAGTTCTTTGAGCGTGCTGACGTCCAGATAGCGATAATGGAAATACGCCTCCAGCTCCGGCATGTATTTAAACAGGAAACGACGATCCTGACCGATGCTGTTGCCACAGATAGGTGATTTCCCTTGCGGAACCCACTCTTTCAAAAAAGCCAGCGTGGCCAGTTCTGCTTCACGATCGCCCATGGTGCTCGCCTTCACGCGCTCCACCAGCCCGCTACCGGTATGCGTACGTACGTTCCAGTCATCCATTAATGCCAGCTGTTCGTCGGACTGGTGCACCGCAATTGTCGGTCCTTCAGCCAGAATATTCAGGTTGGCATCCGTCACCAGCGTGGCGATCTCAATAATGCGATCGCGCTCGGGATCCAGACCTGTCATCTCCAGATCGATCCAAATCAGGTTGTTTTCATTGGCACTCATGCTATTTTCCACCCTTCAGCGTCACATTCAGTGTGACTACATTGAACTAAAATTGTGTGTATCATAAATGTTTTGCCCATCATGGGCGACCAGGAGCCAGTCCGATTGAGTAAGAATAAACTCTCCAAAGGCCAACAGCGCCGTGTGAACGCCAATCACCAGCGTCGTCTTAAAACGTCCACGGAGAAGCCCGACTACGACGACAACCTGTTTGGCGAAACCGCCGAAGGCATCGTTATCAGCCGTTTTGGCATGCATGCCGACGTAGAGTCTGCTGACGGTGAAATTCACCGTTGCAACATCCGCCGTACAATTCGCTCGCTGGTGACCGGCGATCGCGTAGTCTGGCGCCCGGGTAAAGCGGCAGCTGAAGGCGTGAATGTCAAAGGTATCGTTGAAGCGGTACACGATCGTACCTCGGTACTGACACGACCCGACTTTTACGACGGGGTAAAGCCTATTGCCGCCAACATCGACCAGATCGTTATTGTCTCAGCCATCTTACCCGAGCTGTCACTCAATATTATCGACCGGTATCTGGTAGCCTGCGAAACGCTACACGTTGAACCGATTATCGTGCTGAATAAGATCGATCTGCTGGATGATGAAGGCATGGCCTTCGTTAACGAACAGATGGATATCTATCGCAACATTGGCTATCGGGTGTTGTTGGTATCAAGCCGCACAAAAGACGGCCTAAAACCGCTTGAAGAAGCATTAACCGATCGCATCAGCATTTTTGCCGGTCAATCGGGCGTAGGTAAATCCAGCCTGCTCAATAATCTCCTCGGCCTGCAGGAAGAGATCCTGACCAATGATGTCTCTGACAACTCCGGCCTTGGACAGCACACCACCACGGCCTCTCGCCTGTATCATTTCCCGCACGGCGGCGACGTTATTGACTCCCCTGGCGTGCGTGAGTTTGGACTGTGGCATCTGGAGCCGGAACAAATCACGCATGGCTTTGTCGAATTTCATGACTATCTGGGCCATTGCAAATACCGCGACTGCAAGCATGATACCGATCCAGGCTGCGCTATCCGTGAGGCTGTAGAAAAAGGGGCCATAGCCGAAACCCGGTTTGAAAATTATCACCGCATCCTGGAAAGCATGGCGCAGGTAAAAACGCGTAAAAACTTTTCTGATACAGACAACTGACAACTAAGCTAAGCATCGCTAGAATCGTCCCCCTTTTTTCAGGATCCGGCCCGTATGCCGGATCGGGAACAAATTATGGCCTGGAGGCTACCTTGTTAAACTCATTTAAGCTTTCGCTACAATACATTCTGCCGAAACTATGGCTCACTCGCCTGGCGGGTTGGGGTGCGAGCAAACGAGCGGGATGGCTGACCAAACTGGTTATCGATCTGTTCGTGAAATATTACAAGGTCGATATGAAAGAGGCGCAAAAGCCGGACACCGCCAGCTATCGCACCTTTAACGACTTCTTTGTTCGCCCGCTGCGCGACGATGCTCGCCCGATTAACACCGATCCAAACGTACTGGTCATGCCCGCTGACGGCGTGATCAACCAGTTAGGTAACATCGAAGAAGACAAACTGCTGCAGGCTAAAGGGCACAGCTATACCCTTGAAGCGCTGCTGGCTGGCAACTACCAGATGGCGGATAAATTCCGCAACGGTACGTTTGTAACCACTTACTTGTCTCCACGCGATTACCACCGTGTACACATGCCGTGTAACGGTATCCTGCGTGAAATGATGTACGTGCCGGGCGATCTCTTCTCTGTAAACATCCTGACTGCGCAAAACGTACCGAACCTGTTTGCCCGCAACGAACGTGTAATCTGTCTGTTTGATACCGAATTTGGCCCGATGGTGCAGATTCTGGTCGGCGCGACCATCGTCGGCAGCATTGAAACCACATGGGCTGGCACCATTACCCCACCACGAGAAGGCGTCATCAAGCGCTGGACCTGGCCGGAAGGCGAAAGCGAAGGGTCGGTGGCGCTGTTGAAAGGTCAGGAAATGGGCCGCTTTAAGCTCGGTTCCACCGTCATCAACCTGTTCGCACCTGGCAAAGTTAACCTGGTTGAGCAATTGCAGGATCTGTCCGTGACTAAAATCGGCCAGCCAATGGCCATCTCGACCGAGACTTTCGTGACACCAGAGGCAGAACCGGCCCCGCTGGCGAAAGAAGAGATCGAAGCAGAACACGATGCCAGCCCGCTGGTTGACGACAAAAAAGACGAAAGTTAAACATAGGAATCGCTGCTGTGCGCCTGATTATCACTTTTCTGATGGCCTGGTGCCTCAGCCTGGGGGCGTACGCTGCGACGGCCCCCGATGCCAAACAACTCACCCAGGAACTGGAGCAAGCAAAGGCGGCAAAACCCGCTCAGCCAGAAACCGTTGAGGCGCTCCAGTCCGCGCTGAATGCCCTTGAGGAGCGTAAAGGCTCTCTCGAGCGCGCCCAGCAATACCAGCAAGTTATTGATAACTTCCCCAAGCTGTCCGCAACGTTACGCGCGCAGCTTAGCAACCTGCGTGATGAACCGCGCAATGTGCCAACCGGACTCACTACCGATGCGTTAAACCAGGAGATCCTCCAGGTTAGCAGCCAACTGCTGGAAAAGAGTCGTCAGGCCCAGCAGGAGCAGGATCGCGCCCGGGAAATCGCCGACTCGTTAAGCCAGCTTCCTCAACAGCAAACCGATGCCCGCCGCCAGCTCAATGAGCTTGAGCGACGCATTGGTACCGCCAACGGCAATTCCGCACAGAATCAGGCGATGCAGGCTGAATCCGCCAAACTTAAAGCCCAGGTCGATGAACTGGAGCTGGCGCAGCTTTCTGCCAATAACCGTCAGGAACTGGCGCGTATGCGCTCCGAACTGGCGGAAAAACAGAGTCAACAACTCGACACTTACCTTCAGGCTTTGCGCAATCAACTCAACAGTCAACGTCAGCGTGAAGCTGAGCGAGCGCTGGAAAGCACCGAACTGCTGGCGGAAAACAGCGCGGGACTGCCGGAAGGCATTGTCGACCAGTTCAAGGTGAACCGCGAGCTGTCTCAGGCCTTAAACCAGCAAGCACAGCGTATGGACCTGGTCGCTTCGCAGCAGCGTCAGGCCGCCAGCCAAACACTGCAGGTGCGTCAGGCATTGAATACGCTGCGAGAGCAGTCTCAGTGGCTTGGGGTTTCAAATATGCTGGGAGAAGCGCTGCGAGCGCAGGTATCCCGTCTGCCGGAAATGCCTAAACCTCAGCAGTTGGATACCGAAATGGCGCAGCTTCGCGTACACCGCATGCGCTATGAGGATCTCCTCAACAAACAGCCGCAGCTGCGTCAGATTCATCAGGCCGATGGACAACCGCTGACCGCTGAACAGAGCAGCATCCTCAACGCCCAGCTACGGACCCAGCGTGAGCTGCTGAACTCATTGTTACAGGGTGGCGATACGCTGATCCTTGAGCTGACCAAGCTCAAAGTTTCCAACAGCCAACTGGAAGATGCGCTAAAAGAGGTCAACGAAGCGACGCACCGCTACCTGTTCTGGACGTCAGACGTTAGCCCTATCTCCCTCTCCTGGCCTGTCGACATAGTTCAGGATCTGCGGCGTCTGATTTCATTAGATACGTTTAATCAGTTGGGCCAGGCCAGCATCATGATGCTGACCAGCAAAGAAACGCTGCTACCGCTGTTCGCGGCGTTGGTGCTGGTTGGCTTTAGCCTCTCTTCGCGCAAGCACTTCACCCGTTTCCTTGAACGCTCGTCCGCGCGGGTCGGGAAAGTCACCCAGGACCACTTCTGGCTGACAATACGCACGGTATTCTGGTCAATACTCGTCGCTTCGCCGTTGCCAGTGCTGTGGGCAACGCTCGGTTACGGATTGCAGGAAGCCTGGCCTTATCCGTTGGCTGTCGCGATCGGCGATGGCGTTACCGCCACGGTGCCCATGCTGTGGGCGGTAATGATCTGCGCTACCTTTGCGCGTCCCAACGGTCTGTTTATTGCCCACTTTGGCTGGCCGCGGAACCGCGTCGCGAAAGCTATGCACTATTACCTGATGAGCATTGGGCTGATTGTCCCGCTGATCATGGCGGTGATTATGTTTGATAACCTCAATGACCGGGAATTCTCCGCCTCACTGGGACGTCTGTGCTTTATTCTGATTTGCGGTGCGCTGGCGGTCGTAACCCTGAGCCTGAAACGCGCCGGGATACCGCTGTACCTCGATAAAGAGGGCAACAGCGATAACATGGTTAACAGCATGCTGTGGAATATGCTGATGGGTGCGCCGCTGATTGCCATTCTCGCCGCGGCAGTAGGCTACCTCGCCACGTCACAAGCCCTGCTGGCACGTCTGGAAACGTCTGTAGCGATTTGGTTCTTATTACTGGTGGTGTATCACGTTATCCGCCGCTGGATGCTGATTCAGCGTCGCCGCCTGGCGTTTGACCGCGCCAAGCATCGACGCGCTGAAATGCTGGCGCAGCGCGCGCGAGGCGAAGAAGAACCACCGCATTCCACCAGCCTTGAAGGCGCGATTGACGTTGATGAAAGCGAAGTGGATTTGGATGCTATCAGCGCACAATCGCTGCGCCTGGTGCGTTCTATCCTGATGCTTATCGCCCTGCTCTCGGTCATTGTACTGTGGTCAGAAATTCATTCCGCTTTCGGCTTCCTGGAAAACATCTCGTTGTGGGATGTCACCTCCACGGTTCAGGGCGTGGAAAGCTTAGAACCGATAACGCTGGGCGCAGTGCTTATCGCGATTCTGGTGTTTATCATCACCACCCAGTTAGTACGCAACCTGCCCGCGTTGCTGGAGCTGGCACTACTGCAACATCTTGATTTAACCCCCGGTACCGGTTATGCCATCACCACCATCACCAAGTATCTGCTGATGCTGATTGGCGGTCTGGTTGGCTTCTCGATGATCGGTATTGAATGGTCCAAACTGCAATGGCTGGTGGCGGCTCTCGGTGTCGGTCTGGGCTTTGGTTTGCAGGAGATCTTCGCCAACTTTATTTCCGGCCTGATAATCCTGTTTGAAAAACCAATCCGCATTGGCGACACGGTGACGATTCGCGATCTTACCGGTAGCGTGACGAAGATTAATACCCGTGCCACCACTATCAGCGACTGGGACCGCAAAGAGATCATCGTGCCCAACAAAGCCTTTATCACCGAACAGTTTATCAACTGGTCGTTATCCGATTCCGTTACCCGTGTGGTGTTAACCATCCCGGCACCGTCGGAGGCGAACAGCGAGGAGGTTACGCAGATCCTGCTGACAGCCGCGCAGCGCTGTTCTCTGGTTATCGATAATCCGGCACCTGAAGTCTTTCTGGTTGACCTGCAGCAGGGGATTCAAATCTTCGAACTGCGTATTTATGCCGCAGAGATGGGGCATCGCATGCCGCTGCGCCATGAAATCCACCAACTGATTCTGGCAGGCTTCCGCGAGCACGGTATTGATATGCCGTTCCCTCCGTTCCAGATGCGTCTGGAGAGCCTCGGCGGTAAGCAAACAGGGAGAACATTAAGTTCTGCAGGAAGAGGTAGTCGCCCGGCAGGGAGTTTGTAACGCACAATGCGGGCAAGAAATGCCGGATGGCGACCCGTTGGGTCTAATCCGGCCTACGAAGATGCTACTTTGTAGGCCGGGTTAGGCAGGTCGTTTATTCCACCGCCCACTCAGGCTCGTTGATCGTGCGACGGCTGTAGTTCTGATAAATCGCCATCGCCAGCAGTGAGAAGAAGATCGGACCGCCGGTCATCCACAGTGCGCTGTTCCAGTCTCCGGCTTCAATTACCGGCTGGATGATAGTGAACACGTTGGCAAACGTCACCACCAGCACGACCACTCCCGTTGCCAGCAACGTCGCCGCTCGGGTTTTAAACACAACAAACGGCCTTTCCAGACCCGGATGGGATTTAAAGAACGGAAACGCCAGCGCCAGGAACAGATACGGCAGCGTCATCGAGACGTTCGCCATCAGCGTCAGTTTGTTATAGAACGCTGAAGCCGTATCGCCACCAAATGAAACCAACAGGATAAACAGGCTCACCAGCAGGCACTGTAACCACATTGCCGTCGTCGGCATCCCTACGGCATTCAGTTTGGTCATCGGCGCGGGCCACAACGCCTTCGGCGTGCCCTGAATAATCGCTTTCAGCGGTGAGTAGCTGAGGGTGAAAAAAGCGCCGGTGTAGGCAAGGAACATGGAAAGCCCGGTAATACGTGCAAACCATACGCCCATCACCATTGCGGCATCAGGGGAAAGATGTAGCGCATTACCCAACGTCATTCCGAGGCTTTTCATCAGGATATAGGTAATATTCCCGAGGTTAACTGAGCTATTACTTAATACCTGCTGCCAGTTAGTGCTAACGCCCCATAAAAAGATGGCCAGTGAATAACCAACAGAAATGACAATAGCGGCAAAAACAATGCCTTTAGCAAAGTTCTTTTCTGGTTTTTCTGTTTTATCAACCAGTCCCCCCACAGCTTCAATTCCGCCGTAAGCAAAAATGGCAAACACAACAAATGACAACATTGCCAGTCCGGACTGATATCCGGGATTAGGCGAAGTGATGAAATTAATATCCTGTGCAAAGTGGCCACCAGTTAATAACAAAATAGCGACACTCACTAACAACAGAACTAAATTAAGACACATTACGGCAATTCCACCTACAGCCGTAATACGCGCAATCTTATTAATACCCCGGGATGCCACGCAGGTCACCAGGATCATCCAACCGACGGCGAGCAACCCGACAACCTGCGTAGGCTCAAGCCCTGCAATACGCCAGTGCTGCGTCATGTCTGCGCCAAACAAGAAGGTTGAAAAAGGTACCCAGACTTTCGCCGCAGTGCTTACCATCCATATCACATAAGAAGAAAACCACATAAACGTGCCGATAAACGCATAACGCGGTCCAACGCTATTATTCATCCACGAATAGATTCCCCCCTCTTCTTTCCGATAGGCAGAACCCATTTCCGCCATCATTAAAGCAAATGGAATAAAGAATAATAATGCAGAAAATATATACCACGGTATTGCACTATACCCCATTAAATAGAACGCGGAGGGGCTATTAGCAAAACCGAAAACTGACGTAAATATCATGAGAATGAGACCTATCAGGCTCATCTTTTTTATTGTTTGGGTCATTAAACCATCCCTTACTCTGGCAAGCGTTTAACAAACGCCGCTCACCGGTTGGCACTGCTCTCTTTGCAGAGTTCAGCGATAAAAAAATCAACACAGAATTGATACCTAAACGATATCAAATATCCAGGTGTAAATTGTGGCTATTAGAGGGGAAATGAAAAAATATGCTACAAAGTGGCGATTAAGCCGCCACTTTGTATTGCAGAAGAGTAAGTTATGCGCGATCGACGGTAAATGCGATTACCTCGGCCAGGCTCTCTGCGCCCAGCGCGAGCATCACCAGACGGTCAACACCCAGCGCCACGCCTGAGCAATCCGGCATGCCCACTTTCAGCGCTTCCAGCAGGTTGGTATCGATAGGTTGCTGCGGCAGGCCACGTGCGGCGCGTTTGCGGTTATCCTGTTCAAATCGCTGCTGCTGTTCGCGCGCGTCGGTCAATTCATGGAAACCATTCGCCAGCTCAATACCTTTGTAATAAACCTCGAAACGTTCAGCCACGCGGTGATCTTCGGTACTGATTTGCGCCAGTGATGCCTGGCTGGCCGGGAAATGATACACAAACGTCGGTTTGTCTTTACCAATATGCGGTTCAACGCCCATCGTAAACAGCAGTTGCAGTAAGGTATCCCGGTCTTCTTCGGTATCAGCGATATTGCTGAGATCCAATTTCGCCGCCGCTTCCCGCAGTTGGGTTTTATCCGCAGACAGCGGGTCAATCTCCAGATGGCGCTGAAAGGCCTGCTGGTAAGAAAGGCTTTCCGCAGGCGAACAGTCCAACACCTGCTGGAGCAAATCATCCACTTCATTCATCAGGCGATACATATCGTAATGCGGACGATACCACTCAAGCATGGTGAATTCAGGGTTGTGATGACGCCCCATCTCTTCATTACGGAAGCTGCGGCATAATTGATACACCGGGCCGCACCCTGCCACCAGCAGGCGCTTCATATGGTATTCAGGGCTGGTCATTAAATAGAGATTCATTCCCTGGGAGTGCCCAGGGCCGACGAAACGCGTTTCGAACGGGAACAGATGGATGTCCGTCACCGTTGCCTGACTCATACAAGGGGTCTCAACCTCAAGCACGCCACGATCGGCAAAAAAGCGGCGAATCTCCGCTATAATTGCTGCACGTTTCAACAGATTGGGGATGGACGCGCTCGGCTGCCAGGTTGCCGTTTCGCTCATGGTTGTTTCTCCGATTTAAGACAAGGGCACGAAGTCTACTCGTATCGCGCTAACGAGACAAATTTCGCGCACCAGTAATCAGCACTGGCAATTGGATAAAAAAAGCGACACAGGGTGGTTTAGTAATTAAATTAATCAAATTCAATGATAATTCCCCCCTCTGATACGCTAAAAAAATCGAACACGTCAAATTTCCCGCACATCCCTAAGACTATACTATTGTACCTATAAAGGAGCAGTGGAAACGCGTTCATAACCTGTTTGAAGCCGATGAAGCATCTGATTCAGGCAGGGATGAAATAACAACAATCTGGAGGAATGTCGTGCAAACCTTTCAAGCCGATCTTGCCATTATAGGCGCCGGTGGCGCGGGATTACGTGCTGCAATTGCTGCCGCACAAGCAAATCCCAACGCTAAAATCGCACTGATCTCAAAAGTGTACCCAATGCGCAGCCATACCGTTGCTGCCGAAGGCGGCTCTGCTGCTGTCGCGCAGGATCATGACAGCTTTGACTACCATTTTCACGATACGGTAGCAGGCGGAGACTGGCTGTGTGAGCAGGATGTCGTGGATTACTTTGTCCACCACTGCCCAACTGAAATGACGCAACTGGAACAATGGGGCTGCCCATGGAGCCGTCGTGAAGACGGTAGCGTCAACGTACGTCGCTTCGGCGGCATGAAAATCGAGCGTACCTGGTTTGCCGCGGATAAGACCGGCTTCCACATGCTGCATACGCTGTTCCAAACATCTTTGCAGTTCCCGCAGATTCAGCGCTTTGACGAACACTTCGTTCTGGATATCCTGGTTGACGATGGCCATGCTCGTGGTCTGGTTGCCATGAACATGATGGAAGGCACACTGGTGCAAATCCGTGCTAACGCAGTCGTGATGGCAACGGGTGGCGCAGGTCGCGTTTACCGTTACAACACCAACGGCGGCATCGTAACCGGCGACGGTATGGGCATGGCGCTGAGCCACGGCGTTCCGCTGCGTGATATGGAATTCGTTCAGTATCACCCAACAGGTCTGCCAGGCTCCGGTATCCTGATGACTGAAGGCTGCCGTGGTGAAGGCGGTATTCTGGTTAACAAAAACGGCTACCGTTATCTGCAAGACTACGGCATGGGTCCGGAAACCCCGCTGGGCGAGCCAAAAAACAAATACATGGAACTCGGTCCGCGCGACAAAGTTTCTCAGGCTTTCTGGCACGAATGGCGCAAAGGCAACACCATTTCCACTCCGCGTGGCGATGTGGTTCACCTCGACCTGCGTCACCTCGGCGAGAAAAAACTGCTCGAACGTTTACCGTTCATCTGCGAACTGGCGAAAGCTTACGTGGGTGTCGATCCGGTTAAAGAGCCGATCCCGGTACGTCCGACCGCGCACTACACCATGGGCGGTATCGAAACCGATCAGCACTGTGAAACCCGCATTAAAGGTCTGTTCGCTGTCGGCGAATGTTCCTCTGTTGGTCTGCATGGCGCTAACCGTCTGGGCTCTAACTCCCTGGCTGAACTGGTGGTCTTCGGTCGTATGGCCGGTGAGCAGGCTGCAGAACGCGCTGCAACGGCTGGCGCTGCAAACAGTGCAGCTCTTGATGCACAGGTTGCTGGCGTTGAAAAACGTCTGAAAGATCTGGTTAACCAGGAAGGTAACGAAAACTGGTCTAAGATCCGTGACGAAATGGGCCTGTCCATGGAAGAAGGTTGCGGTATCTACCGTACGCCGGAACTCATGCAGAAAACCGTTGATAAGCTGGCGGAACTGCAGGAACGCTTCAAGCGCGTACGTATCACTGATACCTCCAGCGTCTTCAACACCGACCTGCTGTATACCATCGAACTGGGTCACGGTCTGAACGTTGCTGAATGTATGGCGCACTCTGCTCTGGCGCGTAAAGAATCCCGCGGCGCGCATCAGCGTCTGGATGAAGGCTGCACCGAGCGTGACGATGTGAACTTCCTCAAACACACCCTCGCCTTCCGCGATGCTGACGGCACGACTCGCCTGGAATACAGCGACGTGAAAATCACCACTCTGCCACCGGCTAAACGTGTTTACGGTGGCGAAGCGGAAGCAGCCGATAAGAAGGAGAAGGCGAATGGCTGAGATGAAAAACCTGAAAGTTGAGGTGGTGCGCTATAACCCGGAAACCGATACCGCGCCGCACAGTGCTTTCTACGAAGTTCCTTATGATGAAACCACGTCACTGCTGGATGCGCTGGGCTACATCAAGGATAACCTGGCACCGGACCTGAGCTACCGTTGGTCCTGCCGTATGGCGATCTGCGGCTCCTGCGGCATGATGGTCAACAATGTACCGAAACTGGCGTGCAAAACCTTCCTGCGTGATTACACCAACGGCATGAAGGTTGAAGCGCTGGGCAACTTCCCGATTGAGCGCGATCTGGTCGTCGACATGACGCACTTTATCGAAAGCCTGGAAGCGATCAAACCGTACATTATCGGTAACCCGCGTACACCGGATCAGGGTCCAAACACCCAGACTCCGGCGCAGATGGCGAAGTATCATCAGTTCTCCGGTTGCATCAACTGTGGTCTGTGCTATGCAGCGTGTCCGCAGTTCGGCCTGAACCCTGAGTTCATTGGACCGGCTGCGATTACGCTGGCGCATCGTTACAACGAAGATAGCCGCGACCACGGTAAGAAGGAGCGTATGGCTCAGTTGAACAGCCCGAACGGCGTCTGGACCTGTACTTTCGTGGGCTACTGCTCCGAAGTCTGCCCGAAACACGTCGATCCGGCTGCGGCCATTCAGCAGGGTAAAGTTGAAAGTTCAAAAGACTTTCTTATCGCTACCCTGAAACCACGCTAAGGAGTGCACGATGACGACTAAACGTAAAGCCTATGTGCGGCCAATGACGTCCACCTGGTGGAAAAAGCTGCCATTTTATCGTTTTTACATGCTGCGTGAAGGTACGGCGGTTCCGGCAGTCTGGTTCAGCATTGAACTGATTATCGGCCTGTTTGCACTCAAGCATGGTGCAGAGTCCTGGATGGGCTTTGTCGCCTTTTTGCAAAACCCGGTGGTGGTAATCCTTAACATTATCGCCCTGGCAGCAGCGCTGCTGCATACCAAAACCTGGTTTGAGCTGGCGCCAAAAGCTGCCAACATCATCGTAAAAGACGAAAAAATGGGGCCAGAGCCGATCATCAAAGGTCTCTGGGCAGTTACTGTGGTTGCGACAGTAGTCATACTGTTTGTTGCCCTGTTCTGGTAAGGAGTCCGGAATGATTAATCCAAATCCAAAACGCTCTGACGAACCCGTATTCTGGGGCCTGTTTGGTGCAGGCGGTATGTGGAGCGCAATCATTGCGCCGGTAATGATCCTGCTGGTAGGCATTATGCTGCCGCTGGGCTTTGTTCCTGATGCTTTCAGCTATGAACGCGTACTGGCATTCGCTCAGAGCTTCATCGGACGTGCGTTTCTGTTCCTGATGATCGTTCTGCCGCTGTGGTGTGGTTTACACCGTATGCACCACGCGATGCATGACCTGAAAATCCACGTGCCTGCTGGCAAATGGGTATTCTACGGACTGGCAGCAATCCTGACCGTTGTAACGGCTATTGGTATTCTGACCATCTAAGTACATGCGTTAATAATCAGGCCCGCCATTGGCGGGCCTTTTTATTTGTGCAGCACTCCTGTCAACCAACGGGAAAATTCACGCATCGCGGGTGTCTCCGGACGCGATTGCAAACGCGTTATCCAGTAACTTCCCAAATCAATCTGCGTTAAAAACGGTTGAACGATTCGTTCCCTACTGAGTAAATGCGTGAACATTCTGACTGGCGCAATTGCCACACCGATCCCCGCCTGCGCGGCTTCCAGCATGGTGACGGACGAATCAAACACCACCACGTTGTGCGTCGGTGACGGAGGCGCCTCTCCGGCGGCCTGCATCCAAAGCGTCCATTCATCCCGCCGATACGATCGTAATAACGGAAATTTCAGGATGTCCGCAGGCGTTTGAATCTGCGAAGCCAATGTTGGCGAACACAGTGGAGACATCAGCGCGCTACATAAATATTGCGCGTCGGTATCGTGCCAAGCTCCCCCTCCGTAGCGAATGGTATAATCCAGCCCTTCGGCAGCGGGATCCACGCGGTTATTATGGGTAGAAATATGCAAATCAACATGCGGGTAACTGCGCTTAAAATCGCCCAGTAGAGGAAACAGACACCCAACCGCAAAGGTCCCCACCACGCCAATTTTAAGTTTTTCCTGGGTGTGTTTGGTAGCAAAACGATCCAGCATCCCCGCCATACGATCGAAAGAGTCATTAAGTACAGGTAACAGACTTTCCCCTTCAGTCGTCAACATTAATCCACGAGAACCGCGCACAAAAAGCTGACAATTTAGCTGCTGCTCCAGCGCTTTTACATGCTGACTGATGGCAGAATGCGTCACGTTGAGCTCAATCGCGGCGCGGGTAAAACTGAGATGTCTGGCGGCGGCTTCAAAAGCCCGCAGCGAGTTAAGAGGGATATAGCTACGCGTCATCATCCGGCCTGTTAGAAAAACTTATATCTGCTGCTAAATTTAACCGTTTGTCAACACGGTGCAAATCAAACACACTGATTGCGTCTGACGGGCCCGGACACCTTTTTGCTTTTAATTACGGAACTGATTTCATGATGAAAAAATCGTTATGCTGCGCTCTGCTGCTGACAGCCTCTTTCTCCACATTTGCTGCCGCAAAAACAGAACAACAGATTGCCGATATCGTTAATCGCACCATCACCCCGTTGATGCAGGAGCAGGCTATTCCGGGTATGGCCGTTGCCGTTATCTACCAGGGAAAACCCTATTATTTCACCTGGGGTAAAGCCGATATCGCCAATAACCACCCAGTCACGCAGCAAACGCTGTTTGAGCTAGGATCGGTTAGTAAGACGTTTAACGGCGTGTTGGGCGGCGATGCTATCGCCCGCGGCGAAATTAAGCTCAGCGATCCGGTCACGAAATACTGGCCAGAACTGACAGGCAAACAGTGGCAGGGTATCCGCCTGCTGCACTTAGCCACCTATACGGCAGGCGGCCTACCGCTGCAGATCCCCGATGACGTTACGGATAAAGCCGCATTACTGCATTTTTATCAAAACTGGCAGCCGCAATGGACTCCGGGCGCTAAGCGACTTTACGCTAACTCCAGCATTGGTCTGTTTGGCGCGCTGGCGGTGAAACCCTCAGGAATGAGTTACGAAGAGGCAATGACCAGACGCGTCCTGCAACCATTAAAACTGGCGCATACCTGGATTACGGTTCCGCAGAACGAACAAAAAGATTATGCCTGGGGCTATCGCGAAGGGAAGCCCGTACACGTTTCTCCGGGACAACTTGACGCCGAAGCCTATGGCGTGAAATCCAGCGTTATTGATATGGCCCGCTGGGTTCAGGCCAACATGGATGCCAGCCACGTTCAGGAGAAAACGCTCCAGCAGGGCATTGCGCTTGCGCAGTCTCGATACTGGCGTATTGGCGATATGTACCAGGGATTAGGCTGGGAGATGCTGAACTGGCCGCTGAAAGCTGATTCGATCATCAACGGCAGCGACAGCAAAGTGGCATTGGCAGCGCTTCCCGCCGTTGAGGTAAACCCGCCCGCCCCCGCAGTGAAAGCCTCATGGGTGCATAAAACGGGCTCCACTGGTGGATTTGGCAGCTACGTAGCCTTCGTTCCAGAAAAAAACCTTGGCATCGTGATGCTGGCAAACAAAAGCTATCCTAACCCTGTCCGTGTCGAGGCGGCCTGGCGCATTCTTGAAAAGCTGCAATAACTGACGATGAGGCCCAGGATATTGGGCCTCCTTTCTTTCTCTTTTTTTCCTGTTGTCATCTACACTTAACAAAAATACAGCAAGGAAAATCCCATGCGCATTTTGCCCGTCGTTGCTGCAGTTACGGCTGCATTCCTGGTTGTCGCGTGCAGCTCCCCGACACCGCCGAAAGGCGTTACCGTGGTAAATAACTTTGATGCCAAACGCTATCTGGGAACCTGGTATGAAATTGCGCGCTTCGACCATCGTTTCGAGCGCGGGTTGGATAAAGTGACCGCAACGTACAGCTTGCGCGACGACGGCGGCATCAACGTTATTAATAAGGGCTATAACCCTGACAGGGAGATGTGGCAGAAAACGGAAGGGAAAGCCTATTTCACCGGCGACCCAAGCAGAGCCGCGCTTAAGGTTTCGTTCTTCGGCCCCTTCTATGGCGGGTATAACGTAATTGCACTCGACCGGGAATATCGTCACGCGCTGGTTTGTGGTCCGGATCGCGACTACCTGTGGATCCTTTCACGGACCCCTACTATTTCAGATGAAATGAAACAGCAAATGTTAGCCATCGCGACCCGGGAAGGGTTTGAGGTGAATAAACTGATTTGGGTGAAACAGCCCGGCGCTTAGTGAGTGCTCAGCTTCAGACCAATAATGCCAGCAACGATCAGCCCAAGGCTCAGCAAACGTGCCGGGCTGGCAGACTCACCCAGCAGCAAAATTCCTGTAATGGCCGCCCCAACAGCGCCAATACCGGTCCAGACCGCATAAGCGGTTCCTACAGGCAACGTGCGCATTGCCCAGGAGAGCATGGCGATACTGACGATCATCGCCGCAATAGTGATAATGCTTGGCGTAAGACGCGTAAAACCGTGGGTGTATTTCAGGCCAATCGCCCAGACGACTTCGAGCAAACCTGCAATTAATAAAACGATCCAGGACATATCAGGCTCCAGAACAATGGGGCCGTCCCCGGTGAAAGAAGCGTTTGCAGGTCGTCCTGCAAAGCTGATGTGTGAAATGGCATTTTTGCCCGGAAGAAAATGAATTTCAACCTTTTTATTCACTGCCTGCTAAAAGCAAGAATTAAGCATAATTAGCGGCGTAGTTCCCGCATTTGGCACTCATCGGAGTTCTCTATGATGAAGGGCTTTCTGAAACCAGAAAGTCGATTGCCCCTCTTCTGAATGCGAAACGTTTATGCTTAAAATTTTAGTGATTGACCGGTGCCACTTTACCCGCACAGGGATAGAGGCCTTGCTTAATCATTCTGGCAGGTTCAGCTCCTCATTTCTGGTATCAGGAATCAATAATCTCCTGTTAGCAAAAGAGCATATTTTGCAATGGAAACCGCATCTGGTGATCGCGGATTTATACAGTTTTATTAGCGAGACGCACTCCAGTCCGCCAATTAAACCTTTTTTTATGAGTTGTGGCGTCATCCCACTAATTTTACTGCAATCAGCAGATAGACAGCATGCCCCCATCGTGCCCTCTCAATCCGTAGCCCATTCGGTCTTGACCAAGCACACCACGCTGAACACACTCTCCCACACAATTCAGGAAGCGCTTCAGGTTCGCCCCGCATTAGAAATAGCCAAAAATGCCACGCCTTTGCTTACGCCGCAGGAGGAGAAAGTATTATCAATGTGGATGGATGGTGTGAGTAACAATGCCATTGCCGCCGCGCTCAGCATTCATGGCAAAACGGTCTACACCTATAAGCGGAATATCCGTATGAAACTGCACCTGGGGAACCGCTTCTCGCCGTTCCTTTCACTCCCAGGGAAGGGTGATTAACGGTACGACACGACGTCGTACCGTTCTTCATTATTGCTGAGCTTTTGTCGCTGCACCAGAAATGGCGCTACCGCCTTCAGAAATATCCTGTCCTACGCCTCGTGTGGTATTACACGCGGTTAAAACGGAAGAAAGTACCAACACAGAAAAGATCGCAGCAATTGTCTTCTTAACCATAACGTCTTCCTTTTCTAGCCAATATTGTTTGTGTATAGCTACTTAATAATAGACAAGATCCGGGAGTGTGATGGATAAACAACCGTTTTTAAGACTATATGAAAGGATTAGCTGGCGGCGTGAGAAATTGAATTGCCAAGATGTTTTATGTCTTCACCGAAGCCGCGCGCGGTATTGCATCCCGTCAGGAGGGTGCTGGTGAAAAGGAGTAGCATTACAAGACCGAGAAGACGTTTCATCATTCCTGCCCTGGAAAAAGTATGGCGCAGCAACCTGCGCCATAAGATCAAATAGAAGACTTATTTTACGCGAGAAACGTATTCGCCGGAGCGGGTATCCACTTTGATCACTTCGCCGATCTGTACGAACAGCGGAACTTTAACGACTGCGCCGGTAGACAGGGTAGCCGGTTTGCCGCCAGTACCAGCGGTATCACCTTTCAGACCTGGGTCGGTTTCAACAACTTCCAGCTCAACGAAGTTCGGCGGAGTTACGGAGATCGGCTGACCGTTCCACAGGGTCACGATGCATTCAGCCTGGTCCAGCAGCCATTTGGCGTTATCGCCTACCGCTTTCTCGTCTGCAGCCAACTGTTCGAAAGTGGTGTTATTCATAAAGTGCCAGAACTCACCGTCGCTATACAGGAAGGTCAAGTTCATGTCGGCTACGTCTGCGCCTTCAGCGGAGTCAGTAGACTTGAAGGTTTTCTCTACGCGAGTACCGGTCAGCAGGCGACGCAGCTTAACGCGCGCAAACGCCTGGCCTTTACCTGGTTTAACGAATTCGCTGGCTTCAACCGCATAAGGTTCGCCGTCCAACATGATTTTAAGACCAGCACGAAAATCGTTGCTATAGTACGTTGCCATAAGGCCCTCTGAAAATTGTTAACTGGTAGCTAAGCCACAAAATGGCGCATATTGTAACCCTAAATACCCCATCCAGAGAAGATTGGTTATCGCAACTTGCCGATGTTGTGACCGATCCCGATGAACTTCTGCATCTTTTGAACATAGATGCAGATGAAAAACTGTTGGCCGGACGCGACGCGAGACGGCTTTTCGCCCTGCGCGTGCCGCGTGCGTTTATTGCCCGCATGGAGAAAGGCAACCCGGACGATCCGCTTTTACGTCAGGTGCTGACTGCCCAGGAAGAGTTTGTGGCCGCGCCAGGCTACTCAACCGACCCACTGGAAGAACAGCACAGCGTGGTTCCCGGTCTGCTGCATAAATATCGCAATCGGGCACTGCTGCTGGTTAAAGGCGGTTGCGCGGTAAATTGTCGCTATTGCTTCCGCCGACACTTCCCATACGCCGAAAACCAAGGCAATAAGCGCAACTGGCAGGTCGCCCTCGACTACATTAACGCGCACCCTGAGCTGGATGAAATCATCTTCTCTGGTGGCGATCCGTTAATGGCCAAGGACCACGAACTGGACTGGTTGCTCATGCAACTGGAAGCTATCCCGCACATTAAGCGTCTGCGTATTCACAGCCGTTTGCCAATAGTGATCCCGGCGCGCATTACAGAAGGACTGGTCGAGCGTTTTGCGCACTCCTCCTTGCAGATTCTGCTGGTCAATCACATTAACCATGCCAATGAAATTGATGAGACGTTTCGCCAGGCGATGAGCAGTCTGCGCGCCGCGGGCGTTACGTTACTCAACCAAAGCGTATTGCTGCGTGACGTAAACGATAACGCACAAACCCTGGCTAACCTTAGCAACGCACTGTTTGATGCCAGTGTGATGCCCTATTACCTGCACGTGCTGGATAAAGTGCAGGGTGCCGCACACTTTATGGTCAGCGACGATGAAGCGCGTCGCATTATGCGTGAGCTTCTGACGCTAGTTTCCGGCTATATGGTCCCCAAACTGGCGCGTGAAATTGGTGGAGAGCCAAGTAAAACACCGCTGGATCTGCAGTTACGCCAACAATAGCCATTACTGAGTGTCCGATTCCGGACACTCACCACGATTAATTATTATTTAAATCTCCACAAGTGGAGCCTCGCTTTTAATCTGTGCTATTTTAATTAGCGCAGTTCAATCATTCATTCGTAAACATTATCAATAGTTTCAAATGCAGAATATTAATAAATATATGGTTAAGGAGAACCTTTTATGGCTATAAGTATTAAGGGCATTAATACTGGCATTATTCGCCAAAAGAATGAATTTGTTGCCATGGCATTAAAAATAAAAGAACCAAGAAATAAGGAGTCGTTGTTTTTTCTTTCTCCGCTTGGGCTAAGAGACCTGCTTATCGCGCTGGAGAGCCGGCTGTTCGCCATTTCTCAGCTAAACAAAGACGAGCGTATGCAATATGAAAAGACATGCGATAAAGCCAGCAAAAAAATGCACGAGAATATTCCGTCAATTCAGGAAGATGAACTAAGAAATGCGGATATTAACCGTCGCATAAATTCGCTGATGTTAGTGGATGACAAAGGCGAGAATTTAACATTTTCTCTGACGTTACATGACGGACAAACATGCGAATTACTGGTTAATGAATTACAGATTCAGGTGTTGGCGCATGCAATTATTCACGCAATAAATAATGCTGGCATGAGAGAACTCGCGCTACGAATAACATCGCTGCTGGATTTCCTGCCGCTGTACGATGTTGATTGTCAGCAAAACGACAATCTGGAATACGACTCTTATACACAACCCGAATGGAAACATAACCTGTTTAATCATTATCTGGCGATTATTTACCGCTATAAAGATGATAAAGGAAAAGCCCAGTTCTGTGGTTCGGTAGTGAAAACTCGCGCCCTTTCCGGTAGCAAAGAAGCCGAAGCCATTACTCGCCGCCTTCTCGACTTCAGCCCGCGGCTGAAAAAACTTGCCGGTGTACCGTGCCAGGTGTTTGTCAGAACGTTGACGGGTGATAAGGCGCAAAAGCTCAATCAGGATCAGTGCCTGCGCGCACTGCATCATTTACGCGTTCAGTCTGCGCATAAAACTCAGAATGCCTGATGGCGCTGCGCTTATCAGGCCTACGATTGCATGAGCCTGTCCAGGCCACTTTATTACACAAAATCATTCAATCTGCATCGCGGCGGCAAGCGAAGAAATCCCCAGGAGCATAGATAACTATGTGACTGGGGTTTCATAGCGCAGTCAACAAAGAGGCAGCTTGAAGGATGAAGTGTAATCAGTTAGGGCACTTATAAACCTGACCAATCATCTCACTGGCGGTAGGAACAAAGCTGGACAGCATTCCCTGCGATGGGCTGCTGACGCCATAAATCACGTTACCGCCCATTGCCGCAGCCTGGTTACGCAGATCGTTTGCTGCGCCACGCATTGAGCCGCCCTCTTCGCCGTGCTGGCCTGAAAGCCAGTTGCTTTGCTTACCGGTTGCGGTGCCTATCAATTGGCACTCTGCACCAGGCTTGTCTTCAACAAAACGTACGCTTTGCCCGGCAGAACTCAGTTCGTTGCTGGAGCTACAACCCGCCATCAGTAGCGCGGCACCAACGATCCCTGCTAAATATTTCACGTGCATGTCATTCCCCATAATCAATTAGTTGGACGTTTTGTCCGTAGCTGAATCATATACTAAAAAGATGACCAAAAGAAAAACCCCCGGACATTTCTGCCCGAGGGTTTCTCAATTCTGGGAGATGAGCACCCAAATCATTCTGGTTGCAGGAAGGCGGCCAGTTTGTTAATCCCCAGGAGCTTACTCAAGTAAGTGACTGGGGTTAGCAAACGCAGCCAACGCATCTGCGGCCTGAAGGATGCAGGGTGTGGGCAATTACATCATGCCGCCCATACCACCCATGCCACCCATACCGGCAGCACCTAAGTCAGGCGCATCGCCTTTCGGCAGGTCGGTAACCATGCACTCGGTGGTGATCATCAGACCCGCAACAGAAGCCGCGTACTGCAGAGCAGAACGAGTTACTTTGGTTGGATCCAGGATACCCATGTCGATCATGTTGCCGTATTCTTCAGTTGCAGCGTTGTAACCGTAGTTACCGTCACCAGCTTTCACGGTGTTAGCCACTACAGACGGCTCTTCGCCGCAGTTCAGTACGATTTGACGCAGTGGGGATTCCATTGCGCGCAGCGCAACTTTGATACCTACGTTCTGGTCTTCGTTCTGACCTTTCAGGCCGGCAATTTTAGACGCTACGCGAATCAGCGCAACACCACCACCAGCAACCACGCCTTCTTCTACCGCAGCACGGGTAGCGTGCAGGGCATCTTCAACGCGGGCTTTCTTCTCTTTCATTTCAACTTCAGTCGCAGCACCAACTTTGATAACCGCAACGCCGCCTGCCAGTTTCGCTACGCGCTCCTGCAGTTTTTCACGGTCATAGTCGGAAGTTGCTTCTTCGATCTGCTGACGAATCTGAGTCACGCGACCCTGGATTGCAGCTTCGTCGCCCACGCCATCAATGATGGTGGTGGTATCTTTGTTGATAACAACGCGTTTCGCCTGACCCAGATCTTCCAGAGTTGCTTTTTCCAGCTCCATACCGATCTCTTCAGAGATAACGGTACCACCGGTCAGGGTAGCGATATCCTGCAGCATTGCTTTACGACGATCGCCGAAGCCTGGTGCTTTAACTGCAGCGACTTTCACGATACCGCGCATGGTGTTAACAACCAGAGTTGCCAGCGCTTCGCCTTCAACATCTTCAGCGATGATCAGCAGCGGTTTGCCTGCTTTCGCTACAGCTTCCAGAACCGGCAGCATTTCGCGGATGTTGGAGATTTTCTTGTCAGCCAGCAGGATGAACGGGCTTTCCAGTTCTACTGCGCCAGTTTCCGGCTTGTTGATGAAGTAAGGAGACAGGTAGCCACGGTCGAACTGCATACCTTCAACCACGTCCAGTTCGTCCTGCAGACCGGTACCGTCTTCAACGGTGATCACGCCTTCTTTACCGACTTTGTCCATCGCTTCAGCGATCAGTTTACCTACGGTTTCGTCGGAGTTAGCGGAGATGGTACCAACCTGAGCAATAGCTTTAGAGTCGGAGCACGGTACGGACAATGCTTTCAGTTCTTCAACAGCAGCAGCGACAGCTTTGTCGATACCACGTTTCAGATCCATCGGGTTCATGCCCGCAGCAACGGCTTTCAGACCTTCAGTGATGATGGACTGAGCCAGTACGGTTGCGGTGGTGGTACCGTCACCTGCAGCGTCGTTCGCTTTAGAGGCAACTTCTTTCACCATCTGCGCACCCATGTTTTCGAACTTGTCTTCCAGTTCGATTTCACGTGCTACGGAAACACCATCTTTAGTGATGGTCGGTGCACCGAAAGATTTATCCAGAACTACGTTACGGCCTTTTGGACCGAGGGTAACTTTCACTGCATCTGCCAGTACGTTTACGCCGCGCAGCATTTTCACACGAGCGTCGTTACCGAATTTTACGTCTTTAGCTGCCATTTTCTCTTTCCCTTAAATTCGTATGTTCAGTGTCGTTCGCGGATTAGGCTTCAACAATCGCCAGGATGTCGCTTTCAGACATGATCAACACTTCTTCATTGTCGATCTTCTCAGATTTAACACCGTAGCCATCGTTGAAAATAACGATATCGCCGACTTTCACGTCCAGCGGCTGTACGGTACCGTTGTCCAGGATGCGACCCTTACCGACAGCGATGATTTCGCCACGAGTTGATTTACCTGCTGCAGAACCAGTCAGTACGATGCCGCCAGCAGATTTGGATTCAACTTCTTTACGTTTGACGATCACACGATCATGTAACGGACGAATACTCATTGATAGCTCTCCTTTGAGAAAGTCTTTATCAGTTATGGGTGACGCCGGCCCGTAAACGGTTTCCCGGCTAGTGACCAGAGAGATGGGGATGGGGTTTTGTGCCTTCAAGGGGGCAAGCGAAAAAAATTTTTTATCAGCAGAAAATCCCGTCAAAACGCCGACGCACCTCACATTTCATAACGATTTCAGTCACGTCGTCATAAGCAAATCTGATTGTGATACCATCAAAAATCTGCGCTGTAGCCCGGTCAATGGGCATAACCGGATAACAACTTATGAGCGGACTGAAACAAGAGCTGGGACTGGCTCAGGGCGTTGGCCTGTTGTCGACATCATTGTTGGGTACAGGCGTTTTTGCCGTCCCCGCGCTGGCCGCACTGGTTGCGGGCAACAACAGCCTGTGGGCATGGCCGACGCTGATTGTTTTGGTCTTTCCCGTAGCGATTGTCTTCGCCGTACTGGGTCGTCATTTTCCCAGCGCAGGCGGTGTGGCGCATTTTGTCGGCATGGCCTTTGGTTCGCGCCTGGAGCGCGTCACCGGATGGTTATTTTTGTCGGTCATTCCTGTCGGCTTGCCTGCGGCATTGCATATCGCCGCCGGATTCGGTCAGGCGATGTTTGGCTGGCATGACGAGCAGCTTTTGCTGGCTGAGCTCGGTACGCTGGCATTGGTTTGGTACATCGGCTCCCGCGGCGCAAGCTCCAGCGCGAATCTACAAACGGTCATTGCCGGGCTGATTGTTGCCCTGATTGTTGCTATCTGGTGGGCGGGCGATCTGACACCTGGCGAAATCCCCTTCCCTGCGATTACCGATATTGAGCTTCCCGGCCTGTTCGCCGCGTTGTCGGTCATGTTCTGGTGCTTTGTCGGCCTTGAAGCGTTTGCTCACCTGGCGTCTGAATTCAAAAATCCGGAGCGAGACTTCCCACGCGCACTGATGATCGGCCTGCTGTTGGCGGGGTCTGTTTATTGGGCATGCACCGTTGTCGTTCTCCATTTTGGTGCCTACGGCGAGCAAATGGCGGCCGCAGCGTCGCTGCCAGAGATCGTCGTGCAACTGTTTGGCGTACAAGCTCTGTGGGTCGCCTGCATCATTGGTTATCTGGCCTGTTTTGCCAGCCTCAACATTTATATACAAAGCTTCGCCCGGCTGGTCTGGTCGCAAGCGCAGTATAAGCCGGAGAGTTATCTGGCTCGTCTGTCCCCCCGCCACCTTCCGCGCAATGCGCTTAACGCCGTATTGTGCTGCTGCGTAGTCAGTACTCTGTGCATCTATATGCTGCAAATCAATCTCGATGCGTTAATCGTCTACGCCAACGGCATCTTTATTATGATTTATTTGTTGTGCATGTTGGCGGGGTGTCGATTACTGAAAGGGCATTATCGCGCACTGGCGGTCATTGGTGGTCTGCTGTGTCTACTGCTACTGGCGATGGTCGGCTGGAAGAGTCTGTACGCGTTGATTATGCTGGCAGGACTGTGGCTGTTTTTACCCCGCAGGCCAGATAAGGCAACGTTGACGCCATCATCCGGCCTATAAACACTTTTGCCGGATGGCGCTAACGCTTATCCGGCCTACATACTGATGCTTAATCCCGGCGATCGTCTTTATGTTCGATGCTGTCGCGCTTGTCATCCTTGCGCTGAAATTCACCATCAAAAGTCTCACCGCCGCCCGTTCCGGCGCTAAAACCACCGCCAGGCATACGCGAAAAACGCAAATGTGGCAGCAGTTTCATCGTCAGATGTTTTTGCACCGGGGGTAATAAAAGAAGAAGACCGAGGAAATCGGTGAAAAATCCGGGCAGCACCAACAGCAGACCGGCAATAATCAGCGATACGCTTTTGATCATTTCTGCAGCTGGACTTTCACCTGCCGCCATTTTCTGTTGCATCAGTAAAAAGTTCTTAAATCCCTGATTACGAACCAGAGACATACCGATAACCGATGTAAAAATAACCAAAATCAGCGTCATCAGGACGCCCATCACATGGGCAACCTGAATGAAAATAGATATCTCTATGTAAACATAGAGAAAAATGGCAAGTAATGGTATCCAGCGCAAAGGGATCTCCTGTTAATAACAGCCGTTTTGTTCAACTTCTGTTCGAAAAATTATGTTAATCGCATCGATTTGATATTGTGGTGGTTAGCAAAATTTCAAGTGGCTTGTACACTAATATTTAGGGTTAATCACAAAGGGGTGATCCATTTCACAGAATAATAAATAAGGGGTAAATTCCACGCTTTAAGTGATCCAGATTACGGTAGAAATCCTGAACCAGCATATGATCTCGGGTATCAGACCGATGCAGGGGATAATCGTCGGTCGAGAAACAATCGAAATCACATATATCCTGTGTGTTTAGTCAAATCATTGGCAGCTTGAAAAAGAAGGTTCACATGTTAAACAACATTCGTATCGAAGAAGACTTGTTGGGTACCAGGGAAGTTCCAGCGGACGCCTACTACGGTGTCCACACTCTGAGAGCGATTGAAAACTTCTACATTAGCAACAACAAAATCAGCGATATTCCTGAATTTGTTCGCGGTATGGTAATGGTTAAAAAGGCAGCGGCTATGGCCAACAAAGAGCTGCAAACCATTCCTAAGAGTGTGGCAAATGCCATCATCGCGGCGTGTGATGAAGTCCTGAATAACGGAAAATGCATGGATCAGTTCCCGGTAGACGTTTACCAGGGTGGTGCGGGTACCTCCGTCAACATGAACACCAACGAAGTTCTGGCCAATATCGGTCTGGAACTGATGGGTCACCAGAAAGGTGAATATCAGTACCTGAACCCGAACGACCACGTTAACAAATGTCAGTCTACCAACGACGCATACCCAACTGGCTTCCGTATCGCTGTATACGCATCCATCATCAAACTGGTTGATGCACTGAACCAGCTGCGCGAAGGCTTCGAGAAAAAAGCTGTTGAATTCCAGGACATCCTGAAAATGGGTCGTACCCAGCTGCAGGATGCTGTACCGATGACCCTCGGTCAGGAATTCCATGCTTTTAGCGTACTGTTGAAAGAAGAAGTGAAAAACATTAGCCGTACCGCTGAGCTGCTGCTGGAAGTTAACCTCGGCGCGACAGCAATCGGTACTGGTCTGAACACGCCGAAAGAGTACTCTCCGCTGGCAGTACAGAAACTGGCTGAAGTCACCGGCTTCGCCTGTGTTCCGGCAGAAGACCTGATTGAAGCAACTTCTGACTGTGGCGCATACGTTATGGTGCACGGCGCACTGAAACGTCTGGCTGTGAAGATGTCCAAAATCTGTAACGACCTGCGTTTGCTCTCCTCTGGTCCGCGTGCAGGTCTGAACGAGATCAACCTGCCGGAACTGCAGGCTGGTTCTTCTATCATGCCAGCTAAAGTGAACCCGGTTGTTCCGGAAGTCGTAAACCAGGTGTGCTTCAAAGTCATTGGTAACGACATCACTGTAACCATGGCATCTGAAGCTGGTCAGCTGCAGCTGAACGTAATGGAGCCGGTCATTGGTCAGGCAATGTTTGAATCCATTCACATTCTGAGCAACGCTTGCTACAACCTGCTGGAAAAATGCGTTAGTGGTATCACTGCTAACAAAGAAGTCTGTGAAGCGTTTGTATTCAACTCCATCGGCATCGTTACTTACCTCAACCCGTTCATTGGTCACCACAACGGCGACATCGTCGGTAAAATTTGTGCCGAAACCGGTAAGAGCGTACGTGAAGTTGTCCTGGAGCGCGGTCTGTTGACCGAGTCTGAACTGGACGATATCTTCTCTGCACAGAACCTGATGCACCCTGCTTATAAAGCAAAACGTTATACTGATGAAAGCGAACAGTAATCGTGTAGGGTAGTACCGGAGAAGGCACGTCATGATGACGTGCCTTTTTTCTTACTCGAAGTTACTTAAAAACAACAATTTAATATCAACTTGTTAAACAACAAGGAAGGCTAATATGATAGTTTTAGAACTTATCATCGTTTTGCTGGCAATCTTTTTAGGTGCCAGACTTGGGGGTATCGGTATTGGATTTGCAGGTGGGCTGGGTGTTCTGGTTCTCGCCGCTATCGGCGTAAAACCCGGTAATATCCCGTTCGATGTTATTTCCATCATCATGGCGGTTATCGCTGCCATTTCAGCTATGCAGATTGCAGGTGGTCTGGACTATCTGGTTCATCAAACTGAAAAACTGCTGCGTAAAAACCCGAAATACATCACGATCCTTGCACCTATCGTGACCTATTTCCTGACCATCTTCGCAGGTACCGGCAACATCTCTCTGGCAACGCTGCCAGTTATCGCCGAAGTTGCGAAAGAACAAGGGATCAAACCTTGCCGCCCGCTCTCTACTGCAGTGGTTTCTGCACAGATTGCGATTACGGCGTCTCCAATCTCCGCAGCCGTGGTTTACATGTCCTCTGTAATGGAAGGTCATGGCATCAGCTACATTCACCTGCTGTCCGTGGTCATTCCGTCCACCCTGCTGGCTGTTCTGGTCATGTCCTTCCTGGTAACTGCACTGTTCAACTCCAAACTGTCTGACGACCCGATTTATCGTAAGCGTCTGGAAGAAGGCCTGGTTGAACTGCGTGGTGAAAGACAAGTTGAAATCAAAGCTGGCGCAAAAACTTCTGTTTGGTTGTTCCTGCTGGGCGTGGTTTGTGTCGTCGTATATGCGATCGTCAACAGCCCAAGCCTCGGTCTGGTCGCTAAACCGCTGATGAACACCACCAACGCAATCCTGATCATCATGCTGAGCATCGCGACGCTGACCACGATCATCTGCCGCGTTGAAACTGACTCCATCCTGAACTCCAGCACTTTCAAAGCCGGTATGAGCGCCTGTATTTGTATCCTGGGTGTTGCATGGCTGGGTGATACCTTCGTATCTCACAACATTGACTGGATCAAAGATACTGCAGGTAGCGTAATTCAGGGTCATCCGTGGCTGCTGGCTGTCATCTTCTTCTTTGCTTCTGCACTGCTGTACTCTCAGGCTGCAACCGCTAAAGCACTGATGCCGATGGCTCTGGCTCTGAACGTTTCCCCACTGACTGCTGTTGCGTCTTTCGCCGCGGTTTCTGGCCTGTTCATTCTGCCAACCTACCCAACTCTGGTTGCGGCAGTTCAGATGGATGACACCGGTACAACTCGCATCGGTAAATTCGTCTTTAACCATCCGTTCTTCATCCCGGGTACTCTGGGTGTGGTTCTGGCTGTCTGCTTCGGCTTCTTGCTGGGCAGCTTCATGCTGTAAGTTTTTCCTGCAGGGTGCCTGGGCGCCCTGCAGTTCCTCCTCCCCACCCCGCTTTAACTAACATCCTTCCCTCGTCCGTTGTATAGTGACCATTCTTTTGCTGGTTACTCTGTTCTTTCGAGGTGTTTATGCTTGATGTAAAGAGTCAGGATATTTCCATCCCCGATACCGTTGTGGTGCTCTGTACCGCCCCGGATGAAGCAACCGCCCAGGATCTCGCCGCCAAAGTGCTGGCGGAAAAACTGGCTGCCTGCGTGACCCTGCTACCCGGTGCGACCTCCCTCTACTATTGGGAAGGCAAACTGGAACAGGAATATGAAGTCCAGATGATTTTAAAAACCACCGTCACACACCAGCAAGCCCTTCTCGATTGCCTGAAGTCACATCATCCGTATCAAACGCCTGAACTTCTGGTTTTACCCGTCACTCACGGAGACTTTGATTACCGCTCATGGCTCAACGCATCCTTACGCTGATCCTGCTGCTGTGCAGCACATCTACCTTTGCCGGATTATTTGACGCGCCTGGCCGCTCGCAGTTTGTTCCTGCCGATCGGGCGTTTGTTTTTGATTTTCAGCAAAACCAACACGATCTGAACCTCACATGGCAGGTTAAAGATGGCTACTATCTGTATCGCAAACAGATAAGCATTGCGCCATCTCAGGCCGATATTGCTGAGGTAAAACTACCGCCAGGCGTCTGGCATGAAGATGAGTTTTACGGCAAAAGTGAGATTTACCGTAAACAGCTGACTGTCCCGATCACGGTCAATCAGGCTAAGTCTGGCGCAACATTAACGATCACATACCAGGGCTGCGCCGACGCCGGATTTTGCTATCCGCCAGAAACAAAAACGGTGCCATTAAGTGAAGTGTCTGCCGGTTCTGCGGCGGCCCCTGCGCCAGCCCCAGCCACTGCAGATCCGCAAGAGAAACCGCAGCCCACGGCCCAACTCCCCTTCTCCGCGCTGTGGGCATTGCTGATCGGAATTGGTATCGCATTTACGCCTTGCGTACTGCCGATGTATCCGCTGATTTCCGGTATCGTACTGGGTGGCAAGCAACGCTTATCAACCGGACGGGCATTGCTGCTGACGTTTATCTACGTTCAAGGGATGGCGCTCACCTATACCGCGCTGGGTTTGGTTGTTGCAGCCGCCGGTTTGCAGTTCCAGGCCGCGCTTCAGCATCCCTACGTCCTGATTGGCCTTGCCGTCATCTTTACGCTGCTGGCTCTGTCGATGTTTGGCCTGTTCACGCTGCAATTGCCTTCATCACTGCAAACGCGTCTCACGCTAATGAGTAACCGCCAGCAAGGCGGATCTCCCGGCAGCGTCTTTGCGATGGGGGCGATTGCTGGCCTCATCTGTTCTCCTTGCACAACGGCCCCGCTAAGCGCGATTTTGCTGTATATCGCTCAGAGCGGGAACATATGGCTGGGAGGCGGCACACTGTATCTGTATGCTTTGGGGATGGGATTCCCCCTGATGCTGATTACCGTATTTGGCAACCGCCTGCTGCCTAAAAGTGGCCCATGGATGGAACATGTCAAAACCGCTTTTGGCTTTGTCATTCTGGCGCTTCCCGTCTTCTTACTCGAACGTATCGTTGGCGACGAGTGGGGCGTTCGCTTATGGTCACTGCTAGCCGTCGCGTTCTTTGGCTGGGCGTTCATCACCAGCCTACAGGCAAAGCACGCCTGGATGCGTATCGTGCAGATTGTCCTGTTAGCCGCAGCACTGGTAAGCGTGCGTCCATTGCAAGACTGGGCGTTCGGCGCACCACATGCTCAAACCCAGGCACATCTTAACTTCACGCCGGTGGCATCGGTAGATGCGTTAAATCAAGCACTGGCGCAAGCTAAAGGCAGGCCAGTCATGCTGGATCTGTATGCCGACTGGTGTGTAGCCTGTAAGGAATTTGAAAAGTACACGTTCAGTAATCCGCAGGTTCAGCAAGCGCTAGGCAACACGGTGCTATTGCAGGCAGATGTGACAGCAAACAATGCCCAGGATGTCGCTCTCCTGAAACATCTACAGGTTTTAGGTTTGCCGACTATCTTGTTCTTTGATGCCGAGGGGAAAGAGCACCCGGAAGCTCGGGTTACGGGCTTTATGGATGCCGCGACCTTCAGCGCACATTTGCGCGATCGCCAACCGTGAGCGACACTTGCAACAGGAAATACGGAGGAGAATACCGTGCAACGTGAAGATGTCCTGGGAGAAGCCCTGAAATTACTTGAGGTGCAAGGGATAGCCAATACCACGCTGGAAATGGTGGCCGAACGCATCGATTATCCTCTGGATGAACTGCAGCGCTTTTGG
Organism: Citrobacter sp. Cpo147; assembly: GCF_030332405.1. Classification (NCBI taxonomy): domain Bacteria; kingdom Pseudomonadati; phylum Pseudomonadota; class Gammaproteobacteria; order Enterobacterales; family Enterobacteriaceae; genus Citrobacter; species Citrobacter sp. Cpo147. Next base: position 507,654 of record NZ_JAOWHX010000041.1, read on the forward strand.
CCCGATAAAGAGGCCATTCTGTACGATGCGCTACGCTACCTCAGCCAGCGGGTGGATATCTGGCGGCGTCAGCTTTTGCTGGATGACACGCTGAGCGCTGAGCAGAAATTACTGGCGCGCTACACTGCGCTGTCCGAATGCGTGAGCAATAATCGCTATCCCGGCTGTCTGTTCATCGCCGCCTGTACGTTTTACCCCGATCCCGGGCATCCGATCCATCAGTTAGCCGATCAGCAAAAAAAGGCGGCACATGACTTCACCCATGAGCTGCTGACTACGCTGGAAGTTGACGACCCGGCAATGGTCGCCAAACAGATGGAACTGGTGCTGGAAGGCTGCCTGAGCCGCATGCTGGTTAATCGTAGCCATGCTGATGTCGAAACGGCACACCGCCTGGCTGAAGATATCCTGCGCTTTGCCCAGTGCCGAATGGGCGGTGCGCTGACCTAAGCGAGCATTACCTGTTTTCGTCGCCTCTGCCGGATAGATTTGTGCAAACTTCAGGCATAACCATGCAGATTGCCGCAATATTAAGCGGTTGAACAATGTTTCCAGAAATTTGATTGACTGACAGACGTGAATACGGTTTAATGCGCCCCGTTGCCCGGATAGCTCAGTCGGTAGAGCAGGGGATTGAAAATCCCCGTGTCCTTGGTTCGATTCCGAGTCCGGGCACCAATATTCATAAGGCCTCGCTGCAAAGCGGGGCTTTTTTCTTTTCTGGCTACGGTAGATTTCTGGTCGTTGCAACACGTTATTTGTTTGCTGGATTTCTCGCCATTTTCGCAGATGTTCGTTACTTTTAGACACCTCAACATCTTCTGATGTATTTTTTTCTTACCTCACAGCTACGGTCTCTCTACGGTCCTCTACGGTTCCTTTCTCTCAGATCATTCATAATGAAGTAGAAAACACGGGGGAAACGGGGAATTATCATTCTGCCTTAATCCGCTGTCCTTAACGTGATTTTGTCGCGGGGAATAAGGTGGGGAAATCCCCAATAGCAAGCGGGGAAACTTGGCAGCATACACTCTCCACCATTCACATGGGGATCTTCACCAGTCCGTCCACCTGCAACAAGCTCTTTTTTCCCTTTCACTTCTTACCTTTTCAGAATCCCCCGTTCTCCACGCCATCATAAAATGATTTATCCGTAAGCTAAACGTACTGGACTGTTAAACCTGAGTGTCCGCTGTGAGCGAAGAGGGGAAATTTGACAAACGGATGTACGAATTGAGGAAAGATAAGGTTTTTACCACAACACTTTTGCCGAACGATGTTATGGTTGAGACTACTCACGCAACCTTAACCACGGTGGTGCCTATAAATGAGATGGCGTCTACTCAGTACAACTCTACTTCTATCCTGCGCCATCTATCCAGGCAAAGGTATCGCTGATCAGTGCGAAAAGCTGGATAAGGAGGGGCTTCTAATATATCAGCAGTTTAAGAAATCCAAGATGTGTAAGGATTCGACTATCAACGCTGGATGGACCGACTGTTTATTTAAAGCCTACGGCACTAATATTCTTCTTTCTGGTGCAATAGGAACAACCATCGACGAACGCACCACGGGAATGTTGGGTAGCGGATTCTATGTCCTCTCTGTTGATGAACGTGCCAAGGTTAGAACGTTTATTGATCGGAAATTGGGTCTTCTATTGAGGGTGGACGGGAAAGACAACGTTGAAAAGTCTGGATGCATTTACAACGAGGTGTTCATAACACTTGATGCTCGGGTACTGGATCCAGGTGAATTTAATAAGTTGACCATGGGGATTGAGTAGCATCAAGAGGCATCAGGTAAGATTGGGGTGATGACTGCTATTTTGAACTCCATCATGTTCTTAATATCCGCTTCTGGCACTAAGCGGACCGCCTGAAACGCCCTAAAGCCTGCCATGAGCGAGGAGCCGAAACTGGCCTAGATCATACTTGAACGTTCTCTGGAAATTCTATATAAGCAAATAGTTTTGTTAAGCCGGATGCTTACATTCAAAAGAAGTAATAACGTGAGCGCGATGCAGCAGTCATGATTATCATGGTGTTATTTTCATGTATTTATCCTGAAAACGCGATGTATAATTACAAGGCCATTTAAGCTTCTGAAACGGAGTGGACAAACTAAGGAAGGTGCGAATAAGCAGGTCATTTCTTCCCAAGCTGACTCGCTGATTAAAATTTCGCGGATCTGGGCCGATTTTTTTCCCGCAAACACATCGAATCAGCCTATTTAGGCTATTTTTTCCACCATTTCTGGCGTTATTTCCGGTTTTTACTGAGATCTCTCCCACTGACGTATCATTTGGTCCACCCGAAACAGGTTGGCCAGGGTGAATAACATCGCCAGTTGGTTATCGTTTTTCAGCAGCCCCTTGTATCTGGCTTTCACGAAGCCGAACTGCCGCTTGATGATGCGAAACGGGTGCTCCACCCTGGCACGGATGCTGGCTTTCATGTATTCGATGTTGATGGCCGTTTTGTTCTTGCGCGGATGCTGCTTCAAGGTTTTTACCCTGCCGGGACGCTCGGCGATCAGCCAGTCCACATCCACCTCGGCCAGCTCCTCGCGCTGTGGCGCTCCTTGGTAGCCGGCATCGGCTGAGACAAATTGCTCCTCTCCATGCAGCAGATTACCCAGCTGATTGAGGTCATGCTCGTTGGCCGCGGTGGTGACTAGGCTGTGGGTCAGGCCACTCTTGGCATCGACACCAATGTGGGCCTTCATGCCAAAGTGCCACTGATTGCCTTTCTTGGTCTGATGCATCTCCGGATCGCGTTGCTGCTCTTTGTTCTTGGTAGAGCTGGGTGCCTCAATGATGGTGGCATCCACCAAAGTGCCTTGGGTCATCATGACGCCTGCTTCGGCCAGCCAGCGATTGATGGTCTTGAACAATTGACGGGCCAGTTGATGCTGCTCGAGCAGGTGGCGGAAATTCATGATGGTGGTGCGATCCGGCAGGGCGCTATCCAGGGATAATCGGGCAAACAGGCGCATGGAGGCGATTTCGTACAGGGCATCTTCCATGGCACCGTCGCTCAGGTTGTACCAATGCTGCATGCAGTGAATACGCAGCATGGTCTCCAGCGGATAGGGCCGTCGGCCATTGCCCGCCTTGGGATAAAACGGCTCGATGACAGCGGTCATATTCTGCCATGGCAGAATCTGCTCCATGCGGGAGAGGAAAATCTCTTTTCGGGTCTGACGGCGCTTAGTGCTGAATTCACTATCGGCGAAGGTGAGTTGATGGCTCATGATGTCCCTCTGGGATGCGCTCCGGATGAATATGATGATCTCATATCAGGAACTTGTTCGCACCTTCCCAAGGTATGCTCGCTCCCTGGTCTTGAGTTCAGGTCTAAATCTTGTGAGTGAAAATTAAACACTCATACGTCCACCCAGTTTTATTTACTGTGTTGTTAGCCAATATATTGGATACTATGCCCAAGTGACTCAACTCTGAATTCTGTATCTTGAAGTCACTTGGAGATATGGCAATAGTGCATTATTGAAGGAAATAGGTAATGAGTAAAAAAATGACCATGGCTGAGATTTCAAGGCAGCTTGGAATTTCAACAATGACTGTGTCGCGTTACTTTAATGGCGGTTATGTCTCGGAAGAGAACCGCCTTAAAATTGATGCCATCGTCAAAGAGAGTCATTACACGCCTAATATATTTGCTCGCTCCATTCGTAGCCAATCCAATATTATTGGTTTCATCGCGCCTCGTATTGAGTCATATACGACCAGTTTAGTGATTAAAGGGGCGCTGGCTGCTGCCAATGAATCACAAGTACGAATGCTGTTTCATGCCACAGGGTTTAACCATGAGTCAGAATGCCAAGCTGTGAGAGAGTTTAACGGCTTAAATGCATTGGGCACGATTATTATTGCGTCAAAGCACAGTGTCGAAGAGACTTTTTATCGAACCTTAGACAATGTGGTATTTATTGGCAAAAATACCCCCCACCATTGCTGTTTATATTACCCCGATCATGCAGCGATTAAAGCCCTCGTCTCCCACACCATCACTCAGTTAAAACAGCAGCAGGCACCGCTGGCTGCCGTACATTATATTTATGATGAGCGTATGCTTTCTAGCCGCACTAAGTTGATGCAAGCCACTATTACCGACACCGTCCCTGAGTTGAATTTATCACTACAAGCCCTAGCCAACTCGGAGGACAAAGCTGGCTATCAGGCCGTTCAATTACAGCCTAATCATGTCTACTTTTGTGCCACCGATAATATTGCCATTCGTTTATATCGTCGCGCCAAAGAACAGCAACTCAAGATCGGTCATAACGTATGGATTGTAGGCATGGGTGACTATGACTACAGCGATTTGTTAGTCCCGAGCCTGACGACTGTCGCTTTTAACTACTATCAAGTGGGCTACCAAGCTGTCAAAAAATTGCTCAAGCGCGATTTCAGTTCTGTTGAAGGCACATTCGACATAAAGATGAGAGAAAGCTCACAATTCCTCTGAAATTGTGTTGAGTCCAAATCGGTTCTACTTAACTATATGTGTTAACGATAACGCATATAGTATAACCGATGACACTCGCTCCTAATATGCACTCAAAACCACTCGCGTGGTGGAAGAAAGCAACCGCCTACCAAATTTATCCCCGTAGTTTTTATGATACAAACCAGGACGGTATTGGTGACATCAATGGCATCATTGCTAAGCTCGATTATCTTGCTGATTTGGGCATTGATTTAATATGGATTTGCCCATTCTATGCATCACCTAATGATGATAACGGGTACGATATTAGTGACTATCAAGCGATTCATCCTGACTTTGGAACCCTTGAGGATGTGGATGAACTAATCAGTGCTGCTCATAAACGTGGCATTCGCATTATTATGGATTTAGTGATCAACCACACTAGCGACGAGCACCCATGGTTCATTGAATCTCGAGATAACAAAAATAGCCCTAAGCGCGATTGGTATATTTGGCGTGATGGTTGTGAGCCTACCGCTGAAAAACCGACTTGCGACCCAAACAACTGGGAAAGTATTTTTCATGGCAGTGCATGGGAATATGATAAAAAAACTGCACAGTACTACTTGCACCTATTTTCAAAAAAACAACCTGATCTGAATTGGGAAAATCCTGAAGTTAAACAAACACTATTTAAAATGATTTATTGGTGGTTGGAGCGTGGTATTGATGGCTTCCGTGTGGATGCAATTAGCCATATTCAGAAACAACCAGGTTTACCTTCTTTACCCAATCCAAAGGGTGAAAAGTATGTCTCTTCGTTTGATTATCATATGAATGTGGCAGGGATTGAAAAACATCTGCATGAGTTAAAAGAGCAGGCGTTTGATCCCTTTAACATAGTGACAGTTGGTGAGGCTAATGGGGTGACTGCCGACAATGCATTACTTTGGGTTGCCGAAGCGACCGAACACGATCAAGGCGGTGTTTTCAACATGATTTTTCAGTTTGAACACATGAAGCTATGGTCGGAAGAAAAAAGCAACGTGCCTTTAGATCTAGTGGAGTTCAAACGCATTTTATCGCGTTGGCAAGATGCATTAGAAGGTAAAGGCTGGAATGCGCTTTATTTAGAAAACCACGATCAAGCTCGTAGCATTGATACTTTTGCCGACCCTACCTCTAGGTATGCCAGTGCTACCGCGTTAGCGAGTTGTTATTTCTTGATGAAAGGAACTCCGTTTATTTATCAGGGCCAAGAGATTGGTATGGTAAATCATCAGTTTACTTCTCTTGATGAATTTAATGATGTGTCTGCTAGAAATTTAATTCAAAAGCTATCTCAACAAGGTCAAAGCGATGCAGACATCTTAGCCTTGTTAAATCAAGTATCTCGCGACCACAGTCGCTTGCCAATGCAATGGAATGCGCAGGATTTTGCCGGTTTTTCTGAGGTGCAACCTTGGTTCTCCGTCAATCAACAGTACGCAGATATCAATGTTGAGCAACAACAGAATGATCCAAATTCGATTTTGAGTTTCTATAAGCAGCTGATTGCTCTGCGTAAGTCAAATGTAAGTTTAGTGGTTGGCCGCTATCAATTGCTGCTACCTAACGACCCTAATATCTATGCTTATCAACGTGTTGCACAAGATATGACATGGACCATTATTACCAATTTAAGTCCACAAGAGAGCATCGTTGATATCGACCGCATGCAATTAGGCGAGTTAATGCTTGATAATCAGAATATCAACAATGAACACGTTCGCTCAGATTTTATAGCGACGCAAATTGCCCCACCTTATGCTGCGTATATATTTGCAAGAAAGCACTAAATTATATTTATCGCAGGGCCTTGATAAGGCTACCCTGCATTTAAACCAAGGAATCATTTATGAGTCAGTTACTATCTTTTGATTTTTGGCAACGATTTGGGAAATCCCTTATCGTTGTTATCGCGGTGATGCCAGCCGCTGGTATCATGATATCACTCGGTAAAGTTGTCGCAATGTATGCCGGTGGTATTGGTGCCATTGAAACACTAGGCGCTATTATGGAAAACATAGGCTGGGGGATCATAGTTAATCTTCACCTATTATTTGCTGTCGCTATTGGTGGATCATGGGCTAAAGAACGTGCAGGAGGAGCATTTGCCGCGCTGATCGCCTTCATCTTAATTAACCGTATCACTGGGGTTATATTAGGCGTGGATAACGCTATGCTCAGTGATCCCGAGGCGGTTGTGATGAGCCTATTTGGTTCTGAGCTACCTGTCTCTCAATTCTTCACTAATATTTTGGGTGCTCCTGCTCTAAATATGGGTGTGTTTATCGGTATTATGTCTGGCTATTTAGGTGCCAACTTATTTAACCGTTATCATGACTTCGCTCGCTTACCTCAGGCATTAGCATTTTTCAACGGTAAGCGTTTTGTACCTTTTGTTGTTATTTTCTATTCGATGATTATTGCGTTTGCTTTATCAATCGTATGGCCTTTAATTCAAGGTGCGCTTAATGATTTTGGTCAATGGATTGCAACCTCTAAAGACACTGCGCCGATCACTGCTCCTTTCTTGTATGGTACGTTAGAGCGCTTATTACTGCCATTTGGTTTACACCACACTTTAACTATTCCAATGAATTACACCGAGTTGGGTGGTACTTATGAGCTTTTAACAGGGGTGAATGCGGGGGCAAGTGTTTACGGTCAAGATCCACTATGGCTAGCTTGGGTTAGCGATTTAAATAATCTTAAATTAAGCGATCCGACAACTTACCAACATCTATTAGATACGGTGCATCCAGCACGTTTTAAAGCGGGCCAAGTTATTATCGCAGCGTCTTCATTGATTGGTATTGGACTTGCGATGTATCACTGTGTTGATAGTGATAAGCGCGCACAATACAAGCCAATGTTTTTATCTGCGTGTCTTGCTGTGTTATTAACCGGTGTGACAGAGCCTATTGAATTCATGTTTATGTTTATTGCTCCTGTTTTGTATGTTGCGCATGCGGTATTAACAGGGATTGCATTTGCGTTGGTCGATGTGATGGACCTACGTATACATGCCTTTGGTTTGATTGAGTTACTCACTCGTATACCTATGATGGTTTCAGCGGGAATCGGTGGTGATTTGGTTCGCTTCGCATTGGTTTCTATTGTTTTCTTTGGTGTTAACTATGGATTATTCCGTGTGCTCATTGTCAAATTTAAATTGCCAACACCGGGCCGTATGGGTAACTACCTCGATGAAAGTTCAGAATCCATGTCAGAAGATGAGAAGATGGACATTATTATTCAGAATTTAGGTGGCCGTGCCAATATTGCTGAGATTGATGCTTGTATGACTCGCTTGCGCATTACAGTTAATGACCCGCAGTTGGTTGCTGAATATGCATTATGGAAGCCGACAGGAGCACTTGGTGCTGTAATTAAAGAACAGGGAGTACAAGTTATTTATGGTCCAGGAGTGGATGTCATTAAATCTAGATTAGTTGAGAAGTTTTCAGCACAACCTGAGTAATTCATTCTCTACCCTAGATAAAATAACCTCGAGAAACGCAGCCTTGAGCTGCGTTTAACTCGCTACAATGAATAAGTGAATAATAAATGAAGTTAATGACGCTAAATACCCATAGTTGGCAAGAAGAGAAACAACTAGAAAAGTTGGATGTGGTAGCGCAAGCCATTATCGAGCAAGGGTGCGATGTCGTTGCATTACAGGAAGTGAATCAACATCAAAATAGCCCGGCTGTTGATGCCAATATATTAACTAATCACACCGTGCTCGCTGATAACTATGGATATTTATTACAGAAAAAACTCATGGAATACGGCTATCACTACCAACTTACATGGGATTTCGTTCATCAAAGTTATGACGTATATCAAGAGGGACTGGCATTCTTGACGCGACTGCCGATTGTCGAGCATGAGGTCATTGACCTAAGTGATAACTATGATGTGAACTTTTGGAAACATAGGCGAGCAGTGCGTATTAAGGTCACTTCTCAACGAGGTGATTTCAATCTTTATAATTGTCATTGCGGCTGGTGGAGTGACTCAGAGAGCTCATTTGAGGACCAGTTCAACAGAATAAAGGCAACATTATCAACAGAGTTGAGCTTTCTATTAGGCGATTTCAACAACCCAAGCCATATACGCAATGAAGGTTATGATTATGTATTACAGTGCGGTTTGATAGATTGTTATGAAATAGCAGAAATAAAAGACTCCGGAACTACTGTAATTAAAAATATTGACGGTTGGGAACAAAATAGCCAAGCGCTACGCATTGATTTGGTTCTTAGTAATCAACCGATGGTGGTAAAGCAGCATCAGGTGATTTTTAATAACGATTTTTATCCGGTTGTATCGGATCACTTTGGGGTTCTGGTGGAAGTAGACATTATTTAATGTTTATTCATAGACTAAACCTTAAGCAATACTGGACTTTTAATTACGTGACTTTGCAATACCTGTAGTTATTCAGGACTTTCTAATTTAGTAAAGGCGCTGACACGTTTTTGTCCCAAAACTGTGTTACAAAATCCACAACACCAAATTTTGAAGAGCCCCTTAGAGAGGGGCTAGTTGAGGGGAGCCCAGTTGGCTAGTTGGCGGGGGTATCTGTTTCCTCTTCAGTGATTTCGTCATCGGTTGAAGGCACCACTTGTTCAACTTCTGCTTCTTTACCCTTTGCTTTAGCTGATTTTCGTGCTCGAATTTCGATATCAATAATGCGCCGAGCCAGTTTGATAATGCGCTGTTGCCATGCGTAGTTGCCATCAACACGTTGCTTATTGCTAAGCACGCTAGATAACCAGAGTGTGTCCATTGAGATCATCAACGCATCGAGTTTGCGAACTAAGCCGACAAACTGGCCAACCTGAGGCGAGCTGATTTTGGCGTTGAAGGTAATCGGGTCGGTGTAGTCAGGTACTTCATCGATGCCGTTGGACTCCATCTGACCTGCCCCCACGATTAGATACAACACTCAGTTAGTAACGTCGGAATCTTCATTCTCAGAATGACCCTTTCTCCAGCCCGCTGCAAATTCAGACGGTGTCTGATAATTCAGCGTGGAGTGCGGGCGGCATTCGTTATAATCCTGCCGCCAGTCATTAATAATTTTCCTGGCATGAACGATATCGCTGAACCAGTGCTCATTCAAACATTCATCGCGAAATCGTCCGTTAAAGCTCTCAATATATCCGTTCTGCGTTGGCTTGCCCGGCTGGATTAAGCGCAACTCAACACCATGCTCAAAGGCCCATTGATCCAGTGCACGGCAAGTGAACTCCGGCCCCTGGTCAGTTCTTATCGTCGCCGGATAGCCTCGAAACAGTGCAATGCTGTCCAGAATACGCGTGACCTGAACGCCTGAAATCCCAAAGGCAACAGTGACCGTCAGGCATTCCTTTGTGAAATCATCGACGCAGGTAAGACACTTGATCCTGCGACCGGTGGAAAGTGCGTCCATGACGAAATCCATCGACCAGGTCAGATTGGGCGCCGCCGGACGGAGCAGCGGCAGACGTTCTGTTGCCAGCCCTTTACGACGTCTTCTGCGTTTTACGCCCAGGCCACTGAGGTGATAAAGCCGGTACACGCGCTTATGATTAACATGAAGCCCTTCACGGCGCAGCAACTGCCAAATACGACGGTAGCCAAAACGCCTGCGCTCCAGTGCCAGCTCAGTGATGCGCCCTGATAAATGCGCATCAGCAGCCGGACGGTGAGCCTCATAGCGGCAGGTCGACAGGGATAAACCTGTAAGCCTGCAGGCACGACGTTGCGACAGACCGGTCGCATCACACATCAACATCACGGCTTCCCGCTTCTGGTCTGTCGTCAGTACTTTCGCCCAAGAGCCACCTGAAGCGCCTCTTTATCCAGCATGGCTTCGGCAAGCAGCTTCTTGAGTCTGGCGTTCTCTTCCTCAAGCGACTTCAGGCGCTTAACTTCAGGCACCTCCATACTGCCATACTTCTTACGCCAGGTGTAAAACGTGGCATCGGAAATGGCATGCTTGCGGCAGAGTTCACGGGCGGGTACCCCAGCTTCGGCTTCGCGGAGAATACTGATGATCTGTTCGTCGGAAAAACGCTTCTTCATGGGGATGTCCTCATGTGGCTTATGAAGACATTACTAACATCGGGGTGTACTAATCAACGGGGAGCAGGTCA
>NZ_JAOWHX010000002.1:0-249 GCF_030332405.1 Citrobacter sp. Cpo147
TTCGGCAGCCCGGACGGCGTGACCAGCGCCCGGCGGTTTTCCGGCGCGTTCGGGTCGTGCAGCCCCAGTCTGCCGTTCACGATAGTCTGCCAGGCATCGATGCGCGGCCGGTCGGCGCGGTCGTAGTAAGGCTGGAGCCGCCTGCCGGTCAGCAGCTCGGTATTGGGGATCAGAAAGTTCAGCTCCAGACGCCCCTTGTCCGCGTGCTCCACCCACAGAATGCTGTACTGATCTTTATCGAGTCCGGGC